>CAWFTO010000002.1:0-965297 GCA_963818845.1 Vulcanimicrobiota bacterium | reverse complement strand
AAGCCGACGTAGAGGCTCGGCGCCACGCCGCGCTCGACGAGCGCTTCGAGCAGTTGCCACGTCTGCGCGATCAGGAACGGTTCACCGCCCATGAGCGAGAGCATCGCGGTTGCATGGCCGGCGTCAGCGATCGCGTCGGCGAGCGTGTCGATCTGCTTGAACCAGGCGCTCGCGTCGCCGGGCACCGGCGGCGCCATGCCCATCCACGCGCTCTGCACGCGGTCGGCCGCGACGCGCGAGCTCGAGAGCGGATTACAGCTTCGGCACTTGAGGTTGCACGTGTTGCCGAGCTCGAACACGAACCAATCCGGCTTGCGCTCGAGCCGATAGCCGGTCGTGGCGCCTTCGTCCGCGAGCTTTTCGACGGCGAGCCCGCCGCCGAGATCGCGGTACACGCGATTGATCAGCAGCCTCCGGCTCGCACCGCCTTTGGCTTCCTGCTTCCAACAGGCGTTGCAACTCGCAGGCTTCTCTCCACGTGCCATCGCGGTGCGGACCGCGACGAGCTCGTCTGCGTTCCAAAGCTCGTCGAGCGAGTCGCGGGAAAGGTTGCCCGGCCGGCCGTTCACCTTCAGGTTCGGGAGCACGTCGCAGCAGAAATGCGCGGTACCGTCCGGCCTGACGACGAAATTTGTCCAGGGTATGACGCACGCCGTCTTCGAGATGATCGGTCACCAGCACAAGCGCGAGAGAATCGCCACCTTCGTTCAAAGGCAGGACGGCACGAATTCGATTGCGGCAAACCTCTCCCTCGCTGCGGACAGCGCGAGCGGCTGGACAGCGAGGCAAGAGGGCGGATCATGCCCTACCGGCGATCGACCGCATCCACCGGCGAGTAGATGACATTGCCGTTCCGAACCACTGGTAGTCTGCCTAGTCGGGCCGCTTCGGCTCGGCAGGCGCGGCGAACTCAGCCGGCACTCGCGTCCCACTGAAAACACAACCCGAAACCGTCCGGGTCTTTGACGTACAGCTGCTTCATGCCGTAGCGCGCGGTCTTCGGCGGCTGCACGTCGATGCCGTGCGCGCAGAGATGCCGGTAGGCGGCGCCGACGCAACGACCTCGAAGCCGAGCACGTCGCGGTAGAACGCGAGCGATGCCGGCATGTCGAAGACCTCGAGCAGCGGGCACACGCCCTCGAACACGAGCTTCTCGGTGACGGCACGATCAGGCATGCGAGCATTCCTCGGCCGCAAGCGTTCGGCCCGCCGGACCGACGCTACGACACGAGCACGGTGCGTTCGCGACTGTTCAGGTTGGTCGGGTCGTAGTAGCTCTCCCACCACTGCGGGTTCTGCTCGGGACCCTTGAGCGTGAGCGGCACGTCGGCCGTCGCCTGCGATTGCACCGCGCGGAACTCGTAGTGGTCGACCAGCTTGATCGCCTCGACCGCGTAGAGCGACGCGACCGCCGGGTCTTCGATCGAGAGCATGTTGTCGCCGTTCTGCTGCTCGCCGCCTTGCGCGAGATTCGACGAACCGCAGAACACGACCGGGCTCGGGCCGTTGAAGTCGACGACGACGAACTTGTGATGGATGACCTGGCCCGGACCGCCGTTCCACTCGGCTTTGAACGGCGCCGGAACCTTGCTCTGCAGATAGCTGAAGGGTACGAGGAGCCCGGACTTCCCGCTCTTGTTGAACGTCAAGCCGGTTGCGCTCTGCGTCACGCCGTAGGAGAAGATGTCCGTCCGTTTCTCGAGCGCCGACAGCTGGGCGAGCACATCGCCGCCGCCGGTCAGCTCCATCACGGCGAAGAGCACCGAACTCTTCGCGTTCTTGATCGCGTCGGCGACGCGCTGCAGCGAGATGTTCGCGCTGGTGTGCGGCGCGAACGACACGCCGAACTTGGGCAGTCCCGGCAGCGTTTCGTCGAACCACTGCGCCGCGATCGGCTGCTTCGGAAACGCCGCCATCCCACCGGCCTCGAAGGCCTGGTCGAAGGCCTGCCCGTAGAGCTTCGCGACGTCCGGATCGTCGATGACGATCATGCTGTTCGACTGGACGTACAAGCCGCGCACGCTGAAGTTGGCCGAGCCGGTGAGCACGCGCACGGCGTTGCCCGCCTTGTCGCGCTGGATGATGCACTTGTCGTGCGCGTAGCGCTGGAAGTGGCCGCGCACGACCTTCACGCCGGCCGGTCCGAGCAGGGCCGCCGCCTCGATCTCGCGCGCGCCCGGCTTCGTGTGCAGCGCCGCGTCATCGAGCACCATGCGAACCTGCCAGCCGCGCTTCGCGTCGCGCGCGAGCACGCGTAAAAAGTCCGGCTCGTCGAGATCGTACGCGAAGACGTCGTAGCCCGACCCGGTCGCGGTGCCGTCGGTCTCGCACTGCACGAGGAACGCATTGAGGATCTCGCGCGCCCGCGCGCCGAGCCAGCGGTACATGTCCTTGTACGTCGTCGGCGGCGTCGTGCTCGTTCCGGCGACGGTCTTCGTCGTGTCGTACGTCACCGTGTTGTCCAGCCGCATGCTCTTCACGTTGCTGCCGTAGCGGTCGACGAACGCTTGCGAGGAGACGTAGCCGCGGGTGAAGGCGACGTCGAACTTCGACGCTGCGGCTCCGACGAGCGGCATCGCGAACGTGACGGTGTACTTCGCGGTCAGCCCGCCCGCATCGGTCGGGTTCTTGCCGGACACGAAGTACATCGCCTCGACGCGGTACGTGATCGGCTGCGGCACCGGCTCTTCGGGCGGGTAGTCGACCCACCGGAACTTCTGAACCGGCGCGACGTCGGTCGTGTCGGCCTGCGCGTTGCGCTGCTCCGTCGTGGTGTCGGCCGTGATCGCCTTATCCGTGTCGAAGCTCAGCCGGTTCTTCGTGTACGTGAACGTCTGCCCGTCCTTCGAGCGCGCCATCGCGAAGCCGGCGAGGCCGTCGCAGGCGCCCGTCGTGATGTCGAACGCCATCAGCACGCAGCCGTCGCCGCGATACGCCTTCACCGTGAACGCGCCGTCGCGCGCGACGATGCTCGAAGGCGTCGTGAGCTGACCGACCGGCGGCGGCGTCGCCGGCGCCGCGTCCTGCGGGCGCGGCGGCGGCACAGCGAACGGATGCGGCGCGGTCGCCGCGGACGCCGGCGCGAGCGCCGCCGGCTTTGCGACCGCCGCCGGCTTCCCGGCGGGAGCGCGCCGCGTCGTTTTCGCGCCGCGCCGTGCCGGCGCGCGTTTGGTGCGTGCAGCCATTCCCGGTACCCCCGTTCCGCTGAGTAGAGCGAGCGTCTGCCTTCTGGGGCAGGCCGCTTCCCCCTCCGCAGCGACCGAAAACAGGTTCGCCGATTCGGCTACGATCAGAGCTTGCAGAGTTGAAGCACCGTCGTGTCGCACGACGATCGCAGATCGACCAGCTGCTTTGCGAGCGATCGCGTCGCACGCTGGGTAGCGATGAGCAATTGATGGTCTCCCGCACTCGTCACGCCGGCGCTGGCAGTGTTTCCGAGCGCGGTGGCTAGTGCCGCGCCGACGAGGCCGAGGTTTGAGTTTCCGTTCGTATTCGATGTCGTCGAGTTCACTTGAGAGCTCACATAGGACGGCGGCGGCGTGCTGACCGCGGGTAGCGGGCTTGGAGTCGCCGTCGGCGGCGCAGTCGGATAGGTAACGGTTGTTTGCGTCTGACTCGATCCCGAATGATTGGCAATGGCGTTGTAGCCGACGAGCAATGACAGCAGGCTCACGCTGGTGGCGTTCCCCTTCCCCGAATACTCGCGGTCCGACTTCCATAAGACGTTCGCTTGGCCGTGCTCGTCGCAGTCCGCGAGCACCGCGAAGAAATCGACGCTCGTGAATGCCGCGCTCCCGATCAGGAAGTTGTTGGTCGCAGATCGGACGACGGGAGGCATAATGATGAGTGCGCCCGCTGTTGACCGGTCTCTGCTGCATTGCGTGAGGTAGTCGGCCAGCTGCCAGCCGGGTTCCGGGAAGAACGGGTTCGTAAAGGGATGCGGCCCGCGGTCCTTCGCACCGAAGCCGTTCATTTGGAGAGCGACCTCGTTGCTGATCTTCGCCGCCGTCGGCGCGTCGGTCGCGAGCGCGACGACGAAGATCGTCCTCTGTGCGTAGTTCAGGATCAGCGGCGTTGGCGACGGCGTCGGGGTCGGTACCGGCGTCGCCGTCGGCGCCGGCGTCGCGATCCGAACGTTGAGAGCGCCGTGAACGTCGAGCCGGACGGGTGACGCCGGCGGCGTGGCGGCCAGGGCGCCGCGCGTGGTAGTCTGCGTCACCGCGATGACCGGCGTCATGGTGACGACGGCGAGCGAGAAGATGAGGCCAAGCGTCGGCTTCGAGCCGCGCCCGCGCTCGGAACGGTTCATCATGGTTCCTCCGAAGACGATTAGCGCATGTGCGAATCAGGGACGTGCGGAAAACCGCGTTGCGCTCGCGTCAGACGCCTCGGCTCGCGTTCAGCGCGCGCTCCGCAGCCAGCGACGTCGTGGCGGCGGCCGCCGCCGAGTTGGCGGCCTTCGCTTGATCGAGACCCGTTTTGCCGACGACGACGCCGAAGTAGAGTCCGACGAGGGAGACGACGATCGGGGTCGCGGCACCGAACATGGTCGCGAAGGTTGTGCCTTTCGTCGCCGCATCGTACAAGCCGTACACGAGCGCGAGCGCACCGAGTATGACGATCGCATTTATCGCATGCGTCGCAACGTCGGGCCACGTCGATTGGGTGGGCGCCGTCGGTGGGGTGCTGGACACTGCAGGCACGGTTCAGCCCTCGATTCTGTGGTTGCCCGTTCCTGAGCGGACGGGTCGCCATTTCAGAATGAGGGAGGACGGTAAAAATCCGGTAACAGTGCGACTGGCATCCCCTGTCACCGAATAGTAACCGCCACGCCGCATGCTGCTGTCACGGCACGCAGGCTGCGCCCGGCGCGTCCGGAGGAGAGCGATGTTCTTTCGGCCTCGATATCTGTCGATACTCACGACACGACGCTGTACCGCAGCGTGCGACCATTGCTGCGTCGGTGCGAGCCCGCGTGCGACGCAGGCGATTCCGCTCGAGCGCATCCGAGGCTTGATCGATGAGGCGTCCCGCGTCCCGTCAATCGAGCTCATCGGGTTCACTGGTGGGGAGTGCTTTCTGCTGGGCGCTGCGCTGGACGACCTCATCGCGCGTGTAAGTTCCAAGAAGCTGCGCTCGCGCGTCATCACCAACGGGTACTGGGCCGTCAGCGAACGAGCCGCGCGCTTGCGCTTGGCGTCGCTCGTCGACGCCGGCTTGGGCGAGATGATGCTTTCTACAGGCACGTTCCATCAGCGATTCGTGCCGGTGTCGCGGGTGATCGACGCAGCGCGCGCGGCTGCTGAAGCCGGCGTCCGGACGCGCATCTCGATCGAAGCATGCGACCAGTCGTCATTCGACGAGTCGCAGGTCTTCGACGCGCTGCGCGATCAGATCGAGGCGCGCACTATTATCGTCGGAAGAGATGCGTGGACGACCGATGCGGCCGGCCGCGGGGAGACTCCGCTCACGCACGAGCGTCTGCTCGCCGACGAACCGGATCGCGCCGCCGGGCGCTGCGAGCAGATCTTGAACGTGATATCGGTTACCCCCGCGCAGGAGCTGATCGCGTGCTGCGGCTTTCCGCAGGAGAGTCTGCCCCGAATGCGGCTCGGCTCGGTCGCGAACACGCCGTTGTACGAGCTGCTGGCCACGGCGCCGCCGGATCTCCTAAAGATATGGCTTCACGTCGAGGGACCGACCGCGATCGCGCGGTTCGTCGCAACGCGCGTGCCGGGCTATCGCGTGCCTCGTGCCGCATCGATTTGTGAGGCGTGCGTCGCCTTGCAGCGTGACGCGGTGGCGATGCGGACGCTCGCCGAGCACGGAGCAGAGATGGCGCCCGCCGTGATCGCTCGATATTTGGAGCTGCAGCGACCGGCGCAAGTCGTCGCATGACCTTACCCGACCTCAGTATCACGCTTCGCTAGAAGGAGATTCGCGTGGGACTTCGATCCTCGCTTGCACCGATCGACCTGAACATCACCACGACCATCGACGGGGCGGCCGTCACGCTACCCGCGGTGGCTTTGCCGCCGCCGCAGCCCGGCAAGCCGCCGCTCTACGGAGGGCAGCCCTTGTTCTGCCACGTGCAGAGCAACGGGCAGACGCTGTCCATCGTCATCGACGACGTTTTCGGCGCGGACATCCTCGACATGGGCTCGCCGTCGTTCCCGCCGGCAACGCTCCTCGACGTCACCTTCGCGCTCAACCACAAACCGCTGGCGCACTTTCCGCCGTTTGCCGCGCAGTATAATGGTGGTGAGCTGCATTTCACCGCCACGATCGACTCGACGTTCAAGCATCTGCACCTGTTCGTCGACGACAACGCCATCACGTCACCGCTCGTCAACGACGGCCAGGTGCAATTCATCCTGGCCCAAATCGGAGGCGGTGACTTTCTCGTCCAATGGCTGCGGTCGGACGTCATCAGGATCCCAAACGCTGACAAACTCACGGACGGCAGCGTCCTACCGCCGGCTGTCGCCGGATCGACCGGCGGCGTGCTCGGCCCGATGGGCTATTCTTCGCCGTAATCGCCAAGCCGGGATGGTGTGGCAATCACATCGCGGCGCGAAGGAGCTCGACGAGGCGCGGGGACGGCTCCGCGTCGAGCTCCCGCGCCAGCGTTGCCGACAAGCGAGTCAGCTCGCGCCGCGCTCCGTCGGCGTCGCCGCGGCGCAGCCGCGCGCGGATGAGAAGGTCGTACGCGCTTTCGTTCAGCGGATCGATGTCGCGAACGTACTCGGCCGCCCGAACCACGTCGTCGTCGGCGTGCCGGCGAAACGCGTCCGCAGCGAGCATGATCCCGGCGCGGCAAACCGCGTCGGTAATGCGCGCGGTCAGTTGATGTCCCCACGAATATCGCTCGTAGCGCGCGGTCCAGCCGGCGCGATACGTCTCGAGAACGCTTTGCAGCTCGCCGCGCGTCGCCGTCGTCAAGCTTGCGGATTCGTCGCGAACGAGCGTTTCGACGTGCCGGATGTCGATGTCGATGTCTGGTCCAATGCGGAAGCCTCCGCCGTCTGCCGCCACGGCGTCGTGGTCCTGCAACTTCTTACGAACGCGGTAGATCGTCACTTTGACGTTATTGGGCCATTCCTCGGGGTCGAGGTGATCCCAGAGTGCTTCACCGATGCGGTCACGAGACAGCGCGCCTCGGGTCGACGCAAGCAGCGCCAGCATCTCGAGCTCCTTGTCGGTCAAGCGCACGTCCACTGCATCGCGGACGACGCGACCGCCGATCAGCTCGATGCGAATCCGCGAGGGCGGCTTGGTGTCGCGGCCGATGCGCTTGACGAACGGTTCGAGGATACCCGGGGGACGCCCGAGCACGAGGCTCTCGACGGCGGCGTGCAGCTCTTCACTTTCGATCGGGGCAACGATCGCTCGCAAAGCGCTTCCCTCGCGCTCGCGGGCACCCGCATCCAAAATGAAGAGCGCCGCGTGCGCAAGCAGCTGCAGGTACGGGTCGCCGCGCACATCGGCGGCCGCCGCCGACGCACGCGCGGCCGCGAGCGCCTGCGCGTCGTCCGCCGCGCCGGCAATTGCGTACAGCTGCGCCATCGCGACGAATGCAGGCCACGGCTCGCCCGGCGGGAACGTGAGCGGGCGACCACGCGCCGCATCGACGATCGGGGCAAAGGCGGATTCCAGGCCGGGCGTGAGGGCATCTTCAATCGCGCGCAGATAGCGCTGAAAGTTGACGTCGTCGCCGCTTGCCCACGAGAAGATAGCGCCGCTCGCTGCCGCATAGGCGACGTACAGCGGAAGATCTTCCGCGCGCCTCCTTCGCACGAGCTCGTCGACGATCACCACCACCCGGTCTTGCTTGCCGCGATACGCGGCTTCGTGCGACGCGATGTAGTGCAGCGTCTGGTTCTCACCGAACGCGTCGGAGCGGATGTGCGCCGCCTCGTCAGCCAGGGTGCGCGCCTCGGCGAACCGCCCGTCGATTCCGCGCAGCGAGGCGGTGAAATTCAGGATTGCCGCGCGTGCCGGCGTCGGGCCGGACGCGAAGCCGCGAAGCGCTTCGTCCAGCAGCGCGTCCGCGTCCGACGCGCGCCCGATGTTGACGTAGGCGGACGCAAGCAGCATCAGCACGGCGGTCCGCTGGTCCTCGCTGGCTGCGGCGGGGATGCAGTAGTAGATCGTTTCGGCTTCGCGGACGTATTGCGCGACGTCGACGGTGAACGAACGGTAGGGAATGGTCGCGACCCACACGTTGGGGAACCGGGTGATCATGCCGCGGTCCAAGCGGTCGATGATCTTGCCGTAGGCAGCGATCGGCACCGGCGCGGCCGTATACGGCGGCGCGGCATCGACGATGGAGGCGGCGCGGGCGGCGTCGCCGGCCTCGAGCGCGACGCGTGCGGCTTCCGCGTAGGCGCCTTCTCCGGTCAGGACCCGCAACGTGTGCTCGTAGAGCTCGCCGACGACCGACGCGAACCGCGCGCGCAAGAGCAGCTCGACCTCCGGGTGAACCGAGACGCGATCGTCAGCGCTCTCGCAGAACGGCAGCCGGCACAGTCTCGTGAAGACCGAGTCGTCACAGTCACCGAGGACACGAACGAGCCGGGCGTACGTCGCGTCACGCAAGAGGACAGCCACGACCAAGGCGTCTCGGACGGCGCGCGGCAGCTCGGCGATCGTGCGGTGCATCGCGAACGCGAGCAGTGCGTCGTGCGGAACGGCGCGGGCCGCCTCAATGACCTCGTCCGCTCCGCTGCTCCCGGAAAGGCGCGCGAGCAGGTGTTCGACGAGGGGCCATCCCGCGGTCATCCGGTGCAGCGTCCGCGCGTGAGCAGTGGCCACGCCGTACTCTCCGGCGAGTGCCGCCGACCGGCTTTCGTCGTGCGCGAGGTCGGATTGCGTGAGGATGACGGACCGCTCGCGCTGGATGCTTTGCAAAAGTGCGCGTGGAACGGACGCACGAACGGCCAGCGCCACGGTTCGCTCGGGCGGAATCGCCCCGAGCAGTTCGCCGATCAACTCGGCGCCGCGCGGAGTCGTCAACGCGGAGGCCGGGTCACGGAGCATGACCAGCTCGGGGCCGCCGACGAGCGGCCACTCGCGGCGGAGCGCGTCGCGCGAGGGCGATCCGATGTCCGTGCGCCGCTGCGCGAGGCGGTCCGCCGCCGAGCGAGTGAACCGCGCGCCGTCTCGCGCGGCGAGCGCCTCCGTGATCGTCCACGCGAGGTCCGCCGCGTTCAAGGTGCACGGGACGAACGTGCCGATCGTGTCCGCCAGCATCCGCGCGGCGAGCGTCTTGCGATATCCAGCGGGCGCAGCGAGCACGACGATCCGCGGCGCGCGCTCGGCGACCGTGGCGAGCGTCGTTTGAAAAGCCGGATCGAGCATGACAGCCACCCTGAGTCCTACCGCGCGACGTACGTCTCGACGGTCCTGACGTACGCCATAGTCTGCCCGGTTACCGCTCGCGAGACGAAGCAATGCGGACGCTAATCGTGACCCTGCGCGGCGGCGACCTCCTCGGCGATGCAGCGCCGCCGATCGTCGTGGCCAAGAGCGGCCCGCGGGGAGTACTGAGCGTCGTCTGGATTGCGTTTCGTCCCAGCCGTTTCGTGCGCATCTGCTGGACTGAGGCGTACGGCCTGTTTGCGGCTGCGCTTCCCAGCCGTGCCGGATGCACGATCCGCCCGATCGACACCGTTCACCCGGCACGTGACGGCTCGGCCTACACCTTTCGGTCCGGGCGCTTCTCCGATGCGATGCCGCGCGTTCGGACGGCCCGCGGTCACTACGACGTCCAGAACGCTTCGGACGCGCCGCTCGCCCTCGGGCTGCTCCAAACCGCGGCGGTCAACGGCGTCGAGATCACCGCTCCTGTCAACCTCGTCGCGGTTCCGCCCGGCGGCGCGGCGGACTTCGGACCGGTTCCCGATCTCGTCATCTGGACACAGCACCGCGTGCGCGCCGGGACGATTGTCTCGTCGGCTGCGAGCAATGCGCTGCGTCTTTCGTTCGCACCGGCCGAAGCGACGAAGCGATGCACGTACGACATTGCCGCTGACGTCTTTTCGTATCCGGACGGCTCCAACTTCTCGCTCGTGGAGGAAACAACTTGAACAGTCTCGTGCTCGACCTTCCCTACCATCAGCAGGACGACGAACGCTATTGCGGCCTCGCGGTCGCGCAGATGATGCTCGCCTCTGCCGGTGCAGGCCCGCAGCCCATACCACAGCCCGACCTTGGCGCGGGACTCGACCTCACGTCGTCCGGGATCGATCCGGTGACGCTCGCGACCATCTTGAACGCGAAGTGGCAGCCGTCAACCGTCTCGTTCACCGGCAATTTCGACACCGACCGTGAAACGGCGATCCAGCGCATCGTCGGCGCGCTTGCCACGACGGGCATCGCGGTTCCGGCGTTGGTCTTCGGCGGCAATCCGCACTTCGTCGCGGTGCGCGGCGCGGTCGTCGACGGCGACCCCGCGAGCGGTCGAGCCGAGCTCAAGGGGTTTTTCGTCGCGAACCCCGCGCCCGTCACCGCGTCGGTTCTGATGAAGCGACTGTTGAAGCCGGGGCAAATTGCCGTCGCCGTTCCGAGCTTCCCGCTGCCCCACATCGTCCACGACACGTGCGGCATGGGAGAGAAGCACGGAGCAAGCTTTGAGTACGTCACGGCGTTCGCATGGCGAAACTTCAACTGGCCCGACGCCGGGGCTCCCGCGGGACACTTTTGCACGGTCACCGCTGCGCCCGCGGCGCATGCGCCGGGGACCGCCTCCTGCGTGTTTGCGGCCGGACAGCCGGCGCCGGCGAATGGGCCCGTTGATGAGGCGGCCGCAAAGCGCGCGGCGCTCGCCGGAATCCAGACCCATGGGCTCGACCGGTGCGGCCCGCTTCGAAATACCCTCGCGAACGTCCAGCCGGGCAATGTAGAATTGCATGAGAACGATCCGAAGCCGGGCGACTCGTGGTTCTTGGTCGAAATCGTCCCCGCCGCCGGCGGGCCGCCGATCGCGGAAGCGTTCGTCGACGAACCGACGGGCGAGTTCCTCGGTCTGATTGCCCCGCCCGCGTCGTCGAACACGCCGCACGACGTCGATCGATTCGCGTTCGATACGGTGCATGAATTGCAGACGAGCTTTTCGAGCATCGGCTCGGGCCCGCTCTCGACCGTCATTGGTTCCAGCCCTTTTGCGGAAATCATCGGTGGAAGCCCGCTCGCGACCGGCGACGTCGTGGTGTCACGGCGCCGGTTCTGGCGCCCGTGCGCGCAGTCGCTGTCGCCATACTACGCGTTCATCGAGACGACGATCCGCGGTAAGACGATCATCATCGGATACGACGGGCGAGTGCACGCCGAGCTGAACTCCGTCGACTGCTGCGGAGTCGTGGCAAAGCGCAAGCTCCGGGCGGAGAGCTGACCCCAGGAAGCCGTCGGCATCCCTGAACCTCACGCGCTTCCGCTCGTCGCAAGGAACTCGTCTTGAAACGTCTGGGTGTCGTCGTTCTCTGCGCTCTGGTGAGCGCGCCGCTCGCCGCGCCGGCGCAGATCGCCTCTCCGCTTCCGACCGCATCGCCTGCGCCGTTGCCGTCACCCGCTCCGTCCCCGTCCGCGCTGCCGTCGCCCTCGGCGGAGACGGCGGTGCGCGCGACGCTTGCGAACGGCATGCGCGTCGTCCTGCTGCCGAACAAGCTCGCACCGGTTGCGACGACGCTCGATCTCGTACGGCGTCGGCGATGACGACGACACCATGCCCGGTATCGCGCACGCCACCGAGCACATGCTGTTCCGCGGCACCGGCACCGTGTCGGGCGGTCAGCTCGCCGACATCGCGGCGCGCATGGGTGCCGAGTACAACGCGCAGACCGGGAACGAGTTCACGCTCTACTACTACAAGCTTCCGTCGGCGTACGTCGACGTCGCGCTGCGCATCGAAGCCGACCGCATGACGCACGCGACGATTCGCGCCTCGGACTGGGCGACGGAGCGCGGCGCGATCGAGCAAGAGATTCGCGCGCAGGAGAGCATCCCGGCGTACGCCGTCGGGCAGAAGCTGCGGGAGACGCTTTTTCGCGGGAACGCCGTTCGCGACCGCATCCGGCGGAACGGTGCCGAGCTTCGAGAAGATGACGGCAGAAGAGATTCGTGCCTTCTACCGCGCGTGGTACAAGCCGAACAACGCGACGCTGATCGTCGCGGGCGACATCGATCCGCAGCGCACGCTCGCGCAGATTCGCCGCGAGTTCGACGGCATCGCCGCGGGGCCGGTCCCGGAGCGCAGTCCGATCGCCGTGCCGCAGCTTGCGGCGTCCGCGTTCACGGCGGACGTCGACTACCCGATCGGCTTCGGCGTGCTCGCCTATCGCGCGCCGGGCGTCGACAGCCCTGACTACGCGGCGTCGCAAGTGCTCGAGGGCGCGTTCATGAGCGGCCGCGGCGCGTTCGCGGACCTCTCCGCCGAACGCAAGGTCCTCGGCGCCGCCGTCATCGGCAACGCGTTCCCGGAGGTCGGCGCGTCGTTCTTCCTCGCCATCCCGGTCGCCGGCAGCACGCCGGAAGCGGCGCAGAAGCTCGTCGCCGGCGTGCTCGCCGGGTACCGCGCGAACGGCGTGCCCGCGGACCTCGTCGATGCGGCGAAGACGCGGCTGCTCGGCCAGCAGGCGTATCGCGAGTCCTCGATCACGGGGCTGGCGATCGCATGGGCGCAGTCGGCCGCGACGCGGCAGCAGTCGCCCGACGCGGTGTACGACGCGATCGCGCGCGTCACGCGTCGACGACGTGAACCGCGTGCTGCGGACGTACGAGTCGCCCGAGCATGAAGTCTCCGTCGTGATCCGGCCGAAGCCGACGAGCGCGGTACCGAAAGTCGACCCGTCGGCCGGCGTCGAGCATATCGGGTTCACGCCCACCGCGCGCGAGCCGCTCCCCGCGTGGGCACAGTCCGCGCTCAAGGCGCCGCTGAGCGCGCCGGCCGAGAGCGTCGCGACCGTCACCCGCCGCCTGGACAACGGACTGCGGTTCTCCGTCGCGCCGTGAGTCGACGTCGCCGACGGTCGTCATCTCGGGCGTCGTGCGCAACGCGCCCGAACTCTACGTGCCGACGGGTAAGGACGGCCTGAGCGCGATCGTCGACGGCATGCTGCCGTGGGGAACGACGACGTACGACCGCAAAGCGTACGCGGGCGAGGTCGACGCGATCGCGGCGACCGTACGGCTCGGTACCGCGTTCCGCCTCGAGGTGCAAGCGAAGGACTTCGATCGCGGCGTGCAGCTGCTCGCCGACGGCCTGCTGCACCCGGCGATGACGCAGGACGCGTTCGACGTGACGAAGGCGGCCGTCCAGCAGAGCGTCGGCGTCGCGAACAAGCTGCCGCGCACGAAGGCCGAGCTCGCGCAGCGGCTCGCGCTCTACGCGCCCGGCGATCCGCGACGCCGCGATTCGACGGAGACGACCGTGGCGCGCACGACGCTCGCCGATGCGAAGCGCTACTACCACGCGACGTTCCGGCCCGACGAGACGGTCATGGCGGTCGTCGGCGACGTCGACCCAGCACGCGTGCAGAACGTCTTGCGCACGTACTTCGGCGCGTGGAAGGCGCCCGGACCGCCGCCGAGCTTCCGGTACCCGCGGCTGCGCGCGACGACGGCGAAAGCGCAGACCGTGACGGTCAAGTCACCGGCGAGCGCGCAGTCGGAGGTCACGCTCAAGCAGGTGTTCGCTCTGCGGCGCAGCGACGCCGACTACGTGCCGCTGCTGCTTGCGAACACGATCCTGTCCGGCGAAGGGACGGGTTCGCTGCTGTTCGAGGAGCTGCGCACGCGGCGCGGCTACGTGTACTCGACGGACTCGAATTTCGACGTCGGCGCGAACGGCGCGGAGTTCAGCGTGTCGTACGCGAGCGATCCCAAGAACGTCGCGCACGCGAACGCGACGATCGTCGCGATCATGAAACGCTTGCAGCGTCAGCCGCTGTCGGACGTGGAGCTGCAGCGTGCGAAGGCGTTGCTGCTCGCGAAGCGCGTCTTGCCGCTCGACAGCTACGCCGGCGTCGCGGCCGACATGGTCGCCGGCGTGCAGTACGGCTACACGATCACGGACGAGCGGTGGTTCTGGTACGCTCTGCTGCGCACGACGCCGGCGCAGGTCGAGCACGCGCTGCGGCGCATCGATGCCGACCGCTTCGTGCGCATCGTGGTCGAGCCGGGGACGTAGCGCCGCGTGAGCGCGGTCTGTTCGTGGAACGAATGGGACCCGCTGCGCGAGGTGATCGTCGGCACGGCGCGCGGCGCGGCAGATATGGCGTACGAGCCGGCGCTCTCGCCGTACCTGCCGCCTGGTAGCGCGCGCACGGCGGGCGGAAGCGCCGTCCCGCGCGCGCTGGTCGACGAGGCGGAGCGGCAACTCGACGCGTTCGCCGAGCTGCTGCAGGGGCTCGGCATCACGGTGCGACGTCCCGATCCGGTCGATCACGCCGTGCCCGTCGCGACGCCGGACTGGAGCGCGGCGGCGGGTCGCGCGAACGCGTGCCCGCGCGACCTGCTGCTCGTCGTGGGCGACCGCATCATCGAGGCGCCGATGGCGCAGCGCGCGCGGTTCTTCGAGTATCGCGCGTACCGCCGGCTGCTCGTCGAATACTTTCGCGGCGGCGCGACCTGGATCGCGGCGCCGAAGCCGCTGATGGACGACGCACTCTACGATGAGCGACCGCGCGCGGGGCCGTTCGACTTCGCAACGGCCCCGCTCCTGAACGAGACGGAGCCCGCGTTCGATGCGGCGTCGTTCGTGCGGTTCGGCAGGGACATCTTCTGGCAGCCGGACCTCGTGAGCAACCGGCTCGGCGCCGAATGGGTGCAGCGCACGCTCGGCCCGGAGTTTCGCGTGCGGACGATCCGGTTCCGCGAGCGGTTGCCGTCACACATCGGCACGACGCTCGTCCCGGTGCGTCCGGGCGTCGTGCTCGTCAATCCCGAGCGCCCGTGCGTCGACGGCTCGTACGCGTTCTTCGAGGCGAACGGATGGCGCGTCGTTCCTGCGCCGCTGTCCGCCCGCCCCGGCGGCAACGCGCGGGACGTCAGCAGCTGGATCTCGATGAACATCTTGATGCTCGACGAGCGCACGGCGGTCGTCGAACGCTCCGAGCAGCCGATGATCGACCTCTTGAAGTCCCTCGGCTGCGACGTCATCCCGTGCGCGTTCGACCGCGTGTACCCGTTCGGCGGCAGCTTTCACTGCTGCACGACCGACATCCGGCGTGAAGGCACGCTGCAGTCGTACTTCCCGTTGTCGGACGCTGCGTCCAACGGGGAATGAGCACGGCATGACACGCGAACCGGCCGGCCTCCGCCCGACGCTCGACGCCTCGCATCCGCTGTTCGGGCTCGGCTACGCGCAGCCGGTCGAGCGGCGCACCTTCCTGCGCCTGACCGAGACGGGCTCCGAAGAAGCGTCCGCGACGGTAGCGGAAGAGACGCCGGTCGCTCTCGTCTACAACGGCTGGCCGCACGTCGTGATGATGTGCACGCCTGCCGACGTCGAGGACTTCGCGTACGGCTTCACCGTCACCGAAGAGATCGTGCGCTTCGACGAGATCGAGCGCGTCGCGGCCGTGCGCAGCAGCCAGGGCATCGAGGTCGAGATCGTCATCCCGCAGGAACGTGCCGACGCGCTGCGCGGGCGCGGGCGCTCGCTGGTCGGGCGCACCGGATGCGGGCTATGCGGCGTGACGACGATCGGCGACGCGCTGCGCGCGGAATCGCACGTCGCGCCGGAGCCGCGGTTCGCGCGCGATGCGATCTTTCGCGCGGGCGACGAGCTCCCGCGCTTCCAGCGCTACAACGAAGGCACGGGCGCCGTGCACGCCGCCGGGTGGGCGGCGCCCGACGGGCACGTCGTGCTCGCGCGCGAGGACGTCGGCCGGCACAACGCGCTCGACAAGCTGATCGGCGCGATGCTGCGCGACGGCGTCGACGCGCGCGGCGGCTTCGCCGTCGTCACGAGCCGCGCGAGCTACGAGCTCGTGCAGAAGTGCGCCGTCGCCGGCATCGCGCTGCTGGCGGCGATCTCGCGCCCGACCGGGCTCGCGGTGCGCATGGCCGACGCCGCCGGCATCACGCTCGCCGCACTCCTGCGCGGACGCAGCGTCAACGTCTACAGCCACGCCGAACGTCTGGGACTCGAAGTGCCCCCGTCACCCTGAGCTTGTCGAAGGGCCACCCCGTCACCCTGAGCTTGTCGAAGGGCGGTCCCTCGGTCTTTGAACTTACGCTCCGGACACTCTGTCCAGCCGAGGTTCGCTCGTCGTCAAGGGCGCGTGCTATGCGAGAAACGTCAGACCAACTGGGGCGGACTCGCACCGGGCGAGGTTCGGCAAGCAGGCGTTTGCGGCAAACGCGCTGATCGCGGTAGATCCGGACACGCTGCAGCCGGTGCTACGCGCGCCGGACGCCGCGCCGCTGCGCGACGGCGACATCGAATTCGCACTGCCGGGCCGACGATGGACGCGCAAACGTTCCCGAGCATGAACGCGCAAAAGAACACGCGGACCCCGGCCGAGTGGGCCCCAGCCGATCGCGACGCACGCCCGCCGTGACGCCGTCGCATCCCGGCGCATCGGCGTGATACGCCACGCGGCGGACTCGCAATGCGAATCCGCCGCGCAGCGTTCTGTTAGACAGCGCCTGCGTCACACGCTGGCGCGGCAATCTTGAACGTCACCGAGCTGCCGCCGCCCGTCGGGCTTCCCGGGTCCACGACCGTCAGTTCGGTACTATTCCACGGTCCGGACGCGAGACCCGAGAGCGGAACGGCAAGACCGTTCCACTGCAGCGTCGCGTTCTGCACATCCGAGGGAACCACGACCGAAAACGGCTGGTCGTAGTACACCGCAGTCTGTCCGAGCAGCACTACCGGGATGGTGTTCGGTACCATATGCGTACCCTGCGCCGTGATGGTCGCAGTGACCGCCTCGGAACGAGAGCGAATGTGGTACACGAGATGCTGCTGGTCAGGCTGCGTGATGCCGATTTCGTCCTCGAACGGACATCCGCCGCCGCTGCATGTCGACGAGGCGCTGCTCAGCGAGTCGCCGTTCGAGGGGGGATCGAGCGGGACCGAGTATTCGTCCCCTTGGCCCAACTGACAGTGCGGATGACAACGTGCGGCCGGCACGTTCACGGTCCACGTCCAGGTGCTTTGCACGGGCACGTGAATCGTTCGCTGCCCGCTCGCGTACGCGATTCCTGCGGCATTGCTGCTCTTGCACCGGGAATCCTCACGGTCTGATCGCCGGTCGTCGTGTGGACGACGATTGTTGCGTCGTCCTGCGTGAAAGGATACGTTGCGGTTCGCGAGACGTTCGGCAACAGCGGCGTTCCTGCCGGAATGTTCACCCCGGGAACGTCCGAGACGCCGAGGAGGCCGACGCTGGTAATGCGTTCGACGCTGTTCGCACTCAGATGCGGCACGATCTTGATCGTGACGTCGTTCGCAGTGGAGTGCGCTTCGACGGTGTATGCGCTGTAGCCCTGCGCGTTGAAGCGTGCCTGCTCGCACTGCACGAAGCCGCCCACCAGCGTCGCGTCCCCTGGAGGCGGTATAGGAATTCCTGGTCCGTCTTCGTCAGGTCAGTGCTCGAGTCACCGCAGAACTGCTGTTTGCGCTGCGTGCTGCTCTGATCGTGCGCGTTGGCTCCGAGGCTCCCATAGCCGGTCGCGTCGACGTTGAAGCCCCAGCCGTTGGAATCAGCAGCCTGTTGAAAGTCCGACGAGCAGAACATGTTCTTCGCGGTATTGAACTGCACGTGCGAGCCGTCCGACTTCACGATCTGATACGCCCCGGTCGCGGGGATGAGTGCAAGGCAGCTGTCGTCCGCTGCATGTGCGGCCGCCGGCGCGAGCACGAGCAACAGCGACGCTTTCAGAATACGCGTCAGAAGGCGAAATCGTACGGAGGATCGTTCAATCGACATCAGAGGTTCCTTTCATAAGTGTGCCGGCGCGGTCAACGAGCACGGCGGAGAAGTCGCGAGTGCGGCAGTCGAGCACGATGGTGTCCCAGATTCTTGACGAATGACGGTCCATCGTCGAAACTCACGGTCAGCTCGAAGCCGAAGCGCGACGGATACGATCCGAGGCGGTCGAGATGCACACGGGTGCAGCATGATGCCGAGCTCCCAGTGCTGGATACGGCGCACGACGTCCAGCGCGAGCGCACCGTCGCCGCTGCCGGCGACGCCGGCGATGCCCTCCATCTGCGCGATGCGTCCCGTGGGTCCGTCGACATAGATGGAGAGCAAGGCGCCGCCGCGTGTTGCGTTGGCGTTGAACTTCGCCGAAACCGCGGTGAGCCGCATCAACCTTTCCTCGAACTTTCGACGGCGCGTGTCAGGGAGCGGACGCCGAAGAAAGCGCAAATCGGCTGCAGGGCGAGACCTGGCTTGCAATCGTTACGCACGGCAGTCAGCTGCGTAACGAGGTCCCGCGCGGCTTTTTGCGTGGCGATCAGAAGCTGGTGATCACCGGCACTCGTCACGCCGGCGCTCGCGCTATTCCCGAGCGCGGATGCTAGAGCCGTTCCGATCAGCCCGATGTTCGAATTACCGTTGGTATTGGTCGTGGTCGTGCTCTGCTGCTGGCTTACGTACGACCGCGGCGGCGTCGATGTCGCGGGAAGTGGATTCGGAGTCGCCGTCGGGGGCGCGGTCGGGAACGTCACGGTCGTTTGCGCCTGCTCGAACCCGAGTGATTCGCGATCGCGTTGTAGCCGACGAGTAGCGAGAGCAGACTTACGCTTGTGGCGTTGCCTTTGCCCGAATACTCGTGGTCCGATTTCCAGATGACCTCGGCCTGGCCGTCTTCTTTGCAGTTGGCGACTAACGCGAAGAAGTCCAGTGTGGTGAACGCGGCGCTACCGAGCAAGAAATTGTTCGTCGCCGAACGCACGACCGGCGGCATGATGATGAGGGCACCCGCCGTATTTTCATGATCGCGGCTGCACTGCGTCAGATAGTCCGCCAGCTGCCACGACGGTTCGGGGAAAACGGGGCTTGCGAAGAGCGTGTGTTCCGCGAGGCCCCGCCGTAACCGTTCACCTGCAGCGCGATCTCGTTGCTGATCTTCGTCGCAGTCGGCGGATCGCTCGCGAGCGCGACCACGAACATCGTCTTGTGCGGGTACTGCAGGATCAGCGGTGTCGGTGTCGGGCTCGGACTCGGCGTCGGCGAGGGGGTGGGTTTGGGCGGCGGCGGCGGCGTCGCGATGCGCACGTTCACGGTCCCGCGGACGTCGAGCGCCACCGGCCGCTGCGTCGGCGAGGGTGCGGCCGCGCCGGCCGGCTTGGCGCTCGCGACGGGCGCCGCCGTTGCGAGCGCGAGTGGAACGATGAGCCAGAGAGGCGCTAGCGAGGAGCGTCGTCCCTTGGCGTGGATGTTCATGGTGCCCTCCTCTTCCTGGGTGCAGGCGCACAGCGCCCTGAGGAGGACGGTAGCGGACCGCTGTCTCGCTGCCGATCCGTGCTACCACCTATCTTTGATCTTCGCTATACTGCACGCACATGCAGCATGGGGTGGATGCGGGTGTGCTCGTGGGGCGCGAGCCGCAGCTAACGGCGATCGAGGACGCCCTCGCGGCGGCACGCAGGGGGCGCGGCGCGGCTGTGGCGATCTTCGGCGAAGCGGGGATCGGAAAGAGTCGCATGCTGGCTGCAGCCACGCGTGCTGCTATCGCGCGCGGATTCCGCGTCGCGGTCACCATTAACATCGAGCACGCCCGCAGTCCGTTCGGGCCGTGGATAGACACGCTCCGAATCCTTGGCGAGCTGGTGCCGGAGATGCGGCCGAGCGGAGCGGCGGACCGTGCCGCATACGATGCGCTCGTCCGAAGCGACGGTGCGGCGCCGCCGGCGGACAAGCGCCGGCTGTTCGTGATCGTCGCGAACGCACTCGAACGTGCGGCCGCGCATGCGCCGGTCGTGGTTGCGATGGACGACGTGCAGTGGTTCGATCCGGAAAGTCTTGAGCTGCTCGACTTTCTGGCGCCGCGGCTGGCGGGCGCACGCGCCGTATTCTTGATCGCCGCGCTGACCGATCGAGACGACGACGCCGGGGCGGCCGTGGTGCAGTCGCTCAGGCGCGGCCCGTCGTGCGTATCGCTACCGCTCGGGCCGCTCACCGACGATGTCGCGCGCGAGATGATCGTGGCGGCGTCACCGGTGCGGCTCCGGCGCACGACCGTCGACGATATCGTCGGGCAATCGGGCGGAAACCCGCTCTTCATCATCGAGCTGATCCGTGACGCCGAGCCGGACGGCGCCAACCGGCCGCAATCGCCGACGATCGCACTCCTTACGCAGAGGCGTCTGAGCATGCTCACCGCGGACCATCGGCGTACGATAGAAGCCGGTGCGGCGGCGGGCATGGAGTTCTCGATCGACGAGCTGGCCTCCGCGACCGGCGATCGGCGCGATGTCCTCTTGAGCGCGCTGCGCGCGGCGCGCGATGCAGGGTTGATCGTGGAGGCAGCGCGCGCGAACACCTTTGCGTTCCGGCACGGCATGGTGCGCAACGCGATTTACGAGCGAATGTTGGCAGCAGAGCGTGCCGACTTGCACCGCCGGCTTGCTGAGCGCCTGGAGGCGGACGGTGCGGCGCCGCTGACCTTGCTGGCGCATCACTGGCGCGAGGCGGGTAACGCAACGCGCGCGTGCGATCTCTCCGTGCTCGCCGGAGACCAAGCTGCCGCGCTGCACGCGCACGCCTCTGCGCGCGACCGGTATCGTGAGGCGCTGTGCGACGGCGTCGAGCCGCCGGCACGCGCGTACGTGCAGGCGAAGCTCGCGCGCGTGCTCGATCTCGTCGGTGACGCCGGCGCGGCGATGCAGCAGTTCGAGCTTGCCTCCGCAGCGCTCGACGACGCCGGCGCGCAACACGAGGCCCTGGATGCTACGCTGGGGTACGCGCGCGCCGCACACCGCGCCGGCCGCGCGGAGGCGATGGTCGACGCATGCAACGTCGTGCTGCAACGCACTGCCGACGCTCGACAGACGTTCGCCGCGCGTTCCCTGCTCGCCATGCACTATGTCTATCGGAACGATCTCGAAAACGGCCGCGTCCACCTGCGCGCCGCCCAAGAGATCCCAGGTCCGCGCGATGCCCGCGACGAGCTTTCGCTTCGCTGGGCGAGCGCGCTTGCCGCACATTACGCTCGTGACGAGTCATGGATGCGTATCGCGCAGGACGCCGTTGCGTTCGCAGAGCGGCACGGAGACGCGGCGCTGTTGACGTACACGCTGCTGAACTTCGGCGCGATGTCACGCGAGCGCGGGTACGAAGAAGAGGCCTCCGCCGCGTGGGACCGCGGTCTCGAGCTCGCCGACCGTGAGGGCCTGACGTTCGCGTCGTGTTACATTCGCTGTCAGAAGGTGGAAGCGCTGCACTACGCCGGGAAGCTAGCCGATGCGTACCGGCTAATGATGGAGGCGAACGCGCTGCACGTTGATGCGACGATCGCGCGTACGTTCTGTGCTTCGTCGGGGCTCGCGCTTCTGGCCGATCTCGATCGGCTCGATTCGGTCCCTGGCCTGGACGACCCGATGCTGCTCGAGGCTGCGTTCGCGACCGGCGAAGATAATCGCTTCGCGCCCCTCGCGGCTGCGCACGTCGCCGCAGCCGTCATGCGCGGTACGCCGTACGATAACGGCGCGCTGATCGACCGCGCGCTCCGGAAGACGACGACATTTGCGCACACGAGCGGCGCCATCATGACGCTTGCACGCTACGGCGAAGCGCGCCATGCTGCCCGGGCCGATGTCCTCCGCGGCGAGCAGCCAACCGCGGGCGCTCCGCGGCTGCATCACGCCGCGATCGGCGTGATTGCCGCCGTCGGGCGCGGCGACCGCGCCGATGCTCGGCGTCAGGCACGCGGCGCACTGGACCTAGCGGCGCGCCTGCGAGCGCCCATGATAGCCGCGATGCTGCACGAGACGATCGGAGAGACGCCGAGCGCCGTTGATATCTACCGCTCGACGGGCGCGGACGGCCAGGTGAAGCGGCTCACGGCCAGCCGCTCGACGCAGCTGACACGCCGCGAACGCGAGGTGGCCGACCTCATTGCTCGCGGCGCGACGAACCGCGCGATCGCCGAGCAACTCACGCTGAGCGAACGCACGGTCGAACATCACGCCGCGTCGGTTTACAATAAGCTGGGCTATCGCTCGCGAGCCGAGTTCATCGCGTCATACGCGCGGTAGGCGCTCAGTGCGCTGAGCGAACCGTGCTCGGAGTCGGCGACGGGCAGTAGCCGTTGTCCGAATACGTGCACGTCACGACCTCGTAATCCTTGTTCCTGTCGCTCCGTCTTTCAGCCAAATCGTCTGCATCAGCTGCAGTATCGTTGATCTTCGAGTCTTTATGCTCGTAGAGAGTAATCACCGTGTAGTTGCTCGGAGCTAGACGGGCGTCGTGTCCCGCATTTACTTGGATGAGATCGCCGTTGATGTTGCCCCCATCCATCGTCGGCATGCCGACGAGACCGTCGGCGCGCGTGCTCATTGGCCGCGGTAATGGAGCTGACGCCGAGGACGTGTTTCCACGATGATCGACGTCACGCGGAAGATATAACACGCAGCTCGGATACGCCTTGCAGTGAACCGGGATTGGTAGGTGACGGTCCACGCCGGGCGGCGGCGTCTGCTCCATCATTGCGGCGGCCTCGTCGCCGTGCGCCGCAATCGCAAACGATCCCCCTCCGGCGACGACCCCTGCGCCGAAGAGCACGACCCCTCAGCCATGTCCGCATATGTCACCCTCCTCGCGCAACAGCTTCGCGCGCCGTCGCCTGGGTCCCTCCACAGGGTAGCCGTCCATCCTCCTGCGGCTCGCGTCACGTCACGATTGCGGCGCTCGTCATCCAGTGTCGAAGGGCGGTCACACGCAGCGGCCGCCGTCGACCTCCAGCGCGACACCGGTGATGAACGCTGCGTCGTCGGACGCCAGAAACGCGACCGCGCTCGCAACGTCCCGCGGCTGAGACAGCCGCCCCAGCGGAACGCTGGCGGCGAACTTCGCGCGCAGTTCGGGCGTGTCGCCGCCCATGAACTCGGCGAGGAGCGGCGTGTCGCCCGCGACGGGACACACCGCGTTGACGCGAATGTTGTCCGGAGCGAACTCGACGGCCATCGACTTCGAAAAGCCGATGGCGGCGGCTTTCGAGGCGTTGTAGATCGTCAGGCCCGGGCGCGGACGGATCCCCGCCGTCGACGCGATCGTGATCATTGCGCCGCCGCGCTGCGCGCGAAAGACCGGCACGACCTCGAGGGCCGAAAGGTAGAGCGCCTTGACGTTGACGGCGAAGATGCGGTCGAACCACGTGTCGTCGACGTCGAGCATCGGCGCGTTGCGGTGCGTGACGCCCGCGTTGTTGACGTAGACGTCGAGGCGCTGTTCCGCCTGCACGACACGGCGCACCGCTTCGGCGACGTCCTGCCGCCGCGTCACGTCGCCGTGCAAGAAACGCGCTCGGCCGGGATATCGCGCTTCGATCGATTCGGCGACGCGCAACCCGGCGCCGTCGTCGATGTCGATCACGGTGACGGTCGCGCCCTCCTGGGCGAGCTTCGTGGCGATGCCTGCGCCGAAGCCCGATCCGCCGCCGGTGACGATCGCCACCTTGCCACGCAGGGTACCGCCGCGCGCGCTCATGCGAACTTCTGCACGATCGTCTGCAGCGTGCTGAACTCGTGCATCGCGGCGAGTCCCTTTCCGCGGCCGTGACCGCTCTTCTTGAAGCCGCCGAACGGAAGCTCGACGCCGCCTCCCGCGCCATAGCAGTTGATGAACACCTGGCCGACGCGCAGCGCGCGCGCAACGCGCGTCTGGCGCGCGCCGTTCTCGGTCCACACGCCCGCGACGAGCCCGTAGTCGGTCGCGTTCGCGATGCGCACCGCATCCGCTTCGTCGCTGAACGGCAGCGCGGCGAGCACCGGACCGAACACCTCGTCGCGCGCGAGCTCGTGCCGCTCGTCGACCGGCCCGAACACCGCAGGCGCGACGTAGTATCCGCCGGCAGGCAGGTCGCCGGGGAGCGTGGCCGACGCGGCGGCCGGAACGGAGTCCCGGCGCGCGCGTTCGATGAAGCCGCGCACGCGCGCGAACTGCGCGCCGTTGATCAGCGGACCGACGTCGGGGTCGGTCGACGGAAGCCCGACGCGCAGCGCGGCGAACGCGCTCGAGAGCCGTTCCATCACGCGTTCGTACGCCGAGCGCTCGATCAGCACGCGGCTGCCGGCCGAGCACGTCTGTCCGCCGTTCTGCACGATCGCGCGCACGACCGCGGGAATCGCGGCGTCGAGGTCCGCGTCCGCGAAGACGATCTGCGCCGACTTGCCGCCGAGCTCGAGGATGACGCGCGCGTGGTGCTGCGCGGCGGCAGTCTGCACGAGCGTCCCCGCTTCGGGGGAGCCGATGAAGTCGACCAGGTCGACGCCGGGATGTCGCGCGAGCGCGTCGCCGGCGATCTCGCCGAGTCCGGTCACGACGTTGATCGCACCGGCGGGCATGCCGGCGTTCGCGGCGAGCTCAGCCAGCGCGATTACCGACTGCGACGCATCCTCGGACGGCTTGATGACGGTCGCGTTGCCGACGGCGAGCGACGGCGCGAGCGAGCGCGCGAACATTTGCGTCGGATAGTTCCACGGAATGATGTGGCCGGTGACGCCGACCGGTACCCGCAGTACCTGCACCGCGTAGCCGGGCAGATACGGCAGCGTCTCACCGTGCAGCTTGTCGGCGGCGCCCGCGAAGAACTCGAAGTAGCGTATCGCGGCCGCGACGTCGGCGCGCGCTTGCGAGAGCGGCTTGCCGGTGTCGCGCGACTCGATGCCCGCGAGCCGTTCGGCGTCGTCCGCGATCGCGTCGCCGACGCGCCGCAGCAGCCGCCCGCGCTCCGCGGCCGCCAGCCGGCCCCACGCGCCGTCCAGCGCGGACGTCGCGCTGCGCACCGCGCGGTCGACGTCAGCGGCGCCGCCCGCGGAGATGGCTCCCGTCATTTCGCCGGTCGCCGGATCGATCACGGGCAGCGTCTCGCCCGAGGCGCTCGCGCGCAACGCGTCGCCCGTGAAGATGGTGCGCGCGGACATCGTGGCGATCATGCGGTCCTCCTCACTGCGAGGGCATTCCGCGCCGGACCGACGAACCCTCACGCGATGACCGCGCCCGCCGAGATCGAGTTCTCGGGTGTCCAAAAGTGGTACGGCACGCTCCACGTCTTGGCCGACGTCGACCTGTCCATCGCGAAGGGAGAGGTCGTCGTCGTCATCGGGCCGTCGGGTTCCGGAAAGAGCACGCTGATCCGCTGCATCAACGGCCTCGAACCCGTGCAAGCCGGCACGGTCACGGTCGGAGGCAAGCGCGTCACGTCGCGCGGCGGCGATCTCGCGGCGATCCGCCGTGAAGTCGGCATGGTGTTTCAGGCGTTTCATCTCTACCCGCACAAGACCGCGCTCGAGAACGTCACGCTCGCGCCGATCACCGTGAAGCGCGTTTCGCGCGCGCAGGCGGAGTCCGAAGGACGCGCGCTGCTCGAGCGCGTCGGGTTGCCGGAGAAGGCGTCCGCGTACCCGGCCCAGC
This sequence comes from Vulcanimicrobiota bacterium, assembly GCA_963818845.1. Lineage (GTDB taxonomy): Bacteria > Vulcanimicrobiota > Vulcanimicrobiia > Vulcanimicrobiales > Vulcanimicrobiaceae > Vulcanimicrobium. The sequence goes on along the minus strand of CAWFTO010000002.1, from coordinate 939,705 downwards.
TCTCCGGCGGGCAGCAGCAGCGCGTCGCGATTGCGCGCGCCCTCGCGATGCAGCCGCGCGTGCTGCTGTTCGACGAGCCGACGAGCGCGCTCGACCCCGAGATGATCAAGGAAGTTCTCGACGTGATGAAAGACCTCGCGCACACGGGCATCACGATGGTCGTCGTCACGCACGAGATGGGCTTCGCGCGCGAGGTCGGCGATCGCGTCCTGTTCATGGACGGCGGCCGCATCGTCGAGGAGTCCGCGCCCGCCCGGTTCTTCTCCGCACCCGCGCACCCGCGCGCCCAACTGTTCCTCTCCAAGATCCTCGCCCACTGAAGCCACCCAAATCGCCATCTCGCCCCACAGTTGTCATCCTGAGCCCACAGTTGTCATCCTGAGCTTGTCGAAGGACGTACGATGGTCATCACACGACGCGCTGCACTGATCGCGGCGCTGCTTCTCACCAGCACGCTGAGCCTGGGCGTCCCGTCGGCGTCGCGCGCCGCCGACGACAACTCGGTCGACGCCATCAAGAAGCGCGGCACGATCAAGATCGGCGTCAAGTACGACGCGCCGCCGTTCGGCTCGCTCAACCCGCAGACCAATCAGGTCTCGGGCTTCGACGTCGACATCGCGCGCGCGATCGCGAAGAAGGTCCTCGGTTCGCCCGACAAGGTCGAGCTCGTGCAGGTCAAGTCCGACAACCGCATCCCGCTCGTGCAGAACGGCGACATCGACGCGTTCGTCGCGACGGCGACGATCACGCCCGCGCGCATGAAGACGATCGACTTCTCGAACGTCTACTATCGTGCGGGCCAGTCGCTGCTCGTCAAGAAGGGCTCGCCGGTCAAGAGCTACCGCGACCTCGACGGCAAGACCGTCTGCTCGGTGCAGGGTTCCACGCCGGAGCAAACGATTCGCCGTCTGGTTCCGAAGGCGAACGTCGTGACGTTCGAGACGTATCCCGAATGCCTGACGGGCCTGCGCGGCGGGCGCGTCGACGCGGTCACCACCGACAACGTGATCCTCGGCGGCTACGAGGCGCAGGACCCCGCGAACCTCGAGCTCGTCGGCGGCCTCTTCACGTTCGAACCGTACGGCATCGGCATCCGGAAGGGTAACGCGTCGCTCGTCAAAGCCGTGAACGACGCGCTCGCAGACCTCAAGCGCAGCGGCGAGTACGCGAAAATCCACCAGCAGTGGCTCAAGAAACCGCTGCCGAGCGACTTCAACGCCTGGTACGACATGCCGGCAGCGACCGCAGCCGAGAAGTTCAACGACCAGAAGCCGGGCTAACTGCCGGTGGACTGGTCGGTTCTCGCCGAGAACGCGGGCGCGCTCGCACACGGGCTCCTCGTCACGCTGGAAGTGTCGCTGCTCGCGCTCGTCCTCGCGCTCGTGCTCGGCGTCGCGATCGCGACCCTGCGCGTCGCGCCGAACGGTGCGGCACGCGGCGCGGGAGCCGCGTACGTCGAAGTTCTCCGCAACATCCCGCTGCTCGTGCAGCTGTTCTTCCTGTTCTTCGCGCTGCCCAGCATCGGCATCCGGCTCGACGCGTTCGTCTGCGGCGTGCTCGCGCTCGGCGTCTACACGTCCGCGTTCGTCGCCGAGGCGATTCGAAGCGGCATCGCGGCGGTGCCGGCCGGTCAGCTCGAGGCGGGCTTGTCGAGCGGCATGCGGTACGCGGCGGCGATGCGGCTGATCGTCCTGCCGCAGGCGATCGCCAAGACGATCCCGCCGCTCGGCAACACCGCGCTCAACCTGATCAAGAACTCGTCGCTGGTGAGCACGGTATCGGTCCTCGACGTGCTCGGCACCGCGAACCTAATCGGCGGACGCAACTTCCAGTACGTGCCGATGTTCGTCGGCGCGGGCATCTGCTATCTCATCCTCACCGTGCCCGCCGCCTTCGGCGTGAACGTGCTCGAACGCCGGTTCGCGCGATGATGGACCTGAGCTGGCTCTTCAACGGACCGACGCTCACCTTCATCGCGGGTGGACTCGGCACGACCCTTGCGCTCGCCGCCGTGTCGATCGCGATCTCGTTCGTCGCCGGCGTCGCGCTCGCGCTCGCGCGCCTCTCGCGCGTGCGCCTGCTCAGCGTGGTCGCCACCGCATACATCGAAGGGATGCGCGCGCTGCCCGTGCTGCTGGTGATCTTCTTCACGTTCTACGCGCTGCCGCGCGTGATCGGCGTGAAGCTCGAGCCGTTCACCGCGGGCGTGATCGCGCTCTCCGCGTTCACGGCCGCGCTGGTCGCCGAGATCGTGCGCGCGGGCATCCTCGGCGTGCCGCGCGGGCTCATCGAAGCCGCCCAGTCGCAAGGACTCACCGGCACGCAGATCTTGCGGCTGGTGAGCCTGCCGATCGCGATTCGCCGCATGATGCCCGCGCTCGTCGCGCAGTTCGTCACGCTGCTCAAGGACACGTCGCTGACCGCGGTGATCGGCATCCTCGAGCTGACCCGCCGCGGCCAGATCGTGTTCGCGCAGCCGCCCTTCCAGCCGATCCCGGTATTCGCGCTGATCGCGCTGATCTATTTCACCGCCAACTTCGGCCTGGGACAGGCCGGTCGCCGCCTGGAGGCACGCAGCTGATGGCCACGATCTTTCGCGCGCGGCGCATCATCACGATGAACGGCGGGGCGCCCGAGGCGTTCGCCGTCGACGGCGAGCGCATCGCCGCAACAGGCACCGTCGCCGGCTTGCGCGAGCGCTACGCGGGGGCCGAGGTCGTCGATTTCGGCGACGGCGTGATCGTGCCGGGATTCAACGACGCGCACGCGCACCTGGCCGTCGCGGCCGAAGACATGCTGCACCTCGATCTGTCGATCGACGCGGTGTCGTCGCTCGCCGAGATCGCGGCGAAGCTGCGCGATGCGGTGGCCGACACGCCGCCGGGCGCGTGGGTGCGCGGCAGCCGTTACGACGACGCGAAGATGGTCGAGGGGCGCGTGCTGACGCGCTGGGACCTCGACGCCGTCAGCCGCGAGCACCCCATCATGGTGCTGCACGTCGCGGGGCACTGGGGCGTCGTCAACTCCAAGGCGCTCGCGCTGGGCGGCATCGACGAGACGTCCGAACCGCCGCCGGGCGGCAAGTTCGGGCGCGACGGCAACGGCCGCCTCAACGGCATCTTGTTCGAGATGGCGATCTTCGACTTCGCGTACCCGCAGGCGACGCGGCGGGAGCGCACGGTCGCGCCCGCAGCGACGCCGGAAGACCGGCTGCGCGGGCTCGCGCTGGCGCAGCGCGCTTTTCACGCGGCGGGCATCACGTCGCTGACGGATGCAATGACGGGGCCCGACGACATCGCGCTGTTCCAGGAGGCGCGGCGGCGCGACGCGCTCACCATGCGCGTGAACATGCTGCTGCACTACGAGCACTACGATCTGCTCGCGCAGCACGAGTTCACGACCGGTGCGGGCGATGACCGCCTGCGGCTGGGCGGGATCAAGTCGTTCGTCGACGGCGCGATCGGTGGGCGCACGTGCCTGATGGAGCAGCCGTTCGAGGGCACGACGGACGACTTCGGCATGCAGACCGTGGACGACGCGACGCTGAGCGACATTACCCGGCGCGCGCACCTCGACGGCAATCGCATCTGCGTTCACGCCAACGGCGACCGCGCGATCCGCAAGCTGCTCGGCTTTCTCGAAGCGGCGAACCGGGAGCAGCACCGGCCCGAGCTGCACCACCGCATCGAGCACTGCAGCATCGTCGACGACGACATCCTCTCGCGCATGCAGCGGCTCGGCGCGATCGCCGCGCCGTTCGGGAGCTACGTGCACTACCACGGCGGCAAGCTGTTGGACTGGTACGGCTCCAAGCGCATCGAGCGCATGTTCGCGCACCGCTCGTTCCTCGACCACGGTGTCGCGGTGGCGGGCTCGTCCGATTATCCGTGCGGGCCGTTCCAACCGCTGCTGGCGCTGCAGTCGTGCGTGACGCGCACGGGCTACGACGGCGCGCCGCTCGGGCTCTCGCAGCGCATCACGCCGGAAGAAGCGCTCGCGCTCTACACGGTGAGCGCCGCGTACGCCTCGGGCGAGGACGCGACGAAAGGCCGCCTCGCGCCCGGCTTCCTCGCCGACTTCGTCGTCCTCGGCGACGACCCGCTCACCGCCGACCCGTCGTCGCTCGGCACGATCGCCGTGCGCGCGACGTACGCCGGCGGCGCGAACGTGTGGTCGCAGGCCGGCTGATGTCGGGCCTCGTCGAGATCCAGCTGCTCAACGGGATCGTCCAGGGGATGATCTACGCGCTCGTCGCGGCGGGACTGACGCTGATCTTCGGCATGCTCGACATCCCGAACTTCGCGCACGGCGCCTTCTACGCGCTCGGCGCGTACGTCGCGTTCACGCTGATCTCGTCGACGGGCAATTTCTGGCTCGCGATCGCCGTCGTCCCCGTCGTCGTCGCCGCCGTGGGACTCGTCGTCGACGCGCTCGCGATGCGGCGGCTGGCGCGCGCGGGTCACGTGTACCAGATCCTGTTCACGCTCGGGCTCGTGCTCATCGCGCAGGAGGCGATCGTCCTGATCTGGGGCGCCGACCCGACGAGCGTCGACGTGCCGTCCGTGCTCAGCGGCGGCATCCCGCTGGGCGCCGTGAGCTTTCCGTACTACCGGCTGTTCTTGATGCTCATCTCCGCGCTCGTCATCGCGGCCGTGTGGCTCGCGCTCGAGCGCACGAAGTACGGCGCGATCATTCGCGCGGGCATCGACGATCCCGAGATGGTCGGCTGCATCGGCATCGACGTGCAGCGTCTCTTCACGGTCGTGTTCGGGATCGGCGTCGGGCTCGCGGCGCTTGCGGGCGCGCTGATCCTGCCGATCCGCGGCGGACAGCCCGCGATGGGCAACGAGCTGATGGCGACGAGCTTCGCCGTCGTCGTGATCGGCGGACTGGGCAGCTACCTCGGCGCCGTCGCGGGCGGCCTCTTCGTCGGCCTCACGCAGGCCGTCATGACGATCGTCTATCCCGCCGCGTCGGAAGTGTCGATTTTCGCGGCGATGGCGCTCGTGATCCTGATCCGCCCGCAGGGACTGTTCGGCCGCCGATGATTCGCTTCGCGGTCCTCGTGCTGATCGTCGCGCTCGCGCCGCTCGTCGTGCGCTACCCCGAGCTGGAGACGCAGATTCTCACGTTCGGGCTCTTGGCCGTCTCGTTCAGCGTGCTGCTCGGTGAGATGGGCTTCCTCTCGTTCGGTCAGGCGACGTTCAACGGCGTCGGCGCGTACGCCGCCGCGCGGCTGCTGATCGACGCGCATGCGGCGCTCCCGCTCGCGCTGCTCGTCGCGATCGTCGCGGGCGCCGCCGCGGCCGCCGCCGTGGGTGCGCTCGCGATCGGCGGGCGCGGCGTGTACGGCGTGATGCTCACGTTCGCGTTCAACGAGATGGCATACTACGCGGCATTCCAGTGGCGCGACGTGACCGGCGGCGACAACGGCCTGCGCGGTATCCCGCGCCCGGACGTGCTCGGCATCTCGCTCGACGACGCGACGCGCTACTACTACTTCGTCGCCGTCGTCGTGCTGTTCGCGTTCGCCGCGGTGCTGCGGGTGATCGATTCGCCGTTCGGCGCGGTGCTGCGCGCGATTCGCGAGAACGAGGACCGCGCGCGCTCGATCGGTTTCCGCACCGCCCGCTTCAAGGTCGCCGCGTTCGCGATCTCCGGAGCGCTCGCCGGGCTCGCGGGCGGTCTGTACGCCGAGCTCTACCGGTTCGTACCGCTCCAGGCGATCGACCTGGACACGTCCACGAACGTCGTGATCGCGGCGCTGCTCGGCGGCGCCGGCTCGCCGTTCGGCGCGCTGCTCGGCGCGGCGATCTTCACCGTCCTGGGCAACTCGCTCAGCCACGTCTGGTCGCATTGGCCGCTGATCTTCGGCGTGATCTTCTGCGCAGTGGTCCTGTTCTTCCGCGGCGGGCTGTGGAGTCTCGTCGACCGGGGGCGCCGTGCTGCGCACGCCTGAAGCGGTCGCTTCGGAGCCGGCGACGATGCTGCGCACGCGCGGGCTCGTCAAGCGGTTCGGGACGCACGCCGCGGTCGACGGCGTCGACCTCGACGTGCGCACCGGCACGCTGCACGCGATCATCGGCCCGAACGGCGCGGGAAAGACCACGCTGTTCAACCTGCTCAGCGGCGAGATGCGGCCGACGTCCGGAACGGTCGAGCTCGCCGGTCGCGACGTGACGCGGCTCGACATGGCCGAGCGCTCGCAGTACGGGATGGGCCGCTCGTTCCAGCGCACCAACGTCTTTCCGCGGCTCTCGGTGTTCGAGAACGTCCGCCTCGCGGCACAGTCGCGCACCGCCGGCAGTTTTGCCGTGTGGCGCCGCGCGGCGTCGTTGCGCGCGATCAACGAACGTGCGCAGGCGGTGCTCGAGGAGTTCGGCCTGCTCGCCGAACGCGATCGCGTCGCGGCAGAGCTCGCCGGAGGGGATCAGCGCCTGCTCGAGCTCGCCATCACGCTGGCGACGGACCCCGCGCTGCTGCTGCTCGACGAGCCGTCGCAGGGGCTTTCGCCCGAAGATGCACGCCGTCTCATCGACCGCATCGGCACGCTCGCGCAGCGCTACACGATCGTGCTGGTCGAGCACAACATGCCGATGGTCATGCGCCTCGCCGGCGAGATCACGGTGATGAGCTTCGGCCGCGTGCTCGCGCACGGCACGCCCGACGAAATCCGCGCGAACGAAGCCGTGCGAGCCGCCTACCTCGGCAAACGCGGATGAGCCACAACGTCACCCTGAGCTTGTCGAAGGGCGCCTGATGCTCCAGCTGCGCGAGCTCGATGTCTACTACGGGCCGAGCTGGATCCTCAAAGGCGTCTCGCTCGACGTACCCGCGGGCGGCGTCCTGGCGCTGCTCGGCCGCAACGGCGCGGGCAAGTCGACGACGCTCAAGACGATCGTGGGCCTCGTCGCGCCGCGCAAGGGCTCGGTGCGATTCGACGGCGCCGAGATCGGCGGCGCGGCGCCGCACGCGATCAATCGCCGCGGCATCGCGTACGTCCCCGAGGAGCGGCGCATCTTTCGCGACCTCACCGTCGACGAGCACCTCGCGATCGCGACGCGGCCCGGCGGCTGGGATGCGGCGCGGGTCTTCGGCGTGTTCCCGGCGCTCGAGCCGCTGCGCGGCCGGCGTGGCGGTCTGCTCAGCGGCGGCGAGCAGCAAATGCTCGCGATCGCGCGCGCGCTTGCGACCGGGCCCAAGCTGCTGCTGCTGGACGAGCCCTCGCAGGGCCTCGCGCCGGTGATCGTCGACGCCGTGATCGGCTCGATCGAGGCGATGCGGGGCGAGGGACTGGCCATCGTGCTGGTGGAGCAGAACGTCGATCTCGCGCTCGACGTCGCCGACCGGGCGGCCATCATCGACCAGGGCTCGATCGTCTTCGACGGAACCAGCGGCGAACTGCGCGAACGCGACGACCTGCAAGCCACGTATCTCGGCGTCGGCACCTGAAAGGACGATCATGCAACGCAAGGACTTTCTCGCGGTCGCGGGCGGCGCCGCCGCAGCCGGGCTGACCGGTCTTCCGGCGGGCGCGGCCGACGACGTCGTCTTCGCCGGCGTCTACTCGTCGACGGGCGCATACGCCGCGTTCGGCCGCGACACCGATCGCGGCTTCAAGCTCGCCGTCAATGAGGTCAAAGCATCGGCCGCGGGTCATCCCATCAAATACATCACGCGCGACGACCAGACGAAGCCGGACGTCGGCCAGCAGCAGGCGACGGACGCCTACGAGCACGACGGCGCGCGCTTCTTCGCCGGGTGCGCGTCGAGCGCGGTCGCGCTCGCGATCGCGCAGGTCGTCAAGGACAAGCACGCGCTCTTCTGGACCAGCGTCGGCGCCGACGAGATCACGGGCAAGGACTGCAACGCGTACACGTTCCGATGGTCGGTGCCCGCGTACGGCGCGGTGCGCGCGACGATGTACCCCTTCATTCAGAAATTCCCGAGCGCGAAGAAGTGGTACACGATCACGCCGTCCTACGTGTTCGGCGAGTCGCTGCTGAGCAACGTCAAGGAAGTCGCGCAGGAGAAGGGCCTCACGCTGGTCGGCAACGACTACCACCCGCTCGGCGCGACCGAGTTCTCGAATTACATCGCGAAAGCAGCCGAGGCGAAGCCCGACGTGCTGTGTCTGCTCAACTTCGGCGGCGACGCGATCAAAGCGCTCAAGACCGCGGCGAGCTACGGGCTCAAGAAGAGCACGAAGATCCTGTACGTGTGGAGCGGCGGCCTGCTGGATTATGCCGGCATCGGCGCAGACGATCTCGACGGCGTGTACGTCGGCTGCCAGTATTGGCACGAGTCGAGCGCCGCGACGCGCAAGGCGAGCGAACCGTACAAGGCCGCGTACGGCGAGCCCCTCGGATACGTCGGCGCGAGCGCGTACGTCGAAGCGAAGCTGACGTTCGACGGCATCAACCGCGCGAAGTCCGTCGATCCCGCGCGCGTGGCGAAGGCGCTCGAAGGCTACAAATACACCGGTCCCACGGGAGCCGAGGAAGTGCGCGCCTTCGACCACCAGGTGATCAAGCCGTACTACCTGCTGGTCGGGAAAGCGAAGAGCGCGATGAAGGACCAGTGGGACTACGTCGACACCGTCGCGAGCGGATCGTACCCCGTCCCGCAGAACCGCAGCCTCTGCAAGCTGTGAAGCGCATTCGCGGCGTCGTCGCGGCGGTGACGACGGCGGTCGACGACGACGGCGCGCCCGACTGCGACCGGCTGATCGCGCACAGCCGCTGGCTGCTCGACCATGGATGCGACGGGCTGAACATCCTCGGCACGACGGGCGGGTTCGCGTCGTTCTCCGTCGCGCAGCGCCTGCGCGTGATGCGCGCGCTGGGCGCTTCGAGGCTGCCGCTCGACACGATGATGGTCGGCACCGGCACCGCGGCGTTCGAGGACACCGTCACGCTGACGAAGGCGGCGGTCGAGGTCGGCTTCTCGGGTGCGCTCGTCATCCCGCCGTTCTACTACAAGAACGTCTCGGAGGACGGCGTGTTCGCGTACTTCGAGCGGCTGATCGCCGCCGTCGGAACGGCCTCGCTGCGCCTGTACCTCTACAACTTCCCCGCGATGAGCGGTGTGCCGTTCACCCCCGCGCTCGTGGGCCGGCTGGTCGGCGCGTTTCCGCGCACGGTCGCCGGCGTCAAGGACAGCAGCAACGATGCCGCGTACGTCGCGGCGCTGCACGCGGCGTTCCCCGAGCTCGACCTGTTCCCGAGCTCCGAGTCCGTGCTCGCGAACGCGCGCCGTGCCGGATACGCCGGCTGCATCTCCGCGACCGCGAACGCGACGGCGCCGCTCGCCGCCCGCGTATGGGCCGGCGACGACGCGTCGCAACCGGCCCTTGCCGCGATTCGCGACGCGATCTCGAGCGTGCCGCTGATCCCGGCATGCCATGCGCTCGTTGCACGGGTGCATGGCGACGATGCGTGGCTGCGCATGGCGCCGCCGCTGCATCCGCTCACCGCTGCGGAACGGCGCACGCTCGAAGTCCGGCTCGCGGCGACGGAATACGAGACGCCTACGGCGGTGTGATTCGGAGGCTCCGCGTTCGCGCGAACGTCGCGAGCAGGCCGGCGACCGCGACGCACGCGCACAGCGCGAATGCGGCGGCGTACCCGCCCGGTTCGTAACGCAGCACCGCGGCGACGAGCGCCGCACCGAGCGCGGTGCCCGCGATGCGCAGCAGGTTGTACAGGCCGATGCCCGCGCCGTAGCGTCCCGCCTCGGTCGCGGTCGCGCCGACGGCGGTCGAGGTGTACGCGAGGGCGATCGCGGCGCCGACCGCGAGCAGCGAGACGCCCATCGCGGCGATCGGTCCGCGCAGCGCGACGACGCACGCGAGCGCCGCCGTGCCGCCGGCGAGCGCGACCAGCCCGGCGCGCGTCGTGTTCGTCGTGCCGAAGCGACGCACGAAACCGCTGCTGAGCGGCGCGCAGATCGCCATCGCGAGCGGGAGCGCGAAGGACACGAAACCGGCGGCCCCGGTCGAGAAGCCGCGCTGCGCGATCAGCTCGAGCGGCACGGCGAGCAGCGCGGCGCCCAGTGCGATCGTCACGGCGAGCACGGCGATGCACGCATCGCGGTACGAGGGCTCTCCGAAAGCGCGCGGCGACACGAACGGCGCGGGTTCGCGCTGAATCGAACGCGTGAAAACGACGACGGCGAGCGCGCCTGCGACGGCGAGCGCCGCCACGACGGGCGAAGCGACGCCCAGCTGCGGGATGGCGATGAACGCCGTCTGCAGCAGAAATGCGCCTGCCGTGAGCGCGAGCGCGCCGCGCCACGCGAGCGGTTCCGGACGAGGCGTATCGCGCGGCACGTACGCGAGCGCGGCGACGAGCGTGATCGCCGCGATCACCGGCGACGGAACGAACGTCGCGCGCCATGTGAACGCCGAAGCGAGGACCCCGCCGAGCGGCGGTCCGAGCGCTTGACCCAGGCTGTTGGCCATCGCCCATGCGCTCAGCGCGAAGGCGCGACGCTCGGGCTCGTACAGATCACTGAGCATCGTCATCACGCTCGGGACGATCGCCGCCGCGGCGGCGCCCTGGATGATCCGCATCGCGACGAGCGTCACGAGGTCGTGCGACAGCGCCGCCACCAGACCGGCCGCGCCGATCGCCGCGATCGCCGCGCAGTACGTGTTCCGCCGGCCGAAGCGCGTGCCGGCCCAGCCGCCGAGCGGCAAGAGCGTCGCGAATGCGATCAACGCGCCCGTGACCAGCAGCGTCGCCTCCGAGATCGGGACGCGTAGATCGCGCGCGATGTCGTGCAGCGGCACGTTGAGGATCGTGCTGCTCAGAACGGACGTGAAGGTTCCCAGGACGATGGCGATCGTGGCGATCGCGCGATGCGGTGTCCGAGCCACGACGGCCGCAGTTCGGAGCGGCGCCGCGCCGCTCATTGGACGATTGCCACGGTGAGCAGCCTGGCGGGCGAGTAGTCAGGCTTGCAATTCATACCGCATCTGATACCATAGTCGCAGTCCGGGGCATTGTTTTTCGGACGGCAGACACTCCTCGTTTACAAGCGTGGGGTGCTGCGGCGCATACAGGGTGAGGGCGTTCGATGAGCCCGTTATTTTCCGTTGACCCACGGAGCAACTCGGCCTACGTAAGCTATCGTCCGTCGGCGCGCATCGCGCGTCAGGTGCGGGTCGTGCGCGGTCGCACGGGCCGCCTCGGCGCGATTCCGTTCGGCCCCGCGCTCGACGGAACGCCGCACGTCATCGCGGAGTTCGACGCCGCCGGCGACGTGGTCGGCGTCCAGATCGATCAGGTCTCCCCCGAGACGCTCGGCATGGCGGACGAGCTGCTCGCGCTGCTCGAAGTCTCGTCGCCGACGCCGCTCGCTCGCACGATTCTGGCGTAACAGCCGGCGCGGGGCTCCCCGCGCGCGCGCACGAAGCCGCGCTCATGGATCGCACACGGCCGGCCGTGGGGCTCGCGCGCGGGCTTACCGACTACGGCGACCGCGAGTTCTCGCTGTACCTGCGGCGCGCGTTCGCCAAGTCGATGGGCTTTTCGGACGCGATGCTCGAGCGGCCGATCGTCGGCATCGCGACGGCAGGCGGCGGCTTCAACAACTGTCACCGCACGACGCCGGAGCTCGTCACCGCGGTGTCGCGCGGCGTGCTCGCCGCGGGCGGCCTGCCGCTGGAGTTTCCGACGATCTCGCTCGGAGAACCGTACCTCACGCCGACGAGCCTGGTGTTCCGCAACCTGATGGCGATGGACGTCGAGGAGATGATCCGCGCGCAGCCGATGGACTCCGTCGTGCTGATCGGCGGCTGCGACAAGACGACGCCCGCACAGCTCATGGGCGCGATCTCCGCCAACAAGCCGGCGATCGCGCTCGTCGTCGGCGCGATGATGACGGGCAGCTTCGAAGGCTCACGGCTCGGTGCGTGCACGGACTGCCGCGCGTGGTGGGCGCGCTATCGCGCGGGCGAGCTCGACGACGCGCGCATCCGCGACCTCGAGTCGAACCTCGCCACCACCGCCGGAACCTGCGCCGTGATGGGGACGGCCAGCACGATGGCATGCGTCACCGAGGCACTCGGCATGAGCTTGCCGGGATCGGCGACGCCGCCCGCGGTTCACGCCGAGCGCCTGCGCGTCGCCGAAGCGACCGGTACGCGCGCCGTCGCGCTCGCGCACGAGAACCTCACGCCCGACCGCGTCGTGACGCCGCAAAGCGTCGAGAACGCGCTGCGGGTACTGCTCGCGGTGGGCGGCTCGACGAACGGCGCGATCCACCTCACAGCGATCGCCGGCCGCCGCGGCATCCCGCTCACGCTGGAACGTTTCAACGCGATCAGCGCGGACACGCCGGTGCTCGTCAACCTCAAGCCGGTGGGCGAGCACTACATGGAGCATCTGCATGCCGCCGGCGGCGTGGGCGCGCTGCTGCGCGAACTGGCGCCGCTGCTGCACCGCGACACGGTGTCGGTCGCCGGTGAGACGCTCGCCGAGCGCCTCGAGCGCGTTCCCGCCTACGTCGACCGTGCCGTGATCCGCGCCGCCGCCGAGCCGCTGTTCGCGCGCGACGCGCTCGTCGCGCTCTTCGGCAACCTCGCGCCGAACGGCGCGATCCTCAAGGCGGCCGCCGCGGACACGCGGCTGCTCGAGCACGAAGGCCGCGCCGTCGTGTTCCGCGATCTCGCCGACCTCGCCGCGCGCATCGACGCGCCCGACCTCGACGTCGAGCCCGACGACGTCCTCGTCCTGCAGAACGCGGGACCGATCGGTGCCGGGATGCCCGAAGCCGGCTACCTGCCGATCCCCAAGAAGCTGCTCGCACGCGGCGTGCGCGACATGCTGCGCATCAGCGACGCGCGCATGAGCGGCACGGCGTACGGAGCGGTCGTGCTGCACGTCTCGCCGGAGGCCGCGGTGGGCGGCCCGCTCGCCGCGGTCCGCGACGGCGACCGCATTCGCGTGAGCCTGCGGGAGAAGCGGCTCGACGTCGCGCTCACCGACGCCGAGATCGCCGCGCGGCTGTCCGGCTTCACGCGACCCGGCGTTCCGCGTCGCGGGTACGCCAAACTGTACGCCGAGCACATCCTCGGCCCCGAGCACGGCTGCGACTTCGACTTCCTCGTCCCATCCTAAGCCGCACCAAATGTCACCCTGAGCTTGTCGAAGGGCTGTTCGACAATGTCACCCTGAGCTTGTCGAAGGGCGCGGCAAAACGCGCGGCGGATTATTGTTCACCAACGCCCCGCTCCCGAGAGGACGTCCATGACCCATCCCGACCGTCGCCGTTTCTTGCAGCTGTCCGCCGCCGGAGCGGGTGCCGCCGCGATGGGCGGGCTGCCCGCGCTCTCTGCGGCCGCGGAGTCTCCCGTGTTCAAGCCGGAGGCCGGCGCCAAGATCGAGCTGCTGCGATGGACGGCGTTCGTGCCGAGCGACCAGACGATTTGGGATGAGAACACGAAGAAGTTCACGGCCGCCACCGGCGTGCCGGTGACGATCCAATCGCTCGCATGGGGCGACATGGGTCCCAAGGCCGCGCTCGCCGCGCAGGTCGGTTCCGGACCGGACATCATCATGGGCTGGAACGACGACCCGTTCGTCTATCCCGACAAGCTCGTCGACATGACCGACGTCGTCGAGAACTTGGGCCGCGCGCACGGCGGCTGGTACGACAACGCGCGCTCGTACTGCTACGACCAAGACGTGAAGCGCTGGGTCTCGCTGCCGGTCGGATGCACCGGAAATGCGTTGAACTACCGCAAGAGCTGGGTGAAGGAAGCCGGGTTCAACGAGTTTCCGAAAGACCTCGACGGCTTGCTCAAGCTCGCGCGCGTGCTCAAGAAGAACGGCCATCCGCCGGGATTCGCGCTCGGTCACGCCGTCGGCGACGCCAACTCGTGGACGCACTGGATCCTCTGGGCATACGGCGGGAAGCAGGCCAATCCGGACAACTCGATCGCGATCAACTCGGCCGAGACGGTCAACGCGCTCGAGTATGCGCGCGCATTCTCCGAGACGTTCATCGACGGCGTCGCGGGCTGGGACGACTCGAGCAACAACAAGGCGTTCGCCGGCGGCAAGATCGGCTTGACGATGAACGGCATCAGCATCTGGTACAACGGCATAAAAGATACGCCCGACATCTTCCCCGACTTCGCGAACGTGACCCCGCCGATGGGACCCGTCAAGACGCACACGATCTCGAACAACTTCACGTCGGCCTTCATCTTCAAGTACAGCAAGTACCCGAACGCGGCGAAAGAGTACTTGCGCTTCATGCTCGACAAACCGCAGGCCGACCGCTGGGTCACGGAGATGAAAGGCTACGTCACGCCCGCGCTCAAGGCATACGCCGATCTCCCGATCTGGACGTCGAATCCCAACATCACGCCGTATCGCGACGCGCTCGCGAGCGCGAAGTACGACGGGTTCAACGGCAAGCCGGGTAAGGCGGCCGCGCAGGCCCTCGATGAGTTCGTGATCGTCGACATGTTCGCCGACGTGTGCGTGAACAAGATGGCGCCCAAGGACGCGGTCAAGAAGGCCGAGGCGAAGCTCCAGGCGATCTACAAGCGCGCGTGACCTCGCGGTCACCGCTGCTCGCGCGGCTCGATTCGCCGCGGGTGCTGGGCTATCTGCTCATCACGCCCGCGGCGATCATCTTGCTCGGGCTTCTCGCGTACCCGCTGCTCCTCGGCATCTGGCTGAGCCTGACGAGCGCGACCATCGGCAAAGCCGGCGACTTCGTCGGCCTACAGAACTACGCGACGATCTTCGCCGATCCGACGTTCCGCGGGGCGGCGTTCTTCTCGGTCTTCTACACGATCTGCGCCGAGGCGGGGAAGCTCGTCCTCGGGCTTGCGCTCGCGCTGCTGCTCAACGGGCGGTTTCGCGGCTATCGCATCTCGCGCGCGCTGATGCTCCTGCCGTGGGTTGCGCCGACCGTGCTGTCGGCGCTCGCGTGGCTGTGGCTCCTCGACCCCCAGTACAGCGCGCTGAGCTGGCTGCTCGTGCAGCTGCACCTCATTCACGGCAACATCGACTTCTTGGGCAGCGGCTGGGGCGCGCGCTTCTCCGTCATCGTCGTGAACATCTGGCGCGGGCTGCCGTACTTTGCGATCGGGTATCTCGCGGGCTTGCAGTCGATCTCGAAAGATCTCTACGAGGCGGCGGCGATCGACGGCGCCAACGGCTGGCAGGCGTTCCGGCGCATCACCTGGCCGCTGCTGCTGCCGATCACCACGATCCTCGTCGCGTTCTCGTCGATCTTCACGCTGACGGACTTCCAGCTGATCTGGACGATCACGCACGGCGGCCCGACGGACGCGACGCAGGTGTTCACGACGCTCGCGTACCAGCGCGCGATCAGTGGCGGCCAGCTCGGCGAAGGCGCCGCGATCGCCGTCTCGCCGATCGTCTTCATGGTCGTCCTCGCGTACTTCGTCGTCCGCTCGGTGCGCGACCGCTGATGCCCCTCGTCACCCTGAGCTTGTCGAAGGGCCCACCATGACGACGCGCCGCAACCTGCGCATCTACGTTCCGCTCGTGCTCTTCCTGGCGTTCCTGCTGCTGCCGTTCTTGTGGATGCTGCTCACGTCGTTCAAGTCGAACCGCGAGCTGCTCAACACGCCCAACCCGTTCTGGATTTTTCACCCGACGTTCGCGCACGTCACCGATCTCCTGACGCAGACCGCGTATCCGCAGTGGTTCGCCAACACGCTGTTCGTCGCGGTTGCGTCGACGATCGTGAGCGTCTTCGTCTCGTACATCACCGCCTACGCGATCATCCGGCTGCGCTTCCCGGGCTCGGAGATCGTCAGCACGGCCATTTTCCTGGCGTACATCGTGCCGCCCGCGATCTTGTTCATCCCGCTCGCATCGATCATCATCCGGCTGCACTGGTTCGACCAGCTGTGGGCGCTGGTTCCGATCTACGCGACGTTCCTCGTGCCGTTCTGCACGTGGCTGCTGATCGGTTTTCTCAAGAACATCCCGCGCGAGCTCGAAGAGGCCGCGCGCGTCGACGGCGCGAGCAACATCGCGATCTTGTGGCGGATCATCTTCCCGATCGCGGTGCCCGGCCTGATCTCCGCGGCGATTTTCTCGTTCACGCTCTCGTGGAACGAGTACCTCTACGCGCTCGTCTTTATGACGTCATCGGGCAACAAAACGGTGTCCGTCGGCATGACGAGCGAGCTGATCCGCGGCGACGTCTTCCAGTGGGGCCAGCTCATGGCGGGCGCGCTGATCGGCGTGCTGCCTGCGGTCCTCGTGTACTTCTTCTTCGTGGAATACTACGTCGCCGGTCTGAGCGGCTCGGTCAAGGAATAGTCGTCGAAACGCCGGCCGGTCAGCGCGGCTTGCGCTGGTGCAGCCCGAACTGATTTCCCTCCGGATCCGTGACGAAGCAGACGTGGCACACCGGCGTCTCGTGGACGTCGCCGACCTTCACGCCCGCCGCCTTGAGGCGCGCCTGCTCAGCAGCGATGTCGTCGACCTCGAACGTCGCCGAGAACGATGTCCCCGGCGTGATCCCGAGCGGCTCGCCGTTGCCCAGGCCGAATGTCGTCGATCCGACGTCGAACTCGGCCCAGTGTTCACTGACCATGTCGCCCGGCTTGAGACCGATCGTGTCGCGATAGAACGCGACGGCGCCGGCAACGTCGCGCACCGAGTACGCGACGAACGCCATGTCTTTGACCATGTCGGAGCTCCTAGAAGTACGCGGCGCCCGAGACGCCGTCGAAGAGGTGCATGCGCTTCGCGTTGATGCTCAGCCGGATCGCGTCGCCGGATGCGACCGTCGCTTCAGCCGGCGCGCGGGCGGTGATCTGCGCGCCGCCGCCCGTCAGATACAGGACTTGCTCCGGCCCGAGCGGCTCGACGACGTCGACGACGGCCGGCATCGATTCAGCGCCGTCGGCGTGCAGCGTGACGTCCTCGGGGCGCACGCCGAGCACCGCGTCGCGGACGTCGGCGGCCGGCACGACGCCCCGCCGCTCGTCCGGGATGCGAACCGCGAAGCCGGCGCCGCGCGCGAACAGCGCCCCGTCGCGCGCTTCGATGCTGCACGGCAGAAAGCTCATCGTCGGCGAGCCGATGAAGCCCGCGACGAACTGGTTCGCGGGCCGGTCGTAAATCGCTTTGGGCGTATCGACCTGCTGCACGACGCCGTCCTTCATGACGACGATGCGGTGGCCCATCGTCATCGCCTCGACCTGGTCGTGCGTCACGTAGATCATCGTCGTCGCGACGCGCTGGTGAAGCTTGACGATCTCGCCGCGCGTCTGGACACGCAGCTTCGCGTCCAGGTTCGAGAGCGGCTCATCCATCAGGAACACCGCCGGATGGCGGACGATCGCGCGACCGAGCGCGGCGCGCTGGCGCTGCCCGCCCGACATCTCTTTGGGCTTGCGCTTGAGCAGCGGCCCGAGTCCGAGGATCTCGGCCGCCTCTTTGACGCGCTCGTCGATCTCCGCGCGCGCAACGTTGCGCATCCGCAGCCCGAACGCCATGTTGTCGTACACGTTCATGTGCGGGTAGAGCGCGTAGTTCTGGAAGACCATGGCGATGTCGCGGTCTTTCGGGCCGAGGTCGTTGACGCGGCGGTCGCCGATGTAGATGTCGCCGCCGGTCGTCGTCTCGAGTCCCGCCACCATGCGGAGCGTGGTCGACTTGCCGCAGCCCGACGGGCCGACCAGGACGAGGAACTCGCGGTCGGCGATCTCGAGCGTCACGTCGTCGACGACCACGGTCTCGCCGAACTTCTTGCTGACCGACTGCAGCCGCACGGAAGCCATGGGCGCCTGTTAGCCGCGCGGCGGCGCTTTGCCCGCTCCCGCGGACGGAGCGCGGCGGCGGCGGCGCGAACTCCCGGACATGCTCGTCGCTCCCGCTCCGATGCCCGCCGCGTGCGCCGTCCCGAACGCTCCGGCCGCGATCGTGCGCGGCGTGCAGCCCGAGGTTCCGCTCGCCGCGTACCAGCGCCATACGGGCGGCACCGTCCAGATCGTGGTCGACGTCGACGAAGGCGGCCGGCTCACGCGCGCCGCCGTCGCGTCATCGCCGAGCGCGCTGCTGAACGCGCCGGCGCTCGATGCGGCACGGCGCACGGCGTTCCGAGCGGCCGTGCGTGATTGCCGCGCGGTACCGAGCCGCTACACGATGACCGTGTCGTTCGAGGTGCCCCGCGCACCGCAGCCACCGCCGTCGGCCGACGCGTCCGCGACGACGATCGTGGCCGAAGGCGCGGCGTCGGCACCGCCCGACGTCGCGATGGCGCACGTCGAGTTCGCGACCCGAGCGGCGACGCCCGCGGCTGCGGTCGCGCAGAACGACGCGCTCGCGGAACGGTATCGCGCCGCACTGCGCGGTCTGGGCATCGATTCGTCCGCGATCGCGTCCGGCTATTACGACGTGCTTCCCGCGAGCGCGTATGCCGGGCAGACCGGCGGCGGCTACTTTGCGACGCACGAGCTGATCCTCACCACGACGGTCGCCTCGCTGCAAGCGGTCTTCGACGCTGCGGCGCAATCGGGCGCGACGGGCGGCGGCGTCGCGTACGAAGTGCTCGACCACCACGCGCTGTACGATGCCGCCGTCCTTGCCGCCATGCGCGACGCCGTGCTGCGCACCGACCGGCTCGCCGGCGAGCAGCAGCTGCACCGCGGCGCGATGCTGCGCTCGAAACCGACCTTCGCGTCGAGCGCGCCCGTCGAGCGCGTCGTGATCCCCGCGCAGCCGACGCGGCCGACGATTCCGCCGGTGCACCCCGTCGAGATGCACGTTCGCCTCGCCGTGACGTACGCGCTCCAGCCCGACTAGATCACGTCCGCGGCTGCGCAGCGCGCCGCCCGAACCCTAGTGCATCTCGCGCGCGACCGCTGAGCCGCTGCGGCCGACCAGGAAGTCGAAGTCGGCGCCGCGCTCGGCGCCGAGCACGTGCTCCGTGTAGAGCTTGGCGTACCCGCGCTCGAACGCGGGCGGCGCCGGCGTCCACGCGGCGCGCCGGCGGTCGAGCTCCGCTTCGCTCACGAGCAGGTCGACGCGGCGGTTCGGCACGTCGAGCTCGATGACGTCGCCGTTTTGCACGAGCGCGAGCGGACCGCCGACGGCCGCTTCGGGCGACGTGTGCAGCACCACCGTTCCGTACGCGGTGCCGCTCATGCGCGCGTCGGAGATGCGCACCATGTCGGTGACGCCTTTCGCGAGCAGCTTCGGCGGCAGCGGCAAGTTGCCGGTCTCCGGCATGCCGGGATAGCCGCGCGGCCCGGCGCCTTTGAGGACGAGCACGCACGACTCGTCGACGTCGAGATCAGGATCGTCGATGCGGGCCTTAAAGTCTTCGATCGTCTCGAACACGACCGCGCGGCCCCGATGCGTGAGCAACGACGCCGTCGCCGCGGAAGGCTTGATGACGGCGCCGTTCGGGGCGAGGTTGCCGCGCAGCACCGCGATGCCGGCCTGCGTCTTGAGCGGATCGCTCAGCGGCCGGATCACCTCGCGGTTCCAGCACGGCGCTTCCGCGGTCGCTTCGCCGATCGTCTTGCCGGTGACGGTGAGCGCGTCGCGGTGAATCAGGTCGCCGAGCTCGCGCACGACGGCGGGCACGCCGCCCGCGTAGTAGAAGTCTTCCATCAGGAAGCGTCCCGAGGGCTGCAGATCGACGAGCAGCGGCAGGTCGTGACCGAGACGGTCGAAGTCGTCGAGCTCGAGCGGGACGCCCATGCGTCCGGCGATCGCCAGCAGATGCACGACGGCATTGGACGAACCGCCGATCGCGGCGTTGACGCGGATCGCGTTCTCGAACGCGTCGCGCGTGAGAATCTTCGACATGCGCAGATCCTCGCGCACCATCTCGACGATGCGCCGGCCGGCAAGCTGCGCGAGCGCGTAACGCCGCGAGTCGACGGCCGGAATCGCCGCATTGCCGGCCGGCGCAATCCCGAGCGTCTCCGCCATGCTCGCCATCGTCGACGCGGTGCCCATCGTCATGCAGTGCCCGTTGCTGCGCGACTGGCACGCCTCGGCGTCGAAGAAGTCGGGCCACGTCATGCGCCCGGCGCGCACCTCTTCGGAGAACTTCCACACCATCGTGCCCGAGCCGATGTCGGAGCCGCGGTACTTGCCGTTGAGCATCGGTCCGCCGGTGACCATGATGGCGGGCAGGTCGACGCTCGCCGCGCCCATCAGCTGCGCGGGCGTCGTCTTGTCGCAACCGCTGAGCAGCACGACACCGTCGATCGGGTTCGCGCGGATCGACTCCTCGACGTCCATGCTCATCAGGTTGCGGAACAGCATCGTCGTCGGGCGCATGTACGTCTCGCCGAGCGAGATCGTCGGGAACTCGAGCGGCCACCCGCCGGCCTCCCACACGCCGCGCTTCACGGACTCCGCGACGCGTCGCAGGTGCACGTTGCAGGACGTCAGCTCCGACCACGAGTTGCAGATGCCGATGACGGGGCGCCCGTCGAACACGTCGGGCGCGAACCCTTCGGCTCGCATCCAGCTCCGGTGGATGAAGCCGTCGCGGTCCTGCTTGCCCCACCATTCCGCGCTGCGCAGGGTGCTCTTCCCGTTCATCGTACGCTCCGTAGGCATGAATCGATTGGATGTAAGCGGACGCGTCGCGGTGGTGACCGGAGGCGCGTCGGGGATCGGCCTCGCGATCGCCCGCAGGCTCCTTGCCTCCGGCGCGCGCCTAAGCCTCTGGGACCGCAGCGCCGAAGCGCTCCGTGATGTCACCCTGAGCTCGTCGAAGGGCGCACCGCACACGCAACAGGTGGACGTCCGTGACGACGCCGCCGTCGAACGCGCCCGCGACGCCACGCTCGCCGCGCTCGGCAAGATCGACATCCTCGTCACGAGCGCCGGGATCACCGGCCCCAACACGACGGTCGCCGAGTACCCCATGCAGGCGTGGCGGGACGTCCTCGACATCAACCTCACCGGCACGTTCACGTGCCTGCGCGCGATCGCGCCGGTCATGCGCGATGCGAACTACGGACGCATCGTCACGATCGCATCGGTCGCGGGCAAGGAAGGCAACCCCAACGCGTCCGCCTACAGCGCGTCGAAAGCCGGCGTGATCGCGCTGACCAAGTCGCTGGCGAAGGAGCTTGCCACGACCAACGTCCGCGTCAACACCGTGACGCCGGCGGCGGTCGAATCGCCGATGTTCGCGCAGATGACGCAGTCGCACATCGACTACATGCTCTCGAAGATCCCCATGAACCGCTTCGGGCAAGCGGACGAGATCGCCGCGCTCGTCGCCTGGCTGTGCACGGAAGAATGCTCGTTCTCGACGGGCGGCGTCTTCGACCTGAGCGGAGGCCGCTCAACGTACTAGCGGCGCGGTCACGCGGGCGCTGCGGCGACTCCCGCAAGCGACGCGAGATCGTCGACGGTATTGCGAAGCCAGGGCATCAGTACGGCCGCGTCCGCGGCTCGCGCGGCACTCTTGTTCGCAAGATTGTTCTCGACGATGGCCAGGACGTTGCCGAGCAGCGACCTCGTCGGCTGCGTGAGATTCGGCGTCGAGGACCCGCCGGCGTACGCGCGCATGATCCCGATCTCCAATGTAATACCGCGGGCGACTTCCTGCAGCACGCGTTGGCGCGTGGAAGTCCGCTCCGTATCGGCGCAGAGCTTCGGCGGGATGCCGGCGAGATCTGTCGCTGCCCGCCCCGCTGCCGCTGCGGCGGCCGTTCGAGCGCGTTCGAGTTCGGCCCGTCCCGCGACTGGGACGCTCGCGTCGACGCCGCTCTTGAGGCTGCGCACGATCTCGAGCGCCCGTGCCAGTTCGGCGACTGCCGGCTCGACGGCGTTCTCGTAC
The DNA here is from genome assembly GCA_963818845.1 of Vulcanimicrobiota bacterium. Taxonomy (GTDB): domain Bacteria; phylum Vulcanimicrobiota; class Vulcanimicrobiia; order Vulcanimicrobiales; family Vulcanimicrobiaceae; genus Vulcanimicrobium. The sequence continues at coordinate 917,883 of CAWFTO010000002.1, read as the reverse complement.
GCCGCGCACGGCCGCGAGCGCGACGTCGTGGCGCCGATTCGACAGAGCTCGATCGCCGCCTCAGCCGCGCGGGCCGTCGGGTCGGGCAAAGCGCGAACCGACGCGCGCCGTTCGGCGATGAGCGACTTCGCCGCGCGCCATGGGATACGAGCGATGGGCGCCGTTGCATCGTCCGGCTTCGGCAGCATCTCGCCATAGCCGACGATGGTCGGCACGTCGACCGCTCCCGTGCGATCGACAGACTCGTCGAACGACGCGAGGAGCGCAGCGTAGGAACGCACGTAGTGGAACGCGCGCGCATATGTCGCCGCCACACGATCGTCGACATCGCGTGCCAAGTCGTCCATGGCGGCGCGCGACGCCGTTGCGCTCGCTTCGTACGCATCGCGTAGCGTTGCGTCGCCGGCGGCGTGCGAGGACACACCCATACGCTCTGCGACGGCGCCGGCCTCGTCGACCGTCTTCACGGCCGCCGCCAGGCTCGTGCGATATGCGTCCAGGTGCGTTGCCTGCTCGTCGCACGTGACGTGGCGAAGGGGCACCGGGGCCGGTGAGGGCGCGCTCGCACTCGCGGCGAGGACGACGGCGGCAAGCGCCAGTGCCCGCATGCTACGCGATTCCCGCGTCGTGCACCGCATCAACCGCCGTTCCGGTGGTCGCATCAGCCGGAAGGCCTCGTCACCCTGACGCACGCGATGTCACCCTGACGCGCCCCATGTCACCCTGACGCGCCCCATGTCACCCTGACGCGCCCCATGGCACCCTGACGCGCCCACATGTCACCCTGAGCTTGTCGAAGGGTGCCCCTTCGGAATCGATCGCCGCCCATGGTCGGGAATCGATACGAGATACCATAGCGCTCATGAAGCAGTCTTGCGGTAGAACTCGATCGTCTTGCGCGTGCCTTCGTCGAGCGGCGTGCGGCGCAGGCCGGGAAACGCCGCGTGCATCGGCTCTTCATCGACCTGCGCGGCGAACATCAGCTCCGCGCCTTCCGCGCCGATGTCCGCTTCCGGCTCGACGGCGCAGATCGCCGCAATCACCTCGTCCATCGTCGCGAGCTGGCCCTGCAGGCTGAACGAGCTCGCGCCGTCCGGCGTCTCGGTCGCGGCGCGCGCGAAGATCGTCGCCACGTCCTCGACGTAATCCATCCCGGTCGCGCCGGTGAAGCGGATCCGGTACGGTTTGCCTTCCGCCGCGGCGCGCATCGCCAGCGTCGGATCGGCGGTCACGCCGATCTCGCGGCCGGGGCCGTACACCGTCGCCGGACGCAATCCGACGCTGCGGATGCCTGCGTCGTCGAAGTACGCGCGCGCGCAGCCTTCGTTGCACAGCTTGTACGCGCCGTAGTGCGTGCGCGGCTCGGGGTGGATGCCGTCGTGCGCGCCGAACACGGCCGCGCTCGACGCGAACGCGATTCCGCGCACGCCGTGCCGCTTCGCCGCCTCGAAGACGTACAGCGTCCCCATCACGTTGATCTCGGCGCCGCGAACCGGGTCCTTGCGCGCGGTCGGGATCAGAACCGCCGCGAGGTGTACCACGGCGTCCGTTCCTTCGACGGCGGCGTCGACGGCCGCCGCGTCGGTGATGTCGCCGATGCGGTGCTCGACTTCTCGTGCTCCGCCGTCACCGACGATCGTCTCGAACAGTCCGCGCTCGGCGTGCACGTCGAACGTGCGCACGTCGTGACCGCCGTCGAGCAGCACGCGCGCCGTCCACGCGCCGATGAACCCCAGACCGCCCGTGATGAGGACGCGCATCAGGCGTGCACCGCTTCCGCGAAGTCGGCGAGGTCGGCGCCTGCCACGCTGAGCGCATCGGTGGGTTCGCCGACGTCATAGCGCCCGTCGGCGCGCATCGCGTCGAGCGCCGCGTCCGACGCGGCGAACGTCTCGATGTGCAGCGTGTCGCGCACCCGCGCGATCCGCGCGTGCGCGAGGTCCTGCACGCCGGCCGCGTTGAGCGCGTGCCGGATCGCGTCGGCATCGTGGTCGCACACGATCGGAAGCCGGGCGCCCGCGGGATGCGCCGCCGTCAGCGCGTTCAAGTACGTTGCCTCCCAGTCGATCGCGTCGGCGAGCCGCCGCGTGCAGAAGTCCGCGAGGCCGATCCCGGTCGCGTTGCCGCCGGACTCTTCGGACAGCTCGCGCACGTAGAGCTGGTCGATCAACGGCTCGGGCACTTTCTGCGTACGCCCGTCGACGGAGCGGCCGGTAATGTTCGTGTCCATTCCGCTGCCCGAGAAGTTCTTGCCCATGCGGTCGACGATCAGCAGGTCGAGCTCGGGGAACGGCAACCGCGGCATGAGGTCGCGCGCGCGGCGCAAGAGCCGCTCTTCGCCTTCGACGATGCCGCTGGGTGCAAACGCTTCGAGCGCGTGCGTTCCGCCGCGGTTGTCTTCGACGATCGCGAGTCCGGCGACGATGGGGGTGCGCGCCATGACGAACGCGGCGACTTCGCGAATGATCGTCTCGTAGCCCCAGCGCGCGAACGCTGCATGATAGCGCGCGGCGCCTTCCGCTTTGCCGAGGCCGATCGTCGCCATCTTCAGCATGCCGCTCTCGATGGCGCCGCTGAAGTCCGTATGCGGCTTGACGCGCCCCACGACGACGATCGCGTCGGCGCGCGCCGCTCGCACATCGCACGCGACCGCGATGCCGTGCTCCGCCGTCGTGCCGAGTTCAATGACGTCCATGCCGCTCTCGACCGGCGCGCCCGTGCTGGACTCCGTCACGCCCAGGTGCGCGAGCATCTCGCGCTGGCCGTCCGCGGTCCCGCCGCCGTGCGACCCCATCGCCGGGATCAGGAACGGCGTGGCGCCCGCATCGCGGACGGCGTCGCACGCGCCGCGCAGGATCTCGCCGATGCGGGCGATGCCGCGGCTCCCTGCCGTGACCGCCACGCGCGATCCCGCGCGCAGCGAGGCGCGGGCGAGCACCGGTGCGAGCGCGGCGTTCGCCGCCGCGGTGACGTCGCCGATCGCCGGCACGTCGAGAGTATCGCGGACGAGCCGCGCGCCGATCGTGGTCATCGAGCCTCCGTGATGGCGATAATGTCGCGCTGCGTCTGCGCCAGGTGCGCGCGCATCGCCTCCCGCGCGCCCGCGGAATCCCGCCGCTGGACCGCCGCGGCGATCTCTTCGTGCTGCCGCAGCGCGCGGCCGAGCACGCCGGGGATCGCGTCGGTGAGCTGCTGCGCGTACGACAGCAGCGCGTGCATCGGCTGCGTGAGCCGTTCCAGCACGCAGTTGCGAGCGGCGCGCAGCAGCGTGAGGTGAAACGCCGAGTCGCCCACGACGAACAGCGCCGGATCGTCGAGCGCACCCCGCATCGTGACGAGCGCCGCCTGCAGCGCGGCGCAGTCGGCCTCGTCGGCGCGTTCGGCCGCGAGCGCGGCCGCCTCGCATTCCACGATCGTGCGCGTCTCGAGCAGATCGTGCAGCACGCGCGCGCTGGGGCCGCCGTGCGGCAGGCGCTGCAGGAGCTGCGGATCGAGCGGGTCCCACCGGTCCGGCGACGTGACGCGCGTCCCCGAGCCGTGCCGCACCTCGATCAGCCCTTTGGCATCGAGCACGCGCAACGCTTCCCGCACGACCGACCGCGACACGCCGAACCGCGCGCTCATCTCGGGCTCGGTCGGCAGCAGGCTTCCGGAGGGCAGCTCGCCGCTCGCGATCATCGGGACGAGCGCCTCGACGACGTGAGTATGGAGCCGGCGCCGAGCCCCGATTGCATCCATGGCCCGGCAGGAGTTGTCCGATGACCCGACGATTCCTAGCGCGCACATGCCGCTATCCGACGACGGGGCCGCCTTGCGCTTGAAGGACGATGACGACGTCGCCGTCGCGCTGCGTCCGCTCGAACGCGGGCAAGCCGTGCGGTTCGGCGGCGCGGCCCTGACGGTCAGGGCGGCGATCCCGACCGGCCACAAGTTCGCGACGCGCCCGATCGCCGCCGGCGCGCTGATCCGCAAGTACGGCCAGGTGATCGGGCGCGCGTCGGCCGCCATCGGCGAGGGCGAGCACGTGCACGTTCACAACGTCGAAGGCACGCGCGGCCGCGGCGACCTCGCGCTCGAGCCTTCGAGTCACCCTGAGCTTGTCGAAGGGCGGTCATGAGCGCAACGTTTCTGGGCTACAAGCGCGCGAACGGCACGGTCGGCGTGCGCAACCACGTGCTCGTGCTGCCGTCCGTGATGTGCGCGAACCACGTGGTCGAGCTGATCGGCCGCAAAGTTCCCGACGTCGTCACCGTGCAGCACCCGACGGGATGCTCGCAGGTCGGCGCGGACTTCGAGCAGACGAAGCGCACGATGGCGGGCTTCGCGGCGAACCCGAACGTCGCCGCGGTGCTCGTGGTGGGGCTCGGCTGCGAGACGAACGAGTCGAAAGCGCTCGCAGAAGAGATCGCGGCGCGCGGGCAGCGCGTCGAGGTCATCGGCATCCAGGAGTCCGGCGGCACGACGGAGACGATCGCGCGCGGCGTCGCGCTCGCGAAACAGCTGCTGGGCGAAGCCGCGGCGCACGAGCGCACCGCGTGTCCCGTCAGCGCGCTGATCGTCGGCACGGAGTGCGGCGGCAGCGACGGCTTTTCGGGCATCACCGCGAACCCCGCGCTCGGCCACACCAGCGATCGCATCGTCGCCGAAGGCGGCACCGTGATCCTCGCCGAGGTGCCCGAGCTCGTCGGCGCGGAGCATCTGCTCGCGGCGCGCGCTACGGAGCCCGTCGCGGCGAAGCTGTACGAGATGATCGAGCGCGTCGAAGCCCGCGCGCGCGCGATGCACGTCGACATGCGCTACGGCAACCCGACGCAGGGCAACATCGCGGGCGGCCTCACGACGATCGAAGAGAAGTCGCTCGGCGCGGCATACAAGGGCGGTTCGACCGCGCTGCGCGAGGTCGTCGAGTACGCCGAGCGCCCGAGCGAACGCGGTCTGGTCGTGATGGACACGCCCGGTCAGGACATCGAGCAGCTCACCGGCATGATCGCCGGCGGCGCGCAGCTCGTCGTCTTCACCACGGGGCGCGGCACGCCGACCGGCTCCCCGATCGCGCCCGTCATCAAGGTCGCGACGAACACGACGATGTTCGAGCGCATGCGCGAGAACATGGACGTCAACGCGGGCTCGATCGTCGACGGCTCGCGCACGCTCGAGCAAGTCGGCGACGAGATCTTCGACTGGATCGTCGAAGCGGCGAACGGTCGCGAGCCTGCGGCAGAGGTGCTCGGTTTCCGCGACTTCGCGATCAACCGTATCGGACCGTCGTTCTAGCCCCCTCTCGAAAGGAGTCCCCGTTTGAGGCTCGACCGGAAGAACTTTCTCGCGACCGCCGGTGCGGCGAGCGCAACCGCGGCCTTCGGCTTCCCCGCGATCGTCGGCGCGGCGCCCGAACCGATCCGGCTCGGGTCGATTCCGTGCCTGACGGGTTCCAACGCGCTGCTCGGGCAGCAAGAGCATGAAGGCATCGCGCTCGCCGTCGAAGAGATCAACGCGCGGGCGGGCAAAGTCTACGACGGCCGCCCGTTCGAGGTCGTCGAGGAAGACGCGACCAACGACAACCAGTCGGCGGTTTCGGCGCTCAACAAGCTGCTCGGCGAGAACGTCGTGGCGATCATCAACCCCGTGCTCTCGACGCAGGTGCAGGCGATGGCGCCCGTGATGAAGACGCACGACATCCCGTGGATGACGGGCGGGACGGCGGTCAAGAACACGCAACTCGGCGTGAGCAACATGTTCCGGCTGCGCGCCTCCGACGGCATCACGGCCGCCGGCATGACGAATTTCGCGGTCAAGGACAAGAAGGCGAAGAAGGTCGCGATCCTGCACGCGAGCGACGCGTTCGGCACCGGCGGCGCGGACCAGATCGTCATGAACCTCAAGAACATGGGCTTGACGCCGGTCGCGAACGAGCAGTATCCCAAGGACGCCAAAGACTTCACCGCCGAGCTGCTCAAGATCAAGCAGGCGCAGCCCGACGCGCTGATGATGTACATCCAGAACCCCAGCGACACGGCGCTCATCCTCAAGCAGATCAAGTCGCTCGGCCTCACGATGGCCGTCGATCGGCTCGCCCTCGCTTGCGAACCAGACCGCGATGGAGACCGCCGGGAAAGACGCCTACGGGACGTACGCCGCGGTCGACTTCATCGTCGGCTTCAACTCGAACGTCGCGACGCACTTTTTGACCGCGTTCTTCAACAAGTACCACCACCTGCCCGACGTCGGCACCGGGTCGGGCTGGGTCTACGACGCGGTCTACATGCTCGCCGACGTCTACAAGAAGCAGAAGGGCACGGATCCGAAGCAGACGATCGCGTCGCTCAAGGGCATCAAGCACTGGGAAGGTGTGCTCGGTACGTTCGGCGCCGACGCGGAAGGCAACATGGTGCACTCGGTCTCGATCGGCCAGAACGACAACGGCAAGCTGCGCCTGGTGAAGAAGGTCACGGGCTGATCGTGGCGTTCGACCCGGTCGCCAACATGCAGCTTCTGATCAGCGGCTTGGCGATCGGGTCGATCTACGCGCTGGTCGCGCTGGGTTTCGTCCTCATCTACAACGCGGTCGGCGTGGTCAACTTCGCGCAGGGCGAGTTCGTGATGTTTCCGGCGTATATCGCCGCGACGTTCCTGCTGCCGGCCGTCACCGTCTTCGGCGTCGTGCTGCACTGGCAACTGCCGGTCATCGGCGTGTACCTGCTCGTCATCGTGCTGATGGTCGCGTTCGGCCTCGTGTTCAACCGCATCGCGTACCACCCGCTGCGCGACCGCGGCTGGCTGCCCGTCGTGATCTCGACCATCGGCGTCTCGATCTTCCTGCGCAACGCGGCGCAGCTCACGTGGGGCAGCCAGCCGCTCGTGATGCCCTCGCTGTTCCCGGTCGACACGGTTACGATCGGCGCACTGCACGTCCGCTCTCAAGACCTCGCGATCATCGGCGTCACGGCGCTGCTGGTGCTGTTCCAGTTCGTGCTGTTCGAGCGCACTACGCTCGGCAAGCAGATGCGCGCGACGGCGCAAGATCGCATCACGGCGCGCCTGATCGGCATTCGCGTCGGGCGCATCGTCGCGATCACGTTCGTCTACAGCGCGCTGCTCGGCACGATCTCCGGCCTGCTCGTGGCGCCGCTCTTCACGGTCACGAAGGAGATGGGCGGCCTCATCGCGCTCAAGGCGTTTGCCGCGAGCATCGTCGGGGGCTTCGGCAGCATCCCGGGCGCAATCGTCGGCGGGCTCGCAATCGGGGTCGTCGAGACGTTCGGCGGTTTCTACTTCTCGTCGTCGTACGCCGACGCGATCGCGTTCGTCATCCTCATCCTCGTGCTGCTGCTCAAGCCCTCGGGTCTCTTCGGCGAACGCGTCGCAGAAAAAGCATGAACCGCGGCAATGTCACCCTGAGCTCGTCCAAGGGCGCGCTCACGCTGATCGCGCTGATCGCGCTTCTCGCGCTGGTCCCGAGCGTCGTGCACTCCGACTACGTGCTCACGCTGCTCGACCTCGCCGGCATCTACGCGATCGCGGTCATGGGTCTGGGCATCCTGCTGGGGTTCACGGGGCAGATGTCGCTCGCGCAGGCCGCGTTCCTGGGCATCGGCGCCTACACGTCGGGCTGGTTCACGACGCACCTGGGCTGGCCGGTGTGGCCGGCGATGGCGTGCGCGGTGCTGCTCAGCGCGCTCGTCGGACTCGCCGTCGGCTACCCGTGCCTGCGCTTGTCGGGGCACTACCTCGCGCTTGCGACGATCGGCTTCGGCATCATCACGCAGCTCGTCCTGATCAACTGGAAGGACGTCACCAACGGGAGCGACGGCATGACGGGCATCCCGCCGCCGTCGATCGGCCCGTGGACGCTCGACACGTACGGTACGTATTACTACCTGGTGCTCGCGGCCGTCCTCGTGTGCGCGTACGTGGCGTGGCGCATCAAGACGACGCGCGTGGGGCGTGCGCTCCACGCCATCCGCGAGAACGAGATCGCCGCGCGCGCGACCGGCATCGACGCGACGCGCTACAAGATCATCGCGTTCGTTCTTGCGGGCGCGTATGCCGGGCTCGCCGGCAGCCTCCTGGCGCACGACATCAAGTTCGTCAGCCCCGACTCGTACTCGTTCGACCAGTCGGTCGTGTTCCTCGTGATGCTGATCCTGGGCGGCTCGTCCTCGATCACGGGCGCGATCGTCGGCGCGGTGCTGCTCACGATGCTGCCCGAGGTGCTGCGCCCGCTGAAGAGCTCGTACATCATGGTGTACGGCGCCGCCGTCATCGCGATGATCATCTTCATGCCGCAAGGCCTCGTCGGACTGCTCGCCGCGCTCCGCGCGAAGTTCGAGCACCGGCCGCCGCCCGCCGACGTCGTGCCGGCGGGAATCGCCGCAGAAGCCGAGCCCGCATGAGCGCCCCGAACGCCGTCGCCGCGGAGGAGCGCGGCCTGCTCGAAGTGCGCGGCCTCGTGAAACGCTTCGGCGGCGTCACGGCGGTGAACGCGCTCGACATGACCGTGCGCACCGGCGACGTGCACGCGCTGATCGGCCCGAACGGCTCCGGAAAGACGACCACGCTGAACGTCGTCTCCGGCCTGTACCGTGCGGACGGCGGGTCGGTGCGCTTCGACGGCGCGGAGATCGCCGGCAGCGCGGCGCACGCGATCGCGCGCCGCGGCGTCGCGCGAACGTTCCAGAACATCCGGCTCTTCGGCGAGCTGAGCGTGGCGGAGAACGTCATGATCGGCCGGCACGTGCGCACGCGAACCGGCTTCTTCGGCGCGTTGCTTCCCGGCGGCGCGACCGCGCGCGAGGAGCGCGCGACGCGCGAACGTGCGCACGACCTGCTCGCATTCGTCGGCCTGGAGCACGCGGCGGACGCGAGCGCGCGGAGCCTTCCGTACGGCGACCAGCGCCGGGTCGAGATCGCGCGCGCGCTCGCCGCAGAGCCGCGCCTGCTGCTGCTGGACGAGCCGGCCGCCGGGATGAACCCCACGGAGACGGACACCCTCGTCGCGCTGCTCCGGCGCATCCGCGAGCAGGGCACGACGCTGCTGCTGATCGAGCACGACATGAACCTCGTCATGTCCGTCAGCGACACGATCACGGTGCTGAACTTCGGCCAGCACATCGCCGAAGGACCGCCCGCGGACGTCGCGCGCAACCCCGACGTGATCACCGCTTACCTCGGCGGAACCTTGGACGCGGCCTGACCGTGCTGCTCGAGATCGACGACCTGGTCGCGCGCTACGGAGCGGTCGAAGCGCTGCACGGCATCTCGCTCGCCGTCGCGGAGGGCGAGATCGTCTCGCTGCTCGGTGCGAACGGCGCGGGGAAGAGCACGACGCTCAAGACGATCTCGCGCATCATCGCGCCGAGCGCGGGCAGCGTGCGCTTCGCGGGACGCTCGCTCGACGGTCTCGATCCGGAGGACATCGTCGCGCTCGGCATCGCGCACGTCCCGGAAGGACGGCGCATCTTCCCGGGTCTCACGGTGCTCGACAATCTTCGCCTCGGCGCGACGCCGCGCCGCGCCGCGCGCGCCGCGATCGAGCGCGATCTCGACGAGGCGCTGACGATCTTCCCCAAGCTGCGCACGCTGGGCTCGAAGCTCGGCTGGACGCTGTCCGGCGGCGAACAGCAGATGCTCGCGATCGCGCGCGGTCTCATGGCGCGGCCGAAGCTGCTGCTGCTCGACGAGCCGTCGCTCGGGCTCGCGCCGCTCGTCGTGAAGGACGTGATGGAGACGATCGCACGCATCGCGCGCGACGGCACGACGGTGCTGCTCGTCGAGCAGAACGCGCACCTGGCGCTGCAGATCGCGAGCCGCGCCTACGTGCTCGAGACCGGGCGCGTCGCGCTCAGCGGCGACGCGTCGACGCTCCTGCAAAGCGAAGAGATGCGCCGCGCCTACCTCGGCAGCGCGGTCCGAGTCTCACCGTCACCCTGAGCTGCGAGGGCCTCGTCGTCACCCTGAGCCTGTCGAAGGGTCCGCGCGCTACTCCAGCTCGATCGTGCGCTCGACGACGTGCCTGAGTCCGAGCGCCGGAACGTCGAGCGTCATGGTCGCGTCGATCGCGCGCGTGCCGTCGATCCGGCCGGAGGCCAGCGCGTCACGCACCGCTTTCTCGATCTCGCGCTGCGACGTGACGCCGACCTCTTTGAGGAACTTGCGGACGGCGATGTTGAACCGGTCCTCGTCCATGGCCCTTACGTACGGCGGCGCGAGCCCAGTTCCCGCGCGTAGACCTCGGTGAACTGCGCGCCCAGCAAGAACAGGTAGGACGAGTAGTACAGCCACAGCAGGATGACGATGACCGACGCGGCGCTGCCGTAGGTCCACGGCAGGTTGACTTTCACGAGGTAGACGCCGATCAGCACCTGCGCCAGCGCGAACCCCGCGGTCGTCACCAGCACGCCGATCCACACGTCGCTCCAGGCCAGCGGCGTGCCCGGCAGCCAGCGGAACAGCGCGGCGACGAGCGGCGCGAACAGCGCGGCGCCCACCGCCGAGGCGCCGAAGCGAATGCCGGCGGAGGCGACCGCGCCCTGCGCTCCGGCGGCGTGCAGCGCCGCCGACACCGCGGCGCTCCCGAACACGATCGCGGTCAGCGCGCCGATCGCGAAGACCGAGATCGCGCCCGCAGCCACGAACGAGAGCACCGTCGCCGGCAGGCTGGCGCTCCGGTGCATCGGCGTCTCCCAGATCGCGTGGAGGGCGCGCTGCATCGCGTAGAACAGTCGCGAGCCCGCAAAGATCGCGATCACGGCGGACAGGATCGTCGCGATCGTGCTGCCGCTCTGCTGCGTGCCGGATGCGACGCCTTCGAGCGAGCGGACCGCACCGTGCCCGGCGATGGGCGTGATCACCAGCGCGAGCCCGTGCACGACGGCGGCCCGGTTGCCGACCGCTTCGGCTACGCGCAGCGTGATCACGAGCAGCGGCGCGAGCGCGAGTGCGGCGAACGCGGCCATCGCGCCGGCGTACAGCCAGCCATCGCGCCGGCTCCATGCCGCGAACGTCGCGCGTGCGAGGTGGAGAACGGTGCGCAGTATCAGGCCTCGCGGATCAGGCGGGCGCGAGGGCCGGCGCCGCGTCGACGGTCGTCACGCGGCGCAGATCGCGGCGCTGCGTCGATTCGTCGAACGGCAACCCGCGGTGCATCGTGCAGCGGTTGTCCCAGATGACGAAGTCGCCCACGCGCCACAGGTGACGGTAGACGAACTGCGGCAGCGTCGCCAGCGCCATGAGCTCGCGCAGCAGGATCCGTCCTTCCGCGACCGGCCAGCCGATCACGTGCGAGGCGTGCGACGCGATGTAGACGCTCCTGCGGCGCGAGCCCGGGTGCACGCGCACCAGCGGGTGCTCCGCTCCCGGGAACATCGCGCGCTCCGCGTCGGTGAAGTCGGTGAAGCCGATCGTCGAGCGCGAGTAAATGATCGAGTGAAACGCGCGCAGCTCGGCGATCTCCGCCTTGAGCGCATCGGGAAAGGCGTCGTACGCCGCGCGCATGTCGGCGTACTCGGTCTCGCCGCCGCTGGTGGGAACCTCTTTCGCGGAGAGCATCGAGTAGCGCGCGATCGGGTCTTGAAACGACGAGTCCGTGTGCCACAGGCGGTTACCGAGCGCATACATGCGGCGACGGTCGTCGCGCGCGATGATCCGCTCGTTCTCGTCGAGGTTCGAGATGTCGGTCAGCCCGGGCTCGGTCAAGCGCGGCGCGTCGTCGATGATGCTGCGTCCGACCGTCGTCACGATCTCGCCGCCGCCCAGCAGCCGCGCGAACCCGACCTGTTCGACGTCCTCGAAGGCCTGATCGCGCACGACGAGCACCGCGAACCGGTCCATCAAGGCGCGCACCTCGGCGATGCCGTTCTCGTTCAGCCGCCGCACGTCGATGCCGGTGAGCTCGCCGGCGAAGTACGGATGGAGCGGCCGAGCCTCCAGAGCCATGACGTTACGTTCCTCCGGCGGCCGCGAGAGCCCCGCCTGCGCGCATCCCGCAACGGATTGCGCAGTTCGGTTTCACATGCGATACCGCAGCAGCACCTCGACCGAGCGCGCCGCGGGATAGCTCTGCGGCACGTAGCCGCCTCGGCCGTACGTCCACGGCAGCGCTTGCGTGCGACCGTCGGACGTCGGCACGCCGTTCCCGAGCACGTACGCGCCGCTGCCGGTTTGCGCGCCGTACCATGCGGCGTAGAGCGGGTCTCCGCCCGCGTAGCCCGGCGGTCCGATCAGGTACGGGTTGCCTTGCAGCGCGGTCGGCGTTGCGCTCGCGAAGAGGTTGCCGACGTCGACGACCGCGGTCAGGCGCGGGGTCAGGTCGGCTTCGACGTGCAGCGAGACGAGAGCTACCGGCGGCGAGCGCAGGGTATTCGGGTCGCTTCCCTCCGGCGTTCCGAGCGAGCCGATGTACGGATTCGACGCCGCGTCGTACGGCAGCGACGGGTCGCGCAAGAAGTAATAGCTGTATCCGGGGTTGACGTGGTTGTCGTTCGGCACTTCGACGGGATGGTGCGCAGCGTCGAACGTCCACACCATGGTCCCGTTTCCGTACGGGTAGCCGGATGCGAACGAGAGCGCCGGCGTGACGCGCACGTGCTTCGCGGCTGCGATCTCGTACGCCGCCGTGGCGGAGAGCGCGGGCACGTATCCGAGCGGAAAGAGATGCCCTGCTGCGACGGCTGCTGCGTTGAGGCTGTTGAACGCGAATTGCGACGCGCTCGATGAGGCTCCGTGCACGGCGTTCGCGGTGACGGTGAGCGGACCGCGCTTGAGCCATGCGTCGATGCCGTGCGCGCGCAGCTCGCCGGCGTTCGTCGGGACGCCGACGGCGCTCGGACTCTGCGCTTGGCTCACGACGGAGCGAAAGTTGACGGGCAGCACGTCGATGCGGTTGCGTTCCCGCATCACGTAGCCCGTGATGCGAAACTGCGTCTTCCCGGTGCCTTCAATCGCGGCGGTGAGCAGGTTCTGCGTCTCGGGGGCGAGCGGCACGAACGGCGCGCCTTGCGCCGAGTCGGTACGGTCGGCTTCGAGCGGCTTCGGCGCAACCGTCGTATGGTCGAACGTGAGGCGCAGCGCCGTTTGCGGCGTGGGCCGGTAGACGGTCGAGAGGTGCGGGTCGAGCGCTGCCACGTCGTACGCGAACCCGCTGCTCGGCGCGACGTGCGTCCGCATGAAACGCGCCGTGGCGCGCACGTCCCACGCCGGTGCGAAGGACCACGTGTCGCCGGCGTACGCGAGCGAGGAGAACAGCGCCGGCTGCGAGCGCACGCGTTCGTCCGCCGTCGGAACCAGCTCGTCGAGGAACGTCGTGGTCGTCCGGTACGCCACGCCGTACTTCACATCGTGACGGTCGCTCGCGATCGTCTCGGCATCGAACGTCGCGCCGCCCGAGCGCCCGCCTTGCGTCGCGGCGAGCGAGATCGGGCCGTCGGGAAAGGACAGATCGTCCCAGTACGGTCCGCCGGACACGGACGAGAACGCCGAGCCGTACACCTGCGCGCGCCAGAGACCGTGCGGCGTGGTGTGCAGCCACTGCAGCTTGAGCACGTCCAGCGTTCCGCGCACGCCGGATGCGGTCGCCACCGCTGCCGTGGAACCGGCGTTGCCGAACGCGCTCGCCGGTCCGAACGCGCCGAACGTCTCGCCGGCGTACGGCGTGCCGTACTGGTCGTACGCGGCGCGCGCGTCGAGCACCGTGATCGACGCGTCGTCCGATGGACGCGGGCGCACGTGCACGTTCGCCGAGAACGACGACGTCGTGCGGTCGCTCAAGGCGAGGCCGTACGTTCCGGCTTCCGTCGGATAGAAGGTGCGGCCGTCGCCGTATGCGAGCGCCTGCGACGAGACCGTTGCGGCGACGGCATAACGCGAGCGCAGATCGGGCGTGGCCCACGCGGCGGTCAGCGCGATCTGCTGCTCCCGGCCGACGGCGCCGCTCCCGATCTCCAGCGTCGTCCGCGCGGGGTAGCTGCCGACCAGCGGGATCTGGTCGACGATCCCGCCGAGCGCGTTGTCGCCTTCCGCTTCGAACCCCGCGAGCGTCACCGTCGTCACCGCGACCCCCGTCGTCGGCAGCTGCGCGCCGATGACGTTTCCACCGGGCTCGGCGATGAGTCCCTGCGGCAGCGGAACCGAGTCGAACTCGAAGACGGTGTCCTCGACCTTACCGCCGCGCAGGATCGCGTTCGCGAACGGGTCCTGCTGCACGCCCGGCACGGCGGCGATGGCGCCTTGCACCGTGCGCTCCGTGTACGTTCCGAGCCCGGACGACGCGGCGGACGGCGACGCCGCGCGCGCTGCGGCTCCCTGGACGGCGAACGTCGCGCTCGGCGATCCGACGGTGAAGTCGCCGGCGCGCGTGCGCACGCCGCCGATCGTGGGCGGCCTGTCGCTCAGCTCGAACGCGAGGCGTTGGGTCTCGCCCGGCAGCACGAGGACGTCGAAACGAACCGCGCGCTCGAAGCCCGGCGCGCCGGCCGTGAGCGTATACGTTCCCGCGACGAGTCCGAACAGCGCGAACCTGCCGCGCGCATCCGTCGTCGCCGCGTGCCGCCCGCCGGCCGATGACAACTCGACGCGCGCGCCCGCGACCGGCGTGCCGCCGGCTCGCGTGATCGTTCCGACGACGGCGCCCGTGGTCTGGTCCGCCGCCACACCCGTTGCGCCGCACGACGCCGCGAGCGCTGCGGCGGCCAGCAGCGCGCGAAGACCCTGCGCCGTCCGAACCGCGACGCAGCGCAGCGTGCTCATGCGCGCGGTTTCTGCGGCGGAGTTGCGGCGGCCCGCGTCGCATTGCGGGGTGGAGGCATATGCTCGCCTGGATCGTTGCCGTGCTCGTCGCCCTGGCGACGCCCGCGGTCATCGTCGTCGACGACGACGGCCGTCCGCTCGCGGCGACGGTTCGCTTCGTCTCGGCGAGCGGCGCGGTCGACGCCGTCGCGACGGATGCGTCCGGAGCCGCGTCGCCCGAGGGCGCCTTCGACGCGGTGTCGGCGACCGTCGAAGCGCCCGGGTTCCCGGCGGTCACCGTGACGCTCGGGGCCGCTCCCGCACGCGTGACGCTGCACCGCGCGACGCCGGTGATCGGCTCGGTGCGCGTCGCGACGGGCTCGAGCCAAAGCCTCCACCGCCTGCCCGTCTCGGCGTCCGTTCTCGACGCGACGGCGATTCGCGACTCGCCCGCGCGCACGAGCGACGCGCTGCTGCGCGACCTTCCGGGCTTCGACCGCGACCGCAGCAACAGCATGTTCACCAACTACGGGCAACTGCGCGTCTCGTTCGACGGCGCCGGGAACGACCGGGGCGTCGTCATCGCCGACGGCCTGCCCGCGCAGGACGCGTTCGGGGGGCAGGTTGACTGGATCGCGTTTCCGCCCGGCAACATCACGCGCGCGGAGCTGCTGCGCGGCGCAGGATCGGCGCTGTACGGATCCGGCGCCGTCGGCGGCGTGCTCGCGCTCGACACGCGCGCACCGCCGTCCACCGCGAGCGCACCCGCGGGCGGCGCCATCGCGGTCGGCGGCGGCGGACTGGGCGCGAGCGACGCGTCGCTGTTCTATGCAACCCCGCTCGGTCCACGGCTCGGCGCGTCGCTGTGGACGTCGACGACGCAGGCCGCGTACGCCGACCAGCCTCCCGGCTATCGCACGCCGGTCGACCAGATCGCGCGCAGCCAAGGCGACGCGACGCAACTCCGGCTGCGCACCATCGGCGGCGCCTCGACGTTCGAAGGCTCCGTGCTGTTCTCGACCGACGCGCAGGCGCAGGGTCGCCCCAACTACAGCTTCGGGCGCACGCTCGAGCAGTTCGCGCTCGGGTACGCGCACGCCGGCGACCACACGACGACGACGGTCGACGCGTACTCGCGCGCGACGACGGTGCTGAACATCGCCGACCAGTTTCCCACCATGCCCGGCGTGTTGCGGTACGTGCAGCACGTGCCCTCGTTCGAGGACGGCGTCTTCGTCACGTGGCTGTCGTCCGGCGACCGCCTCGATCTCGAAGCGCGCGCCGACGACCGCGCGGTGCACGGCGTGAGCGACCAGCGCGGTGCCGACGGCTCGCTGCAGAGCATGGGCAGCGGCAGCCAGTCCCTCGCGGGCCTCGCGCTGCAAGCGCGCCTGCACGGCGGCCGGTTCGAAGCGCTGCTCGGCGCACGCTACGACGCCGTCGGGTTCGACGACGGACGCATGACGACCGTGACGCGCGGTGTCGCGAGCTTCACCGGCGCACCGGAGCGCACGGATGCCGCCGTTTCGCCGCGCGTCGCGCTGCGCTACGATCTTTCGCCCGGCGTCGCGCTGCGTGCGTCGACCGGCGGCGGCTTCCGCGCGCCGTTCTTGAACGAGCTGCTGCGCGGTTTTCAGGTCGGCGCCGTGACTATGGCGCCGAACATCGCGCTGGTGCCCGAGCGCAGCGGCAGCGAGTCGATCGGACTGGACGCCGCGGGGAAGCGCTCGCGCTTCGCGTTCGATCTGAGCGACACGCACGTCAACGACGCGATCGCCTTCGTGACGCTCTCGCCGGTGCTGCAGCAGCGGCAGAACGTCGCGCACACACGCACCGACGGCGCGAGCGCGACGTACACGACCCTGCTCTCGCCGTGCACGCGGCTGCGCGTGGGCGGCCAGACGCAGTACGCGCGCGTCATCGCCGGGCCGGCGGCCTCGGTCGGAAAGCGGCTCGCGTACGTCCCGGACCGCGAGGCGACCGTCGGGATCGATGCGCAGGGCGGTGCCGCACGGTACGGCGTCGACGCGTCGTTCCTCGGCGCGGCGTACGCCGACGATCTCAACACGCAGCCGCTCGGAAGCGCGCTCGTGCTGGGCGCGCACGTCACGACGCCGCTTGCGTCCGGCGCACAGCTCACGTTCGACGCCGAAAACGTGACCAACCGGATCTATCTGTCGAGCGTCGACCGTCTCGGGCCGCCGGCCGCCGTCAGCCTGCGGCTGACCGTGCCGCTCGGACCGCGTCCGAGCGCGCCCGCACGCTGCGCTGCATCGTAGCGTGCGGGTGCGCCGTGTGTGCGCCGGTTACTTCGTCGGCGCGGGTGCCGGCGGTGCCGGCGGCCCGGTGTTCGGAGCGAGCTTGAAGATCGCGACCGTGTCGCCGTACGGGAACGACAGCTGGAAGTTGCCGCCTGCAGCGACGGCGACGTACTGCACGCCGTTCACCATGTAGGTGATCGGCGGTGCGTTGACGCCCGCGCCCAGGTTGAACCGCCACTTCATCTTTCCCGTGTGCGCGTCGACCGCGTCGAACCAGCCGTTGCCCTCGCCGTAGAACGCGAGGTTCCCCGCCGTCGCGAGCGCGCCGCCGATCAGCGGCTGCGGCGTCATCACGGTCCACGCGATCTTGCCGGTCTGCGTGTCGATGGCCACGAAGCGCCCGTCCTGCACGCCGTGCGGGGCGATGTTGCTGAACGCGCTTCCCAGCCGGATGCGCCCGCTCTGGTACGCGTCGTTGTGCGTGGTGAAGTTCATGAGCTGGTCCATCCCGAGCACGTACGCGTACTTCGTGTCCGGAGAGTACGCAGGCGGCGACCATTCGGCACCGCCGTTCGCGCCGGGCAGCATCACCACGCCCTTCGCGGTGGGCTGGCTGAACATGTTCTTCGTCATCGCGACGTATGCGTCGGAGCGTTTGATCAGCTTGCCGCTGCGCCGGTCGACGATGTAGAACCAGCCGACTTTGCCGGCCTCGCCTGCGGCCGGGACGCGCTGCCCGTTGACGTCGACGTCGAAGAGCACGACGTTGCTGACCGCGTCGTAGTCCCACACGTCGTGCTTGATCTCTTGGTAGCCCCACTTGAACGTGCCGGTGTGCGCGTCGATCGCGACGATCGAGTCGGTCCAGCGGTTGTCCCCGACGCGCACCTTGCCTTCGAGATCCGGGTTGGGGTTGCCGGTGGCGAAGATCACGAGGCCCAGGGCGGGGTCGACCGCGGGCGTCGTCCACACCATGCCGCCGCCGCGCTTCCACGAGTCCCCAGCGTACGTCTTCGGGTCGGTCGTGCCGAAGCGCCACTTCTGCTTGCCGCTGCGGGCGTCGTACGCGGCGACGAAGCCGGCGATGGGCCATTCACCGCCGGCGCTGCCGACGATGACCATCCCGTCGTAGACCTGCGGCGTCATCGTCTCGGAGTAGCCGACTGACGGATCGGCGAGCGTCGCGGTCCAGCGCACCTTGCCGGTCGCCGCGTCGAGCGCGAGCAGCTTGTCGTCGAGCGTGAGCGCGTACACCATGCCGTAGCCGACCGCGGGTCCGCGGTTGACCGGGCCGCAGCAGATCTGGAACGAGCCCAAGCTGTACACGGTCTCCCAGATCGGGCGCCCGTTCGTGGCGTCCATCGCCATGACTTTCATCTTGTTGCTGACGGTCGGCGTCGTGATGTACATGACGCCGTTGACGACGATCGGCGTCGTCTCGAAGCTCGCCGTCATGCCGGTCTGCGCGAGACCGGAGATGACCATGCGATCGACGTTCTGATCGTTGATCTGACTGAGCGGCGAGTACCGCTGGTTGTCCCACGTTCGGCCCGGCAGCAGCCAGTTGTTCGCGTCGGTCGCGGCGCCGGACAGCATCGCGTCGGTCACGTTCACGTTCGCGTTGTTGGGCAGCTTCGCGAAGACGGTGTTCTTCGGCGGCGCGGCGCGCACGATCTCGGCGGACGTCGTGCCCTTGGTCACGGCGCTCGTCGGGTTGCGCGGACCTTTCGCCTTCGCGGCGGTGTTGCCGCCGCCGAGCGGGACGTTCGCGAGCGTCGCGGGTGACAGCGCGACGTCGCTCGCGGCATAGCCGTTGCGGCTGAGCAGAAATGCGGTGACGTCGAGATACTGCTGCTGCGTGAGCGAACCGGGATGATCGGCCGGCATCTGCCGGCTGATGAAGTCGAAGAGCGTCGCTGCGGTGCCGGACTTGCCGACGTAGTTCCGGAACGTCGCGCCGCTGA
The DNA here is from genome assembly GCA_963818845.1 of Vulcanimicrobiota bacterium. Taxonomy (GTDB): domain Bacteria; phylum Vulcanimicrobiota; class Vulcanimicrobiia; order Vulcanimicrobiales; family Vulcanimicrobiaceae; genus Vulcanimicrobium. The sequence goes on along the minus strand of CAWFTO010000002.1, from coordinate 898,937 downwards.
GCGCGGGCGCCGACTGGCCTTGCAGGTTGACGCCGTGACACTGCTGACACGATGCGCTGTAGACGGTCGCGCCGCTCGCGGCCTGGGCCGGCGTGTAGGAGCCGGTAGCGGCCCCAGCGGCTCCGGCCATCGCCAAGGCGAGCGCCGCGGTCAATGCGGGGACGAGAACGGCGCGCGCGGACGAGCGGGAGTGGAGCATGACATTGCCTCGCGAAATCGGGCGCGCTCAAGTGCGCGCACGTGCGTTTGCTTCGGGGACCGGTCGCCGACCCCTCGGCCACGCTTCCCTAAGGCGCGACCGTCATGCCCGTCACGTCGATGAACGGGCCGCCCTCCTTCGCATTCGGTGCGTCCGGCGTCGAGGCGAATCTCGTGGCTTCCGGATGCCGGCCAGCGCCACGCGAACAAGATCGAGTCCGGCAGCGCGCGGCCGGCGCTGGACTTGTTCTGCCAGATCCCGGTCCGGTCGGTGGTCTCGACGCCGTCGACGATGACGCGGACGCGGCCCGCCTCGCAGCAGCGCTCGCCGATCGTCCCGGTCAGTGTGATCGCCGAGCCGGTGAAGCGCACCGTCGCGGGCGCGCGCCTGATGGCGAGGGGCGTCGCCGTCGCGTGCGCCCACGCATCATCCGGTTCGGGCGACGACGCGGGAGCCAGCCCGCCGGCCGCGATCGCGAGCGCCAGCCCGCCGTTCGTCTGCCATTCCGTGACGGTACCGGCCGGCGGCGGGCCGTCGAAGAAGCGCCCGTACGCACCGTCGTCGCGCCGTGCGTGCACCGCCGCCGCGGCGTTCCGCAGAATCCACTCCCGCGCGAACGCGTCGCCGCCGGACGCGAGCTCCGCCATGGCGACGACGAGCGGCTCGACGATGTCGTTCTCCGCTTGAAGGTCCGTGAAGATGCCGCGCGCGTCGTCGAGCGCGCGCGTTGCCCGTGCGGTCGCACGCGCGTCGTCCGCGTACCGCCGTTCGCCGGTGACACGCGCCAGCACGAGCCCGGCCTCGATCATGGTGCCGTTCACGGAGGCGAAGAAGCGGTGCGGCAGCGCGCGGCAGCGCCGGCCGTCGTCGAAGACGTATACGGTGTACAGGCCCTCGCTCGCGTCGAAAAAGAAGGCGCGATCCGCTGCGTAGCGGCGTTCGGCGTCGTCGCGATAGCGAGGCGATCGCGTCCGCTCGGCGAGCAGCGCCGCCGCCAACGTGAGGTTCGCCTCGGTCTCGAGCGTCTTGAGCCCGCCGCTCTCGGCGTGCGGGCGCTGGTACGCGATCGCCGGACACGCGCCGTGCGCGAACACGCCGGAGGCGGCGACGAACCGGTACGCGGCCTCCGCGTTGCCGAGGGCCGCGGCGTCGTGCGTCATGTCGTACGTGCGGACCGCCGCGACGGCGTCCCACGCGGGAACGTCGCTCCACGACGTGCACGACGGCGCACGGCATGAGCCGTAGCGCCGCTGCGTGCGCACGAGCTGGCTCGCGATGCGCACCGGCGCGCCGTCGTGCGCCGCGCGCCATCGCAGGTAGAGCGCGCCGGTGAGGCTGTCGTCGCCCCAATCGGCGTTTCCGATGCCGCACCACGGCGCGAGGCACGCGCGCCAGCGTCCCTCGCCGGCGTAGAACCGCGTCGTCAGCGTCGTTGCAGCGTCGTCGCCGAGCGCGGCGAACGTCCCGGGTGCCGGCGCTTCCGTGCCGGCGCCGGCGTACGGCGCTGCGCACATGGCGAACGCCAGCGCGATCGGCGCCGCGACGACGGCGATGCGGTCAGCCGGCCGCGACGTCGAGCCCCATCAGCGTGCGGATGCGTGCGGTATCCGCCGCGAGCTCGGCGGCGGGGCCGGCGTGCACGACGCGGCCCGCGTCCAGCACGTACGCGCGGTCGGCGATGCGCAGCGCGAGCAGCGCGTTCTGCTCGACGAGAAGGATCGCGTGACCCGTCGCCTTCAGCTCCGCGAGGATGCGGTAGACATCCTCGACGATCAGCGGCGCGAGGCCTTGCGACGGCTCGTCGATCAGCAGGAGCCGCGGGTTCGCGACGAGCGCGCGGCCGATCGCGAGCATCTCCTGTTCGCCGCCGGAGAGCCGTCCCGCGCGCCGCGTGCGCAACTCGGCCAGCTTGGGGAGGTGCTCGAACACGCGCGCGATCGACCACTCGCCGCTGCGCCCGTTCTCGGCCAACTGCAGGTTCTCGAGCGCCGAGAGGTCCTTGAACATGCGGCGGCCTTCGGGCACGTAGCCGACGCCGAGCCGTGCCATCTTGTACGCCGGCCACCGCGTCACGTCGCGGCCCGCATACCGGATGCTTCCGGCGCGCGGCGGCGTGAGGCCGAGGATCGAGCGAATCGTCGTCGTCTTGCCCGCACCGTTGAGCCCGAGCAGCGCGACGACCTCGCCCGCGCCGACGGTCAGCGAAACGTCGCGCAGGATGCGGATCTTGCCGTAGTTCGTGCAGACGCCCTCGAGCGCGAGCAGCGGCTCAGACATGGTCGAGCACCCCTTCGCCCAGGTACGCGCTGCGCACGGCGTCGTTCGCGGCGATCTGCTGCGGGCTGCCTTCGGCCAGCAGCTTGCCGCGGTCGAGCACCGTGATGCGGTCGGCGAGCGAGAGCACGACGCGCATGTTGTGCTCGACGAACAGCACGGTGAGCCCGAGCCGCTCGCGCAGGCTCCGGATGACGCCCACGATGCGATCGGTCTCCGCTTCGGCGAGACCCGCCATCGGCTCGTCGAGCAGCACGAGCACCGGATCGGTGGACAGGCTCATCGCGATCTCGCACAGGCGCTGCGAGCCGTGCGCGAGCTCGGAGAGCGGGCGGTCGCGTTGCGGCGCGAGGTTGACGAATCCGAGGAGCTCGTCCACGCGGGCGTCGACCGCGGCCTTCGCTTCGCCGCGCGGCGCGCGCAGACGAAACGCCTGCTTGGCGTGCGCGTGCACGCCGAGCCGCACGTTCTCGTCGACGGTGAGCTCCGGAAAGATGCTCGGCGTCTGGAACGTGCGGCCCATCCCCATTGCGACGCGCCGCCAGTTCGGCATGCGCGTGACGTCGGTGCCGAGGAAACGCACGACGCCGCGTTCGGGCAGCGTGAAGCCGGAAATCGCGTTGAAGAACGTGGTCTTCCCGGCGCCGTTGGGGCCGATCAGCGCGTGGACCGTCCCTTCGCGCACCTGCACCGACACGTCGTCGACGGCGCGCAGTCCACCGAAGACCTTGGAGATGCCCGTCGCTTCGAGCAGCGCGTTAGATTCCACGGCCCACCTCGACGGGAGCATCGGCGTCGAATGCGGCGTTGACGTCGTCACCGGTGAACGTCTGCGGCGCGCGGCGAAAGAACGCCTCGAGCGAGCCGATGATCCCGCGCGGGAAGCCGAGCACGCACGCCACGAACAGCGCGCCCAAGAAGTATCTGCCACAGCGGCGTGATCGTCGAGATGATGTCCTTGCCGATCACGTAGATGAACGAGCCGACGAGCGAGCCCCAAACCGTGCCGCCGCCGCCGAGGATCATCGAGAGCACGAGGTACCCGGACTGGTGCCAGTCCAGCTCGAGCGGATACGCGAAGTTGATCAGCAGGGCGAAGAGCGCCCCGCTCAGGCCGGCCATCGTCGACGCGATCAACAGCGCGAAGAAGATGAAGCGATCGGTGTTCAGCCCGAGGTATCGCACGCGCGGCTCATTCTGCCGGATCGCGACGAGCGTCCGGCCAAACGGCGAGCGTACGATGCCGCGAAACGCGATCAGCGCGACGACGAAGACGGCCAGTGCCGTGTAGTAGAAGCCGAAGTCGCTCACGCTGACATGCACCCCTGCCAGCCCCGCAGAGGGGCGCGCGACGTTCATGCCGTCCTCGCCGCCGGTGACATCGGTGTACCGGTACGCGATGAAGTAGAAGACTTGCCCGAACGCGATCGAGAGCAGCCCGAAGTAGATGCCGCGGCGGCGCAGCAAGAACGGCGAGAGGATCAGGCCGCCGAGCAGCGCCGCGACCGTGCCGATCACCAACGCCTCGATGAAATGCACCTGATAGTACTTCACGGCGAGCGCCGCGCCGTACGCGCCCAGGCCGAAGTACGCCGCGTTCCCGAACGCCGGCAGTCCCGTATAACCGAGCAGCAGGTTCACGCTCATGACCGCGATCGCCGTGACGAGGACCTCGCTCACGATCGACAGGTCGAGGTGCAGCAGGGGCGACAGCCACGGCGCGGCCGCAAAGAGCACGACCACGATCGCCGACACGAGCAGCTCGCGCCGGAGGCTCACCCGAAGATGCCTTCCTCGCCGAAGAGTCCGCGCGGCCGCAGCGAGAGCACGACGGCCATCAGGACGTACATCGAGACTTCGCTCGCGGCGGGGACGAACAACGTCGTCATCGAGATGGTCACTCCGACGAGCAACCCACCCACGATGCTGCCGAACAGGCTGCCCATTCCGCCGATGATGACGGTGACGAACGCCGGCATCAGCAGGTCGTTTCCGCTCGTCGGGGAGAGGCCGAGCATGCCGGCGGCAAGGACGCCGGCGATTCCCGCCAGCAGGATTCCGAGGCTGAAGTTGACGGCGTAAAGGACTTGGGTGTTGGTTCCCAGCGCGGCGATCATCTCGGTATCCTGAACGGCGGCCCGCAAGCGCATCCCGAACCGCGTGCGCGTCAAGAACAGCGCGAGCGCGACGATCGCCACGACGAGCGCCGCCGCGATGAAGATGCGAAAGCTCGGAAAACTCATGAAACCGAGATTGGCGGAGCCGGACAGCAGGCCCGGAGGCGAGAACGGAACGCCGTTGGCGCCCCAGACGAGCCGGTAGATCTCTTCCGCCATCAGGGAGAGACCGAAGGTCATGAGCAGACTGTAGAACGGCTCGCGCTTGTAGAGCGGACGCACGAGCGTCCGCTCTACAACGAGGCCGACGGCGACGACCATCAGCGGCGCGACCAGCAGAGCAAACCAGAACGAGGTGCCGCGAACGACCAGCGAGTAGGCGAGATATCCCGCCAGCGTCATGAAACTTCCGTGCGCCATGTTGATCGTGCCGGTCAGGTTCATGATCAGCGACAGCCCGATCGCGACGATCGCGTAGAACGTGCCGAGCACGAGCCCGTTGAAGAGCTGCGGCGCGAGGTCGTGCGTCACCGGTCCGGCGCTACGGGTAGCCCAGCTTGCACACTTGCGCCTTCTCCGCGACCGTCTGTTCGATCGCCTCGCCGGCTTGAATGTCGACGACGTCGAAGAGGTCCAGCTTGTCGCCCGGCGTTCCGTCCGGACGAATCTTCGCGACCCACATCGGCCAAATCAATTGGTGGTCTTCCTTGCGGTAGTACGCCCGCCCGTTGAAGATCGAATCGAAGTGCACGTTCTCGATCGCGCGAGCCATCTTGATCGACTCCGTCGATTTCGCTTCCGCCATCGCCGTGAACAGCCGGTCCGCGGTCACGTATCCGAAGCAGTTGCGCGCGGTCGGCGGTTTGCCGTAGCGCTTCATCGTGTCGGCGACGAACTGGTGTGCGGCCTTGTTGTTCTTGCCGAGCGTCAAGTCGCTCTTGTAGTACCACTCGATGCCCCAATAGCCCACGCGCGCGTCGGGCGGCAGACCGTAGAGCGACTCGAGCTCCACTTGCGGGCCGCCCACTTTGTATTTGTTGAGCAGCCCGAACTGCTTCATCTGCTTGAGGCAGTTTGTGTAGTCGTCGCCCTGCACGAGCACGAGTACCAAGTCGGGCTTGGCGGCGTCGATCTTCGTGAGATGCGAGCTGAAATCGGTCGTGTTCAGGGGAACCAGCTCGTCGCCGACGATCGTCCCGCCGGTGCGCTGCAGCACGTCCTTGAAGCCGGTTTCCAGCGCGTGTCCGTACGCGTAGTCCGGCGTGATCAAGAACCACCGCTTCCCGAAGCGCTTCGCGAGCGAATAGCCCGTCGCATGCGTCTCCATCCACGTGCTGTGGCACGTGCGGAAGACGTTCCAGTGACAGTCCTTTCCCGTCACGTCGTCCGTGTGGCCGCCGGAGTCCATGAAGAGGGTTCCGAGGCTATTCGAAATGCCGGCGACCGACAGCGACACGCCGCTCGACACCGTCCCCATCAGGGCGACGACCTTGTCTTGATTGACGAGCTTGCGCGTCTTTTGCGCGGCGACGCCTGGATCGTTCTGCTCATCTTCCTTGACGAGCTCAACCTTGCGTCCCATGATGCCGCCGCGCTTGTTCCACGCGTCGGCGGCCATGTCGAACCCTCGGATCTCGTTGGCGCCGGGTGCGGCGTACGTGCCGGTGAACGGCTCGAGCACGCCGACCTTGATGGTGTCCGCCGCCTCGCCGATGCGCGGTATGTAGGCCGGGATGCCGATCGCCGCAGCGGCGCTGCCGGCGCCCGCAAGCTTGACGAACGTACGCCGAGTCAGACCAGGACGCGTCATGGTACCTCCTTCACGAAGCGGCGGACGCCCAAACGCGCCCGTTTGCGAGAAGAGGACGTGCGACTTTGGTCGCTCGCAGCCCTTTCGCCGCGCACGGACCGTTGCGCGTGGGAGAGACGCGGAGCGCCGAGAATTCCCGCTTCCATGGCGTCCACGGTGGTCAATCCCGGTCTCGAAGGCGTCGTCGTCGGCGAGACCGTCCTGAGCAACGTCGAAGGCGAGGCGGGCCGCCTCACCTATCGCGGCTACGACATCCACGATCTCGCGGAGCACGCGAGCTTCGAAGAAGTCGTGCACCTGCTGCTGTTCGGGCATCTGCCGACGGAAAGCGAGCTGGCCGACCTGCGCGCGCGTCTCGCGGCGCGGCGCTTGGTGCCGGACGGGCTGATCACGATCCTGTGCGAGATTCCGCGCGACGCGTGGCCGATGGACGTGCTGCGCACCGGCGTGTCCGCGATCAGCCAGTTCATCCCCCACCGCCCCGACGGCTCGCACGAGACGGCGGTCCACACCGCCATCGACTTGATCGCGAAGTTCCCGACGATCGTCGCCGCGTGGGACCGCATGCGCCGGGGCCTCGATCCCATCCCGCCCGACCCGCACCTGAACACCGCCGCGAACTTTCTGTACATGCGCACGGGCGAGCGGCCGATCCCCGAAGCGGAGAAGGCACTCGACACGTACTTCGTGCTGCTGGCCGACCACTCGTACAACGCGTCGACGTTCTCCGCGCGCGTCACCGCGTCGACCGGCGCCGACATCTACTGTTCCGTCACCGCCGCGGTCTCGACGCTCGCGGGCGACCTGCACGGCGGCGCTCCGAGCAAGGTGATGACGCACCTCGAAGAGATGGGCCGGCCGGAACGCGCGGAGGCGTACGTGCGCGAGCTGCTCGGCAAGCACAAGAAGATCATGGGGATGGGACACCGCGAGTACAAGATTCGCGACCCGCGTGCGGCGCAGCTCGAGAAGATGGCGAAGGCGCTCGCCGAGAAGTCCGGCAGCTCGTGGTATTCGCTCGCGCGCGCGCTCGAAACGGCGGCCGACGAGGTGCTGCGCGAGGAGAAGCCCGGCAAGCGCATCTACGCGAACGTCGAGTTCTACACCGCGCCGACGCTCTCGTCGCTGGGCATCCCGTCCGATGAGTTCACGTGCATGTTCGCCTGCGGCCGCATCGCCGGCTGGACGGCGCACGTGCTCGAGCAGTTCGCGAACAATCGCCTGATCCGTCCGCAGGCGACGTACGTGGGACCCGCGGTGCACGCGCTCGAGCCGATCGGCTCGCGGCGCTCACCGAACGCCGCGTCGACGAACGGCAAACCCGGACCATCGTGACGATGCGGGTGTCATCCTTGACCATGTGGGTGTCATCCTGAGCTTGTCGAAGGAGCGCGCCGCGCACGTCAAGCGCGAGACGAAGGAGACGCGGATCGATCTGCGCCTCGCGCTCGACGGCGGCCCGGTCTCCGTTCGCACGGGTGTCGACTTCTTCGATCACATGCTCGGCGCGCTCGGCACGCACGGCGGGCTCGGCCTCGAGCTCGAAGCGCACGGCGACGGCATGGATCACCACCACGTCGTCGAGGACGTCGGCATCGCGATCGGCCGCGCGCTGGACGAGGCGCTCGGCGACAAGCGGGGCATCGCGCGGTTCGGTTCGATCGCCGTCCCGCTCGACGACGCGCTCGTGCAGTGCGCCGTCGACCTGAGCGGCCGGCCGTATCTGAACTACGACGTGCCGCTGTCGGTGCCGTCGCTCGGGGCGCTGCCGACGGAGCTGGTTCCGCACTTCTTCCGCAGCGTCGTCGACCACGGAAAGTTCAACCTGCACCTGCTGCGCTGGGCGGGAACGAACAACCATCATCTGTGCGAAGCGGCCTTCAAGGCCTTCGCGCGCGCCCTGGCGCAAGCCAAGGCGCAAACCGCGTCGGGTGAGGTACCGTCCACGAAGGGCAGCCTCACCGAGCGCCGCTAGGGCGCGGCTAGACGCTGAACATCACGCCGACGACGACGCACACCACCATCAGGCCGATACCGGCCACCGAGAAGTCGTGCTCCGACCGCAGTGTCTTGGCGGATCGCCGATCCTTCCGCGCCTTCCACTGCCCAACGGCGTTGGTCAACCTCTGCCCTCCTAGCGTCAGGTTCCTTGACGGCTCTCTTTCCGTGCGGGGCGTCACCCGAAACCTGTTTTTTCCACCGTTCGTATCGTTACGAGACCCCACCGAATGGGCATGTCTCCCGCCGTGCAGGACAGCCGCTACTGGTCGTACGTCGGCGACAGCATCGATCAAACGGTTCGCGCGCGATCGGACATTCGTGGGTTTCTCGAGACGCAGGCCGACGCCGAGGTATCGGATCTCGACTCGGCGGAGCTCGTCGCCGGCGAGCTGATTGCGAACGCCGTCCGGCACGGCGCGCCGCCGTTCGGCATCTGCATCGACTGGCACGACGATCCGCCGATCCTGTGCGTGGTCGACCGCGGCCCGGGGATGCGGCCGGTCTACGCGGCGCCCGAACCGCTCAGCGAAGGCGGGCGCGGTCTGCTGCTCGTGCGCGCGCTTGCGGGCGAGATGGTCGTCGACGCGTCGACGCAGGACGACACGGGCACGCGGGTCGTCGTCGCGCTACCCGTTCACCGGCGCGACTCGCGCGCGGCGTAGGCGCCCGGCGCTCAGGCGGTCTCGGCGACTTTCTCGACGGCTGTCGCGAGTTCGTCGACCGCGTGCTCGAGGTTGTTGAACTTTGCCGCGATCTTGCGACGGTCGATCTCACCGGTGAGCGGGTCGCTCACGTCCTGCACGAACGTGCGGCGCTCGACGCGCGCCCGCACGTCGTCGATCAGGTGCTTCACCGATTTCTTCTCGCGCATCCTACGAGCGAGTTACCACGGGAAATCAGCAACCAAACGACCCCCTTTCCTGGGATCGCGGTGGCCTCTCAAGCGGCCGAGTAGTACCCTCGCGCGCGGCGTAAAATCTCGTCGGCGTACGCGGGCAATTCGTTGCGCAGCCAGAGGATTGCCGCTTCGCCTTTCGGCAACGCGGGCCACGTGTTCGGCCGGCTCGTCTCGATCAAAGCGTCGAAGTCGACGTCGTCGCGTTCGAGCACGTCGCGCATGGCTCGCGTCACGGCCGTCTGCAGGCGCGCGTCGCCGGACGGAACGACGTGCGTGTGCGCGCACAGCAGTGCGTCGACGTCCGCGGTGCGGAACGCGTCGCCGAAGATGTCGATCGGGTAGCCGCAGTAGAGCTCGAGGCCGCCGCCGGCGAGCAGCCGGTTCCAGAGCGCTTCGAGCTGCGACGCTGCGTCAAACTGTTCCGCTCGCCACAGGACGCCGACCATCTCGCCGTAGGCGCGAATGCTCGCACCGTTGGATCGCAGCGTGCGAATCGCGGGATCGAGGACGGAGCGGAATCGGTGTCCGTCCGGCTGCCCGTCGACGAGGAAGGCTTCGAGGGTTCGTGTCGCGTCCAGTGCGATCCAGCGGCCTTGCCGCACGGCCGACTCGACGTCGGCGCCTGCGCTCGCCGCGGCGCGCGCGAAGGCGCGGCGATGCTCGGCGCTCGCGATGACGAGCACGCCGTCGCCGCGCGCCATGCCTTCGGCCGCGAAACGGCCGACGTTCGTCGCCAGCGCGGCGGAATCGTCACCATAGAACTGCACGCGGTGCTCGTGCGGGTTGCCGCCCATCGTGCGATGGCGTTTGCCCACGCGGTGGGACTCGCCTCCCGCGACACGATACTTGCGCGCGCGTCGTGCGCTGCGGGAAAGGCGTCGCTAGCGGCGCGTCGGCCGGATGCGGTAGATCGCCCCCGCGCTGTCTTCCGAGACGAACAGCGATCCGTCGGGCGCGACCGCGACGCCGGTCGGGCGGCACGTGCGCGTCTCGTCGGCGGCCTGGCATCCGCCGACGAACTGCGTCCACTGCGCGTCCGGATTCGACCAGTCCACCGGGCGCGCAGGCTCGTTGCCTTTGAACGGAACGAACGCGACGCGCGGCGCGACCAGCGGCGTGTGCCACGAGCCGTGAAGCGCGACGAAGGCGCCGCCGCGATACTCGGGCGGGAACGCGTACGGCCCTTTCGCGTCGGCGGGATAGAATGCCGCGCCGATCGGCGTGTCGTACGCCGGAAACACGACCTTCGGCACCGCGACGTTCGCGCAGCCGGCGCCGCCGATCGGCTTGCGGTCGTCGTAGCATTTCAGCCAGCCGTAGTCCACCGTGCCCGCGTGCGACGTGACGTCGTCGAAGATCTCGTAGGGATGTCCGTGCGCGAGATCGTCGCGGCCTGCGACGCCGGCCCACAGCGCGTTCGTGCCGGGCTGCACCGCCAGCGCGATCGCGTTGCGGACGTCGACCGCGCGCGGATGCATGCCCTTGCCGTCGGGCGTCATCTGCTGGATCGTCGCGCGCGTGGGATCGAGCTCGGGATCGCAGGCGTTGCACGACGATCCGACGCTCGCGTAGAGTGCTTGTCCATCGAGAACGACCGTCGTCGTGACGTGGTCGCGCGACGTGCCGTTGGTGCGCACGCTCGCGATCTTCTCCGGCGTCGCGCGCGCTTTGCGATCGCCGTTGCGGTACGGGATGCGGTACACGCCGAACTGCGCGCCGGCGTAGACGGCGTCCGCGGTGACGAACACGCCGGCGACGGGCCGGTCGTCGAACGTCGCGAACGTCTCCGGCGCGCCGGGCGCCCCCGTCGCGTTCGGGACGACCGCAATCGCGTTGCCGGACGTCCCGACGAAGAGGTCGCCGTTCGGCGCGACCGCAAGTTCGCGCGCGCGCGGCACCGTCGCGATGCGCTCGGCGGTGAAGCCGCTCGGAACGCGGATGCCCGCGTCGGCAGCCCGCGCAGGCGGCACCGCACCGGCCGAGAGCAGACAGACGAACGCGGCCCCGGCGGCCGCGGCAGCGCGCCGCATCATGCGCAGGCTTCTACCCGCTCAGCGCAGCCGCGTGCCCGACGTCGCGGCGCCCGCAGGCCGGATGCGGTAGATCGCGCCGGCGTCATCGTCGGCGACGAACAGGCTTCCGGACGCTCCGACGGCGACGCCCGTCGCGCGCCCGACACGGCTTGCCCCATTCTGGAAGCCGGTAAAGAAGTCGGTCCACTGCGCGGTCGGATCGCTCCAGTCGACGGCGCGCGCCGGCATCCCGTTCGCGAACGGCACGAACGCGACGTGCGGCGGCACGATCGGGACGCTATTCGCCGTGTGCCACGAGCCGTGCATCGAGACGAACAGCCCGCCGCGCCAGCCCGCCGGAAACGCGTACGGTCCCGCCTGTGACGACGGGTAGAACGCGGCGCCGATGATGGTCGAGTACGCCGGAAACTCGAGCGCCGGAACGACCACGCCGCTGCAGTCCGCGCCCGGCACGTACGCGACATGGTTCTCCTCGCAGCTCGGCCAGCCGTAGTCGGCTGGAGCCGTGCGCGCCGACACCGGGTCCAGGAACTCGAACGGGTGTCCCTGCGGCAAATCGTCCTGACCCGCGCCGCCCGCCCACACCGTGCCCGTCGCCGGATCGGTCGCGAGTGCGATCGCGTTGCGCCACCGCCGCGCCTGCGTCGTCATTCCGGAGCCGTCGAGGTTCATGCGCTGCACGGTCGCGCGCGTCGGGTCGGTTTCCGTGCACGCATTGCAGCTCGAGCCGACGCCGGCGTACACCGACGATGACGTGACGCCGACCGAGGTCGTCGTGTGCACGTCGCCGTCGGAGTTCGGCGCGACGGAGCCGGTGCGCACCGAGGCGATCTTCTGCGGCGTTCCCGACTGCGCGCCGGTCGCGTACGGAATGCGGTACACGCCGTGCTGCGTCGCGACGAAAACGAAGCCGCCGCCGAACGCGACGCCCTGCGCCGGGCCTTCGGGCATCGTCGCGAACGTCGCGGGGGTTCCGGCCGCGCCGGCGCTCTCCGCGTTCGGCACGATCACCACCGCGGTGCCCGACGTGCCGGCGATCAGATCGCCGTTCGGCAGCGCCGCAAGCTCGCGCGCGCCGCCGACCTGCGCGATCGCGCTGACGAGGAAGCCGGCCGGCACGTGCAGGCTCGCGTTCGCCGCCGGCGCCGGCGGCGGGCGTGGGGACCGCGCTCGGCGCTCCCGTCGGCGTGCCCGTCGGGTTGGCGATCGGAACCGCGACCGCGCCGGGCGGCGCCTGGACGACGGGCGCCGGTGCCGATGCTCCGCCGCCGCCGCTGCACGACGTCGAGCGCGGCGGCAAGCAACGCGGCGCCGGCGAGCGAACGCAGCACGTAATGGAGGCGCCCGGGATTGCCGTGATCGACTACGGCGGCGGCAACGTCGGCTCGCTGCTTGCGGCGCTGGAACGACGCGGCGCGCCGTTCGCGCTGACGGACGATCCGGTCGTCGTCGAGAGCGCGCGTGCGGCGATCCTGCCCGGTGACGGCGCGTTCGGCGCGACCATGGACGCGCTGCGGCGGCGCGGCTTGGATACGGCCATCCGGCGGACGATCGCCGCCGGGCGGCCGTTCCTCGGAATCTGCGTCGGTATGCAAGTGTTGTTCGACTCCAGCGACGAGTTCGGCGGCGCCGACGGTCTCGGTATTCTACCCGGCGACGTTCGCAGGTTCAACCGTGCGCCCAGAATACCGCACATGGGTTGGAACGATCTGGTGATCGAGCGCACGCATCCGTTCGTCGACGGCGTCGCGACCGGCGCGTGGGCGTACTTTCTTCACTCGTACCGCGTCGGCGCGACCGACACGCTGCTCGCGGCCTGCGAGTACGGCGAGCGCTTTGCCGCCATCGTCGCGCGCGACAACGTCATGGCGACGCAATTTCATCCGGAGAAGAGCCGCGCCACGGGCGGCCGCCTCCTGGACAACTTCCTGCGCATCGCCGCCTCCGCATCCCCGTCACCCTGAGCCTGTCGAACGTCACCCTGAGCCTGTCGGCCGTCACCCTGAGCCTGTCGGCCGTCACCGTGAGCCTGTCGGTTGTCACCCTGAGCCTGTCGAAGGGCCGCTCGTGCGAACGCTGACGCTCTATCCCGCGATCGATCTGCGCGGCGGCTTCGCGGTGCGGCTCGAGCGCGGCGATCCGTCGCGCGAGACGCGCTACGACGCCGATCCGGTCGCACGAGCGCGCGCGTTCGTCGCCGACGGCGCGCGGGCGCTGCACGTCGTCGATCTCGACGGCGCGTTCGGCACCGGCGAGAACCAGGCCGCGCTGCGCGCCGTCTGCGCGGCGGTCGACGTGCCCGTGCAGACCGGCGGCGGCATTCGCACAGCGGACGACGTCGCAGCACGTTTCGCTGCGGGCGCGCACGCGGTCGTCATCGGCACGCTGCTGGTCGAGCACCCCGACGCAGCGCGCGCGATCGTCGGAGCGCTGGGGCGAGCGCATCGTCGCCGGCATCGACGCGCGCGGCGACCGCGTAGCGACGCGCGGCTGGCTCCATGAAACGACGGTGTCCGCGCGATGCGCTCGTGCGCGACGTCGCCGCATGGGGCATCCGCCGCGTCGTCTACACCGAGATCGCGCGCGACGGCATGGGGTCCGGGTACGACGTCGGCGCGCTGTCGCACGTCGCGTCGCTCGCGCCGCTCGCCGTCACGGCGAGCGGCGGCGCGCGCACGATCGACGATCTGCGCGCGCTGCGCGACGGAACGCCGCCGAACGTCGACGCCGCAATCGTCGGCCGTGCGCTCTACGAAGGCACGCTGGATCTCAAAGAAGCGCTCGCGCTCATCTCCATGTCACCCTGAGCCTGTCGAAGGGCGCCCCGATGTCACCCTGACGCTTGTCGAAGGGCGCCTCGTGTCACCCTGAGCTTGTCGAAGGGCGCGGCACCGGGCTCGGCTTCGGCGTGGGCGTCGCTCGCCGCGTGCGCAACGGCAGCGGACGCGGCGTCGGCGTCGCGACAGGCGCCGGCGTCGGCGTCGGCCGCGCGGTCGGTGTCTGGCGCGGTGTCGGCGTCGCGCGCGGTGTCGGCGTTACCCGCGGTACCGGCGTGGTCCGTGGTGCCGGCGTACTCCCGGGCTGCGCGGTTGAGAGCGGCATGCGCGGCGGAATCCGACGAGGCGCGGACGTCGCGGCGGGAACGGGCATCGGCGTGCCGAGCGGCACGCGCGGCAGCCCGCGGCGCGCGGTCGGCGCCGGTGCGGGCGCGGCGCCGGGCGGCGTGATGACCGTGAAGCGCTGCGGCAGCACGATCGTCTGAATCGATCCGTCCGGGAACGTCAACCGCGCGGCGATGCGCGCGGACGGCTGGTTCACGCCGGTCGGGACGACCACATGCGCGACGTAGCCGTTCGCGCTGTAGACCTGCAGCGGAAAGAAACCGCCGACGCCGTCGACGCCGACATAGCCCGTCATGCCCGGAACGCCGTTCACGTAGACGTCGAATGCGTTCGTGCCCGGCGTGATCCAGCGGTCGACCCAGATCGCTGCGACGGGATACGGCGCCGGCGGAGCGGGCGGCGCGAACGCGAACGTGTCGGTGAACGTCCACTGCTGCATGAGCGGCATCCCCGATGCGTCGCGCGCCGCGACCGAGACGGTATGCGATCCGGTCGACAGCGCGCGCCGCGGCGTCCAGAGCACTTGATCGCCGACCACCGCGGCTTCGGCGCTCACGTCGCGCCCGTCCACGGCGACGCGCAGCGAGGCGGGGTCGATCGCGGCGACGCCCGCGAAGCGCGCGGAGACCGCCGGGTACGCGTCGTCGATGACCGCTCCGGATGACGGCTGCAGGATGACGGTCGGAGCGGGCGGCTGCGTCGGAACGGGTTCACGTTGCTGCGGCAAAGGCGGAGCGATTTCACGATAGGCCGCATCGACGCCGCCGTCGCGCAGCGCGATCGTGCGCGTGAGGCGATCGTATCCGACGTCGAGCCCGAGCGCCGACGCGGCCGTGCGCAGCGGCACGTACGTCGTGCCGCGAACGTTCACGACGCTGCCCGCAGCGGCAGCGGCGAGGTGCGCGCGCCGCGAACCGCGCGTGATCGTGATGACGTGCGTTCCGCCGTCGTAGTCGACGCGCGCACCGACGGCTTGCCCGACGGCGCGCAGCGGCAGCAGCACGTGCCCGCCGACGACCGCGGCCCTTGCACGCGGCAGCACCGGCTCGCCGTCGAGCGTGACCGCGTAGGCCGCGAACGTGAGCGCGACGATCACGGCGCGCCGTTCACGTAGGTGCGCGGCGCGTGCGCGGGAAGCCGCGCCACGATCTCGTAGCCGATGGTGCCGCACGCGGCGGCGAGCTGTTCGGCCGTGATGCGCTCGTCGCCGTCGGCGCCGATCAGCGTCACGGCGTCGCCGGGCGCGGCGTCCGCCACGCCGGTCACGTCGAGAAACGCCATGTCCATGCAGACTCTTCCGACCAGCGGCACGCGTGTCCCGCGCACGAGAGCGTGCGCGGCGTTGCCCGCGGCACGCGGCAGCCCTTCGGCGTAGCCGATCGGCAGCGTCGCGATGCGCGAGGGGCGATCGGCGCGCCACGTGCGGCCGTAGCCGACGCTCGTCCCCGGCTCGATCGCGTGCATCGCGACGATGCGGGTGCGCCAGCTCAGCGCGGGCTCCAGCGCCAGGCCGCTCGCGCGCATCAGGGCTTCCGACTCCGCGCTCGGCCAGATGCCGTACAGCCCGATCCCGCAGCGCACGGCGTCGAGCCGGCTCTGCGGCCAGAGGATGGCGGCGGCGGTCGCCGCGGCGTGCCGCTCGACGCTCGCGTCGAGCTCGCGCGTCGCTCGCACGAACCGCGCGAGCTGCTCGAGCGTGAACGTCGAGTCCATCTCTTCGGCGGCCGCGAGATGCGTGAAGGCGCCGGCGAGGTCGAGCTCCGGCGTCGCCGCGTAGCGTGCCAGCACGCGAGGCGCGTCGCCGGCATCGAGGCCGAGGCGCACGACGCCCGTGTCGATCTTCGCGTGCACGGCGAAGCGCCCGCGCCGCCGCCGTGCCGCGCTCGCGACGTCGCGCGCGTAGAGCCCGTCGTCCCACAGGGTAATCTGCGTGCTTGCGGCGTGCGCGGCGTCCAGGTCGCGGGCCGGAATCGGCCCCAGCACGTGGATCGGCGCGTCGATGCCGGCGTCCCGCAGCGCGACGGCTTCGTCGAGCTCGTACACGCACAGCCGCGCGGCGTGCGGCGCGACCGCGCGCGCCGTCTCGATCAGACCGTGACCGTACCCGTTCGCCTTCACGACCGCCGCGAGCCGCGCCGGCGACGCCATGCGCGCGAGCGCGGCCGCGTTGTGCGCCAGCGCGGCGACGTCGACGACGACCTCGGCGATCAACGAGCAGCGCTCGCCGCGGGCCGCAGCATGCGCGAAACGATGAGCGCGACGGGCAGGCCGTAGAACGCGAGGTGCGCGAGCAGCTGCACGCCCAACGTGCGCGGATCCGCCGCGCGGTGATACAGGCCGGCGGTCAGCAAGACGATCTGCATGAAGACGTAGACGACGACGCCGAAGCCGAGGCCGGAGACGATCGGGCGCGAGAGCAGCTGCGGTTGCGTGCGCACCAGGTAGACGTAGCCGAACGCCCAGCCGATCGCGACCGCGAAATGCATCACGACGCCCAGCGGCACCGCTGCGGCGCTGTGGTACGCCGCCGGCCCCATCACCGTCGCCGCGATGAACGCGAAGCTCCCGGCGATCGTCGCCGCGGAAGCGCCCTCGAGCAACTGGTTGCCGATCAGACAGACCTCGATCGCGATCGCGCCGGCGACGCCCGCGACGATCCCCGCCAGCACCTGAGCGCGCAGCGTCATCGTTCCTTCCACGGAGTGCGGCCTTCGCGGACGCGTCGCGGCGGTCCCGGAACGAGGGCTCCCCTCGCCCGGCCGGAGAAGCGCGCGCCATGGATGCCTTGCCGGTCCACGTGCGGCTCGTGCTTTCGAGCGTCGCCTACGTGCTCGCGTATGCTGCGGGCCTCGCGCTTTTCGTGTGGGCCGCGCGGCGGCGCGGCATCGGCGGGCGCGACCTGCGCGCGATCGCGACGGCCGGACTGTTCGGCGGCCTGATCGGAGCGAACGTCGTGCAGCTCGCCGTGAGCGGCGAGCCCGGCAAGACGGTCATCGGCGGCATCGCCGGCGGCTGGATCGCCGTCGCGCTCGCGAAGCGTTCGATCGGCCTGCGCCGCCCGCTGGGAGACCTGTTCGCGTTCGCGATGGCGGGCGGCGAGGCGATCGGGCGGTTCGGGTGCTTCTTCGCGGGTTGCTGCTACGGGAAGATCGCGCACGTCGCATGGGCCGTGCACGATCACGGCGAGTATCGCCATCCCACGCAACTGTACTCGTCGCTCGCGGCGATCGCGACGCTCGCGATCATCGTGTGGGCCGACCGGCGCCGTACGCTGCCCGACAACGCGATCTTCTACTTGCAAGGCGCGCTGTTCTGCGCGCTGCGGTTCGTCGTCGAGTTCTACCGCGACGTGCCGTCGTACGGCGTCTTCTCGCTCGCGCAGTACGCGTGCATCGCGGGCTTCGCGCTGTTCGCCTGGCGCCTGCACGTCACGCTCCGCCCAAACGCCGCCCCGACTCGTGTCACCCTGAGCGCATCCGCTGTCACCGCTGAGCGCATCTGCTGTCACCCTGAGCGCAGCCCCTGTCACGCTGAGCGCAGCCCCTGTCACCCTGAGCTTGTCGAAGGGCGAGCGCGCATGACGGCAGCGGGCACGGTTCCCGGCCTGCACGAGTACACGCTGCTCAAGAGCGTGCGCGCAGTCTGCCCGCGCTGTTTCGCGGACGATCCCGCGTTCGACCCGGAATGGCCGACCGACGTGCTCGACGGTCATCTCGTCGAGCGCGACGGCGCCGTGTACGTGCGCCGCTGGTGCCGCCGCGGGCACGGCGACGTCTGGTCGCTGTACGAAGAGGACGCGAATCTCTGGCGCTATCTGCAGCAGTGGCGCGTCCCGACGCGGCAAATCAACCCCGACACGCAGGCGGTCTACCCGCTGCCGATGGGCTACGAGTACGGCCTGGGTCCATCGCATCAGCAGCATTCGTGCATCTTTTTGCTCGACGTCACGACGCAGTGCAACCTGACGTGCCCGGCATGCTTCACGTCGTCGAGCCCCGCGGCGGCGCACTACCTCCCGCTGCACGAGGTCGTGCATGCGGTCGAGACCGCGATCGAACGCGAGGGCGGCCGGCTCGACGTCGTGATGGTCAGCGGCGGCGAGCCCGCCGTGCATCCTGAGATCGTGCCGATGCTCGACGCCCTCGCCGCGCTGCCGGTCACGCGGATCCTGCTCAACACGAACGGCGTGCGCCTCGCGAACGACGACGCGTTTCTCGCGGCGCTCGAGCGGCTGCGCGACCGCGTCGAAGTGTACCTGCAGTACGACGGCGTCCGCGAGGAGACGCATCGCGTGCTGCGCGGCGCCGACCTGCGCGCGATCAAGGCGCGCGCGATCGAACGGCTTTCGGCGGCGCGCGTGTTCGCCACGCTCGTGATGACGGTCGCGCTCGAGAATGCCGGCGAAATCGGCACCGTGCTCGACACCGCCTTCGCGACGCCGTACGTCGGCGGCGTGATGTTCCAGCCGGTCTTCGCGTCGGGCCGGGCGCCCGCCGTCGACCCGATGCGGCGCGTCACGAGCGACCGGCGTCCTGCGCCGCATCGAGGAGCAGACGAACGCCCGCGTGCGCGCGCACGACCTGATCGCGCTGCCGTGCAGCCACCCCGACTGCTGTTCGATCGGCTACTTCCTCGGAGACGGTCACGGTGCGTTCCGCTCGCTGGCGGCCATCGTCGGCGAAGACGATCTCAAGCGCAGTCTCAGCGTGCTCGGCAACTCCATCGCGTTCACCGACTCGCTCGCGCAGGTGCGCACGGCGCTCGGCGGCGTGATGTCCGAGTCGATGACGCTCTCGCGGCCGGAGCTCGCCGCGCACCTGCGGACGATCTGCACGGCGTGCGACATCGGCGGCTTCGGCGAGATGCTGCGCCTGGCGTTCGTCCCGGGCGCGACCGCACGATTCGTCGGCGAGCGCGTCAAGCGCGTGACGATCAAGCACTTCATGGACGCCGACACGCTCATCACCGAGCGCCTCGAGCAGTGCTGCGTGCACGTCGCGGGCGCAGGCAGCGATGTCGTGCGCATGCCCTTCTGTGCCGCGCGGCTGTTTCCGAAGGTGCGCGCGCGGTCGCAGGCCGCGACGGTCGCACGGGCGGCGCTCACGTGAGCGCGGACGATCCCCGCCTAGAACGCGGCAAGGAGCTCGAAGGCTACGCGTTCACGTTCTGCAAGGCGGCCTTTCTCGCGCTGCTCCTGCAGCGCTACACGCTGATCGTCTGCGCCGCCGTCGCCGCGGTGCTCTACGTCGCCGCGTCGCGGTACGGCGTGCGCGAGTGGCGGTGCTTCGTGAAGCCGCCTTGGGTCGTGATCGTCTTCGGAATCGTCGTCGTCGCGGAGGCGTGGCGTCTATGGCCGAGGTGAAGCCGCCGGCGGAGCCGTCGCCCGGGCCGACGGCCGCGGAAGGCTGCCTCATGGCGGCGGGCGGTCTCACCGGGCTCGCCGACGGCGTCGTGCTGTCGCTGGGCGGGTACTGGGCAGCCGGCGCGCTTCCGGGCGGCCGGTGCGCGGCCGGCGTCGGCGTCGGCGTCGGACTGCTGGCGGTGGCGGCCGGCGCCGGCTTCGTCGCGTGGCGCCTCGTCTCGCGGCGGGGAGGTGGGCCCGCGCTCGCCTTCTTGCGGGGGCTGAGCGTAACGCTGGCGGCGTTCCTTTTGATACCGTGGCCGTGCAGCTACAGCTGGGCTGGCTTCTTCGCCGCGTTGAGCGCCTGCACGCCGCACTGACCGCCCGTTACGGACGTGGGCCCAGGCTTTTCCCCTTGCACTCTCCCGCGCGGTCTGCTAATCTTTATATCCGGCTGGCACTCTCGTGCTAGAAGTGCCAAGCTGTGAATCCCTCTTCGTGAACCCGTCAGCCTTAGCTAGCGGAGGAATGGTTTTCGTGAATCTCAAGCCACTGGGCGATCGCGTGGTCGTCGAGCACGTGGAGCAGGCCGAGAAGAGCGCCGGGGGCGTCTTCCTTCCCGACACGGCCAAAGAAAAGCCGCAGGAAGGCCGCGTTCTCGCCGTCGGCACCGGCCGCACGCTCGACAATGGCACCAAGCTGCCAATGGACGTCAAAGCCGGCGACCGCATCATCTACTCGAAGTACTCGGGCTCCGAGATCAAGCTCGACGGCAAAGAGTACCTCATCATTTCTGAAAAGGACGTTCTCGCGGTCATGACCGACGAGCGCGTTCCCGCCGGAGTTTAAGCAACAGACATGGCAGCAAAACAACTCGTATTCGACGAGAACGCTCGGCGCGCGCTCGAGCGCGGCGCGAACATCCTCGCCGACGCGGTGAAGGTGACGCTCGGGCCCAAGGGCCGTAACGTCGTTCTCGACAAGAAATTCGGCAGCCCCACGATCACGAACGACGGCGTGACGATCGCGAAAGAGATCGAGCTCCCGGACACGTTCGAGAACATGGGCGCGCAGCTCGTCAAGGAAGTCGCTTCCAAGACGAACGACATCGCCGGCGACGGCACGACGACCGCGACCGTTCTGGCGCAGGCCATCATCCGTGAAGGCCTCCGGAACGTGACCGCCGGCAGCAACCCGCTCCTCATCAAGCGCGGCATCGAAGCAGCGGTCGAGACGGCCGTCGCCGAGATGCAGAAGATGGTGCAGACCGTCGACTCCGCCGAGAAGATCGCGCAAGTCGCGTCGATCTCCGCGAACGACAAGACGATCGGCTCGCTGATCTCCGAGGCCATGCAGGCCGTCGGTAAGGACGGCGTCATCACCGTCGAGGAATCGAAGTCGATGAAGACCGACGTCGAGACCAAGGACGGCATGCTCTTCGACAAGGGCTACATCTCGCCGTACATGGTCACCGACTCGGAGCGCATGATCGCCGAGCTGACCGACCCGTACATCCTCGTGACGGAGCGCAAGATCTCGGCGATCGCCGACATCCTGCCGCTGCTCGAGAAGATCGTGCAGGTCCAGAAGCCGCTGCTCATCATCGCGGAAGACGTCGAAGGTGAAGCGCTCGCGACGCTGGTCGTCAACAAGCTGCGCGGCACGTTCACGACCGTTGCGGTCAAGGCGCCGGGCTTCGGCGACCGCCGCAAGGAGATGCTCAAGGACGTCGCCACGCTCACGGGCGCGACGGTGATCTCCGAAGAGCTCGGCCTCAAGCTCGACAAGGTCACGCCGGACCTCCTCGGTCAGGCCAAGACGGTCAAGGTCACGAAGGAAGAGACCACGATCGTCGACGGCAAGGGCAAGCAGGACGCGATCAAGGGCCGCATCGAGATGATCAAGCGGCAGATCGAAGAGACCGACAGCGACTTCGATCGTGAGAAGCTCCAGGAGCGCCTCGCGAAGCTGTCCGGCGGCGTCGCCGTCATCCAGGTCGGCGCGGCCACCGAGACCGAGCTCAAGGAGAAGAAGCACCGCATCGAGGACGCGCTGAGCGCGACCCGCGCGGCGGTGCAGGAAGGCATGATCCCGGGCGGCGGCAGCTCGCTGGTGCACGCGATCAAAGCCATCGAGACGCTCGCCAAGAACACGGCGAACCCCGATGAGAAGATCGGCGTCGACATCATCCGCCGCTCGCTCGAAGAGCCGCTCCGCCAGATCGCGGAGAACGCCGGCTTCGAGGGCAGCGTCGAAGTGAACCGCGTCAAGACGGCGGATCCCGGCAAGGGCTTCGACGCGATGACGGGCGACCTCGTCGACATGGTCCAGGCGGGCATCGTCGAGCCGTTCAAGGTGACGCGCTCGGCCCTGCAAAACGCCGCGTCGATCGGCGCGCTGGTCCTCACGACCGAGACGCTGATCGCCGACAAGCCGGAGCCCAAGAACAACAACGCCGGCGGACCTCCCGGCGGCGGCATGGGCGGCTACGACATGATGTAAGAGTCCGTTGTCACCCTGAGCTCGTCGAAGGGCGACAGTGAGACCGAACATCGAAAGGCCCCGGGCAAACGCCCGGGGCTTTTTTCATCATCCCTCCACCCCGAGTGAGCATCATCGGACCGCGCGCGGGGCACTCATTCCGGTGTGAAGCTCTACACGATCGGGTTTACTCAGACGACCGCGGAGAGCTTCTTCGCGCGGCTGATGGATGCGGGCGTCGCCCGGGTGCTCGACACCCGCGTCCATCGTGACGGCCAGCTCGCGGGATTCGCGAAAGCGCGCGACCTCGAGTACTTCTTGCGCGAGCTCGCAGGCGCGGAGTATCGCGCGGTGCCGGAGCTCGCTCCGTCAGCGGAACTGCTCGCGCGCTATCGCGACCGCGACATCTCCTGGGAGGAGTACGCGGCCGCCTACGTCGCGCTGCTCGACGAACGCCGGCCGGAGACGACGATCCCGCCGGAGCTGCTCGACGGCGGG
This sequence comes from Vulcanimicrobiota bacterium, assembly GCA_963818845.1. GTDB lineage: Bacteria > Vulcanimicrobiota > Vulcanimicrobiia > Vulcanimicrobiales > Vulcanimicrobiaceae > Vulcanimicrobium. The sequence goes on along the minus strand of CAWFTO010000002.1, from coordinate 876,163 downwards.
TGTCTGTTGTGCTCGGAGCCGACGCCGCTGAACTGTCATCGCCGCCTTGCCGCGGAGTACTTCGCGGCGCGCGTGTCCGGCCTCGAGGTGACGCACCTCTGACCCTTCGACATCAGGTGACATGTCGCCGTTCGACAAGCTCAGGGTGACATTATGTCTGGCCCTTCGACAAGCTCAGGGTGACATTGTGTCTGGCCCTTCGACGGGCTCAGGGTGACGTTGGGGCGCTAGCGGTTTGTGGCGACTTGGCGGTGGACCATGCGCGACAGACGGGCTTCCTCGAGCGAGGCGACCGGATCGTTCGACGTTTGCGGGATGACGTGGAATGCATACGCGCGCGGGTTGCCGTGCGCGACGACGATCACCGAGCGCGACGGGCCGTTGCGACGTCGAGACGTATCGGCACACCGTGCCGTTCGTCGGCATCATCTGCATCGGCGTTCCGATCACGGCGCTGATGTCGTCTTCCGAGAGCACCGAGCACGGGATGCCGCGAACGAGCTTGCTGTGGTCGCGCGGCGGGGCGAACGCGAAGACCGAGAACATGACGATCATCAGCAGCGTCGCGAGAGCTGCGCGCTTCGGACTTCTGTCGGAGCCGGTGTACGGTGTCGGGGAATCCATGCGTGCATTGAAGCACGCGAGCGCGTTCGCTGCATCATGCTAACGTCAAAGCGTTCGTGTAAAATTTCGGCGAGTGCGACATACGCGCACGACGCTTTCCTGCCGATACGATGAGTGTGAAACATCGTTCAGCGCGCTATCGGGTCAGCCTCTAGCAGCTATCGCGCGGCGACGCGGAGCGTCACGGCCGCAGAACGTCGCTCGAAAGAACGTACAGACCGCCCGTGAAACGGTCGCACGCGAACACGATCCCGCGGTCGTCGACGAACACGTCGTTGATCTGCGGCGCGTGCTTTGGCGAGTCCGTGGGCGCAGCGGGAACGTAGTACGCCGCTTCGGCCGGATGCTGCGGGTCGGCGAGGTCGAAGATGCGCACGCCGCCGCCGAACCAGCTCGTCACGACATACCGATCCGATTTGAACGTCGGCCCGTACGGTTTGTCCTCGTAGATGTTGTGCGGGCCGAAGCGGCCTCCGGCCTTGCACAGCGCGGCGCTGTTCGCCGCGTACGGCACGGCCGCGATCAGCCGCGGCTTCGTCTCGTCGGCGATGTCCCACACCGCCATGTGCTTGGGCGCGTCGGCGCACGCGTCCATCACCGCCTCTTCGCTGACGAATGCGAGGTTGCGCGCGAAGATCGGAAACACGGTGTGCGTGAACGGTCCGACGTAGCGGACGATCGAGAGCGCGCGCGGATGCGTCACGTCGCTGATGTCGAGGACGACGAGGCCGCCGTCGATGTAGCCGAGGTACGCGCGGTTCGCGTGGCCCGGAAACACGTCGATGTTGTGCGGCCGCACGCCTTGACTCGACTCGTCGGGCAGCGGAATTTCGTTCGGCGCGGGCGCCGCGTCGCCGGCGCGCTGTCCCGGATACCACCAGCGCCCGACTTCTTTCGGGTGCGCGAGATCGCTAATGTCGACGATGCGGTAGAACTCGTCGTCTTCGCTGCGCTTGGGCGTGAAGTCCGCGGCGCCGCTCGTGATGTGCGCGAGCTTGTCGCTCGAGAGCCATACGTGGTGCGCGCCGCGTGAGTGCGGGCCCGACGCGTCGAAGTAGCTGACAAGACGCGGCGACGCCGGGTCGTCGAGCGCGTAGAGCCGGAAGCCGCCGCCCGGCTGGCCCTGCGCCTTCGTCTCGGCCGCGACGGCGAGCACGTTGCCCGAGACGTCGAGCGAGTTGCAGCGTACGTCGGCGGAAGGCGTGTCGACGGTGCGTACCGTGCGCGGTTGCGCAGCGTTCGTCACGTCGAAGATCGTGAAGCAGTGCGGCGCCGACTCGTGCGCGACGTAGAGCAGGCGGCGGCCGCCCGCGCCGGTCTTTTCGGCGAAGCCTTCGCCGCCGCTCGTCATGTCGGCGTGGCCGATCAGCGTCATGTGAAACGCCTGCGCGCCGGCAGTCTGCGCCGCCCCGCCCGACGGCGAGACCGCGAACGCGGCCGCCAGAACGCACGGAAACGCGAACGGAATACGCATGCAAAGCCCTCCGCGAAGCTCCGTTCCCGGAACCGGCCGCGGTCATGCAGAACCTCGGGCCATGAAGGTCACGGCATTCTTCGATGTGCTCTCGCACTGGTGTCTTGCCGCGCAGCCGACGCTCGAGGCGCTCCGTACGACGCTCGCCGCGGACGTCGATCTCGAGCTGGTCCTCGCGCCCGTCGGGGACGGCGCCCCGGTGGGGTTCACCTACGAGCTCGAGTCGTGGTTCTACCGGCGCGGGACCCTCGCGTACGGTGCCGTGCTGGACGCCGCGTGGTGCGAAGACGCCGACACGCCGACCTGGCACGCGAACGCAGCCCTCGCGGCGGGCGCCTCGCACGGCGCGAACGTGGTGGTCCTGTTCCGGCGCCTCGCGCGGGCGGCGATGATCGACGGCCGCCGCCTGGGACGCGAGATCGAGGCGGCGCGGGCCGTCGCGCGCTTCACCGGGATCGACGAGCGCGCGCTGCTCGAGGCGATGCGCAGCGACGCCATCGCGAGGCTGCTGCATGCAGGCAACGCGCGCCTCGCGGCGATCGGCTGCGCCGAGCGCCCGAGCTGGGAGCTCGTCAACGCGAACGGCGACCGCGCCGTGCTGCAGGGCCTGTGGCAGGCGGAGGCGATCTTGCCGCTCGCGCGCGCGCTGCTCGAGGACGAGCGCGCGTACGCGCGCGCGGGGACGCCCCCCGTGCAGCCGTGACGCCGGCGCGTCGGCGCTGCGCCTGGGCCGGCGACGACCCCCGCATGATCGCCTATCACGACGTCGAGTGGGGGACGCCCGTGCACGACGACCGCGTGCTCTTCGAATTCCTGATCCTCGAAGGCGCGCAGGCCGGCCTGTCGTGGTCGACGATTCTCAACCGGCGCGAGCGCTATCGGACCGCGTACGCCGGCTTCGCCCCGGCGAAGGTCGCGCGCTTCGGCGAGCGCGACGTCGCGCGGCTGCTCGCCGATGACGGCGTCATCCGCAACAAGGCCAAGATCGCGTGGTCCATCCGGAACGCGCAGGCGTTCCTCGCCGTGCAGCGCGAGCACGGCTCGTTCGACGCGTACCTCTGGCGCTTCGTCGCCGGAACGCCCGTCGCCAACCGTCCGCGCACGAGCGGCGAGGTCCCCGCGAGCACGCCGCTCTCGGACGCGCTGAGCAAGGACTTGCGCGCGCGCGGCTTCGGCTTCGTCGGGACGACGATCTGCTATGCATTTCTGCAGGCCGTCGGCGTGGTCGACGACCACACGGCGTCGTGCTTCCGGGCCGCGAAGCCTACGGGGACGCGCGGCCGCAAAGTCGTACGGTCCGCTTCATGAACCTGCTCGAGGGCGACGCGATCGTGCTGGCGGGCGCGACGGGCCGCGTCGGCGGCGCCACGATCGCGACGTTCCTGCGCGAAGGCGCGCATCTGGTCGTCGTGTCGCGCGACCGCGACCGCGCGCAACGCGCCGCCGACGCCGCCGCGAAGACGGCGAACCGCGCGCCGGACGCGCTCGCATTCGCAGCGGACTTGACGTTTCCAGGGCAAGCCGCGGCCGCAGTCGCCGCGTGCGTCGAACGGTTCGGCCGCATCGACGCCGTCGTCAGCCTGGCGGGCGACGGCCGCACCGTGCCGCTCGCCGAGTCGACGCTCGACGACCTGCGCGCGAACCTCGCGGCGTTCACGGAGACCGCGTACAACCTGACGATGCCGGCGCTGCGCGCGATGCTGCGGCAGCCCTACCGCGACGGCGCGCGCTCGCGCGGGCGCATCCTCGTCGTGACGGCGGGCTCGTCCGTGCAGCCGGCACCCGGCCGCGGTCTGTTCGGCATCGCGAAAGCCGGGGTCAACGTGCTCATGCAGGCGATCGCGCGCGAGCACAAGGCGGACGGCATCGTCGCCAACGCGCTCGTCCTCGGCGGCGTCGCGACGGACGCGGCGCGCTCGTATCTGGACGCCGAGTCGTTCGCCGCCGCCGCGATGCCGCAGGAAGTCGCCGACGCCCTGGCGTTTCTCGCGAGCGACCGTGGCAGCGGCGTGAACGGCGCGCTCGTCGACCTCAACGCGCGCGAAGTCGACTGACGTGGTGCAGGCGCTGTACTCGATGCCCGCATGGCTGCTCTTGCCGCTCGCGATGGCCGCTCGCCGCCGCGCTCGCGTGCGCGGGGCAGCTGCTCGTGCGGCGCGCGTATCCGCGCGTCGATTTTCGCGCCTACAACGACGTCGGCGGGATCGTGCTCGGCGTGATGGGCGGGCTGTTCACCGTGACGCTTGCGTTCATCATCGCGATCGTGTGGCAAGAGTTCGACGGCACGTCGCAGCGCGCCGCGCTCGAGGTCGCGGCGGCGAGCGACCTCTGGCACACCGCGCGCGGCCTGCCGCCGCCGCTGGACGTCCGGGTCCGGCGCGACGTCGTCGACTACGCGCAGCTGATGATCGACAAGGAGTGGCCCGCGATGCGGTCCGGCGGCAGCAGCCAAGAGGCGGAGAATCTTCTTACGCAGATGTACGAGTCGGTCGCGCGCGCGCGGCCGAGCAACAGCGGCGAGTCGAACGCGCAGGCGCAGGCGCTGCAGTATCTCGGCGCGCTGCACGACACGCGGCACCACCGGCTCGACGACAACAGCAGCGGCGTCAAGCCGTTCGAGTGGTCGATCCTCGTGCTCGGGGCGCTGCTGATCGTCGCGATGTGCTACGTCGTGGGCCTCTCGAGCCTGCGCATCCAGATGCTGCTGGTCGGCGCGCTCGCCGCGATGATCGCGGCGATGTTCGTGCTGATCTTCGAGCTGGACTATCCGTTCCGCGGCGACGTCGCCGTGCCGTCGGCCGGCTGGAGCGAGTTCGCCGGCCGCAACCGCTCGCAGATCTGAGCGCGCGCAAGGCGACGAGGACCGCGCTCGCGTAGCGTCCGGCATGGCGCACCACGACCACGGCCCGTTCTGCCGCTGCCCGCACGGGCGTTTCGATCCGGACGTTTTCCGCCGCGCGAGCTCGCTGCTCGACCGCAGGACGTTCCTTGCGGGCGCCGGCGCGTCGGCTGCCGCGCTCCTGGCTCCCGCGCGGGCGCGCGCCGCCGGCAGCGTCGTCGTGCTCCGCGCGGCGCGCCTGTTCGACGGCGTCGAAATGCGTGCGCCGGGCGTGCTCGTGCTGCGCGGCGACCGCATCGTCTCGATGTCGGCCGGCGACGCGGGCAGCGACGCGAAGATCGTCGGCCTCGGCGACGTCACGCTGATGCCGGGTCTCATCGACGCGCACACGCACGTCGCGCCGTGGACGGTCGCTTCCAGATACCTGGTGCGTCCCGGCCGCAGCGCCGACTCGGTCGCCGGCGCGACGCTGCTCGCGGTGCGCAACGCGCAGGCGATGCTCGCCAACGGGTTCACCACGGTGCGCGACGTCGGCGGCGGCGAGGGCATCGACCTCGCGCTGCGCGACGCGATCGCGTCCGGCACGGCGATCGGTCCCCGCATCCTCGCCGCAGGTCCCGCCCTCTCGATCACCGGCGGACACGGCGACGCGAACGATCTGCCGCCGTACGTGCACGTCGACAGCGACATCGAGTCCGGCATCTCCTACGGCCCGTACGGGTTCCGGCAGCGCGTGCGCGAGCACGTCAAGCGCCACGTCGACCTCGTGAAGATCTTGATGACGGGCGGCGTGCTCTCGTACGGCGACACGTTCGACGTGCCGCAGTTCAACCTCGACGAGGTGCAAGCCACGGTCGACGAGGCGGCGAAGTTCGGCCTGCGGGTCGCGGCGCACGCGCACGGCGACCGCGGCATCCGCACGGCCGTCATTGGCGGTGTCCACTCGATCGAGCACGGCACCGGCGTCGGCGACGCGACGCTGCACGAGATGCGCCAGCGCGGCACCGTGCTCGTGCCGACGATCTGGGCGCTCGACTCGATCTTGCAGCCGGGCAACCCGAACCACATCGAGGCGAACCCGCTCGAGAAGGCGATGCAGGCGGCGAAGCTGCGCAACGCCGGGATGCAGCGCGCGATCGCAGCGAACGCGAAGATCGTCTACGGCACCGACGCCGGCGTCTTTCCGCACGCCGAGAACAACAAAGACTTCGCGCTGCTCCAGTCGATGGGGATGCGGCCGCTCGACCTGCTGCGATCGGCGACGTCCCGGGCCGCGGAGCTGATCGGCACGGCGGATCGCGGGCGCCTCGCGCCCGGACTGCTCGCCGACGTCGTCGCGTTCGCGGGCGACCCGAGCACCAACGCCGGCCTGCTCGAGAAGAGGCCGTCGCTCGTCATCGTCGGCGGCACGAGGATCGAGCGCGGCGCGTTCGCCGCGTAGACGTTCAGACCGTCGCGCCGACCAGCTCGGCGAGCCCTTCGGACGGCTCGCACTGGAGCTCCGCCTGGAGCACGTCGCGGTACTGGCGGAAGTGCCGCAGCGCCGCGGCGCGGTCGCCGTTGCTCAAGTAGGCGCGAATCGCGATCTCGCGCGCCGGTTCGTCGCACGGGTCGTACGCGATCATCTCGTGGCAGAGCACGAGCGCGTCGGCCGTGCGGCCCTCCTCGAGCGCGCGCTTCGCGAGCGCCTGCGCGACCTCGCAGCGCGCCTCGCGCAGATGGCGCTCGACCGGCTCGAACCACTCCCATCCGTCGAACTTCGCCGGACGTGACGCGCGCAGGCGGTCGTACAGCTCGCGTAGCGCGACGCCGCTGCGGTCGTCGGGTACGTCACCGGTGCGCATCGCCGCGAGCGCGCGGTCGATCTCCCACAAGTCGACGTGCACGTCGCCGCGCAGGCGGTATCCGTCCCGCGTGCGCACCACCAGGTCGTCGCCGAGCCGCGCCTTGAGCCGGTGCAGGCAGACATGGAACGCGTTGCGCGCGGCCGCGTCGCCGAGGTCCGGCCAGAGCACGTCGGTGAGGCGGTCGCGCGAGAGCGCTTCGGAGCGCATCGCGATCGCCGTCAGCAGCGCGTGCTCGCGTTCCGCGAGCGTGATCGGCGCACCGTCGCGCAGCACGCGGCCGGTGACGAGCTCGATCGTGAGGCCGGCGCGCAGTGCGCCGCCGTCGGCACGATATCGCCGCACGAACGGCTCGAGGAAGCTGTCCGTGTCGCCGCGCACGACCGCGTCGACCGCCTCGTGCAGCTCCTTCGCGTCGATCCGGCGCGCGATCGCCGCCGCCTCGGCGCGCAGCGCGCGACGGCGCGCCGCGTTCAGCTCGGCGACCGCGAGCGCGGCCAGCACTTGGTGGAACGGCGTGCGACTCGACGCGGCCGCTTCGCGCGCCGAGTCCGCGTACCGCAGCGCGACGGCGTCGTCGCGGGCATTGGCGGCGGCGATCAGGTAGCCGCAGGCGACCCACTTGGCCTGATCGGCGGGCTGCGGTTCGGCGGCATGGCCGCGCGCGCACGACGCAAAGAATGCGAAGCCGCGCACGCCTTCGCGGCGCACCTCGCTCTCCAGCGCGAACGCATGCTGCGTGAAGTCGGCCTCGTCGCCGGCGAGCCAGGCGCCGAACGTGGCTTCGGCCTCGTAGAACGCGATGAAGTTCGAGAAGCCGGTCTTGCGTCCGATCTCGATCGCGCGCTCGAGCCGCTCGCGCTCCGTCGCGCGGTCGCCGCGCACGCGCGCGACGTCGGCTCCGAGCGTCACCAGCACGCCGCCCGCCATGAAGCTGGTCTCGCTCACGAACGGCCACGCCGCTTCGAGGTCGCGTTCCGCTTCGTGCGTGCGTCCCAGCCGCGCGGTCATCAGCGAGCGCAAAAACAGCAGCCAGCCGTGGATGCGCGTCGCCGGAACGTCGGGCGCGGCGATCTGCGCGCGGAAGTCGTCGACCAGCGCGAGCGCGGTCTCGTACTCGCCGACGTAGCTGAGCATGAGCACGCGGAAGACGTACAGGTAGATGCGCAGCACCGGCGGCGCGTCCGGCGCGAGGTGCGACCAGATCGACTCGACTTCCTCGAGCAGCGAGCGCGAGTCGACGGTGAACGTCCGCAGCAGCGCCGTGATCGACCACAGGCGCGGGTGGTTCAAGACGACGGCGCGGTCGAGCGACGCGAGCACGCGCGAGTACGCGATCGGCGGAGGCAGATCGTCCTCGATGACCTCGATGCGCTCGAGGGCGTCGGCGGCCGCCGCCTGGTCTCCGCACGCCAAGTAGATCTCGGCGGCGCGCTGGTACTCTTCGGCGCCTTCGTACGCCGCGGCGACCGGCCGAAGCAGCACGTCGACGCGCGCGGGGTGCCGTTCGAACGACGTCGTGGCCACCAGCGGGTGCACCGCGAACGTGCCTTCGGCGCCGCGCGTCACGAACGGCGACGACTTCGTGAACTCGACGAACGTCTCGAACGCCTCACCTTCACCGAGCGCGAGCCGGACGTCGCGATCCGTCGCCTGCGGGATCGCGGCGGATGCAAGAATTCCGTCGATGACGGCGCGGTCGGCGTCGCCGAGCACTTGATCGGCGAGGTACTCGTGCAGCTCGTCGTACGCCACATCGTCGAGCGCGTCGAGCAGCGGCGCGAGCCGTCCCTCGTGCGCGAACCGCGCGAGCAGCAGCACCGCGATCGGCCATCCCGCCGAGATCGCCGTCACGCGCTCGACGGCGGCGACGGCAGCACCGGTATCGGCGAAGATCGACGCGATCTCGGGGGCCGTGAACGCGAGATCGCCGGGCCGCAGCGTGACGATCTGATGCGGCGGCGCGAAACGAGAGAGGTGCATGCGCAGCGACTCCCGCGAGCACATCACGATCGTGCGCGTGTCCGGACGCGCGGCGAGCAGCTTGGCGAGGAAGTCGCGCGCGCCGGGGTCCGCGATCGCATCCTCCGCGTTCTCGAAGACGAACGCCGAGCGGTGGGTTCGCACGCGCCAAGCCGAGAGGGCGACCTCGACGCGGTCGGCCGCCGACGCATGGCCGTCGCCCAGCATCGTCTCACTCTGCGAGAGGCTGGCGCTGCGGTCGGGGTCCTCGTCCGCGAGGGCCGGCAGCAGGCGCCGCGCGAGGTCGACGTCGGACGCGACGCCGCGGCAGTCGCACACCGCGGCCGCGACCCCGTCGAGGAGCTGGCGAACGAGCGTCGACTTTCCGAAGCCGGCCGGCGCGACGAGGGCGACGATCGACGGATGCGCGACGCGGACACGCTCGATGAGCGCGGTCCGCAGAACGTCGCCGGTGGCCGGGGTCGAGGTCGTGATCGTCGTGTCCATGAGCGGAGCCTGCCGTAAGCGTGCGCCGTCGAGTGAAGAAAGCGACTTTCGTCGTCCCCAGGCCGGTCCCCGTCGCGAGAGCGCCTCTCGTGCGCTTGCTTACATTAACGCGGTCTTAGTTTGCACACGCCCTTGTGGACGGTGTGGATGAAAGCCAGGAGGCGGCTCACGCCCGTTGGAAACCCCGTTGCTGGCAGTGTGTTAAGGGGAGTGCTAATGCGGAATTACGACGAGTTGGCGGAGTTCGAGCGTCTCTTCGCGCCTCGCGGCGCGCACGGCCGCTTCGAGCCCAATACCGACGTGCACTTGGACGAGCACGACGGCGCCATCGTCGTGCACGTTGAGCTCGCGGGGGCCGAAGCCGAATCGCTCCAGGTGGCGATCGGCGACACGTACCTCACGATCGCAGGATCACGTGCGCTGCGCGACGTCTCGCGTCGCGCGTCGTTGCTGCGGAAAGAGATCCAGTACGGCGAGTTCTTCAAGCAGATTCGCCTGCCGGCGCCGGTTCGAGACGACGGTGCGACGGCCACCTACCGCGACGGCATCCTGGCGATCCGTCTTCCGCTTGCGACATCCCAGAAATTGCCGATCGTGCGGACCGAGATCCGCATGACGGTCAGAAGGACCCCCGTTTGATGGCCAAGCCCGACAAGGCGCCCGAAATCCTCGGCATACTCCCGTTGCAGGACGCGGTGCTGTTTCCGAACACCGTGATCCCGCTCGCCGTGGTCAAGCGCCCCGGCATCCAGCTCGTCGAGGAGGCGCTGCGCGAAGGCAAGCAGATCGGCCTCGTCGCGCTCAAGGACAAGGACACGGAAGACCCGGGGCCCGACGACCTGCGCCGCTTCGGCACGATCGGCACGATCCAAAAGATGCTCAAGGTTCCGGACGGCACGCTGCGCTGCATCGTCGCCGGCGGCCCCGTGTTCCGCGTCGACCAGTTCGTCGCCACCGAGCCGTATCTCGCCGCGACCTACACCGAGATGCCCGACATCACGCGCGACGGCGATCAGCTGACCGCAATGCAGCGCAACCTGGGCTCGCTGTTCCAGAAGCTGCTCGGCTATCTGCCGCAGGCGCCGCGCGAGATGGAGATGGAAGTCAACAACATCTCCGATCCGAACTTGCTCTCGTATTTCGTCGCGTCGACGATGCGGCTCGACACGGCGGACCGCCAGGCGATCCTCGAGGAGCGCGACACCGCCAAGCGGCTGCGCAAGCTCACCATGCTGATCACGAAGGAGCTCGAAGTCGTCGAGCTCGGCCACAAGATTCAGACCGACATCCAGCGCGAGATGGAGAAGAACCAGCGCGAGTTCTATCTGCGCCAGCAGTTGCGCGCGATCCAGGAAGAGCTCGGCGAAGCCGATCCGCAGCAAGCCGAGGCCAACGAGCTGCGCAAGAAGATCGACGAAGCGAACATGCCGGCCGACGTGAAGAAGGCCGCGGACCGCGAACTCGACCGGCTCTCGAAAGTGCCGACGGCGAGCCCCGAGTACAGCGTCATTCGAACGTACCTCGACTGGCTCACGCAGCTGCCGTGGGGCGTCTCCACATCCGACCAGATCGACATCAACCGCGCTCGCGAGGTCCTCGACGAGGACCACTACGATCTCGAGAAGATCAAGGACCGCATCGTCGAGTACCTAGCCGTCGGCAAGCTCAAGAACAAGCTGACCGGGCCAATCCTCTGCTTTGTCGGCCCGCCGGGCGTCGGCAAGACGTCGCTCGGGCAGTCGATCGCGAAGGCCATGGGGCGCAAGTTCGTGCGCCTGTCGGTCGGCGGCGTGCGCGATGAGGCGGAAATCCGCGGTCACCGCCGCACGTACATCGGCGCGATGCCCGGCACGATCGTCCGCGCGCTGCGCGACGCCGGAACGAACAACCCCGTCATGATGATCGACGAGATCGACAAAGTCGGCGGCGACTTCCGCGGCGATCCGCAGAGCGCGCTGCTCGAAGTGCTCGATCCCGAGCAGAACAACACGTTCCGCGATCACTATCTCGACCTGCCGTTCGACCTCTCGCGCGTGCTGTTCATCTGCACCGCGAACACGCTCGACTCGGTCAGCGGGCCGTTGCGCGACCGCATGGAGATCATCCAGCTGGCAGGCTATACCGAGCTCGAGAAGCTGCAGATCGCGAAGCGCTACCTCGTGCCCAAGCAGAAGAAGGCGAACGGCCTGAAGGACGGCCAGGTGTCGATCACCGACACCGCGCTGCGCCAGATCATCGTCGACTACACGCGCGAGGCCGGGGTCCGCAACCTCGAGCGCGAGATCGGCACGACGTTCCGCAAGGTGGCGCGCCAAGTCGCCCAAGACTCCAAGTACAAGCTGCGCGTGCGGCCCGAGAACCTCGTGGAGTTTCTCTCGAAGCCGCGGTTCTACAACGAAGTCAAGCGGCGCACGGCGTCGGTCGGCGTCGCGACGGGGCTCGCGTACACGCCCGTCGGCGGCGACATCCTCTTCATCGAGACGACGGCGATGCCGGGCAAGGGCAACTTCACCCTCACCGGCCAGCTCGGCGACGTGATGAAGGAGTCGGCAACTGCGGCGATCTCGTTCCTGCGGTCGCGCTCGTCCGAGCTCGGACTGCCGGAGGATTGGTTCGCCAAGCACGACCTGCACATCCACATCCCGGCCGGCGCGATTCCCAAGGACGGACCGTCGGCGGGTGTCTCGCTCTCCACGTCGATCGCGTCGCTGCTGACCGGCCTCAAAGTCGATCCGGAGCTTGCGATGACGGGCGAGATCACGCTGACGGGTCAAGTGCTGCCGATCGGCGGGGTGAAGGAGAAGGTTCTCGGCGCGAAGCGCGCGGGTATCAAGAAAGTGCTGCTCCCGCGCCGCAACGAGATTGATCTCGACGACGTGCCGAAGGAAGTCCGTGACTCGATGGAGTTCGCGTTCGTCGACGAGCTCAGCGACGTGTTCGCGCACGCCCTCGGCAAACGGGTGATCACGCCGGTGCTGCTCGGTGCGTCCGAGGCGCCGACGGGAAAGCGCGCGAGCAACGTCGTCGCGCTGCGGCCGAGCAAGAAGCGCACCGCCGCGGCGCGCACGTCACGCACGGCGCGCAACGGGGCAGCGGCACCCAAGCGCGGGCGCTGACGGCGGATCGGCGAAGCCGAACTAGCGCATCGTCGGGCCGCGCACTTTGTAGAGCGTGCCTCGGTGGTCGAGCCGCGCGCCCTCGTGCAACGTGCGCGCGGCATGGCGCTCGAGCCCGGTGATGACGCGCCGCTCCTCCGCGTTGTCGTACTCGCGCACGGGCGTCGCGACGAGGCGGTCGAACGAGCGCGGGTCGGCCATGGCGTGATCGAGCTCGTGCGCCAGCCCGAGCGCCGGTGACTGGCGGCCGGTCCCCGTGCGCATCGCGCTATGCGGATCCCACACGACCGTGTGCGACCAGGGCAGGTACGCGTCGCGCCCGTGATGATCGATCGCGATGCGGTGCGGCGTAGCGCTGCGCTCGGCTCGCTCGATCAGCGAACGAGCTTGAGCGTCGCGTGCGAGATACGCGAACGCCGCGTCGACCTGGCGCTGCGCCGACAGCGGAATCGCAAGCGAGCCGTAGTGTACTGTGCGCGACTGCATCGTGCCCGTCCATCACGCACGGCGGATCGCGCGGCAAGATGCAACCGGCACGACGTTCGCGTGTTGTCCCCTGCGTGAGCAGCACTGCGATCCAGCCCGCCGTCGAAGCGCTGGCGCCGGGCGTCGGGATCGCATCCGGCCCGCGTCGCAGCACCTCGCGCGTCGACGCGCGCCTCGTCGTCGCCGTGCTGGCCGTGTGGGTCCTGTGGGGCTCGACGTTCGCGGCGATGCGTTTCGCCGTCGCTTCGATGCCGCCGTTCCCGATGGCGGCGATCCGGTTTCTGTTCGCCGGCGCGGTGCTGTACGCGATCTGCGCCGTGCGCGGCCGCGCGCGCCCGTCGCGCGCCGACCTCCTGCGCGCGCTCGTCACCGGCTTCTCGCTCCTGCTGCTGGGGAACGGCACGACCGCCTGGACCGTGCAGTACCTGCCGACCGGCATCAACTCGCTGCTGCTCTCGCTCTCGCCGGTCTGGATGGCGCTCATCGCGTTCGCGTGGGGCGGCGAGCGGCCGACGCGCGCGGGCGTCGCCGGCATGGTGCTCGGGTTCGCCGGGCTCGCGCTGCTGCTCCAGCCGAAGGCAACGAGCGCGCTGCCGTGGTGGCCGGTGATCGTGTGCCTGCTTTCGAGCATCTCGTGGGCGTTCGGTTCGATCTACCAGCGGCGCACGGAGCCTCCGGCGAGCGTCGGGCTGTCGACGGCGCTGCAAATGCTCGCCGGCGGGGCGATGCTCGCGCTCGAGGCGGCCGCGTTCGGCCAGTGGCGCGCGTTCGACGTGCACGCGATCACCGCTCCCTCGTTCGCGGCGCTCGCGTACCTGGCGGTGTTCGGCAGCCTCGCGGCATACAGCGCGTACGTCTACACGATGCAGGCGGCGAGCACGGCGCTCGCGTCGACGTACGCGTACGTCAATCCGGTCGTCGCGGTGATCATCGGGATGCTGCTCTTCCACGAGCGCTTCACGCCGCTCGAGGCGGCCGCCGGCGCGATCATCATCGCCGGCGTCGCACTGATGCTGCTGCCGAGGCGGCGCGCCGCCGCTACGGCGTCGCCAGCGCGCTGAGCAGCGAGCGGTGCGCCGCCGCGTCGAGCGGCACCGCGACGTCGAACGCGTCGACCTGCACGTTGAGCGGAATCGGAAACAGCTTGATCTTCACCGTGCCTTGCGCACGAACCGTGACCTTGAACAGGTACAGCGCGGGTGCAGAGCCGCTCGCCGGCTGCGTGCGGCAGTCGTCAACCGACGCGGTCACCGTGACGCCGGACGCTCCGGTCACGGTCGCGCTCTGTCCGTCGGCGACGTTCGAGATCGTCGCGCTCTGCCCGAGCGGCGACGTCAGCACGATGCTCAGCGACGCCGGCACGGCGGTCCCGCCCGCGTCGTCGCGAAACACCTCGACCGTGGCGCCGATGTGGATGCCGAGCACGCTCAAGCCGGAAACGTGCGGGCCGAAAACGCGGTCTGCCATCCGGCGCCTTTCGTCGCCGCGCGCGCGAATCTCTGCGGGTCGAACAGCGTGAGCTCGACGCCGGGCGCGTCGCCCGCGAGCAGCGCCGCGACGACCTCGCCGACGACCGGCGCGAACTTGTAGCCGTGCCCCGAGAAGCCGCCCGCGAGCGCAACGTTCGGCTGCCGGGGGTGCACGCCGATGACGAAGTGCTCGTCCGGCGTGAGGGTGTACATGCAGGGCGCCGCGCGCAGAAACGGTCCGGCGGCGGCCGGCACGAACGCAGCGAGCGCGTCGCGCAGCAGCGTGATCTCCTCGTCGCGTACGGTGCGGTCGAGCGCGTCGGGATCGGTCGCCGCACCGCTGCCGTGGCGCGCCGCCTTCGCGCCGCCGCCGAAATCGGGAAAGCCGTAGAGCATGCGCGCGCCGTCGCGCTCGAGCCCGTACACCGGGAGCCGCTCCGGCGATACCGCCTCGCGGTCATGCGGCGCGAACCAGAACTGAACGTTCCGTTCGACGCGCAGCGGGATGCCCACGTCCGGCGCGACGCGCGCGAACCACGGGCCCGCGCAGATCGCGAGCCGCGCGGCTTCCACCGACGTGCCGTCCGCGCAGGCGACTCGCACGGCGCCGTCGCCGGCGCTCCACGCCGTCGCGGCCACCCCGAAGCGCAGCTCCGCGCCCGCTTCGGCGGCCGCGTCGAGGTGCGCGCGTACGCCGGCTTCCGGGAACACGACGCCGGCCACCGCTTCGTACACACCGATCTCGTCGTCGCGCGGCGTGAGCATCGGAAAGCGCCGGCGCAGGCCGGCCGCGTCGTACACCTCGTGCGCGAGCTGCCACTGCAGCGCGCTTGCGAGCGTCCCGGCAACGACCGGCGAGTCGGGGAGCCCGACGAACAGCCCGCCGGTTCGCGCGCGCAGCACGGTGCCCGTGCGCGCGGCGAGCGCATCCCACAGGGCGTACGCGCGACGCAGCAGCGGCACGTACAGCGGCGACTCGAAGTACGCTTGCCGGATGATGCGCGTCTCGCCGTGCGACGAGCCGCGCGCGTGCGCGGGGCCGAAGCGCTCGAGCCCGAGGACGCGCATGCCGCGCGCGGACGCGTGCGCCGCGACGGCGCTGCCCATGCCGCCCAGCCCCAGCACGATCGCGTCGTACCGCATGCGCGGCGGCTTCGCCGCGGCCAAGCCGCTCCATGCAGATGCGTTCGCGCGTTTAGTGCCGGTGAAGCCGCAGCGGCGCCAGCGGTGAGCGCACGCGCTCGGCGATCCGGTCCAGCCCCAGCGGAACGGGCGGAACGAAGGCGCCGAAGCGATGCGCGACCTCGACGTTCCCCGGCCAGAACCGGGCAGCGAGCGCGAGCGTATTTGCTGCGGTCAGCGGCGCGAAGCGCCTGCCGGGCGCGACTGCCGCAGCGTCCTTGCCGAGCGCGTCGAGCACGTCGCGCGACGACGGCGCCGTGTTCAGACGCCGCGGGAACCGGTAGGTCTGCCGCGCAGCATGCCGCCCGGCGACCAAGGCCGCGAACTGCGCGGGCAACGCCGCGTCCGCCGCGGACTCGCGGTAGCGCCGCACGTGCACCGCGGCCGCACCGAACGCAGCGGCGAACGCGCCGAGCAGCCGCGGATAGTCGAACGCGGTGCCGAGGTGCGGCCCGCGCCGGAACGTTCCGAGCCGCACGACGTCGCCGAGGTACTCGGCGAAGTCGACCCGGTAGCCGTCGCGCACGAGCTCAGCGTACATCGACACGCAGTACGTGCTCTGCGGCCGCAAGTACACGACGACGTGCGGAGCGAAACCCGCGCGCTCGATCGCCGCACGCAGCACGGTCAGCGCGCCGTCCGTGCGGTTCCAGAGCAGCTCGAAGTCCTCTGAGCTGATGCACGCGCAACGTGCGCCGCTGTCCGCGAGCTCCTCGGTCAGCGCGTCGACGCCGCCGCGCGCCGCGTCGAAGCGCGGGTCGCCGTTGAGCTGCCACGCGACGTTGTGGTGCGCGCCGAGCGCCGAATCGACCCGGCCCGTGCGCGGGATGAGCACGCCGCTCGCCGCCAGCGCCGGCTCGTTCTCGCCCAGGAACGCTTGGATCGACGTGGTGCCGGTCTTGTGCGTGCCGGCATGGATCCAGCAGATTCGGTCGTCGTTTCTCGCGCCGGGCCGTCCGGCGAACGTCGTGAGCACAAGTCACCCGCAGACCGGCCGCCGGATTTCCGCGAGGCGTACCGCGGTGAGCGGCCGGGTCTCCGTGAACGTACCCCGCCGGCGCGCGCCCGCGGGCTTCCTCAGCGCACCAGCACGGCTCCGGACGGCCCGTCGAGGACTTCGCCGATGACCGCGACGCCGTCGAGGTCGGCCAGGTCGGCGAGCACGCCCGCGGCGCCGGCCGGCGAGATCGCGATCAACAGGCCGCCCGAGGTCTGCGCGTCCGAGAGCGCAAGGCGCATCGCGTCGCTCACCTCGTCGCCGTAGCGCGCGAACGCCGCGTGCTCGGCGCGATTGTCGCGCGATCCGCCGGCGACCGCGCCGCGCGCGATCAGCTCGAGCACGCCGTCGAACAGCGGCACGCGCCGCGCGTCGATGGCGAGAGCGACGCCCGATGCGCGCGCCATCTCGCCGGCGTGCCCGACGACGCCGTATCCCGTCACGTCGGTCGCCGCATGCGCACCGTGCGCGACCATCGCGAGAGCTGCTCGGTCGTTCAGCCGCACCATCGAGCGGATCGCGGGCTCGAGAGCGTCATCGCCGATCAGCTCGCGCTTGAGCGCGGTCGTGAGGACACCCGTCCCGACGGGTTTAGAGAGAAGCAGCAGGTCACCGGGACGGGCTCCGCCGTTTCTAACGACACGATCCACGGCAATGGTTCCAGTGACGGCCAATCCGTACTTGGGCTCGTCGTCCTTGATCGTGTGCCCGCCCAGGATCGTCACGCCGGCCTGGGCCGCGACGGCGGCGCCGCCTTCGAGGATGCGCGCGAGGACCTCGGTGCCGAGCTCTTCGACGGGGAACGCCGCGATGTTCAGGGCCGTCAGCGGCGTGCCGCCCATGGCGTAGACGTCGCTGAGCGCGTTCGCGGCCGCGATGCGCCCGAAGTCGTACGGGTCGTCGACGACGGGCGTGAAGAAGTCCACCGTCTGGACGAGCGCCAGATCGGCGGTGAGGCGGTAGACGCCGGCATCGTCGTTCGTCGCGTGTGCGACGAGCACGTTGGGGTCCGTGACGGGTGGCAAGCGGCGCAGGACCTGCGCCAGGTCGGCGGCGCCGACTTTACCAGCTCAACCCGCGCAGGACGAATATGCCGTCAGCCGGATGCGGCGACCGGGGGACTCCATCGCGTGTCGAATACACCGCCGAACGCCGAATCCCGCCGGAGCGAGCTTTGTCGAAGAACCTCTTGTTCATTCCCGGTCCCGTCACCGTCGCCGAGCCGGTGCTCGCGGCGGGCGCGAAGCCGATGATCGATCACCGCGGCCCGGAGTTCAAAGCGCTGCTCGACCGGCTCGCGGCGCGAATGCGGCCGGTGTTCGGGACCGCGAACGCCGACGTGCTGCTGCTCGGCGCGTCCGGCACCGGAGGTCTGGAAGCGGCGGTCGGCAACCTGTTCGGACCGGGCGACCGCGTGTTGGCGTGCCCGATCGGCGTCTTCGGCCAGCGGCTGATCGCAATCGCGCGCGGCTTCGGCTGCGAGGTCGACGTGCTCGAGACGCCCTGGGGTGCCGCGCTCGACCCCGCGGCGTTGCGCTCGCGCCTCGGTGAGGGCGCCGCCCCGTACGACGGCGTGCTGCTCACGCACAACGAGACGTCCACGGGCGTGCAGAACGACATGGCCGCGATCGCGGACGCGTTGCGCGGCCACGACGTCTTCACCGTGGTCGATTCCGTCAGCGGGCTTGCCGCGAGCGCCTTCGAGATGGACGCCTGGGGCTTCGACATCGTCGTGACCGCCTCGCAGAAGGCCCTCGCCGCGCCGCCCGGGCTCGCGATGGTCGCGGTGGCGGAACGCGCGTGGGCGCGCATCGCATCGAACGCCGGCGCGCAGCGCTTCTACTTCGACCTGAAGAAGGCGCGGGACTTCGCTGCGCTCGGCCAGACGCCGTGGACGCCGCCGGTGTCGATCGTGTTCGCGCTCGACGCGGCGCTCGACGAGTTCGAGCGCGCCGGCGCCGCCTCGGTCCACGCGCGCCACGCGCGGTACGCCGCCGCGGTGCGCGCGGCCGCCGAAGCGCTGGGTCTGCGCACGTTCTCGCGGCCCGGCGCCCACTCGCCGACGGTCGTCGCGATCGCGCTGCCGGAGGGCGTCGACGGGGACGCGATCCGCAAGAGCCTGCGCGAGTCGCGCGGCGTCATCATCGGCGGCGGGCAGCAGTCGCTCAAAGGCACGATCGTCCGCATCGGAACGATGGGCGACCTCTCGCAGACCGACATCCTCGGCGCGCTCGGTGCGCTCGAGATCGCCCTGCTCGAGGCGGGCGCACCCGTGCATGCGGGCACCGGCGTGCAGGCCGCGCTCCGCGTGTTCCTCGAGGCCGACCGGGGCGAGCCCGTCCGCGCGTAGAGCGCAAGTTTCCTGCGCGGGCGGTTCGCGCGCAGCGAAGGAAAGCTCCCGTCCGACGAAGCACTTTTCCGGACTTGCACGACCTCGCTCAGCAAATCGTCAGCGGTTTGGCCACGGGTTCGATCTTCGCGAGCTTGGCGCTCGCGCTGGTCTTGATCTACCGCGCGATGGGCATCATCAACTTCGCTCAGGGCGAGGTCGCGATGTTCACCACGTTCGTCGCGTGGCAGCTCGTGCAGATGGGCGTGCCGATCTGGGGCGCCTTCGCGCTCACGGTCGTGATCGCGTTCGCGATCGGCGTCGCGCTCGAGCGCGTGGTGATCCGCCCGGTCGAGCGTGCGAACCAGCTGACCGTCGTCATCGTCACGCTCGGGCTGTTCATCTCCATCAACGGGCTGGCCGGATGGATTTGGGGCTACATCGTCAAGCCGTTCCCGACGCCGTTCCCGACAACGCCGCTGCAGATCGCCGGCGTGGGGTTCTCGGCGCAGGACATCGGCGTCATCGTCGTCTCGATGATCACGCTGACGTTGATCTCGCTGTTCTTTCAGAAGACGAAACTCGGCCTGGCGATGCGCGCGGCGGCGCTCTATCCGGAGCAGAGCCGCGTGCTCGGCGTTCGCGTCGGCTGGATGCTCGCCCTCGGCTGGGGCCTCGCGGCGGTCGTCGGCGCAATCGCGGGCATCATGGTTGCCCCGGTCGTGTTCCTCGAGCCGAACATGATGCAGAGCGTCGTCGTGTATGCGTTCGCGGCGGCGGTGCTCGGCGGGGTCGACAGCCCGATCGGTGCGGTCGTCGGGGGACTGATCCTGGGCGTGGTGATCAATCTGCTCGGCACGTACGTCGACTGGATCGGAAACGAGCTGCGGCTTGCAGCCGCGCTGGCGATCATCGTCCTCGTCCTGGTGGTGCGTCCGTCCGGCCTGTTCGGACGCGCCGCGGTTCAGCGCGTCTAGTGCCGACCCGCGCAGTCGCCGTACGGGTCGGCCTGGCCGTCGTCCTGATCGCGGTGCTGCCGTGGATCGTCCCGTCGTTCGCCGTGTTCGATTTGATCTTCGTCGCCGCGTACGCGATCGCGATCCTCGGGCTCATCGTGCTGACCGGGATGAACGGCCAGATCTCGCTCGGTCACGGCGCGTTCATGGCGCTCGGCGGATACGTCGTCGCGGTGCTCGCGCAGTCCGCGGGCTGGCCGTACTGGGCCGGGGTGCCGATCGCCGCGCTCGCCTGCGGCGCGTTCGGCCTCGTGTTCGGGCTGATCGCGCTGCGCCTCGCCGGCGTGTATCTCGCGCTCGCGACCTTCGCGCTGGCCGTGGCGACGCCGTCGTTCCTCAAGCACTTCAAGTCGGTCACCGGCGGCTTCAACGGGCTCTCGCTCAAGCCGGTGAGCGCACCGGCCGGGATCCCGCTGGACGGCCAGCGCTGGCTGTACTACGTCGCGTGGGCGGTCGCCGGGCTCGCGTTCCTCGCGTCGGCGCTGCTCGTGCGCGGCAAGTTCGGGCGGGCGCTGCGCGCGCTGCGCGACAATCCCGTCGCTGCGGTGTCGTTCGGCGTGAACCCGTACGTCTACAAGACGCTCGCCTTCGGATGGAGCGCCGTGCTCGCCGGCGTCGCCGGTGCGTTCTACGCGATTCCGACCGCGTACGTCAGTCCCGACACGTTCAGTTTCGCGCTCTCGATCACGCTGCTGATCGGCGCGGTGCTGGGCGGAATCTGGACGTTCTGGGGCGCGCTCGCCGGCGGCGTCGTCGTCGAGTTCCTGCCGCTCGTCGCGCAGCAGCTCAACGCCGCGGCGCCGAGCGTCGTCTACGGCGTCGCGCTCATTCTCGTGATGCTCTTCGTCCCCAACGGGATCGTCGGCGGGATCGTCGGTCTCGTACGCCAGCCCACCATCGCGCGACGAGCGCGAGCACCAGGAGGTACCGAGTGAGACCAACCGTCAGGAATGCTGCACGCGGATTGCTTGCAGCGACCTTCATGCTCGCCGTGACGACGAGCACGCTCGCGCCGGCCGCTGCGGCGGACCCCGGCGTTTCGGACACCGAGATCATCCTCGGCGGCACGCATCCGTTCAGCGGACCGGCGTCGGCGTACGGCGCGATCGGCAAGGGCATCGGCGCGTACTTCGACTACGTGAACGACCACGGCGGCGTGAACGGCCGCAAGATCAAGTGGATCGACAAGGACGACGGATACAGCCCGCCGCAGGCCGTGCAGCTCGTGCACCAGCTCGTCGAGCAGGAGCACGTCTTCGCGATTTTTGACACGCTCGGCACCGCGGTGAATACGGCGATCCGCCCGTACCTGAACCAGCAGGGCGTACCGCAGCTCTTCGTCGCGACCGGCGCGACGACGTGGGGCAAAGACTACAAGCAGTTCCCGTGGACGATCGGCTGGCAGCCCGACTATCAAGCCGAGTCGATCCTGTACGCGCAGGACGTCCTGCGCGAGCATCCCAAGGCGAAGATCGGCGTCATCTACCAGAACGACGACTACGGCGAAGACATGAACGCCGGGCTCAAGAAGGGTCTGGGATCGCATCAGAACCTGATCGTGAAGATGGCGTCGTACGAGACGAGCGACCCGAACGTCAGCTCGCAGATCTCGACGCTCAAGGCCGCGGGCTGCGACACGCTGATGATCTTCGCGACGCCGAAGTTCGCGATCCAGTCGATGGTCGCCGTCGCGCAGCAGTCGTGGCACCCGGTGATCTACCTGAACAACGTCGCGAACGCGATCCCGTACATGCGCGCCGCGATGAAAGCCGGCGGTCCGGCAGCCGTCAACGGCATCATCACGACGTACTACCTCAAGGACCCGGCGAACCACGCGCGGTACGCGTCGGACCCCGGTATGAAGCTGTACGAGGAGATCATGACCAAGTATCTCCCCTCGGCGGACAAGGAAGACGGGAACTATCTGTACGGCGTGTCGATCGCGTACACGATGGTCGACGTGCTCAAGCGCGCGGGCAAGGACCTCACGCGCAAGAAGGTCATGGACGTGGCGACGAACCTCGTCGAGAAGGACAACCCCCTGGTGTATCCCGGCGTCGTGATTCGCACGCAGCCCGGCTTCCGCTTCCCGATCACCCAGATGATCACGGCGAAGTGGCTGAACACCGACTGGTCGCCGACCGGCGTTCTCACCGACACGCGCAACCTGACCATGGCAGCAACGAAATAGCGCGTGGCGCCGCCGCTGCTGGCCGTTCGGAACCTGACGATCCGGTTCGGCGGCATCACCGCGCTGAGCGATGTGTCCTTCGACGTGGTCGAAGGGCACATCACCGGCTTGATCGGCCCGAACGGCGCCGGCAAGACGACGTGCTTCAACTGCATCACGCGCCTCTACCAGCCCACGTCCGGTGAGGTGCTCTTCAAAGGCGACGACCTGCTGCGCTGCCCGCCGCACCAGGTCGCGCGCCGCCGGATCGCGCGCACGTTCCAGAACGTGGCGCTGTTCGATCACATGACCACGCTCGACAACGTGCTCGTCGGCGGGCACGCCCGCCGTCCCGGCGTGCTCGGCGCCTGGCGGCAAGAACGGACCGCGGCGCTCGAGGCCATGGAGATTCTCGAGCGGCTGGACCTTGCCGCGTTCGCGCACCGTCCGGTGCTCGGCTTGCCGTTCGGCACGCGCAAGACGATCGAGCTCGCGCGCGCGCTGATGGCCAAACCGGAGCTGCTGCTGCTCGACGAGCCCGCCGCGGGATTGAGCCACGAGGAGGTCGCGGCGCTGGGCACGGGCATCAAGCGCATCGCCGCGGAGTTCGCCACGACCGTGCTCATGGTCGAGCACCACATGCAGCTCGTGATGAGCGTGTCCGACCACATCGTCGTGCTCGCCACCGGCCGCAAGCTGGCCGACGGCCCGCCGGAGGTCGTGCAGCGCGACCCCAGCGTCATCGAGGCGTACCTTGGCGGCGTCTGACGGCTCGCTGCTGGTCGCGCGCGGCCTGCGCGCGCGCTACGGCGAGATTGAAGCGGTCCACGGGATCGACATCGACGTGCCGCGCGGCGGAATCGTCGCGCTGCTCGGTGCCAACGGCGCCGGCAAGACGAGCACGCTGCGCGCCCTGACCGGCGCGATCAAGACGACCGGCGAGGTGACGTACGCGGGGCGTTCGCTGCGCGGCATGGCGCCCGAGGACGTGGCGCGGCTGGGCATCGCGCACGTCCCCGAGGGCCGCGGCACGCTCAGCTCGCTGACCGTGCGCGAGAACCTGCAGCTGGGCGGCTACGTCGAGCGCGACCGCGCGAAGCTGCGCGAGCGCACCGCGCGCGTGAACGCGTACTTTCCGTGGCTTGCGGATCGGGTGGACCAGCCGGCGGGCACGCTCAGCGGCGGCGAGCAGCAGATGCTCGCGATCGCGCGCGCGCTGATGCTCGAGCCGCAGCTGCTGCTCCTGGACGAGCCGTCGCTCGGGCTCGGACCGAAGATCGTGCACGACATCTTCGCGCTGCTGCGCACGATCAACGAGCGCGACGGCGTCACGATCGTCGTCGCCGAGCAGAACGCGACGGTCGCGCTGGCGACGGCGCATCGTGCGTACGTGCTCGAAACGGGACGCGTCGCGCTGTCCGGCACGACCGAAGAGCTGCGCAGCGACGAGCGCATCCGGCGATCGTACCTCGGCTACTGAAAAAAAGAGCCCGGAGCACAAGCCCCGAGCTCTTTATTTCCTGCGCTGGCCGCTAGAAGGGGCTCGGGCGAAGCCCGAACGCGACTAGTGGAACCAGCTGTTCGTGTCGAGGTGGAACGTGCCGATCACGTCCCACGATCCGACGTGGATCGAGTTGGGAGCCACGAACGGCGTCCCTTGCGTGGAGAGCGAGTGGAAGTCCGAGTGACGCATCGCCAGCGTGAAGCCCGGGCTGAAGCGCTTGTTGATCTGGTACGTGAGCGCCGAGGCCCAGCGGTACGGCTCGCCCGTCGTCGTCCCGAACACCGGGTTGATCGTCGGGTTCTCGTAGAAGTTCAGCGCGCCCCAGCGCTCGTTCAGCGTGAACGTCGTGCCGTGCTTGATGTCGACCGGAAGAATCCACGTCACGCCCTGCGTCGTCTCGTAGTAGCGGTTCGTGCCGGGGTTCTCGTCGAAGTACCCGACGTTCCCGTTCCCGTTCGGGCAGCTGAGCTGCGTCGGGAAGAACGTGCGCAGCGCCGCGGAGCAGACCATCGTCACATGGTGATCGACGGCTTGCGTGTCGACCGTCTCCGCGAACGAGAACTGGCTGTTCCACAGGTCGTGCCAGGGCTTCGTCGTGTAGCTCAGGCCGGCGTACCCGAAGTGATGCTCGGTCGAGTTGACCGTGCAGTTCGAGCCGAACGACTGCCCGTTGTTGTTGCACAGGTACGGCACGGTGCTCACGCCGTTGCCGCCGTTGCTCCAGATGCGGTGGCGGTACGAGTCGCCGACGTCGAGCGTGATGTAGCGGTCGAACGCGTACGTCGCATGGTACTGGAGCAGGATGTCGCGGCTGTCGCTCGGGCAAACGCGCGCCGCGGCACCGCCGGGCGCGCTCGGCTGCAGCACGCACTCGAGCGGCTGGTTGAGCGTGCCTTCGGTGATGCGGTCGAACAGCAGGTTGAGCTTACGCGTCACCGGGATGCGGACCGTGCCGCCGATGTCGAGCGGATCGTACTGGTTGATCGGGCTCACGCCGGTCACCGGCAGCGCGTTCCGGTTGCCGTAATAGGCCGGCTGCGTGAACGTCGCGACGAGGTCGATGATCGGCATGTGGCTCAGCGGCGCGGGGCCGACCGGGCCGTGCGCTTGGGACGGGCCGCCGCTCGGGTTGGTGCCGCTCGAGGGCTGCTGCGGTGCGGGTCCGTTGGTCTGGCCGGCCGGCGTCGCCGCCGGTGCCGGGCTCATCTGGTCGGCGGGGGCGGTCTGCGCGTTCGCAGCCGCGGTACCCGCGAGGATCAGCGCCGTCGCGGCGAACGCCGCGCGCACTGACGCCGTCAGGCTTGGAATCGTCAAAATAGGGCCTCCACAGTGGGAAAGGCGAGAAATCGATTACAAGGGGCAGCGGCGTTGCTTCTTTCGCATCGGCGTCCCAGCCCGAATGTGACCGAAATTTCTTGCCTCGTCCGAATGTATTACGCAAGGAGTACCATCCGGTACCTCCCTCTGTCAAATGAACAGGGGGCATTCTTGCAACGTGCGGTAAGGGCTTTTCGTCCCGGGACGGCTGACATCCTCATGCGATAAGCAGTTTTTCCGAATCACAGGGTGCCTCCGAGGGCCGCGCGAAGGGCCGCGCCCGGAGGTCGCCGTGGAAAAACATTCGACGATCCGGGACGGCGTCGCCGTCCTGCGGATCGACAACCCGCCCGTGAACGCGCTCGGGCCGGCAGCGGTCGCGCCGCTGCTGGAGGCTCTGCGGTCGGCTGCGAACGATCCCGCGGTGCGCGCGATCGTGCTCGCCGGAGCGCGCGGGACGTTCAGCGGGGGCGCGGACATGAAGACGTTCGGGGTCACGCCGCCGCCGCGACCGCACACGCGCGACCTCATCGAGGCGCTCGAGGCGTCCGCGAAGCCGGTCGTCGCGGCGATCGAGGGCGTCGCAATGGGCGGCGGCCTCGAGGTCGCGCTCGCGTGCGACGCGCGCGTCGCGGCCGGCGGCGCACGGCTGGCGCTGCCGGAGATCACGCGGGGACTGCTGCCGGGCGCGGGCGGCACGCAGCGGCTGCCGCGGCTGATCGGCGTGCGCGACGCGCTCGCGATGATCCTCACGGGCGAGCCGGTCGGCGCGGCGCGCGCGGCGGAGCTGGGGCTCGTCGACCGCGTCGCGGACGGCGATGCCGTGGACGCGGCCGTCGCACTCGCGCGCGAGCTGGCGGCCTCGCCGCGGCGGCGCGTCTCCGCGCTGCCTGCCGCGCCGGACCCCGCTGCGATCGCCGCGGCGCGCGAGCGCGCGCAGCCCGAGGCGCGCGGCGGCCTCGCCGAGCACCGCGCGATCGACTGCGTCGAAGACGCGGTCGCGCTGCCCTTCGCCGACGGTCTGGTGCGCGAGCGCGAGCGCTTCGTCGACCTGCTCGCATCCGAGCAATCGAAAGCGCGCATCCACGTCTTCTTCGCGGAGCGCGAGGCGGCGAAGCCGCCCGCCGGCGTAGCGGTGCCGCCGCCGGTGAAGACGGCCGCCGTGATCGGCGGCGGCACGATGGGCACCGGAATCGCGATGGCGTGCGCGAACGCGGGCGTGCAGGTCACGCTGGTCGACCTGCAGCCCGATCTGCTCGAGCGCGCGCGCGGCATCATCGCGGGCAACTACGGCGCGACGATGCGCAAGGGCAAGCTCTCCCAAAGCGAGCACGACGCGCGCATCGCGCGCATCGCGTTCGCCACGTCGCTCGACGCCGCCGCGGACGTCGACCTCGTCATCGAGGCCGTGTTCGAGGAGATGGACGTCAAGCAGGAGGTGTTCCGCGCGCTCGACCGCATCGCGCGGCCCGGCGCGCTGCTCGCGACGAACACGTCGACGCTCGACGTCGACGCGATCGCCTCTGCGACCGCGCGGCCCGCGGACGTGGTCGGCATGCACTTCTTCAGCCCGGCGAACGTGATGAAGCTGCTCGAGATCGTCCGGGGAGCGCGCACGTCCGACGCCACGGTCGCGCGTGCGCTCGCGGTCGCGAAGCAGCTCAAGAAGGTCGGCGTGGTCGCCGGCAACTGCGACGGCTTCATCGGCAACCGCATGCTGTACGCGTACACGCGCCAAGCCGGGTTCTTGCTCGAAGAGGGCGCGCCGCCGCACCGGATCGACAAGGTCATCAAGGATTTCGGCTTTCCGATGGGGCCGTTCGCCATGGGCGACCTCGCAGGACTCGACGTCGGCTGGCGCATTCGCAAGCGCCGGCACGCGGAATACCCGCCCGAAGGCCGCTACTCGAAGGTCGCCGACCGGCTGTGCGAGATCGGGCGCTTCGGTCAGAAGACCGGTGCGGGCTACTACCGGTACGAGTCCGGCAGTCGCGCGCCGATCCCCGATCCCGCGGTCGACGACATCGTGCGCGCGTGCGCGTCCGAGGCCGGGATCGCGCAGCGCGAGATCGGCGACGCGGAGATTCTCGAGCGATGCATGTACCCGCTCGTCAACGAGGCCGCGAAGATTCTGGACGAGGGCATCGCCGCGCGCCCCGGCGACGTCGACGTCGTCTGGGTGTACGGCTACGGCTTCCCGGCGTTTCGCGGCGGCCCGCTGCGGTGGGCCGACTCGGTCGGCTTGCGCACGATCGTCGACCGTCTCGACGCCTTCGCGCGTGAGCACGGCGAGATTCTCGCGCCCGCACCGCTGCTGCGGCGCCTCGCCGACGCCGGGGACACGTTCGCAGCGCAGCGCAACGCGAAGGAGGCCGTCCGTGCGTGAAGCGGCGATCGTCCTTCGACAAGCTCAGGATGACAAGCGACAAGCTCAGCATGACGGGAGGACGACACGTGCGTGAGGCGGCGATCGTGTCGACGGCGCGCACGCCGATCGGGAAGGCCTTCCGCGGCGCGTTCAACGACACGCACGGCGCGACGATCGCGGGCCACGTGATCGAGCACGCCGTCAAGCGCAGCGGGCTCGATCCCGCGGAGATCGAGGACGTCATCCTCGGCTGCGCGGAGCCGGAAGGCGCGACGGGCCACAATGTCGCGCGCATCGCCGCGATTCGCGCCGGCCTGCCCGTCACGACGGCGGGCACGACGATCAACCGCTTCTGCAGCTCGGGCCTCCAGGCGATCGCGTTCGCCGCACAGCGCGTCATCGTCGACGGCGTACCGGCGATGGTCGCGGGCGGCGTCGAATCGATCAGCCTCGTGCAGCCGACCGCGAACCGCAGCCACCTGCGCGAGCCGTATCTCGCCGACCACAAACCCGACCTGTGGATGTCGATGATCGAAACGGCCGACGTCGTCGCGCAGCGCTACGGCGTGAGCCGCGAGCGGCAGGACGCGTACGCGCTGATCAGCCAGCAGCGCACCGCCGCGGCGCAAGAAGCGGGCCGGTTCGACGCCGAGATCGTGCCGATGCCGACGCGCAAGAAAGTCGCGATCAAAAGCGATGTCACCCTGAGTTCGTCGAAGGGTGAGCCGGAGTTCACCTACGAGGAGGTCGTGCTCGCCAAGGACGAGGGCAATCGTCCCGACACGACCGCCGAAGGCCTCGCGAAGCTCGCGCCCGTGCGCGGTCCGCAGCACTTCATCACCGCGGGCAACGCGAGCCAGCTTTCCGACGGCGCGTCGGCGTGCGTCGTGATGGACGCGAAGCTCGCGGAGCAGCGCAACATCGAGCCGCTCGGGTTCTTTCGCGGCATGGCGGTGAGCGGGCTCGAGCCGGACGAGATGGGCATCGGTCCGGTGTTCGCGATCCCGCGGCTGCTCGAGCGCATGGGCCTGACGGTCGACGACATCGACCTGTGGGAGCTCAACGAAGCGTTCGCGGTGCAGGCGCTGTACTGCCGCGAGCGGCTCGGCATCCCGCTCGAGCGCTACAACGTCGACGGCGGCGCGATCTCGATCGGCCACCCGTACGGGATGAGCGGCGCCCGTATGACGGGCCACGCGCTGATCGAAGGCAAACGCCGGGGCGCGAAGCGCGTCGTCGTCACGATGTGCATCGGCGGCGGCCAAGGCGCGGCCGCGTTGTTCGAAATCGCCTAAGCGCCCGGCCCACCTCCCTCATCACCCCGTCACCCTGTCACCCTGAGCTTGTCGAAGGGTGTCGAAGGGTCGTCGAAGGCGAACGCTACAGCACGATCACGTCATCATCGGGCGCGCCGGCGTACAGCCGCGCGACGAGGTTGGCGCGGTTTGCCAGCACGCGGCGCTGGTTCACCGAGCCTTTGTCGGTGATCTCTCCGCGCATGCCGTCCGGCGGGTCCGCCGCGATGATCGCGCGCGCGACGCGCGTCGACGACGCGGAACTTTGCGCGTTGTGCCGCGCGAGCGCGTCGCGTACCACCGTCGCAGCGCCGGCGACGCCGCGCGACGCGAAGACGATCGCGGCGATCGCGTCGCGGTCGGCGCCCGCGAACACGACGTCCTCGATCGCGCCTTCGCCGGCTTCGATCACGTCGAGGCGCAGCAGCCCCGCGTTGACCCACGTTCCTGACGAGAGCTTGAAATTCTCGCTGATGCGCCCGCCGAACACGATTCCGCGCGACGGATCGCTCTCGTCGAGCAGCGCGCCGGCGTCGCCGGTCTTGAAGAAACCTTCGTCGTCGAACGCGGCCGCGGTCGCGGCGGGATCGCGCCAGTAGCCGGGCGTGACGGTCGGGCCTTTGACCCGCAGCTCGAAGCGGTCCTCGAACGGCGCGAGCTTGATCTCGACCCCGGGCACCGGCGTGCCGATCGTCTCGTGCGCCGCCGGGCGCGCTCCCCAGACGGCCGTCGCCATTGGCGCCGTCTCGGTCAAACCCCACGCGGAGACGACCGGAATCTCGCGGTCACCGGCGTGCCGGCGTCCGATCGCGGCGAGGCGCGCGCGCGTCGATTCCGGAATCGCGGCGCCGGCGTTGAGCATCATCGTCATGCGCGAGTAGAACGTCGCCGCGAGCGCGTCGTCGCGCTCGAACGCTTCGAGCAGCAGCGTCCAGCCGCGCGGCACGTTGAAGTAGTACGTCGGCGCGATCTCGCGCAGGTTGCGCAGCGTCTCGTCGAACGCGCCGGGCGCGGGCTTCCCCGCGTCGACGTACATCGTGCCGCCGCTGCGCAGGATCATGCCGAACGTCTTGTTGCCCGCCGCGGTGTGACTCCACGGTGCCCAGTCGACCATCACGAGCGACTCCATCACGTGCGGCCAGATCTGCTGCACCATCGTCTGGTTCGACGCGAGCATGCGGTGCGTCGTCATCACGCCTTTCGGCGTGCCCGTGGAGCCGGACGTGAACAGGATCTTCGCGATCGCGTCGGGCGTGAGCACCTCGTGCGCGCGGTCGGCGGAGCCGGGATCGCCGTCGAGCGCGCGCGCGTCGACGATCACGGGAACGGCCGGGACGGCGTCCGCGAAGCGCGCCGCGCACGCCGCTTCCGGCACGAACGCGGCGAACGGCTGCAGCACCGCGATGACCGCGGCGAGGCGCGCGGGATCGGCGCCGGCGCGCACGTATCCGGTCGAGATCGGGGACGCCGGAACGCCGGCGTACATCGCGCCGAGAGCGACCGCCGCGTGGTCGATGCCGTTCTCCGCGAGGATCGCGAGCGGGCGCTGCAGCGAGCCGCCCATCGCGAGCAGCGCGCCGCCGATGCGGCGCACCCGTTCGAGCATGTCGGCGTATGCGATCGTACGCCAGCGGTCACCGTCGCGCTCGGCGAGAAACGTCGCGTGCGGCGTCTGGCGCGCCCATCGCACGAGGTCGTCCGTGACGCGCTCGGGATACGGTTGCAGCGGGACGCCGGATCGGAGGACGCGCGCCGCGCTTCGCGTCGCCATCGCCGTCAGCGCGGCGCCATGCGCAACGCGCCGTCGAGGCGGATCGTCTCGCCGTTCAGGAACGCGTTCTCGCAGCACGCGACGACGAGCTGTGCGTACTCGTCCGCGGAACCCAGACGTTTGGGGAACGGGATCGACGCGCCCAGCGACGCCTGCGCCTCGGGCGGCAGCTCGCCCAGCAGCGGCGTCTCGAACAGGCCGGGCGCGATCGTCAGCACGCGCACGCCGAACTGCGCGAGCTCGCGGGCGAGCGGCAGCGTGAGCGCGACGATGCCGCCCTTGGACGCCGCGTACGCGGCTTGACCGATCTGGCCTTCGAACGCAGCCACCGACGCCGTCATGACGATCACGCCGCGCTCGCCGCCGTCGAGCGGCTCGAGCGCCGTCAGCGGCTGCGCGGCGAGCCGCGTGACGTTGAACGTGCCGAAGAGGTTGACGCGCACGACGCGTTCGAAGTCCGGCAGCGGCATGGGGCCGTCGCGTCCGATCATCCGGCGCGCCGTGCCGATTCCCGCGCAGTTCACGACGATGCGCGCGACGCCGTGCTGCGCGCGCAGCGTGTCCAGCGCGGCCGCCACGCCGTCGGGGTCGGCGACGTCGCACGCGGCCGCGAGGCCGCCGATCTCCGACGCGACCGCCTGCGCGCGCTCGCCGTCGCGATCGAGCACGCCCACGCGCGCGCCGAGCGCGGCGAAGCGGCGCGCGGTCGCGGCACCGAGTCCGGAGGCGCCGCCCGTGACGACGGCCGTGCTGCCCGCAATCTTCATGTCTTCGTCACCTTTGCCGCGCGCTTGTCGAGGAAGGCCTGGACGCGGTGCTTCGCCTCGGCGTCGGTAGCGGCGGCGCCGGCGACGAGCGCTTCGGCGAAGTATCCGATCGCGGGCGATGCGTCCGCGATGCGCGGGAGCGCTTGGAGGATCGCGAAGTTCGAGAACGGCGCGTTCGCCGCGATGCGGTGCGCGAGCTCGACGGCCTTCGTGCGTCCCGCGCCGTCGTCGACGAGGTACCCGCTGATCCCCAGCGCGTGCCCTTCCGCGGCGTCGTAGACGCGCCCGGTCAGCAGCATGTCCATCACGCGCGCCGTGCCGATCAGCCGTGGCAGGCGCACGGAGCCGCCGCCGCCGAGGAAGATGCCACGCTGGCCCTCGGGGAGCGCGTAGAACGCGGAGCGCTCCGCGACGCGCACGTGACATGCGGCGGCGAGCTCGAGCCCGCCGCCGATCGTCGCGCCCTGCATCGCCGCGACGACGGGAAGCGTGCCGAGCTCGATCGCCTCGAACGCGCGGTGCCACGACCGCGAGTGCGCGATCGAGGCGCGCAGGTCGCGCGTCTGCACGTCGGACAGATCGAGCCCGGCGGAGAAATGGTCGCCCGCGGCGCACAGCACGAGCGCGCCGACGCCGTCGGGCGGCTGCGACACGAGCCGTTCGAGACCGAGCACCGTCTCGTCGTCGAGCGCGTTCCGCTTCGCGACGCGCCGCAACTCGACGACGCCCACGTCGCCGTCGCGGCTGAAACCGAGGGATGCCGGCAGCATCTATTATGGCATATAACCATGAAGCCCGGCCGGGGTCAAGGCGTTCCGGCGCGAAGGGACCGCGCGATGGACGCGCTCGTTCCCGAAGTCGCCGGCGAGTTCGGGCCGCTCACCGAGTACCTCGGCTACGCGCTGCGGCGCGCGCAGCTCAAGGTGTTCGGCGACTTCATCGAAGCGCTCGCCGAGCTCGACCTGCGCCCCGCGCACTTCTCCGTGCTCACGGTCGTCGACGCCAACCCGGGCGTGCTGCAGTCGAGCGCGTGCGCCGCGCTCGGCATTCAGAAGGCGAACTTCGTGCCGCTGCTCGACAGCCTGCAGCGGCGAGGACTGCTGCGCCGCGTCGCGCGCGACGGGCGTGCGAACGGGCTGCACCTGACCGACGAGGGAAAACGGCTCCTGACGCGCGCGCGCCGCATGCACGACCGCCTCGAACGGCGTCTCACGAAGCTGATGACGCCGCTCGAGCGCCAGCGGCTCATCGCCGCGCTGAACCGTTTGGCCGCCGGAGCGGTCAGCCCGGGCGAAGGCCGAGCAGGCGCGCGGCGTTCTCCTTGAGGATCAGCGGCCGCACCTCGTCGCGGATCGGCAGCGCCGCGAAGTCGCTCAGCCAGCGATCGGGCGTGATCATCGGGTAGTCTGACCCGAACAGCACCTTCTCGCGCAACAGCGTGCCCGCGTACTGCACCAGCGCCGGCGAGAAGTACTTGGGCGACCAGCCGGACAGATCGATGTACACGAGCGGCTTGTGCAGGCACACGGAGATCGCCTCGTCCTGCCACGGGAACGACGGGTGCGCCATCACGATCGGCAGGTCCGGAAAGTCGACGGCGACGTCGTCGATGAGCATCGGGTGCCCGTACTTCAGACGCACGCCGCCGCCGCCGCGCATGCCCGTTCCGATGCCGCTGTGCCCCGTGTGGAAGATGACGGGCAGCCGCGCGGCCTGCACGAGCTCGTAGAACGGGTAGATCCGCCGGTCGTTGGGCTCGAATTGCTGCAGCGGCGGGTGCAGCTTGAACCCGCGCACGCCTTTGGCGATCAGGCGCTGCGCCTCGTCGAGCGCGCCGGGCCCGCGCGTCGGGTCGACGCTCGCGAAGGGGATCAGCACGTCGGCGTGCGCGGCCGCCGCCGCCAGGACGTCGTCGTTGGGCACGGCTTCGCGCCCCGTCAGCCGCTCGTCGACGGTGAACACGACGCACGCCATGTTCCGTTCGCGGTAGTACGCCGCGACGTCGTCGAGCCCGAGCGGCACCTTCGTCTCGCCGAAGTACCGGCGCGCGGCGGCCGCGGCCTGTGTCGTCTCCCCTTCGGCTGCGTGCGCGTGCACGTGGACGTCGATTGCGGACAGCGCGTCGACGTCGATGGCGGTCGGCATGGAAACCTCGTCCGGGGTAAAAGGTTGTTTGACAGAACTCTTCGCGTGGTGCTACGTTCGGCTCCACCGGACTTTCGACTCCT
This sequence comes from Vulcanimicrobiota bacterium, assembly GCA_963818845.1. Classification (GTDB taxonomy): domain Bacteria; phylum Vulcanimicrobiota; class Vulcanimicrobiia; order Vulcanimicrobiales; family Vulcanimicrobiaceae; genus Vulcanimicrobium. The sequence continues at coordinate 842,898 of CAWFTO010000002.1, read as the reverse complement.
GCCCGGAGGATGCGTATGCGCAGATCGATCGCGGCCGCAGCGTGCATGGTCTCTCTCGTCGCCGGCGCCTCGGCGCTGCCGAGCGGCGCGGCGCCCGAGCCCATCAAGCTCGCGGCGATCCTGTCCACCAGCGGCCCGTCGGCTCCGCTCGGCGTGCCCGAGTCGAACGCCGTGAAGCTCGCCGAGCGCGAGGTCAACGCGCACGGCGGCATCAACGGCCGCCCGATCCAGTTCGACGTCGTCGACGACGGCGCCAAGCCGGACGTCGCCGCGCAGCTGGCGACGCAAATGATCGCGAGCGGTCACGTCGCGATCTTCTGCGGAACGCGCACCGACACGAGCGCCGCCGTCGCTCGCGTCACCGGTGCCGCGAACGTGCTGCAGCTCTACTCGACGCCGACCGAGTCGCTGTGGCGCACGCGCAGCGGCGTCGCGAAGAACGTGTTCGAGGTGAACCCACGCGACCAGCTCGAGGCGATCGCGCTGCTCACGTTCGCCAAGAACCGGCTGCACGCCAAGAGCGTCGCCGTGCTGCACGACGAGAACTTGTACGGCAGCGGCGGCTCGGCGATCGCGGCCGCCGAAGCGAAGACGCTCGGCATGCAGGTCGTCGGCGACGAAAGCTACCCCGGCACCGCGACCGATTTCACCGCGCAGATCGTCAAGCTGCGCGATGCCAAGCCCGACGCCGTCATCCTGTGGGGCGCGACCACGACGCCCGGCCTTGCGATCAAGGCGGCACGCACGCTGGGCCTGACCGTCCCGATTCTGGGCTCGTCGGGGATCCTGTCGCCGGCGATTCTCGCCGTCGCCGGCGGCGCCTCCGCGGGAGACGTCTACTCCGCATCGCCGCTGGCCGGTGCGCCGAGCGCCGAGCAGCGCGCTTTCGCGGCGCTGTACGACAAAGACTATCATCAGCCGATCGTGTCGTTCGCGGCGAACGGCTGGGACGCGGCGCAGCTCATCGTCGCGGCGCTGCGCGAGGCGAAGGGGAAGACGGACGGCGCGAGCCTCGCTGCGGCGCTCGAATCAGGCAAGCCGGTGGCGCTCGTCGACGGGACGTACAAGTTCTCGCCCTCGGACCACAACGGGCTCGTGCCGGCCGACGTGCACATCGCCAAGGCCGTGAACGGAGCGTGGGGCTCGCCGTAGCTTCGAGCGCATGCTGCAGCTGCTGGTCGCCGGGCTCACCGTCGGGAGCGAGTACGGCCTGATCGCGCTCGGCATCCACATCGTGCTGCGCGCCACGCGCGTGGTGAACTTCGCGCAGGGCGAGTTCGCGATCGTCGGCGGCCTCGTTGCGTTCAGCTGCGTCGACGCGCTGCACGTCTCCGTGTGGATCGCGCTCGTCGCGGCGACGCTCGGCGGCGCGGCGCTCGGGCTCGCATTCGAAGTGCTCGTGCTGCGGCCGGCAGGCCGCAGCGGCGAGACGGGCGCGACGATCGCGACGATCGGCGCGGTCTTCGTGCTGCTGTACGGCCACGCGCTGATTCCGTCTTGGGGCAGCGAAGCGCACGTGCTCCCCGCGTTCACGAGCGACAGCGTACTGAGCTCGTCGACGGGCGACCGTGTCACCCTGAGCTCGTCGAAGGGCGCACCGCTCGTCATCCCCACGCAGTCCCTGTGGGTCCTCGCGCTTCTGGCGTTCGCGCTGGCGGCGCTGTACGTGTTCTTCGAGCGCACGTACTACGGCAAGGCGATCCGTGCGGCGGCCGACAACCCGGTCGGCGCGCGGCTCGTCGGCATCGACGTCCGGTCCGCGCGCGCGATCAGCGTCGCGCTCGGGATCGCACTCGCCGCATACGGCGGCACGATCATCGGGCCGATCACGCTCGCCGGCGGTGCGGGCGGCTTCGCGCTGACCATCAAGGGCTTCGTCGCGGCGGTCCTCGGCGGTCTGGACTCGCCGATCGGGTGCGTCGCGGGCGGCCTAGTCGTCGGCGTGCTCCAATCGTTCGCGACGCTGCGCTTCGGCTCGGACGTCGCCGACCCGATCGTCTACGCGATCCTGCTGCTCATGCTGCTCGTGCGCCCGCAGGGACTGTTCGGCCGGCGCGCCGCGGTGCGCGATTGACGGCGCGGCTCCGCGACGACGCGCGTCTGCTCGCCGCATTCGCCGTGATCGTCGTCGTCTTCGGTGTCGTGGGCCGCGGCGACGCCGGCCTCGTGCAAGCCGGGACGTACGTCGCGATCTTCGCGCCCGCGGCGATCGGTCTGTCCGTACTGCTCGGCAACGTCAACCAGATTTCCGTCGGCCAGGCCGGCTTCTTCGGAATCGGCGCGTACGCGGTCGGCTACCTCACGGTGAACGCGGGCTGGCCGTTCTGGCCCGCCGCGCTCGCCGGAGTGATCGTCGCCGCCGCCGTCGGCGTGGCGCTCGGCTTCATCGCGCTGCGCTTTCGCGGCCACTATCTCGCGATGGCGACGCTCGCGTTCGGGCTCATCACGGTCGGCGCGTTCCACGCCTCACCCGTGCTCGGGCGCGCGAGCGGGATCACCAACATCGCGTATCCGCAGCTGGGCTCGCTCGCGCTCAGCGGCTACCCCGCGTACTGGTTCGCGTGGGTCGTCGCCTTCGCCGCCGCGCTGCTGACGACCGCGCTGCTGCGAAGCCGCCTCGGGCGCGCGTTCGAGGCGATCCGCAACGACGAGCTCGCGGCCGAAGCGATCGGCGTCGCGACGCGCCGCGTGAAGATTGTCGCGTTCGCGTACAGCGGCGCGCTCGCCGCCGCCGGCGGCGGCATGTTCGCGGCGTTCCTCGGCCTCGTCAACCCGGACGCGGTTGGCGTCGCATTGTCCGTCGACTTCTTGCTGATGGTGGTGCTCGGCGGCAGTGGGCTCGTCGCCGGCGCGCTGTTCGGCGCCGCGCTGATCGGCTTCGCGAACGTCGTCGGCCACCAGTACGACAACTGGCGCGAAGTGATCTACGGCGTCATTGTGATCGCGTTCGTCGTCTTCGCGCCGCGCGGCATTCTCGGCGTCCTGCGCGGTCTGCTCGCCCGGCGGAAATCCGCTGCCGCGCCGCTGGTGCGGCAGAACGCGCCGGGGCTCGTGCCGGTGCGCGCGCCGAACGGCGAGCCGCTGGCAGTGCGCGGCGTGACGAAGCGCTTCGGCGGGCTCGTCGCGCTCGACGGCGTGTCGTTCGCGCTGCAAGCCGGGACGCTGACGTCGCTGATCGGTCCCAACGGCGCGGGAAAGACGACGCTGTTCAATGCGATCTGCGGGATCGGACGGCCGACGGCCGGCACGGTGACGGTCGGCGGCGTCGACGTGTCCGGCGCGCGGCCGCACCGCATCGCCGCGCTCGGCGTCGGGCGCACGTTCCAAAGCGCGCGCCTGTTCGACGACATGACGGTCTTCGAGAACGTCGTCGCCGGCATGCCGCGCGTCCGGGGTCCGCACGCGCGAGAGCGCGCGCATGCCGTGATCGCGCGGATGCAGCTCGAGCACGTGCGCGACGTCGTCGCCAAGGATCTCGCGTTCGGCGACCGCCGTCGCGTCGAGCTGGCGCGCGCCGCCGCGGGCGAGCCATGGCTGCTGCTCGCCGACGAGCCGGCCGCGGGGCTGAACGATGCCGAGCGCCGCCGCCTCCACGACGACTTGCGCGCGCTGCGCGACGCCGGCACGACGATCGTGCTGATCGAGCACGACATGCGTCTGGTCATGGCGATCTCCGAGCGGGTCATCGTGCTGAACTTCGGGCGCGTGATCGCGGACGGCGTTCCCGATGCCGTGCGCAGCGACCCGGCCGTGATCGCCGCGTACCTCGGAACCGCCTCGTGACGAGCGGCCGCGCGCTGCTGGCGGTGCGCGGACTGCGTGCCGCATACGGCGCGCTCGAGGTGCTGCGCGGGATCGATCTCGACGTGCACGCGGGCGAGCTCGTCGCAGTGCTCGGCCCCAACGGCGCCGGCAAGTCGACACTGCTGCGCACGATCTCGCGCATCGGTCCGGCGATTCGCGGCGGGACGATTGCGTTCGACGGCACCGACCTCGCGGGCGCGTCGACCGAGCGCACCGCGCGGCTCGGCGCTCTGCAGGTGCCGGAAGGCCGCCAGCTGTTCGCGCGCATGAGCGTCGACGACAATTTGCGCCTGGGCGCGTTCACGGCGCGCGCCCGGCTCGGGCAGAAGCTCGCGGCGATCTACGATCGCTTTCCCGCGCTCGCGGCGCGCAGGTCGCAGGCGGCGTTCACGCTGTCGGGCGGCGAGCAGCAGATGCTCGCGATCGGCCGCGCGCTCATGGCTGAGCCCAAGCTGCTGATGCTCGACGAGCCGTCGACTGGGCTCGCGCCGCAGATCGTCGAGCAGGTCTTCGCGCTCGCGCGCGAGCTCACGCTCGAGGGCACCGCGCTGCTCGTCGTCGAGCAGAATGCGGCGATCGCCTTGCGGCATGCCGGCCGCGCGTACGTCCTCGAGAACGGCACGATCGCGCTGCACGGTACGGCGGACGAGCTTCGCGGCGACGCGCGCGTGCAGGCGATCTATCTGGGCGGCGGGCACGCATAGCGCGCGCCGCCGTCACTCGGCGATCGCGAGGCCGCGGATCAACGTGGTTTGGACGGCCGGCGCGATGATGCGCGACGGCGTCGACGAGCCTTGCGCGTCCGGACCGTACACGCGCACGGTGGAGTACGCGTAGGTGCCGCCGTTCGGGTTGACCGCGGCATAGAGGTTGCCTTGGGAGTCGACCGCGAGCGCGCTGACCGAGTGATTCGTGAACGGCCCGATCGTGCGCGAGACGGTCGACGAGCCCGGCGGGATGGCGTCGATCGTCTGATTGCCGGCGGGTCCCTCGACGACGTACGCCGTGCGGTCGGCGGCCGGGGAGACGGCGATCGCGCTGACGTTCGTCGGCGAGCCCGGTATCTGCACGTCCGACGCAAGCACCGACGGATCCGCGACGGCGGCCTTGTACTTGAGAATCTCGCCCGACCCGGTGACGACGTAGTCGTGCCCTCCCGCGTCGGTGGCGAGCGCGCTCGCGGACGGGCTCGTGAGGACGAGCGTGCTGTTCACGGATCCGTCGTTTGCCATGCGCCCGACGCTGAACGCAGCCGTCGCGGTGTCCCGGTAGAGGACGTCGTAGCCGCCGAGCGCGTTGCGCGCGATGCCGAGTGCTTGCGCTGGGCTGGAGTCGCACGGCGTGGTCGCGAGCGCGGCCGGAGAACCGTCCGCAGTCGCGCTTTCCGCGACGACGCGGCATCGCACGACCGTCGCTCGTCCGCCCGAGAACGTCCGGTGTTCGAGAACGTACAGCGTGCCGTCGGCCGCCGTGGCGATCCCGTCGACGCTCTGCTGCGCCTGGAGCGGATGCGGCACGATCGTACGGAGCGGAACGATGGCGTCGCTTGCGCCGAGCGGCAGCGCGTAGACGCGGTCGGTATCCGCGACGTACAGCGTCCCGCCGGACGGGATTGAAGCCGACGCGGCGTCCGCGGTGTGGAGAGTTGCGCCGGTTGACGGCACGACCGAGTGCGAGCCGCCCGAACACCCGGCGAGCACGCTGAACAACGCGCCGATCAAACCGGCGCGCACGATTGACGTTCGCACCAAGTATCTTTCGGAGAAACGATGCAGAGACTTAACGCAATGTTTGCACGCCGCCGAGCGCTCTGTTGTTCACGGCGGAGCGGAACGTGCTCGTCTAGTCGCCGCCGCCGATTGTCATGCCGCCGTCGACGGTGAGCACCTGGCCCGTCACGAACGTGCCGGCGCGCGACGCGAGAAAGATCGCGGCACCCGCGACTTCGTCGGGCTCGCCGATGCGTCGCAGCGGGTACGCGCGTACCGCTTTTTCGTAGATCGCCGGGTCCTCCCACAAGCGGCGCGCGAAGTCGGTGCGAATGATCGCAGGCGCGATCGCGTTGACGCGCACGTTCGACGGTCCCCACTCGACGGCGAGGTTGCGCACGAGCTGCATGTCCGCGGCTTTCGAGATGCCGTAGGCGCCGAGGTGCGTGTTGCCCTTCAATCCCGCGATGCTCGACACGACGATTACCGAGCCGTCGCGCCGCTCCGCCATCTGCGGGATCACCATGCTGCAGAGCCAGACGTTGCTGCGCACGTTGCTCGCCATGATCTTGTCGAACGCTTCGTCCGTGATCGAGAGCAGCGGTCCGAAGTACGGATTGACCGCGGCGTTGCAGACGAGTACGTCGATGCGGCCCCACTCGCCGAGCGTGCGGTCGACGAGGCCGCGCAGCGCGCCCTTGTCGGCGATGCTCGCCGCGTGCGCGATCGCCTTGCCGCCGCGCATGCGGATCGCGGACGCGACTTCCTCGCAGACGTCGGCCTTGCGGCTGGAGATGACGACGCTCGCCCCCGCCTCCGCCATGCGCTCCGCGATGGCCCGCCCGATGCCGCGAGAGGAGCCGGTGATGAGGGCAACCCGGCCGGTCATGTCGAATAACACGTTTGTCGCTTTCGTCTGCGGCAGGAGGGATGGTTCGGATGGACTTGGCGTTCAGCCCCGAGGAGCGCGCGTTCCGCGACGAGGTCCGTGACTTCATCGCTACGCACCTCCCCGACGACATTCGCCGGAAAGTTCAAGCGGGGGATCCGCTCGTCAAGGACGATTACGCGCGCTGGCACCGTCTACTGCACGAGAAGAACTGGGTCGCGCGCAACTGGCCCGTCGAGTACGGCGGCACGGGGTGGGGACCGATCCAGCGGCACATCTTCGAAGAGGAGATCAGCTACGGCTGGGCGCCGCGGCTGCTTCCGTTCGGGCTCTCGATGGTCGCGCCGGTCATCATCGAGTTCGGCACCGCCGAGCAGAAAGCGCGCTATCTGCCCAAGATTCACAGCGGCGAAGAGTTCTGGTGCCAGGGATACTCCGAGCCCGGCTCCGGCTCGGACCTCGCGTCGCTGCAGACGCGCGCCGAACGCGGCGACGGGGACACGTACGTCATCAGCGGCACCAAGACGTGGATCACCGCGGCGCAGTGGGCGGACTGGATCTTCGTGCTCGCGCGCACCAGCAAAGAGCCCAAGAAGCAGGACGGGATCTCGTTCATCCTCGTCGACATGAGGACGCCCGGCGTGACGGTGCGTCCGATCGAGACGATCGACGGCGGCCGCGAGATCAACGAAGTGCACTTGGAGAACGTCGTCGTCCCCGTCGCGAACCGCGTCGGCGGCGAAGGCGAGGGCTGGAACATCGCCAAGTTTCTGCTCGAGCACGAGCGCACCGGCACCGCGGGCATCGCAGGCTGCCGCCAGCAGCTCGAATCGCTGCACGAACTGCTCGCGCACGAAGCGATCGACGACCGCCGCCTGAACGAGCGCATCGCGCAGGTCGAGATCGAGCTCGAAGCGCTTGCGTTCACCGAGCTGCGCACGCTCGCCGCGGAGTCGGCCGGGAAACGTCCCGGCCCCGAGTCCTCGATCCTCAAGATCAAAGGCACGGAGATCCAGCAGGCGATCAGCGAGCTCGCGCTCGACGCGCTCGGGCCGTACGCGGAAGCGCACGTCGCGCCCAAGTACTTCAACTACCGCAAGACGTCGATCTACGCCGGCTCCAACGAGATCCAGAAGAACATCATCGCCAAGCGTATCCTCAAGCTTTAAGGCACGACAGAGATGGACTTTACGCTTTCACCCGAGCAGCTGCTCATCAAGGACTCCGTCGCGCGGTTCGCCGCCGACCATGGCGACGGCGACCACTGGCCGACGTTCGCCGAGCTCGGCTGGCTCGCGCTCGGCGCGCCCGAAGACCTCGGCGGCTTCGGCGGACCGCTCGAGACGCTGCTGCTGATGGAGCAGTTCGGGCGCGGGCTCGTGCGTTCGCCGTACGTCGCCCAGGCGGTGCTGGCGGGGACGATCCTGCGCGCGGCCGGCCGCCTCGATCTGCTCGAGAACGTCGTCGAAGGCAAGGCACGCGTTGCCGTCGCCTACGAGGAACCGCGTGCGCGGTACGATGCCGCGCGCGTCACGACGACGGCCGCGCGTCCTTCGACAGGCTCAGGACAGGGTGAGTACGTCATCGAGGGCACGAAGGTTCGCGTGCTCGACGCGTCGACCGCGGACACGGTTCTGGTCACGGCGCGCACGGACGACGGAATCACGCTGTTCGCGGTGCCCGCGAACGATCCGAAGATCGCGCGCACGCCGTTCGCGGCCGAGGACGGCAACGACGTCGCCGACGTGCGCTTCGACGGCGTGCGCGTCCCCGCAGACGCGATCGTGGGCGAGCTCGGCGGCGGCCTTGCGCTGCTCGAGCTCGGCATCGACCACGCGACGGCCGCACTCTGTGCCGAGGCGCTGGGCCTGATGAGCGTCATGCTGGAGGCGACGGTCGAGTACACGAAGCAGCGCAATCAGTTCGGCGTGCCGATCGGATCGTTCCAGGCGCTGCAGCACCGGATGGCCGAGATGTTCATCGAGGTCGAGCTCGCGCGCTCGATGGCCTATCTCGCAGCAATGACGCTGTCGGACGCGACGGATGCGGCAGCACGCCGGCGCGGGATCTCCGCGGCGAAGGTCCAGATCGCCAAGTCCGGGCGCTTCGTCGGCCAGAACGCGATCCAGCTGCACGGCGGCATCGGCATGAGCGAGGAGTACAAGGTCGGGCACTACTTCAAGCGCATGACGATCGTCGAGCGGCTCTTCGGCGACGCGGATTTCCACCTCGCACGCTACCTCGCCGCGCGCGCGGCGGCGGGAACGCCGTCGCCCGTCCCCGTTTCCGTCGGCTAAAGGCTACGCCGGCGTCTCGGCGCGGTCGAGCTGGAGCGTTCGCACCCACAGCGTCGTGATGGTGTCGATCATCCGCTCGACCGGCGGCCGGCGCCGCGCGAGCACCCACTCGAGCAAGAGGTCGTGCGCTGCGCCGGCGATCGCGGCGCTGAGCAGCCGGCTGTCGACCGTGCTCGCCTGCACGCGCTGAGCCGCCTGCGTGAGCTTCTTCACGAAGAGCTCACGTTTGTCGCGGCGATGCGCCTCGAGGTCGGCGTGCATGCCCACCGCCTCGATCGTATAAATCTGCGCGAGCCGCGGGTCGCTGGTCAAGTAGCGGAAGTACGCTTCGGTGCTGTTGCGGATGCGGTCGCGCGGGCCGCCGTCGGTCGCGCGCAGCGCGTCGACGACGCGCGCGAACACGGCGTCCGCGATCCGGTCGTAGAGCGTGCGCAGCAGCGACTCCCGCGAGTCGAACTCTTCGTAGAAGTGCCGTGCCGTGACGCCCGACGCGCTGCACAGCATCGGGATCGTCGTGCGCCGGAAGCCGGCGGTCCCGAAGAGCTCGAGCGCGGCGTCGAGCAGACGCGCGCGGCGCTCCGCACGGCGTTCGCCGGCGGAGCGTCCCGCGTACATCCGACCCTCCGGTTTGTCGGTCATCCTCCGCCGGGATTCTGCCCGGCGCGGGCGCCTACCCTCGGCTGCGCTTGCGCGCTGCCGGCCGCTTTGCCGCGGTGCGCTTCGGGGCGGCCGCCTTGCGCGAGGTCGCGCCCTTGCGCGCGGCGCCGGCTTTGCCGCCGGACGCCTTCCGCGCCGGGGTCTTGCGCGACGGTGCCGCGGAGGGCGTCCCGCGCTCGGCGGCGCGCTCGCCGGACGCCTTCGACGTCGTGCCCCGCAGCGCACGCTGCTTGAAGCGCAGCATCTCCGCGCCCAGCGTCGCCAGGCGCTCCTCGCCGAGCGCGCTCTTCGCCTCGCCGAAAATCTCGCTCTCTTCTTCCTTGACGTGGTGCTCGACGAGCTCTTTGAGCACCGTGACCTTCGCGACGAGCGTCTCGTCGCGGCCTCGGATCGCCTCGATCTTCGCGATCAAGTCCTTGACGACGCCGTGCTCTTCGGCGGCCTCGAGCACGCTGTCGCGCTCCTTCGTGCTGCCCGCCTTGCGCAGAGCGGGGTAGAAGAGCGCCTCTTCCATCTGGGCGTGGACGGTCAGCGCGCTCGTGATCTTCGCGACGGTGCTGCGGCGCTGCGCCGAGGGCGTGTCGTCCGCGAGTGCCTTGGCGAAAAGGGCTTCGACTTCGCGGTGGTCGCTGCGGATCAGCGTGAGCGCGTCGGGAGCGGGCTCGTCCTCGCCGCGCACTTTGCGAATGGCTTTGCCGACGGTGTCTTTGATGTTCACGTGATTCCTCGCTCGTGCCGTGGTCGGAGCAAGGAATACCCTTGCGCTAGGCCGCGCGAAACGTCACGCGTGGTGGCGCGCGAAGATCGGCTGGACCAGCGGCCGCACGAACCATGGCATCGTCGCCTTCACGATGCCGTCGATCTCGGGGTTGACCGACGTGACCATGGCGACGAGGCGCGACGCGTGCAAGTCGCCGCGCAAGTCGGGCGTGAGCGGAAAGAAGAGCGCGACGTAGAGCACGGCCCACACGCCGATCGCCGCCTTGAGCGCGCCGAGCGCCGCTCCTGCGGCGGCGTTCCCCAACCCGATGATCGGCAGCCGCGCGACGCGCGAGAGAAACGCCGAGACGAGCAGCAGCGCGACGTACACCAAGCCGGCGAAGACGATCATGCCGACGACGTGCGCGCTGCCCGCGTTCACGCCGAGCAGCCGGTGCACGGAGTCGTCGAGCACGCCCGGGTACCGCAGCGCCGCCCAGATCGCGGCGGCGAGCGCGATGAAGCCGCCGATCTCGGCGACGAAACCGCGCTTCCAGCCTTTCAGCGCGAACACGAGCACCGCGGCGCCGATCACGAGGTCCGGCCACGTGACGGCGCTCATCTCAGGCTCCCTCGGTGCCCCGCAGCGTGGCGCCGAAGCGCTCGCGCAGCGCGGCCACGATGCGCGCCACGGCGCCGTCGGCGTCCTCGTCGGTCAGCGTCGCGTCGTCGCTCTGCAGCACGATGCGCAGCGCGAGCGACTTCTTGCCGGCGCCGACCTGCTGACCGCGGTACTCGTCGAAAACCGTCGCGCTGCGCACGAGCGGCTGCGGGTGCACGGCGTCGAGGACGTCGCCGGCGAGCACGTCGTCGGCGACGATCACCGCGATGTCGCGGTCGACCGCCGGGAAGCGCGAGGGCGGCGTGTACGCCGGCGTAACGCGGCGGGGGAGCGCGGCGACGTCGATCGTCGCGAGCGCCGTCGCGTCGGCGACGTCGTAGACGCGCGCGAGGCGCGGATCGATCACGCCGACGTGTCCGACGACGCGGTCGCCGCACCGCAGCGCCGCGGTCTTCCCCGGGTGGAGACCGGCGACGGTGCCGCGTTCGACGCGCGCATGCGCGCCCGTGATGCGCCGCAAGAGCGCGAGCACGTCGGACGACAGCCGCGCGAACGCGCCCTCGCCGGCGTGTCCGGAGCCCGTAGGGGGCGCGTGCAGCAGCGTGAGGTCGACGGCTTCACGCGGGTCGGGGCCGTCCGCCTTCGCGAACACGCGGCCGAGCTCGAAGCGGCGCAGCGGCTGCGCCGCACGGTCGCGCGCCGCGAGCTCGAGCAGCGCGGGCACCAGCGAGAACCGCATCCAGCGCTGGTCTTCGCTGAGCGGGTTCGCGATCTCGACGGGATGCGGATCGGGCAAACCGGTCGCGCGCCACCGCTCGGCGACGGAGCCCGGCTGCAGGGACAGCGTCAGCACCTCGGTGTATCCCAGCGCCGCGCTCGTCGTCGCGAGGTCGGACTCGCGGTCGAAGTCGTCGGAGTCGATGTCCTGCGGCGCGACGGCGGGAACTTCCGCGCGCACGTTCTCGTAGCCGGCGACGCGCGCGACCTCTTCGACGAGGTCGGCCGGGATCGTGACGTCGCCGCGCCAGTACGGCGGCGTTACCGCGAAGTTGCCGTTCGTCTCGCGCGCGACGTCGAACCCGAGCGAGCGCAGCGCGCGTTCGATCGCTTCCGGACCCGGGTCGAAGCCGAGCAGGCGCGCGACCTCGCCGCCGGGGAGACGCACGGGCGCCGGCCGCGCCGCTGCCGCACCCGCGGCGCGCGGCGCGCGCAGGCGTGCGCCTTCGGCCGCGAGCAGGTGTGCGGCGCGCGCCGCGCCGACGTCCGCGAGCGCGAGCGGCAGCGACTTCTCGAAGCGGCTCGACGCCTCGGTGCGCAGCTTGAGCCCGACGGACGCGCGGCGAATGCGCGGACCCGTCCATGCGGCCGCTTCGATCAACAGCTCCGTCGTGTCGTCCTCGACCTCGCTGCGCTGTCCGCCCATGATGCCGGCGAGCGACGTCGGCCCGCGGTCGTCGCAGATGACGATCGCGCGCGCGTCGAGCTCGCGCTCCTGGCCGTCGAGCGTGGTGAAACGCTCGCCGTCGCGCGCGTCGCGCACGACGAGATGCTTGCCCTCGACGCGGTTCCAGTCGAAGAAGTGCAGCGGTTCGCCGAGCTCGAGCATCACGAAGTTCGAGATGTCCACGAGGTTGTTGAGCGGCCGCTGACCGGCGAGCGCGAGGCGGATGCGCATCGCCGCCGGCGCGGGCCGCACGCGCGCGCCCGACGCGCGCTGGTAGACGAAGCGCTTGCAGTCGACGGTCTCGATCGTGACGCGCGCGTCGTCGCTCTCACCGACGGCGGGCGCGCCGGTCTCCGGCTCGCGCAACGCGACGCCGAACGAGGCGGCGAGCTCGCGCGCGAGGCCGACGATCGAGAGCGCGTCGGGGCGGTTGGGCGTGACGTCGACTTCGAGGACGGGCTCGCCGAGCCGGTAGTGCGCGACGAAATCCGTCCCGTTCGGCACGTCCGGCTCGAGCTGCATGATGCCGTCCTCGAACCATTCGCCGGGAAGACCGACCTCTTCGGCGGAGATCAGCATGCCCTCGGAGTCGATGCCGCGCATCTTGCGCGGCGCGATCGTCATGCCGCCCGCGAGCTGCGCGCCGATGCGCGCGACGGGGACCTTCTGTCCTTGCGCGACGTTCGTCGCCGCCGTCGCGATCAGCAGCGTCTTCTCGGCGCCGACGTCGAGCGTGCACAGCTGCAGGCGGTCCGCATTCGGGTGCCGTTCCAGCTTCACGATCGTGCCGACGACGACGTTCGTCAGCTGCGGCCGTTCGACGACTTCGTCGACCGGAAACCCCACCGACGCCAAGCGCGCGACGACCGCATTGGAATCGGCCGGCAGATCGACGTAATCGCGCAGCCACGCCAACGGCACGCGCATTACGCCAAGGCCTCCGCGAAGCCGGGCGCGTTTTCGATGAACGCGCGAATGTCGCTGATGCCGTGGCGCTTCATCGCGATGCGCTCCAAGCCGCAGCCGAAGGCCCAGCCCGTCACGTCGTCGGGATCGTAGCCGACCGCACGCAGCACGTTCGGGTGCACCATGCCGCTTCCGCCGATCTCGATCCAGCCCGAGCCGCCGCACGTCCGGCACGCCGCGTCCGCACCACCGTTCTCACCCCGAGCACCACGGTTGTCACCGTGGGCACCACGGTTGTCACCGTGAGCACCACGGTTGTCACCGTGAGCACCACCATTGTCACCCTGAGCACCACCATTGTCACCCTGAGCTCGTCGAAGGGTGCACGCGGGGCAGTTCACGTCGATCTCCGCGGACGGTTCGGTGAACGGGAAGAACGATGGACGGAACCGCACGTCGGCCTCGGGCCCGAACAGCTCGCGGCACATTCCGACGAGCATGCCCTTGAGGTGTCCGAAGTGCACGCCGCGCCCGACCATCAGCCCTTCGACCTGGTGGAACATGTAGAGGTGGCGCGCATCGATCGCATCGCGCCGGTACGCTTTGCCCGGCACGATGATCGCGATCGGCGGACCGTGCTTGCGCATCGCGCGGATCTGCATCGGCGACGTATGCGTACGCAGCACGAGATCAGGGCGCAAGTAGAAGGAGTCGAGTCCTTCGCGCGCGGGATGATCCGGCGGGATGTTGAGCGCGTCGAAGTTGTTCGCATCGGTCTCGATCTCCGGACCGAGCACGACCGCGAATCCGTGGCGCGTGAAGTAGCGCGCGACCTCGAGCGTGACGCGGCGCACCGGGTGGATCGCGCCGAGATGCGGCGGCGGTCCGGGCAGCGTGACGTCGATCGCGTCCTCGAGCGAACGCGCGAGCGCGGCCTGCTCGATGCGCGCGCGCGCCTGGGCGAGCTCGGCTTCGAGCGCCTGCACCGCGTCGTTGATGACCTTGCCGGCGCCGGGGCGTTCCGGCGGCGGAAGCTTCCCGATGCCTTTTCGCACGTCGGTCACCGCGCCGCTGCGGCCGAGAAACGCGACGCGCGCCTCGTCGAGCGCGTGCTCGTCCGACGCTTCCGCCAGCGCGGCGCGAAAGCGCGCCGCCAGCGATGCAAGGTTCGCTTCGAGTTCTGTCATGCCGGTCGTCGTCATACTCCAAACGCGAACGCCCAGTCCTGGAGGACCGGGCGTTCTGCTGCATTCTTTCGAGTGTCGTGCTCCGCTTCGCGGAGCAGGCCCGCGCTAGTTCGCGGGCATGGGATGCAAATGCCGGTACATCAGGTATGCGCTGATCGAGCCCGTCGTGCTAAACAACTTCCAGAATACGTCGGAGGTGCGCATGTGTCTCGGCGGTCCCCTCTCCTCGTCTGCGGTTGCGCGCTGTAGTGTGCGTCGGCAGGGGTGAGTATAGCATCGACCCGGTGGGCCGCCAAGTCTTGACAGATCAGGGTTTTTCGGCGACTTGACAAGCCTCTTGACAGCGCGCGGCCTCGTACAGAACGATGCTGCCGGCGACCGCTGCGTTGAGGCTCTCGGCGCTGCCCTGCGGGATGCGAATCGCGCGGTCCCAGCGGGTCAGCCAGTCCCGAACACCGCGCCGTTCGTTGCCGACCGCCAGCACCGCGTTCGGCGGAATCCCTACGACGCGAAGGTCCTCCCCGGCAGTGTCGGCGGCGAGCACGGGGCGCCCCGCGGCCGCTGCCGCCGCGAGCAGTTCGTCGCAGGTCGCGGTCGCCACGGGCAGCCGGAAGAGCGAGCCCATCGCGCCCCGGACGACCTTCGGCGAGAACGGGTCCGCGCCGCCGCGCCCGAACACCACGCCGGCTGCGCCGAACGCCTCGGCGGACCGCACGAGGGTGCCGGCGTTGCCCGGATCGCCGACTCCCGCGAGCAGCAGCACGACGCCGCGCCCGGCCAGGACGTCGGCGACCGGCTGATCCGCCAGCGGCAACACGGCCAGGACGCCGGCGGGCGTCTCGAGGTCCGAGATGCGGGCGAAGGCCCGCTCCGGCACGACGAGGACCTCGACGCCTTCCGCCTCCCAGCGCGGCGCGTCGATCCGGCCGAGGCCGGCCGCGGTGGCGTACAGCTCGATCGGGCGCAGGCCGCTGCGCTCGGCTTCGTCGAGAAGCGTCGGTCCCTCGGCGGCGAAGCGCCCTTGGGCCCGGCGGCCCTGCGCCGTGAGGAGCTCGCGCACGCGGGCGAGGCGCGGGTTGTGCGGGCTGAGTTCCGTCGGCACGCGCGGGCGCTTCCACGACCGAACGTCGAAGGCCCCGGACGTGAAGGACGCCCGCGTCGCCGAGATCGCCTGGTTGACCGTCATCGCCGTGCTGGTCGCCGCGGGAGGCAACCTCGTGCTCGCGTCGCTCGACGCGCGGCGGGGGTTCGCCGCCGTGGTGCTCGGCGCGGCGATCGTCGTCGCCGTGCTCAACGTGCGCCGCGCCGTCGCAGCGAACGCCCCGACGGCTCGGCGCGACGTGACCAAAGCGGCCACCTATCTCGTCGCGGCGATCCTCGCGTTCGTCGCGATCGTCGTGCACGTGCACTGGGCGATCGGCGCGTGCATCGCGGCGGCGGAGGCCGCAATCGTCTTCGACATCATCACCATCGCGGCGCGGCCGAAGGCCGCGGCAGGGGAAGAAACGACATAATGCCGGTTTTCATCACGGGCGGAACGGGCTTCGTCGGCGCAAGCGTCGTACGTGAGCTGCGCCGCCGGGCCCACGTCGTGCGGGCGCTCGCGCGCAGCGACGCTGCGGCGGAGAAGCTGCGCGCGCAGGGAGCCGAGCCCGTGCGCGGCACGCTCGCGGACCTCGACATGCTGCGAGCGGAAGCCGTCGACGCGGACGCGGTGGTGCACTGCGCCTTCGACTACGCGGCCGACGCCGTCGCGCTCGAGCGCGGCGCGCTGGACGCGCTGCTGCCGGCGATGCCGGCGGGGCGCACGTTCGTGTACACGAGCGGCGTCTGGGTCTACGGTTCGCGCGGCGACGCCGTGGTCGACGAGGATGCGCCGCTGGCGCCGCTGCCGATCGTTGCCTGGCGCCCCGCGCACGAGGAGCTGGTGCTCGCACAAGGTCCGCGGCTGCGGCCGGTCATCATCCGGCCGGGGATCGTCTACGGCGACGGCGGCGGTATCCCGGGCCAGATGATCGACGCCGCGCGGCGCGGCGAGCTGAGCATCGTCGGCGACGGCGCGAACCGGTGGCCGACCGTCCGGCACGACGCGCTCGGCGAGCTGTACGGTGCGGCGGTCGACGTGCGGATCGCGCGCGGCGTCTACAATGCGGTGCGCGGTGCGTCGGTGCCGTACTCGGAGATCGCGCGCGCCGCATCGCGTGCGGCGGGCGGCGACGGGTCGTTCACGCGCATCCCGCTCGAGGAGGCGCGACGGATGATGGGACCGTTCGCCGACGCGCTCGCATGCGATCTGCAGGCCGACTCCGGCAAGGCGGCGCGCGAGCTGCGCTGGGAGCCGCACCGTCCGACGCTCCTGGAAGAGCTCTCGAACACGACGGTCGTCTGATGGAGCTGCTCGCGAGCAAGCGCATCTACAGCGGCAGCGTCGTCGGTCTGCGCGTCGACACGCTGCGAGGCGCGAACGGGAAACCGCACGACGTCGAAGTCGTCGAGCACGCTGAGGCCGTCGTCGTCATCGTCCGGCCGACGCCGCGCGAAATGCTGCTCGTGCGCCAGTACCGCCATCCGCTCGCGCGCGACAACTGGGAGGTCGTGGCCGGCGGCATGAACGGCGGTGAGTCGCCGGAGGAAGCGGCGGTGCGCGAGCTGCGCGAAGAGACGGGCTATCTCGCGCACCGCGTCGAGCGGCTGTGGTCGGCGTTCTCCGCGCCGGGATTCTGCGACGAGCTGCTGCACTTCTGCGTCGTCGACGGCTACGATGTCGGCGAGCGCTCGGGGTTCGACGAAGGCGAGGAGGACATGGAGACCGGGATCTTCTCGATCGACGAGCTCTGGCGCAAGATCCGCGCGAACGAGCTGCCGGACTCCAAGACGCAGATCGCGGTGCTGTGGGCACGCAGCGCGCCGAGCGCGTCGTAACGCTCCAGTCCGCGCTGCTGCGCGCCGCCGGCGAGTTCGGTGCGCGGCCGGAGCTCGCGGACGTGCGGCCGCGCGTGCTCGCGACTGCGGCCGCGCTCGACTATGTCCTGATGCTCGCGCGCGGCGCGGCGGGCGTGCGCATCCCCGAGCGCGACGCGGAGCGCGCGATGCGCGACGGGATCGCTCGCGCCGTCGACGACCTCATCGCGGCTGCCACGGTGATCGCGCGGTTGGACGAACCCGCGGCCGCGCCGTTCGCGCGCGAGACCGCGCAGTCGCTGCTGCGCGTCCTGCGCGACGAGGAGCTGGATGGCGACGACCGGCGGTTCGCCGTCATCGCGCTCGCGAACGCGTGATCGACCGCCGCGCGATCGCTGCCGCGCTGGACGGCGACGAGGACGCGCTGCTCGACGACGAGATGCGGTCGGTCGTGCTCGACCACGGCGCGCGGACGCCGCGCGTCTCGGTGCTGCTGCACGGCTTGACCGCCAGCCCGCGCACCTGGCGCGACTTTGCGCGCGCGCGTTTTGCGCGCGGCGAGAACGTGCTCGTGCCGCGGCTGCCGCGCCACGGCCACGCCGATCGCATGTCGGGCGCACTCGCCGGCCTGAGCAGCGCCGAGCTGATCGCACAGGGCGACCGCATCCTCGAGAGCGCATCGGCGCTCGGCGAGCAGGTCGTTCTCGTCGGCCACTCGCTCGGCGCCGCGCTCGCGCTGCACCTGGCGCACCGCGACGCACGCGTCGCGCGCGTCGTCGCCGTCGCGCCGTTCCTGGGCATCAAGCTGGTGCCGCGCGACTGGAACGCAATCGTGCGCCGCGTGCTCGAGCGCGCGCCGAACCGTTTCGTCTACTGGAATCCGATCGACCGCGGGCGCAGCCTGCCGGCGCACGGCTATCCGCGCTATACGACGCGCTCGCTGGCCGCGGGCCTCGCGCTCGCCGAGGCGCTCCGGGAGGACGCGCGCCGCGGGCCGCCGCTCGCGCGGTCGATCGAGATCGTACGCAACGCGTCCGAGACGGCCGTGAACAACGCCGCGATCGACGAGCTCATCCGCCTGTGGCGCGCGGTCGGCGGCGCGTCCGTGCGCGTGCACGCGCTGACCGGCATCGGCCCGTCGCACGACCTGGTCGAGCCGGAGCGCACGGACACGCCGGCGGCGCGGTTCTTGCCCGCACTGCACGCGCTGCTCGACGCGCCGCCGCCCGACGAGGACCAAACGATCCGCCTGTCGCCCTGAACATCCAAGGCGTCCGCTCTACCGCGACAGCAGCGCGGCGATGGCGTCCGCGATCGGCTGGCCGGTGCGCTCCTCGTAGTACGTGAACCCCGGCGACGGGTTGACCTCGAAGCAGAACCAGCGCCCGTCCGGCGTGCGGCGCAGATCGATCCCCGAGACGAGCAGTCCCAGCGCGGCGGTCACGCGAATCGCGCGCTCGATCACGTCGGGCGGCGGATCGAATGGGTCGACGGCCACGAACCCGTCGTGCGCCGAAGCGTAGCGATAGTCGTCGCCGTCCGAGACGATCGACGACGCGAACGCGTCGTCGCCGACGACGTGAATGCGCACGTCCATTCCGGCGACGCGCTGCTGAAACTGCGTCGGGCAGTGAGCGACGCGCTCGATGCGCTCGACGTCATCGGGCGTGAGCTGCGCGACGATGCTGCGAACGCCGCTGATCGACTTGTAGACGAGCGCGCCGTGGCGCTCCCAGAACGGAACGACGAGATCCGGATCGGTGGTGACGAGCGTCTCCGGCACGTCGAATCCCGCGGCCGCGATCAGCGCCGACTGGAACGGCTTGGAGCCGTTGCTCGCGTTGGACGAAGGGCGGTTGACGACTGTCGCGGTGGTCGTCTCCGCGAACGCCGTCAGCGCTTCGCCGACGGCCGCGGAACGCTCGCCGCTGTCGGGCAGCTTACGGGCGGCTTACCCGGACCCGCCCGTAAGCGTCTCGTCAGCGGCGCGATCTCCGCGGATGCGCGCGCCGGCCGCCGCCCCCGGCGGTACGAGCGCCTCGATCCGCGCCGCGCGTGCGGCTCCGACCTCGAGCTGCGCCGCGCGCGCGTTCTCGTCCACGTGCTCGACCCTCGTCGCGCCCGGCAGCGCGATGACGTCGTCGCCGCGCGCGAGAACCCACGCGAGCGCGAGCTGGGCGGGCGTCGCTTCGCATTCCACGGCGATCGCCGCAAGCGCGTCGACCAACTCGAGGTTGCGCCCGATGTTCGCCTCGTCGAAGCGCGGCACGCGCCGCCGCAGATCGTTCTCCGGCAGTCCCGTCGCAGAGCGCACCGCGCCCGTGAGCATGCCGCGCCCGAGCGGCGCGTATGCGACCAAGCCGATGCCGAGCTCGCGAGCGGCCTCGAGCACGCCGTTCATCTCGACGTCGCGCGTGAACAGCGAGTACTCGCTCTGCAGCGCGGCGAGCGGCGCCGTCGCCGCGGCACGCCGCAGCGCTGCGGCGTCGAGCTCGGAGACGCCCAGATGCGCGACCTTCCCTTGCGCGACGAGCTCGCTCATCGCGCCGACGGTCTCCTCGATCGGCACGTTGGGATCGGCCCGGTGCAGGTAGTACAGGTCGATGCGCTCGACGCCGAGCCGCGCGAGCGACGCGTCGCACGCGGCGCGCACGTACGACGGCCGCCCGTCGACCGCGCGGAAGGCGGGATCGCTGGCGCTGCGCACGATCCCCGTCTTGGTTGCGACCAGCGCGCGGTCGCGCCGCCCGCGCAGCGCGCGGCCGACGAGCCGTTCGTTTGCGCCGCGCCCGTACATGTCGGAGGTGTCGAGCAGCGTCATGCCGAGGTCGAGCGCGCGGTGGATGGCGCGGATCGCCTCGGCTTGGGGAACGGGATCGTAGAACTCCGAGAAGCCCATGCAGCCGAGCGCGATCGCTCCGGCGTACGGGCCGTGCGCGCCGAGCCGGCGCCGCATCATGCCGGCGGCACGTCCTGCGCGCGGCCGGCCGCGAACGCGTCGAGCGCCTGGAGGTACGACCCGATCCCGGCGCCCGTGAAGCGGTACGCGCACACGTCGCGCACCACGGAGATCTTGCGGAACGGCTCGGGCCGGTTGTCCACGTCGCTCAGATGCACCTCGGCCGCCGGAATCGCCACGGCGAGCAGCGCGTCGCGGATCGCGTATGAGTAGTGCGTGAAGGCGGCGGGGTTGATGAGGATCGCCTTCGCCCACGACCGGTTGCGGTGCAGCTCGTCGATGATCTCGCCTTCGTGGTTAGATTGGAAGAAGCGCACGCGCATGCCCAGCGCGGTCGCGTGCGCGCGCACCTCGCGTTCGAGATCGCGCAGCGTCTTGCGCCCGTAGATTTCCGGCTCGCGGATGCCGAGCAGGTTGAGGTTCGGTCCGTTGATGACGAGCACGTTCATGCGCCGGCTCCGATACGCGCGAGGGCGGCGCGGACGTCGCGAGACGTGACGCCGTCGTGCAGGCGCGCGCTGCCGATGGCGTCGAGCAGGACGTACTGTGTCCCGCCCGCGTGCTGTTTCTTGTCGCGCGCCGTCGCGTCGACGACGGCTTGCGCGTCGAGCGCGCGCCAGGCGTCGGGCACGGGCAGCGACGCGAGGTGGGCGTCGGCGTCCTCGCGGTCGCGCTCGTCGAGACCGGCGTGCGCGGCCGAGAGCGCAAGCGCCGCGCGCATGCCGACGATCACCGCCTCGCCGTGCCGGAGCGTTCCGTATCCCGCGACCTTTTCGAGCGCGTGTCCCACCGTGTGGCCGAAGTTCAGCACGGCGCGCGTTCCGGTGCGGTCTTCCTCGTCGCGCGCGACGATCTCGGCCTTGAGCTCGACGCACCTTGCGATCGCGTCGAGCGCCGTCGCCGGGTCGTCGAGCAGCGCCGCCTCGCTCGCGCGCAGGGCGCGGTACAGCGCGGCGTCGAGCGCGAGTCCGTACTTGAGCATCTCGCCGTAGCCGGAGACGACGTCGCGCCGGGGCAGCGTGCGCAACGCCTGCGGTGCGATCGCGACGTGAGCAGGCTGCGTGATGGTGCCGACGAGGTTCTTGCCGCCTGCGAGGTTGATCGCCGTCTTGCCGCCGATCGCCGCGTCGACCGCGGAGAGCAGCGTCGTCGGGACCGCCACGAACGGCACGCCGCGCTGATAGGTCGCGGCGGCGAAGCCCGCCGCGTCGCCGATCGTGCCGCCGCCGACGCCGACGACGATGGAGCGCCGGTCGACCCGCTCGGCCACGAACCGCTCGTAGAGATCGCCGACCGCCGTCAGCGACTTGATCGACTCGTCCGCGGCAACGAAGATCAGGGCGGTCGCGACGCCCGCGGCTTCGTAGGCACGCGCCACGCGCGACCCCAGCGCCGCAACGCGCTCGTCGATGACGATCGCCGCGCGTCCGCCCGCGAGCGGTCGCGCGCGCTCGCCCAGCCGGTCGATCGCGTGCGGTCCGATCGCGACGTCGTACGGCTTGGCCGTCGCGACGTGCACGATCCGCTCGTCGCGCAGCGCCGCGTCGACGGCGCGCGCGGTCTGCTCGGGAGTCAGCCCGTCGACTACGACGCGAACGGCCGACTGCGCGTAGCGCGCGCGCCGCGCGCCGTGCAGCCGCGCGAGCGCACCCGGCTCGCGCAACAGCGGTCGCGTGCCCGGCGCGTGCGCCGTACGCTCCTCGCACGTCGCGAGGGACGCGTCCAGGAAGACCAGCGTGCCGTTCATCTCTACCGCGGCGCGGTTGCGCTCGTCCTCGAGCGCGCCGCCGCCCAGCGCGACGACCGCTCCGCCGGCGACACCCGCGATGGCGGCGCGCTCCGCCGCGCGAAACGCCGCTTCGCCGTCTTCCTGGACGATGCGCGCGATCGGGCGCCCGTCGGCGGCTTCGATCGCGGCGTCGAGGTCGACCGCGTCGAGCCCGCGCAGTGCCGCGAGCAGCGGCGCGACGGTCGATTTGCCCGCTCCGGGCGGGCCGCAGAGGTAGACGTTACCGCGCACGGACGGTCGCCTCCCACGCGGTCACGCGCTCGCGCAGCTCGTCGATCGAGTCGCCGCCGAACTTCTCGAGCACGGCGCTCGCGAGCACCAGCGCAAGCAACGATTCGCCGATGACAGCGGCGGCGGGGACCGCGCACGTGTCGCTGCGCTCGATGTGCGCGCGCGTCGCCTCGCCGGTACGCAGATCGACGGACTCGAGCGGCTTCATCAGCGTGGCGATCGGCTTCATGCCGGCGCGGACGACGACGGGCTGGCCGGTCGTCATGCCGCCTTCGATCCCACCGGCGCGATTGCTGCGATACCGCGTGCGCACGCCGTCGCCCGGTTCGTACTCGTCGTGCGCGGACGACCCCGGGATCGCGGCCGCGCCGAAGCCGAGCCCGATCTCGACGCCCTTGATGGCGTTGAGCGACATGAACGCGCGCGCGACCTCGCCTTCGAGCCGGCGGTCCCACTGCGTGTACGAGCCGAGCCCCACCGGGAGGCCGAACGCGAGGACCTCGAAGACGCCGCCCAGCGAGTCACCCGCGGCTTTCGCGGCATCGATTTCGCGGACCATCGCCGCCGCTGCCTCCGGATCGAGCGCGCGCACGGGGGACGCGTCGATCTCTTCCGGCGACACGTCACGCCACGGCGTCGCGTCGACCGCGCCGCCGATGCGCACGACGCGGCTCGTGACGGAGACGCCGAGCGCTGCGAGCAGCGTGCGCGCGACGGTGCCGAGCGCGACGCGCATCGCGGTCTCGCGCGCGCTCGCGCGCTCGAGCACGTTGCGCAAGTCGTCGTGACCGTACTTGATGCCGCCGATCCGGTCGGCGTGCCCCGGCCGCGGCACGTGCACCTGGCGACCCGGAGGCTCGTCGCCGTCCGGCGGATCGACGCGCATGATGTCGGACCAGCGCACGTGGTCCTTGTTCTCGAGGATCAGCGCGATCGGGCTGCCGAGCGTGTAGCCGCGACGCACGCCGCCGGTGATGCGTACCTCGTCGGTCTCGATGTTCTGCCGGTTTCCACGGCCGTAGCCGAGCTTGCGACGCTGCGCCTGCGCGAGCAGCATCGCGCCGTCGATCGCCATGCCGCTCGGCACGCCCTCGATGATGCCCACGAGCGCCGGCCCATGCGACTCCCCCGCCGTCAAAAAACGCAGCACACTCACGAGAATGTCATCCTGAGCCCGTCGAAGGGCGCGTACCGAACCACCGCTCGAACGTCGCCGCCGCCTGCGCGAGGAACATCGCCGTCCCCGTGATCGTGCGCATGCCGCGCGCGCGAGCATCGAGCACGAACGGCGTCTGCTCGGGGACGTAGACGAGGTCGAATGCGGCCGCGCTCGCGGGCGCGTTCAACGGCAGCAGCGAGTGCTGCGGCTGACCCTGCATGCCAACCGGCGTCGCGTTGACGTACAGGTCCGCGAGCGGGACGTCGTCGAGCGTGCACGCCTGCGCGCCGAACGCCGCGGCGAGCGCGCGGGCGCGCTCACCGTTGCGCGCGGCGATCCAGATCTGCGCGGCACCGCCGCGTCGCGCCGCTTCGGCGACGGCGCGCGCCGCTCCGCCGGCGCCCAGGATGACGACGCGCGCGCCGTCGAGCGAGACCGCGTGCTCGGCGAGCGCGGACTCGATGCCCGCCACGTCCGTGTTGCCGGCGACCAGCTCTTCGCCTTCGCGCGTGAGCACGTTGGCGGCGCCGCACGCACGCGCTGCGGCCTCCACGCGGTCGGCGAGTGCCAGCGCGCGCTCCTTGTGCGGAATCGTCACGTTGCAGCCGACGAACTCCGGTGTCGCACGCCAGCGCTGGAGCACGGCAGCCAGGTCGTCGGGGAGCACGTCGACCGCATCGTATGCGAACGCGATGCCGGTCGCGTTCGCGAACCGCGCGAACAGCGCGGGCGAGCGGCTGTGCGCGACCGGATGGCCGATCACGGCGGCGTGCCGCATCAGGTGACGCGCTCCAGCGCGGCGGCGAAGCCGGGGAACGAGACGGCGACGCAGTCCGGGTCGTCGAGCCGCACGCGCACGCCGGCGGCGCGGCCGGCGACCGCGAACGCCATCGCGATGCGGTGGTCACCCGCCGTCACGACGTCGCCGTCGCGCAAGCGCGCCGGACCGCGCACGGCGAAGCCGTCGTCGAACGTTTGGACGTCGATGCCGAGCACGCCGGCCGCGCGCGCGAAGGTCTCGATGCGATCGGACTCTTTGACGCGCAGCTCCTCGGCGCCGCGAACGACGGTCGTTCCGTGCGCGAAGGCGCCGAGCACGCCGACCAGCGGCAGCTCGTCGATCAAGCCCGCCACTTCACGCGGTTCGATCTCGACCGCCCGCAGTCGCGCGCCGCGCACCGATACGCGGCCGCGCGGCTCCTCGCCGTTGCCGTTCGGAACCGCATCGACCGAGGCGCCGAAGCGGCGCAGCACGTCCAAGAACGCCGTGCGCGTCGGGTTGAGCCCGACGCCGTCGACGGTGACCGACCCGCCCGGCACCGCGGCGGCCGCGGCCAAGAGAAATGCCGCGCTCGACATGTCGCCCGGAACGTCGAAATCCGCGGCGCGCGGCACTTGCGGGCCGTCGAGCACGAGCGCTTCGCCGTCGCGTTCGCAGCGCACGCCGAACGTGGCGAAGAGCCGTTCGGTGTGGTCGCGCGTCGCCAGCATCCCGGTGACGCGCGTGCGCCCGTGTGCGGCGAGCGCGGCGAGCAGCACGGCGGATTTCACCTGCGCGCTCGGCACGACGATCGCGATCTCGGTTCCGCGCGCGTCGCCGTTGCCGTGCTCGACGGCCGGCGCCGTGCCGCCCGGCGCGAGCTCGAACCGCGCTCCGAACGCTTCGAGCGGCGTCGCGATGCGGCGCATCGGGCGGGCGCGCAGCGAGGCGTCGCCGGTGAGCGTCACGGTGAGCGGTCGCGTCGCGAGGACGCCGGCGACCAGACGGATCGTCGTGCCGCTGTTGCCGCAGTCGATCGGCTCGCCCGGCGCGACGAGCGCGCCGCCCGACCCGGTCACCACGACCGCGTCGCCGGCGCCGCCTTCGCCGTCGACGCGCTCCATCGCCACGCCGAGCGCGCGCAGCGCGCGCTGCGTGGAGCGCACGTCCAGGCCCGGCGGGACGTTGCGGAGACGCGACGTGCCGTGCGCGAGCGCCGCGAGGATCAGCGCGCGGTGCGCGATCGACTTGTCGCCCGGGACGGTAAGAAGCCCCTCGCCCTGTCGGCGAGAGGCTTGCGGTGCAGTCATCGTGACCTGCTGCTGCTCTCTACGCGACGCCGAGCGCGACCGGCACGGGATCCGTGCGATACGACGAGCGGCGGTACCAAAACGCGCGAGGCGACATGTAGGCTGAGTAGAGCATAGCGGCCGCAGGCTTGTCAACGCCGCGACGTGCAATGTCCCGGGATGAGCACGTCCACCGGAGACCGCAGCAAGCAAGCCATCAGCGTCCCCGCCGAGCTCTTCACGCAGGCCGTCTCGGTGCGCCGCGACCTGCATGCGCATCCCGAACTCGGCTTTGCCGAGCACCGCACGGCGGGGATCATCGCGGAGAAGCTGCGCGCGCTCGGGATCGAGACGACGACGGGCATCGGCGGGACGGGCGTCGTCGGCGTGCTCGCGGGCGCGCGCCCCGGCCCGACGATCATGCTGCGCGCCGACATGGACGCGTTGCCGATGCCCGAGGAGAACGCGGTCGACTACGTCTCGCAGAACCCGGGCGTCACGCACGCGTGCGGACACGACTCGCACGTTGCGATGCTGCTCGGCGCCGCGCAGGTGCTGCGCGCGAGCGCCGGCGACCTCGCGGGGCGCGTCGCATTCGTGTTCCAGCCGGCTGAAGAAGGCGGCGGCGGCGCAAAGGCGATGCTCGAGGACGGGCTCATCGAGCGCTTCGGCATCGAGAAGGCGTACGGACTGCACGTCGTCACGATGCTGCCGAGCGGCGTGTTCGGCTTGCGCGCCGGCCCGCTGATGGCCTCGGTCGATTCGTTCGACCTGGTCGTCGAAGGCGCCGGCGGGCACGGCGCGATGCCGCACCTTTCGGTGGATCCGGTGGTGGTCGCCGCGGACGTCGTGGGCGCGCTGCAGCGCATCGTCAGCCGTCAGATCGATCCCGTCGAACCGGCAGTCGTCACGGTCGGCGCGATCAACGGCGGCACGACGTACAACGTGATTCCCCCGCGCGTCGCGCTCAAAGGGACGGTGCGCACGATGACCGACGCGACGCGCCAGGCGATGGAGGGGCGCGTGAAGCGCATCGCCGAGCACGTGTGCGCGTCGGCCGGTGCGACGTGCGCTCTGGAGTGGCACGCGTCCTACCCCGTCACGACGAACGACGCGGCGGAGGCGGCGTTCGTGCGCGACACGCTCGCGGCCGAGTTCGGCTCGGAGCGCGTGCTCGAGATCCCGCCGGTGATGGGCAGCGAAGATTTCTCGTACTTCGCGCAGCGCGTGCCCGCGTGCTTCGCGTTCCTCGGCGCCGGTGACGACGCGCACCGCTTCCCCAACCACCATCCGGCATTCGACATCGACGAGAAGGCGATGATCGCCGGCATCGCCGCGCACGCGGCGATCGCGCTGGCCGCGCTGCGGCCGCCGGACGGTGCGCCGGCGTAGCGGGTGCGGCCGACCGTCGCGTACTCATGCGTGATCGGCACGGGCCCGAAGGCCGTCTACCAGTTATGGCTGTGGCTCACGATGCTGCTCGACGAAGCCGGCGTTTCGCCGGCGGACCTGCACGTTCACGTCGTGAGCGACGACCGCGACGACGGTGCGCGGCAGGCCTGCCTGCGCGAACGCGGCGTCGCGTTCACCGAGGTGGCGCCGTCCGCTGACCAATCGTTGGCGAACGTCATCGCGCCGCTCGCGAATCGGGCGCTGCGCGAGCGCGACTACGCGGTGCTGCTGGACGCGGGCATCGTCGCGATCGCGCCGCTCGAGCCGTGGGTCGGCATCGGCGCGGTCTGCGCGAAGGTGGTCGACTTCGCCAACCCGCCGATCGGCGTGCTCGAAGAGCTGTACCGCAGCGCGGGTTTCGCGCGGTTGCCGCAACGCACGCCGTGCGGTTTCGATGCTGCGGAGACGTTCGTCAACAACGTCAACGGCGCCGTCCGAATCGTGCGCACCGACCTCTTCGAGCCGTTGCGCGCGCGCTGGGCGCATTGGCTCGATTGGATGACGAGCGATGCGCACGCGCTCGGGCGAGCGCTCACGCACGAAGCGCAGATTGCATTCGGCCTCGCGCTCCACGAGCTCGACGTCGCGCCTGTCCCGCTGCCGGCAGCTGCGAACCTGCCGACGTATCTGTCGCCCGAGCTCTACGACCCGCGCGGCGAGGTTCCGCGCGTGCTGCGCTACTACGACCGCATTGCCTCGGACGGCACGATCCTACCGGCCGGCGCAGACGCCGTGGACGGGGCGATCGCCGTCGCGAACGCACGCATCGCGCGAACGCCGCGGCCGGCGGCGGTGGAACGCGCGCTGCGCTCGATGCACGCGGCGTCGAACTGACGCAAAAAGGGCGCCCGCTGCGGGACGCCCTTCATGCCAGAAGTGGGGTGGAGGTGCTACGCGGCGGTCGTCTTGACCGCGCCGACCGCGTCCTTCGCGAGCGACGTCAGGCGCGCGAACGCGGCCGCGTCGTGGACGGCGAGGTCGGCGAGTGCCTTGCGGTTCACCGCGACGCCGGACTTTTTCAGGCCGGCCATCAGCTTGGAGTAGCTGAGCCCCTCGCGCCGCGCGGCCGAGTTGATGCGGGCGATCCAGAGCGAGCGGAAGTCGCGCTTGCGGACGCGGCGGTCGCGGAACGCGTACGCCAGCGAGTGCAGCAACGCTTCGTTCGCAACGCGGTAGTTGCGGCGGCGCGCCGCCCGGAAGCCCTTGACGAGCTTCATGACCTTGCGGCGGTGCTTGATCTTGTTGAGACCGCGCTTGATTCGAGCCATGCGTCAATCTCCTCTTAGAGCAGGTACGGAATCTGCGGCGCGAAGCGCTTCAGATCGCCTTTGAAGGTCGGCTGATCGCGGCGGAAGTTCCGCTTGCGCTTGCGCGACTTCTTGCTGAGGATGTGGCCGCAGCCGTCGAACTGGTGGCGGTGCAGCACTTTTCCGTTGGCTGTCACCTTCACGCGTTTCGCCGTTCCGCGGTGGGTCTTGATCTTAGGCACTGGCTCCCCCGATGGTCGCTACCGCGTCTGAGCCGCTCTCTTCGTGTTCGTCCGACTCGTTCTCGTGATCATCGTGATGATCGACGGTCTCGACGTCGTGGTGCGCCGTGTCCGTCTTGAGATGGACGAATCGCGGCGGACCGAGCGGGGTGGCTCGCGGAGCGAGGATGAGAAACATGTTCTTGCCTTCGAGCTTCGCTTCGCGCTCGACCGTGGCAGTATTCTCCAGGTCTTTCGCGATGCGGTCGAGCAGCCGTTTCCCGAACGCGGTGTACGTGATCTCGCGTCCGCGGAACATGATCGTGACCTTGACTTTGCCGCCGTCGAGCAGAAGGCGCTCGGCCATCTTCGCTTTGACTTCATAGTCGTGGACGTCGATCTTGGGACGCAGCTTGACTTCGCGCAACTCCCAGTTGCGCTGCTTCTTGCGCGCCTCTTTGTCTTTTTTCGACTGCTCGTACTTGAGCCGACCGTAATCGCCGATGCGGCAGACCGGTGGAATCGCCGTCGGGGAGACCTCGATGAGGTCCAGCCCGCGGGTGCGCGCCATGTTGAGAGCCTCTTCGGTCGGCAGGATGCCGAGCTGGCGGCCCTCGTCGTCGATGACGCGGACTTGGCGAATTCTGATCTGTTCGTTGACGCGAAGCGGTCGTGCTATGGCTGGCTCTCCGGAAGGACGTAAAAAAGCGAAGACGCCGAAGCGGTCCCCGCTCTCGAGTTGCAACCGGATCGCCCGCGGGCATCCGGTGAGGACCTTGCGGCCCTGCTTCGGCTCGCGTACCGTACCATGCTCGCGGGCCGGGCGTCAAGAAAGGTCCGGTTAAGGCCCCTTTGCTTGCCCGCAAGGGCAAGAAGCCGTCCGGCGGCCGCGAACGCTGGTGCGATGCTCGATGCGGTCGTTGCGTGGGTCCACTTCGCGTGCATATTCGGCCTGGTCGGCTGCCTGTTCGGCGAGGCGTTCTTCTACCGGCAGGTCATCCCGGCGACGACGTTCGCGCGGCTACGCGGCGTCGACCGGTGGTACGGCATCATGGCCGGCGCCGTCGTCGTGAGCGGCATCCTGCGCGTGACGTTCTCACCCAAGACGCCGGCCTTCTACATGCACGACTGGATCTTCTGGACGAAGATCGCGCTGTTCGTCATCGTGGGGCTGCTCTCGATCCCGCCGACGATCCATTACCTTCGTTCGGCTGCGTACGCCGACCCGGACGGCACGGTTCGAATCCCCGCCGCGATCTACGGCCGCACACGTGTGCTGCTCAACGTGCAGGTTGGATTGCTCTTCCTCATCCCGCTGTGCGCGTCGTTCATGGCGCACGGGTTTGGCTACCGCTGAAAGCGGTCGCCGCGGACGCTACGGGATGGCGCGCACGACGCCGCCGTCGACTCGCAGCGCGGCGCCGGTCGTCGCAGAAGCGGCGGGCGAGCACACGTAGACCACGAGGTTCGCCACCTCGTCGGGCGTGATGAACCGCTTGAGCAGCGACGTCGGCCGCGCGGTGCGAAAGAACTCGCGCTCCATCTCCGCTTCGCTCACGCCCCGGTGCTCGGCCATCTGACGTACGAACAGTTCGACGCCTTCCGACCGCGTCGGCCCCGGCAGCACGCTGTTGACCGTCACGCCTGTTCCGACGAGCGTCTCGGCGATGCCGCGCGCGAGCGCGATCTGCGCCGTCTTCGTCACGCCGTAGTGAACCATTTCCGCGGGGATGTGCAGCCCCGACTCGCTGGACACGAAGACGACGCGTCCCCAGGCACGCTCGCGCATCCCGGGCAGGTAGGCTCGCGTGAGGCGCACGCCGCTCAGCACGTTCGTCTCGAAGAAACGCGTCCACGCCGCGTCGTCGATCTTCTCGAACGGGGTGGGCTCGAAGATGCCCAGGTTGTTGACCAGGACGTCGACGTGCGGCATCGCCGCGATCGCACGGTCCGCGCCCGCGGCGGTCGACAGGTCGGCCGGGATGCCGACGAGGCGCGCGTCGGGCACGGACCGTGCGATATCGGCCATGGCGCCGTCGACGCGGTCGCGCGTGCGGCCGTTCACGCCGACCGTGGCGCCGGCGGCGGCGAGACCGCGCGCGATCGCGAGGCCGATCCCGGCCGTCGAGCCGGAGACGAACGCAGTTTTGCGTGCGAGCGAGAGGTCCATCACTCACGAGCATTCCCACCTGGGTAGCGTGTCGCCGTGGCTGAGAACAACCCGAAGACCGTTGTCACCGCCGTCGGCGCCGACATCCTCGTCGCGGTCGCCAAAGCGGTCGCCGCCGTGGCAAGCGGCAGCGCGTCGATGGCCGCGGAAGCGCTGCACTCGTTCGTGGACGGCTGCAACCAGATGCTGCTGATCGTGGGCGAGCGACGCGGTGCCCGACCGCCCGACGAGCGGCACCCGTTCGGATACGGCGCCGCGGTCTACTTCTGGGCGATCGTGGTCGCCGTGGTGATGTTCTGGCTGGGCGGGTGCCTGACGGTGCTCGAAGGCATCGTGCGGTTCATGCATCCGGAGCCGCCCAAGGGCGTCGTCTGGAACTACGTCGTCTACGCGGTCGCCGCGGCGGCCGACGGCTACGCATGGTTCGTCGGGATCCGCGAGCTGAGACGGCGCTATCCCACGTTGTCGATTCCGACCGCGGTCGGCGTCAGCAAGGATCCCAGCGTCTTCGTGGTCGTGCTCGAGGACGGTGCCGCGCTCGTCGGCGTGCTCATCGCGACGATCGGCACGGTCGTCTCGCAAGTGACGAATGATGGACACGCCGACGCGGTCGCGTCGATCGGCATCGGGGGCGTGCTGCTGTTCGTCGCCGTCATGATGATCCGCGAGATCGGCAGCCTGCTGATCGGCGAAGCCGTCGACTCCGAGGTCGTCGATGCGATTCGCGAGGTGGCGCAGTCGTGCGAAGGGGTCGAGAAGATCGAGCGCGTGCTCACCCTGACGCTAGGCCCTCGAAACGTCGTCGTGACGATGGACCTCGCGTTCCGGCGCGGGATCCCCGTCGAAGACGCCGCGGGCGCCATCGACGGCATGCAGGCCGAGATCAAGCGCCGCAAGCCGCAGGTGCGGGAAATCTTCGTGCACGTCGAGCGCGGTCAAGCGCCGGCGGCGGCTTAGGCGCGACGCGTCATGAACGCCGCACCGCACGGTTCGGCCGCGGCGGGAACTCCGGCCGCGGCGATGTGTTCGCGAGCGCCTCGTCCATCAGGGCGAGAGCCGTATCGAGCTGCGGGTCGACGCCGCGGCGCGTGTCCTGCGGCGCGATGTCGACCTCGTGCGTCGGGTCGGTGCCGTAGTTCTCCACGCCCCAGCCCGCGTCGACGAACCAGAACGAGAACTCCGGCTGCGTCGTCTCGGTGCCGTCGACCAGGCGATGGCGCGGGTTGATGCCCACGACGCCGCCCCAGGTGCGCATGCCGACGAGCGGCCCGAGGCCGTAGAGCTTGAAGCAGTGACTGAAGATGTCGCCGTCGCTGCCCGCGAACTGGTTCGTCACCGCGACGAGCGGGCCGGCGACCGATTCTTCCGGATACGGGAACGGCGGCGTCCACCGTGCGACGTCGTAGCCGACGCGCTTGCGCGCGAGCTTCTCGAGCAGCAGTCCCGAGACGTGGCCGCCGCGGTTGTAGCGCACGTCGACGATCAGGCCGTCGCGATCGAACTCGCTCAAATAGCCGCGATGGAACTCGGCGAAGCCGAACGGCCCCATGTCGGGGACGTGCACGTAGCCGGCACGGCCGTTCGTGCGTTCGTGCACGAGCGTGCGGTTCGCGTCCACCCACGCGCGGTAGCGCAGCATCCGCTCGTCGCGCAGCGTGCGCACGAGCGCGCGATGCGTTCCGTCCTCGCCGGGACGCCGCAGCGTCAGCACGACGTCGCGCCCCGCCTGGTTCACGAGCAGCGCGGCGGGCCCGAGGTCGGCGCGCAGCGCGCGCCCCCCGACCGCGACGATCACGTCGCCTTCGCGCGCGTCGACGCCCGGCTCGGCGAGCGGGGAGTCCGCCTCACGGTTCCACGCGTCGCCGCGCAGGATGCGCTCGATGCGATACCCGTGCTGCTGCGCGTCCCATGCGAGATCGGCGCCGAGAAATCCGCGCTTGTACTGCGGCGGCAACGGCCGGTCGCCGCCGCTCTCGTACGCGTGCGACGTGCCCAGCTCGCCCTGCATCTCCCAGATCACGTCGGACAGCTCGTTGCGCGTGCGCACCTTCGCGAGCAGCGCCTCGTAGCGCGGGAGAACGGCGTCCCAGTCGATCCCGGACATCGCGGGATCCCAGAAGTTCTCCCGCTGCAGGCGCCACGCTTCGCGCAGCATCTGCCGCCACTCGTCGCGCGGCTCGACGAGCACGCTGATGCGAGCGAGATCGATCCACCCGGTCCGGCGCCCGGGGTCTTGCGGTGCCTTGTCGTCGGGGTCGCCGTCTTCGGGGAGATCGTTCGTCGCGTCGATCGCGCGCAGCTTTCCGCGCGACGCGTACACCACGGTGCGCGCGTCGGAGCCGACCACGAAATCCTCGATCTCGGTCGCCAGCATGGCCGCCCGCTGCTCCTCGAAGTCGTACGCGTGCAGCTCGCCTTCGGCCGCGTCGTGGTCACGGTCGTTCGGGCGGATGCCGCGCACGGGGAAGCGCGAAAACACGACGCGGTCCCTTACGGCCGCGATGCGGTCGTAGGCGCCTTCCTCGACCGGAAACGCCAGCATGCGCCGCGCGATGCCGCCGGCGTCGATCGCAATCTCCGCTTTCGGCCGCGGCCCCTGATCGTCGTCGTCCTCGTCGTCGTCGCGGTCGTGCCGCTTGTGCAGCGGCGCGGGCTTGGGCACGAACGGGTTCTCGACCGTCTCGCGCAGCGTCACCAGATACGGCCGCGACGCCTCGGGGAAGCTGAGCTCGAACTGCAGCGCGTCGTACACGGGGTGAAAGTCGCGCGTCGACAGGAAGTAGAGGTACTTGCCGTCCGGGTCCCACGCGGGCGAGCGATCCTCGCGCAGCGGGCTCGTCGCGTCGAAGAACGTCCCGGTGGCGCACTCGAGGATGCGAACGATCGTGGTGTGCGCTTTCGGTGACCAGACGTACGCCAGCCAGCGGCCGTCGGGCGAAAACGCGAGGTCGTCGATGCGCTCGCCGACGCTCCGGTCGACCATGCGCGGCGGCGTGCCCGGGTCGAGGAGCCACAGCTCGTGCCGGTTCGTCGCGAATGCGAGGCGGTCGCCCGCCGGCGACGCCGCGAGCTGGTGGATGACGCCGGTGTCCGCATCGGTCACGAATCGCGGTGGTTCGCTCTGATCGACGGGCTCGACCGCGATGCGTTCGAAGCCGCCGAAGTCGTCGACGTACGCGACGCGCTTGTCGTCGTGCAGCCACGTGAGCAGACGGCGGCGCGCGTATGCGCCGGCGGAGCCGGAGAGGCTCGACGGATACTCGACGACCGCTTCTTCCCACAGCGGCATGGTGTAGGCGCGGCCACGCGTCACGACGCCGAGCGCGGTGCCGTCGTGCGACACCGACCACGACTCCAGCAGTTCCGATGCGTCGACGAAGCGGCGAAGGCTTTCCCACGCGTTCGACGGCATGCGGACGTCGACACGGCGCACGTCCCCCGAGCGCGGATCGAGCAGCACCAGCTCGCCTCCGCACGCGTACACCACGCGCGTGCCGTCGGTGTCGGGAAAGCGCACGTAGTGCTCGCGCTCGCCGGTGTGCTTGCGCAGATCCCGAACCGTCGGAAGCGACGGAGTACAGGTTGCCGATCCCCTCGTGATCGGAGAGGAAGAGCACGCGTGCGCCGATCCACTGCGGCCAGACGAGGTTGCCGTCGAGCTCGCGCGCCAAGCGCACGAATTCGCCGTTGGCGGCGGCGTCGATCCACAGGTGGCCGACGGTCCCGCCGCGGTAGCGCTTCCACCGTGCAGGGTCGATCGCGTTGCGGCCGAGCAGCGTGGCGCCGCTTGCGGCGACGTCGAGCGTGAGCGCGTGTCCGAGCCGGAGCTCGACCGGCTCGCCGCCTGCGGCGTCGATGCGGAAGGCGAGCGTCTCCTTGACGAATGGTGAGCCGGCGTCGCAGGTGAAGAAGATCGAGGCGCCGTCGTGCGACCACCCGCAGCAGTTGAGCGTTTCGCTGCCCAAGAACGTCAGCCGGCGCGCGATGCCGCCCTCGGCCGGCATCACATAGAGCTCCGGATTGCCCTCCTCGCGGCCGACGAATGCGATGCGCTCGCCGTCGGGCGACAGACGGGGCAGCGTGCACTCCCCGTCGGTCGACGTCAGCCGCCGGGCGATTCCGCCGCTCGCGTCGACGGTCCAAAGATCGTCTTCGCAGGCGAAGACGATGCGTTCTCCCGCGATCGTCGGCGTGCGTACGTACCCGGTGGCGCTCACCCGCGACGGGTACGCGGACGGGGTGAGGGAGTCCCGGGTAGCGTGCGTGAACGCCGAGGCCCGATGGACGAGGAGCTGCTGGCGGCGTTTCGTGCGGGCGAACCGCGTGCGCTCGCGCGCGCAATCTCGCGCTGCGAGTCGGGCCGTGGCGCAGAGCTCATCCGGGCGGTCTATCCCTCGACCGGTCGCGCGATCACCGTGGGACTGACCGGGCCGCCCGGCGTCGGCAAGTCGACGCTCAGCGGCGCGCTCGTCGCGCACCTGCGCGCGCGAGCGAAGACCGTCGGCGTCGTCTCGGTCGACCCGAGCTCGCCGTTTTCGCACGGCGCGCTGCTCGGCGACCGCATCCGCCTTTCCGAGCACTTCACCGACCCCGGCGTGTTCATCCGCTCGATGGCGTCGCGCGGGCATCTCGGCGGCCTCGCCGGCGCGACGGCCGACGCCGTCTCACTGATGGACGCGTTCGGACTGGACGTCGTGCTGATCGAGACGGTCGGCGTCGGCCAGTCGGAGATCGAGATCGCGGAAGTCGCCGACACGACGCTCGTCGCGCTCCAGCCCGGCAGCGGCGATTCCGTGCAAGTGCTCAAGGCGGGCGTGCTCGAGATCGCCGACGTGTTCGTCGTGAACAAGAGCGACCACCCGATGGCGCTTCAGCTGCAGCGCGAGATCCGCTCGATGATGGAGATGCTCACGTACGACGGCTGGGTGCCCAAGCTCGTCGGCACGCAGGCGATCGAAGCGAAGGGCATCGACAAGCTCTGGGACGCCGTACTCGCTCACGATGCGTGGCTGCGCGAGAGCGGGGAGCTGCGCGCGAAGCGGCGCAGCGCGTTCGCGCACCGCGTGCGTCAGCTCGCGCTCGGCACGCTGGAGATGCGCGTCGAAAGCACGATCGCGCGAGCTCGGCGACGATCTCGACCCGTATGCCGCGGCGTCGGCAGTCCTCGAGCGCTTCGGCGTGCGCGACGGCGTGCAGGCGCACGGACACGTGCGCGCGCACGGTGACGTCCGCGCGCACGTGAAAGGACTGTAATGAAAGCCGTCGATCGCGAGCGGCTCGTGCACCTGTCGGATGAAGCGGTGACGACGGTCGAGCAGTGGGGCACGCACGGTCCGCTGCTCGTCGGCATTCACGGCCTCGGCGCGTCGCGGCGCGGGTGGGCGCGCATCGCCGAAGCGCTCGCCGATCGATACCGCGTCGTCGCGTACGATCAGCGCGGGCACGGCGACCACTCCGCGACCCACCCGATCACGCTCGAACGCACGGTGGAAGACCTCGCCGGCGTCGTCGCGTCGCTGGGAGAGCCCGTCCACGCGCTGCTCGGCCACTCGTGGGGCGGCGCCGTCGCGATCGCCGCCGGCCGGCGCCTCGACGTGAACCGTGTCGCCGTGATCGACCCGATGCTGCACGTCGCGGCCGGCGTGTGGAGCCGCGGCGCCGGCGCCGAGTTCGCGCGCATGTTCGAGCTGACGCTCGACGAGCGCGAGGCGTCGATTCGGGCCTCGAACACGGCGTTGCCCGACATCGAAGTCGAGGCCAAGCTGCACGCGGCGCGCCGCCTCACGCTTGAAGCCGTCCAACGCTTGGATCGCGAGAACGGCATCGAGCTCGGCCGCTGGGACCTGCGCGAGCTCGTGCGCGACTACCCCAAGCCGTTGCTGCTCGCGCTCGCGGATCCGAAGCGAAGCGTCGTCCTCGACGATCAGCGCGGTCTGTTCCGTGCGAGCGGCGGTCGGAACGTGCGCATCGAGGTGTTCCCGGGCGCGAGCCATTCGCTGCAGCGCGACGCATTCGACCGCTTCATGCCGGTGCTCGAAGCGTTTCTGACGTCATAACGCGCTCGTTCCGCTGCATTTACCGTGAAAATTGAGGATGGCGCCCTTCGACAAGCTCACGGTGACATCAGGGTGACAGATGAGATCGGGGTGGCGAAGGAACGCGCCTCGCGCGGCTTACGGCGACAGCTGGGCCGTGTGGAACAGCGGCGGGTTGTCGGGAAGCTGGCTACGGTCGTCGGTATGCGACCACGTCGCATTCCAGGCCAGGTGCTCGAGCTCGAGGATCGCGCCGCGAATCTCGTCGTGTTCGGGCTCGATCGCCGCAGCGTATTCGGTGAGATAACGCCAGCGGTCGCCGCAGCGCAGGCTGACGTGGTAGACGAACATGTCGCTCCCGGCGGGATGCCCGGCCGCAACGGTTCGCGTGCAGAGCCGGGCGTCGGCGACGACCTTGTCGACGCGCGCGAAGTCGATGCGCGCGTGGAAACGCCCGGGCTCGCCGAAGAGCCCTTGATACTCGGCAGTGTCGTCGCCTGCGAACCAAAGCCACCGGTTGGAGGCGTGGAAGCCGCCGCCGATGCGGATCACGACCGCCGTCGCATGTTCCGACGACGCAGGCGGGGGACCGCCTTCGTGCAGATCGGCCGGGTGCAGCACGCCGGCGGCGGCGGTGGCGCAGAGGGCGAGCGCTGCGACCGCGCCCAAGGCGAAGCGTACGAAGGCTCTCATGGTGAGGAGAATACCACGGGCGGGGGTTCGGGAAAGGGTTGACGGCACGTCGAACCGGACGGGTCGACCTCGGAGGAACAGACCGCACGTGGCCAAGATGATCGAACGCGCGTCGGGGCTCGGACCCGACGTGAACCCGGAGTACAAGGAGCTCGTCGAGCGCTGGGAGGCCAAAGCCGACCGGACGCCCCCGCGCGCCGGCAAGGGTTCCGGCGCGGTCGACCGCACGATCTCGGACGTCCCGCTCAAGCCGCTCTACGGACCGGCCGACGTGGCGCACCTCGACGTAACGCGCGACCTGGGCGTGCCCGGCGAGTACCCGTACACGCGCGGCATCCACCCCACGATGTACCGGTCGCGGCTCTGGACGATGCGCCAGTTCGCCGGCTTCGGCAACGCCAAGCAGACGAACGAGCGGTACCACTTCCTGCTCTCGCAGGGACAGATGGGCCTGTCGGTCGCGTTCGACATGCCGACGCTGATGGGCTACGACTCCGACAGCCCGCAATCGCTGGGCGAGGTCGGCAAGTGCGGCGTCGCGATCGACAGCGTTCGCGACATGGAGACGCTGTTCGACGGCATCGATCTGGGCGCGATCACGACGTCGATGACGATCAACGGGCCGGCCGCCATCGCGCTCGCGCAGTACATCGTCACGGCCGAGAACAAAGGCATCCCCCGCGCCCGGCTCGGCGGTACGCTACAGGCCGACATCCTCAAAGAGTACATCGCGCAGAAGGAATGGATCTTTCCGCCGCGGCCGCACGTGCGCATCATCGTCGACATGATGGAGTTCTGTACGCGCGAGATGCCCAAGTGGAACACGATCTCGGTCTCGGGCTACCACATCCGCGAAGCGGGCTCGACCGCGGCGCAGGAGCTGGCGTTCACGCTCGCCGACGGCTTCGCGTACGTCGAAGCCGCCATGGCGCGCGGGATGGACGTCGACGAGTTCGCGCCGCGCCTCTCGTATTTCTTCAATTCGCACATCGACTTCTTCGAAGAGATCGCGAAGTTCCGCGCGGCCCGGCGCATCTACGCGCGTCACATGCGCGAGCGCTACGGCGCGAAGGACCCGCGCTCGTGGCAGCTGCGGTTCCACACGCAGACCGCAGGATGCAGCGCGACGGCGCAGCAGCCCGAGAACAACATCGTGCGCGTCGCGTTCGAGGCGATGGCCGCGGCGCTGGGCGGCACGCAATCGCTGCACACGAACTCGATGGACGAAGTCCTCGCGCTGCCGACGGAGAAGTCCGTCGAGATCGCGCTGCGCACGCAGCAAGTGCTCGCGTACGAGACGAACGTGACGAACGTCGTCGACCCGCTGGGCGGGGCGTACTTCGTCGAAGCGCTCACCGACGAGATGGAGCGGCAAGTCGAGCAGTACTTCACGCAGATCGCCGAGTTCGGCGGCATGGTCGAGGCGGTTGAAGCGGGGTTCCCGCAGCGCGAGATCGCGGACGCGTCGTACCGCTACCAGCGCTCGATCGAGTCGGGCGAACGCGTGATCGTCGGCGTCAACGCGTTCGAACGCCCGGACGAGAAGCAGTCGCCGGACCTGCTCAAGATCGGCGTGGAGATCGAGCGCGGTCAGGCGCGCAGCGTGCAGGACGTGCGGGCGAACCGCGACGGCGCCGCCGTGGAAGCGTCGCTGGCCGCGCTCAAGCGCGCGTGCAGCGGCGAGACGAACGTCATGCCGGCGCTGATCGACTGCGTCAGGGCCGTCGCAACCGAAGGTGAGATCGTCGACGCGATGGTCGGCGTGTTCGGCCGCTACACGGAGCAGACCCAGTTCTAGCATGAGCAGCACATCAGCACCCGCTCGGCCGTTGCGCGTGATCGTCGCGAAGGCCGGGCTCGACGGACACGACCGCGGCGCCAAAGTCATCGCGCGCGCGCTGCGCGACGCCGGCATGGAAGTGATCTACACCGGCCTGTTCCAGACGCCGGAGCAGATCGTGCAGACCGCGATCCAGGAAGACGCCGACGGGATCGGCCTGTCGATCCTGTCGGGCGCGCACATGACGCTCTTCCCGCTCGTGGTGGAGCAGCTCAAAGCGCAGGACGCGGCGGACATCGTGTTCTTCGGCGGCGGCACCATCCCGGCGGACGACGCCGCGGAGCTCAAACGTCTGGGCGTGCGCGAGATCTTCACCCCGGGCGCGCCGCTCTCGGAGATCATCACGTTCGTCGAGCGCGAGTGCGGCAAACGACGCGAACTGGCCGGTTAGCTCGCGTGGTGATGGACCGAGCGCAGCAGCATCCTGCTTCTGCGGACATGTTCCTGCTGTGAAAATCAGGACGCGCGTCGCGCCGTCGCCGACGGGCGACCCGCACGTCGGCACCGCGTACGTCGCGCTCGCGAACCTCGCCTTCGCGAAGCAGCAGGGCGGCGAGTTCATCCTGCGCATCGAGGATACCGACGCGGCGCGCTCGACGCCGGAGTCCGAGCGCGCGATCCTGGCGGCGCTGCGGTGGGTCGGCGTCACGTGGGACGAAGGCCCCGACGTCGGCGGCCCGCACCATCCCTACCGCCAGAGCGAACGTTCCGCGATCTATCGGCGCCACGCCGACGAGCTGCTGGCGAACGGCCACGCGTTCCGCTGCTTCTGCACGCCGGAAAGGCTCGACGCGATGCGCGCGGCGCAGCGCGCGGCCGGTACGCCGCAAAAGTACGACGGGCATTGTCTCGCGATCCCGCCCGACGAGTCCCTGCGCCGTGCCGAGTCGGGCGAACCGTACGTGGTGCGCATGAAGGTCCCCGAGACCGGCGTCTGCGTCGTGCCGGACCTCGCGCGCGGCCCGGTCCCGTTCGAGTACGCCGGCGTCGACATGCAGGTGCTGTTGAAGTCGGACGGGCTCCCGACGTACCACCTCGCGAACGTCGTCGACGATCACCTCATGGAGATCACGCACGTGATCCGCGGTGAGGAGTGGATGTCGTCCGCACCCAAGCATCTGCTGCTGTACTCGTACTTCGGGTGGGAGCCGCCGGTGCTGATGCACCTGCCGCTGCTGCGCAATCCCGACCGCTCGAAGCTCAGCAAGCGCAAGAA
This sequence comes from Vulcanimicrobiota bacterium, assembly GCA_963818845.1. GTDB lineage: Bacteria > Vulcanimicrobiota > Vulcanimicrobiia > Vulcanimicrobiales > Vulcanimicrobiaceae > Vulcanimicrobium. The sequence goes on along the minus strand of CAWFTO010000002.1, from coordinate 802,722 downwards.
CCCGACCGGCATCCTGTTCTACGAGCGCATGGGCTACCTGCCCGAGGCGCTGCTGAACTTTCTCGGCATCCTGCTCGCGCACGCGCCGGAAGGCGAGGAGATCTTCGGATTGCGCGAGCTGGTCGAGCGCATCGATCTCGCGAAGATTTCGCTCGGCGGCCCGGTGTTCGACGTCGCGAAGCTGGACTGGCTCAACGGACAGTACCTGCGGCGGCTCGATGCGCTGCACGTGCTCGACCGCATCGCGGCGTGGGGTTTCGGCCGCGAGCGGATGCTGCGCATCGCGGAGCTCGCGCGCACGCGCGTCGAGCGCCTCAGCGACATCGTCCCCGCGACGGCGTACCTGTTCGCGGGCCGCGTCCCGGTGACGAAGGAGTCGTTCGGCGCCACGAAGTTCGCGCCCGAGGAGCTGCGCAAGGCGCTCGCGTTCGCGATGTGGCGCTTCGATTCCGAGCCGTCGTTCGATCTCGTCACGATCGAGCGCGTGCTCAAGGGCGTCGGCGAGTCGCTCGACAAGAAGTTCCGCGACCTCTCGCGCGTGTACTACATCGCGATGAGCGGCAGCCCGACCGCGCTCCCGCTCTTCGACTCGATGGAGCTGCTCGGGCGCGACATCGTGCGCGAGCGCTTTCGCGTCGCGATCGACGCGCTCGGCGGTGTGAGCGCGAAGGAGCAGAAGGAGTGGCTGCGGGCGCTCCCCCCGCAGGACGGCGGCGCGATCCCAGCGGATGGTGCGGCATGAGCGCCCGCGCGATCGTCCTCGCCGCCGGCAAGGGGACGCGAATGAAGTCGGCGCGCCCGAAGGTGCTGCACGAGCTGTGCGGGCGGCCGATGCTGTGGTGGGTTCTCGAAGCGCTGCGCCGCGCCGATGTCGACGACGTGACGGTCGTCGCGAATCCCGAGCTGGAACCGCTGTTGGCGCCCTTCGCCGTGCGCACCGTCGTGCAGGCAGAGCAGCTCGGCACGGGCCACGCGGTGCGCGTCGCGCTCGACGCGCTCGAGCCGCGCAGCGGCGCGCTCGTCGTCGCGTACGGCGACATGCCGCTCATCGACGCCGCGATCTTCGCCGACGTCCAGGCCGCGGTCGACGCCGATGCGGGCACGGCGCTCGCGATGGTGACGGCGCGCATGCCGCTGCCGTCGAGCTTCGGGCGCGTGCTGCGCGCCGCCGGCGCGCCGTCGTCGGTGGAACGCATCGTCGAGGCCAAAGACTGCACGCCCGAGCAGCTCGCGGTCGACGAGATGAACGCCGGCATCTACGCCTTCGACGAGACGGCGCTGCGTGACGTCGTGCAGCGCATCGGTACCGACAACGCGCAGGGCGAATACTATCTGACCGATGCCGTCGAGCTGCTCATCGCCGCCGGACGGCGCGTCGTTCCCGTCACGGTCGCCGACCACCGCAGCGTCCTGGGCGTCAACGATCGCGTCGAGCTGGCGAACGCGGCGGCGCTGTTGAACCGCCGGCTCTGCGAAGAGCACATGCGCGCCGGCGTGACGATCGCCGACCCGGCGACGACGTACCTCACGCCCGGCCTGGAGCTCGCGCGCGACGTGGTCATCCTGCCCGGCACGACCATCGGCGGCGCAGACGCGAATCGGCGAAGGAACGTCGATCGGCCCGCGCTGCCGCATCGCCGATTCCGTGATCGGCGCCCGCTGCGACATTCGCGAGAGCGTCGTGCTGACGACGCGCGTCGGCGACGACGTGCGCGTCGGACCGTACGCGCACCTGCGCGACGGCAACGTGATCGGCGACCGCGTGCGCATCGGCAACTTCGTCGAGTTCAAGAACGCGCAGATCGGCGACGACGTCAAGGCGAACCACCTCGCGTACATCGGCGACGCGAGCGTCGGCGACCGCACGAACTACGGCGCCGGCGCGATCACGTGCAACTACGACGGCGTCAAGAAGAACCGCACCGAGATCGGCGCCGACGTGTTCGTGGGCACGAACAGCTCGCTCGTCGCGCCGATCTCGATCGGCGACGGCGCGATGACGGGTGCGGGCGCCGTGGTCATCCGCAGCGTGCCGCCCGGCGACAAGCAGGTCGGCAACCCGTCGCGGTCGATCGCGAAGAAGCCCGCCGGAACGTAAGGTGCCGCCCGGCGACGAGCATCCGCGCGACTTCGTCGGCTACGGGGCGAAGCCGCCGGACCCCAAGTGGCCCGACCGCGCGCGCCTCGCGGTGCAGATCGTCATGAACTACGAGGAAGGCTCGGAGTACGCCATCGGTGATGGCGACCCGGTCTCCGAGATGTACCTCACCGAAGTGCCGGGCGCCACGGTCGGTCCCGGCAAGCGCGACTTGATCGTCGAGTCGGTCTACGAGTACGGCAGCCGTGCGGGCTTTTGGCGCCTGATGCGCATGTTCGGCGAGCGCGGCATCCCGATCACGGTGTTCGGCGCGGCGCTCGCGCTCGAGCGCAATCCCGATGCCGCCGCGGCGATCCGCGACGCGGGCTATGAAGTGTGCTCGCACGGGTGGCGATGGATCGGCTTCCAGGACATGCCCGAAGACGAGGAGCGCGAGCAGATGCGGCGCGCCGTCGCGTCGATCGAGCGCACGACGGGCACGCGTCCGTACGGGTGGTACTGCCGCTACGCGCCGTCGATCAACACGCGGCGCCTCGTCGTCGAAGAGGGCGGTTTCCTGTACGACTCGGATGCGTACAACGACGACCTGCCGTATTGGACGCGCGTCGGCGGGAAGGCGCACCTCGTGATCCCGTACACGCTCGACGCCAACGACATGAAGTTCTCGGTCGCACCGGGCTTCACGTCGGGCGAGGGATTCTTTGCGTACCTGAAGGATGCGTTCGACGTGCTCTACCGTGAAGGCAAGACGTCGCCGAAGATGATGTCGGTCGGGCTGCACACGCGGCTCGCGGGCCGCCCCGGCCGCGCCGCGGCGCTCGAGCGATTCTTGGACTACCTGCTGGCGCACGAGGACGTCTGGATCTGCCGCCGCATCGACATCGCGCGGCACTGGATCGCGGTTCACCCGGCGGAGGCCTGATGACGCCGACGACCCTGCCGAAGGCCGAGCTGCACCTGCACGTCGAGGGGACGCTCGAACCGGAGCTCGCCTTCGCCCTGGCCGAGCGAAACGGCGTGACGTTGCCGTACGCATCGGTCGATGCGCTCCGCAGCGCGTACGCGTTCGAGGACCTGCAGTCGTTCCTCAACCTGTATTACGCGACGATGGCGGTGCTGCGAACCGAGCGCGACTTCGAAGAGCTCGCCGCGGCGTACTTCGCACGCGCGCACGCGCAGGGCGTCGTTCACGCCGAGATCTTCTTCGACCCGCAGGCGCACACGGCGCGCGGCGTTGCCTTCCATACCGTCATCGACGGCCTGTGGGCCGCGCTGCGCGAGGCCGAGCGGCGCTACGGCATCACCGCCAAGCTGATCATGTGCTTCCTGCGCGATCTCACCGAAGAGTCGGCGTTCGCGACGCTCGAGCAGGCGCTGCCCTTCGGCGAGCGGATCGTCGCGGTCGGGCTCGATTCGGCCGAGGTCGGCCACCCGCCCTCGAAGTTCGCGCGCGTCTTCGCGCGCGCACGCGCGGAAGGCTGGAAGACCGTCGCGCACGCCGGCGAGGAAGGGCCGCCGTCGTACGTCTGGGAGGCGCTCGACGTCCTGCGCGTGTCGCGCGTCGACCACGGCGTGCGCAGCCTCGAAGACCCGCGCCTCGTCGAGCGGCTGCGCCGCGAGCGGATCCCGCTCACCGTGTGCCCGCTCTCGAACGTCAAGCTGCGCGTCGTCGACTCGCTCGCCGATCACCCGCTGCGGCGCATGCTCGATGCCGGCCTCCTCGCCACCGTGAACTCCGACGATCCGGCATACTTCGGCGGCTACGCCGGCGACAATCTCGACGCGGTTGCACGTGCGCTCGGCTTGCGCGACGACCACCTCGTCACCCTGGCGCGCAACAGCTTCGAGGCGTCGTTCGTCGACGACGCGCAGCGCTCGGCGCTGCTCGCGCGCATCGCATGACGCTGCACGAGCGGCTCGCCGAGCTGGCCTCGCTCGGCGCGACGACGGAGGGCATCGATCGCGGTCTGTTCACGCCGGCCGAGCGGGCGGCGCGCGAGCGGTTCGTCGCGTGGGCGCGCCAAGACGGCCTGCGCGTCGAGCAGGATCGCGCCGGCAACGTGTTCGCGCGCCTGGACGTCGCCGGACACGGCGGCGCGCCGGTGCAGTGCGGCTCGCATCTCGACACGGTGCGCAACGGCGGCGCGTACGACGGCGCGTACGGCGTCGTCGGCGGACTCGAGGCGTTGCGGCGCGTCGCTTCCTCCGGCACTGCGCCCGCACGGACGCTCGAAGTCGTCGCATGGGCGGGCGAAGAGGGAAGCCGCTTCCCGTTCGGCTGTCTGGGCAGCTCGGTGTACGCGGGAATCACGCCGCTCGATGAAGTCCTGGCACTCGTCGGCGATGACGGCGAGACGTTCGCCGACGCGGTGCGCGGACCGCACGGACTGCTCGATGCCGTGCCGGTGCGCGACGGTTTCCCGCCCCCGGCGGCATACGTGGAGCTGCACATCGAGCAAGGCCCGGTGATGGAGCGCGACGGCGCGCGCCTCGGAATTGTCAGCGCGATCGCAGGGCAGCGCCGCTTTCGCGTCACGCTCGAGGGCACGGCGGGGCACGCCGGGACCGTACCGATGAGCGATCGCGCCGATGCGATGTGCGCGGCGGCCGACGTCGTGCTTGCCGTCGAGCGCGCGGCAGTGGACGCCGGCGAGACCGTCGCGACGGTCGGACATCTCGTCGTCGAGCCGAACCAGACGAACATCGTTCCGGGCCGCGTCGTGCTGCGCATCGACCTGCGCTCGGTGGACGACGCGCGCATCGCTCGCGCCGAAGAGCAGATTCGCGCCGCGATCACCGCCGTCGCCGCGCGGCGCCACGTGCGCGCGGCGATCGACACGCTCGAGATGCGCGCCGCGGTGCCGATGGAATCCCGCATGCGGCTGCTCGTGCGCGCGGCGTGCGCCGAGCGCGATCCGGGCGCCGTATCGATCGTGAGCGGCGCCGGCCATGACGCGATGTGCGTCGCCCAGGTGGCGCCGACCGCGATGATCTTCGTCCCGAGCATCGGCGGGCGCAGTCACGTCGGCGACGAGCGCACCGCGCCGGACGACCTCGACCTCGGCGTCGACGCCCTGGCGGCGACGCTCCTCGCTGCGGCGGCGAGCGGCATAGGAAGCGATGGCGCGCGCGGAGCACCCGGGCGGTAATGGAGTTCTTCATCTGCGGGTCGGCGCTGCGCGGCCAGCCGGACCATGGGAACCTGGGCGAGGCGCGGTTCGTGCGCGAGGCCAAGACGAAGCCGATCTACCGCCTGCACTCCGTGCGCGACGAGCATCCGGGGATCTACGAAGTCGGCGACGGCGGCGTCGCGATCGCGGGCGAGGTCTACGAGCTCACGGACGTGCAGCACGCGCACCTGCTCGCGACCGAGCCGCCCGACCTGTACGAAGCGCCCGTCGCGCTGGACGACGGCAGCCGCGTCAACGCGATGATCTACCCGCGCGAGCTGATCGAGGCGCGCGGCTACTCTGACATCTCGCACCACGGCGGTTGGGCCGCGTACAAGGCATCGACGCGCTGACCGGCGCCGCTCGAGCCGCGCACGCATGAGCGCGCCGTTCGATCCGGCGACCCTGCGCATCCTCGACGCGATGCCGGAGCCGGTGTGGCTCGCGCACCCGGACGGGCGCATCGCGTTCGTGAACGCGAAGGGACTCGAGCTGCTCTCGATGACGCTCGCCGCGGTGGTCGAGAACGGGTGGCAGCACCTGCTCCATCCCGACGAGCGCGACGACGTCATCGCGCGCGTCGCGCATACCGTGCAGACGGGCGAGCCGTTTGAATTCGAAGGCCGGCTGCTCTCCGGGAACGGCACGTACGTGTGGATTCGGAGCCGCGCGACGGCGCTCAAGGACGGCGCGCGGATCGCCGGCTTCGCGGGGCACCTGATCGACATCGATGCGTACAAGGCTGCGGAGCTCCAGGCGCGCCGACGCGGAGGCCGAGCTGCGCGATGCGCGCGACCTCAACCAGACGCTGCTCGATACGATGCCCGTGATGTTCTGGTCGACGGACGCGATGGGGCACGCCGAGTACTTCAACCGCTGGTTTTTCGAGTACACGGGCATGACGCCCGACCAGACCGCCGGCGGACAGTACTGGACCGCCATGCACCCGGACGATCGCGCCGGACAAGACGAACGCTGGGCCAAGCTTCGCGCGCACGCCGCGCCCGCCGATCGCCTCGTGCGCTACCGCCGCGCCGACGGCAGCTACCGCTGGCACCAAGTCCATGCGCGTCCGATGCGCGACGCCTCCGGCGAAATCGTGCGCTGGTTCGGCTACAGTATCGACGTCCACGATCAGCGCCGCGCCGCCGAGCGCCAGCAGTTCTTGATCGCGGCCATCCGGGCGCTGACGCCCGCGCTCGAGCCGTCTGCGCTCTACGAGTCGCTCGTCGCGGCCTGCGTGCCGGCGATGGCGGACGCCGCGGCCGTGCTCGTCGTGGACGACGGTGTGGTCCGTGTCGCCGCGGCGGTCGCGCTCGGCGAACGCGGGTTCGCCGAGGACCCGCAGGCGCGCGAGGCGCTGCGCACGCGGCGCCCGGCGCATACGGCGTCGACCGTGGCGACGCCCATTCTCGCGAGCAACGAGGTCGCGGCGGTGCTCGTCACGCGTTACGGTCGCTCGGAGCGGCGCTATGAAGACCCGGACATGCAGACGCTGCAGCTGCTCGGCGAACAACTCGCGATCATGCTCGCGAACGTGCGCCGATTCGAGCGCGAACATCGTGTTGCGGAAGCGCTCCAGCGTGCGACGCTGCCGCAATCGCTGCCGTCGCCCGCGGCAGTCGCGCTCCATGCGCATTACGCCGCCGCGCCGTCGGAGGCGGCGATCGGCGGCGACTGGTACGATGCGCTCGAGCTGCACGACGGCCGCGTCGTGCTCTCGATCGGCGACGTCACGGGGCGCGGCTTGACGGCGGCCGTCACGATGGCGAACATTCGCCAGATCATGCGCGGCATCGCGCACGTGCACGCGGATCCCGCGCTCATGCTGCGAACCGCCGACCGCGCGCTCCGCGCGGAGCACCCCGACACCTATGTCACGGCCCTCGCGTGCGTCATCGATCCCATCGGCGAGACGCTCACGTACGCCGGCGCGGGACATCCGCCCGCCATGCTGCGCAGCTCGGACGGCGACGTCCGCATCCTGTACGGCGCCGGACTTCCGCTCGGCATGCGGTCGAGCTCGGAGCCCGATTCGACGACCGTTCCGCTGCACGCCGGCGACGCGCTCGTGCTGTACACGGACGGCCTGACGGAGATTGACCGGCGGCCGAGCGACGGCGAGGCCGCGATCGTCGCCGAGCTGCGGAGCGGTGAAGTTCTTCGTGCCGCCGACCCGGCCGGCGCGTTGTACGAGCGGCTCGTCGGAGAGCGCGCGCGCGACGACGTCGCGATCCTGGTCGCGTCGTTCGCGGAGCTGGGCGCGCCGCACGGCGGCCCCGTGCAGCGATGGCGCGCGGACGCGTCCGACGCCGGCGGCGTGCGCGCGATGCGGCGCGCGCTCGAGGACGAGCTGGGCGCCGCATCGGGCGACGTGCTCTTCCGCCTGCAGTCGGTGCTCGCCGAGCTCGTCGGCAACGTCGCGCGCCACGCGCCCGGCGCGTTCGAGGTGATCGTCGAACGCCGCAGCGGCGCGGTCGTCCTGCACGTGCTGGACGACGGCCCCGGGTTTTCGTTCGTCGCGCGCCTTCCGCGCGATCCGTACAGCGAGCGCGGTCGGGGACTGTTCATCGCGGCCGAGCTGTCCGACGACTTCTCGGTCTCGCGCCGGGCGCGAGGCGGCAGCCACGCGCGCGCAGTCCTGTTCGCGGCGGAGTTCTAGGCGAGTTCAGCTGCCTCGATACGTGCTGTAGCCCCACGGCGCGAGCAAGAGCGGAACGTGATAGCGTTCGCCCTCGCCGTCGATGCGGAACCGGATCGGGATCGCGTCGTAGAACGCGGAGCCGTCGCCGAGATACTGCGCGACGCTGAACAGCAGCTCGTACGTGCCCGGCGCGAGATCCGTGCCGAGCGGCGCATCGGTGCGGCCGTCGGCGTTCGTCGTCGCGGTCGCAACGTGGCGCCGGTGGCCTTCCTCGAGGGCGAAGAGCCCGACGAGCACTCCGGCGGCCGGGCGGCCGCGCGCCGTGTCGAGCACGTGCGTCGAGACCGTCGCTCCCATCAGGGCTTCGCTCCCGCGGCGATCCACGCACCGAGCGTCGCGCGTTCGGCGTCCGTCATGTGCGTGGCGTTGCCGAGCGGCATGACGTGCGTCGCCACCGCGACGTCGTCGATGCGGCGCGCGTTCGCGACGATCGCTGCGACCGAGTCGAGACGCACGCCTTCGGGCGGCGCCGCGAAACCGGGCTGCGTGGGCTTCGCTGCGTGGCACACGGCGCAGCGCCGCGCCACGATGGGCGCGACGTCCGCGTACGCGACCGTCGCGCCGCGCGCCGCGACGGGCTGCGCGCGCGGCGCGGCGAGGAACGCGGCGACGACCGCGAGCGCGACCGCCGCGGCCGGCAAGCCGATGGCGAAGCGCATTGCGTGCGAGAGCACGAAGAAGCGGCGCACGAGGACGCCCGCCGCCCCCAGCACCGCGAGCACGATCCAGCCGTTCGGCGAGCCGTACGTCATCGGGTAGTGGTTGCTGATCATGATGAACAGCACCGGCAGCGTGAGGTACGTGTTGTGCACGGAGCGCATCTTGCCGAGCCGGCCCGGTCGCGGATCCGGCTCATGCCCAGCGCGAATCTGCGCGAGCATCCGCCGCTGGCCCGGGATGATGACGAACAAGACGTTTGCGACCATGATCGTGCCTACGATCGCGCCGACGTGGATGTATGCGGCGCGGCCGCCGAACACGTGGAAGAGCGCCCAGTCGGCGAACAGCAGGAACGCCGCGACGGCCGACCACAGCAGCAGAGGACGTGTCCCGAGCGCGCGGCACAGCCCGTCGTACACGAGCCAGCCGATCACCAGCGACGCGATGCTGATGACGATCGCGGCCGCGGGCGACAGGTTCAGCACGGCGGGATCGATCATCGTGGTCGAAGCGGACGCCCAGTACACGACCGCGAGCATCGCCATGCCCGTGAACCACGTCGAGTACGCCTCCCACTTGAACCAGTGGAGGTTCTCCGTCAGCGGCTCCCCGCGCGGCCCCGTGAGGTACTTCTGATTGTGGTAGAACCCGCCGCCGTGGACCGCCCACAGCTCGCCGGACATTCCTCGCCGCAGGTCGTCGGGCTTGGTCGCCGGCTCGAGGCTGTCGTCGAGCCAGACGAAGTAGAACGAGGCGCCGATCCACGAGATGCCCGCGATCACGTGCGCCCAGCGTGCCACGAGGTTCAGCCAGTCGAGGACGTACGGCAGCGTCATGCGGTCACCACGTCTTCGAGGCGCAGCCGCGCGATCTTCGCGATCTCGGCGGTCGCGGTGCGGATCTCGTCGTCGCGCGCGTTCGCCTGCCGGCGTTCGAGCTCGGCGAGGATCGACGCGCTGTCGTGCTCGCGCGCACAGATCACGAACGGAAACCCGAACCGCGCGCGATACGCGGCGTTGGCGCGCTCGAAGCGCGCGATCTCCTCCGGCTCGAGCCGGTCCAGGCCCGCGGCACGCTGTTCGCGGTGCGAGGACGCGGTCAGGCGGCCCTCACGGGCGAGCCGTCCCGCAAGGTCCGGATGCGCCGCGATCAGCGCGACACGGCGTTCCTGCGGCGCGCGCGCGATGACGTCCGCCAGCGCCTCGTGCAGCGCATCGAAGCTCGCGAACGGCCGCCGCTCCCACGCGGCTTCGGCGATCCACGGCGAGTGCTCGAAAGCGAATCCGATGGCCGCGACGAAGGCCGCGCGATCTGCCGCGTTCAGGGCGGCGATGCTCGTCATCGTGAAAGTCGTTCCATCCGCACGCTGCTTTTCCGCCACGCGACCCTGGTCGCGACGTTCGACGATGCGAACCGGGAGATTCCCGACGGCGCCGTGCTGCTGCGCGGCAACGCGATCGAGGCGGTCGGCCCGACGGCCGAGCTGACGGCGAGCGCGGACGACGTCGTCGACGCGCGCGGCCTGGTGCTGCTGCCGGGACTCATCTGCACGCACCATCACTTCTATCAGACGCTCACCCGGAATCTGCCGCAGGCGCAGGACGCCGGCCTGTTCGACTGGCTCGGCGCGCACTACCCCATCTGGGCGCGTCTCACGCCGGAGGCCGTGCGCGCGTCGACCGCGACCGCGATCGCGGAGCTGCTCCTTTCCGGCTGCACGACCGCGGCGGATCACGGCTATATCTGGCCCAATGGTGCGCGCGTCGACGACCAGATCGAGGTCGCGCGCGCGATGGGCATGCGCTTCCACGCCTCGCGCGGCTCGATGTCGCGCGGCCGCTCGCAGGGCGGCTTGCCCCCGGACGAGGCGGTCGAAGACGAGGACGCGATCCTGCGCGACAGCGAGCGCGTCGTGCGCGAGCACCACGACGCGTCGCGCTTCGCGATGACCCGGCTGGTCATCGCGCCGTGCTCGCCGTTCTCGGTGACGCCGCACCTGATGCGCGAGAGCGCCGAGCTCGCGCGCCGGTACGGCGTGCACCTGCACACGCATCTCTGCGAGACCGTCGACGAGGAGGCGTACTGCGTGCGGGAGTACGGCGCGCGGCCCGTCGCGTTCGCAGAGTCGCTGGGGTGGACGGGCCACGACGTGTGGTTCGCGCACGCGATCTTCATGGACCGCGAGGAGTTCGTGCGGCTCGGCGCTTCGGGCTGCGGCGTCGCGCACTGTCCGACCTCGAACATGCGGCTGGGCAGCGGGATCGCGCCGGTGCTCGCGCAGCGCGACGCCGGGATGCGCGTCGGTCTCGGCGTCGACGGCTCCGCGTCGAACGACGGCTCGCACATGCTCGACGAGGCGCGACATGCGATGCTGCTGCAGCGGGTCGCGCACGGAGCCGGCGCGATGACCGCGCGCGAAGCGCTGCGCCTTGCGACGCGCGGCGGCGCCGCCGTGCTCGGGCGCGACGACGTCGGCGCGCTCGCGCCGGGGATGGCCGCGGACCTGATCGGCGTGCGCGCCGACGGCCTCGCCACCGCGGGCGGCTCGATCCACGACCCGCTCGCGTCGCTGCTGTTCTGCCGCGTCCCGAACGTCGAGCTGTCCGTCATCAACGGCGCGGTTCGCGTGCGCGACGCTCGGCTCGTCGATGTCGACGTGCCTGCGCTCGTCGCCCGGCACGAACGAGCGGCGCGTGCGCTCGTCGAGGCACGCTAACCGCGAGGTAAGCCTGGAACCCTTTCGCCGGAGCCCGAATCATGATCCGCATGCGCTCCCGCGTGTCCTATCATTGGGTCGTCGTTGCCGCGACGTTCGTAACGCTCGTCGCCGTTGCAGGCATCCTGACCGCGCCGACGCTGTTCATGCAGCCGATGGAAGGCGAGTTCCACTGGGATGCGCGCCCGCTGTCGCTCTCGATCGGCATCCAGATCGCGCTCTTCGGGCTGACCGGTCCGTTCGCCGCGGCGGCGATGGAGCGGTTCGGCGTTCGCCGCACCGTCATAACGGCGCTGGTGGTCCTTGCCGCGGCCGAGTTCGGCGTGACGTTCGTGCGCGCCGCGTGGCAGCTGCCGATCTGGGGGGCGGCGGTCGGCTTGGGCGCAGGCTCCATCGCGCTGATGTTCGGCACCACGATGGCGACGCGGTGGTTCGACGCGCGCCGCGGGCTCGTGCTCGGCATCTTCGCCGCCGGCAACGCGACCGGCGCGCTGATCTTCTACCCGCTGTTCAGCCAGATCGTCGTGCATGCCGGCTGGCGCGCGTGCGCGCAGGTGCTCGCGTGCGCGGCGCTCGCGCTGATTCCGGTCGTGCTGCTCGTCATTCGCGAGCGGCCCAGCGACCTCGGCCTGCCGCGCTTCGGCGCCGATGAGATCGACCCGACGCTGCCGTCGCGCATCAATCCCGTGCGCCGCGCGTTCAGCACGCTGCGCGAGGCGACGCGCTCGCGCACGTTCTGGATCCTCGCCGGCACGTTCTTCATCTGCGGCGCGAGCACGAACGGCTTGATCGGCGCGCACCTCATCCCCGCATGCGGCGACCACGGGATCCCGGAGACGCGCGCCGCCGGCCTGCTCGCGGCGATGGGCGCATTCGACTTGGTCGGCACGACCGTGTCGGGATGGCTGTCGGATCGCTACAGCAGCCGCTGGCTGCTCTTCTGGTACTACGGTCTGCGCGGGCTTTCGCTGCTGTTCTTGCCGCTCGCATTCGGCGCCGGGATTCTGGGCCTGCCGATTTTCGCGGCTTTCTACGGCCTGGACTGGATCGCGACCGTCCCGCCGACGGTCAAGCTGGCCGCGGCGAGCTTCGGGCGCGAGCGCGCGCCGCTGTTCTTCGGCTGGATCGCGGCGGGGCATCAGCTCGGCGCGGGCATCACGGCGTTCGGCGCGGGCGTCGTTCGCAGCCAGATCGGCAGCTACGACGACGCGTTCATCACGTCCGGCCTCTTGTGCCTCGTCGCGTCCGTCCTCATCCTGTCGATCGCGCGCAGCCTCGCAATCCCGCCGAAAGCAGTCCCGAAACCCGCTTAGCGGTAGGAACCCGGCGCGCGGTTTCGCATATCCGGGGATGGACGGCAGGGCGCTGCGCTCGACGGTGTCGCGCTCGTCGCACGCGATCTGGGAACCTGCGGCCGACCGCGATCCGGTCGCGCTGCTCCGCGGCGTCTTCGCCACGCTCGAGCCGGACCTCGTCCCGTTGCGTATCGAGCGCATGAGCGTCTCGCCGTTCGCGTTCTACCGCGGATCGGCAGCGGTGATGGCCGCCGACCTCGCGCGCACGCCGGCGAGCGGCGCGCTCGCGCAGATTTCGGGCGACGCGCACGTCGCGAACTTCGGCGGCTACGCGTCGCCCGAGCGCCGCCTCGTGTTCGACATCAACGACTTCGACGAGACCGTCCGCGGCCCGTGGGAGTGGGACGTCAAGCGGCTCGCCGCAAGCCTGGTCCTGGCGGGCCGCGACCGCGAGCATCGCGAGCGCGCGTGCGACGCCGCGGCGCGCGCCGCGGTGTCGGCGTATCGCGACCGCATGGCCGAGTACGCGGCGCAGCCGGTGATCGACACGTGGTACGCCTCCATCGACATCTCGGGCGCGGTGCGCACGGCGCTCGACGGACGCTCCCGGCGCACGTGGCTGCGCGTCGCCGAGTCGGCTGAACGGCACACCGACCTCACGCTGCTGCCGCGCATCACGCACGTGGTCGGCGAGCGGCTCGTGTTCGTCGACGATCCGCCCGGGCTCGTGCGGTTCGAACGCGACGACGACATCGCTTTGGCGCAAACGGTGCTCGACGAATATCGCCGCACGCTTCGCCCCGACGCGCGCCGGCTGCTCGACCGGTTCTCGCTCGCCGACGTCGCCCGCAAGGTCGTCGGCGTCGGCAGCGTCGGCACGTGGTGCGCGCTGCTTCTGCTGCTCGATCCGTCGGGCGCGCCGCTGCTGCTGCAGGTCAAGGAGGCGCGCGCGTCCGCGCTCGAACCGTTCGCCCCGCCGCAGGAGACGTGTCCGCACGGACAGCGCGTCGTCGACGGCCAGCGCCTCATGCAGGCCGCGTCGGATGCGCTGCTCGGCTGGGCGTCGGCAGGCGGCCGCGACGTCTACGTGCGGCAGTACCGCAACATGAAGGCGACACCCGATCGCTTCATGCTGCGCGAGGACGAGCTGCAAGACTACGGCGCGCACTGCGGCTGGGCACTCGCGCGCGCGCACGCCCGCACGGGCGATGCAAAGGTGATCGGCGAGTACATCGGCCGGGGCAGCCGCTTCGTCGACGCGGTCGTGACCTTCGCGCGCGCCTATGCGGACCAGACGGTGCGCGACTACGAGTCCTTCGTCGCTGCGTTCAGCGCGTCGCCGCCGGGCTCGCCACCAGCGACTCCGCCGACGCCGTCGCCCGACCGCGCGCCGACCTGATCGCGGCGAGCACGCGCTCCGGCGTCATCGGCAGATCGTCGACCCAGGCGCCCGTCGCGTCGTAGATCGCGGCGGCGACCGCGGGCGCGAACGGAACGAGCGGCATCTCCGCCACGCCGCGCGCCCCGTACGGGCCGTTCGGGTCGGCAAGCTCGACGATGACGGGGTAGATCTCCGCCGGCACGTCGAGCGTGGTCGGCAGCAAGTACGTGCTCAGGTGCGGCGTCCGCACGCGACCGTCGCGGACGATGAAGTTCTCGGTGAGCGCGTAGCCGACGGCTTGCGCGAGGCAGCCTTCGATCTGTCCTTCGACCTGTTGGCGGTTGATCGCGCGGCCGACGTCGTGCACGCTGACGATTCGCAGCACGCGCGTCACGCCGGTCGCCATGTCGACCTCGACCTCGACGGCTTGCGCCGCGTAGCCGTAGCAGTAGTTCGGCGTGCCCGCGCCCGTCTCGAGATCGAGGGCCGTCGTCGCGGGCGGACGGTATTGCACGGTCGCTTCGGGCCGCTCGCCGCGCTGCCACGCGTCGCGCGCCGCGGCTGCGGCGTCGTGCACGGCGCGGCCCGCCATGAAGGTGAGGCGTGACGCCGAGGCCGATCCGGCGTTCGGCGTCTCCGCCGAGTCGTCGCTGACGAGCGCGACGCTTGCGAGCGGCAGCGCCAGCGTCTCGGCCGCGATCTGCCGCAGGATCAGGTGCACGCCTTGGCCGACGTCGGCGACGCCCGTGCGCACGACCGCGCGCTCGATGCGTTCCGTGCCGACGAGCTCGACGGTCGCCGTCGCCTGCTCGGGAAAGCCGAAAGAATACCCGACGTTCTTGATGCCGCACGCGATGCCGGCGCCGCGCCGCAGCGCACCGTGCGGCTCACGCGACGAGCGCGGCGTCAGCCGCCGCTGCGCTTCGTCGACGCAGCGGTCGAGCACCGCGACGGCGCTCACGCCCGCCGGCAGGACGTTGCCCGTCGCCTCGGTGTCGCCTTCGCGGTACAGGTTCTTGCGCCGTACGTCGACGGGATCGATCTCGAGGGCGTGCGCGATGCGCGCGATCATCGACTCGGCGGCCCAATGCGCCTGCGGCGAGCCGAAGCCGCGGAACGCGCCGCTGGGCACGTTGTTCGTGTAGACGACGATGCCGTCGGTCGCGACGTTCGGCACGCGGTACGGGCCTTGCGCGAAGATCGCGGCGCACTTGAGCACTTCGACGCTCGTCGACGCGTACGCGCCGCCGTCGGCGACCGTGCGCGTCTCGACCGCGACGACCGTGCCGTCGCGCTTTGCGCCCCACCGCGTCGTGATGTGGAACGGGTGGCGCTTGTGGTGGCCCGCGATCGACTCCTCGCGCCCCCACACGATGGCCGTCGGCCGCTTCGTGACGAACGTCGCGAGCGCGAGCAGCGGCTGCACGGAGAGGTCTTCGCGTCCGCCGAACGCCCCGCCGATCTTCGCATAGCGGATCGCGACGGCGGACTCGTCCAGGCGCAGGATCGCCGCGATCTGCCGCAGGTCTTCGTGCAGCCACTGGCCGGCGGTCTCGACGACGAGCGTCTCGCCCTCGTAGTACGCGACGCCCGCGTCGGGCTGCAGGTACGCGTGCTCCTGCCATGTCGTCGTGAAGGTCCCCGACAGAACGACGTCCGCCTCCGCGAACGCTGCGTCGACGTCGCCTTTGCGGATTTTCTGGTGCAGCAGCACGTTGGTGCCGCGATGCGGGTGCACCAGCGGCGCGTCGGGTTCCAATGCGCTGCGGGCGTCGCCGACGAACGGCAGGTCCGTGTAGTCGACCGCGACCAGCGCGGCCGCGCGCGACGCCGTCTCCGGGTCGTCCGCGACGACCAGCGCGACGCGGTCGCCGGCATAGCGAACGCGTTCGCTGCACAGCAGCTCTTGATCCGCGTCGATCAGGCCGTACCGGTTGTACGGAACGTCGCCGGCGGTCAAAACAGCGACGACGCCCGGCAGCGCCAGCGCGCGCGCGGCGTCGATGCGCTCGATGCGCGCGTGCGGCCGCAGGGCGAACACGGCCTTGCAGTGCAGCATCCCGTCACGCACGAGGTCGGCGGGATACCGCGCCGTGCCGAGCACCTTCGCGAGCGCGTCGGGCCGCGCGACCGGCGTGCCGATGAGGCTCACGCGGTCACCGCATCCGGCGCCCGCTCGCGCTCGGTCGCGCTCCGCGCGGCGTCGTCCATCGCGTCGAGGATCTTGCGATAGCCGGTGCAGCGGCAGATGTTCCCGCTGATCGCCGACTGCTGCTCGTCGAGCGAGGGCGAGCGCCGCTCGCGGAGCAGCTTCGCACCCGCCATGATCATGCCGGGGATGCAGAAGCCGCACTGCACGGCGCCGCGGTCGATGAACGCCTGCTGCAGCGGGTGCAGCTCGTCACCGTTCGCGAGCCCTTCGATCGTCGTGACCGCCGCGCCGTGCGCCTGCGTCGCGGGGACGAGACACGACATGACCGCCGCGCCGTCGAGCCACACCGTGCACGCGCCGCACTCGCCTTCGGCACAGCCTTCCTTCGCGCCGGTCAGACCCGCGTTCTCGCGCAGCGCGTTCAGCAGCGTCTTGCGCTGCGCGTTCTCGAGCGCGCGCGCCGCGCCGTTGATCGTCGTGCGGATCGTGCCGTCGAACGGTTCCGGCACCGTCACCGGCGACGGCGTCTCGAGCAGCACCGGCGCGTCCGGATAGCCGTCGCCCTCGCGTCCGGCCGCGATGCGCTCGAGCGCGCGCGCGACGAGCGCCGCAAGCGTCTCGCGCCGGTACCCCGCCGATCCGCGCACGTCGTCGATCGGCGCGGCATCGTCGCACGCGGCGAGCCCGGCCTGCGCGCACGTCGCCTCGTCCAGCGCGCGTCCGAGCAGGAACGCCTCGGCGGACGGCGCGCGCACGACGGTCGGTGCCACGCAGCCGAGTGCGACGCGCGCGTCGCTCACGAGGCCGTGGCGCGTCAGCTCGACGACGACGGCGACGTCGATCACCGAGATCGCCTGCGCGCGCCGCAGGCCGAGCTTGAGGAACACGCCGCGCCTCGGTCCGCCCAGCGCGCGAAAGCGGATCTCGCTCACGAGCTCGTCGGGCAGCAGCTGCGTCGCGCGGAAGCCCGTGAAGAAGTCCCGCAGCGCGACGGTGCGTTCGCCGCGCTGTGAGCGCAGCACGATCTGCGCGTCGAGTGCGATCAGCGGCGCGATCGTGTCGTTCGCGGGGGACGCCGTGACGAGGTTTCCCGCGATGGTGCCGCGGGCGCGGATCTGCGGCGCGCCGACCTCCGCGCATGCCTGCGCCAGCGGGAGCATCGACGCGCGCGCGAACGGTGCGGCCAGAACGTCGTTGTGCGTCGCGAGCCCGCCGATGGCGACGTGCTCGCCGTCCCACCGCACGTATTTGAGCTCGTGCAGCGCGGAGACGTCGATGAGCGTCGCGGTCGGCTTCACCCCGCGCTGCAACTCGACCAGAACGTCGGTCCCTCCGGCCACGACCCGAGCCTGCGCGCCGTGCGCCGCCAACGCGGCGAGGGCGTCGTCAAGGCGCACCGGCCGGATGACGGTGCTCCACATGCGGCTATTTTCGCGTCGCGCGGCTGGGGCGCCCCTGTGCACCTCTCCGGCGCGTGCCCGGATTCGCCGGTCGGCTCGTAGGGACGGGCGACCGCGATGGGGTTCGGTTCCGCCGCGGCGAACCGGACAGCCATGGCCTTCTCCGCGCGCGTCCTCCTCGACAGCGTCTCGCCGGCGGGCGTGCGCCTCACGACGATGGAAGTGCGGTACCCGCGGTTCATCCACAGCGAAATGATGACGCACCGCAATTTTTCGCGAAACGCGGCTTCGTCGCGCGCGATCCCGATTCGCAAGATGATCGACGCGGTGCGTGACGAGCCCGCGATGCCGGTGTGGTGGGGCCGCAATCAAACCGGGATGCAGGCGCACGCGCAGATCGACGACGAGACGCGCGCGCTCGCCGAGGCGGAGTGGCGCGCCGCCCTCGACGACGCGCTGCGGCACGCCGAGCGGCTCGCGTCGTCCGACATCAACCTGCACAAACAGCTCGTGAACCGGATCCTCGAGCCGTTTGCGTGGATCACGGTCATCGTGACGGCCACCGAGTGGGCGAACTTCTTCACGCAGCGCACGCACGAAGACGCGCAGCCCGAGCTCAAGCGGATCGCGGAGATGATGCTGCGGGAGTACCGTGCGAGCACGCCGCGCGCGCTTGCGGCAGGCGAATGGCACACGCCGCTGATCCAGCCGGACGAAGAGCTGACGCTCACGCCCGACCAGCGACGAAAGATCAGCGTGGCGCGAGCCGGGCGCGTGTCGTACCTCACGCACGGCGGCACGCGCGATCACGCGAAGGACCTCGAGCTCTACGAGCGTCTTCTGGGCGGTGGCGCGAACGGGCACTGGTCGCCGTTCGAGCACGTCGCGACGCCGCTGGAGTCCGGGGCCGCCTGGTCGGGAAACTTCCGCGGCTGGCAGCAATACCGCAAGCAATTCGCGCTGGAGAACGCGTCGACGTTTCCCGACGAAGTCGGCGCCGCCGGCGCGTTGCGCTGAGGACGGCGGACCGATCGCCTTCGCACGTTTCTGCCGGCAGCTGCTGCTCGTCGCGCTCGTCGCCGTCACGCTCGCCTTCGCCGGCGCACACCCCGCTCAGGCGCGCACGCGGCTCGACGCGCGCGTCGACGCGCTCACGCCGCACCAGCTCGTGACCCTCAGCCCCGCGGCGCTCGTCGATGCGGGCCGCCAGCGGCGTGCGCGCGCGATCTCCGACTTGCGCCACGCCGCATCCGCCGGTTGGGCGGTCGCGCAGATCCTGGCGTTCTGGTGGCTGTGGCGTTCGGGATCCGCGGCGCGCCTGCGCGATTGGATGCGGCGCCGCACCCGCAGCCGCACCGCGCATCGCGCCGTGTTCGGCGCGGTGCTCGGCGTGCTGGGGCCGCTCGCCGCGCTGCCGTTCGCGCTGGTCGCCTACCGCGTCGGCTTCAGCGCGGGCGTCACCGACGAGACGCTGCCGCAGTGGTTCCTCGACTACGCGATGCGTCTCGTGCTCGACGCGGCGCTCGGCGCGCTGATCGTCGCCATCGTGCTCGCGCTCGTCGAGAAGGTGCGCGTGTGGTATCTCGTGCTGCTGGCGTTCTTCTATGCGGGCACCGTCGCCGCCGTGATGCTCACGCCGCTGCTGCCGATCGGCCCCGCGCACAAGACGACGCCGAACGCGGTCGCCTCGCTCGCCGCCCAGCTCGAACCCGCAGCCGGAACGGCCGGGACGCCGGTCGTGGTGCTCGCGACCTCGCGGCATTCGAACGCGATGAGCGCCAACGCCGCAGGGATCGGACCGACGTCGCGCGCGCAGCTCGGCGACGTCACCCTCGCGCACATGACGCCGCCCGAGGTGCGCGTCGCGCTCGCGCATGCGTTCGCGCACGTCCGCTTCGGCGACACGCTGCACCAAACGCTGATGGCCGTTACGCTGTTCGTGCTCAGCGCCGCGATGGCGGTTCTGCTGAGCGACCGCGTCGGCTTTCGGCGCGACGACGACGCGCTCTCGCGGCTCGCGCTCGTCGCGACCTTTTTGGGGCTCGTGCTGATCGCGTCGTATCCGATCTACACGGCGTACGCGCGCAACCTCGAGACGCGTGCCGACCGCGAGGCGCTGGCGCTCGACCGCGATCCGGTGAGCACCGTGCGAGCGATGGTGCGCTTCGCCGACCTCGACCTCGTGCCGCTCTGCGACCGGCGCTCGATCCGGTGGTACTTCGACGAGCGTCCTGCGCTTGGAGGTCGCATCGCCGAAACCGCGGGCACCGCCGATCCGTGCCCGGGCGGCGGTCCGGCGACGGCGGCGTCGCCCGCGCCGTAGTCGCGTCTAGGGCAGCGCCCGACCCAGCACGCCCGACAGGGAGTCGACGCGCCGGTACCCGGCCGGCACGGTGAACATCGCGTTGTCCAGGCCGTTGTCCGCCTGCACGTTCGTCAGGTCGAGCTTCACGGTGCCTCCGATCGACGACGACGTCGGCGGCGTGCTCTGCAGGACGATCTGCACCGGAAAGTCGCCGAGGTCGTCGGCGAGCGCGAGCTGCGCGTGATAGCTCTCGGCCGGTTTTCCCGGGAGCTGCCGGTGCAGCTGCAGGTCGAGGTTCGTCGCGGGGTGCCCGTTCACGGGCGAGTGCCCGACGAGCTGAATCGACGCGGTCTGCACGTTGCGCAGGATTGCGGCGACGTTCGCGAGCGACGCCAGCGGATCGCCGGCGCCCGCGGATGCCGCGTTCGCGGCGCTGGCCGCGTTCCGCTGCATGCCCGGCGGTTGCGTGCCGGACAGCGCGCCGGTCTGCGTGTAGAACGTGCGGTTCGCGTTGGACCAGGCGCTGGTCGTGCCCGTGGCGCTGTCGTAGACGAAACTCGCGCCGCCCGGACCGATCAGCGTCGCCGCGAGCGCGCTGAGGTCGCCGCTCGTGCCGGGGATGCCGAGCGAGAGCAGATCGAGCCGGTACAGCGCGCCCTTGTGGAAGAACGCGACGTTGCCGCCGACGTTGAGCGGTTGCCCCTGCAGGTTGATCTGCGCGACGAGCGTCCCGGTCGAGCGCACGCCCGGGATGAAATCGGCCGCAAGCAGCGCCGGCGCCGCGAGGACGAGCGCGGCGGCCGCGAGCAGTGCGCGCGGGCTCATCCCGTGTAGACCGTGCCGGCGACCTGCGTCCCGAGGTGTCGTGCGGTAAGGAACTCGACGATGGCTGCGTGAGCGATGCGGCCGTCGCAGATCTGCGCGGCGCCGACGCCGCCGCGCACGCCCAGCGCCGCGGCCCGGACGGCGGCGCGCAGGTCCTCTGCGAGCGACGCGTCATCGGCGACGGTGAGCGCCTCTGCCGGGGTGAGCTGCGCGACGAGCATCTGCGTGTTCGCGTCGATGACGCCGCCCTGGTCGTGGAAGAAGATGGCGCGCGCCGCGCCGACCGCGCTCGCGAGCGCGCGGGCGACGTCGTCCGCCGCCACCGCCACGTCGCGCCCGGTGAAGCCGTACGCCAGGGGCTCGATCACCGGAACGTAGCGTGCGTCCAGCAGCGTGCGGATGAGCTTCGTGTCGACGTTGCCGATCGACTCGCCCGCACCGGCCGGGATCATCCCGGCGTCGGCACCGGAGAGGCCGACCGCCGTGTCACCGCTGCGGTTCATCGTGCGAACGACGGACCGCGCCGCATCTTGCGTCGGCGCGACGACGAGCGGACGCATTCCGAGGTTGGCGAGGAAGACGAGGTCGCTGAAGAACGTCCCGCCCTCGGCATTGAGGGTCGCTTCGTCGACGCGGATCACCATGGTTCGGCCGGCCAGTTCCATCGTCTCCTCCTTGTTCCCGGAAACGTACCCTACGGGCCGATCGTCCTGGCGCCACCCCGCGACCGGCCCGCTGCGCTCCGCGCGGCTTGGCGCGCAGCACCAAACGCGACGCGGCTCGGCCCGAAGGCCGAACGCGAAGGGCTTCGGCCTTCAGGCCGAACCCACTAGTCGGAGAATTCCTCGACGTAGAAGACTTCGCCGTCGCCGGCGGCGACGACCGCGGCACCGACGCGGTGCGGGTGGCCGTCGACGATGTTCGCGTAGTGTCCCGGGCTGTGCAGGAACGCTTGGTTCGCGTGCGACTCGTCCTGATCGAACGCCATGTTCTCGGCCGCGTAGCCGTAACGCAGGTGCGAAGCGCGCAGGCGGTCCTGGAACGTCACGCCGTTCGGATCGGTGTGTCCGAAGTAATGGCGCGCGGCCATCTGCTCGGCGACCTGCAGCGCGAACTGCGAGAGGCCGTCATCGGGGGAGAGTGGCGGAAGGCCGCGTTGCGCGCGCGCCGCGTTGACGTCGCGCATCAGCAGGCGAGCCTCTACCGGCTCGACCTGGGGAGCGTGCGGGCGCAAGTACGCCAGCTCGATGCAATCCTGAGACGACGCAAGTGCCGCCGCGCTAAGCAGCGGCGCGAGCGCCGCGAGAAACGCGACAACCCGAACCATATCTGGTCCATCGGAGGGTCGCCATCAAACTTTAGGGATTCTATCCTCAGATTTTGGGGTTGACCGCATTCATCGCGGCGTTGATGCCGCCGGTGCGCCAAAGCTCGATGCCGGCGACCGCACGATCGACGACCGCGGGCAGCTCGTGCAGCTCGTCGCCGGAGAATTTTCCGAGAACGCGGTCGATCGCGTCGCCTTCGTGCGAGCGTCCGATCCCGATGCGCAGGCGCGGAAAGTCCTGGCCGAGCGCTTCGATGAGCGACTTGAGGCCGTTGTGACCGCCGCTCGAGCCGCGCGCGCGCATGCGGAGCGTGCCGAAGGGCAGATCGAGCTCGTCCACCACGACGAGGATGCGCTGCGGCGGTACCTTATAGAAGGTCGCCAGGCTCAACACGGGATGGCCGCTCAGGTTCATGTACGACTGCGGCTCGACCAGCACGGCGTCGTGGGCGCGGTCGATCGCGATCCGCGCCTCGCCTTTGCGCTGCCAGTCGGTCGCTTGCCACTTGTCGGCGAGCGCGTCGACGACGATGAAGCCCGCGTTATGGCGCGTGAGGCGATAACGCGGGCCCGGATTCCCGAGACCGACGATGAGAGACAGATCGGGCATCGCCTGCGGCTCGCGCGCTCAGCGCTCGAACGCGAAGGGTTCGCCCGCAGGCGAACCCACTACGGCGTGGGGGCGTCGGTGGGCGCGGCCTCCGCCGGCGTCTCGGTGCCCTCGCCGGCGCTCGCGCGCGTGAGCGAGACGGAGACGACGATCGTGTCCGGCGCCGTGATGAGCGTGAAGCCCTGCGGCAGCGGGACGTCGCCGGCGGTCACGTGCGTGTGCACCGTGAGCTCGCGGACGTCGACCGTGACGTGATCGGGGATCGCCTGGGCGGGGCCCTTGATCTCGAGCGCGTGCGTTACGATGTCCATCACGCCGCCCTGATCGCGTACGCCGGCGGCGACGCCTTCGGTGATGACGTTGACCGACGCGACGATCGCTTCGTTCTTCGAGACGCGCTGGAAGTCGACGCTGAGCGGGCGGCGCGTGATCGGGTGCGTGTCGACGTGGCGCAGCAGGACGGAGTCCTTGCGCCCGGCGACCGTCGCGTCGACGATGCGGCTGCGGTTGCCGGACATGAGCAGATCGGCGAGCTGCTTGACGTCGACCGAGAT
The DNA here is from genome assembly GCA_963818845.1 of Vulcanimicrobiota bacterium. Taxonomy (GTDB): domain Bacteria; phylum Vulcanimicrobiota; class Vulcanimicrobiia; order Vulcanimicrobiales; family Vulcanimicrobiaceae; genus Vulcanimicrobium. The sequence continues at coordinate 779,525 of CAWFTO010000002.1, read as the reverse complement.
CGGCGTCGATTCGCCGTGGCCGTAGACGACGCCGGGGATCTTGCCTTCGCGGCGGAGAGCCTGCGAAGCGGTCGTGCCGGCCGCCGTGCGCGGCTCGAGGGTGAGGTTCGACGGGTGGTGCTGCTTGGGCATGGGATTCCTGTTCGTTAGACCGCGGCCGCGACCGGGATGTCGGCCGGCGGGCGCGCGTGGTTCTGGTCGGCCGGCGGTTCGACGTCTTCGGCGTTGAAGAGCTCGGAGACCGAGCGGTTCGAGGTGATGCGCTTGATCGCGTCGGCGAGGATCTGCGCGATGGTCAGGTGCTCGACCTTGGCCGAGTCGATCGTGCGCGGGATCGTATTCGTGACGATCACCTTGTTGATCTCCGACTTCTCGAACTGCGCGATCGCGTCCCCGGCGAAGATGCCGTGCGTGGCAAGCGTGTAGACGTCGGTCGCTCCCTTGCGGCGCAGCGCTTCGGCGGCCTTGACAAGGGTGCCGCCCGTCGAGATCATGTCGTCGACCACGACGGCGATCTTTCCCTCGACGTCGCCGACGATGTGCGTCACCTCGGAGACGTCGGGCTCGGGGCGCCGCTTGATGATGACGGCGAGCGTCGACTTGAGACGCTTCGCGAACAGCTCCGCGCGCGGAACGCCGCCGGCGTCGGGCGAGACGACCACGATCTTCTCACCTTGCAGATCGAGGTTCTTGAGGTGGTTGCAGAGCGTGGGCGCCGCCATCAGGTTGTCGACTGGGACGTCGAAGAAGCCCTGGATCTGCGCCGCGTGAAGGTCCAGCGTGACGATGCGCTCGGCGCCCGCCTGCTCGATCATGTTCGCGACCAGCTTGGCGGAGATCGGCTCGCGGCCTTTCGTCTTCTTGTCCTGCTTCGCGTAGCCGTAGTACGGAATCACCGCCGTGATGCGGTTCGCGGACGCGCGGCGCAGCGCGTCGATGATCAGGAGAAGCTCCATGATCGAGTCGTTGACCGTCGCGCCCTGCGGCGAGCGGCAGAGCGACTGCACGACGAAGACTTCCGCCCCGCGCACGTTCTCGCGGATCTCGATGCGGCACTCGTCGTTCTTGAACCGGTCGACCAGCGCGTTCCCCACGCGCGTCTGCATGCGTTTGGCGATCTCTTCCGCCAGCAGGCGGTTCGACGTGCCGCTGAACACCAGGGGCGGCTGGATCACGGGGATCGACTCCTTCTGCCTCCGGACGGCGCCGCAGCGCACAGGGGGAAGCGAAGCTACCATGCGTCACCCGCACCCCCGTGTCCTGGCAGAACGGTTTCGCGGCGTCTGGGGTTAAGGAAGTGGTGATGGACCGAGCGCAGCAGCATCGAGGCCGCGCAACGATGTCGTTGCGAGGTCGGACCGGGGGCCCCACGCAACGCGTGGGGGGCGCGCAGCCTGGGGCGGAGCGCGGTTCAACATGAAATTCGAGCTCGTTTCCGCGTACCCGCTGGCCGGCGACCAGCCGAAGGCCACCCAGGCGCTCGCCGAAGGCGTGCTGCGGGGCGACCGCGCGCAGACGCTGCTCGGCGTGACGGGCTCCGGCAAGACGATGGCAATGGCGCGCATCGTCGAGCTCGTGCAGAAGCCGACGCTCGTGCTCTGCCACAACAAGACGCTCGCGGCGCAGCTGTGCGCCGAGTTCCGCGAGTTCTTTCCGAACAACGCGGTCGAGTACTTCGTGTCGTACTTCGACTACTACCAGCCCGAAGCGTACATCGCGCACACCGACACGTACATCGCCAAGGACAGCTCGATCAACGACGAGATCGAGCGCCTGCGGCACTCGGCGACGCAGTCGCTGCTGACGCGGCGCGACACGCTGATCGTCGCCTCCGTCTCGTGCATCTTCGGCTTGGGTTCGCCGTCGGACTACATGGAGATGGCCGCCGACATCAAAGTCGGGCAGAGCCTGGACCGCGACGAGTTTCTCCGCAAGCTCATCGGCATGCAGTACCGGCGCAACGACCTCAACCTCGTGCGCGGGACGTTCCGCGTGCGCGGCGACACGCTCGAGTTCGTCGGTGTCGATGAAGAGCTCGTGCACCGCATCGAGTTCTTCGGCGACGAGATCGAGGCGATCAACGTCGTCAACCAGCTGACCGGCGAGTACGTCACGTCGAAGGACGAGCTGAAGATCTTCCCGGCCAAGCACTACATCACGCCCGACGAGAAGCTGCGGCGCGCGATCATCGCGATCGAGAACGAATTGGAAGAACGGCTGCGGCTGTTCAAGAGCGAGGGCAAGCTGCTCGAAGCGCAGCGGCTCGAGCAGCGCACGCGTTACGACCTCGACATGCTGCGGGAGGTCGGCTACTGCAACGGCGTCGAGAACTACTCGGGCCCGCTGTCGGGCCGCGAGCCGGGTTCGCAGCCGTGGTGCCTGCTGGACTTCTTTCCGAAGGACGACTGGCTGCTGCTCGTCGACGAGTCGCACGTCACGCTGCCACAGGTGCACGGGATGTACGGCGGCGACCGCTCGCGCAAGCTCGCGCTGGTCGAACACGGCTTCCGGCTGCCGACGGCGCTCGACAACCGCCCGCTCACGTACGACGAGTTCGACCGGCACGTGAAGCAAGTGATCTACGTGTCGGCGACGCCGGCGACGTACGAGATGGGCCGCTCCGCGCAAGTCGTCGAGATGATCATCCGGCCGACGGGGCTCGTCGATCCGGAAGTCGAGGTCCGTCCGACGCGCCACCAGGTCGACGACTTGATGGACGAGATTCGCAAGCGCGCCGAGGTGAACGAGCGCGTCTTGGTCACGACCCTGACGAAGAAGATGGCCGAAGATCTCACGGACTACTTGCTCGAGAACGGCATTCGCGTGCGCTACCTGCACAGCGAGGTCGAGACGCTGGAGCGCATCGCGATCCTGCGCGACCTGCGCAAGGGCGAGTTCGACGTGCTCGTCGGCATCAATCTGCTGCGCGAAGGCCTCGATCTGCCGGAAGTCTCGCTCGTCGGCATCCTCGACGCCGACAAGGAAGGCTATCTGCGCTCCGGGACCTCGCTGATTCAGACGATCGGGCGCGCCGCCCGCAACGTCGAGGGCAAGGTCATCATGTACGCCGACGTCGTCACGGAGTCGATGGCGAGAGCGCTGGGCGAGACGAAGCGGCGCCGCGAGAGGCAGGTCGCGTTCAACCTCGAGCACGGCATCGAGCCGAAGTCGATCCGCAAGGAAGTCCACGACATCCTGAGCCTCGTCGGCGGCGCGCAGGGCGGGGCCGACGCGGCGAACGCGGTGCGGGCCGAGCACCTCCCGCGCGAGGTCGCGGAGGCGATGGCGAAGGAGATCGAGCGCAAGATGCGCGACGCTGCGGCGAACCTCGAGTTCGAGAAGGCTGCCGCGCTGCGCGACGAGCTCGTCAACCTGCGCAAGCAGATCGGCGGCAACGAGAGCGTGCTGTTCCAAGGCAAGGCGCCCAAGATCTTCCAGCACGCCCTCAAGGAGCTGATCGGAACGTGACGATGATCGGCGCGTCCGTAACCCGGATCATTCCATGAGCGAGCGACGCGCTCGGAGATCGTGGTGGCGGGTTGCATGGGCGGTTCTCGGGCTTTACTTGTTCGTGAAGTACGGCCGCGAAGCACTCGTTGCCCCCCGCATCGGAACCGTCATTACGCCCCTGGTGGGACTCGGAATGATGGTTGACGCCGTCCTAGCCATACTGCGGTCGCGCGACCGAGGCTAGGCGACGCCGAGCTTCCGCACGGATCGCGGGCTCTGCGCCGTTGTCGTTCGAAATGTTCAGCAGGAGGTGCCGCGCCATGGTTCGATGGCGTACGCCGTCGACGTCCTCGTTCGCCAATTCGTCGAGTACATCGGCTGCGAGCAGTTCGAACCGCGAATAATTCGACTGCCCCGGCATACCGCATGCGAGAGCTTCGCGCCAAAGCGGCTGCAAGCCGGGCAGATCGTGCCGTTGCTTTGCACGGGTGTACGCCGACCGTAAATTCGCAAGCCGCCGCGTGTCGCACGAGCTGCCCTGGATCGCCAAAGCAAGGATGAGATGATGCATCATACCACCACGTCAACGGGGTTCGAGATGGAAAGGTATCCGAGCGCCGCTGAGAGGCCTCGGAAAAACAGATGCTCATATGAACGCCGCGCGATAACGTCACCGATGCCACTCGAGAGATTCGCAAGCACTTCAGCGAAGACAAGACTGCGCTGAGTTCTTGAGACTCGTGAGAGTCGGCGGTTCAAGACCCAGAACGAGATTGCGACGACATGCCTTTGTTCATCGGTCTCATGCGCAAGCACCGCTAACACGTCGCCTTCGAAATGGATTGAGACGACATCAGTTTTCGCGCCCCGAATGCGATCAAGCCGGATGCGCGGAGCGGGGCTGAGCCCCGCTCCGACGCTCACCGTGGACACCACGTTAATCGTCCATCGTGTCGTCCATCTCCGCTTTGCCGCCGCTACCGTCGCCCGGATCCGACCCGCCCGAAATCACCCAACTGCTGTCCCCGTTGATCCCGTACGTCGTGTCGGTCTGGCTATCGTAGAGCGTGTGCGAACCATCGTCTGACCACGTCTCCGTCAGCGTGCCGCCGCCGGAGCCGTAGTCGATGCTGACGGAGAGTGAGCCGGACTGTCCGGGCGGCGCTACGGTCTGCGTGTAGGTCGTCGTCGTTCCCTGAGACGGGTTGTAGACGGTCTGCGAATACGTGCCTGGATCGGTATGTGCCCCGAGGCACGTATCGCTAGCGACAAGTGCCACGCCGCCAGCGCCGAGCGCTCCGTACGGACCTAGAACTGAACCGAGACCTGCGGCTCCCGCGACGGTGAGGCCGCAATCAACTGGATTAAAGCCCATGATATCCTCCCTGCATAGGACGCTCGTGGCGTCCGTCCTTATTGCTCGTCGGCGTCCGAGCCGAACGATCGCTTGACCCTACGCTGATGTCATCAACGCGACACAACATGCGGAGAACGTGGCCTAACCGGGAAGGTCGGTCGTCGTTTCGTTGTAGAGCTCGTTTTAACACCCCAAGGGTCGCCCAAATCGTACGGCTAGACCCGATTTTGGCCAGTATATCAAGCGTGCGCACGTCGTGTCAATTGAGCGCGTTCCAGATACGCCGTTTTAAAACTGGAAGCCGCTCGATCACCTGTGCGCGATGAACGATTCCATAGACTCGTGAGCTCGGCGACCTCTTCAAAGGTGATGTATGCCGACGTCGTCACGGAGTCGATGGCGAGAGCACTCGGGGAGACGAAGCGGCGCCGCGAGAGGCAGGTCGCGTTCAACCTCGAGCACGGCATCGAGCCGAAGTCGATCCGCAAGGAAGTTCACGACATCCTGAGCCTCGTCGGCGGCGCGCAGGGCGGGGCCGACGAGGCGAACGCCGTGCGGGCCGAGCACCTCCCGCGCGAGGTCGCGGAGGCGATGGCGAAGGAGATCGAACGCAAGATGCGCGACGCCGCCGCGAACCTCGAGTTCGAGAAGGCCGCCGCGCTGCGCGACGAGCTCGTGAACCTGCGCAAGCAGATCGGCGGCAACGAGAGCGTGCTGTTCCAGGGCAAGGCGCCGAAGATCTTCCAGCACGCGCTCAAGGAGCTGATCGGAACCTAGCGGGAGCTGCTCGTCCTGTCGGCTGCGGACGCCTCGGCGGCGCTCCACTCCGCCCACTCCACCATCGCGCGTTCGTGGCGAATGCCCGATTCGAGGGCGATGCGGTTCCACAGACAGTCGGGGCCGTCCGGGATCTGCGTCGCGATGCGCTGGTAGCCGGCGAGCTTCGCGCGGTGAAGTTCGGCTTGTTCGCGGAGGTACCGCGACGCATCGTCCCGCGGCATCATTCCGAGAAAGAAGACGCGCAGCAGCTGCTCGGACCGCACCGCTTCCGGCGACGGCGGCTCGGCGAGCCAGCGACGGACTTCCGCCCGCCCGGCATCGGTCGCCGAGTATCGTTTGCTCCCTCGCGGCCCGGCGTCGGTCTGCCGGATGAGCCCCCCGGCCTGAAGCCTCGCGAGCTCGGGATAGATCTGGCTGTGCCGCGCCGACCATACGTTCGCCAAGCTGACGTCGAACTCGCGGGTGAGCTCGTATCCGGTCATCTCCCCTGCGCTCAGCAGGCCGAGCAAGGCGTGAGCGAGCGTCGAAATCGCCTTCATGTAGGGGTTGACATGTCAGAATTGACATGTAAGCTATGACGCATGAGTGCAACGGTACACGAGCCGGCGGTCGAGCGCAACGGGGCCGGCGCCTACCTCACGCCGCTGGCCGCCGAGTCGGAGACGTTCGACCTGCCCGTCACGGGGACGATTCCGGCCGAGCTGCGCGGCCGCTTCGTCCGCAACGGCCCAAACCCGCGGTCCGGCCGTGCGGAGGGCCATCCGTTCCTGGCGGACGGGATGCTGCACGGGCTGCGGATCGAGGACGGCGCGGCCCGGTGGTACCGCAACCGCTGGGTTCGCACGAAGTCGTTCACCACCGGCGCGAAGTACGTCAATTGGTTCGGCAAGGTCGATCTCGAGGTCGGCACGGCGAACACGAACGCGATCGCGCACGGCGGGAAGCTGCTCGCGCTGGTCGAGTCGTCGTTCCCGTACGAGATGACGCGCGGAGCTCGACACCGTCGGGCCGTGGGATTTTCGCAAGCGGCTCAAGACGCCGTTCACCGCGCACCCGAAGCGGTGCCCGCGAACCGGCGAGCTGCACGCGTTCGGGATGGCGTACAACCGCGGCGGGCTGACCTATCATCGCATCGACGCGGCGGGAACGCTCGTCGAGAGCCGCCCGATACCGGTTCCCGGCGTGACGATGATGCACGACTTCGCGCTCACCGAGCGCCACGTCGTGTTCATGGATCTGCCGATGGTCTTCGACATGGCTCGCGCGAGACAAGGCGAGATGCCGTTCGCGTGGAGCGAGACGTACGGCGCCCGCTTGGGCGTGATGCGGCGTGACGACGCGCGTGCGCCGGTTCGCTGGTTCGACATTCCGCCGTGCTACGTGTTCCACGTCATGAACGCGTTCGACGACGGCGAAGCGATCGTGCTCGACGCGGTCCGGTACGACGAGCTGTGGCGCAAGGACGCGCGCTCGTTCGAGCGTGCGACGCTGCATCGCTGGACGATCGACTTGGCGGCGCAGGCCGTCCGCCAGACCGCGCTGGACGACGCGCACATCGAGTTTCCTCGCATCGACGAGCGGCGTCTCGGCAGCGCGTACGAAGCCGGCTACGCGGTTCGGGCGTACGACGACCGCCGGACGATCGTCCGGTACGATCTCGGACGAAGCAACTCGCCGGAACGCGACTTTGGCGACGGCTTATTCGCCGGCGAGCCGGTGTTCGTGCCCGCGGCGGGCGGCGCGGAGCGAGGACGCGGGATGGCTGCTCGCGTTCGTCTACGATGCCGCTCGCGACGCGAGCGACTTCGTGATCCTCGATGCGGGCGACATCACGGCTGCGCCGGTCGCGTCGGTCGCGCTGCCGCACCGCGTCCCGTTCGGTTTCCACGGCAACTGGATCGGCGACGAGGAGCTCGCGTCATGAGGTCTGCACCGCTCCTGTGGTCACTACTGTTCTCGGTGGTTCTGCCTCTCGTCGCGGTGCAGTTCCTCACGCACCGCGGCTGGACGGCGGTGGGCGCGCTCGCCGTGGCGGCCATCTTTCCGCTGGCTGCACGGTGTCGCCGGGTACATTCGCACGCGCAGCATCGACGTGATCTCCGGCGTCGTCCTTCCTGTCGCTGATTGCGGGCATCGCCCTTGCGCTCGTTACCGGAAACCCGGCGTTCGCGCTCGCGCAGGGCACGATCGTCACGATGGTCTTCGCGGTGGTCGCGCTCGGATCGCTCGCGAGCCCGCGCCCGCTGATGTTCCGGCTCGCCCGCGCGTACGGTTCCGGCCGCGACCCTGCCGCCGAGGCGAAGTGGGACGCGCGCTGGGAGTTCCCGCAGTTCCGTTCCGCGCTGCGCAGGCTCACCGTGATCTGGGGCGTCGTCCTGCTCGCGGAGGCGGCGCTGCGGTTCTGGGTCATCGTCGCGCTGCCGTCGGCGCACGCGGCAGTCTGGTCGTACGCCGTCGACCTCATCGCGCTCGGCGGACTGATCGCGTACACGATCGTGCGGTCGCGCATCGGCGAACGCCGCCTCGCGCAAGCCGGCCGGTAAAGGCGGCTTTTCGGCGGGTCCGCGCGCTGCTCATCATCGCGGTCCGTCGCGCAGGCCGCGCTTCCTCCGGGCCGTAAGATAGCCGGGAGGGGGATCTACCATGTCGCCTTTCTTTTGGCGCCGCGTCCTCACCAGCGCCGTGGTCGTGCTCGCCGCGTTCAGTGCGGCGACCGTGCCGGCCGCCGCCACCATCACGGGCGTCACGCTGACCTCTGCCGACCCCGTGCAGGACACCGATTGCCCGGCCGCGGTCAAGTTCACCGGCACGATCGCCGGCACGCCGAGCGCGCCGTTTGCGTACTGGTACCACGTCTTCCTCAACGGTCAGGACACGCCGTATCCGCCGCAGGCGGCCACGATGCCGGCTTCCGGTGCGACGACCGTCTCGTTCACGGTTCACGTGCCCGTCACCGCAACGAACGCCGCGACCAACTACGTGCGCCTGATCGCGTCCACGTCGGCGACCGTCAAGCCCGGCGTTCCTTCGTCGCCCTTGTCGTTTCAGGTCACGTGTAAGCCGATCCCGACGCCGACGAAACTGCGTCCCGTGCAAAGCGCGCAGGATTGCGTGGATGCGGCCGGCTCACGCGATGCCGCGCATTGTGAATCAGTGATCAAGCAGGGCGTGCTGCAGCTGATGTGGGACGATGCCGCCGCGCGGCTCGACGGCTACGAGGTCGATCGCGTCGCGGCGTCCGGCGACACGAAAGTCGCGGACTCGAAGACCGCCACCGGACAGCAGCTGCCGCAGAGATACGCGGACGTCGCGAAGCCGGACGGTGGCTACAAGGGCGCCTGCTACACGGTGATCGCGTACCGTGGCGAACAGCGCTCCGGGAAAAGCGAGCAGTACTGCTACGCGAGCGACGGGACCGCGACCACCGAAGCGTTCGATCCCAAGCGAGTCGACTCGCTCGTCTCGTGGACCGCTCCCGCCATATCGAACTGCTCGGCGAACCTCTCGATCAACTCGTTCTTTAGCACGGCGAATCACGGCGGCAACGGGTTCACGCTGTTTTCCCCGTGGCTGCTTTCGCAGCAACAGCTGTCCGGGGCTGCGACTCAGCCGGATGTCGTCGTCGGCGATGAAGCGATGATCTTCGACTTGCACTACTCCGAGAGCTTGTTTTCCACGTGCGCGACGGGCGAGTTTCCGACGGCCACCGTTCGCGTCGACTCGCGTCAGCGGCGTCGATTTCGATCTTGCGAAGCTGGCGGGACACCGCGTCTTCTCGGCCACGCTGGCGCTCGACGTTACGGACGCCGTCCGCTTGAATTTGGCTTCGCACTCGTTCTACGGCGGCACCAAGACGTCGTGCGCCACCAATTTTGATGTCGCGCTCGGGGAGTGGTGGAGTCCGCTTGGGACCGCGTCGGCGTCGTGGAAGTACAAGCAGTCGACTTCGAAGGTCGAGAGCAAAGCGGAGTCGTCCGTGAGCTCGGACGTCACGCCGATCGTTGCGGCGTGGGCGGGCAACCACGATCGCGACGACTACGGGTTCATGGTGCGGTCGGAGTACTCGGACATTCCCGTTCCGCTCGGACCGGGTGCGTGCATGACGAAGTACTCGAACCCTCACCTCACCGTCGTGTACTTCTAGTCCGGAACGTGAACCGTGCTGTAGCGCTCGCGCTGCTCGCGTTGCCCGCGGCGCTTGCGCTCGCTCCGGCGCGTGCGCTCAGCGCGCCGGAAGCCGATGGCTCCGTGCGTGGCGCCGATCGAGTCGTGCGCGCGGTGGGTCGCCGTCGGGACGGGGCCGCGGCGCACGAAGGTGTACGCGACGCGCCCGCTCGACGCGCCGAATCCCGCCATCGTGCGGGCGCTCGTCATGGTGCACGGCGCAGCGCGGAATGCGGACCACTACTTTGCAACGGCAACCGCCGCGGGCTTCTTGGCCGGCGCGCTCGGCGACACGATCATCATCGCGCCGCGTTTCGCCGCCGCGGACGATCGCGTCGCACCGAACGAAGCGCTGTGGCCCGAGCGCGGCGAGAACTGGCGTTCCGGCGGCGCGCTTGCGAGCGATCCGGGCGTCACGTCGTTCGATCTCATGGATCGCATCTTGACGATGCTGGCCGACAAGCAGCGGTTCCCGAACTTGAGGCAGATCGTCGTCGCGGGGCACTCCGCGGGCGGGCAGTACGTCACGCGCTACGAGATGGCGAACCGCATCCACGAGACGCTCGGCGTTCCGGTCAGCTACGTCGTCGCGAACCCGTCGAGCTACGCGTGGCCCGCCGCCGTGCGGCCGCTGCCCTCGGGCGACGCCGACCCCGCGACCGCGGCGCAAGAAGCGCTCGGTCCGAACGGCGAGCGCGTCAACGAACGCTTCGCGTACGGGGCCTTCGACGCTGCGGCCGTACCGGACTACGATCGGTGGCCGATGGGGCTCGAGGATCTGACCGGCTACGCGGCGCGCTCGACGCCGGACCAGTTGCGGCAACGGCTCGTCGCGCGACCGACGACGTACCTCCTCGGCCAGGTCGACGTCCTGCCGCTGGGCGGTTTCGATTCGTCGCCGGCGGCAATGGCACAGGGGCCGACGCGCCGCGCCCGGGGCGAGGCGTTCTTCACGTACCTCACGCAGACGCTCGGCGCGAAACAGCGCGCGATGATCGTGCCGGAATGCGGTCACAACGACCGCTGCATCTTCACGACCGACACGGTTCGCAACGTCTTGTTTCCCTGACGCGACAACCGTGCGCAAAGGGCGCGAAGAGCACGGCGGGGTACCTGTCCGGACAAGCTCACCCTCGCCCGTGGAGATGTGCCATGTTTTTGTACGCGTGCCGCTTTAGCGGCGGGCTCTGTGTCCGTTGCGCTCATCGCGGGGCCGCTGGTCGCCGGCGCCGCGATGGATATGTCCGCTCCGGTGCCGTGGACGGACACGGGCGCAAAACCGTTCGTGCTCCGCGACGGCACGAACGCGATCACGACGATCGGTTTGAGCATCCCGGCCGCGACGGTGAGAGCCACGCCGGCGAAGCGGTCGGAGGCGCCGCTTCCGATGGGCGGCGCCGGGCTCGTCAAGAGCGCGAACTTGCAATGGCACCCGATGGGACACGAGCCCGAGCACGTGTACGACGTGCCGCACTTCGACGTCCACTTCTACACCATCACGGAGAAAACGCGGAGCGGCATCGTCCCGGGGTCTCCGGTCGGGAAGGTCATGCCGCCGAAAGCGATCTTGCCGCCCAACGGGGTTCTCGCGCCCGGTTTCATTCCGGGCATGGGCATGCACGACATCCCCGCGTCGCAGCCCGAGTTCCATCACGGCGCGTTCGGCGTGTCGCCCATCATCGGCTACTGGAACGGCGACCTGGCGTTCTTCGAGGTGATGTTCACGAAGGCGTGGCTGCTGAAAAACAAGGACATGACCGGCGCGTTTCCGCAGCCCGCGTCGGTGCGCCGGCACGGTGCGTATCCCACGCGCTACGCCGTGAAGTATGACCACGTCGCCGACGCCTATCAGGTCTCGCTGACGGACTTTCGCCTGAGGTAGTTCAGCGTCTGGCGGTCGATCGCGCCGTCGTGCCGTTCCTGCGCGCCCGACGCCTGGGAAGCAGCGCTCGAAACTCGAAAGGTCGTTCGAAGGCGAAGCCCGCACGGTCGATCCTTCGGAGAACCGTGAGCCCACCGCCGCTGCCGTGTCAGGAGGTCGTCAATGCACCCCCGCCGTCTGAGCGCGATCCTCGTCGCCGCACTCTCGCTCGCCGTCATCGTGCAGCCGGGAACGACGCGTGCCGCCGATCCGCCGGAGATCGTGATCGGCTCGATCCTGCCGCTGACGGGATCGCTTGCGCAGACCGGAGCGGGGCTGCGCGCGGCGCAGCAGCTTGCCGCCGACCTCGTCAACGGACACGTGAGCTATCCGCTGCCGATGGTCGGCAAGAGCGGGTTGCCGCACCTGGGCCACGCGCGCATTCGTATCGAGTTCGCGGACTCGCAAGGCAAGCCGGATCAGGCGCGCGCCGCCGCCGAGCAGCTCATCACGCAGCAGCACGTCGTCGCGTTGATTGGCACGTACGCATCGTCGACGACGGCGACGGCGTCGCAGGTGGCCGAACGGTACGGCGTGCCGTTCCTCAACCCCGATTCGTCGGCGCCCGGGCTCACCGCGCGCGGCCTCAAATGGTTCTTCCGCACGACGCCGCACGACGGGACGTTCGCCGACAACTTCTACCAGTTCTTCGGCGATCTCAAGAAGAAGAACAAGAACCTCGCCGTGAAGCGCGTCGCAATCGTCGGTGAGGACGGCCTCTTCGGCACCGGCGCGAGCGACGCCGAAGAGGCGGGCGCGAAGAAGAACGGTTACGACGTCGCCACGCGCGTCGCGTACACCGCGACCACGACCGAGGTGAACTCCGAGGTGCAGAAGGTCAAGGCCGCGGGGGCGGACGTCATCATGCAGGCGTCGTATCTGCCCGACGCGCTGCTGTTCATGCGCGGTTACAAGCAGCAGGGCGTCGCCGTCAAGGCGATCATGGCGCAGGACGCGGGCTTCATCGACCCGGGATTCATCAAGGCGCTCGGCGCCGACGCGGAAGGCGTCTTCACGCGCGAAGTGTTCTCGCTCGACATCAAGCACCGCAATCAAGCGGTGCCGCTCATCGACCAGCTCTTCCGCCAGCGGTTCGGCGACAAGCCCCTTGACGGGAACACGGCGCGCGACTTCATGGGCATCGTCGTTTTGGCCGACGCGATCGACCGTGCCGGATCGACGAAGCCGGACGCCGTGCGCGACGCGCTCACGAAGACGAACATCCCCGGCAAGCTGACGCTGATGCCGTGGAACCGAATCCACTTCGACGCGACCGGCCAAAACGACGGCGGCAGCGGTATCATCGAGCAAGTGCAGGACGGCAAGTACGAGACGGTGTGGCCGTTCGACGTCGCGGTTCGGCCCGTGGTGTGGCCGATGCCCGCGTGGAAGCGCTGAACACCTTCATCGCGCTGCTCGTCGGCGGGCTGCTGACGGGCCTGGTCTTCGCGCTCGTCTCCGTCGGTCTGACGCTGATCTACGGCGTGATGGACGTCGTGAACTTCGCGCACGGCGAGTTCCTCATGCTGGCGATGTACACGACGCTGGGGTTGGCGCTGCTCGGCATCGGTCCGCTCGTCGGCCTGCCGCTCGTCGCGCTCGCGCTGTTCCTGTTCGGCGTCGTCGTGTACCGCGTGTTCGTGAAGCGTCTGCTGGCCGGACCGGCCGAAGCGACGGTCTTCGGCACGTTCGGCCTGCTCGTGCTCTTGCAGGGCGCCGCGCAGGCGGCGTTCACGAGCGACTTTCAGTCGCTGCCGCATCCGCCGCTGCAGGGCACGCTCTTTCTCGGTCCGATCGCGGTCGCCCAGGCGACGCTCGTCGAAGGGATCGGGGCGCTCGTCCTCACCGGCGTGCTGTTCGCGTTCGTCGAGTACACCGAGACGGGCCGCGCGATGCGCGCCGTCGCGGAGGATCGCGTCGCGGCAACGCTCATGGGCATCGACGTGCAGCGCGTGAACGCGCTCGCGTTCGGGATCGGCGCGGCGTGCGTCGGCGCCGCGGGCGCGCTGCTGATGCTTTCGTACCCGGTGTTCCCGACCGTCGGTGCGGGTTTCGCGCTCACGGCGTTCGTCGTCGTCGCGCTCGGCGGCTTCGGCAGCATCCACGGCGCGCTCGCCGGAGCTCTGCTCGTCGGCCTGCTCGAAGTCTTCGGCGGTTTCTATCTCTCGCCCGAGCTCAAGCTCGTCCCCGTCTACGTGGCGTACCTCGCGGTCGTGCTGCTGCGCCCGCAAGGCCTGCTCGGCCGGCGATGACGTCGACCTCGGATGCGCGCGCGCACCTGATCGCGCTGGCGGTCGTCGTCGTCGCCGGACTGCTCGCGGTCGCGCTCGTGCACGACGCGGTCGTACTCGACCTCGCGTTCACGCTGCTGCTGTACGCGGTGCTCGGGCAGTCCTGGAACTGGATCAGCGGCTACGCCGGAAACATCTCGTTCGGACACGCGATCTTCTTCGGATGCGGCGCGTACGCCGCAGCGTTGTGCGGCACGCACGGCCTGTCGCCGTGGCTCGCCGTGCCGGCGGGCGCGCTCGCCGCCGCGGTGCTCGCGGTCGTCACCGGGTTTCCGACGCTCGGGCTGCGCGGCCATTACTTCTCGATCGCGACGATCGCGGTCGCGGCGATCGTCGAGGCGCTCGTGCGCACGTCGCCGTGGCTGGGAAAGGCGAACGGCTTCGAGTTGCCGATCCGGTCCGGCTGGGCGGCGATGCAGTTCGGCGACAAAGGACCGTACGTCGTGCTCGCGCTCGCGCTGTTCGCCGCCGTGCAGCTCGCCACCATCGCGCTCGAACGCTCGCGCCTGGGCTACTACCTGCGCGCGCTGCGCGCGAACCACGCGGCCGCGGCGTCGGTCGGGATCGACGAGCGCCGCAGCAAGCTCATCGCGTTCGCGTGGTCGGCCGCCATGGCGGCGCTCGCGGGCGTCCTCTACGCGCAGTACACGCTCTTCATCGACCCGCCGTCGACGCTCGCGCTCCCGATCTCGATCGACATCGCGCTGATCGGCGTCGTCGGCGGCATCGGCACGCTGTGGGGACCGGCGGCCGGCGCGGTCGTGTACGTCGTGCTCGCGAAGGCCGTTGCGCTGCGTCTCGGCGGCAGCGGCAAAGGCTACGACCTCGTCATCTACGGTGGGATCATCTGCCTCATCGCGGCGCTGCGGCCGTACGGCATCGTCGGGACGATCGTCGATGCGATGCGCCGCCGCCGCGGCGCCGTCGCGCCTGCGGCAGCAGCGAAGCCGGCGTGAACGCGCCGCCGATGCTCGAGGTGCGCGGTCTCGCCAAGCGCTTCGGATCGCTGCGCGCGCTCGACGGCGTCGACTTCGACGTCGCCGAAGGATCGCTGACCGGACTGATCGGGCCGAACGGTGCGGGCAAGTCGACGGCGTTCGCCTGCATCTCCGGCGCCGAGAAGCCGAGCGCCGGCAGCGTCCGGTTCCGCGCGCGCGAGATCGGCGGCATGGCGTACCATCGCGTCGCGGCGCTCGGCATCGGCCGCACGTACCAGATCGTGCAGACGTTCGCCGACATGACCGTCCTCGAGGCGACGACGACCGGCGCCCTGCTGCGGCATCCACGCGTGTCCGACGCGGTCGCACACGCGGAAGAGGTACTCGCCTTCGTCGGCCTCGCTGAGAAGCGATACCGTCTCGGCCGCGCGCTGACGATCGCCGACAAGAAGCGGCTCGAGGTGGCGCGCGCGCTCGCCACCGAGCCGTCGCTGCTGCTGCTCGATGAGGTCATGGCCGGTCTGACGCCCGCGGAGTGCCGGGATGCGGTCGACCTGCTGCGGCGCGTGCTCGCCCGCGGCATCACCGTGCTGATGGTCGAGCACGTGATGGAAGTGCTCATGCCGATCGCGCAGCACGTCGTCGTGATCGCGGCGGGCAAGACGATCTTCCGCGGGACGCCGGCGGACGCGGTCCGCGATCCGGCTGTGGTCGCGGCGTACCTGGGATCGCCGCTCGAGCACGGCGAGATCGCCGTTCGACACGCTGGGGACGGGCTCACGTGAGCGTGGAGCCGTTGCTCGACGTCGCGGACGTCGCCGTGGCGTACGACGGCATGCGCGCGCTCGACGGCGTCTCGGTGCGCGCCGATGCCGGGACGATCGTCGCGCTCGTCGGCGCGAACGGCGCGGGAAAGACGTCGCTGCTGCGCGCGATCTCCGGACTGGTGCGCGCCGAGCGCGGCACGATTCGCTTCGACGGCGAAGACATCACCCGGCTGCCCGCCCACCGCATCGTGCGCCGCGGCGTCGCGCACGTGCCGGAAGGGCGCCGCGTCTTCGCGAGCGCGACCGTCCGCGACAACCTGCTGCTCGGCGCGTTCGTCGACCGCGACGCGGCCCGGCGCAAGACGCGGCTCGATGCGGCATTCGCGGCATTCCCGATCCTGCGCGACCGGCTCGACCAGCGCGCGTCGACGCTCTCCGGCGGCGAACAGCAAATGCTGGCGATCGCGCGCGGCACGATGAGCGGCCCGCGCTTGGTGATGCTCGACGAGCCGTCGCTCGGGATCGCGCCGATCCTCATCCCGCAAATCTACGCGGGCGTCCGCGCGATCGCGGCAAGCGGCACGACGGTGCTGCTGGTCGAACAGAACGTGCGCGAGGCGCTCGCCGTCGCGGATACCGCGTACGTGCTGCAAACGGGCCGCGTCATGCTGCACGGCCCGGCGAAGGACCTGATCGGAGACCCCTTGGTGCAAGAAGCGTTCCTGGGAATCAGCGCCGCATGACGTGGCGCGTCGGGGTCGACATCGGCGGGACGTTCACGGATCTCGTCGCGCTCGCGGACGACGGGCGCATGCTGCGGCACAAGGTGTCGTCGACGCCGCGCGCTCCGGAAGAAGGCCTGCTGGACGCGCTGCGCGCGCTGCTCGCCGACGTCGCGGGCAGCGAGATCGCGCTGGTCGCGCACGCGAGCACCATTGCGACGAACGCGCTGCTCGGGCAGGTGCACCTCGAGCTGCCGCGCGTCGCGTTCATCACGTCGGAAGGCTTCCGCGACGTGCTCGAGATCGGCCGGCAGAACCGCAGCGCGCTGTACGACCTCAACGTCACGCGGCCGCGGCCGCTCGCGCGCCGCGAGGACCGGCTCGTCGTGCGCGAGCGGCGCTCGCACGACGGCTCCGTCATCGTTCCGCTCGACCTCGAAAGCGTACAGCGTGCGGTGAACGCCGTGCGCGATCGCGGGATCACCGCGGTCGCCGTCGGGCTGCTGCACGCGGACGTCGACGGCGAGCACGAACGCTTCGTCGGCACGGCGCTGCGCGAGGCGATTCCGGACGTCGAGGTCTCGCTGTCCTCCGAAGTCGACCCGCAGTACCGCGAGTACGAGCGCTTCTCGACGACCGTCCTCAACGCGGCGCTTGCGCCGATCGTGCAGTCGTATCTCGACCGCGTCGCGCGCGGCGTGCGTGAGGCGGGCGTGCAGGCGCCGATCTTCGTGATGCGGTCCGACGGCGGCATGGCGGCGCTCAAGTCGGCATCGCGGCGCCCGGCCACGCTGATCGAGAGCGGCCCGGCGAGCGGCGTCATTGCGGCCGCGTACGTCGGGCACGCGCTCGGCATCGCGAACGTCCTCTCGTTCGACATGGGCGGTACGACGGCGAAGGCCGGCACGATCTTCGACGGCGTGCCGGAGATCAGCGCGTCGTTCGAAGCCGCGGGATCGACGCACAGCGGCCGGTCCGTCAAAGGCAGCGGCTATCCGGTGCGGTTCCCGTTCGTCGACCTCGCCGAGGTCAGCGCCGGCGGCGGCACGATCGCGTGGCTCGACGCGGCAGGCGCGCTGCGCGTCGGCCCGCTCTCCGCCGGCGCCGATCCGGGGCCGGCGTGCTACGGCAAAGGTGACCGGCCGACGGTGACGGATGCGAACGTCGTGCTGCGCCGGCTCAACCCGCGCGCGCTGCTCGACGGTGCGTTTCCGATCGACGCGAAGCGCTCGCGGGAAGCGGTCGCGTCCGTCGCGGCGCCGGTCGGCGGCGACGTCGAGCGCGCCGCAGCGGGGATTGCGACGCTGGTCGATGCCGAGATGGCGAAGGTGCTGCGCATCGTCTCCGTCGAGCGCGGCTACGACCCGCGCGACTTCACGCTGCTCGCGTTCGGCGGCGGCGGACCGCTGCACGCGTGCGCCGTCGCGGACGACATCGCCGTGGCCCGCGTCGTCGTCCCGCCGCTGCCGGGCCTGTTCTCCGCCTACGGCCTGCTCGCCGCCGACGTGCGCGCGACCACGGTGCGCTCCGTCGTCGCGCCGGCGACCGCCGACACGTGGGCGCGGGCGCGCAAGCTCTTCGACACGCTCGCGCGCGAGGGCGACGCCGCGCTCGGCGAGCAGGGCGTCGCGAAAGGCGACCGCAGCTTCGTGCGTGAGCTCGATCTGCGCTACGTCGGGCAGTCGACCGAGATCGCCGTCACGGAGCCGCGCACGCTGGAGCAGGCGGTCGACGCGTTCCACGCGCGTCACGAGGCGCGGTACGGCTTCGCAGCGCTTCGCGATCCGGTCGAGATCGTCACCGCGCGCGTCGTCGCGATCGGCACGACGCCCAAGCCGCGCCTCATCGCAGCCGCCGCGCCGGCGAAGCGCGCGCCCGAAGCGCGCGCGTTGCGCGAGCACCGCGACGCATTCGACGGCACGGCCTTCGTCTCCACGCCGGTCTACGGCCGCGTCCATCTGCGCCCCGGCGACGCGTTCGACGGTCCTGCCATCGTCGAGCAGTACGACGCGACGACCTACGTCGCGCCGCGCTGGAACGCGCGCGTCGACCCGTTCGCCAACCTCGTCCTGGAGCACGCGACATGAGCACCGCACCGCAGCCGGATCCGATCACGGCGGAGCTCGTCGCCTCGGCGCTGATCTACGCGAGCGAGGAGATGGGCATCGCGGTGCGCGACGCCGCGTACTCGCCGAACATCAAGGAACGCCTCGACCATTCGTGCGCGCTGTTCGACGCGCGCGCGCGCCTCGTCGCGCAGGCGGAGCACATCCCGGTGCATCTCGGGTCGCTGCCGTGGGGGCTGAGGCGCACGCTGGCATGGCTCGGCGAACGCGGTCGCGCCCTCGCGCCCGGCGACATGATCGTCGTCAACGACCCGTACCTTTCCGGCACCCACTTGAACGACGTCACGGTGATCCGCGCGATCCACGACGGCGAACGCCTTGTCGGCTACGCCGCGAACAAGGCGCACCACACCGACGTCGGCGGCGCCGTGCCGGGCTCGATGCCGCCCGATGCGCGCGACCTCTTCGCCGAAGGCGCGGTCTTCGCTCCGACGGTGCTGGTGCGGCACGACCAGGTCGTCGAGGAAACCGTCGAGCTGATGCGCGCGAACTCGCGCACGCCCGAGGCGCGCGCCGGCGACCTGCGCGCGCAGATCGCCGGGAACTACGTCGGCGAGCGCCGGTTCCTCGAGCTCGTCGGGCGCTACGGGATCGACGTGGTCGAGGCGTCCCTCGAGAAGGCGCTCGCGGACGGCGAGCGCCGGACGCGCGCGGCCTTGCGGTCGCTCCCCGACGGCGTGGTCGAGCACGAGGACGTCATGGAGGACGAGCGCGGCGAACCGACCGTCGTGCTGCGCGTCCGTCTCGAGAAGCGCGGCGACACGCTCGCGCTCGACTACACCGGCACGAGCCCGCAGCGCGCGATGCCGCTCAACGCGGTGTACGGCGTGACGCTCTCCGGCGTCTACTACGCGGTGCGCGCGGTGACCGATCCGCGCATCCCGATGAACGACGGGTCGTTCGCGCCGATCACGGTCGACGTGCCGGAGGGCACACTGCTCAATCCGCGCCGCCCGGCACCGGTGAGTGCGGGGAACGTCGAGACCTCGATGCGCAACGCCGACCTCGTGCTCGGCGCGCTCGCGAAGCTCGCGCCGGGCCGCGTGCCAGCACAGAGCGGCGGTTCGATGAACAACGTGATGATCGGCGGCCTCGACGGCGCCGGGAAATCATGGGCGTTCTACGAGACGAACGGCTGCGGGATGGGCGCGCGGCCGAACGCCGACGGGATCGACGGCATCCACGTGCACATGACGAACACGCTGAACACGCCGATCGAGGCGATCGAACGGCAGATGCCGATGCTGATCACCGCGTACGAGTTCGCCGAGACGAGCGCGGGCGACGGCGAGTTCCGCGGCGGGTCGGGCCTCGTGCGCGCGTTCGCGTTGCGCGAGGGAACCGCGACGGCGTCGCTGCTGGCCGAACGGCACGCGGTGCGCCCGCGCGGGACGAACGGCGGTGCGGACGGCGCGAACGGCGCGCACGTGATCGTCCGCCGCGACGGCAGCGTCGCCGATCTGCCCGCGAAGACGACCGTCGCGCTCGAGCCGGGCGACGCGATCATCGTGCGCACCGCCGGCGGAGGCGGGTACGGCGATCCGGCGCGGCGCGCGGCGGCCGCGCGCGAGCGCGACGCCGCGGACGGGATCGGCACCGCGGAATGAGCACGGCGCGGCTCGCGCCCGATCGCGTGCAGGCGAATCTCGTCGTCGTGGAGCGCGACTTCGCGGACGAGCTCGCCGACCTGTGCGCGCGCAATCCCGTGCCTTGCCCGGTGCTCGAGCAGCTCGCACCCGGTGCGTTCGAACCGGCCTGCGCGCCCGGCAGCGACCTGCGCAGCGAGCTCGGACGTTACCGCGTATGGCGCGACGGTGAGCTCGCCGAGCAGCCGGCGGACGTGCGCGCGCTGTGGTCGCGCGATCTCGTCGCGTTCCTGATCGGCTGCTCGTTCACGTTCGACCACGCGCTCACGCACGCCGGCTTGACGCCGCGACACTATGCACTCGACCGCAACGTGCCGATGTACCGCACGCGCGTCCCGCTCGCGCCCGCCGGGCGCCTGCGCGGCACGATGGTCGTCAGCATGCGCCCGTACCGCGAGGACCAGATCGAGCGCGTGCGCGATGTGACGCGGCCGTTCCGGCTGATGCACGGCGAACCGGTCGCGTGGGGCGATCCGCGCGCGCTCGGCATCGACGACGTCATGCGCCCGGACTACGGGGACCCGCCGGTGTTCGAACCCGGCGAGGTGCCGGTGTTCTGGGGCTGCGGCGTCACGCCGCAGAGCGTGATCGTCGCGAGCAAGGTGCCGTTCGCGATCACGCACGAGCCCGGCCACATGTTCGTGACCGGCTTACGTCACGAACGTCTGGCCGTCCGCTAAGCGGTCAGCGCCGGCGCGCGTCGCGCCCGCTCGCGATCGACGCCTTCAGCCCGACGAATGACGCGCCTTCGTCGCTTGACTGGTAGCCGGCATCGTCCTACAATCCTGACCGACACATGGCCTTTCGACGGCGGGCGAGCTTCGCGTGCTTCTGACGACCCGGGGCGCGTCGTCCGCGACGCGGCGCGACGTCGACGTCGTGGTGTGCGGCGGAGGCAACGCCGCGCTGTGCGCCGCGATCTCCGCGGCGACCGCAGGCGCGAGCGTCGTGCTGCTCGAGCGCGCGCCCGAGCACATGCGCGGCGGAAACACGCGGCACACGCGCGACATCCGGCTGGCGCACGATGCCGCGAATGCCGCAGCGACCGGTGCGTACTCCGAAGACGAGTTTCTGGCGGACGTGCTGCGCGTGACGCACGGAGAGACCGACGACGTGCTCGCGCGGCTGACCATTCGCGAGTCCGCGTCGCTCGCGGAGTGGATGGCCGCGCAGGGCGTGCGCTGGCAGAAGCCGCTGACCGGTGCGCTGCACCTCTCGCGCACGAACGGCTTTTTCCTCGGCGGTGGAAAGCAGATGGTCAACACCTACTACGACGCCGCGCGGCGGCTCGGCGTGCGCGTCGCGTACGACGCCACGGTACGCGAGCTGGTCTGCGACGGCGAACGCGTGCGCGAGGTGCTGTACGACGATCCGTCCGGCGAGCATCGCGTCGCGTGCGGCGGCGTCGTCGTTGCGGCGGGCGGCTTCGAAGCCGACGTCGCGTGGCTGCGCGAGTACTGGGGCGATGCGGCGTCGCGCTTCACGATCCGCGGCACGCCGTACAACACCGGCGTCGCGCTCAAGGCGATGTACGCGGCGGGCGCGCGCGCGGTCGGCGATCCGCGCGGGCTGCACTGCGTCGCCGTCGACGCACGCGCGCCGCGATTCGACGGCGGCATCGTGACCCGCATCGACGCGATCCCGTTCGGCATCGCGGTCAACGCCGCGGGCGAGCGCTTCTACGACGAAGGCGAGGAGCTGTGGCCCAAGCGCTACGCCGTCTGGGGCAAGCTGATCGCGGAGCAGCCGGGCCAGATCGCGTACGCGGTGTTCGACGCGAAGACCGAAGGCCGGTTCATCCCGTCGGCGTTTCGCCCGTACCGCGCGGACTCGCTCGACGCGCTCGCCGCGGCGATGGGGCTCGACGGCGCCGCGCTCGCGCGCACCGTCGCCGGGTTCAACGCGGGCGTGCGCTCCGCCGGCCCCGTCGACCTGGGCACGCTCGACGGCAACGCGACGTCCGGCGTGACGCCGCCGAAGTCGAACTGGGCGCAGCGCATCGACGAGCCGCCGTACTACGGCTACGCGCTGCGTCCCGGCGTGACGTTCACGTACCTCGGCGTCGCGGTCGGTGCCGACGCGCGCGTGATGCGCACCGACGGCGCGCCGTTCGACAACCTGTTCGCTGCCGGCGAGTGCATGGCGGGCAACATCCTCTCGCGCGGCTACCTCGCGGGGTTCGGTCTGACGATCGGCTCGGTGTTCGGGCGCATCGCGGGCGTCGGAGCGGCAGCGTATGCTCGAGCTTGACCTCGTCGCCGAGCTCGACCGCCAGCTCTCCGTCTGCAACGCCTGCCGGTACTGCGAAGGCTTTTGCGCCGTCTTCGGCGCGGCGCAGAAGCGCCCGCAGATCGGCCCCGCGGACGTCGCGTACCTCGCGAACCTCTGCCACGACTGCCGCATGTGCTACGACGCGTGCATGTTCACGCCGCCGCACGAGTTCGCGATCAGCATCCCGCCGGCGATGGCGCAGGCGCGCGTCGAGACGTACCGCCGCTACGCCGAGCCGCGCGGCGCCGGAGCGCTGCTGCGCTCGCCGCGCCGCACCGCCGCCGTCGCGGTCGCGGCCGGCGTCGCGGTGGTCGCCGTCGCGATCGTGCTCGCATCCGGGGCGCCCGCGCTCGTGACGGCGCAGCACGGACCGGGCGCGTTCTATCGCGTGTTGCCGTACGCCGCGATGGTCATCGGCGCGTTCGCGCTCGTCGCGGCGCTTTGCGTCTCCGTCGCGCTGGCCGCACAGCGCTACGCGCGCGACGTCGGAGGCGGGCAGCCGTTCGTCACGCGCGCGTCGCTGGCGACCGCGCTGCACGAAGCGCTGGCGCTCACGTACCTCAAGGGTGGCGGTGCCGGCTGCTACGACGAGAGCCGCGGCTCGGCGCGGCGCCGGCTGTTCCATGGGCTCGTCTTCTGGGGCGTGCTGTCCGACCTCGCGTCGACGACGAGCGCGGGCATCACGCAAGAGTTCTTCCACGTGCTCCCGCCGTACGCGCTGCTCAGCGTGCCCGTCGTGCTCGGCACCGCCGGCGGTGTCGCCATCGCGGTCGGCGCGGCGGGCCTCATCGCGGTCAAACGGCGCAGCGACGCACGGCCGATGGAGCCGCACGCGGTCGCGCTCGACTACGCGTTCCTGGGCCTGCTCGAGACCGTTGCGCTGACGGGCCTCGCGCTGCTCGCGTTCCGCGGCACGGCGGCGATGGGATCGCTGCTCGCCGTCCACCTCGGAGCCGTGGCCGGCGCGTTCGCGACCGCGCCGTACGGCAAGTTCGTTCACTTCGTCTACCGCTCGATCGCGCTCGTCAAGCACGCGCACGACACGGCCGCGAATCACGGCCCGTGAACCTCGCGCCCGGGCTCGCCGTGCGGCGCTCGCGCATCCACGGCCGCGGCTGCTTCGCGACGAAGCCCTTCGCCGCGCGCCGGAAGGTCGCCGAGTACACGGGCGAGCGGATCACCAACGCGGAAGCCGAGCGCCGCGGACATCGGCGCGTCCTGCGCATCTCCGGGCTCGACCAGCGCTTCAGCATCGACGGCGCGCGCGGCGGCAACGGCACGCACTACATCAACCATTCATGCCGCCCGAACTGCTTCATGCAGACGGTCCACGGGCGTTTGCTCGTGATGGCGCTGCGTGACATTCGCGCGGGCGAGGAGATCACGGTCGACTACGTCGACTCGATGCACTCCGACCGCAAGCGCTGCACGTGCAACGTGCCGGGCTGCCGCGGCACCATCAACAAGCGCGGGGCGTTGACGAAGTCTTAAATCCGTAGTAGAGTGACCTCGCGGTTGTTCTTAATTCATTAAGACTTGTTGAAAGCGGGGTTTGCGTGCGGTTGGGCATGGTGGGTGTTCTGCTCTGCCGCGTCGCGGTCGCGGCGGTGCTGTTGCCGACGCCGGCCCCTGCTGCCGCCGCGACGCCGGCGCCCGGCGTGCTGGCCATTCCGACGGTCGTGCCCCCACCGCCGCTGGATCCGAAGGCCGACGCGGCGCTGTGGAGCGCCGCCGCGCTCGTCCCGCTCGCCTGGGACGTGCAGCACCAGCGCGTGTCGTCGGAGGCCGCATCGGCTCGCATCGCGACCGACGGCGCGAGCATCTTCGTGCGCTTCGACGCGCCGCAGCGTGAGGCGCTCATGGCGCAGCAGCACACGAACGACGTCGGCGACGGTACCGACGACGAAGTCTGGATCGATCTGTGGCCGAACGGCAGCGCCGGCTTTTACTACCAGTTTGCCGCGACGTCCAACGGCACGCACTTCCAGTACTCGTCGGAAAACACCGCGTACGCGCCGACCTGGACCTCGCTGGGAACGTCGTACGCCGGCGGGTTCACCGTCACGATGAAGATCCCGATCGCGGTCATGCGCGGCAGCGGCGCGAGCGCCGGCTGGAAGGTGCAGTTCGTGCGCATCGTGCGCTCGACCGGTGAGCGGCAAATCTGGAGCTACGGGCCGGCGCAGACGAACGGCGACGACCTGATCTACGCCGGTGCGATGAGCGGGATGACGAGCGCGCTCGCGACGCGGCCCAAGCCGCGCGTCGCACTGTACGGCCTCGGCGGCGCGGGCTCCGAGCGCTCCGGTTTGACCACGTCGCGGATGGGCGGCGACTTCTCGATTCCCGTGACGGCGACGTCGTCGGTGTACGGTACGATCCACCCCGATTTCTCGAACGTGGAGGTCGACCAGCAGACGATCTCGCCCACGGCGTACCAGCGATCGTACAATGAAGTGCGTCCGTTCTTCACGCAGGGCGCCAACTTCTACGATCGCTTCAGCTGCGACGCGTGCCCGTACATCGCGCAGCTCTATACGCCGGCGATCCCGACGCCGCGCGACGGCTACGCCTTCGAAGGCAAAGAGGGCCGGTTCTCGTTGGCGGGCTTCGACGCGGTCGGCACCGGGCGCACGGACGGCGCCGCGACGCTGCAGTACGTGACCCCCGACAACCGCTGGGTGTTCAACGAGCAGACCGTCGCCGCGAACCTTCCCGGAATCACGGACCACGTCGACACGAGCGGCGTCTCGTACAATGACAACAAGCACGTGAGCGCGTACTTCGATTACGGCGACGACCACGGCACGAACGTGCTCGACGGATCCCAGGCGCAGCGGTACGATGGCGGCGCGTATCTCTACACGAACACGTTCGGGTTTGCGGCGTCGGCGCGCAAGGTGGGTGCGTACTACGAGCCGGTCGACGGGTTCGTGCAGCACGCAGACATCGCGGGCTACGCGCTCTACACCAACAAGAATCTGGCTGTTCGACAAGAAGGACTGGCTCAACAGCATTCAGTTCGGCGGGTTCGTCGACCGCTACCACGCCCGTTCGGGCGCCCTGGATCAAACCGACTCGAACCTGTGGCTCGATGTACTCACACAGAGCCGCATCGACGTGAACACGACCATCGGCTCGTCGTACCTGCTGCTCGCCAGCGGCGTCTTCACGCCGATCTCGCAGAACGGCATCGGCGTCACGTGGCACAGCGGCACCGCGAACAACCCGGGCAGCAACGGCTCCCACGGCGCGTCGTCCACGCCGACATCGCTGATCTTCAACACCGGCCGCTTCGGCCCGGGGCGCGTCGACTCGTGGGTGCGCAGCTCGACGATGCGGGCCGGCAACCGCGGCACGCTGTCCCTCGAAGCCGACGACACCCGCGCGTACGAGGACGGCGGCGCGACGAACGTGCAGTGGCTCGAGCGGCTGGGATACACGCTCGCGACCGGGCCGAACTCATCGCTTGCGGTCGGCGTACGGCGCATCATCGGGACGCCGCCGGTCGTCGACGCGACCGCGCTGCCCGCGTTCACGTCGGCGTGGAACCTTTCGTTCGCGTATCACCGCCGCACGCCGCACGACGAGCTGTACTTCGCGTACGGCGACGCGAGCCAGCTCTCGACGCTACCTCAGCTCGTGCTGAAGTTCATCCACTACTTCGGCGCGGAGAAGGGCAGTTGACGGATCAGTGCGCGCCGCCCGAGATGACCGGCGACACGCGGTATGCGCCGATTTTGCCGTTCGGGTCGAGGCGGATCTCCACCATCATCGCGCCCTTGTCGAAGTCGGCCTCGTAGTTGTAGCGCCCTTTGTCGGCGTCGCTCGTCGCGGGCTTGAACGCCTGCAGCGTGCCGAGCGCGCGCATGCGGTCGGACAACTGACCGATCGACGCGCGCGTCACCTGCAGCTTGAGCGCGGCGTCGAAGTTCTGCGTCGTGCGGTCGTAGTCGGCGTCATACACGCCGCGCGTCGTCGCATCGGCGAGCGTCTGCGGGTCCGTGCGGTCGCCATGGGCGCACCCCGCCGCGAACGCGAGCGCGATCGCGGCGGTCCCCAGAACGGCGCGCTTCACCGGTTAGAGCGTACCCCAGCCGTACGAGACGTTCGCGACGCGGACGGGCGCCGGATTCGGGTTCGTCGCGCGGGCGTCGGCGACGAGCGGGTGCATCGCGGGCTGCGCGGCGGCGACGTTGCGTCGCGCCGACTCGCTCATCGCGAGCTGGTGCCGCAGCGCGAGCACCTGCTCGTGCTGCACCGCGACCTCGTGCCGATACGAGCCCACGAGGGCCGCCTCGTGCGCGTACGCCTGACGTTCGGACTCGTAGGCGGCCTCGGCGTTGTTGGCCTCGGACTGCGTCTGCGCCTGACGGCGGTCGTACTCGGCGTACTTCTCGTGGACTTTCTTGTTGTGGTTGATGATCAGCAGCGTCGCGGCGGCGCCCCCGAGCAGCAGGATGTTGCGCGTGCTGGCGGCGCCGTCGGCGAGTGCCGGCGCGGCCGGGACGGCCGTGAGCGCGAGGGACGCGGCGAGGGTCAGGGAAGCAAGGCGGCGTTTGGTCATTGCATCGTTCTCCGTACGCCATCGTACCCACGTGGCCGAAATGGATGCGGTGGCCCGGCGGCGGAGTGCGCACCATGCGGCAAACGGTCGTTCCCGGCGTCTGGTCGTGGTCGCGGTGGCAGCCGGACCGAGGTCTCGACTTCAACGGCTTCTTGTGCGAGCACGCCGACGGTAATCTGGTCGTCGACCCGGTCGAGCCCGACGACGCGACGATGGCCGAGCTTCGCGACCGCGGCGTCGCGGCCGTGCTCGTGACGAACCGCGACCACGAGCGCGCGAGCGCGACGGTCGCTGCCGCCTTCGGCGTGCCGGTGATCGCGAGCGCGCTGGACGCACCGCTGCTCGCGCGCGCACCGGACCGCACCGTCACGCCGAACGAGCGCATCTTCGGGTGGACCGTGCTGGGCTTCGACGGCCTCAAAACCCCGGGCGAGATCGCGCTCGCCGACCGGGCGCGCGATGCGGTGCTGGTGGGCGACGCGCTCTGGGGCAAGCCGGCCGGGGCGCTGATGGTCATGCCGAAGGTCGCCGATGCAAACGTCGCGGCGCTGTCGCTGCGCGCGCTGCGGGCGCGCCACGCGTCGCACGTGCTCGTCGGCGACGGCGCGTGCGTCTTCGGCAACGGCTACGATGCGATCGGGGCCGCGCTCGACGCATGCGGCGACGTTCTCGCCTCCCGCGTGAACGTGGACGAGCTCGAGTACATGCGGTGGCCGCACGACCTTCCGCCGTTCGATGCGGGCAGCGCCGAAGTCGGCTGGCTGCTCGGCGGGAAGCGTCTCGCATACGCGGCCGCGACGCTGCGCCGCGGCGAGCACTACTGCCCGTATCACTGGCACACGGCGGAGGAAGAGGCGTTCGTCGTCATGCGCGGCACGCCGACCGTGCGCACGGCGCGGGGCACTTTCACGCTGCGCGCCGGCGACGTCGTCGCCTTTCCGGCGAACCCCAGCGGCGCGCATCGGATATGGAACGACGCCGGCGAGGACGCCGTCGTGCTGCTGTTCGCGAATGCGGACAGCGGCGACGTGTGCTACTACCCCGACTCGCAGAAGTTCGTCGTCGAGGCGACCGGCACGCTCGTTCGCGAGCACCCGCAACTCGACTATTTCGAAGGCGAGAGGCCGGCGAACGGCGTGCCCGCTTCCGAGCCGGGGTACGACCCGGCATGATGCTTCCGCTGGTGCTGGCCGCCGCGATGGCCGGCGCCGCGCCGTCCCCGTGCCCGGCCGACCTCCTCGTCGCGAACCCGCGGCTCAAGGTCGTGCGCGCGCGCGACCAGAGCCGGGACAACTACGTCGTGACGGTCGACGTCAAGAACCGCGGCGTCGCCGCGCAGCCGTCGGACACGGCGCAGCACCTCGAGCTCGTGCGCGACGGCGCGTCGATCGGCACGCAGCCGGTTCCGGCGCTGGGCCCCAGCCAAACGTACGTCGCGGCGTTCCGCGTGCAGCTGCCGCACGCCAAGGCGCGCGCGCCGTTCCCGGTCGAGTTCCGCTACGTGCTCGACTCCAAGAACGCGCCGCGCGCGAACTGCACCAGCGTCAACGACCGGCTGAGCGCGACGCTCTGATGCGCATTCGCCTCGCGCGGCGAGGGGCGGACGACGGCGTCGTCACCCTCGTCGGCCGCGCCACGTTGACCGGCGGCGCCCTGCGTCTGGGCTATCCGACGCGCACCGGCGCGCTGCTGCGCGTCGACGGCGCGGTGCGGGGAGCGTTCGACGGCAAGCACGCGACGATCGACCTCGAGCTGGCGCCCGGGGAGCACGAGCTCGCGCTCGACGTCGAGCGCCGTTCGCTCCCGATTTCGGGCTTGCCGGCGGGCGACGGCATCCGCTGGCGCCTCATGCTCGCGCAGGCGGCGCAGAAACCCGCCGAGCTGCTCGATGCCGAGCTCCGTCCCGCGCTTGCGGACGGCACGGCGATCCCTGTGCCGCTCGTCGGCCACGCGCATCTCGACGTTGCGTGGCTGTGGACCTACGACGCGACGCACCGCAAGGCGATGCGCACGTTTGCGACCGCGCTGCGCCAGATGGACGGTGACGCGGCCTTCGTGTACGCGCAGAGCCAGCCGCAGCTCTATGCATGGGTGTTCGCGGCGGACGACGATCTCGCCGCACGCGTGCGCGCGCACGTCGGATCGCGCTGGGACGCGAGCGTCGCGTCGATGTGGGTCGAGCCCGACCTGCATGCGCCCAGCGGCGAGTCGGTGCTGCGGCAGTTCGCGCACGGGATCCGCTGGATGCGCGAGCACGTGGGCGTCGAGCCGTCCGTCGCGTGGCTGCCGGACACGTTCGGATTCCCGTCGACGTTCCCGCAGCTCGCGGCGCACGCCGGCGTGCGGTCCTTCGCGACGACGAAGCTTCAGTGGAACGAGACGACGCGCTGGCCCTATCCGCGCTTTCGGTGGACCGGCGACGACGGCTCGTCGCTCACGGCAGCCGTGATCGACAGCTACGAGGGCGCGATCACGAACGACCGCGTCGAGACGGCGCGGTCGCGCGACGAGCTGCTGGTGGTCGGCTACGGCGACGGCGGCGGGGGCGTCGCCGATGAGGATCTCGCGCGCGTCGGCGGCGGTTCGCGCGGCTGGACGCGCGTCGACGACTGGATGGACTCCCTGGCGACCGGGGAGCTGCCCGAGTACCGCGGCGAGCTGTATCTCGAGACGCACCGCGGCACGTACACGACGCATCACGACGTCAAGCAGCGCAACGCCGAGCTGGAACGCATGCTCGCGCGCTCGGAAGAGCTCGCGGCGTGGTGCGTCGCGGTGCGCGCGCCGCTGACGGTGCGCCGCTCGCTTGCGGACGATCTCCGCAGCGCGTGGCGCATCGTGCTGCGCGCGCAGTTCCACGACGTCATCACCGGAACGGCCATCTCGGCGGTGTACGCCGACGTGCACGCGGAGTACGACCGCGCGCGCGCGATCGCACTGCGCGTCGCGGAGTCCGCATCGTCGATTCTGCCGCGCAGCGACGTGCGCCCCGAGCCCGCGGCCACGGTCGCGCCGCGGCGCGACGGTGACGGCTGGCTTCTCGAGAACGACTTCGTGCGCGCGCGCATCCGCGAGGACGGCACGATCGACGAGCTGGGCGCGCGTGACGGCCCCAACCTGGTGTCGCTGGCCAACGGCATCACGGCCTACGCGGACAAACCCAAGAAGTGGGACGCGTGGAACGTCGACGCCGGCTACGCGCGCGCGCCGGTGCGCGTCAAGCCCGACGCGTGCGCGGTCGAGGAAGGCGATCTCGTCGTGCGGCTCACCGTCGGGCGCTCATCGCGGCTCGCGATGCGCATCGCGCTCTACGTGGGCGAGCCGTGGCTGCGCGTCGAGGTTGCCGTCGCGTGGCAGGAGCGGCACGTGCTGCTGCGGGCGGAGCACCGGCTGGCGCTGCGCGCGCGCGACGTGCGGTTCGGGCAGCAGCACGGCACGCTGGTGCGAACGGCGTTCCCGGCGACGGACGCGGAGCGCGCCCAGTTCGAGGTTCCGGCGCAGCGCTGGGCGCACGTCTCGGACGGCGATCACGGCCTCGCGGTCTTCGTGCCCGACCTCTACGGCTGGAATGCCATCGGCCTCAAGGACGGCGGCGTGCGGCTCGGCACCTCGCTGCTGCGGTCGCCGCGCTGGCCGGATCCGAGCGCGGACCGCGGCGAGCAGCGCCTCGCGTACGCGCTGGTGCCGACGGCGGGCGCGTCGATCTCCGCGCTCGAGCACGCATGGGAGGCGTATGCGTCGCCCGAACCGGGCGTGCGGCTGTTCACGTGCGACGACGACGCCGTGCTCGTCACCGCGACGTATCCGTCGGACGACGGCGAGGCCGTCGTCGTGCGCGTGCGCGAGTGCGACGGCGAGCGGCGCCGCGTCGCGCTGCGCTGCGGCGGCCGAATGAAGGACGCCGTGCCGATCGACGCCGTCGAGCGGCCCGTCAGCGGCGACGCCGCGATCGACGAAGAAGCGCTCGTCTTCGAGCTCGGTCCGTTCGCGCTACGCTCGTTCCTGGTACGCTTCTGACGATGGAACCAGCGCAGACCGCCCGCGTCGTCGACACCGTGCTCTTCGACCTCGACGACACGCTGCACGACGACACGACCGCGTACCGCAGCGCGGCGCGCGCGGTGGCCGACGGCATCGCGCGCGAGCGCGGCGTCGACGCACGAACGCTCGCCGATGCGTACGACGCGGCCGCGATGCGCTTCTGGACCGCGCTCACCGCGGCGTCGCTGGCGAATGCGATCGGCGACGAGCGCGAACGCATGTGGCTGGAGGCGCTGCGCGCCGTCGGCCTGGACGACCGCGACCTCGCACGCCGCGCCGCCTCGGCGTACGTGCGAGCGCGCGCGGAGTCGCTGGCGCTCTCGCCCGGCGCGCTCGATGTGCTGACCGCGCTGCGCGAGCGCGGCTGCAAGCTCGGGCTCGTGACGAACGGCTTCGCGGAGACGCATCACGACAAGATCGACCGGCTCGGGCTGCGCGAGCGGATGGACGCGTTCTTTCTGGCCGACGAGGTCGGCATGGTCAAGCCGGACCCCGAGCTGTTCCGGCACGCGTGCCGCGTGCTCGGCAGCGCGCCCGAACGGACGGCCATGGTCGGCGACCGCTACGCGCGGGACGTGATCGGCGCGCACGAGGCGGGCCTGTTCACGGTGCTGGTCGACGTGCACGCCATCCCGATCCCCGACGGCGCGCCGCGGCCGGACGCGGTGGTGCTCACGATCGCCGATCTGCTCGGCGTGCTCCCGCTGCGCAACGGCGGCTGATCCCTGCTCCGCCCGGCCGGTCGAGTGGGGGGATCGCTGTGCGCTATGGCAGCATGCAGGCGCCGCGCCGCGGTGGAACCGTTCGCTTCCGAGACGAGGTCGTAGGCCGGTATGCCGGACGGGACCCACGCCCTCGATGCGATCGTCATCAAGGGCGCGCGCGAGCACAATCTCAAGAACATCGACCTGACGCTTCCTCGTAACAAGCTGATCGTCGTGACAGGCTTGTCGGGTTCCGGCAAGTCCTCGCTTGCGTTCGACACGATCTACGCCGAGGGCCAGCGCCGCTACGTCGAGTCGCTGTCGTCGTACGCGCGGCAGTTCCTCGGGCAGATGGAGAAGCCGGACGTCGACTACATCGAGGGGCTCTCGCCGGCGATCTCGATCGACCAGAAGTCGACGTCGCGCAACCCGCGCTCGACGGTCGGCACCGTCACGGAGATCTACGATTACCTGCGCCTGCTGTACGCGCGCATCGGCAAGCCGCACTGCTACGAGTGCGGCCGCCAGATCAGCTCCCAGACGGCCGAGCAGATCGTCGACCAGATTCTCGAGTTTCCGGAAGGCACGCGGATCCAGTTGCTCGCGCCGGTCATCCGCGGCCGCAAGGGCGAGTACACGAAGCTCTTCGAGGAGATCGCGAAGGAGGGCTTCGCGCGCGTCCGGGTCGACGGCGAGATTCGCGAGCTGCGCCCTTCGACGAGCTCAGGACGGGCTACGATCGAGCTCGACAAGAAGCGCAAGCACACCGTCGAGGTCGTCGTCGACCGGCTCGTCGTCAAGCCCGACGTGCGCGGTCGCCTGACCGACTCGATCGAGACGACGCTCAAGCTCTCCACCGGCATCGTCACGGTGCTGTACCAGTCCCCACTGCCGGTGAACCCCGCCTCCGTCACCCTGAGCTCGTCGAACGGCGGCGGCGAGAAGCCGTCGGATATGTGGGCGGAGGCGACGTTCAGCGAGTCGTTCGCCTGCGCGTCGTGCGGCATCTCGTTCCAGGAGCTCGAGCCGCGCCTGTTCTCGTTCAACTCTCCGTACGGTGCGTGCCCGGCGTGCAGCGGCCTGGGCGAGAAGATCGAGATCGACGAGTGGAAGGTCATCCCGGACCGCACGAAGTCGATCGCCGACGGCGCCATCGTGCCGTGGTCGAAGAACCTCGGCAGCGGCCGGTTCCCGTCGACGAACCCGTACTACATGCAGCAGGTCGAGAAGCTGCTGCGCTCGCGGCGCTGCAAGTCGTCGACGCCCGTCGAGAGCTTGCCCGAGGACGTGGTCGACACGATTCTGTACGGCGCCGACAAGAAGCAGAAGTTCGTCTACGAGTCGCGCTCGGGCCACCAGTGGGAGTACGAGTCGCAGTTCGAAGGCGTGGTGAACAACCTGCAGCGGCGCTACAGCGAGACCTCGTCCGACTACGTCAAGGAAGAGATCGAGAAGTACATGTCGGCGTCGGTCTGCAAGGTGTGCAAGGGCGCGCGCCTCAAGCCCGAGGCGCTCGGCGTCACGGTCGCGGACAAGAACATCGACCAGACGACCACGATGTCGGTCGAGGCGGCGGAACACTTCTTCGCGACGTTCGAGCCGACGGAGCGCGAGTTCGCGATCGCGCACCAGATCCTCAAAGAGATTCGGGCGCGTCTGGGCTTCCTCAAGAACGTCGGGCTCGGGTACTTGAACCTCTCGCGGAGCGCCACGACGCTTTCCGGCGGCGAGTCGCAGCGCATTCGCCTCGCGACGCAGATCGGCTCGTCCCTCGTCGGCGTGCTCTACATCCTCGACGAGCCGTCGATCGGGCTCCACCAGCGCGACAACGACCGGCTTCTGGCGACGCTCGAGACGCTGCGCGACATTGGCAACACGCTGATCGTCATCGAGCACGACGAGGACACGATGCGCGCCGCCGACGTGATCGTCGACATCGGGCCCGGCGCCGGCGCCGAGGGCGGCTACATCCTCTCCGTCGGCGACATCGAGACGATCGAGCGCAACCCGGAATCGCTCACCGGAGCGTACCTGTCGGGGCGACAGTTCATCGCGATCCCGAAGCACCGCAAGAAAGGCCGCAGCATCCTCAGCGTCCTCGGGGCGAAGGCGAACAACCTGCGCGGCGTCGACGTCGACATTCCGCTGGGCACGTTCACGTGCGTCACCGGCGTGAGCGGCAGCGGCAAATCCACGCTCGTGAACGAAGTCGTCGTCAAGGCGCTCAACCAGTACCTGCACCATCAGCCTGCCGGCGGCACGTACGGCCGCGTGAAAGGCGCCGAGGCGCTCGACAAGATGGTCGTGATCGACCAGTCGCCGATCGGCCGTACGCCGCGCTCCAACCCGGCCACGTACACCGGCGCGTTCGACCTGATTCGCGAGCTGTACTCGCTCACGCCCGAAGCGAAGATGCGCGGCTACACGCCGGGCCGCTTCTCGTTCAACGTGAAGGGCGGCCGCTGCGAGGCCTGCCAGGGCGACGGCATCATCAAGATCGAGATGCACTTCCTGCCCGACGTCTACGTGCCGTGCGAAGTCTGCAAAGGCAAGCGCTACAACGCCCAGACGCTCGAAGTGAAGTTCAAGGGCAAGTCGGTCGCCGACGTGCTCGCGATGCGCGTCGACGAGGCGACGGAGCTGTTCAGCACGATCCCGCGCATCAAGAACAAGCTGCAGACGATCTGTGAGGTCGGCCTCGGCTACATCGCGATGGGTCAGCCCGCGACGCAGCTCTCGGGCGGCGAGGCGCAGCGCATCAAGCTCGCCACCGAGCTGTCACGGCGTGCGACGGGACGCACGTTCTACGTGCTCGACGAGCCGACGACGGGTCTGCACTTCGCGGACATCCACAAGTTGCTCGAGGTGCTGCAGCGCCTCGTCGGCATGGGCAACACCGTGCTCGTCATCGAGCACAACCTGGACGTCATCAAGACCGCGGACCACGTGATCGACCTCGGCCCGGAGGGCGGCGACAAAGGCGGGACGATCGTCGCGACCGGCACGCCTGAGGAGATCGCGAAGGACCCGAGCTCGCACACCGGCGAGTATCTGCGCGGCGTGCTGACCGACGAGCGCGCGAAGGGCCGCATCCGCGTGAACGCGGACCGCATCGCGGCACTGGAGAGCGCGAACTTCGAGACGCTGGACGAGCTGCAGAAGAACGGCCGCGAACGGGTGCCCGTCGAGGCGTAGAGCGCGACTCATGTGGGTGTTTCGGGTCGTGTTTCTGGTTGCAAGCGTGGTCATGGCGGCCGGGTCCGTGCGCGCTCAGGAGTCGCCGCGAATTCAGGTCGTCAACCTGATGCCGGCATTCTTTGACGCATGGGACGGCGGTATTGGCAAGCCGATCGACGAGCGCGTCCGGCTCTTGAAAGCGGACCTGCTTTATCCGAATCGCAAGGCGTTCGACAGCGGGCAGTTTCGGCTCGACGATCCCCGCCTCGCGTGGTACCTCGACGAGATCGCACCGTCCGTGCCGGCAATGCGGCGCATGACCGACAAGATCGCCACCGAACTCCCGAGCTCGGAACGTGCCTTCATCGACGCGTTCCCGGACATGAGCCCGGCGACGGTGTACTTCATGCCGTCCTTCCTTCATTTCGACGGTCAGTCCAACGGCGGCATTCTTCGCTTCGGGATCGACGGCATCGTCGAGTTCGACGGTCCGGATGCAAACCTCGGCGTGCTTGCGGCGCATGAGCTGTTTCACATCTATCACGCTCAGGTGAACCCGGAGACGTTCGGCGAGAGCGGCTCGACGCAGGCGCCTGTCGGCGCGCAGCTATGGAGCGAAGGACTCGCGACATACGTCGCGGGGCGCCTCAATCCCGGCGCGACGCGCTCGCAGACGTTGCTGAGCAAAGACCTGGCCGAGCTTTCAGCGGCGAAGACGCGCCGGCTAGCGTGCCTGATGGAGCCGAAGCTGGCGTCCACGCGCGAATCCGACGCGGCACCGTTCTTCGACGCGGACGTCCAGCCGCCGGGGCTTCCGGCGCGCGGTGGCTACCTGGTCGGACTGCTGGTCGCGAGCCGGTTCGGCAAGGAGCACACGCTGCGTGAGCTCGCGCTGCTGAAGGGAGGCTCACTGACCGCGTCGATCGCCGGTGCCGTGCACGCCCTCTGCGTCGCGGCGTAACGTTTGGGCCGGGCACGCCGCGCCCGGCCGTCGCCGGCCCTTATAGTAGAATGCTGACGTCCTCGCGGGCAGGACTTTCGGCGGACTAGTAGCAACGGCTACTACGATGTCGACTTCGGCCGCCACCGCGTCGCTCACGGAGCTCGGGTTCACCGACATCGAATCGCGTGCGTACGTCGCCGTGCTGGAGTTCGGCCCGGTCACCGGCTACCGCGTTGCCCAGCGCATCGGGAAGGCCGGAGCGAACACGTACAAGGCGCTCGAGTCGCTCTCGCGCCGGGGCGCGATCGTGTGCGAGCGCGGTGAGACGGCGTTGTACCGCGCCGTCGAGCCGAAGGTGCTCGCACAGCGAATGAGCGACGCCTACGCCGCACGGTCGCGCCGCGCCGCCGAAGCACTCGCGCACATCGGCGAACCCCTCAGCGATCAG
Source organism: Vulcanimicrobiota bacterium (assembly GCA_963818845.1). Lineage (GTDB taxonomy): Bacteria > Vulcanimicrobiota > Vulcanimicrobiia > Vulcanimicrobiales > Vulcanimicrobiaceae > Vulcanimicrobium. The sequence goes on along the minus strand of CAWFTO010000002.1, from coordinate 743,212 downwards.
CGCGTCTACCGTCTGGATAGCGCGGAGCTTGTGTACGCGCGATGCGAGGAGATGCTGCTGGGCGCGCGGCGCTCCGCATACATCGACGCGTTTCCGGCGACGCTGGAGCGCGTCCGGCCGCTGCTCGAGGCCACCGCGAAGCGCGGCGTCATCGTCGCCGTCAAGGCCTACGCGCCGGCCTCCGTTGCGGGCGCGACGACGGCCACGTCGACGCGGGCGCGCGACGTCGTTGAGCGATGGCCCGGCGAGTGGCTCAACCTGGCCGTCGACGGCGCATCCATGCTGCTCGCGTTCTTCGAACGTGGCGGCGATCTCGTGCGTCAAGCCGTGTGGACGGACAGCGCGTATATCGCACTCGTGTACCAGAGCGCGCTCGCCGGCGAGATCGGCATCGCGTATCTCGAGCAGGAGCTCGCGGGCATCGCGCTGCCTGATTGCGCGCGCCGGGCGTTGCGCGAAGCGTCCGCGCTCTGAAACCCCGACCTGCTTCGCGCGCCGGCTGCGAAGCGTCCCAAACGCCCTGTGTCCCGGAGGAACTGACGTGCTCGCACGAATCACCGCCGCCACGGCTTTCTTGACGCTCTGCAGTGTCGCGAGCGCCTCGGCGCAGGCCGTCGATCCGCGCGCTCTCTTCGTCGCCGAGCGGGCCACGGTCGGTGGTTCCGCGTGGTCGCCGTGGTGGCGATTCGGACGCACGGCATCGTCATCAGCGGCGGCGCGCCGGCGACGTTCACCCAAGTGACCGACCACCGCACCGGGCACTGGCGCGTAAGCTTCCAGAGCGGGCCGCTCCTCGACGTGAGCGGGTTCGACGGGACGCCGTGGGACGCGCGCAGCGGCATCGTGACGCAGGCCGATCTTCCGGGAATCGTCGCGGATGCCGTGACGGAAGCGTACATGGCGCGCGACGGATGGTGGAATGCGAACGATGCCGCGACGATGACCGTGATCGGCGTGCAGAACGCATCCGGAGGCCCGGCCGACGTCATCCGCGTAGAGCCGCGCGGCGGAAGCGCGGTCGACGCATGGCTCGACCGCTCGACGCATCTCCTCGTCCGCACCGTTCAGCATACCGACGCGGGCGACGTCACGACCGACTACTCGGACTACCGCGACGCCGATCGGGTGAAGCTCGCGTTTCGCCAGGTGTCGGTCGACGCGACGAACGCGCGCACCGAAACGACGGTCGATTCGGCGAACGTGACGGCGACGGTTGCCGCCGCCGACCTGCAACGGCCGGCTCCGAGCGTGCACGCAGCATTCGACGGTCCCTCGCCCGCCATCGTCCCGTTCGTGTTCACGCAAGGCGACACGGGGCAGGTCGTCGTGAGCGCTACGGTCGATCGCAAGCCCGCGTCGCTCATCTTCGACTCCGGCGGCGCGAACTATCTCGTGCCGGACGCCGCGCGGCGCTTGGCGCTGACGACGGGCGGCGGCACGGACATCAGCGGCGTCGGCAACGCGAGCCAGGCGGCTTCGTTCGCGAGCGTCGCCGTCATCGGCGTCGGGTCGTCGCAACTCCGCGATCAGTCGGCGATCGTTGCTCCGCTGCCGTACATCGTGCAGCATCCCCGCATGGGGTTGACGGTCGACGGACTGCTCGGATTCGAGACGCTCGCGTCGTTTCGGACGACCCTCGACTACGGCGCGCGCACGCTGACGCTTGCGCCGTTCGACAGCCCGCCGCCGCGCGGCGTGACCGTGCCGTTCGTCACCGAAGGAGCGCATGCGTACATCCCCGTGACCGTCGACGGCGCCACCGGGCTGTTCGGGCTCGATACGGGCGATAGCGGCGGCGTGACGGTGTTCCGTCGCTTCGCGAGCGCGCACGGCATCTTCACCGGCCCGGGCCTGCAGTACGTCGCCGCGGGCGGCGTCGGCGGTACGCTCGGATACGCGCTCTATCGCGGATCGGCAATGACGATCGCTGGCACCACGCTCGACCGGCCACTCGTCATCGTGACCGACGCCGCGGCGGGCGCGTTCGCGTCGCGGGCGATCGCGGGGAACATCGGGGCCCGCGTGCTACAGCGCTTTCGCGTCACGTTCGACTATCGCGCGCACACGGTGACGTTCGAACCGAACGCTCGCGTGCACGAGCCGTTCGAGGGCGATCGGACCGGGTTCTCACTCACGCAGCAGGACCCGGACGCCTTCGTCGTGCTTTCGGTGGTGCCGGACTCGCCCGCGGCCGCCGCCGGAATTCGCCCCGGCGACCGCATCGTCGACATCGATGGGCGTTCCGTCGCCGGCGAGCACCTCGGCATCGGCGATCTGCGTCCCATCCTCGATAAGCGCACGGCGGATCTGCCGCTGGTGATTCGGCGCGGCACGTCGCAGACGCGCGTCGTGCTCCACCCCCGGGCGCTGCTCTGAGAACGCGGGTCTAGGGCGCGTTTCGCGTCATCATCACCGCAGACGAACATGTCGGGCGGACCGCCTGGAAGAGTCACCGCGGTTGCCTACCCGGATCGACCGCGAAACGCTTCGCGAATGCTCGGGTAGAACGACCGCATGATGACCCCCGACCAGGAGATCGCGCTCAAGAAGATCGCAGCGGATCTCACCATGTCCATGCTCGACAACCACAATGGGGACTGGAACGACGACGAGACGGCCGCCGCGTTCGTGAAGATCTTCGCCGCGGTCAAGAACGCGACGTAACCGGCATGGGCGGTATCGGCCGCGTCGAAGCCCTCGCCCCGTGGCCTCCTTCGCCCTCGCGATGATCGTGTGCGCGGACCTCGAGCGGTCCAAAGCGTTCTACAAGACGATCCTCGAGCTCAAGCTCGGCACGGACGCCGCGCCGCATTGGGTCGATTTCGACCTCGGCGAGGGACGGATGCTCGGACTGCACCCGGCGAGCGACAGCCTCACCGTCAAGCCGGGTTCGCTGCAGCTCGGGTTCTCCGTCGACGACGTCGACAAGTTCGTCACCGACGCGCGCACGGCCGGCGTCACCGTGCTCCAGGAACCGCACGACGAGAGTTTCGGCCGCATCGCCGTGATCGCCGACCCCGACGGCTACGCGGTGCAGGTCGCAACGCCCAAGAAGCGGTGACTCGCGAGCGAACCGGTGCGGTCGTGTGCGCGATCGTAGCGTTCGGAGCGATAGCGGCCATCGCGGTGATGAGCGCGAGCCGCCGGCCCGCCATCACGGTGACCAGCGCCACGGATGTTGGGGGCGGCGCGACCTACACCGTCGTAGCGGCGTCGCACGCCCGCGGCGTCGCGACGTACCGGCTCCTCCGGCCCGGCACGAAACGTGTCGCGCTCGAGCTTCTCGTCGCGGACACCTCGGGAATGTCCTACGGCGACGTCATTGCATCGGGAGACGGACGCTTGGCGATCGCGCGGGACGGGATCGTACTGCGGACGGCCGGGCCCGCCGGCGACCTCGAGGAGCGTGCGTTCTTGCGCGCACTGCATTCGCCGGCGCCGACGCGACCGCTCCGGCGTACCGTGCGGTTCACGTCGGCGCTGCTCGACGCGCGATACGCGGGCGACGCGAGCGGCGGTAGAACGTCGCGTCTGTACAAGTTGTTCGGCATGTTTCCGAACGACGACGACGTGGAGCTGCTGCTCGCCGTCGCGCTCGACGAACGGTCCGTGACGTTCTTGGAGAAGGACGAAACGTACCGGCCGCTGCTGACGCGCTTTCTGAGCCGATGAGCCGCCGCAGCGATCTGGCCGCGCGGGCGCGCGACCTGCGCGCGAAGATCGACGATGCGAACTACCGGTACCACGTCCTCGACGACCCGCAGATCAGCGACGCCGACTACGACGCGATGCTGCGCGAGCTGCTCGATCTCGAGCTTGCCCATCCGGAGCTCGCCACGCCCGACTCGCCGACGCAGCGCGTCGGCGGCGCAGCGCCGTCGGGCGGTTTCCCGCCATACGTACACGCGCGGCCGATGCTCTCGCTCGCGAACGCGTTCGACGCGGACGAGCTGCTCGCATTCGACGCGCGCGTGCGCAAACTGGGCGGCATCGACGGCGACGTCGCGTACACGTGCGAGCTCAAGATCGACGGTCTCGCGGTTTCGCTGCGGTACGACGGCGGCCGGCTGACGGCCGGCGGCACGCGCGGCGACGGTTCGGTGGGCGAGGACGTGACGCGCAACTTGCGCACGATCAAGTCGATCCCGCTCGCGCTGCGGCCGCCCGGCGCGAAGAATGCCGGCGCGGTGCCGCGTCACGTCGACGTGCGCGGCGAGGCATACATGCGCAAGAGCGACTTTACGCGGCTCAACGCGCAGCGGGAGGCGCGCGGCGACGCGCGCTTCGCGAACCCGCGCAACGCGGCGGCCGGCGGAATCCGCCAGCTCGATCCGAAGATGACGGCGGAGCGCAAGCTCTCGTTCTACGCGTACGCCGTCGGCGAGATCGACACCGACGCGCCGCCGCGCTCGCAGCATGAGCTGCTCGCGTTCTTGCACGGGCTCGGCTTCCGCGTCAACGAGCACGCGCACGCGGTGCCGTCGATCCACGAGGTCATCGCCTTCGTCACGCGATGGGAAGGCGAACGCGACGAGCTGGACTACGAGATCGACGGCGTCGTCATCAAGGTCGACGACCTCGCGCTGCAGGCGAAGCTCGGCAGCTCCGGCAAGGACCCGCGCTGGGCGATCGCATTCAAGTTCCGCGCGCGCGAGGCGCGCACGAAGCTGCTCGACATCACCGTGAGCGTGGGCCGCACCGGCGTGCTGAACCCCAACGCCGTGCTGGAACCGGTACAGATCGGCGGCACGACGGTCTCGAACGCGACGCTGCACAACCAGGACTACATCCGCAGCAACGACATCCGCATCGGCGATGTCGTCACGGTGATCCGCGCGGGGGACGTGATCCCGCGCGTCGTCGGCCCGGTGCTCGAGCTGCGCGAAGGCGACCCGCCCGAGTACACGCTGCCGGGCACGTGCCCTGTGTGCGGTGCCGACGTCGACCATCCGGAAGGCGAGCCGATGGCGCGCTGCACGAACGCGTCGTGCCCGGCGCAGCTCGTCGAGCGCGTGCGCCACTTCGCGTCGCGCGGCGCGATGGACATCGAGGGCATCGGCGACCAGCTTTCGGCGCTGCTTGTCGATTCGGGACTCGTGCGCGACGTCGGCGACGTGTATGCACTCGACCTCGACAAGCTGCTGACGCTGCCGCGCATGGCCGAGAAGTCGGCAGCGAACGTGCTCGCCGCCATCGAAGCGTCGAAGTCGCGCGGCCTCGCGCGGCTGCTGTCGGGGCTGGGCATCCGCTTCGTCGGCTCGCAGAACGCGGCGATCCTCGCCGGCGATTACGGTTCGATCGAAGCGCTCGCCGCGGCGACCGAGGACGAGCTCGTGCGCAGCGAAGGCATCGGCCTGGAGATCGCGCGCAGCGTCGTGCTGTTCTTCGCGCAGGAGCCCAACCGCGCGATGATCGCGCGGCTGAAGAAGGCCGGCGTCGACATGACCGCTCCGCTCCGCCCGCGGGAGCCCGAGGGCGTGCTGGCCGGCAAGACGCTGGTGCTCACCGGCACGCTGCCCACGCTCACGCGCGATGAAGCGTCGGACCTGATCGTTGCCGCCGGCGGCAAAGTCAGCGGATCGGTGTCGAAGAAGACCGACTACGTCGTCGCGGGCGACGAAGCGGGGAGCAAGCTCGCGAAGGCGGAGTCGCTCGGCATCGCGATCCTCGACGAAGCCGGCCTACGCGCGCTGCTGAACGGCTCGCCGGCGTAGCGTCGCCGACGCTCGTGCGGCTCGGCGCCGCTCACGCGCGTTCGCCCAATTCAAGGACGTCGAACATCTCCGAAAGACGCACCCCGAAGCCCGGCAACGCGGGGTGTTCGAGCACGTCGTCGCCGGCGAACGTCCGTACGCCGGACGCATCGTGCGTCGCGGCAACGCGCTTGTCCGCATCGATCACGACGACGGCCAGCGCGCCGGCGCGTAGCAGCGTATCGATCTTGTCGGCAAGGTCCTCGCTGCGGTCGCTTGGTGACCGAACCTCGATCGCGACATCCGGCGCGATGAGCGGCGTGTCCCACGCCTCTGCGGTTTCGCCGCGCATACGCTCGTACGAAAGGTACGCGATGTCCGGCACGAGCGGCCGAATGACGTCACCGCGAGGTGCGACGCGAAAGCGCCACTCCGACGCCACGCGTCCTTTCCCCGCAGCCCACGCGGCGAGACGCGCGCCGAGCCAGATCTGGAGCTCGCCGTGCTTGCGCTTGGGGCTCAACTTCTGAACCGCGCGGCCGCGCAGCCATTCCGTCTCGGGCTTCGTCTCGGGTAGAACGATCTCGCGCCGCAACAACTCCGCCATGGAAACCTCTCCACGCCCAGCGTATCACGCGCTCGGCCGGCTGCGTCAAGGGGCGATCAGAAGATGCGGATCAGCGCGGCCGTTTCGGGCGGCGCCGTGACCGATGCTTTGCCGAGCGCGTCGGCCACGTCGCGAGCGATCACACCGCGATGCCGCTGCGCGAGCGCGATCTGCCCGGCACGCCCGTGCCAGTACGCGCCGGCACGCGCGGCGTCGACCGGCGCGAGCCCCTGCGCGAGCAGCGTCGCGATGGCGCCCGTGAGCACGTCGCCCGTGCCGGCGGTCGCGAGCGCGCTCGATCCCGTCGGGTTTACGTGCGTCGCATCGCGGCTCGCGATCAGCGTCGTACGGCCTTTGAGCAGCGTCACGACGCGGTGCTCGTCGACGAACGCGCGCAGCCGCGCGAGGCGCTCGCCCGGCGCGATCGTTCCCTTGCCGCTGATGCGCGCGAACTCGCCCGCGTGCGGCGTGATGACGAGCGGCTTGTCGCGATACGCCGGCATCTTCTTCGCGAGGTGATAGAGCGCGCTCGCGTCGGCGACGACAGGTAGCGCGGTCGCGCCGAGCACGCCGTTGACGATCGTTCCGAACGCGTCGGAGAGCCCGAGGCCCGGGCCGATGCCGATGCTGTCGCAGCGGTTCGTCAGGTCGAGGATCGTGCGCACCGCACCGTCCGGATCGCTCTCGTCGTATGTCACGACCACCTGCTCGACCAGGTGCGCGCGCAACGCCTCGGCGGCGCCGCGCGGCGCGGCGACGGTGACGTAGCCCGCGCCGGCGCGCGCGGCACCCCACGCGCACAGCACGGCGGCACCGGGAAACTGCGACGATCCCGCGACGATGAGCGGCGCTCCCGCGCTGCGCTTGTCCGCGTCCTCGGACCGCTGCGGCAGCAGCGCGGCGAACTCATCGGGGTCGAGCACGGACGCCGGCGCCGCTTCGGCGCCGGGCGCATCGTCCTCGCGCATGCCGATCGGCGCGCACCACAGCGCGCCCGAGACGTCGCGGCCGCGCTCGAGGAAGCACCCGAGCTTCGGCCGGCCGAGCGCGATCGTCGCGACTGCGTGCACGACGTCGTCGTCCGCGGCGCCGGTCGACGGTTCGAGGCCCGTCGGCACGTCGAGCGCGAGCACGGCTGCGCCCGAGCCGTTCATCGCGCGCACGAGCGCGGCGCTTGCGGGGTCGAGCGGCAGGCGCGCGTTTGCGCCGAGCACGCCGTCCAGCACGAGCGCCGCACTGCGCAGCGCGCCGGCGTCCGCGGGCAGCGCACGCTCCTCGACGCCCGCGACGAGAGCGCGCTCGCGCGCGTCACGGCGCGCCGCGCTCCCCGCCGCGAAGCGGTCGCCGTACACGATGCGACGCCGCGGGCCGGCGTACGCCGCAAGCGCCGCGTACGCATCGCCGCCGTTGTTGCCGCTGCCTGCCACGCCGATCACGGGACCGTCGCCGTGCGCGTACCGGTCGATCAGCCGCGCGATGGCCTCGCCGGCCGCGCGCATCAGCGCGACCTCACCGTCGCGTGCGACCGCCGCCGCGTCGATTGCGCGCATCTCGGCCGCCGTGACGACGCGCACGACGCGCCGTTACCCTTCGAGGATCACGACGGCCGCGGCGGTCGTCGCGGTGTGCGTGATCGTGAGGTGGATCGCGCGCACGCCGCGGCGTTCGAGCAGGGCGTCGTAGCCGCGGTAGAAGCGCATCACGGGCTTGCCGCTGCGCTCGTGCGAGACGCCGACGGCGTTCCACGGAATCGCATGCCCGAACGCCTTGCGCGTCGCCTCCTTCGCTGCGAAGAAGCCTGCGAGGCGCTCGGGCCAATTGCGCTTGCGCATCGCGTATGCCATCTCTTCCGAGGTGTATACCTTGCGCGCAAACCGCGCGCGCCGTTCCTCGTCGAAGCGGTACCGCTCGACTTCGGCCAGGTCGATTCCGATCCCCACGATCATCGTAAGCTCTTCGACGTCGCCGGCAGCCAGGACCGCCTACGCCGCGAACCGAAGACACGACCTCGGCGTGCGCGAGATCAGCATCGTTCCGATCAACGCGATCGACGCGGGATTGCTTACCCGGCTTGCGTTGTGCCTGGAGGAGCGCTTTCTCGCGACAGCCGTCGTCCGCGCTTCCCTGGCGGTCCCTCGATCGGCGCTCAACAGCGCTCGCGGCCAGCTCTTCTTCGGGTCCCTGGCGGGGCGCCTGAGCGCAGCCTACGAGACGCGCGAAGAGCTCGTGCTCGGCGTCACCGACTTCGACCTCTACAAGACGTCGCATCAGTTCGTGTTCGGATCGTCGAGCGAGGCGCAGCGCTGCGTCGTCGTATCGGTGCATCGCCTGCGCTCCGAGTTCTACGGCGATCCGGCGGACGAGAACGCGCTCTTTCAACGCCTGCTCAAGGAGAGCGTGCACGAGATCGGCCACGCGCTGGGCCTCAAGCACTGCTACAACGCGCGGTGCGCGATGTACTACTCGAACTCGGTCTTCGACACCGACAACAAGTACTCGCACTTCTGCGAGACGTGCGAGCGGCGCAGCCGCGCGAACCGCCCCGCCTGACCTTTGGGCGCCGCGCGCTGACGCGCTAAGGCCCCAGCCCTTCGTCGTCGCGCTCGCCGTCCGCCGTCGCCGGATCGGCGTGCGGAAGCGCATCGGCGTCCGCGCTCGTCGCGTCGTCGCCGTCCTCGATCCGCCGCACCGCAAAGCGCTGCACGGGATCGCGCCGGTCGAGCGCGATCGACGCGAAGCGGTGCACCGCCCCCGGACCGATCGCGCGCACGGACACCGGGCCGGCGCCGGGCGCGCCGTCGAGCGTGTTCCGCGAGCGGCGAAGCGACGCGCGGTCGTGCATGGCGTCGCGGTTCGGTGGCTCTGAGGTGAGCCCTCCGCCCGGCTGCGCCGCGTGCTTGCGCCACAAGTGTCCGTGCATGTCGATCGTCCTCTTGCGCTCCCCCGGCTCGGTGCGGACGGTGCCCGCGCCGCGGCGGCGTTAGATGACGCGGGCGTCCGCCAAGTGGATCGCGCGCTCGCCCGCGCCGTCGTCGATCACGAGCGCGCCGCCGTCGCCCAGGCGCACGGCGCCGCCGCTCACGATGCTGCCGTCCGCGTCCAAGCGCACGCGGTACGGGCGCCCGCGCAGCGACGCGCGGTCTTCCCACGCGCGCGCGATGTCATCGGGCCGCTCGAGCACATCGAGCAGTGCATCCATCGCGCCGAGGATTCCGGCGAGCACCTCCTCGCGCGCGACGCGCGGCGCGGCATCCGACAGGTACGCCGGCGGCGGCTCGACGGGCAGCGCCACGCGCGGCCGGCGCACGTTGAGCCCGACGCCGCACGCCGCGTGCGCAAGCGTGCCGGCGACGCGCGAGACGCACAGGATGCCGCCCGCTTTCCGGTCGCCGAGGTCGAGGTCGTTCGGCCAGCGCAGATCGACGCGCACGCCGCATGCCGCTTCGATGCCGTCGGCGACGGCGAGCGCGACCCAGAACGGGACGGCCCACAGCGCGCTCGCCTCGACGCGCTCCGGCAGGATGGTGGTGAAGAGGAGCGCGCTGCCGGGCGGCGCCACCCACGCGCGGCCGGGTTTGCGTCCGCGGCCGGCGGTCTGAAATTCCGCGGCCAACGTCGCGCCGGCGGCCGAGGGATCGCCGAGCAGCGGGACGGCGTCGTCGTTGGTACTCGCCGTCTCGTGCACGTAGCGCACGTCGTGCAAGCGCGTCCCCGCCAGCGCAGCGCGCACGCGTGAGACGTCGAGGAGAGGTGCGTCATCGTCCGGCACGTATAGCTCAGTCCGCTATGGCAGTCGAACGAACCTTGATCCTCGCCAAAGCGGACGCGGTCGTCCGCGGTCTGGTCGGCGAGGTGCTCGCGCGCTTCGAGCGGCGCGGCTACACGATCCTCGGACTCAAGCTGATGCACGTGACCGTCGAGCAAGCGAAGCGGCATTACGCCGAGCACGAAGGCAAGGGCTTCTTCGCGGGGCTCGTCGAGTACATCACCGGCTCGCCGATCGTCGCGATGGTGATCGAAGGCGAGGACGCCATCGAAGGGTGCCGCGCGACGATCGGCGCGACGAACCCGATCAAGGCGACCCCGGGGACGATCCGCGGCGACTACGGCCAGACGATCGGCCGCAATCTGGTGCACGGTTCCGACTCGCCGGCGTCCGCGGAGCGCGAGGTCGCGATCTTCTTTCGCGACGACGAGCTGTTCCCGCGCGCGAACGTTTTGGGCGACTGGGTCGCTTCTCGCTGATGTCCATCGAGTCGCTGCGCGGCGGCGGGCGTCCGCTGATCGAGAGCGTGCGCGGGCGCGAGGTGCTCGACTCGCGCGGTAACCCGACGGTCGCCGTCGCCGTTGCGACGTCGTTCGGGGCGGTCGAAGAAGCGCTCGTGCCGTCCGGCGCGTCGACGGGCGCGCACGAAGCGGTCGAGCTGCGCGACGGCGATCCGAAGCGGTACGGCGGCAAAGGCGTGCTCAAGGCGGTCTCGGCGGTGAACGAGATCATCGGTCCCGCGATCGAAGGCATGGACGCGACGGCGCAGCGCGAGATCGACCGCGCGATGCTCGACCTCGACGGCACGCCGAACAAGGCGAACCTGGGCGCGAACGCGCTGCTCGGCGTCTCGCTCGCGGTCGCGCGTGCCGCAGCGGCGTCGGTCGGCGTCCCGCTGTACAAGTACCTCGGCGGCCCGAGCGCCGCGACGCTTCCCGTGCCGATGATGAACGTCATCAACGGCGGCAAGCACGCCTCGGGCGCGCTGCAGTTCCAAGAGTGCATGATCGTGCCCGTCGGCGCGCCGACGTTCGCCGAGGCCGTGCGCTACGGCTCCGAAGTGTTCCACGCGCTCGGGAAGATTCTGCACGACGAGGGCCATCAAACGCTCGTCGGCGACGAAGGCGGCTACGCGCCGAAGCTCGACTCGATCGACGAGGCGTTGTCGCTGCTCGTGCGCGCCGTCGACAAGGCGGGGTACCGGGCCGGCGACGACATCGCGATCGCGCTCGATCCCGCGTCGACCGAGTTCTACCGCGAGGGCAAGTACTGGCCGCACGTGCCTGACGATCACCCGCTCGATGCGGCGCAAATGGTCGGGCTGTACGAAGGGCTGTGCGCCAAGTATCCCATCGTCTCGATCGAGGACGGCCTCGCCGAAGACGATTGGGAAGGCTGGAACCTGCTCACGCAGCGCCTCGGATCGCGCGTGCAGCTGGTCGGCGACGACCTCTTCGTGACGAACGTGGAGCGGCTCGAGCGCGGCATCCGCGAGCGCTCGGCGAACGCCATCCTGGTCAAGGTGAACCAGATCGGCACGCTCACCGAAACGCTGGACGCGGTCGACACCGCGCACAAGGCGGGCTTCCGCGCGGTCATCTCGCACCGCTCGGGCGAGACCGAGGACACGACCATCGCCGACATTGCAGTCGGCACGGGCGCGGGGCAGATCAAGACCGGCTCGCTCGCACGCAGCGATCGCACGGCGAAGTATAATCGTTTGCTGGCGATCGCCGATGACCTAGGTATGGGTGCGGCGCGTTATCCGGGGAAGAGAGCTTTCGCGTCCCTGTCGAAGAGCTAGACGGTGCGGGCCCGTAGCTCAGCGGTAGAGCAGCCGGCTCATAACTGGTAGCGCGCTGGTTCGAATCCAGCCGGGCCTACACCGCTCCTCTCCGCACGTGTGATCGCTTCAAGAACAGCTCTTTTCCCGCGCGACCGGATCTTCGCGCGCCTCGATGCCGTTCGCTCCGTACCGATCGCGCTTGTCGCGGCGTCGGCCGCGAGCGGGAAGAGCACCGTGCTGCGCGAGTACGAAGAGCACGTGCCGTTCGCGCACCTCCGCTTCGACGGCAGCCCGGAGCACGCGGTTCCGGAGGAGTTCTTGCGCGGTTTCGCCGCTGCGGTCGCCGGCGCAGCACCGTCGATGACCTCGTCGATCGGCCCCGCGGCGGCGCGGTTCGCGAAGGGCGAAGACGACGACGATGACGTCCTCGGGTGGGCGTGCGAGCATCTCGCCGCCGTCGAGACGACCCTCGTCCTGGACGACCTGCACCACGCGCTCGCCGTCCCGCGGATCGCGCGCTTTCTGTACCGCCTGATCGACGCGACGCAGCCCCGCGTGCGGTGGATGCTCGTCGCGCGCTCGGCCGAGCATCTGCCGGTGGCGCGCTGGATGGCGACCGGCGCGATGGAGCTTCCGGTCGACGACAACGACGTCGCGATCTCCCTGGGCGAGTTTCGCGCGGCAGCAGCCGCCTGCGGCTCGCCGCTCGACGACGCCGCGCTCGTGCGGATCCATCAGCGCATGCAGGGCTGGCCCCTGGGCCTCGCCGTCGCGCTCGGCGGCGGGCACGCGCTCGACCCGGATGCGGCGGGCCGCGAGGCGCTGTACGACGCCGTGGCCGACGCGGCGCTCGCGCAGCGCGCGCCCGCCGCGCAGGATCAGGTGTTCGCCGCCGCGCTCGCGGGCCGGTTCGACGCCGACCTTCTCGCGCGCATGCACCTCGACGCCGGGCTCGGCTCCGAGCTGGAGAGCGCGCGCCTCGTCTACGCGCTCGACCCCGGCGCGTTCGCGTTTCACGAGCCGTACCGCGATCGGCTGGTGCGGCGGGTTCACGCACTCGACGCGTCGCGCCGTGGGCCGCTCGTGCGCGCGGTCTCCGACGCGCTGCTCGCGACGGGCCGATGGAGCGAGACCGTCGCGCTGCTGCTGCAGTCGGACGACCGCACGCGCATCGCGGACGTGGTCGAAGAACGCGGCTTCGCCGCCTTCGACCGCGGCGAGGCGACGTCGCTGCGCGAGGCGCTCGCGGCGTTGCCGGACGATCTCGATCGCGAAGCGGCCGCGCGCGCTCGCGATGAAGGCCGCGCTCGCCGGGCTGGACGATCAGTCCGATCTTTCCGAAGCGTGGTTCCGGATGGCGATCGACGCCGCGGAGGGCGATGCGCGGCGCGAGATCGTCGTGCGGTATGGCCTCGACCTCGTGCGCCGCGGCCGCGACGACGCCGTCACGCTGCTCGAGGACGAGACGTCGCGCTCGTCCGAGAGCTCGGAGTCGGACGCGGTGCTGTGGGGTCTCCTCGGATCCGCGTACGTCGGCGCGCGGCGCATGGACGACGCGCGCCGCGCGGCGAGGCTCGCGCTGCAGCGCCTGGGCGACGTGCACGACCGCACCCGGCGTGCGCGCATCCTCCATCAGGCTGCGTACGTCGCGCTCAACGACCACGACCACGCCTCGGCCAAGGACCTCGCGGGACAGGCCGTCGTCGAAGCGGAGGCGGCGTTCGCGTACGACATCGCCGCCCGGGCGCTGAGCGTGCTCTACGTGCTCGCCATCGACGTCGACGACGACGCGGCCGCGAGCCGCGACCACCTGCGCCGCCTGGACGAGATGGCGCGCAAGGCCGGCAACGGGCAGTTGCGGCTGTACGCTACGCTCAACGCGTACGAACTCGAGATGCTCGCCGGCAACACGTCCGCCATCGAGCGCCTCGACGGCGAGCTGCGCGATCTGCAGGTCTTTCTCACGCCGCTCGCCAGCGAGACGCTGCTTCCCGCGCAGGCGCTGCGCGCGAGCTGGGACGGGCGCTTCGAGCACGCGTACCATCTGCTCGCGCCGAGCGCCGCGAAGCAGTTCGACGACGACCGGCGCGCGCAGCGCTGGGCGGAAGCGGCCACGTACGCGGCCGCCGCGGGCATGCGTTCCGAAGCGGCTGCGGCGATGCGAGCCAGCCGAGCGGCCCTGCGCAAGATCGACGCGTCGGATCGCTGGGCGCTTCGGACGACCGCCTACCTTGCGATCGCGGAGGTGCTGCTCGCCCACGATGGTCGCGCCCGCAGCGTGATCGCCGACCTGCGGCGTTCGTCGCGTCGCGGCGGAGCGCGCTTCACGGCGACCGTCGACGCGATTCGCGCACTGCACGCGCGCTGGCAGAGCGGCTGGCACGGCACGCCGTCGCTGGCGGACGCTGTCGAGCGTCTCGAGGCGCTCGAGCTCGGCGGATTCGGACGCTTCTTGGGTGCTCTACCGCTGCCGTCGAGCGACCGCGCCCGGGCCGGCCTGCTGAGCGAGGTGGAGAAGTCGGTGCTGCGGCTGGTCGCATCCGGGGCGACCAGCAAGGAGATCGCCGCCGAGCTCGACCGCAGCCCGCAGACGATCGACGTCCACCTGCGCACGATCTGCCGGAAGCTCGGCTGCAGCGGCCGCCGTCAGGCCGTCGCGTTCGCGATTCGTGAAGGACTGATCCAAGAGCGCCGCGCTCCGTAAAGCTTTTGTCGGCCCGATGTGCCGGCGTGGCCGCTCTGAGCGTGAGAAGGATAATCCTCTTTCGTCTCCTACCTAGACTTGGGTAGTGATGGCCGGCGCGGGCTCGGGTAGCGTAATCGAGGACGCGCTCGCTTGTGGCTCGAGCGCCGACCCGGCATGGAGGCCAAGGTGTACCAGACTCGCTCCCTTCACCGCGGAGACCCGCGGATGGCGGCGGCCCTGCAAACGCAGGTGCGTGAACTCGCGACCGACGCGCTCGGGCGCGTCGCGCCGGCGAACCGCACCGTTGCGGCGGAGCTCCTGGTCGCGCGGTTCGTCGACCGCTTCGCCGCGTCGATCGACGTGGCGGACTGGACGATCCTCCTGCGCTGGGTCGACAGCGCGTGCCGCCGGTACGCCGGAGTCCTCGCGGTGGCGCCCCTTCTGATCGCGGTCGCGGGAGCGGTCCGCGAGCTGCTCGCCGGGTCCGCGGCGGCGGGTGCCGACGCCCGTGAGCTCGACGCGGTGTGCACCGAGATCGAGCGGCTCACGTCGATTCCGCGCCTCGTGCGCGAACCCGCGGCCGCACGAAGCGATCGACGAGATCGACGTCGCGCTGGACGAGCTCGTCGCGCGGCTGGACGACAGCGACCCGCTCACCGCCGAGCATTCGCGGGCGGTGTCGTCCTGGTGCGCGCGCCTCGGCAAGCGTCTCGCGCTCGTCGAAGCCGGACATCGTGCACGTCTCGCGCTGCGGCCTCGTGCACGACGTCGGCAAAATCTCCACGCCGTCGGAGATCCTCAACGCGCCGCGGCGCCTCACCGACGAGGAGATGGACATCATGCGGCGCCACGCCGAGGACGGCGCGCTGATGATCGCGGCGATGCCGCTCGTGAGCCACATGACGCCGGCCGTGCGCAACCACCACGAGCGCTTCGACGGGCGCGGATACCCCGACGGCCTGGCCGGCGGCGCGATCCCGAGCTTTGCGCGCATCGTCGCCGTCGCCGACGCGTTCAACGCGATGATCGGCCGCCGTCCCTACCGCCCGCCGTTCGCCCCGTCCGTCGCGCTCGAGCGTCTCGTCGAAAGCCGCGGAACGCAGTTCGATCCCATCGTCGTCGACGCAATGGTCGACGTGATCACCAACCGCGGCTGAACGCCGCAACTCACCGCAAAGGAGTGCACCGTGAGAAACCCTTCCAACGCCAAGATCGAGTCCGCCCTCGCAGCGATCGCGCTGCTCGCGGGAGTCGTCGCCTGCACGGGCGGCGGTCAGATCGTGCCGCAGACGCCCGCTCGCCAGATCGAGTCGGGCCGCGCGCTGCCGGGCACGTCGCCGTCGCCGGCTCCGTCGACCGCGCCGCACGCGCATCACACCCCGGCTCCGTAAGAGCGAAGGACCGCCGCCGGTCCGCGGGCAATGCGTCGCGGTTCGGCTCGGCGCCATAGTCTATCGGTTAGGACGCCGCCCTTTCAAGGCGGAGAGACGGGTTCAACTCCCGTTGGCGCTACCAATCAGAACCCCGCTACGGCGGGGTTTTTCTGCTGGCCGAGCAACGCCGGTTGCCATTCGGTTGCCATGCGGCGCAAGAAGCTCATGATTTCAGTCGTGTCTGCCCAGTCGACGCACGATCCATCGCAGCGCCAAGTAGATCGGCAGCGAGCCGCGTACAAGAAGGGCGTACAGCACGTCGTGAACGCACATGCGAAAATCGGGGCGTTCACGATCGCGCAAGTTATCGACGATCAGGAGCGACGCGACTCGGCGCAGGTCGCAGGCCGTCAGGAAGCAGCGCGACTCGCGCGCGAACGTGCCGCGCTGGCGAATGGTCCTAGAACCGTAGCCGCTGCGTGCACAGCATTCGGAGACAGGCTACGGGGCGTCGGGGGAATCGGCGATATCGTCGATTCCTACAGCTGCCGCGGTGAGGATCGCTCAATCTTCGACGTCGAGGTGACGGTACGAGATAAGGCATGGACCGCATTCACGTACGACGAGCGGCTGCGTCTTGCTCAGAGTCTATGGCAGGGCGCCGTCGCAGCGGCTCGGCTGAACGAAAAACCGGATAGCGCACATATCAAACTTGTCGGTCAAGCAGGCGAGTCGCTTGGTGGAAGCAGTTGGCTCGCCGGCTCGATGATCGACGTGAACAAGGATTGACGAAGCGTGGAGTTCCTTTTCTTCGGCTTCATCATCTGGATGGTTTGTGGCATCGCGAGCGCATCGATCTCGTCGTCGAAGGGTAACGGTGGCTGCGCAGGTTTCGCGCTCGGCTTTCTATTCGGGCCACTCGGACTCTTGATCGCCGCGCTCATGCCGGCATCGCGCTCGGCGGTCGCGGTTGCGAACAACGTATCGCCTGGCCCGATGGGGACGTGTCCATTCTGCCTTTCGCTCATACCGATGGCCGCGCGCGTGTGCCGGTTCTGTCAACGCGGTCTGTATTCAGCCGAAGCGATCGCGGCGAACGCCGCGCACGACGAGCGTGAGAGAGTGAAGCCTCCGCAGAACGCGCAGTCGCTGAAGCAAATCAGTTGCGCGCATGAGTTCGAGCCGCAAGGGCCGACCGAAGATCGCTGTTGGAAGTGCGGACTCATCGCGAAAGACGACGCCGTGAAACGAACACTCTCGCCGCAATCGACCAGCCTGCGGCGCGCACAGTGTGGTCAGCCTTTGCACCAGCGGACGTCAAACGACCCGGCCAGCGTACGGGCCACGGTTCTCGCCGTATGCGCGTCGTGCCGGTCTATCGACAACCCGGAACCGTAGCCGAAGATGACCCAGCGCGTCTCGCCTTTGTCGGTGATCGTCGCTTCGCGTTCACGATAGCGGAGCGTCACGAGACCGCCACGACGGCTGGCGCGCGCTTCCGGTAGCATCCGACGGAGCTCGTCGACGAGGACGCGCGCCCCATCGCTCGAATGTGAGCGCTGGGCCTTCCTGCGGAATCTCGTACACGCGGTCGGCATACGACGACAGAACGCTCGGGTCCAGCACGCGGCACGCGAATCAATCCGCCGCTGCGCCCTGCCGCAGTACGCCAGCGCGGGGCTACCGGCGCGCGATGCTCCGCACAATCGTTCGCAGTTCATCAATCTCGCGTTGCTGCGCGCGAATCTCCGCACTAAATTGCGCGCGCTGTGCCGCGCCGTCGGCGCGCAGCTCGCGCTGCTGCTGCCGACGCAACGGCTGCGCGTTCTGCTGCGTGCAGCGCCTTGATCGCGGCGAGAGCGACACCGTCCTCGTCGATCGACGTGATGTGCCGGTCGTCTGCGCCGACGCCGAACGCCGCGTAGAAGTCCTGCGCCATCGGACCGACGTGGCGCACGCCGCGTTCGGAGACGTAGCTCCACGTGGTGATCGGCAAGGTCGCTACTTTGTCGAGGACGTCGGCGTCGTCGATGCGCGCGACGTTCGTCTTCATCGCGCGGTCGCTCGCGGATGCCCACGTGCCCGAACCGCTCGCGAGGGTCGCGCCGACGGTGTTCGTCGCATTCGTCCAGAGCGTGAAGCCGCCCGACGCGCGCGCGAGAAATTGGTTGTCCACCGTCGACCTCAGCTGCGTCGCGCCGCTCGAGTCGTCGCTCCACACGAATGCGCCCGTCGTCGCGGCATTGGAGTTCACGCCCGCCGCCAGGCTCTGGTTCCCGGATGCCGTGTTCCGCGAGCCGCCCAGCACCGTCGCGTGCGCACCCGATGCGGTGTTGTTCGCGCCGCCCGCGACGTTCGATCCGTTGCCCGATGCGGTGTTCGTGTTGCCGCCCGCGACCGTGCCCCATTCTGCGGATACCGTGTTGTCGACGCCGCCGCCGATCGGTACCGTACGAGGGGCTCGACCCGAGATCACGTTCGCTTCCGCCGCCGATCACCGAAAGCGATGCCGACAGCCTGTTCTGGTAGCCTCCGCCGATCACGGAGATCGGCGCGGTGAGCGCGTTGACGTTGCCGCCGCCGATCACGGACTGGTAACCGCTGCCGCTGATCGAGTTGCCGTAGCCGGAGCCGATCCACGAGTCGTACGCCGTGTTTCCACCGCTCGACGACGTAGTTGTAGTATCCGCCGCCGATCGAGCTCTCGTAGTCGCACACTTCGTTGCTGGAGCCTTCGAGGACGCCGGAGTATGCGCCGCCCGCGATGTTACCGGAGCCGCCGCCAACGAATGCGTCGTCCCGTTTCAGAACACGACGGTGCGCTTTCGGATGCGGCGTACGCCGCTCATGGGCTGCGGCCGGTGCGCCTTTGCGGCGCGGCACCGCCCGGCGCGGTGCTCGCGCTCGAGCCGCCTCCCGCGCACGCTGTGACTAGCGCGGCACAGATCAATACCGGCGCGCAAAACATCGCATCGACAGCTACCTCTCGGCCGCAGCGTCGCAAGAAGCGGCCGCGTAGGGCCGCAGGTAGCAGAAGCTACCGTCCTTTAGCCGCCGTCATACGGCTTCCTACCGTCGCTGCGGTACCGTAGCGTCGCCCCTAGGCAGAGAAGATGCGGTGAAGGCTGGCGCGTCACCGCCGAGACCGCTTGCCTTCGAGTTTCGCTAGACGTGCTTCGATTCAAGCAAGTCGCTCCGATACCGAGCCGTCACGATCGCCGAAGGCGAGCTCCTACGGATCGACGCGGAGCAGCGACGCGACCCGTAGACCGAGCGCGAACGCCGGCCCCTGGACGTTGCCGACCTCAATCACCGATCGCACCCTCCGAGACGCCAACCGTCTCGGCCAGCGCCGCGATCGTCAGCCCCTCGGCTTCTCTGAGCCGCCGCAGACGCGCCCCGAACGTGTCTGCCATGCGGCGTCTATTCGCCGCACGCCGAGTAGCCCCGGTGCTCGACGACCGGCGTGCTCCGCTCGGCGGATCGAAGCGCTGCCGCTCAAGGCCCTGGTGAAGCTCCAGAAGGTCACTGCGCTGTCGGAGGCCGGCGATCGGCTCGACACCTCTTAGGCCCGGGAACGGCTCAGAAAACGGCGCGGCCGCGGGAAAACGCACTATCTGCCCGCGCCTAAGAGCCCAGCCTTCACATAATGCCGACAATAATGGCACAGTACGTGCAGGGGCATCATTCGGCGTTTCGCCGCGCATAAGCCTCCGCTTCGGGTCCGGTAGGTAGGATGACGCAGCAGCGGGCCAGGGACGTCAGCCGCGCGGGGCCCTGGTTCGCCGACGCGCCGCGGAAGACGCGGTTGCCACTCGGTTGCCATCGGTGCCGATACGAATCATTCCGAAGCGCTGCGAAGATGCACGACGGTGCCGGAAATGCTAGTGTAATGAGGCGAATCTACGCGAAGGCACGCGAGCCAATCTGGCGGGATACGGGTTCAACTCCCGTTGGCGCTACGACGATCCGCACGCTTGCGACCTGGAGGTAGTGCACGAATGGCCCCAGTGAAATCGACGCCCGCGCATCCGGTGCTTTGGCGTTTCGCGGTCGACGCGCCCGACCTGAACGGCGCGTTCCGGTACGATGATGCGCGTTCGTTGAATCTCGTCCGTGACGCCGACGGGCACGAGCGTCCGTTCGCGACGTCGTCGGTCTCCACGGCGTACGTGAAGTCCGACCGCGAAGGCGGCCCGGAAGACTAGCGCTCGCGAGCCTCACGGCGCGCGCGTGATCCTGCTGCTCTCGCGCACCGACGAGGTCGCAGCCGACGTGCTGGTGCTCGAGCTCGAGCGGCTGTCTTTGCCGTTCCTTCGGGTCAATACGGATGTCGAGCCGCAGCGGCGCCGGCTGTCGTGGACCCTCCACGACGCGACGCTCGTTGCGGCGTCGGGCGATCGCGTGCCCCTCGGCGCCGTCACCAGCGTGTGGTGCCGCAAGGCGTTCGGCGACGAGTCGCCCGTCCCCGACGGCGACTATCCCGAGCGATACGCGGAGCGCGAGTCGCTCGCCGCGCTGAGCGGACTGATCGAGACGGCGTCCGTGCCGTACTGGATGAACCGGCCGTCCGCCTCGCGGCGCGCCGAGCACAAGCTGCTGCAGTTGCGGGTCGCGGCGGAGCTCGGCTTCAACGTGCCGGATACGCTCGTGTCCAACGACCCGGTTGCCGTGCGCGCGTTCGCGCGCGGCCGCGAGATCATCGCGAAGACCGTGCGAGCGGTCCGCGTCACGACGGCGTCCGGAAGCCGCCTGCTCTACGCGTCGGCGCTGGACCCGAACGCGATGCCTTCCGACGACGAGATCGAAGCCTGCGTCACGATCTACCAAGCGCGGGTTCCCAAACAGTATGAGATTCGCGTGACCGTGATCGGCGACGCGCTGTTCGCAACACGAATCGCCGCTCGGTCGACCGAGGTCGATTGGCGCATCGTGCCGGCCGTCGACGTCGCCTATGAAACGTGCGACATTCCGCCCGGCCTCGCAGAACGCTGCTTTGCCATGCTTCGACGGCTCGATCTGCGCTACGGCGCGTTCGACTTCGTCGTGACGCCATCGTCCGAGCCGTACTTCCTCGAGGTCAACCCGGGCGGCCAGTGGGCATGGCTGGAGCGCGCGACCGGGGCTCCGATGACGAACGCGATGGCGCGCGCGTTGAGCGGCGACGTCACGGCGCGAGCATAAACGGCGCGGCGCAAGCGAAGCATGCGGAGTTGCCTATCCGCCGGTTCCCTCGTCAGCTCGCCCCGCGGCGCGACTCGATCTCCAGGCTGACCAGACGTGCGAGCAACGTCGCGGGAAACAACTGGCCGACCAGCGCCTCGACGTTCGCGGCGCTGCGCGCGAACGGGTGGACGGGAACGAAGTCGCCATAGCCGGTCGACGTGAGCGTCGTAAAGCTGAAATACACGTACTGACCGAGGCCTTGGCTCACGCCCGGCGTTTGCACCGCGTGGCGGAATGCCTGCGCGGCGGTCATGAGGTCGATCCCGCGGTAGACGATCGCGAACGTCATCGCGATCGTCAACTCGATCGCAATCGCGCCTTGAATGCGGTGGACGGTAACACGCCCCGGACCGAACACGGCGCCGGCGACGACCCACGTCAAGGCGGCGAAGAACACGACGCGTGCGGCGAGGTCGAACGCAATCGTCAGGCGCGACGGCGACGCGCCGTGGATCGCCGTTGCGAGGATGTCCACGACGGTTGCACCGATGATCGCGATCTCCGCAGCGCGGCTGCCGGAGCAGATGACGAGCACGATGACGACGATCACCACGGTGACCAGCACGTTGACCGCCGGAAACACGTGCAGCTGCGTCAGCGGCGCGAGCACGAACAGCCAGAGCGCCTCGACGATGACGAGGGCCGTCAGCGCCTGTTCGCGGTAGCGCCGGAGCGACTGCAGCATCAGGGCCGCTTCGCGGAGAGCGCGCGCGGTCCCGGAGCTACGGCGCCGGGTCCGGCTCGGAGGCGCCGGTGCGTGCCGGTTGCGCGAGCGCGGGCCTGGCTTTTGGCACCGCGAGCGCGGTGCGATATCCGGTGAAGACCGCGATCCCGTAAAAGAGCAGGTCCATCGGCTCGAACGTCACTGCAATCACGTTCGGGACTGCACCGAGGTGCCGTGACATGGTGAGGAGCGCGAGCGGGATCGGAAAGTGTTCGTGCTGCGCGACCCCGACGACCGCGGTCAGCGTATTGCCCAAGAGGCAACCGAGTAACGCGACAACGCCCGCCACGATGGCGTTCGTGCGCCCGCGGTGTCCGCTGCACGTTCGCATGCCGAACCCGGCGAGGAAGCCGACGCCGACCGCCATGTAGCCGATCTGAAAGCCGGTCGCCGCCGCGATCGCAGCCCACGCAGCAGCGCCGGCCACCGCCCCCACGAGCGCTCCGAAGGTACCGAGCAATAGCTTTCCTTGCACATCGGGCAACTTCGCGCGCGGCGTCCGCAGGCCTGGGGCCGCGTACGAAACAAGGGACGTCCGTGCGCGCCTCGGCGTTTTCGGACCGGCGGTTTCCGCGGGCCGCCGGCTTGCCGGACCGCTTCTCATGAACGGGTTCGTCCTCGCGCGCTTCTCGAGCGTGCTGGTGCTGTTCTCGCCGCTGATCTTTCTCGCGCTGCTGTACACGTCGCCCGGCGACGTCGTCTCGGTCGTCGGACTGGCGCTTTTCTACGGCGCCTACCTCGCGGCGGTCGCGATGTTCTTGCCGATCCGGCCGATCCTCGGCGTGCGCCCGTGGTCGGCCTGGCTGATCGCGTGCTCCGTTCTCGCGATCCCGCCCGTGACATCGCGTCTGGTGTCCGGCAGCGCGCAGGCGGCAGGCGGCGACGCCGCAGTCGGCTATGCGTGCGCCGCGATGTGCGCGCTCGCTGCAACGGCCGTCGCGCTTCTGAGCCGCCGCTACCGGCGGAGCGAGGCGATCGATCTTCCGTTCCCCCTGCGCGGCGGTGTTTTTGACGCGGTTCAGGCAGGCAGCACGCGGCTCGTGAATCATCATGCGGTGTCTCGAGAGCAGCGCTATGGCGTCGACATCGTGCAAGTGCGCGCCAACGCCCTGGCGGATCTGCTGCCGGCGACGCCGGAGAACTTCGCCATATTCGGCCGGCCGGTGTACAGTCCGACGAACGCGGTGATCGCCGGTGCCGCCGATGGGTTGCCCGACGTGCGCGACGTTCGGCGGCCATTCGGCAATCACGTCGTGCTCGAGCGCGACGACGGCGTGCGCCTCGTGTTCGCGCACCTCAAGCAAGGCACCGTCGCCGTCGCGCAGGGTCAGCACGTGCGGCCCGGCGACCTGCTTGGCGCCGTCGGCAATTCCGGAAACTCGACCGAGCCGCACCTGCACGTGCATGCCGAGCGCGACGGGGCCGGCATCCCGCTGACGTTCGGCGGACGGTATCTCGTCCGCAATTCGTCGATTCAGGTCTGAGAACAAGACGTCTGCCGAACCCCTGGCGCCGGGGCGCGGCGCGACTCCGGGAAGGACGCGGTCTCCTACGAAACAATTAGGAGACACGTGCGTACAAGGGCCGTGCGACTTCGGGTCCTCACCTCGGCAGCCGCCTTCTGCGCGGCCATCGCGTTGCGGTGGTCGCTGCCGGCCGGCGCGGCGACCGGCGCGGCCGGAACCTATCCGGCCGTCCGCGCCGACAAGGCACCCGCGCTCGACGCGGCGCTGACCGATCCCGCGTGGGACAAGGCCGTCGTCGCCACGGGCATGCAGACGATCACGACGCAGCGCCCGAGCGCCTACGCGTCGCGGTTCATGCTGCTGTACGACGACGCGAACCTGTACGTCGGGATGAAGCTCGACCAAGCCGGCGCACCGATCACCGCTTCGCAAAGCTCGAACGACGTCGGTTTCGGTTTGGACGACTTCGCGGGGATCGGGGTCGACCCGAGCGGCAACGGCGGTCAGGTCTACTTCTTCATGACGACGCCGCGCGGCACGCGGTACCAGCAGTCGACGGAATCCGCGCGTTTCGCGCCGCCGTGGACGGCGGTCGCGCAGCAGACGGCGACGGGATGGAGCGCGATGATGGTGATCCCGCTCAAGGTGCTCCGGCGTCCCGCGGGCGCAATCCAGACGTGGCGCTTCGACTTCATCCGGCGGATTGCGGCGCTGAACTTGAACGAGTCGTGGGCGTACGATGCGACGATGAACGACGGCGGCGGCGGCGTCTCCAGCTTCCCGCAGGCCGGCGACGCGCGATTCTGGCCGCAGCTCACCGGCCTGCGCATCGCGGGAACGCCCGCCCGCCAGCGGCCGCGAGCGGAACTCTACGGGCTCGCGAGCGGAGGCGAAGACCGGCGCCGCTTCCAGCAGGCCGACGGCTCGTTCGTCGACACCGGCACGCGGCCGTTCGGCGCCGACGTCGTCGTGCCCGTGACGGGCACCGCCGCGTTCGTCGGCGCGTTCTCGCCGGACTATTCGAACGTCGAGGTCGACCAGCAGACGATCGCGCCGCAAGAGTTCCGCCGTGCGCTCAACGAGTACCGGCCGTTCTTCACGCAGGGCGCGAACTTTTTCAACCCGGTCTCGCTCACCGGCATCAACGCGCCGGCGAACGTCATCTTCTACTCACCGGCGATCGGCCCGTTCGACCGCGGCCTCAAGTTCGAAGGCACGCAGGGACTGCAATCGTTCGGCGTGCTCGAAGCGCAGGGCGCCGGTTTCGACGACGAAGTCTTTGCCTACAAGCATGCGACGCCGAACCGCGCGTTCGCGTGGTCGCTCGACGGCGTGATGACGCACCACCAGTTCGGCAACGACACGATCGATCCGCGCGAAGGCGACGACGCGACGTGGCAGGGCCAGCTCGGCGGCCGTGACGACCGAACCGGATTGGTCTGGGCGCTGGACTATGCGCACGAGCACGGCACGTTCGTGCACGATGACCGGCTCGCGTACAAGTCCGAAGACTTCGTCGACGTGCATCAGCACAACTACGAGGTCTATACGGGCTACCGCGACATCGGGCCGGAGTACTCGCCGGTCCTCGGCTTCACGGTCAACAGCGATCTGCGCGGACCGCAAGCCTTCTTCGATCTCAACGGGACGCTCGCGCCGCACGGCTGGATCAAGCGCGCCGATCTGTTCATCACGGCCGACCGCTACACCGACGGCAGCGGCGCGGTGCACCAGGCCGACAGCAACGTCAACGTGGACCTGCAGTTCAAGGACGGCCTGCATCTGTCGGGCGGTCCGTACAGCTCGTTCCTGCGCACGTACGACAGCGGCCTCGTCGGCTACCCGTTCTACGCGGACGGCGTGACCCGCACGTACAACCAGCACAGCGTGAACCTCGGCTGGAAGGAGGGCACGCCCGCGTCGCTGACCGCCGGATACACCTGGGGTCCGTTCGGCGACGTCTTCCTTCAACAGAGCACGCTGGTCGCGCAGCGCACGATCGGGACGCGGTGGACGCTCGCGGGCGAGTTCGACGGCACACGCGAGCGGCCGGCGTTCGGCGGCGCGATCAACGGCCAGTGGCTGCGCCGCATCACGGTCGGCGAGACGATCGGCCCCACGACCAACTTCTCGATCGCGCTGCGTGCGATCAGCGGCACCGGCGGTTTCGCGCAGCCCGGCGTCAACCTTGCGGCATCGTTCCACCACCGTTTCAAGAACGACAACGAGCTGTTCTTCAACTACGGCACGCCGGCCGCGCCGACGACGCTGCAGCGCGTGGTGCTCAAGTACGTTCTGCGGGTCGGCGGCGGGTCCGGCACCTAGCGCCCTTTTCGGCGCGCGCCGGTCGCGTTACGCGACGCCCGGCGACGGCAGCGCCGCGTGGCCTTCGTCGAAGCGCTGCAGATCCGGCGGCACGAGCCGGACGCGCGCCGCGAGCATCAGCGCGACGATCGCGGCGGTTCCGGCGAGCGCGACGACGACGACGATGACGTAGGCGTCGTCGATGCCGAGCGCGAGCGCGCGTCGCGCGATCTCGAGAGTGGCAGGCGGTGGACCGCCGCCGGTGATGAACGCGCGCACCTGCGCGTCGGCGTGCGCGCTCGCGACCGCCGGGGCGAGCGCGAGGAGGTGCGTCGTCGTGCGCGAGCCGATCGTGTGCTCCACGCCGGGCGCGCTGACGAACCCGCCGGTCAGCCGGAACAAGTTGAGCAGCGCGATTGCGCGGCTCACGATCGCGCGCTCCGAAGACAGCGTCACGACGAACAGGCCCGGCGACACGCTCAGCCCCGCACCGAACCCGCTCAGCAGGCAAAGCCACCCCACTGAGACGGCGTCGACGGGTGCGAGGGCGCGCGCGAGCGCCGCACCGACGGCAATGAACACGAGCCCGGCGGCGCCGCACACGACGACCCAACGCGTCGTGACGAGCCGCCCGAACGCGTACCCGCTGGCGATCGCCGTGAGGAACTCGGGCCAGTAGGCGAGTCCGGTCGCATGGACGCCGAGCCCGTCGACACGCTCGAGCGTCATCGTGAAGCACTGCGTGAGCGCGCTGAACGACGCGCTCCCGACGACGGTTGCGATCGTACCGATCAGCGCGAGAGACGTGCCGAGCTCGCGAACCGGCACCAGCGGATGTTCTTTGCGCGCTTCGACGACGATCAGGACGGCGTAGGCCACGATTCCGCACGCGAAAGGGACACCGGCGCGCGGGTCGACCAGCCCGCGGCTCGCGAGCGCGCCGGCGCCGAGATAGATCAGCAGCGAGCCCGCCCCGGACGCGGCCATGGCGAACCAGTCGACGGGCTGGTCCGAGCCTTGCGGCTCACGTTTCTCGAGAACCGCGGGCGCAAGGCACAGCGCGACGAGCGCGACGACGACTTCGGCGCCAAAGATCGTGCGCCACAGTTGCGGGGAAGCGACGAGCCCCCCGATCGGCGGTCCCAACGTCGTCGCGCCGAACAGGGCCGGCACCATCAGGCTCGCGGTCGCGCCGAGCTTCGCACTCTTGAAGTTGATCAGCAGCGGCGGGAGCACGACCACGAACAGCATACCGGCGGCCAGCCCGTGCACGATGTGAGCGATCAGCAGGAACGCGAACGACGGCGTGAGCGCGCTCAGCAGCGATGACGCGAGCGACGCGGCGAGCAGCCAGAAGTAGAGCGCGCGGCTTTCGACGCGGCGGATCAGTTCGGCCGCCAGTACGCAGCCGAAGGCGAGCGCGGCGTCGCTCATGAGCGGGATCGCTGCGGCGGCGGTGGGCGCGACGTGCAGGTCGCTTCCGATCACCGGCGACGCCAGCGAGATCGCGCTCGTGTTGATCAGGCCCGGGAAGAGCGTGAGGATGACCAGCACGACGTTCGCCGGGTACGACTTCGCGAGCCGCGGCGGCGCGGGGGTGGACGCGCTCACGTCGCGACCGGCTCCTGCGGCTGCGCGTCGGAGAGCAGCGGCGCGAGCCGGTGGCGCTGCCAGAAGAAGCGGTAGTACACGGTCTGGAACAGCAGGCCCGCGCAGAACGCGACGGGATAGGCGATCCACACGCCGCGCAGACCCAAGTGCGGCGCGAGCGCGTAGGCGACCGGAACCTCCACGCCCCAGATCGAGACGACCGACAGCAGCGTCGGCCAGAGCACGGCGCCGCTCGAACGCATGAGGCCCGAGAGCACGCTGTTCGTGCCGAACACCGCATAGCTCCACAGCGTGATCGCGAGCAGGTCGTGCGCGGTCGCGATCACCTTCGGATCGGTGATGAAGAGCGACAGCACGGCATCGTTGAAGACGTACAGCGTGCCGATCAGGACGGCGCCAATGATCCAGTTGAGCGTGATGCCGGCGCGCGCAATGCGCCTGAGGCGGTCGAACCGTTTCGCGCCGATCGACTGCGCGCCGAAGATCGACGACGCGATCCCGATCGAGATCGCCGGGAACTGCACGTACGAGGCGATCTGATTGACCGCACCGTATGCCGCGGTCGCCGCCGATCCGAAGCGGTTGACGAGCGAGATGACGGCGATCTCCGAGAGCGAGACCATGACCATCTGCACACCGGTCGGGATGCCGATCTTGAGCAGCGTGAGCAGCAGCTTGGGCTCGAGGCGCATGTGGCGCACGATCGACGCGTCGAGGGCGAGCGGGTTCTTCTCCGCGGCCAGCGCGATCAGCAGGAAGACGCACGCGGCCGAGTTGGCGATGACGCCCGCGACGGCCGCGCTGACGACGCCCAGGTGCGGCAGCCCGAACCAGCCGCGAATCAGCGCGGGCGTGAGGATCAGCACGAGCACCGTGCTGACGATCAGCGCGATGAAGGGCGTGCGCGAATCGCCGGTGCCGCGTACGAACGTCGTGTACGCGAGGTAGACGAACAGGATCGGCAGCGCGAGAAATGTGACCCGCGCGTACGCCAGCGAGTCGTCGAAGACGTCGAGCGGAGTGCCGATGAGGTGCAGCAGCGGCGGCAGGAACCACCAGCTCGCGATCCCGACCACGAAGCCGCTGACGAGCGCGAGCGTCAGCGTCGTGCCGGCGACGGCCTTGAGGCGCTCCTCGTCACGCGCGCCGTACGCCTGACCGATCAGCACCGAGCTCGCGCTCGCGATCCCGATGAAGAACGAGATCATGAAGAAGACGATCGGGAAGAAGGACGACGCCGCAGCCAACGCCTTCACGCCGATGAGGCGGCCGAGATAGATGCTGTTCAACGTCGCCGACGCCGACTGCAATACGTTGCTGAGCATCAGCGGCACGAGGAACACCAGCATCGATCGCCAGATCGGCCGCGAGTCGTCCAGGCCGAGCCGTCGCTGCTGCATCGAGCCGAGTATGCCCGGGACCGGGACCGCTTACCCCCCGCACAGAACGCCTCGCGGCGGCGGGCGATTAGCTCAGCGGGAGAGCGGCTCCTTTACACGGAGATGGTCGGCGGTTCGAATCCGTCATCGCCCAGTTTAACCCGTCAGCGACGGCCCGATGGATGCGGAGCTTTCAGATCGTCAACGGGCACAAGCCCGACTTGCTGGAAGCCGCGCTGCGCGGCGAGCACGTCGGCACGATCGTCCACGCCTGACGGCGAGAGCTCAGCCAAGCACGCGGGCCGCGACGTGTTCGTCGCGGCCCGCTGCATGCACCCGTGGGTTCGGTTACCGGCTAGTGGTGGTGGTTGTCGCCGTTGTCGTCTTCGTGACCGTGGTTCGGCGGCCGCGCGCCGGCCGGAGGACCATGCTGGTGTCCTTGCGCGGCGTGGTTTTCCGTCCATCGGCCCGCCTGCGCCTGCTGCGGCTGGGTGTAGTGGGTCTGTGTTTGCGTGTGCTGATACTGCGCGTGCTGGTACTGCGCGTGCTGGTAGGAGTTCGCTTGCATCCGCTGCTGCTGCTCGTACTGCGCCTGCGGCCGGCTGAAATGCGACTGCTGCGCGCGCGCCCAGTACGTGCCGTGCCGGTGCGTTGCGTCGTACTGCCCCGTGCGCTGGTAATCGTACGTGTAGCCGTTCGCCCGCGGGTTGTAGTACGCGTACTGTCCGCCGGGATACTGGCCGTTGGAGTTCGGGTAGATCGTCTGTCCGTTCGGCATCACGATGCGTCCGTCACCGTAGATCGTGCCGCCGTTGCGCGTGTAGCCGACGATCGTGTTCGCCGCTTGGCGCTTGTGCTGGTAGTTGTTGTACAGGATGATCCCGCCGACCAGGGCGGCAGCGCCCAGGATCGTATTGAGGGTCGACTGCGTGTCGGCCGCGGCCGGCTTCGGCAGCGCGCCGACGGTGAGCGCAGCCGCCATGCCCGATGCGGTGACCAGTTTCGAAATGCGTTGAAACATACGACTAGTGCCCGTGCTCGGCGTCGTGACGATGACGGTTCGTGCGATCGTAACGACCCGTTCGATTGGTGTCGTACGTGTATCCGTTCGCGTTGTTGTTGTAGTACGCGTACTGTCCGCCGGGGTACTGGCCGTTGCTGTTCGGGTAGATCGTCTGTCCGTTCGGCATCACGATGCGGCCGTCACCGTACACCGTACCGCCGTTGCGCGTGTAGCCGACGATCGTGTTCGCGGCCTGGCGCTTGTGCTGGTAGTTGTTGTAGAGGATGATGCCGCCGACGACGGCAGCCGCGCCGAGCAGAGTGTTCAGCGTCGATTGCGTGTCCGCCGCCGCGGGCTTCGGAATCGAGCCGACGGCGAGCGCCGCGGCCATTCCCGAGGCGGAGATGATCTTCGATAAACGTTGAAGCATAAGTGCAGTCCCTTTCAGCGGCCGAGCGCCGCTTCGTTGCCCGTTTCCCAGTATGCCCGAAGTTCATGGGATGCTGCTGACACGAGGATGAGCGGGAGATGTGCGGGCGCGCAAGCAACACAGCGGTTGCTCATGACGCCTGCCGAACCCGCGCTCTTGGTCGATCGTTTGGTGCGGCGCTACGGCGACGTTGCTGCGGTGAACGGCGTGAGCTTCACCGTCGAAGCCGGCACGATTTTCGGACTGCTCGGCCGTAACGGCGCCGGCAAGACGTCGACGCTCGAATGCTGCATCGGTCTGGGCATGCCGAACGACGGAACGGTGCGCGTGCTCGGGCTCGACCCGACGCGTGCGCGCGAACTCGCGCGGTTGCGCCCGCGCATGGGCGTGCAGCTTCAGGCGACGTCGCTGCCCGAAAAGTCCGCCGTCGGCGAGATCCTCGAGCTCTACGCCTCGTACTACGGCATCGCTCCGCGCGCGGGCGAGATGGCGGAGCGCGTCGGGCTCGAGGGCAAGCTCGACCGCCAGGTCGCGCAGATGTCCGGCGGCGAGCAGCAGCGCTTGGCGCTCGCGCTCGCGCTGCAGCACGAGCCCGACATCTTGTTCCTCGACGAGCCGACGGCGGGGATGGACGCGTTCGGCCGTCGCGTGCTGTGGGGCGAGGTCGAGCGCTTGCGCGCGGCGGGGAAAGCGATCGTGCTGACGACGCACTATATCGAAGAGGCGGAGCGTTTGTGCGACCGCATCTGCATCATGCAGCGCGGGCGCGTCGTCGCCCAGGCGGCGGCCGCCGATCTGATCGCGCAGCACGGCGGTGACGCGACCGTGTCGATCGTCGCGCACGATTTCGTGCCGAGCCCCGAGCTGGACGACCTCGGCGTGTGGGCACGGGCCGGCGACCGATGGACGCTCGCGACGCGCGGCGAGCCCGGGCTCGCGCTCGCGGCCGTGGTGACGCGCGCGAACGCGGCGGGCGCGACGATCGAATCCCTCGACATGCACCGCCCGACGCTCGAAGACGCATTCCTCGCGATCACGGGCGAGGCGATCGGAGAACCCGCATGACCTTGCTGCGGATGTTCGTCGCGCAGACGAAAGCGAACTTCACGTGGTACTTCTGGCGGGACGGCGAGATGGTGTTCTGGTCGCTCGCGATGCCCGTGTTCTTCCTCGTGCTGTTCTCGTTCGCGTTCATGCAGGGAAGCGCGTCGCGGTCGTCCGCGTTTCTCGTGCCGGGGATCATCGGCGCGCAGGTGCTCAGCTCGGGCTTTTGGGGCGTCGGCGTGATGCTCGCCACGTTCCGCGAAAAGCACCTCTTGCGCCGCGTCTACCTCACGCCGATGCCGCCGTGGGTGTTCTTCGCGTCGCTGGTCGCATACCGCGTCACGCTGCTCGCGGCGCAGGCGGTCATTCTGGTCGCGGTGGGCACGCTGCTGTTCCACGTGCGGATCATCGGCAATCCGGCGGCCATCGTGCTCGTGCTGCTGCTCGGCACGGCGACGTTCGTGTCGCTCGGCACGATCGTCGGCGCGCTCGCGCGCACGACGGAGAGCGCCAACAACATCGCGTCGGTGCTCACCGTTCCTCTCGCGTTTCTCTCGGATGCGTACGTGCCGATCGACCGCTTCCCGCACGCGGTCGCCGCGACGCTGCGGCTCTTGCCGTCGACGCAGTTCATCGACACGTTTCGCGACGTGGCGATCGGCGGTGCGCCGCTCGCGCACTACGGCGCATGGATCGCCGCGCTGCTCGTGTGGACGCTGGCCGGTATCGCGGTCAGCGCCCGCACGTTTCGCTGGGTCTGAGGCTTAGGGCTTCGTTCCGCCGCCGGTCGATCCCGACGTGGTGCCGCCGGTCGTACCGCCGGTCGTGCCGCTCGTGGTTCCCGTCGTTCCGCCGCCGGACGTGGTGGTCGTCGTGCTGTTTCCGGCCGGGGCCGTCGCGCTGCGCGAGTTCCACGGCTGCCAGACGAAGAGTCCGATCGCGAGCAATACCACGACGATGACGGCGACGACGATCCCCGTGTTGTTGTTCGACGAGCTCGATGTGTTGTAGTCGGCCATGGACGGGGGTTACCCGGCCGGAGCGCTTTTGAGACGGCGGCCGCCTACGCCGGAGTGCAGGCGTTCCCAGGCCGTCCGAAGCGTACGCGTGCTACGCTCGCGCACGATGCGTCTCCGCGTGCGGCCGCCTCTCGTCCTCGCGTTGACGTCATGCGTCGCGGTTGCGGCGCTCGCCGGCCGCGACGGTGCGGCGACGACGCCGGCCCGATGGTCCGATCCCGCGACCTGGGGCGGAACGCTGCCGCGCGCGGGTGACACCGTCGTCGTCGGCGCCGGACGGCGCGTCGTGCTCGACGTCGACCCGCCCCGTCTCGCGAAGCTTGTCGTTGACGGCGCGCTCGTGGTCGAGGACCGCGACGTGCGCCTCGCTGCCGGTGCCATCGACGTCCACGGCGTCCTCTCGGTCGGCGCACCGAACGCGCCGTTCGCGCACGGCGCAGACATCGCGCTCGGCGGGACCGCACCGGACGACGGGCTCTTCTCGGCGTCCGGCGGCGGACGCATCGAGCTATACGGAACGCCGCGCGTCGCGTGGACGCACCTTGCGCGCACCGCGCCGGCCGGTACGCGCGATCTCACCCTCGCGAGCGACGTGAACTGGGAGCCCGGCGACCGGCTCGCGCTCGCGCCGAGCGGGTTCGACGCTGCGCAGGCCGAGGAGGTCGTCGTCGAAGCCGCACGCGGAACGAATCTGCGGCTGCGCGAGCCGCTCCGCTTCGCACACTGGGGGGCCGAGACCGACGGCGTCGACGAGCGCGCCGAGATCGGGCTGCTCTCGCACAACGTGCGCATCCACGGCGACGGCGCGCAGGTCGTCATCATGCGCGGCGGAACGCTGCGCGCCTCGGACGTCGAGTTCGCGGGGATGGGCCGGCGCGCGACGCTGGGCGCGTATCCCGTGCACTTTCATCTCGCCGGCGACGCGGCCTCATCGTTCGTCGCGTCGTCGAGCGTCGATCACAGCGCCAACCGCTGCATCACCATTCACGGCACGTCGAACGTGCGCATCACCGACGACGTCGCGTTCGATACCGTCGGGCACTGCTTTTTCCTCGAGGACGGCGCGGAGACGGGCAACCTGCTGGCCCGGAACCTCGGCATGCTCACACGCGCCGCGCCGGCGAGCGCGGCGATCCTCGAGTCGGACGTCGAGCCGGCGACGTTCTGGATCGCGAACCCGGACAACGTCCTGACCGGGAACGCGGCGGCCGGTTCCGACGGCAGCGGCTTCTGGTACAACCTCACGCCGAATCCGACCGGGCCGTCGGCGTCGCGAACGCTCTGGCCGCGTGCGACGAAGCTTGGCGGCTTCGACGGAAACGTCGCGCACGCGAACGCGATGAACGGCCTGTTCGTCGATAACCTGCGCAACCCGCCGGGCGTCTCCGAGGCGCCGAACTACAGCCCGGCGGTGCTCGCCGACTATCGCGGGCTGACCGCGTACAAGAACCGGCGCCGCGGCGCCTGGCTGCGCGGGACGAACCTGCGTGTAACGGGTGCGCGCATCGCCGACAACAGCATCGGGCTCACGTTCGCCGGCGCGAACGCCGTGCTGCGCGACAGCCTCGTCGTGGGCGAGACCGAAAACCTCACCGGGCCGCCGAAGCCGAGCGACGCCGCGTTTCCGCTCCGGGGGTTCGAGTTCTACGACGGACGCGTCGGCGTCGAGCGCACGCAGTTCGTGAACTTCGTGCCGAGCGCGCAGCGCAAGGCCAGCGCGCTGAGCGCGCTCGAGTACTCGCCGTTCTTCACCGATCCGAGTAACTTCGCGCGGGCGTTGACGTTTCGTAACGCGCAGCCGGTCTATTTCAAGACGTATCCGACGCCGGACGGCGAGAAGATGGGCGCCGACGGGTACCGCTCGACCGTGTTCCGCGATCTGGACGGCTCGGTGACGGGACATGCCGGATCGTCGGTCGCGATCGCGTCGCCGTTCTTCGACGGCTCGGACTGCGTGGTGCATGCGGACTGGAATGCCGCCACGTGCGACGCGCGCTTCGGCAGCCTCTTCGTGAACGTGCTCGACGCGCGGCGCGTGCGATTCGGCCCCGTGCGCATCACACGGCTCGACGATCCGAAGTCCTCGGCGATCGTCCTTCTCGGCAACCCGCGCGAGGGCTTCACCACGTCGTTCCAGACGAACGTGCGCCCGGGCGAGCGGTACGCCGTGCGCTTCGGCGGCGGGTTTCCGCGGCGGGTGCGCGTCGCGCTGCACCGCGTGGACGCCGGTTCGAGCATCGCGCTCGTGCTCGCGCAGGCGCCGCCCGGCGCGGTCGTCTACGCCGACCGTACGCTTCGAACGCGCGTGCCGTCCGAGCGCGACACATCGGGCGCGCTCATCGTGCGGCTCGCCGCGGACGCGATGCGTCCGGCGTCGGTGGACGTGTGCGCGTCCGACGGCTGCCGCTCGGGCGTACCGTGAGCGACACGGCGGGCGCGGTCGTCGTCGGCGGCGGTGTGATCGGCGCGAGCGTCGCCTACCATCTCGCCGCGCGCGGCGTGCGCGACGTCGTCGTTCTCGACCGCGGCGATCAGCCGGGCAGCGGCAGCACCGGCCGCGCGACGGGCGGCTTTCGCGTGCAGTTCGGATCGGCGATCGACGTGCGGCTTTCCCTGCTCGCGCGCGCCGCGCTCGAACGCTTCGCGGACGAGACCGGCGGCGACGCGGGCTTCGTGCGGGCCGGGTACCTCTGGGTCGCCGAAACCGCCGCGGAGCTGCGCGCGCTGCACGACGCGCTCGCGGTGCAGCGCGCGAACGGCGTCGCCGACGCCGTCGCGCTCGACGCAGGCGCGGTCGCGATGCTCAACCCGGCGCTGCGGCGCGCGCCGGTCGCCGGCGGAACGTTCTGCGCGAGCGACGGCTTCATTCGGCCGCTGCAGATCCTCGACGGGTATCGCCGTGCGGCCGAGCGGCTCGGCGCGTCGTTCCGCTACGGCGTGCCGGCGATCGGGCTCGAGCGCGCGAGCGACGGGCGCATCCGCAGCGTCGTGCACGCCGGCGGCACGATCGCGAGCGAGGTCGTCGTCAACGCCGCGGGTGCGTGGGCCGCCGAGGTCGCCGCGTGGGCCGGTGTCGATCTTCCGGTGACGCCGGTGCGGCGCTTCGTCGCCTCGACGGTCCCGACCGACGCGCTGCCTGCGACGACGCCGATGACGATCTACGCGGGCGACGGTTTTCACCTGCGCGCGCGCGACGGCCGCGTGCTGCTGCTCATGCCCGACGCTGCGAACGCGGCGCGCGAGACGCCCGTCGATCCCGCCTGGATCGACGCGGTCGCGTCCGTCGCGCGCGAGCGCGTGCCCTGTCTTGCGGGCGTGCCGCTCGACCGCGGCGCGTGCTGGTCGGGACTGTACGAGATGTCTCCCGACGGACACGCGATTCTCGGCGCGGCGCCGCGCGTACCGAACCTCTATCTCGCGAACGGCTCGTCGGGACACGGCGTGATGCACGCGCCCGCGCTCGGGCGCCTCGTCGCCGAAATCGTCGTCGACGGCGCGGCGAGCAGCCTCGACGTGACGGCGCTCGCACCCGAACGTTTCGCGGCGCCGATTCGCTCGCGCCGCGCCCGCGTGCTGTGACCGATCCGCTCGTGCTGGTCGCCGGCGGCGCGGGCGGCGTCGGCGAAGGCATCGTGCGCGCGCTGCTCGCAACGACGAGCGCGCGCGTCGTCGTGACATCGCGTGACCCCGCGCGCCTCGCGTTGCTGGAGGCGCGGCTGGAACCGCACGTCGCATGCGGGCGGCTCACCGGCATCGTCGGCAACGCCGGCGATGCGCGCGGAGCCGAAGCGATCGCCGAGCGCGTCCGCGCGGACCTCGGCCCGATCGACGTCGCGATCCCGTCGCTCGGCGGCTGGTGGGAAGGCGGGCCGCTGCTCGGCGCCGATGTCGCGACGTGGGAGACGGTGATGGCGGAGATGCTCACGACGCACTTCGCGTTCGCCCGCACGTTCGTTCACGAGCTCGAGCGCCGTCCCGGCGGCTGGTACCTCGCGATCGGCGGAGGCGCTGCATTCTTCCCGGTGCCGCGCTCGGCGATCGTCTCGGTCGCGGCCGCCGGGCAGATGATGCTCACGCGCGCGCTCGCCGATGAAACGGCGGGGCGCGACGTGCGCATCACGGAGCTGATCGTGAACGGCCCCGTGCGCACGCGCGACTCCGAGGCGATCGCGGAGCCCGGCTGGATCACGGCCGACGAGGTCGGCGGCGTCGTCGCCGAGCTCGTGCGAACGGGCGCGACGACGTGGCCCGCGCTGCGCGAGCGCGGCCCTCTGCTGATCATGGACCCGGTCGCGCCTTAGCGACCGGCGAGACCGAACGCGAACGCGCGCGAGCCCGCGCGCACGTACGACCCGAACGTGAGCGCGTAGCGCGCGCTCAGCGGAACGCGCAGGTTGCCTTCGAGCGCTCCGGTGCGCACGAGCACGTCGAGACGCAGCGGCGCGTCCCATGTCAGCCAGACGACGTCGCGGTCGAACGCGCGGCCGACGCGCACGCTCTGCGCGAGCCCGCCCGGGTACGGCGCGGCGAAGGCGTCGAGCACGTCGGCGTCGCGCAGCGACCACGCGCGCAGCGACACGCGCGGCGCGACCTCCCATCCCAGCGAGGCCGCGAATCCGCGGTTCACTGCGGTCGGCGCGGTGTCGCCTTCGGCGAAGGCCTCGACGTCCGCGCGCAGGCGCCGGTGGTCGGCGAACGCGAGGCTCACTTCGCCCAGGGAACTTCGTGCGATCGCGTAGCCCGGCGTGCCCAACGTTGCCGCGCGCGCGCCGGCATGCGCCGTCCATTCCGAGCCGAGCGGCGCGTCGAGCGAGAGCGACGGCAGCACGGCGAGCGCCGAGGCGTTCGTGCCGTCTTCGTACGAACGCTCGGCGCCGTACGTGAGCGCGACGGCCGCGCTCGCGCGCAGCGCGTTTCCGCGCGTGGCGCCGACCACGAGCGCAGCGTCCTGGTGCTCGGAGTCGTCGTCGCCGAGCGTGCCGCGCTCGTCGCGCCAGCGCGCGCGCACGAGCAGCGCGTTCGGCCCGCGCCCCGACGCGTCGAGCACGACGTTCGCGACCGTCCCGTCGTCGCGCCTCGCGATCGTGCTCGCGTCGTCGGTGGTGAAGCCGACGTGCGCGCCGAGGTCGAGAGCGCGCGCCGCCGCGCGCAGGTCCGCGCCGGCGCCGGCGTAGTTCGTCCCCGGCGCCGTTCCGGCCAGCGCGACGCCGGTCGCGGCGAACGGCCCCAGCGTGCCGGCGGCGTGCACGGCGAACAGCCGGCGCACGCCGTCGGGGTCCCACGACTCGGCCGCCAGACCGGCGGGGTCGCCTCCGCCTTCCAGCGCCGCGTCCTTGCCGGTCGCGCGGAGAGCGTCCGTGCGGTCGAAGAGCCGCGCGTCGACCAGGCCGCCGCCGGCGCGGTCACCGTACCACGGCGCCTGCATGGAATCGACGACGTCGAGCGCGCCGAATCCGTGCGCGGGCAGCAGGCTCGTCGCGTCGCCGCCGTCGCCGCGGCGGTAGAACGGGAGGCCTTCGACGGTCGTCACGCCGCGGCCGCGCGAGAGCCAGCGGTCGGAGATCGTCGAGGGAAACGCGACGCGGTACGGGACGACCGAGGCGACCGCGTCGAGCGAACCCGCCGGAAGCGCCGCGACGTCCGCGGCGGAGGGCACGAGGTTGACCGCCCGGTGCCGGTGGACGATCGCCGCGACCGGCGCGCCCGAGTCCGGCGGCACGACGATCCGCAGCGGGTCGGCATCCGGCGCGTTCACGACCAGAACCGACGGGCGGGCCGGGCTCGCAAGCGCGAACGTGCCGTCGGCTGCGGAGCGGTCGCGCGCTACGACTGCGCCGGCCGCGTCCAGCGCCGTCACCGTCGCCCCCGCCACGACGGCCCCGTCCTGATCGCGCAGAGCGCCGACCAGGAGCTCGTCCGCTTGCGCGGCCCGCGTGCCGGCCAGCAGCAGCGCAACGACGGCGGCCACCCTCAGGAAGGCTTCACGTGCGGCGGGTACCCTGGACGGCATGAACCAGCTCCGACGGTTGGCGGTCGCCGCGGTGCTCGCGATGTGCGCGTGCGCCGGCGCCGCTGCGGCCGCGGAGCTGCTGCTCGCCGATCCGTCGACTGCCGTCGTCCCGAGCTCCCCGCCCCCGCTGCTCGGGCCGATCACCGAGGGCGGCCGGACCGGTTGGGACTGCGCTCCCGAACGCGCCGCGACCGCTCGCACTGCGGCGGGCGCGGAGTTGCCGCATCCCTGACGTGCGGCGCCGCGCCGCGACGATGGCGGCCGTGCTCGCGCTCGCCGGCGCCGTCTCGGCCGCGGGCGCGCAAACGTACTCGCAGCCGACCGCCGCGCCCCGGACGACCGACGCCGCAGCGATGCGCGCCCAAGCGCGCGAGCGCGAGGTCCACGAGCGCTTCGCGCGAGGGCTCGCCGCCGAGGACCGGCGCGACTGGAGCGCCGCGGCCGTCGAGTTCCGCCGCGCCGTCGCGCTCGATCCGCCGGAGCCGCGCGGTTCGACCGCCCGCTACGACCTTGCGCTCGCGGAGTTCGGCCTCGGACGCTTCGACGCCGCCGCGGCGCTGCTCGAAGAGGCGCTCCATCGCGACCCGCGTTTCGCAGCGGCCGCCGCGAACCTCGTCGCCGTGCAGCTGCGGCGCGGCGACGTCACGGCCGCGCGCGCCGCGGCTGACCGCTTCGTGGAGGTCGCACCGCACGCCGTGCTGGCGCGCTACGACCGCGGTCTCGTCGCGCTGCGCGCCGGCGATCTCGCCACGGCACGCGCCGACTTCCGGGCGCTGCTCGACGACGATCCTTCGTATGCCGTCGCGCACTACGATCTCGCGCTGGTGGAGTTGCAGGCCGGGCACGACGACGCGGCGCGCACGGAGCTCGACAAGGCGCTCGCGCTTTCGCCCGGCTACGCGCGCGCCCGGTTCGCGCTCGGCACCGTGCTGATGCGCGGCGGCCGGCGCGACGACGCGCGCGTCGCGTTCGACCGGTGCGCGCACGACGCAGCGGACCCCGACCTGCGCGCGCTCGCGATCGATTTGCGCGACCACCTCTGAGCCGCGCTCACGAGCGCGGAATCGCGCGCAGCAGCGAGAGCAGGTCACGGTCGGCGCTCGCCGACAGCAGCACGACGCGCGCCGGAAGGCCGTGCGCGTCGAGCACGTACGCGAACGCGCCGTGGAACGTGCCGTCGAGCCGCGGCACGTTGAACGCGTCGAGCAGCCGCACCACGTCGGCCGGATCGCCGCTGGCCCAGCGCCAGCGCGCCGCGTCGGCACGGAACGCGCGCGCCTTCGCCGCCATGACGATCGGGCGGTCGAACTGCGGGTCGAGCGTGACCGTCAGCAGGCCCGCATCCAGATGCGACGCCGCCAGCTCGGCGGCGAGCCGCGCGAACACGCCCTCCGCGACCGGGCATGCGTCGCCGCACCGCGTGGCGACGAAGATCACCGCGACGGGACGGCGCAACGCGCGCAGGGTGAAGCGCGCGCCGGTCTGGTCGACCAGCGGGAGATCGCGCGCGTCCGGCGCGGCCGCGGTCGCCGGCGCTACGGTCGCCGCCAGCGCGACGAACGCCGCCGCGCCGGCGGCGCGCGCGGCCCACGGAAAGGAATGCCCTGACATGCGAAACC
The DNA here is from genome assembly GCA_963818845.1 of Vulcanimicrobiota bacterium. GTDB lineage: Bacteria > Vulcanimicrobiota > Vulcanimicrobiia > Vulcanimicrobiales > Vulcanimicrobiaceae > Vulcanimicrobium. Next base: position 703,466 of record CAWFTO010000002.1, on the reverse strand, counting down.
TCGGCGAGCGATGTGCGGCCACCGTAGGCCGGGCTGCTGAAGCGGCTCTGAACGTCACGCCCGGCGCGTTTCACGAATCCTTCAGACAACGGAGCGCGTCGCGCCCTGCGCGAAGCGGCACACCGTGCGCATTCTCGTAGTCGAGGATCAGCGCGAGATCGCGGAGGCGATTCGCGCGATGCTCGAACGCCGCAAGTACGCCGTCGACGTCGCGGGCGACGGCGAGTCGGGCCACGAGATGCTGCTGCGTGGAAGCTACGATGCCGCCGTCGTCGATGTCGTGCTGCCGGGACGCGACGGCTTCACGATCTGCCGGGACGCGCGCGCGGAGGGCGTCACGACGCCGGTGCTCTTCCTGACGGCGCGCGACGCCGTCGAAGACCGCGTGCGCGGTCTGGACGCGGGCGCCGACGACTATCTCGTCAAGCCGTTCGTCGAGGACGAGCTGGCCGCGCGCCTGCGCGCGTTGCTACGCCGCGGCGCGCTGCCGATCCACGCGACCCTGGCGGTGGGCGACCTCGTCGTCGACCGCGGCGCGCGCTCGGTACGCGTCGGCGGGCGCGAGGTTCCGCTGGGCGCGACCGAGTTCCGGCTTCTCGAATACCTCGCCGCGAACGCGGGCCTCGCCGTCACCCGCGCGCAGATCCTCGAGCGCGTGTGGGGCGACGACTTCGACGGCTCGAGCAACGTCGTCGACGTATACGTCAGCGCCGTGCGCAAGAAGCTCGCGTCGGTCGGTGCGCGCGATCGCATTGCGACCGTCTGGGGAGTGGGCTACTCATTGCACGCGTAGTCGCGCGCTTGGCCGCGTCGTACCTCGCGATCTTGGTCGTGCTGCTCGCCGTGCTCGATGCGGTCGCGTTCGCGTGGCTCGCCGCACGCGAGCACGACCTGCTCGAGCCGCTGCTCGCAACCGGGCTCGGGCGCGACGTGTACGAGGCGGCGCTGCGCCGCAACGCGGCGGCGCTCGCGCTGTTCGACGTGCCGCTGCTGATCGCGGGCGGCGTTGCGGCGTTCGTGCTCGCGCTGATCTCCGTGCGCCCGCTGGTCGCCGCGCGCGAGCGCGAGGCGCGCTTCGCCGCCGAGGCGGCGCACGAGCTGCGCACGCCCCTGGCGCGCATCGCGTCCGTCGCGCAGAGCGCGCGCGCGACGCCGGATACCGGCGAACGCGACGCCGCGCTGGAGCGCATCGCGGCGCTCGCCGTCGACGCGTCGGGCATCGTCGGCGACCTGCTCGCGCTCGTACGCGAGGAACGCGTCGCCGCGAAGCTCTCCGAACCCGTCGACGTCGGAACGCTCGCGCGCGCGGCGAGCGAGGCCCTGCGCCCGGACGGCGCCGTCGCCGAGATCGCCGTCTCCGAGGAGTGCTGGGTGCAAGGCGACGAGCGGCGCTTGCGCCGGCTCGTGGAGAACTTGCTCGACAACGCCCACCGGCATGCCGAAGGGCGCGTGTGGGTTCGCGTCGACGGCGATGCCGAGCGCGTCGCGCTGACCGTCGAAGACGACGGTCCGGGCGTTCCGCCGGAGCTGCGGGAACGCATCTTCGAGCGATTCGTGCGCGCCGGCGACGACGAGCGCGGCAGCGGTCTGGGTCTCGCGATCTGCCGCGCGATCGCGCGCGCGCACGGCGGCGATGTCGTGCTCGAGGACCGCAACCGATTCGTGGCGCGCCTGCCGCGCTTGCGTCCCGGCTGAAGAAAGTCTGAGCGCGCCGCGGGCGCTCGTTCATCGCGACCTCATGCGCTCCGCCGACGATCGCCGCGTGCGAGTCTCGTTGCTCCTCGTCGTCTGCGTTCTCGCGGGATGCACGCCCGGTGCGCCTGCCGCGGGATCGGGTACGACCGGCACGGCCGCCCGGACGATCGACGTCTCACTCACGTCGTCCGTGGTGACCGCGACCGCGTACGGGAACGCGGGCGGATACTCGCCGAGCGTCACGACGGTGCCGCTCGGATCGAGCGTCCGCTTCGTGAACGTGGACTCGTTCCCGCACACGGCGACGTCGATCGGGGCGAGCACGTTCCCGCCGGCGTCGCCGTTCGGTGCGGCGGCGCTCGACATCGCCGGGAATACGCTCTCGGGCGGATGGACGAGCGGCGCGCTCGGACCGGGCACCGCCTCACAGGCGCTGCTCGCCGATGCGCCGGGAACGTATCTGTACGGGTGCTTCTTTCATTACGCGGCGCCGATGCGCGGGGCGATCGTTGTCCACTAGGACGCGCGCGCTCGCCGTCTGCGGTGCGCTCGCGGCGCTCACCGCGCTTGCGACGCCTCGCCCCGCCGGCGCGATGCCGATCTTCGCGCAGCGCTACGGCTTGCAGTGCGGCGCCTGTCATTCCGTGCTGCCGGAGCTCAACGCGTTCGGCAACGCGTTCCGTAACCGCGGCTACCGTTTGGTCGGCGCCCCGAAGCACGGGACGACGATCGTCGCGCTGCGCGAGCAGCTCGGCTACACGCCCACGCCGACCGACGGCACGACGCGCACGACGGTTCCCGCGGGCGCTCTGCTCGGCGCGGTCGAGGTGGGTCGCGTCGAAGCGTTCGTTCACGAGACGCTCGGCAGCGAGGGCAGCTCAGCGTCGCTGTTCCTTGGATACCTCGCGTACTTCGACCAGCGGTCGCGTGTGCTGTACCGCGCAGGCTTGGTGGAGCTGCCGCTCGAGCACTCGCCCGCGCAGCGCAACGATACGCTCACGACGTACGGCTACGAAGGGACGCTGGTCGGCTTGAACGACCTCACGCTCGCAACGCCGCGGTGGGCGCTCGAGGCGGAGCGCGACGTCGGCGTCGCGCGCCTCGCGGCGACGGTATCGTTCGCGAATGCGACCGGCTCGGCATACGGCGGAAAGCCGGTCGTGACCGGACGCGACGAGTCGTTCGCGGCGCCCGAGGTCGGGCTGTTCGCGCGCATCCCGCTCGGCGAGACGTTGAGCGTCGGAGTCGCCGCGCTGAGCGGATCGCGCGCGATCAGCGTCGCCGGAGGGACGCCGTTCGACGACCCCTACCGCCGCGTGGGCGCATCGGTCGAAGCCCGCCGCGGCCGGCTGGAGCTTCTTGCGGCGCAGTGGTGGGGCCGCGACGGCAACGGCGACGGCAGCGGCGGCACGATCGACTCGGACGGCGGCTACGTCCGCCTGCGGTGGCGCCTCGGCGCGCACGCGTTCGTCGGCGTGCGCGAGGACGGCTCGGCTGCGCCGTCGGCGACGCGCGCGCTGCTCTGGTACGCCGAGGCGCACGTCACGCCGCACGCGCGCGTGCTGATCCAGCAGCGCCGCCCGATCCCCGGCGGGCCGACGACGCTGCAGGCCGCACTGACCGTGGGCCTGCCGTGGCCGCGCGGGAAGTGACCGCGTAGCGCGGGCTCGGCGCCGCGCCCGGCGAAGGAGCGAGCATGCTCGCCGAATCGTCACACCGCCATATCCTGGCCGAGACCGGCGACGACGGAATCGCCGTCGTCACGCTGAACCGCCCGGAGAAGCGCAACGCGCTCTCGCTCGAGGTGATGGGCGAGATGATCGCGGCGTTCGAAGCGATCGGCGCCGATCGCAGTGCGCGCGTCGCGATCCTGCGCGGCGTCGGTCCCGCGCTCAGTGCCGGGCACGACTTGCGCGAGATGCTCGCGCGCAGCGTCGAGGAGTACCGCACCGTCTTCGACACGTGCGTGCGCTTGATGGAGACGATCCAGTCGATCCGCCAGCCGGTCATCGCGCAGGTCGGCGGCATCGCGACGGCTGCCGGCTGCCAGCTCGTCGCGACGTGCGATCTCGTCGTCGCATCGTCGGAAGCGCGCTTCGCGACGCCCGGCGTGAAGATCGGGCTGTTCTGCACGACGCCGATGGTCGCGCTGACGCGTGCGATCGGGCGCAAGCGCGCGATGGAGATGCTGCTGACGGGCGAGATGATCGACGCGCGCACCGCGGCGGAGTGGGGTCTCGTCAACCGCGTCGTCGCACCGGCGGACCTCGAGAGCTCGACGCGCGAGCTCGCGCGCACGATCGCGTCGGCCGCGCCGTTCGTCGTCGGCCTCGGCAAAGCGGCGTTCTACGCGCAGATCGATCTCGATCAACCCAAGGCGTACGCGTACGCGAAGGAAGTGATGTCGATGAACGCGCTCGCGGATGATGCGCAGGAGGGGATGGGCGCGTTCGTCGGCAAGCGCGCCCCGGCGTGGCGGACGTGAGGCCGGTGGAGCGCCGAGGTTAAGGATTTTTTACGGCGTAGGCACGCGCGCCGCAGGAAATGCAACCGCGTGTTCCAATCATGCGTTTGTCAGCGGTGTGGGCCGCGTCGAACGACGCCCGAGATCGTCGCCCACACCCGGTAGTAGGGCAACCTGCTACGCGACGGCAGCAAGGCCCGCTTCACGGCGGGTCTTGTTGTTTTCCGGCGAAGACGGCGCTCCGTGACCTACCGCCGGATCCTGCTGGCCGTCCTCGCCCTCGGACTGCTCGCGTGCCTCTTCATCGGCGCGCGCCGCGAGCGGCACGAGCACCGCGCGAACCGCGTCGAGATCGTCATGGACGATCAGGATTTCCAAGCACTGGCACGATCGTACGCATATGACCAGCGCGCGTTCCTGATCGCGCTGCGCCGCGCGGGCCTCACGTCGCTCGCGGTCCAGGAAGAGCTGGGCGGTGCCGTGTCCACGTCGTCCGGCGGCGCGGTGTACGCCGGTACGGCGCTGCTGGATCAAGCCCGGCTGACCGGATTCCGCGATCCCGTGTTCGCGCGCCTCGGCGTGCACGGTATCCGAAGCGACGAGATGTACCTCGTCGCGTACGACCGCGCAACGGCCGCGCGCTACACGCAGCAGCTCGCGCTCAAGTTTTCGCCGCGCGCGGTGCGCGTGCTGCGCCGCGAGCTGCCGGTCGTGTTCGCGATCCGCACGCAACCCGACTACTTTGGTACGGTCGGTCTAGGCTTGCCCGGCGATCGCATCGCGCTCGCGCACGCGCTCGGGTTGCATCTCGTGCCCCGGCTCCAGAACGATGAGCGGTTCAAGGCGCCGCAGATCGCCGAGCTGCTGACCAGCGCGGCGCGCGGTCACGACGCGCATACGGTCATCTACTTCGGCTTGCGCAACCAAGTGCTGGGGTACCCCGACGCGATCGATGCCACCGCCGCCGCGATGCGTGCGGAGAAGCTCGACTTCGGGACGATCGAGACGTACGACGTGAAGCAGAACCAAGCCGGGAGCGAGAGCCTCGCGAAGGACCTGCCGGATCGCACCGTGCGCGTTCAAGCGATCGCGAAGCCCGAACAGGACAAGCTGCGGCCCGAGGAGATCGTTCAGCGCTACGATTTGGGCGTGCGCGAGCGCAACGTGCGCGTCGTCTACCTGCGGCCGTTCGCGCACCAATGGAACGGACGGTCCATCGAAGCGACGAACGTCGAGCTCGTGCGGCAGATTGCGGCCGGCGTGCGCGCGGCGGGCCTGCGGGTCGGCGTCGCATCGCCGTTCGACCGGTTCGTCGCGCGCTGGTGGGAGATCGCGGTCGCGTCCCTCGCCGTGCCGGCGATCCTGCTGCTGCTCCTGGCGGAGTTCGGTGTCGGCGGTCCGCGCTGGCTGATCGCATTCGTCGTCGTCGACGTCCTGCTCGTCCTCGCCGGATTCGCGGTTCATCACGACATGGCGGTCCGCAAGCTGCTCGCGCTGATCGGCGCGATCGCCTTCCCCGTCGCCGGCTTCGCCGCCATCGCGACGGCCTTCCGGGCGCCGCGCGCGCCGAGCACCGGCGCCGCGATCCTCGACGGGATCCGCGTGCTGGCGATCGCGACGGTCGTCACGCTGGGCGGCGTCGCGGTGGTCGTCGGGCTGCTGTCCACGCCGCTCACGATGCTCGAGGTCGACCGCTTCAGCGGCGTCAAGCTCGTGCTCGCGGCGCCGCCCGTGCTGTGCCTGCTGCTCTACCTCTTCACGCGCCGGTGGGGCTCGGACCTCACGATGCGCCGGCTGGCCGAAGCGCCCGTCACCGTGCTGCCGCTCGTGGCGGGCATCGTCCTGATCGCCGCGGGCTACCTCGTGCTGATCCGCAGCGGCAACCAGAGCGACATCGCGCCGTCGGCGCTCGAACTCTCGCTGCGCGCGCACCTCACCACGCTCCTCCAGGTGCGCCCGCGCTTCAAGGAGTTCGTCGTCGGCTTCCCCGCCCTGATGCTCGCGGGTGCGCTGCTCCCCGCGCACCGCGCCCGCGCCGGATGGCTGCTCGCGCTCGCGATCGGGGTCGGGCTCGGCGACGTCGTCGACACCTTCTCGCACCTGCACACGGCGCTCGCCGCGTCGGTGCTGCGCCTCGTGAACGGCGCCGTCCTCGGCGTGCTGATCGGAGCGCTCGCCGTCGCGATCTACCGCGCGATCTTCCGCGAGCGCGAACGAACGGCGTGAGCCCGCGTTTCCTGCTCAGTGGATACTACGGTTTCGGGAACCTCGGCGACGAGGCGCTGCTGCAGGTGATCGTCGAACGGCTGCGCGGGCGCTGGCCATCGTGCGAGATCGACGTGCTCAGCGGTGATCCGCCCGGGACGGAGCGGGACTACGGCGTCGAGGCGACGCCGCGCATGGACTTCGGCCGGGTGCGCGCCGCGATCGACCGCGCCGACGTCGTCCTCTCGGGCGGAGGCGGCCTGCTGCAGAACGCGACGAGCCTGCGCAGCCTCCTCTACTACGGCGGCGTCATCCGCACGGCGGTGCGGGCGGGGAAGCCGACGATGGTGTTCGCGCAGTCGGTCGGGCCGCTCGATTTTTGGGGTCGCGCCGTCGTGCGGAACTTCTGCCGCGGCCTCGCCGGCGCGACCGTGCGCGACGAGCGGTCGCGCACGCTCTTGGCGTCGCTGCTGCCGGACGTGCCGGTCGAGCGCGTCGCCGACCCGGTCTTCCTCTTCGATCCGGGTGGAGAGCCGCTCGACCTTGCCGCCGAGGGGCTCGGCGTCGACGAGGCACCGTTCGTGATCGTGTCCGTCCGGCGCTGGAACGGCGCGGACGCGACGGCGCAGGCGCTCGCGAGCGCCGTCGACCGGCTCGCCGGCCGCTACGGCGCCCGCGTCGGTTTTCTTCCGCTGGGCGGCCCGCCCGACGCGGAAGCCGCGACGGCGGTGATCCGGCGATGCGCTTCCGCGCCGATGCTGCTGCCCGACTACCGCCTCGGGCAGGCGGCGCAGGTCATCGGCCGCGCCTCGCTGGTGATCGGAATGCGGCTGCACGCGCTGATCATCGCCGCGCGCCTCGGCGTTCCGTTCCTCGCGCTGCCGTACGATCCCAAGGTTTCCGCGCTGCTCGAGGATCTGCGGTATCCGGCGCGCCCGCTTTTCGTCCCCGGCGAACCGCCCCCACCACCGAGCGAGATCGCGGCGCGCATCGACGACGCATGGGAACGGCGCGCCGAGCTCGCCGCTCACTTGCAGAGCGTGCGACCCGAGATCGAGCGGCTCGCCGAGCGCAACTTCGACGCGCTGAACGAACTCGTGACGCGGACGACACATAAGGCGGCAGGCCCCGAGCGCTAGCGCGCGAAGGCGGCGTCATCGTGGCGCGCCAGACCCTTGTACTCGGCCGTCTTTTCGACATTCGCGTGGGCGTGCACGTTTCGTGGCTCGCCGTGTTCGCGTTGATGACGATCGCGCTGGCGCGCGCGCTCGGCATGCTGCCGCCGGCGCAGGCGTACGCGTTCGGCGCCGCATGCGCGCTCGTGCTCTTCGCGAGCGTCGTTGCGCACGAGTTGGCGCACGCGCTCGTCGCACGGCGCTTCGGCGTCCGGACGAACGCGATCACGCTGTTCCTGTTCGGCGGCATCGCGACGCTCGACGAAGAGCCGCGATGTCCGAAATCCGACGCACTGGTCGCCGTCGCGGGGCCGGCGATGAGCGCGCTGCTCGCCGCGCTCGCCTTCGGCGCGCTGTTCGTGGTCGAGCGCGTGCTTCCGATCGGCGGCACGCGCGACGCCGCCGCGCTGCTGGGGACGTACGTCATGCTCGCCAACGCCGTGCTCGCGGCGTTCAACATCGTTCCGGCCTACCCGATGGACGGTGGCAGGCTGTTGCGCGCGCTCCTCTGGAGCCGCTCGCGGGACCGCGACGCCGCGACGAACGCAGCGTCGCGCATCGGCATCGCGTTCGCGCTGCTGTTCGTCGCCGCCGGCGTGTTCGTCGTCGCCGCGACGCACGATGCGACGTTCGGCTGGTACGTGCTGCTGGGAGCCTTCCTGCTGCGCCAGGGCGCGTCGCAGGAGCGCGCGTCCCGCCGCGCGCTTGCCCCGCGCGGCGGCCAGGTCGTCCCGGCGGCCTGAAACCGCTCCGCGCGGCGGGACTGCGGCACCCTCGCGCCCGAAAGGGCGAGGTTCGATGTCCGAGACGACCACGCGCGATTACCGCTCGACGCTGAACCTTCCCAAGACCGAGTTCCCGATGCGTGCCGAGCTGGCGAAGCGCGAGCCCGACCGCGTGCGCTGGTGGGCGCAGCACGACAGCTACCGCCGGCGGCTCGCGAGCAATCGCGCGAACGGCGGTACCCCCTTCGTGCTGCACGACGGCCCGCCGTACGCGAACGGCGAGCTGCACATGGGCCACGTGCTCAACCGCGTGCTCAAGGACACGCTGGTCAAGATCCACCTGCTCGACGGCGAGTACGCCGACTTCGTGCCGGGCTGGGACATGCACGGGCTGCCGATCGAGCGCGAGACGCTCACGCATCTCGGGATCGACTTCCGCGCGGCCGACCCGATCGCGCTGCGCCGCGCCTGCCGCGAGCGCGCGCTGTACTGGCTCGATCGCCAGCGCGACGTGATGCTGCGGCTCGGCTCGTTCGGGCGATTCGACGACCCGTACATGACGATCGCGCCCGCGTTCGAAGCCACGATCGTCGAGACGCTCGCCGATCTGGCCGAGAGCGACTACCTCTACAAGGGCCTGCGCTCGACGCTGTGGTGCATCACCGACGAGACGGCGCTCGCCGAGGCGGAGATCGAGTACAAGGATCACGTCTCGCCGTCGATCTACGTGCGGTTTCCGGCGAGCGACGCGCAACGCGCGGAGCTGCTCTCGCGGTTCGGCGCCATCGACGACGGCACGCCGCTCTCCGTGGTGATCTGGACGACGACGCCGTGGACGTTGCCGGCCAACGTCGCGATTGCGCTCAAGCCCGACGCCGTCTACGGCGTGTACCGCGCCGGCAACGAAGACGTCATCGTCGCAAGCGACCTCGCCCCCGCCGTGCTGCGCCTGTGTCACCCTGAGCCCAACTCCCGTCACCCTGAGCTTGTCGAAGGGCGAACGATCGAGCCCCGTGGTTCCGTCGACGGCGCGTCGCTCGAGAACCTGCGCGTGCGGCATCCGTTCCTCGACCGCGACTCGGTGCTCGTGATGGCCGACTACGTCGAGCTCGAGACGGGCACCGGCGCGGTGCACACGGCTCCCGGGCACGGTGCCGACGACTTCGAAACCGGCGTGCGCTACGGCTTGCCGGTGATCAACCCGGTCGACGCCGCGGGGCGCTTCACCGCGGAGGCGGGCCCGTACGCGGGCATGCGCATCTTCGAGGCCAACGAGCGCATCGTCGACGACCTGCGGAATTCGGGCGCGCTGGTCGCGGCCGAGTCGTACGAGCACAGCTACCCGCACTGCTGGCGCTGCAAGAACCCGGTGATCTTCCGCGCGACGGCACAGTGGTTCATCGGGATGGACCGCAACGCGCTGCGCGCGCGGGCGGAAGAAGCGGTGCACACCGCACGCTGGAAGCCCGAGTGGGGCGAGACGCGCATGTCGCAGATGGTCGGCAACCATCCCGAGTGGTGCGTGTCGCGCCAGCGCGTCTGGGGCACGCCGATTCCGGCCGTCGTCTGCAGCGCGTGCAACGAATCACGCCTCGACCCGCAACTCGCGCGCAACCTCGCGAAGGCGATGCGCGCGCGCACGTTCGACGAAGGCAACGCGTCCGATCTCTGGTGGACCGAGCCGCTGGAGTCGTTCGCGCCGCCCGGGATGACGTGCTCGGCGTGCGGCGGCACGGCGTTCGAGAAGGAACGCAACATCGTCGACATCTGGTTCGAGTCGGGCGTCACGTGGCGCGCGGTGCTCGTCGAGCGCGGCATGAAGTTTCCGGCCGACGCGTACCTCGAAGGCGGCGATCAGTACCGCGGCTGGTTCCGGTCGAACCTGCTCACCTCGGTCGCGACGCGCGACGTGGCGCCGTACGAGGAAGTGATCTCCTACGGGTGGGTCGTCGACCAGCACGGCCACGCCATGCACAAGTCGACCGGCAACTACATCGGCGCGAACGAGGGCATCGAGAAGTACGGCGCCGACATCCTGCGCCTGTGGACCGCGTCGACCGACGTGTTCGTCGGCGACGTGCGCCTGGGCGCGAAGCTGCTCGACAACGTCGCCAACGTGTACCGCAACCTGCGCAACCGGCTGCGCTTCTTGCTGGGCCTGCTCGACGATCTGCCGCCCGATGCGATCGTGCCGCGCGAGCGCATGGAGCCGCTCGACCGTCTCGCGCTCGGCGCGCTCGACGCGTTCGCGCGCGACGTCGTAGGCCACTACCGCGCGTTCAGCCTGCACGATGCGTACGTGCGCATCGGAGAGTTCGACAAGGAAGACCTTTCGGCGTTTTACGGCGACGCGCTCAAGGACCGTCTCTACACCGCGGCACCGAACGACCCGCGTCGCCGCAGCGGCCAGTCGGCGATCCTCGAGATCTTCCGGACGCTGTGCGTGCTGCTCGCGCCGGTGCTTTCGTTCACGGCCGAAGAGGCATGGCAGGCGCTGCGCGCCGACCTGCGCGGCGCGGACGAGTCGGTCTTCGACCTCGCGCTCCCGCGCGTCGAGAACGTGGACGACGATGCGCTCGCCACGTGGGCTGCGCTCAAGAAGCTGCGAGCCGGCGTCGCCGCAAACGAGGGCATCCGCGACTATCAGCTCGACGCGGTCGTCTCGGTGCCTGCGGCTGCGTACGACCGCTTCGCGGCGCTCGGCGACGGCCTGCGCGAAGCGCTCGTCGTGTCATCGCTGCGCGGGCTCGAACGCGCCGGCGGCGACGTTGCGACGGTCACCGTGGTCCCCGCGGCGGGCGAAAAGTGCCAGCGTTGCTGGAAGTATCTCCCGCTCGGCACCGACCCCGAGCACGCGACGCTCTGCGCGCCGTGCGCGTCGATCGTGCGCGAGCTCGAACGCGGTTCTTGAGGACAAGACAGCAGGGCGATCGAGCGCCTACCCGAACTTAGCCGGCAAATAGAACTGCCGGAAGGGTGTGCGTTCTTTGCCATATCAGATCGCGTACAGCGTTGACGTAGGTGAGCATCAATGTCGTGCGTATGAGCTTGCCGACGAGTCACCGGAGCAATGGCTCCGGCGTCTCGGTACGCGATACGCCTCATTGCGAACCGCAACTCGTTTGAAGTTAGTCGACACGTTGCTCGACGGAATCACCGTCGCCGACACTTCTACGCTACGCCAGCACATCGCCGCCGCGCTAATTCCTCAAGCGACAACGGCGACGAACTTCGACGTTGTACGCGCGGATCTCGGCGAACTAGTAATGTACGATGTTGCTGAGCGAGTGTACGGACTGACGTTTGTGCAATATCCGATCCGTTGGCGTGAACTAGCCCTACAGCCGGCCCGTGGTATAAACGCCGTCGCGGTATCGCCCAGCGGCAGACTAGAAATATGTATTGGGGAAGCAAAGGTATCGACTTCCCACCGTTCTCCCCCGGCTGTCGTTGAAGCGGCGGACGACTCGCTCTGGAAGCAACACAGGAAACACTTTGTTGACGATTTTCCGCAGATGATTGCTAAATTATGGGACGCGTTTGCAAAGTCCACTGATCCAGTAGCATCAAGCCGCTTAGCGGCCGGGATAATACTTCTGACAAATGGCGGAAACGAGCAAGTAAAGCTCGTCGCCTTTAGTTCGATGCTGAGGCCTCGTCAACGTTACGCAGCCACAGACTTTGGGCCGTTTCACTCCGGGCCGCAGGCGCTTTCACCGGCAACCTCTCGCTTCGCTATAGCGTTATTGGATACGACGATCGACCTGGCTCGTCAAGCATTCCTTCATGCCGCGCAGGAGGCCGAGGATGGATAGCCTCACCGAAGCGCTTTCCATAATAGACGAGCGGACCGCGCTGCGCGACGCCACGGTTGCGCGCTTTGACGAAGAACTCGCAGCGCAAGAGCCGCCGACGCCCTCCACGGCGGAACAAGCGCGCTTAGGGCTGCTCGCCTTTGTACACGAGCGCGTCGGCCTCAGCAAATTGGTCAGTCAAGGGACGCAAAGCGCGAAGCCTCATTTCGATGCCGCATATATTGCGCTTCGCGGTTTGTACGCATCTGGCGGGCAGCGATTTCTTCCGGAGGCCATGCGCGTCGACGCGCTCTTATCGGCAAACGATGCACTGGTCTTGCATATTAGTGTAACGGGTCTATGTGCAGAACGAACTGCAGAAGTTCGGCACGACCTCCTTGACGTAGATCTGCCAACCGTTACTGGCTATGCTCAATGGGCGAGCGCTGTTACTACCACGATCGCTGGCGCCATCACGCGACTGATCCGCAAGGCCAACGGCTGGCGCGACGTAGAGGACGCAGCCGATCTCGTCGAGGCGCTGCGGGCAGCGCAAGCGCGCTACGAAGCGGCCTTCCTTGGAGACGCCGAACAGGGTCGGGGCGACACCCTCGACGCTTATGACCTAGTCGGACTGTATAATTGCGCGCAGATGTGTATCATCGGAGCGACGTACCTTTATCAGGGCGACCCGGGTAGGTCGCACGCGACGACCCGTATACGGCGGCACTTTGACCACGCCGTTTCGGCATTTTCGAATAGGTCGAGTGCGGGGCTTCTTTTATTCGCGAGCCTTGTACGATCCGCGATAGAGGAGCTGATCGCAAATTCACTCTGGTCGCACGTCGAGGGCCTTGGCGAGTCTTCTCAAGAGTATGCGCGATCGCTCGTCGCGAGGACTCGAGAGTTTCCCATTCTGGAATTGTGGCCTGGCCAGCAACGGGCGTTTCAGCAGAATCTATTGGATCCGTACCGTCGCGCGGTTGCAGTTCAAATGCCTACCAGCGGTGGTAAGACGCTGCTCGCGAAGTTTGCGATGCTCCAAGCGAAGTCTCTGAATCCAACCGGCACAATCGCATACATCGTACCGAGCAGAGCTCTGGTGAATCAAGTCACGACTGACCTCCGCCTCGATTTTCAGGCGCTTCAGCACGCACTGACCGTAGAGCAAGCTCTGCCGGTTGTAGAGCTCGACCCTACGGAAGATCAGTTACTTTCCGTACCGCCCGATGTGTTGGTGACTACTCCCGAAAAATTCGATCTTCTTATTCGGCGAAATCATCCTTCAGTTGCGAAAGTAATGTTTGTCGTCGCTGACGAGGCGCACAATCTCGCCGATCCAACCAGAGGACCGAGACTGGAGTTGCTTCTGGGAACGTTGAAGCGGGAGCGGCGCAATGCACGCTATTTGTTGCTTTCTCCGTTCTTCCCAAACGCGCATGAAATAGCGTCGTGGCTTGGGGGAGACGAACGCAGCTCTACAATCGCCATTGATTGGCGGCCTACCCCACGAGTCGTCGCAGCTCTGCAGTTTCGTCGTACGAACGGCTCTGACAGGTTGAATTTAAAAACGCTCCGCTCGATCAACAACGTCGGTATTCCAGCCGGACGATATATCGATCTGGGCGTCGTCGAAAATGCCGCGAAGACCATCGAGAATTATAGTGAACAGGCCGTCGCAAAGCTCCGCCGACATGGTTCGACATTAGTTCTGTGCGCAGGCCCGGGAACGGCGACTTCGCGTGCCGTCGCAATTGCCGAAATGCGTGAGGAGAGGTCTTTAGCGGACGTAGATCTCAGCCTCTTGCGCTTTCTCGATGCGGAGCTTGGTCAGAATGCTCCCCTGTCGCGTTGCATCAGACGTGGCGTCGCATACCACCACGCGGGACTGTCTGCCGAGACCAAGCTGCTCGTAGAGCGATTCATCCGGCTCGGAATAGTTGACACCGTATGTGGAACGACGACCCTCGCAGAGGGCGTTAACTTCCCGATCAAGTCGGTTATTCTTGAGTCAACGCGCCAGCGTAGATATGGGGCGCCCTCTGTTCCATTGTCGTACGAACGATTTTGGAACATAGCGGGTCGAGCCGGTCGTGCACTACTCGACTCCTTCGGCGTAGTCGCATTCCCGCGCACTAGCCGTGTCCAGGAAGAAGAGATCGACCGGTACCTCGTCGGCGAGGCGGCGGCAATTGCAAGCCAGCTGATAGCTATTGTGGAAGCTGTCCAGCAGTTCGGCGCGACCATCGGCAACGATGCGATCGAAAAGTTTCCACAACTCGGTGCGCTGTTGCAATATCTATCGCACGCGCTGAAAGTGTCCGGAGACGACGCTGCGTCCGTTGAACTTGATGACATTCTTCGGGGAAGCTTGGCGTATCACCAAGCGGAGCGGCTGGGACCCGAGTTTAGGACACAGTTTCTCGAGTTCTGCAGACGATACTTAGCTGCTATCAGTGGTCGCACTGGTTTAATGGAGCTGTCCGACATAACGGGCTTTGCGACTCCGACGGTGCTGTCGATGATCAGTCGGCGCGACGCTGATAAAGCCGAATTCCGTAATGAGAAGAGATGGGAAGCTGATCGTCTGTTTGGCCTCGACATTGCTCCGTTGGAGAAGCGAGTCGCTGCCGTCGCAAATGTCCCGGGTCTCCGGCTCGGATGGGATGATCGCGGAACGTTTAGTCCGCGAAGGGTGGCCGAGATAGCCAGGGACTGGGTCAACGGCGTTCGCTTGCCCGACCTCGCACAAAAATACAAAGGGGCTGACGGGAAAGAGGACCTTACGGGCATATCACGCTACGTGTACGGGACCCTCGCCGCACAACTGTCGTGGGGCTTAGCGGCCTTTGAGTCGGTATGCCTTGCCGGCATCGAGCCGTCTGCGGACGTGACCGACGCGCGGTATGTGGCGTCCTATATATATTTTGGCGTAAGGACTAGGGAAGCCGTCTGGATGCGAATGGCGGGTGTTCCGCGTCTGTTTGCGGATAGGTTTGGCAGCCTTTGGAGGACTGCGGAAGTTGGGGCCCCGTCTTCGTTTGCTGACATACGGGCCTGGGTCAGGGCGAACCGCAGGGCTTAGCGCCCGGGGGCGGGCTGTCAACAGAAGATACGCAACGCGTTTTAGACGCGTTAATCCTGTGAGACGCCGGCTACACGCCCATGCGTAAGGCTGCGTCGCTCAGCGCCGGCTCGCCGAGGCGATTCATTACCGCGTCGGTGAACTGCTCGGTCGACGCCGGTGAAACCGGGTCGAGATCGGCCGTGTGCGGCCCCGCTGCGAGCGCTTCGGCGACGGCGTTCTCGATACGCCACGCCGCGTCGGTATCGCCGAGCGAGAACCGCGCCAGCATCGCCGCGGACAGGATCGCCGCCGCCGGGTTCGCAATGCCGCGTCCCGCGATGTCCGGCGCGGTGCCGCTGATCGGCTCGTAGAGCCCGAAGGCGCGCGCGTTCGGCGGCGCGCCGAGGCTCGCGCTCGGTGCGGTGCCGATCGTGCCCGTCACCATGGCGGCCTCGTCGGAGAGGATGTCGCCGAACATGTTCTCGGTGACGATCACGTCGAACGCGCGCGGGTCGCGCACGAGCTGCATCGCCGCGTTGTCGACGAGCATGTGCACGAGCGTCACGTCGGGGTACTCGGCCGCGAGCTTCGTGACGATCTTGCGCCAGAGCTGCGAGCTCACGAGCACGTTGTTCTTGTCGATCGACGTGACGTGCTTGCGGCGCGTGCGCGCCAGCTCGAAGGCGAAGCGCGCGATGCGCTCGATCTCGAAGTCGTGGTAGACCAGCGTGTCCGTCGCGACCACGCCGACGTCGTCCGCTTCGACGTGCTTTGCGCCGAAGTACAGGCCGCCGGTGAGCTCGCGCACGATCACGCAGTCCATGCCGCGCACGAGCTCCGCACGCAGCGGCGAGCGATCCTCGAGGCCGGGGTACGCGCGCGAAGGCCGCACGTTCGCGTACAGCCCGAACGTCTTGCGCAGTGCGAGGATCGCCGCTTCGGGACGCTGCTCCGGCGGCCGGTCGTCGAAGCCGGGACCGCCGACCGCGCCGAACAGGATCGCGTCGCTGATGCGCGCGGCGTGCAGCGTCTCGGGCGGCAGCGGCACGCCGTGCGACGCGATCGCCGCAGCGCCGACCGGTGCTTCGTCGAACGCGCAGTCCGGCACGACCCTGCGCAGCACGCGCACGGCGGCGGCCGTCACTTCCGGTCCGATGCCGTCGCCGGCGAGCACGGCGACGCGCGGACTCACCGAGCGGCTTCCCAGGCACGCACCGCGTCGAGTTTCGACGCCATGAACTGCAAGAAGCCGCCGCCGAGCACGAAGTGCTTGCGCAGCGCGTCGAGCTCGAACGGGATCGGTTCGCCGCCGTCCGCGCGCAGCGTCTCCGCCTCGACGTCGATCGCGATGCGCTTCGCGCGCATGAGCTCATCGACCGTCGCCTGCGGCAGCACGACCGGGACGATGCCGTTCGTGTACGCGTTCTCGTGGAAGATGCGGGCGAAGCTCGGCGCGATCACCGCACGAAAGCCGCGATCCTTCAGCGCCCAGGCGGCGTGCTCGCGCGACGAGCCGCAGCCGAAGTTGTCGCCGGTCACCAGGATCGCGGCGTCGGGCTGGGACGCGAGCAGCGCCGCGCCGTCGGGCAGGCCTTCGAAGAGGTGCTCGCCCATGCCGTTCGCGTCGATCCGCGTGAGGTATCGCGCCGGAATGATTTGATCCGTGTCGATGTTCGCGCGCGGGATGGCGAGGACAGTGCCTTCGATGGTCATGCGGTCACCGTGGTGCGCCCTTCGACAGGCTCAGGATGACCCGAGTGCGGCTCAGGGTGACGGAGTTGCGGCAGCTCCGCTGGGGACGCGATGCGGCCGAGGATCGCCGACGCTGCGACGACGACCGGTGCGGCGAGATGGACGCGTCCGCCGTCGCCCATGCGGCCCGGGAAGTTGCGGTTCGACGACGAGATGCAGCGCATGCCCGGCGCGAGCACGCCCATCGACATCCCCAGGCACGGGCCGCACGACGAATGCGTCCACAGCGCGCCGGCGTCCTGAAAGATGTCGTGCAGTCCCTCGCGCTCCGCCTGCCGGCGCACCGCCTGCGAACCCGGCGTGACGATGGTCGGCACCGTCACGCGGCGTCCGCGGAACACCTCGGCCGCGGCGCGCAGATCGCTGATGCGCGCGTTCGTGCACGACCCGATGAACGCCTGATCGATCGCGATGCTGCGCATCGCCTGGCCGGGACGCAGGTCCATGTACGCGAGCGACGTCGCGTCGGCGTCCGCCGGTACGACGCCGTCGATCCCGACGTTCTCGCCCGGATTCGTGCCCCACGACACGACGGGGCGCACGGCGCTGCCGTCGATCGTCACGGTCTTCGCGTACTCCGCGCCGTCGTCGGCCTGCATGCCGAACTTCACCGCCGGTGCACCCGGCGTCGCGGCGAGATACGCCGCGGTCGTCGCGTCGGCCGCGATCAGGCCCGTCGTCGCGCCGGCCTCGATCGCCATGTTGCACAGCGTCATGCGCTGCTCCATCGAGAGCGCGCGAATCGCCGAGCCGGTGTATTCGAGCACGTAGCCGGTGCCGCCGCGGAAACCGATCGTCGCAATCACGGTCAGCGCGAGATCTTTGGCCGTCGCGTCCGCAGGCAGCTCGCCGGTGACTTCGACGCGCATCACCTTCGGCCGCTGAAGGATCAGGCAGCCCGCGAGCATCGCGCCCGCCTGCGCCGTCGTGCCGATGCCGAGCGCGAAAGCCCCGAACGCGCCGAGCGTGCAGGTGTGGCTGTCGCCGCAGCACACCGTCATGCCGGGGGCGACGTAGCCGCGCTCCGGCACGATCACGTGGCAGATGCCGTTGTCGCCGATGTCGTGGAACGGGATGCCTTGGCGCTTCGCCCACGTCCGCACGGTCTGACCTTGCAGTGCCGTTGCGGAGTCCTTCGCGGGCGCGACGTGATCGATCATCGCGACGATGCGCTTGGCGTCGTAGAGCCGGTCGCCGAATTCGCGCTCGATCGCGATCGCGCCGGGCGGCGTCGTGATCTCGTGCGCGACGACGAGGTCCATGAACACGAGCGCATTGCCGCCCGGCAGCTCCTCGACGACGTGCGCGTCCCAGACTTTGTCAAACAGCGAGCGCGGCATGCGTCTCCTTGCGAGCCGGTTCGAGGGTGGTGACGGCATGGGCGGCCGCGCTGACGATGGCCGCGAGCGAGGCCGTCACGATGTTGGGGTCGACGCCCGCGCCCCAGCGGGTTTCGCCGCCGACCTGCAGTTCGACGTACGCGACGGCCGACGCGTCCTCCCCCGCGCGCAGCGCGTGCTCGCGGAAGTCGCGCACGTGGACGTCCAGGCCGAACGCGCGGTGCAGCGCGTCGACGAACGCGTCGATCGGGCCGGTGCCGTCGCCGTACACCGTCCGCGACACGACCCCGTCGGTGAGCACCGCGTCGATCGTGCACGGCGTGCCCGCGACGCCGTCGTTCGACGTCTCGTACTGCGCCAGCCGCAGGCGGCCCGGGCGCACGTACGTGGCGTCGAACGTTTCGCGGATCTGCTCGGCGGTGATCTCGCCGCCCGACTCCTCGGCGCGCGCCTGAATGACGCGGCTGAAGTCGATTTGCAGCCCGCGCGGCAAGTCGAATCCGGCCTCGGCGCCGAGCAGGTAGGCGACGCCGCCCTTGCCCGACTGGCTGTTCACGCGCACGACGGCGTCGTACGTGCGTCCGACGTCCTTCGGATCGATCGCGAGATACGGAACCTCCCACCGCGAGCCGTCGGTCGCGGCGAGCGCCGCGAAGCCTTTCTTGATCGCGTCCTGATGCGAACCCGAGAATGCCGTGAACACGAGGTCGCCGCCGTACGGATGGCGCGGGTGCACCGGAAGACGGTTGCACGCTTCGACGGTGCGCACGATCTCCGGGATGTCGCGCAGGTCGAGCTCCGGGTCGACGCCCTGCGAGAAGAGATTCAGCGCGAGCGTCACGACGTCGACGTTCCCGGTGCGCTCGCCGTTGCCGAACAGCGTCCCCTCGACGCGGTCCGCGCCGGCCATGACCGCCAGCTCCGCGGCCGCAACGGCGGTACCGCGGTCGTTGTGCGGGTGCACGCTCAGCACGACCGACGCCCGGTCGCGCAGATTGCGATCCATCCACTCGACCTGGTCCGCGAACACGTTCGGCGTCGCCACCTCCACGGTCGCGGGCAGATTCAGCACGATCGGCGCGCTGGGCGTCGGCCCCCACGCCTCCATGACCGCCTCGCAGATCTCTTTCGAGAAGTCGAGCTCGGTCGCGGAGAACGTTTCGGGCGAGTATTCGAGCCGCACGTGCGTGCGGTTCGCGACCGCATCCGCACGGGCGCGAATGTGCCGCACCGCGCGGACGGCGACGTCGACGACGCCTGCACGGTCGAGACCGAAGACGACGCGGCGGAACAGCGGAGACGTCGCGTTGTAGACGTGAACGATCGCACGCGGCGCGCCGTCGATCGCTTCGAACGTGCGGTCGATCAGATCTTCGCGCGCCTGCGTGAGCACCTGGATCGTCACGCCGTCGGGGATGCGGTCCTCATCGACGAGCGCGCGCACGAAGTCGAAGTCGGGCTGCGACGCCGACGGAAAGCCGACCTCGATCTCCTTGAAGCCGAGACGCACGAGCAGGTCGAACATCCGCTGTTTGCGATCGAGCCCCATCGGCTCGACCAGCGCTTGGTTTCCGTCGCGCAGATCGACGCTGCACCACTGCGGCGCGCGCTCGATCCGCCGGCTCGGCCACCGCCGCGCGAGCAGCGGGACCTGCGGGAACGGGCGGTAACGGTCGATCATCCTGCGGTTACCTCAGTCTCGTAGGCCACGATGCGGTCGATTTGCGCGCGCAGCCGCGAAAGCGCGAGCGGTGGTCCTTCGAACGCGAGGTGCGCGTTCGTCGCGGCGTCGCCCGCGGCGGCGTCGATGCGCGTGCAGCGGCAGTTGAAGCGGTGCGCGAGGTTGACGATGCGCGCCACGGAGCGCGCGTCGCGCAGCGTCAACTCGCACGTCACGCGCGTGCTTCCATCAGCTCGTCGACCGACATCCCGGCCGGGATCATCGGCCACACGTTCTCCGTGGGGTGACACGCGCAGTGCAGCAGCGCCGGACCCCGTGACGCGACGAATCGCGCGATCGCTTCGTCGGCGTCCGCCGGCGACGCCAGGCCGAACGCCTCGATGCCGTACGCGCGCGCGATCGCGACGAAGTCCGGGTTGTCGGCGAGGTTCGTCGCGGAGTAGCGCTCGGAGAAGAACAGCTCTTGCCACTGCCGCACCATGCCGAGGTTCTGGTTGTCGATCAGCACGATCTTGACGGGCACGTCGTAGCGCCGCAGCGTCGCGAGCTCGGGCAGGCACATCTGGAAGCCGCCGTCGCCGACGATCGCGAACACCGGCGAGCCGGGGTGCGCGAACTGCGCGCCGACCGCCGCGGGGAAGCCGAATCCCATCGCGCCGAGCCCGGCCGACGTGGCGAAGCGCCGCGGATGCGACGGGCGCGCCCGCTGCGCCGCCCACATCTGATGCTGGCCGACGTCGGTCGTCACGATCGCGTCGTCGGGCAGCGCCGCAAAGACGCGGTCGAGCACGTCCGTTGCCGAGAGCGTCGCATCGGCGACGCGGTCGCTCGGCAGCGGCCCGCCGAGCAGTCTCGCCTCGGCGGCCCAGTCGTCGAAGCGCGGCACGTGTCCGCGCGCCAGCTCGTCGACCAGCGCCTCGAGAACCATGCGCAGGTCGCCGTGCAGCACCACGTCGGCGGCGACGATCTTGCCGAACTCCGTCGCGTCGATGTCGGCGTGAATGACGCTCGCGTCGCGCGCGAAGCGGTCGGGCTTGCCGGTGACACGGTCGTCGAAGCGCATGCCGAGCGCGATCAGGAGGTCGGCGCGCTGCACCGCTTTGTTCGCCGCCTTGAGTCCGTGCATGCCGAGCATGCCCAAGAAGGCGCTGTCGCCCGGTGCGGCGGCGCCGAGCGCGTTGATCGTCGCGGTGTGCGGCAGGCCCAGCATGGCGACGAACATGCGGTAGACGTCGACCGCGCCGGAGCGGACGCCGCCGCCGATGATCGCGACGGGCCGCCGCGCGGAACGAATCCGCGCGACGGCGTCGCGGACCGCGGCATCGGAAACACGCGGTCCGGCACCTTCCCGCGCGAACGGCTTGACCGCGGGGAAGGTGACGTCGTTGATCGTCGCTTTGAGCACGTCGTTCGGGATGTCGACCAGCACCGGCCCGGGGCGTCCGCCCCGCGCGAGTGCGAACGCCTCCGCGATCGCCGGCCCGATGTCGGCGGCGCTCGGGACGAGCACGTTGCGCTTGGTGATCGCCTGCGTGATCGCGCAGACGTCGGCTTCCTGGAAGCCGTCGGTGCCCATCAGCTCCGTGCGCACCTGCCCCGTGATCGCGACGACGGGCACGCTGTCCATCATCGCGTCGAGCAGGCCCGTGACGAGATTCGTCGCGCCGGGACCGGAGGTTGCGCAGCACACGCCGACGCGCCCGGACGTGCGCGCGAAGCCGCTCGCGGCGAATGCCGCCGCCGCTTCGTGCCGCACGAGGATGTGCCGTACGCGATGCTCGTACAGCGCATCGTACAGCGGCATGATCGCGCCGCCCGGGTAGCCGAAGATCGTCTCGACGCCCTCACGCTCGAGGGCCGCGACGACGGCCTGCGCGCCGGTCACCGTTCGCTCAGAGCACCCGGAAGCGCAGGCCGTCGTCGGCCTCCGCCGCCGACGTGCCGCCGTTGAGCCACGGCATGAGGCCGCGCAGCTCGGTGCCGACGTGCTCGATCTCGTGGTCCGCCGCCTCGGCGCGAAACGCGCGGAACGACGGCTTGCCCGAGGCGTGCTCGGCGACCCATTCCTGCGCGAACGCGCCGCTCTGGATCTCGCTCAGAATGCGTCGCATCTCCGCGCGTGTCTGCTCGGTGATCACGCGCGAACCGCGCGTGTAGTCGCCGTACTTGGCCGTGTTGCTGATCGCGTTGCGCATGCCCTCGATGCCGCGCTCGTACATGAGGTCGACGATCAGCTTCATCTCGTGGAGGCACTCGAAGTACGCCATCTCCGGCGCGTAGCCGGCCTCGGTAAGCGTCTCGAAGCCCGCTTTGACGAGCGCGCTCATGCCGCCGCACAGCACCGCCTGCTCACCGAACAGATCGGTTTCCGTTTCCTCTCGGAACGACGTCTCCAGGATGCCGGCGCGGCCGCCGCCGATGGCGGCGGCGTAGGCGAACGCGATCGCCCGCGCGTGACCCGTCGCGTCGTGGTGCACGGCGACGAGGCACGGCACGCCGCGTCCGGCTTCGTACTCCGTGCGCACCAGGCGGCCGGGACCCTTGGGCGCGATCATGATCACGTCGACGTCCCCGGGCGGCACGATCGTGCCGAAGTGGATGCCGAATCCGTGCGCGAACATCAGCGCGGTTCCGGGCCGCAAGTGCTCGACCACCTCACGAAGGTACACGCCGGGCTGTTCTTCGTCGGGGATGAGCATCGCGACGACGTCGGCCTTCGCGACGGCATCGGAGATCGACGCGACGGCGACACCGTCCCGGCGAGCTTCGTCGCGCTTCGGGGATTCCGGGCGGAGCCCGACCACGACGGCATGGCGGGAGTCGTGCAGGTTGAGCGCATGCGCGCGACCCTGGCTGCC
This sequence comes from Vulcanimicrobiota bacterium, assembly GCA_963818845.1. Lineage (GTDB taxonomy): Bacteria > Vulcanimicrobiota > Vulcanimicrobiia > Vulcanimicrobiales > Vulcanimicrobiaceae > Vulcanimicrobium. Next base: position 680,710 of record CAWFTO010000002.1, on the reverse strand, counting down.
GTAGCCGATGACGGCGATCGTCTTCCCGTCGAGTGCGCCGCGATCGACGTCGCGGTCGTAGTAGGCTTCCATCAGGTCCTCCGGGGATGAAGAAAGCCCCCCGCCTTCCGGCGAGGGGCTTTGCATTTGTGTGTGAGCGACTCGGTGTCGTTCTATGCGAAAGCTGCTCGCCGGTCCGGTGGATCGGTAAGAATAACGCTAAGAACGAGGACGAGTCGGGCGAACATCGTTGCACGGTAGTACCACGATCCGCTGCGCATTGTCAACCGCCGCCCCCCGTGCCGGCCTACAGTGACATGCAGATGGCACCCTGCCCGCATACGATCCCCGCATGACCGCCCTCACCAGGAGCCGCGCCTACCGCCCCGCAGGCCAGGCGCCGCTCCGCACGCTTCGCACTGCGTTCACATTGGCCGAAACGTAGCAGCAACTAGCCAGGACGTGGCGACGCGCCCTAGCTAACCATAGCCGTACGGCCCTCAGCGGAGCATGACTGCACGCACGAGGGTCTACGTATGGAGGCGTCTGCGCCGGCCGTTGCTACGGCATTTCATCTCATCATCGTCGGATCGCGCGACGACGTCACGGCTGCGCTTGCGAGCGCCGAACCGGGCTCGGCGGCAGCGTTGCTGTTGACGGGCGGCGCTGCGTGGTGTCGCGGCGACCTCCGGCGCGCGGAGTCGTCCCTTCGAGCGGCGCTCGCCGCGGCATGCGCGAGCGAGCGCGCGTACGTAGCGGACGCGCTCGCGGCGCTGCTGGTCGCGTGCGGCCGCTACGCCCGCGCGGCGGCACTGCTCGCCGGCGAGACGAGCGCCGACACCGATCGCGTCGCGCTGCGATCCGTGGTTCACGCCGCGACCGGGGCGATCGCGCTGTCCGCGCGCGAGTCTTGCGATGCGCGAACCGCGGCGCGCGGCGCCGCCGACGACGCACTCCGCCTGCGCGTCGCCCAGCGTCTGGCGCACGCGGCGTATCTGCGCGGCGACGCCGCCGCGGCGCTGGCGGAGGTCGAAGACGGTCTGCGCGTCGCCTCGGCAGCGGGCACGTCGCGAGGCGCCGCCGCGCTCCATGCGGTCGGCTACGCCGCGGCGCGGCGGCTCCGCGGCGACGCCGACTCCGCGTGGCGGTACGCCGGGGAGCTGGCGCGCACGGCGTCGGCCGGCGGCGACGCGATGCTCGGTGAGCTCGCGCGCGACGCGCTCTGCGAGCTGGCCGCCGAACGCGCCGACGACGCGTGCGCCGCGGCGTGCTGCGGGCCGGTTCCCGGCGCCGCGAACATGCCGCGCGCGCACGTGGCGTTCGGCCTCCGGCTCGCGACCGCGCTCCGCGCCGGCGGAGCCGGCGACTTCGCACAGGCGCGCGGCATCCTCGAAGCGCTCGAGGCCGCAGCGACGCGCACGGCGGGAGAGCGCGCGCTCTGCCGAGCGCTGCTCGCGCTGATCGCCGTCGCGTGCGGCGACGACGCGCTCGCGCGGCGTCTGAGCCGCCGCGCCGTGTCGACGACGGCGCGTCCCGACAAAGACGTCTCTGCCGAGGAGCTGCGCCGTAAGCGACTCGCGCGGGCGCTCGCGGCGACGGCGGCCGAGCTGGCGGGCGATGCGGCGCGCGGCCGGCGCGCGGCCGACGCGCGGCTTCTGCGCGAAGACCGGACGATCGCCGCGCTCTGGGAACGCCGCGAAAGCGCGGCGGAGAGCGCCTTTCCGCCGTCCGTGCGCGGCTACGCGCGGTTCGTGATCGCTGCACGCCGCAGCGTTCTGGCGCGCACGGCCCAGGGGCCGCTCACGCCCGCGGAGATCGAGATCGTGGCTTCGATCGCCGCGGGTCGCACCGTTGCGGAGATCGCCGCGAGCACCCGTCGCAGCCCGCACACGGTGCGCACGCACCTGCGGAACGCGAGCGCGAAGCTCGACGCGCACGGGCGCGCCGATCTGCTGGCGAAAGCGCGGGGCGCGGGTGCGCTCTAAAGGCGCACGCGAAATCCGAGCGACGGGGCGAAACCGACGTTGCGGTCCGCGATCACTCCGGGCGCGTCGTCGTAGTGCGCCGTGTAGTTCAGGTAGCGCAGGCCGACGATGATCTCGCCGTGCGGCGAGACGCGGTGCGCCAGCCGCGCCGTCAGATCGACCTGCGCGGCGTTCTCGGGATCGGCAAACGTTTCGCTCCGAGGCGAGCAGACGACGGCCGCGCCGAACGTGCACGACGTGAAGGCGGACGCGAACGTGGTGAACTGCGTCCCGCGCATGCGGCCGTTCACGGCTCCGAACGCCTCGACGTGGTTCGCGCCGCTGCCGAAGATGCGCCCTGCCTCCAGCCGCAGGCCGGTGACGCGCGAGTACTGCGTCTGGTCCGACGGGCTGGTGTACTGCGTGCTCTGGTTGTAGACGGTCTGTCCTGCGCCGACGAACCATCCGCCGGAAAAGGCATGGCGCAGCGTTGCGTTCACGATCGACAGCCGCGTCGAAAGCAGCCGGCTTCCGCCGCTGTAGCCGATCGTGACCGGCGGAAGTCCCTCGACGCGCAGCGTGTCGGCTCCGCTGCGGACCGTGACCTCGCCGAGCGGGAGCGGCAGCAGCGAGTAGTGGTCTGTCTCGCCACCGGTCTCGTGTTGGCCGGACAGGCCGTTGACCGTCCCGGCGACGGTGACCTCGAGCGGCGCCGCGCCCGCTCGCGCGGCAGCGCACAACACGATGGCGCCGGCCATGACGGCGGCGCGAATGCACCCGGTTCGCATCACGGCTCCTTGTCGGTCGTCCCTCCGCGCGCCTGCGCGCCCGCCATCACCGTGTCGCGAAAAACGCTCCAGCGCCCGTCGCCGATCGCATCCCGCGCCGCGCCGACGAGCCACGTGAGCGCGGCGACGTTGTGGTACGAGAGCAGCCGCTGTCCGAGCGTCTCGCCCGCGCGGAACAGATGGGACAGATACGCTTTGGAGTACGTCGTGCAGACGCGGCAGTCGCAGTCGGGGTCGATCGGCCCGTAGTCGCGCGCGTTCGGCGCGTTGCGCACGTTGAACTCGCGGCCGGCGCGCGTGAGCACACGGCCGTGACGCCCGCTGCGCGTCGGGTAGACGCAGTCGAACAGGTCGATGCCGGCGTCGATGCCGGCGACCAGGTCGCGCACCGTGCCCACGCCCATCAGGTACCGCGGCTTGTCCTGCGGGAGCAGCGCCGCGGTGAAGCGCGCGACGCGGTCCATCTCCGCGCGCGTCTCACCGACGGACAGCCCGCCGATCGCGTATCCCGGAAGGTCGAGGGCGACCAGTTCCGCGGCGCTGCGTGCGCGCAGCGCTTCGTCGAGCCCGCCCTGCACGATGCCGAAGAGCAGCGTGCGCTCCGGGTGCGTCCGCGCGGCGGCGCAGCGCTGCGCCCAGGCCGTCGTGCGGCGCACCGCCGCTTCGACCGCCTCGCGCTCCGCCGGCAGCTTCACGCACTCGTCGAACGCCATCGCGATGTCGACCCCGAGCGCTTCCTGAAACGCGACGACGTTCTCCGGCGTGAAGCGGTGCGCGCTGCCGTCGAGGTGCGAGCGAAACGTCACGCCGTCGTCGTCGATCGAACGCTGCGACTCCAAGCTGAACACCTGATAGCCGCCCGAGTCCGTCAGAATCGGGCCGTCCCACGCCATGAACCGGTGCAGGCCGCCGGCCAGCTCGATCGTCTCGCGTCCCGGCCGCAACCACAGGTGGTAGGTGTTCGCGAGGACGATCCGCGCGCCGAGCTCGTGCAGGTCGCGCGGCTCGAGCAGCTTGACGTTCGCGATCGTCCCGACCGGCATGAAGCACGGCGTAGCGACGTCCCCGTGCGCCGTCGCAAGCACGCCCGCACGAGCCTCGCCGGCCGTTGCCGTCAGCGAGAACACGCCGGAGTTCACCGGCTGCTGCGTAGCATCTCGAGCGTCTGCACGTAGTCCGCGGGCGGCTCGCTCTCGAACGCGAGCATCTGCTTCGTGCGCGGGTGTTTGAAGCGCAGGTGCCACGCGTGCAGCGCCTGGCCCGGGAGCGGCAGCCGCGAGTCGGGGCGCCCGTAGATCGGATCGTTCACGATCGGGTGACCGAGTGCCGCCATGTGGACGCGGATTTGGTGCGTTCGTCCCGTTTCGAGCCGGAACGTCAGCTCCGCGGCGTTGTGCAGGCGCTCGCGCACCGCGTAATGCGTCACCGACGGCTTGCCCTCGGCGCGGATCGCATACTTCATGCGGTTGCGCGGATCGCGGCCGATCGCGCCGCGAATGGTCCCCTCTGCGTCTTCCGGCACGCCCGCGACGAGACCGCGATACTCGCGCTCGATGTAGCGCGCCTGCATCGCGCGGCCCAGCGTGCCGAGCGCGTCCTCCGTCTTTGCGACGAGCAGCAGTCCGGACGTGTCGCGGTCGAGGCGGTGCACGAGACCGGCGCGCAGGCGTTCTCCCGGCAGTCCGCCCGCGTGCGCGAGAAGCGCGTTCACGAGCGTTCCTTCGGTCGCGCCGTGCGCTGGGTGCGTCACCATGCCGGCGGGCTTGTCGACGACGAGCACGTCGTCGTCCTCGTAGACGACGTCGATCGGAATCGACTCCGCCTGGGCGTCGATCGGCTGCGGAGCCGCGATCGTGTACGCGACGCGGTCCCCCGGCTCGAGCAGCGTGCTCGGCTTGCCCGACGCGCCGTTCACCGTCGCCGCGCCGGCGCGCAGCGCGGCGGCGACGTGCGAACGCGAGAACGGCGTGAGGCGCGCGAGCAGGACGTCGAGCCGCGTCCCCGCCTCGTCCTCCGCGACTACGTGCTGCGGCGTCGTGACTCACCCCGGCGGAGCGACTCGATCACCAGCAGCGCCACCCCGACCGTGATGCAGGCGTCGGCGACGTTGAAGACGTTCGGCCAGATCGTGCGGAAGTCGATGAAATCCACGACCCACAGGTGCTGGAAACGATCGACGATGTTGCCGACCGCGCCGCCGACGATCATCCCGAACGCGATGCGCACCGTCTGCGAGCGGCGGACCGCGTCGCGGAACGAGTACGCGAAGATGCCGAGCACGATGATTGCGAGCACGATCAAGAGCACCGGCGAGTTCCCGAACATGCCGAATGCGCCGTGCTGGTTCTGCACGTACGTCCACCACAGGAGGTGCGGGATCACGAGGCGGCTTTCGCCGGGCTGGAACGCGTGCAGGACGACCGCTTTCGACCACCGGTCGAGAACGAAGACGACCGCGGCGACGAGCCAGAGGACGATCACGGCTCGCCCGGTTCGCGCGGGAGCCGCCGGTTCCCACCCGGGCGCGCGCGAGCGGCGCGGAAACGGGGTCGTCGTTGAACTGGGGCCGCAGGTCCGGGTCTGCGTGCGCCCACTGGTCGCCGAACTTGGCGGCGAGCGCGTCCTGTTTGTCCGCGAGGAGCGCCCAGTTGTAGAACGACCCCGGGTTTTCCGCGACCTCGATGAACGGCACGCTGCCGCCCGCGCTGGTTTGCATGCGGACCGCGGTGACCGTCGCGCGCCCGCCGCGCACGTCGTCCGCGCCGTGCCAGAGGTACAGCTCGGTCTCGACGTACACGACGTCGCCCGGCTGCGGCGTGCCGTCCGTCATCAGAGGCTCGGCGGCTTCACGTACTGATAGAAGAACCCCGCGACGCGGCCGAACGAGCCCGTGATCAGCACGATGCCCGTCGCGACCAAGAACGCGCCCGCGCCGATCTCGATCGCACCGAGGTACCGCTTCACGCGATTGAGCGCGCCGAGCGCCTGCGTGATCGCCGCCGCCGTCAGCAAGAACGGAATCGCGAGGCCCATCGAGTACACGAACAGCAGGAACGTCGCGGTGCCGTACTTCTCGCCTGCCGCGAGCAGGATGATCGCCGAAAGGATGGGACCGACGCACGGCGACCAGCCGGCGGCGAAACCGATGCCGACCAGAAACGACGCGAACACGGAACGGTTCGCGCTGGGAACCTGCAGCCGCTTGTCCATCATGAGCATCGGGATCTTGAAGAGCCCGATCATGTTCAGGCCGAGCACGATGACGACGACGCCGCCGATCCGCGCGATCCACTCCTTGTAGCTCACGAACACCGAGCCGAGCGCGCTCGCCGACAGACCGATCGCCATGAACACGAGGGTGAAGCCGCCGACGAAGGCGAGCGCGTGCATCATGACGCGCGCGCGGCTGGCGGCGTCGGACTGCGCCTTGAGCTCTTCGAGGCTCGACCCGGTCAGGAACGAAAGGTAGGCCGGGATCAGCGGCAGCACGCACGGCGAGACGAACGAGACGATGCCGGCGAGGAACGCGGTGAGGATGTTGACGTTGCTGGTCACGGTGCTCCGGGTCTGACGGGCAGGACTGTCCTGCTCTTTGGGGCGGCGCGAAAGGTTGGGCGGCCCTACGCCGTATGTTCGGCGAGTGAGCCACTGGTTCGTCTACCCGAACATCGACCCGATCGCGATCCATCTCGGGCCGGTCTCCGTGCACTGGTACGGGCTCTCGTATCTGTTCGGTTTCATCTGCGTCTTTCTTTGGATGAACAGGCCGGCCGGCCGCAGGCGGCTCGGCTTGACCAGCGATCAAATCCAGGATTTTCTCGTGTACGCGCTCGTCGGGGTGCTGATCGGCGGCCGCGCCGGATTCGTGATCGCCGACGTCATCACGCGACACAACCTCGACGAGTACCTGGCGCACCCGCTCAACTTCATCGCGATCTGGCAAGGCGGCATGGCGTTCCACGGCGCGCTCGTCGGCGTGATCGTCGCGATCGTGCTCTTCCTGCGCAAGCACCCCGGCCTGACGTTCGGCGTGCTCGGCGACGAGATCGTCCCGCTGCTCTCCGCCGGCATCTTCACGACGCGGCTCGTCAACTTCATCAACGACGAGCTGCCGGGCAAGCTGTGCATCCCCGACCACCCGTACTGCATTTTGTTCCCCGCGTTTCGCGACGGGTATCGCTACCCGTCGCAAATCTTCGAAGCGATCCTCGACATCCTCACCTTGCCGGTGATCCTCTTGATCTACCGCACGCGTCCGCCGGACGGCGTCGTCGCGTGGTCGTGGTTCACGATCTACGGCGTCACGCGCGCGATCGCGGAGATTTGGCGCGAGCCCGGCTTCACGGTGATCGGACTCGACGGCGGCCAGTTCGTCGCCCTGATCCAGATCGTGATCGGTGTCGTGATGCTGGTGCGCAGCTACAAGAACAACGTGCGCACCGAAGCGCGCGTCGACGTCCGCACCGTCTAGCTACCGGACGCGGTAGGACGCGTTCAAGTACACCGTGCGTGCGGGCAGGCCGAAGCGCTCGGATTCCGCGGCGCCGAGGTACGGAACGTACGCGGCGGGCGTCGCGTAGCGGTTGAGCGCGTACGGCTCGCCCTCGTACAGCAGCCCGCGGATGTCGGCGTCCTGATCGAAGAGGTTGTCGATCTCGAGCGAAAGCGCCGCTCGCCCCGCCGGGACGCTGACGCGCAGATCGCTCGACGCGTACGCCGCCAGCCGTTTCGTGTTGTTGTCGGCGACCCAGTGGTACGCGTAGCGCACGTCGAGCGCGCGGCCGACGATCCGGTCGAGCGACGCGTCGAGCGTGTGGAGCGGCAGCGACGGCAGCTGCCCGCCCGGGATCAGCTTGAGGTTGGACTGCAGCAGCGGGAGCGGCGCCGACACGATCACGGTCGAGTCGAGCACCCATGCATAGTCGACGAACGTGCGGCGGTCGATGCGCGCGCGGCCCGACAGCGTGAAGCCGCGCGCGTGGAGCGCACCGACGTTGAACGTGCCGGTGACGCCGACCAGTGAGGCGGGATCTTGCGACGGACAGGCGTTCGCGATCGCGGCCTGCTGCTGCGCCAGGAACGCGGCGTTGACGAAGCCTCCGCCGGTCGACGACAGCGGCACGATGGTCGAGTACAGCTTGTCGTAGACGTGCAGGTCGTAGAGCGCGAGCTGCGCGAACGCGTCGCCGCCGAAGCCGTGCGCGTAGGCGACCTCTTCGTCGACGCCGCGCTCGGGATGCAGCGCCGAGGACGGGACGTTGCCGATCGAGTTCAGCGCCCCGCAGCGCACGCCGCCGCCGCCGCCTGCGGCGACCAGCTGCTGCGGCACGAACGGGTGGTCGAGCATGTCCCCCGACGGCTGCGTCGTCGTCGCTCCCGCCGAGACCCGCACGACGTCGCGGTTGCCGCGCGTGTAGAGCACGCTCAGGCGCGGGTCGACGGACGACGATGCCGTCGCGGACGCCTGCGCGAGCGCGACGTTCGCGAACACCGAGAGCGCGTCGCTCGCGCGGTAGACGTCGCGCAGCTCGTACGTCTGCTGGTGCACGACCGGCGATGCGAACGACGACGCCTTCGCCGTCGACTTCGTCAGCGCGAACGCCGTGTTGAGGTACGTGTAGCCGGCGCCCGAAGGTATTCTTCTTGCCGGCGAAGTCTTCGGAGAGCACGACGCCGCCTTCGCTCTCGGCATTGTCCGTGATGGAGAAGTTGTCGCCCGGAACCGCGATGAACGGCAGCCGGAATTGCCGGCTCGCAAGGTCGGTGTAGCGATCGGAGAACAGCGCGACGCGCGCGATGCGGCTCGCGCCGCCGTGCTCGTAGGCGAGTTGCACGTCGCCAAGGCCGAACGTCTGGTACGCCGGCCCGGCGCCTTGGAATCCCGTCGTCGCTGCGGCGTACTGCGCCACCGGCAGACACGGGCTGCCGCCGTCCGCAGCGCCGCCTGGGCCGATGCCGCCGGGACCGTTCGCAGCGTTGCGCACCGGCACGAGTCCCGGCGCCGCATCCGCCGGTCCCGGCTTTCGACTGCGCGAACGCCAGCGCCGGCGCGGCGTCGAGATAGTCCGCGTCGCCGTTGCCGGACTTGTTCTCGAAGTAGCCGGCGAAGACGCCCGTCGCGATCACGCGATCGGCCGGGCCTAGATCGTACTCCAGCTTCGCCAGGCCGGCGTGCTGCGCAACCGACGAGTCGTCGTCGTACGTTCCGATCCCGCGCACGGCGGGGCTCGTCGCCGAGACGTCGTACGCGGCTGCCGGCTGGTACATCGCCTGATGACGGATCGGGCCGTCGATCCCGCTCGCGCCGTACGCGAACGCATACCCGACACGGCCTGCCGTGCCGGTCGCCGCGAGCGTCGTGGCGGAGCGGCCGAACGTTCCCCATCCTTCGTCGAGCGCGAGGCGGCGTTCCGCAGAAGGCACGAGCGTGCGGAAGTCGACCACGCCGCCGATGGCGCTCGTGCCCAGCACGTTGCTGCCGGACCCGTACGTCACCGCAACGTCGCGGAACGGCGCGATCGGTGACAGCTGGAAGTTGTAGCCGCCGGGAAAGCCGTACGCGACGGGGTGCTCGTCGATCGTCGCCGTCGCCTCGAGCGTGCCGAGGCCGCGCAGCTGCAGCGGGATATCGTCGCCGAACGCGGCGGTGTCGCCCGCGATGCCGTTCGTGATGCCGGGAAGTTGCCGCAGCGCGTCGCCGGCGCGCTCGTCGCCGCGCGCCCGCAGCGCGTCGGTGCCGACCGTGACGGACGTCGTGCTGGCGCGCAGCAGCGCAGCGGCAGCATTCGTCGATGTCGACCCGATCGTGCGCATCATGCCCGGCGCACTCTCACGCTGCACGGACAGCGTGATGTCGACGGTGGTACCGGACGGGAGCGCGACGTCGTCGGACTGCGCGGGCTGGTAGCCGGAGCGCTCGACGCGCAGGCGGTAGACGCCGGGCGCGAGCTGCAGCGCGAAGCGCCCGTCCGCCGCGGTCTCCGCGCGAGCGGCGGACCCGATCGCGCTGACGGCGGCTCCTGCGACGGCGAGGCCCGTCGTCGCGTCGACGACGATGCCGCGCAGCGACGAGCCCGCGGGATCGGCGCATGCGAGCCGGAACGACGACGCGAACGCGAGCACGAGCGCCGCCGCAAGAACCGGGAGTCGCCGGATCGTGCTCACGCCGCGGGGTTTCCGCGCGCCGCGCGGCGAAGGCCTCTTTCCATGCCCCTCGCTACCGGAACGGTCGCCGAGCGCGTGGCGACGTTGCGCGAGCGCGTCGACGGCGTCGCCGCTTCCGCGGGACGCGAGCGCGGTTCCGTCGCGATCCTCGCCGTGACGAAGACGCACGCGCGCGGCGCCGTGCTCGAGGCGCTCGGCGCCGGCATCGCCGACGTGGGCGAAAATTACGTCCAAGAGGCGAGCGCGAAGTACGAGCACCTGCCGCCGTGCACGAAGCACTTCATCGGGCACGTGCAGACGAACAAGGCGAAGGCGATCGTGCGGATCTTCGACGTCGTGCAGAGCGTCGACCGGATCGAAGCCGGAGTCGCGCTCGCTAAGGCGGCACGAGACGCCGGGCGCGCTCTGCGCGTTCTCGTGCAAGTGAACGTCTCACCCACCGAACGGTTCGGAGCATCGCCCGCCCAGGCGCCCGCACTCGCCGCACGCTTGCGCGACGAAGGGCTGGCCGTCGACGGCGTCATGGCGATCGGCCCGCTCGACGGCGACGTCGACGCGGCCTTCGCGACGGCGCGCGACGCGTTCGAGCGCGTCGGCGGCTCGACGCTGTCGCTGGGCATGAGCGCCGATTGGGAGCGCGCGGTACGCCACGGCTCCACGATGGTCCGGCTCGGCACCGCCGTGTTCGGACCCCGCCCCGGGAAGGAAAGGATGACCGCATGAGCTTTTTCGCGCGGATCGGATCGTGGCTCACCGTCCACGAGGAAGACGCCGACGACGAGCTGTACGCCGGCGACGAGGTCGGCGCCAAGCGCAACGTCGTCCCTCTCAGCGACGCCTCGCGCCGGCCCGGCGGCTCGGTCGCGGTGTTCGCGCCGCGCTCGTTCGCCGACGTGACCGAGATCGCCGACGCGCTGCGGTCGCGCCAAGTCGTCATCGTCAACGTGCAGGGCGCCGACCGCAACCTGCTCCAGCGCGTGGTCGACTTCACGTCGGGCGTCGCGTACACGATCGACGGCCGTATCCAGAAGCTTGCCGAGGCGATCTACCTGGTCGTCCCCGCGGGCGTGAACGTCAATTCCGCCGGTGTGCGCGAACAGCTCGACAACGACGGCATGCTGGGCTTCAAGGATCTGCGATAGTGGCGAAAATCACGATCATCGACATCCAGCACAAAGAGTTCAAGAAGTCGCTCCAGGGCTACGACCGCAACGAGGTCAACGAGTTCCTGGACGAGATCATCGAGACGCTCGAGGACGAAGCGCAGACGCGCGCGGCGCTGCAGGGAGAGGTCGGAGATCTGCGCGAGCGGCTCTCGCACTTCAAGGCGATGGAAGAGTCGCTGCAGTCGACGCTGCTCTTGGCGCAGCGCACCGCCGATGAAGTCAAGGCCGCGGCGCACAAGGAAGCAGACCTCATCAAGCAGGAGGCGCGGCTCACCGCCGAGCGCGAGATCTCCGCGCTGAGCGACCGCATCGACGAGTCGCGCCGGGAAGCGCAGCGCCACAGCGATACCGCCGAGAAGGCGAAGAGCGAGTTGCGCTCGCTGCTGATGTCGCACCTGGCGCTGCTCGAGCGGCCGCCTGCGGCGCCGGCGGTCGCACCGGCCACGGCCGCGCCCGGCGCGACGCCGACGGTCAAGGCCGACACGTTGCCAACCGAGCAGCTGCCGTTGGGCAACGGCGCGCCCACGCACCAAATCGTCGAGTAGCCGCATGAATCTGGGACTCGCCGGCAAGGTCGCGGTGGTGCTCGCCGCGTCCAAGGGCCTCGGCCGCGCGTGCGCTGAGTCGCTCGCGAAGGAAGGCGCCGAGGTCGCGATCGGGTCGCGCGACGCCGGACAGCTCGAGCTCACGGCCGTGGCGATTCGCGCGAGCACCGGCGCGCGCCGCGCGATCGGCATCCCGGTCGACGTGACGGACGCCGCGCAGTCCGAGGCGTTCATCGCCGAGGTCGTGCGCGTGTTCGGCCGGATCGACGTGCTCGTGAACAACGCGGGCGGGCCGCCGTTCGGGCCGTTCGAGAAGTTCGACGACGACGCGTGGCGCGCGGCGTTCGAGCTGAACCTGCTCAGCACCGTGCGCATGACGCGCCTCGCGCTGCCGCACATGCCGCGCGGCGCGCACAGCCGCGTGATCAACATCGTGAGCATGTCGGTCAAGTCGGTGCTGCCGGGGTCGATGCTCTCGACGGCGATTCGCGCCGGCGTCGTCGGCATGGCGAAGATGCTCGCGGACGAGCTCGGCCCCGACGGCATCACCGTCAACAACGTCGCGCCCGGTTTGATCCTGACGGATCGCCTGCGCGAAACCGGCCTCGGCAACCGCGCGGAACAGTCGCCGCTGCGGCGCGCCGGTTACCCGGACGAGTTCGCGTCGGTGGTGACGTTCCTCGCGTCGGAGCGCGCGTCGTACGTCACGGGCACGACGATCCCCGTCGACGGCGGACTGATCCGAACGATCGGCGGGTAGCGGTCAGACGCGCGCGAGCTCCGCGCGCATCTCCTTCGCGCCCAACGGCTGGTTGTAGATCGGCGATCCCGGCTGCTGCTTGCGGCCGCCTTCGACGAGACCGCCGTTGTCGATCGGGTCGAACCCGAGCTCGTCGATCAGATCCATGACGACACGCTTGGCGGCGGGGTCGTCCGACGCGACCGGAATCGCGAGCCGGCCCTTCGTGCCCTTGGGCTTGCCTTCGCTGCTGAGCCGCTTGGAATAGATCGTGTTGAACGCCTTCACGATGCGCGCGCCGGGGACGAGCGCGCGCGTGAACTCGGTGGACGTCTTCGAGCCGAGGTCTTCGATCTCGAAATCTTCCGTGTACGGGTTCATCGCGTCGATGACGATCTTTTCGTCCCAGCCTTCGATCTCGCCGAGGGCCTCTTCGCGCTTCGTCCACGGGATCGCGATCAAGATCACGTCGCCGCCGTCCACCGCCTCCTGAGCCGTCGACGCCTGAGCGTTCGGGCCGATCTCCGCGACGAGCGACGCAAGCGACTCTGGGCCGCGCGAGTTGGCGATGCGAACGTGGTGTCCGGCCCGAGCGAACAGGCGCGCAGCGTTGCCTCCGATGTTGCCGGAGCCCAAGATCCCGATCTCCATCCGTTTCCTCTACCGACCTTCCGGCGGGAGGTCACGTCCGCCGTTGCCCGTCGTTGTACGCCACGAGACGCGCAGGTCCCGCGCGAGCCGAGGAGGGCTCGCCGGAACCGGACGGTGGTGCGGCGCGGGCGCCGCGCGCCGGGTTCAGCCGGCCGCGGCGAAGGCCGGCTCGCGCACGTCCGGCTCGCGCATGTCCGGCTGGCGCGTCTCCGCCACCGGCGCGGCGCCGGGCCCCGCGGGCGCGACGCCCAGACGGAAGCCCGCGACCAAGCGCTGCAGGGCCGCGGCCTCGCTGCGCACCGACATCGCGTTGGCGTTCATCTGCTCGACCTGAGCTGCCAGCTCGCCGGCGGCTGCGGACGCCTGTTCCGAGGTCGCCGACTGATCCTCGGCCGCCCGGGCGACCGGCGTGATGATGCTGCTCACCGAGGAGGCCGTGCCGCTCATCTGCGCGGCCGACGCGGCGTTCTCTTCGACGATCGCCGAGACGCTCGCGACGTTCGCCGTCAGCTGCGCGCTCGCGGCGCGCATCTGTTCCGCGCGCGCCGCGACCTGGTCTGCGACGGTCGTCGCCTCGCGGATGCGCGCGTCGAGCGCGTCGAGCGCGGTCGACGCGTTGACCGCCAGAACCAAGCCGTTCTCGGTCGCGTTCGCCGAGTTGCGCATCGCCGCCGCGGCGTCGATCGTCTCGCGGCGGATCGCCGACAGAATCGAGCCGATCTCACGCGTCGAGGACGCGGCACGTTCGGCGAGCTTGCGGACCTCGTCAGCGACGACGGCGAACCCGCGCCCGTGCTCCCCGGCTCTCGCCGCTTCGATCGCGGCGTTCAGCGCGAGCAGGTTCGTCTGGTCGGCGATTTCCTCGATCGAGGAGACGATCTGTTCGACGGCCGCCGACCGCTCCTCGAGCGAGCCCATCGTCGCGCGAACGCGCGTGACGTCGTCGCGCAGCGTCGACATCGCCGCGGAGGTGCTGCGCACCGCTTCGGAGCCGCGCGCCGTCTCCGTCGCCGCGGCGCGCGAGGCGGCCGCAAGCGTCTCGCCGATCTGCGCCATCACCGTGATGTCCTGGTCGAGGCGCTGCACCGCTTGCGCGGCGTCGCCGACCGCGGACGCCTGATCGGCCGCGCCTTGGGCGATCTGTCCGGCGGCGCGCGAGAGGTCTTCGACGGCGAGCTGTCCGTCGCGCATGCGGGCGGCCGTCATCTGCGCACCTTGCGCGACGATGCCGGCGGAACGCGACACCTCGCCGACCGCGATGGCGGCCTGGTCCGTGGAGAGCGTCGCTTCACGGCTCGCGATCGAAAGGGCCGCCGCGCCGTCGGTGACGCCTGAGACGACGCGCAGCAGTCCGCCCGTCGTCGTGTCGAACTCGTCGCTCAGAGCGGTGAGCCCGCCCACGAGCGCGTTGTAGCTGGTCGAGAGCTGTGCGATCTCGTCGGTCCCGCGAACCGGTAGCCGCGCACGCTGCGGACGGAAGGCCGCGCGCAGATCCCCTTGGGCGAGCGCGCGGAACGCGCCGACGAAGCCCGCGACGTCGTCGCGCACGATCGCGGCGAGACCGTCGGTGACGGCGCGCAAGCCGCGTCCGATCGACCGAGCGACGGAAAACAGCAGCACGAGCGTCACGATGAGCACGATCGCCGCGGGAACGAGGATCGCAAACATCGTTGCGTCGACGGCGTGATACATCGCCGTGAGCGGAATCGCGGTGAGCAGGATGCCGATCGGCGTGCCGTGCGCGTCGCGCACGAGGTCGTAGCGCGCGATGAAGTCGCGGCCCGCGATCGGGTTCACGCCGACGTAGCCCTCGCCGCGCTTGAACGCCGCGAGCGCCGGTCCGATGAGCACCGTGTTCACGGCGCGGCCGGTACCGTCCAGCTTCTGAACGGTGGTCGACACGCGCACCGGCGTGCCGCTGTGAGCTGCGAAGAGCGTCGCGTCCGCGCCCGTGAGCTTCTTCACGCGATCGACGAGCGTTTCGTCGCCGTCGGCGATCCAGCCGCCGAACGTGAGTTTCCCGCCGCGCATGGCCGGCGTGCCCTTGGCGTCGATC
This sequence comes from Vulcanimicrobiota bacterium, assembly GCA_963818845.1. Taxonomy (GTDB): domain Bacteria; phylum Vulcanimicrobiota; class Vulcanimicrobiia; order Vulcanimicrobiales; family Vulcanimicrobiaceae; genus Vulcanimicrobium. The sequence goes on along the minus strand of CAWFTO010000002.1, from coordinate 665,658 downwards.
GCGTCGTGCAGCACGTTCTCGGAGGTCTGAACCTGAGCCGAGATGTCGTCGTAGATCGCCGTCCGCACGCGGTCGCGAACGACGAAGATCAGCACGGCGGTGAGCACCATGACCGACAGCGTCGCGAGCGCGATGATTCGCGATACGATCGACAGCCGTCGCACATCGAAAACGGACGACGCGAGCAAATGAGCCCCCTTCGGTAGGCGGGATGACGTCCCACCCCGGGCGTCGCACTCGGGGAATCGGCGCGAACGGTCGCTCCCTTTAGGGCGGCCGCGCCTTCTTTACGCGGCGGCGTCGCACCGGGGCAACGGCCCGGCAATCCCCGTCCGCGACCATCGCGCCATGGACGGAGAACGGCTCATGGCGAGCGCGATGCGTGCGGCGCGCTCGCAGCTCGAGATCGCCGCGCACAACCTCGCGAACGTCTCGACCGACGGCTTCCGGCGGACGCTGGGAACGACGCGGCTGGGCCGCAGCGGACTCGACGTGCGCCGCCGCACGGTGCAAGAGCAAGGTGCGGTGCACACGACGGGGCGCCGCTTCGACCTCGCGCTGCTCGGCGAGGGCACGTTTCGCGTCGGCGGTCATGCGACGCGCGACGGCGCGTTCACGCGCGACCGCGACGGCTATCTGATCGACGATCGCGGGCGTCGTCTGCGCGGCGCGCGCGGCGACGTTCGCGTGTCCGAAGACGCGACGGTCGCCGCCGACGGAGCGATCCACGATCGCGGCCGCGTCGTGGAGCGCATCCCGCTGCCGGCGGGGACACGCGTCATGGCGGGCGCCCTGGAGACTAGCGCGGTCAACGCGATCGGCGAGACCCTCGCGGTGCTGACGGCACAGCGCGCGTTCGAGACCGCGGAAAAAACGCTCGCGGCAATCGACGATGCGCGACAGAAAGCCGCGAACGACGTGGCGCGCGTGCAATGAACCGCGCAATGGAGGCCGCCGCCAGCGGGATGGCGGCGCAGCAGACGCAGCTCGAGATCGTCGCCGACAACCTTGCGAACGCCGATGTCGCCGGCTTCAAGGGCGTGGCGGCGACGTTCGCCGACGTTCGTGCCGGCGCGCTCGGGCTCGGCACGACCGCGGTCGGCAAGCATGCCGTGTTCGCGCAGGGCAAGCTCGTGCGCAGCGGCGGGCCGTTCGACGTGGCGATCGACGGCGCCGGCTTCTTCGCGGTCGAGCGCGACGGCGCGCAAGCCTACACGCGCAACGGTGAGTTCGCGCGCGAAGCGGACGGGTCGCTGCGCAACGCGGCGGGATGGACGCTCTCCGGCGTGCGCATCCCCGGCGATGCGCTCGCCGTGCGCGTCGAACGCGACGGGCGCGTCGTCGTCGACACGCCCGCGGCGAAGGCCCGGACGGTCGCGCGCATGCGGCTGGCGGCGTTCGCGTCGCCCGAGCGGCTGCGCCCGCTCGGTGCGACGCTGTTCGCGGCGACGGCCGAATCCGGGCGCGCGCGCCTGTTCGCACCCGGCGCGCGCGGAGGTCCGGCGATCGCGTTCGGCATGCTCGAGCGGTCGAACGTCTCGATTGTCGAGGCGATGATGCAGATCCTCGGCGCGCAGCGGGCGTACGAAGCCAACGCAAAGGGCGTGCAAGCCGCCGACGAGATGCTGCGCATCGTGAACAACCTGCACCGCGGCTAACCCAATGTACACCGAGAAAATCGTCCCCAGCGCCAACGTCACCCTGAGCTCGTCGAAGGGCGCCCCCGCCAGTGTCACCCTGAGCCTGTCGAAGGGCGACCCCGATGTCACCCTGAGCTCGTCGAAGGGCGCGTCCGAGGCGATCGCCGCGGCCGTGCTGTTCCGGGCGATCCTCAAACCTCTGGCGAACGGCCTCGGCCCGATCGGCGAGATCGCTGCGGGAAGCGTCGCCGACGCGCTGTTCCTGCGCAACCGGCGATGAGTGCCGACGAGCGCGAGACGCGCATCCGCGCGCTGCTGCCGCTGGTGCGCGCGATCGCGCGCCGCGTGCACCGCATGGTGCCCGTCGCCGACGTCGAGGACTTGATCGGCGACGGATGCGTCGGCCTGATCCGCGCCGTCGACGCGTTCGACGCGTCACGCGGCGTCCCGCTCGAGCACTACGCGCGCCGCGTGATCCTCGGCGCCGTGCTCAACGGCGTGCGCCGCATGGACCCGGTCTCGGAACGGACGCGGCGGACGATGCGCGCGGCGAGCATCGCACGCTATCGCGCCGCGCAGCAAACGGGAACGATGCCGGGTTTCGCCGACCTCGAGCGGCGCTTACCGGCGGTCGCCGCGGCGCGCGCCGAGGTGCATCGCCGCACGCCGCTGTCGCTCGACCACGTCTTGCCGCTCGGCGAGCGCATCGAGCCGGACTGGTCGGGCGATCCGCAGAGCGTCGTCGCGGCACGCTTGGAGCGCCGGCGCGTGCACGCGGCGATCGCCGCGCTCGGCCCGCGCCAGCGCAGCATCGTGGTCGCGCACTACTTCGGCGACAAGCGGCTGCGTGAGCTGGTCGAGCCGCTTGGCGTTTCGCCGCAGCGCGTCTCGCAACTGCACCTGAACGCGCTCGAGCGGCTGCGCTCGTCGCTGACGGCAACCGCGTGAAGGACGCAACCACCGCACCGCCGTCGTCGGAGACGGTAGCGCAGGCGCCGATCGGGCCGATCGCTCTCGCCGGAGATGAGGTGCTGCCCGCGCTCGACGCGGACGTCGCTTCCGCGCGATCATCCGCCGTGGCAGCGCGACACCATCGCGATCTCGGCGCGCACGCGGGCGCTGATCGCAACGCTGCGCCCGATCGGGGTGCGAGCGAAGTCGTTCTGGGATCACGCCGTCCGCTCGATCACGATCGGCCCGCGCCGTCTGGAGATCGATCCGAGCGGGAGTTATCGGTTGCGCTAAGCGGCTTTGCGCGTGTACAGCACACTCAGAGAGTAGACGAGCGCGCCTGCGGTGAGGCGACCGGCACCTGCGCAGGCTTACAAGCAGTTTGGCTTCGGCGGGCTCAGGTCGAGCTTTTTCACGCGGTCGGCCGCGTCGAACGCGATCGTGATGCGGTTCGAGAAGCTGCAGCCGACTTGGAACTCGCCCGGCAGATCGACGTACGCCTCGCCGCTGGCGGGTGTCGTCGCGTCGAGCTTCCGCGTGCCGAGCAACGCGTACGCGTCGCTTCGCGACATGCCGGCTTGCAGGGTGGCAAACACCCAGCGACGGTTCGCCGCTGAAGCCGCGACCGTCCAGTCCGACGCGGCCTTGACGGCGTCGACCAGCGCAAGGCCGAGCTCGGTGCGCGCCCTCGAATCGTCGCGTACGGCGGCGTAGAGCCGTTGCAGCGTCACGCCGCCCAATCCTCGGTCGAGCGCGCCGAGGACGCCTGCCGCGAGCATCTCTCGCTGCACTTCCGCGCGGAGCGCGTCGGACGGGCCGTTTTCGCCACCATCCGCTGCTGATGCCCAGACGAGCGGCTTTCCGTCCGCCGCGCGTCCGGCGAAATAGACGTACGGCGCGTAGGCGGGCATGGCTGCGCGGGCTTTCGTCAGCGGCTGCAGTCCGCTGACGGCGAACTCCAGCTGCAGGACTTGCACGACGTCGTCCATCGCGAGCGGCTGCCCGCGGACGAGGAGCGTCCACGGCGGCGGCGTCTGCGCACGCGCGAACGCCGGCATGAAGACGAGCACCGCCGTAGCGACGGCCGCGAACGTGCGCGCCCGCCAGGGCGCCGGGTCCCTCACGAAGTACGGTCTCGGCACATGCTCGCAAGCATCCTCCTCGCCGCGTGCGCCGTACCCGAGCGTTTGCACCTCACTGCGGTCGGTGGGTATGGCGCGCAGGCGCCCGCGATCGCGCTACGCGTCAAGCGTGAGGGCTTCGCCGCGGTCGCGAAGTCGCTGCCGCGCGATGACCCGACGGTCGGCGTCTCGGACCGCGGGTGGATCAGCCGTGACGACCTCGCGCAGGTTGGCGTGCCGGCCACCGCCCTGACGAAGGTTGGAGCGACGGCGGAGGTCGAGCCGGGGAGTCCCATCGTCTCGTTCGTCCACGTCGACGAAATTCGCCCGGCCGGCACGTGCGACGCGGTGATCGCGCAGTATCCGGACGATGCGACGGCGCTGCTGACGCGGGCAGAGACTCGTCGCGCCGCGGGGGACTTGGGCGGCGCGTCGGCCGACTACGCGGCTTTGGTGCGCTCCGATCCGAAATCGTATTATGGCCACTATGGCCTCGCGACGGTGCACTACAGCGAGCGCGACTTTACACGCGCGCTCGCCGACGTCGACGCGGCCCTTTCCGGGAATGTCGCCGGGGCGGGCGCCGACGCGTACGCGCTCAAAGCGATGATCGAGGAGGCACGCGGTGACGACGACCTTGCGACGGCCGACGCTGCGTTCGCGATCGCGCAGTACCACGGGCGCATGCAGGACGACTCGCAGGCGCGGTACGTGCTCGGCTTGGCGTATGCCCATTTGGGCTACTACGAGGCCGCAACCGAGGAGTTCGACGCTGCCGTGACGGCGCATCCGGCGTACTCCTATCCGTACATTTCGCGAGCATTCGCGTGGTTCGCGCGCGGAGACGTCGCGAAGGCGAAGTCCGATCTTCTCGCGGCGACGAACGCCGAGCCGAAGTTCTCTCAGGCGTTCGTCGACGTCGCCATGCTGGACTTCGCGACCGGCGACGCGACCGGCGCGCTCGGCGCGGCGCAGCACGCGCTGCTGCTCAACGCGCACGATCCCTATGCGGCGCTGTGGCTGCTGCTCGCGAGCCGCGCGCTCCATCGCGCGCCCGCGCTGCCGAATGCCGACGCGCTGGCGAGCGATTCCCCATGGCCGGCGGCGGCGATTCGCGTCTTTCTCGAGCGCGCGCCGGCTAGCGGGCTCGTCGCCGCCGCAGCGTCGCCCGATCCGTTCACCGCGAGCACGCAGCTGTGCGAGGCGCGCTTCTACGGCGCCGCGTACCGGCTCTCGGGCGGCGACAAAGCGGGGGCGCTTCCGGCGCTCCGGCAAGCCGCGAGCGAGTGCCCGTTTCGCGAGCACGAGCGCGTCGCGGCACAACAGCTTCTACGAAGCGCGCAGCCGTAGCGGCGGCACCTGGGCCGCCGCTACGGACTGAAACGTCCTCGGCTATTCCGTCGCTGCAGGCCCTTCACGCGAGCCCCGGCGTCGCCTTGTTGTCACGGACAGGTGCCGATGACGTAGTAGTTCGGGCCGGTCTGCTTGAGCGTCGTCTGATAGAAGACGTTGTCGAGGCCCATGTTCTGGTTCGAGCCGTTCGCCAAGGCGTAGCCCGACGCTGTCGTGCGCGCGACCGGCTTGCACTTGCGCGTAGTTCGAACCCGTGTAGCAGACGGGCTTGGGGGTCGGCGACGGGCTCGCGGTCGGCACCGGCGTCGGCGTGACGTGCGGCGTCGGGGTCGGCGTGGGCGTCGGGCCGCCGGTGGGCGTCGCCGTCGGCACCGGTGTCGGCGTCGGCGTGGACGTCGTGCCCGACTGAATGCGATCGACCATCTTCTTGATCGCCGTCATCTGCGGGCCGCTCTTCAGCGCGTACGTCGACGTCTCGTAGCCCCACCAGTCCCAGCACCCGTTCGGGTTGTTCGGCGTGCTGCTCGACACTTGGTACGGGTACAGAATCAGCAGGTTGTTCGTGTCGGCGTACTCGTTCAGCCCGGCTTCCGTGATGAACTTCGTGCCGATCGACGCTTGCGTCTGCACGCAGCCGTCGAGCGCGACGATGAGGCGGCACTGCTGGCCTTGCGCGCACGTGCCCGGGACGTACAGGTACCCGTTGGTGTCGAGATCGTTCGAGCCGCCGCCGTACGCCGTCTGATCGAAGTTGATGAGCGACCCGGTCGAAGCGCCGGTGTTGCGCGCGTTGACCGAACCGTAGAAGAACGTCAGCCAGGTCTTCTGCGAGTCGTAGTTGCTGCAGTCGATCATGTATGGGCTGGCCGTCGTGCCGCACGCGACTTCGCCGTCCAGCGACTCCCAGCCGTGTCCGGCCGCGTAGGTGTTGTCGTACTTCGTGGACACGCCGTAGTGCTGGTACTCGGAGTTGAGGTCGTTCATCGTCTTCTGCTCGACGGTGTAGTCCGACGTGCCCGACCACAGGTACGCTTTCTGACCGCTCAGATTGCTTTCGGGGTCGATGGTGCCGGCCTTTGACTGCGCGTCGAGATAGGTCTCGGATGCCGAGAGCGAGCTCGAGGTCGCGTACTGGCACGTCGTCTGCGCGGTGCTCAGGCTGTCTTGCGCGCAGTAATAGGGCCCGCCGGCGTAGATCGCGGCGAAGTGGAACGTGCTCGAGTATGCGACCTGGAGCTGCACCGCCATGAAGCCGCCCGAGGAGATGCCCGCGACGACGGTCTTCGTCTTGTCGACGTTGTAGGCGCCCAGGCTCTGGACCGCGCGCGTGCCGAGCGGGTGCCCGGCGTCGACCGCCGGCGTCGTTGTGACGCCGCCGCTGCAGCCCGCGACCAGAGCGCCGGCCGCGAGAGCGAACGCGCCGATCAGACCCATCGAAAAACGAGCGTGCACCATGCCACCCCTTCGTGAAAAACGGCTTGCGCCTGGGTTGCCTGGCAGCGTGGGAAAGTTCCTGCGATCGCGGCGATCTACGCCCGGGGCGCGACGAGGCTCTCGACGAGGTAGCCGACGGACTCCGCGCCGCGTGCCGCGACGTCGAGGACCTCGTCGTGCGAGGTGGGCGCGCCGGCGCCGTGCACGTTGGTGATCAGCGAGAAGCCGACGACGTCCCGGCCGAGCGCGCGTGCCGCAATCGCCTCGAGCACGGTCGACATGCCGACCGCGTCGGCGCCGATCGTGCGCAGGTAGCGCGCCTCGGCCGGCGTCTCGTACGCCGGACCGGCGAGGCCCGCGTAGACGCCCTCGCGCAGCGCGATGCCCTGCTCGTTCGCACTGTGTCGCGCGCGCTCGCGCAGCGACGACGAATACGCGTCGGCCATGTCAGTGAAGCGCAGCGTCACGCCGGGCGGAAGCTCGGGGCCGAGCAGCGGGCTCGCGCCCGTCAGATTGATCTGATCCGCGATCAGCATCACGTCGCCGGGCGCGAACGCCGGATCGAGCCCGCCCGCGGCGTTCGTGAGCACGAACGTCCGCGCGCCGGCCCGCGCGGCGACGAGCACGGGCGCGATCACGTCGGCAACCGCGCGGCCCTCGTACAGGTGAAAGCGTCCGCTGAACGCGACGACACGCGTTCCGGCGAGCGTTCCGACGTGCGCTTCACCGGCGTGCCCGGCGACGGTCGGCTCCGGCATGCCGTCGATCTTGCGGTACGGGATCGTCACGCCGACGATGCGCTCGCGCAGCGCCGCTCCGAATCCGGAGCCGAGCACGATCGCGCACTCGACGTCCCCGCCGGCCTTGTCGCGCAGCAGATCGGCGGCGCGTTCGATGTTTTTGCGCTTCATGGTGCGTCCTTCGACAAGCTCAGGATGACAACCACAAGCTCAGGATGACGGGATTAGCAGGTTGCGGCCCGTCATTTCGCTCGGGACGGTGAGGCCGAGCAGCGGCAGCAGCGTCGGCGCGATGTCGCCGAGGGCGCCGCCGCTCGCGAGGCTTCCGAGCGGCTGCGACGAGACGAGCAGCAGCGGCACGGGGTTCGTCGTGTGCGCGGTGAGCGGGTTGCCGTCGGCATCGATCTTCTCCTCGGCGTTGCCGTGGTCGGCGGTGATCGCGAGGATGCCGCCCGCGCTCAGCACGGCGTGCTCGAGCCGGCCGAGCGCGACGTCGAGCGTTTCGACTGCCGAGACAGTCGCGTCCCAGACGCCGGTGTGCCCGACCATGTCGGCGTTCGCGAAGTTCATCACGATGAGATCGTGGCGCGCGTGCGAGACGTCTTCGACTGCCGCCGTGGTGATGTCGTTGGCCGACATCTCCGGCGCGAGGTCGTACGTCGCGACGCTGCGGTTGGACGGGATCAGGATGCGGTCTTCGCCGGGGAACACGTCCTCGCGGCCGCCGTTGAAGAAGTACGTCACGTGCGCGTACTTTTCGGTTTCCGCGAGACGCAATTGGGTCAGGCCTGCGTCTGCGACGACCTCGCCGAAGACGTGGTACTGCGGCCGCGGCCCGAAGAGCACCGGGTTCGGAAAGTTCTCCTCGTAGCGCGTCATCGTCGCGAAGAGCACGTTCCCCAGCCGGCGGACCGGGAACGCGTCGAAGCCGGGGTCGCTGAACGCGAGCGTGAGCTGGCGCGCGCGGTCGGGCCGGAAGTTGAAGAAGATGCACGCGTCGCCGTCCTTGACGGGGCGCGGCTCGCCGACGATCGTCGGCACGACGAACTCGTCCGTCTCGCCGCGGTCGTATGCGGCTTTGAGCGCTTCCTGCGCCGTCGGAAAACGGCAGTCCGCGGCGCCGTTCGCCAGCGCGTCGTATGCCTTGCGCGTGCGCTCCCAGCGCTTGTCGCGGTCCATCGCGTAGAAGCGGCCGGAGACCGTCGCGATCGCGCCGGTGCGGTCGCGCTCGGCGAGCTTGCGTTCGAGGCGCGCGATGTATGTCTGCGCGGACTTCGGCGGCGTGTCGCGGCCATCCAGAAACGCATCTACCGCGAGCGGAACGCCCGCGTGGGCGATCACGTCGATCAGCGCTTCGACGTGGTCGAGCGAGCTGTGCACCTTGCCGTCGGACAGCAGTCCCATCAAGTGCAACGTGCCGCCGGAGCTGCGAACGTGATCGATGCACGCGCGCAACGTTGCGTTCCGGCCGAAGGTGCCGCTCGCGATCTCTTCGTCGATCACCACGACGCCTTGCGGAACGACGCGTCCGCTTCCGATGTTGATGTGGCCGACCTCGCTGTTGCCCATCACGCCTTTCGGAAGGCCGACGGCTTCACCGCTCGCCTCCACCAGCGTGTGGGGATACGTCGCGAGCATCCGCGTCCAGTTCGGGAGATCGGCCGCGAGGATCGCGTTGCCGCGCGTCTCCTTCGTCGTGCCCCACCCGTCGAGAATCGCGAGAACGAACGGCTTGCGTCGGCTCATGCGGCCGCCCCGCGCCGCGCGCCTTCGAGCAGCGCGGCGAACGAGTCCGCCGACAAGCTCGCTCCGCCCACGAGTCCGCCGTCGATGTTCGGCTGCCGCACGAACTCCTCGACGTTGTCCGGCTTCATGCTGCCGCCGTAGAGGATCCGGGAGAATTCCAGACCGGGCACTGCTGCGCGAATATCGCCCATCATCGCGTTCGCTTCGGACGGCGTGTCGGCGGTTCCGGTGCCGATTGCCCAGATCGGCTCGTAGGCGACGACGCAACGCGCCGCGTCGGCCGGCGCCATCCCGCTGAAAGCGGCGCGCACCTGCCCGCACACCTTCTCGCGCGCTCGGCCTGCCTTGTGCTCCTCCGCGGTCTCGCCCACCGCGACGATCGGCGTGATCCCGTGCCGGAGGGCCGCGTGCGCCTTTTCGTTCACGCGTTCGTCGAACTCGCCGAACATCGCACGCCGCTCCGAGTGGCCGATCACGACCCACCGCACGCCGCAGTCGAGCAGCATCGGCGACGAGATCTCCCCCGTGAAGGCGCCCGAGTCGGCCCAGGCGACGTTCTGCGCGCCGATCCCGATCGCCATGCCCGCCAGCGCGTCGCGCACCGCGCACAGCGCGGTGAACGGCGGCGCGACGACCGCGTCGACGGCGTCGAGCGGCAGCGGCTGCAACCGCAGCGCTGCCGCGAACCCTCGCGCCTCCTCGATCGTCTTGTTCATCTTCCAGTTCCCGACGATCAGCGGCTTAGGGTTGCGCGGCATGCTGCTCCAGCGCGACGACGCCCGGCAGCGCCTTGCCTTCGAGGAACTCGAGCGTCGCGCCGCCGCCCGTCGACACGTGCGTCATCGCGTCCGCGAAGCCGAGCGCGTGCGCCGCCGCCGCAGCGTCACCGCCGCCGACCACGCTGACGGCCCCGGCGCGCGTCGCCTCGGCGATCGCCTGACCGACGACGCGCGTCCCCTCGCGGTAGGGGGCCTTCTCGTAGACGCCCATCGGACCGTTGAACACGATCGTCTTCGCGCCGCGCAGCACCACTGCGTATGCGCGCGCGCTCTCGGGGCCGATGTCGAGGATCATCGCGTCGCCGACGGCCGCCAGCGGAACGGTGCGCGCCGTGGCGTCGGCGTCGAACGCGTCGGCGACGACGGCGTCGGTGGGAAGATGCAGCTGCACGCCCTTTGAGAGCGCCATCGCGATGATGCGCTGCGCGGGCATGAGGTCGGGGTCGCGCAGCGATCGTCCGACGTTGATGCCCTGCGCTGCGAGAAACGTGTTGGCCATGCCGCCGCCGATCACGAACGCGTCGACCTTCGCGAGCAGGTTCTCGAACACGCCGACCTTGTCGACCACCTTGGCGCCGCCGATCGCGCACACGAACGGATGCTCGGGATGCTCGGTGAGCCGCGCCAGCGCCGCAAGCTCCCCCTCCATCAGGAAGCCCGCGTACGCGGGCAGGTCGGCCGCGACACCGGCCGTCGACGCGTGCGCGCGGTGCGCCGTGCCGAACGCGTCGTTGACGTAGAGATCGCCGGACAGCGCGAGCTCGCGCGCGAACGCCGGATCGTTCGCCTCCTCTTCCGGATGGAAGCGAACGTTCTCGAACAGCGCGAAGCCGCCGTCCGGCAGCGCGCGCGACGCGGCGACGGCGTCCGGGCCGATGCAGTCGCCGACGAAGCGCACGTCCGTGCCGAGCAGCTCCGAGAGGCGGGCGGCGACGGGACGCAGCGAGTACGCGGGATTCGGCTTGCCGTCCGGGCGGCCGAGGTGTGAGAGAATCACCGTCTTCGCGCCGTGGTCGCGCAGCCAGCGCAGCGTCGGCAGCGCCGCGGTGATGCGCGTCTCGTCGGCGATCGCACCGTCCTTCATCGGGACGTTGAGGTCTTCGCGCAGCAGCACGCGCGCGTCGCGCACGGCCGCGTCTTTCAGGCTCCGCAAACGCATGTCGCTCCTTGGACGGGTTCGTACGGTGCTCGGGTCGGCGGGCCGTTCGCGAAGCGCATGCGCGCGAGCGCGCCGGCTTCGCGCGGGACGGCGATCAGCGCGCTGCAGACGGTGCCGAAGCCGTGCGGCGTGACGACGGTGAGCGCGCGGTGCGGATCGTCCTCGTCGACGCGCCGTAACAGCTCTTCCCAGCCGCTCCAATCGTCGCGGCCGGGATCCGGCGGCGGCTGCGCCGCGAACGCGGGGAAGTGCGCGGCGAATCGCGGTGACGACGGCACGTCGCACCCGTCGGGCGTGACGAGATGGTGCCCCGGGCTCAGCGCGTCGACGCGGATCGTGTGCTCGTCGCCCCGCACGGCGAAGGCGCGCGCCCGGTCGGCGACGATCAGCGTGAAGCCGCGGTAGCGCTGCGCCTCCAGCGCGGCGATTTCGTTCACGCCGGCCGTCGCGTCGCGCTCGCGCAGCGCGCGCAGCACGAGCTCACCCCGGCTGGCCTTGCCCGGGAGCGGCCCGAGCCGGTCCATGCCGTTGACGATCGTCGCGAACACGCCGTCGTCGTTCGCGCCGAACCAGCTTCCGCCGCCCGGGACGTCGTACCCGGCGAGCACGTGCGGCTGATCGGGCCAGTGGCGACCCGGGGCAAGAAAGGCGCGGTCGAGGCGCTCGTCACGGTTTGCGCCGGCGATCAGCGGCCAGGCGTGACCGGGTCGCAGCAGCAGAAGGACGGTGCACACGGCGGCCGGCCTCCGATCACCGCAGCCGCTGCGCGAAGAAGCCGATCCACCGCGCGTACACGTCCGCCGTCCGCACCGGATCGTTCGGGAAATGCCCTTCGACCGGATACGCGACGAACGTCGCGTCCTTGCCGTTGTCGTGCAGCGCGTGGTAGTACATCGACGACGTTGCGAACGGGTCGCGGTTGTCGCCGACGTCGGACAGGATCAGCACCGGCGTGGTGACGTCGCGCGCGTACGTGATCGCGGATGCGCGCCGGTACTCCGCCGCGTTGTCGCCGACGTACGGCGATCCGTGGAACAGCGCTTTGTCGGCATCCAGGTCGTCGGCGGTTCCATAGTCCGTGAACCAGTCGTTGACCGACGCACCCGACACCGCCGCGCGCCAGAGGTGGTACTTCGAGATCATCCAGGCCGTCATGATGCCGCCGTAGCTCCAACCGCCGACGGCGATGCGGCGATCGTCGACGATGCCGCGCGCGCGGACCGCGTTGACCGCCGCCATCACGTCCTTGCCGGGTCCCTCTTCGGGATCGTACTGCACGGCGTGCTGGTAGGCGTAGCCGAGGTTGTCGCTGCCGCGGTAGTTCGGCTCGAGGACGAGCCATCCGTGCGCGGCCATGAGCTGCGCCTGGCGGTCGAAGCCGAGCAGCGACGCGCTGGTGGGACCGCCGTGGATATGCACCACCAGCGGGTAGGTGCGGCCCTTGACGTAGCCGGGCGGCGTGTAGAGCACGGCGTCGCCGTTCGTGCCCAGCGACGTCGCGAAGGTGATGCGCTCGGCCTTGCCGAGATCGAGGGCCGCAACGGCCGCATTGTAATCGGTCAGGCGAACCGGCGCGCCGCTGGGCGGGCGGTAGTAGAGCTCGGCCGGTCGCGTGGGCGTCGTGGCGACGAACACCATCGCGCCGTCCTTCGCGATCGCGCCGTCCAGCGGCGAGCTGACGGTGAGATCGCCGAGATCGACGCGGTCCAGCGACTCCTTGCCGCCGGCTACGGTCGCGCGCACGATCGCATTGGACGTGCCGTCGTGCGCGCTGAACGCGATGCCGCTGGAGTCGGGCAGCCATGCGAGGTCGTGCACCGCGCGGTCGAACGCGTGCGAGACCGGCGTTCCGTTGCCGGCGGACGGCGCCGTGACCCACGCCTCGGTCAGCGTGATCTGATTGTCGCCTTCCGAGTGCGTGTACGCGACGTGGCTGCCGTCCGGCGAAAACCGCGGGTCGGCTTCGTACCCGGCATGCGACGTCAGCCGCGACAGCTTTCCGCTCGCGACGTCGACGAGGTCGATGTGGGCGCGGTCCGCGTCGTTGAGCACGGCGTTCGGCGAGAGCACGAACGCGATCGTCTTGCCGTCCGGCGACCACGAGATCGTCGACTGCGCCTCGCCGGTCGCGACGCTGCCTTCCGCGTGCGTGAGCCGGCGCGCTTTCGCGCCGGGCTCGATGTCGGCGACGAAGAGGTGGACGGGCGGGGGAGCTTTGCGCGCCGTGATCGGCGTGTTACCGACGACGAACGCGTCGTGGAAGCGATCGGCGCCCGTTTTCTTCGGCGCCGCGTCCGAAGCCGCGTACGCGAGCGCGCGACCGTCCGGGCGCCACGCGAACTGATCGACGCCGCCCGGCGCGTCCGTCACGGGACGAGCGTCGCCGCCGTCCATCGGCATCACGAAGACTTGCGGCGTCGACGCCGTTTGTCCGGGCGCCGCGGGCGCCTCGGCGATGAAGGCGAGCTTCGTGCCGTCGGGCGACCAGCGCGGCGAGGACAGCCCGCGGCGGTGGTACGTCAGGGTGCGGCGCGCGTGCGTCGCGACGTCGATCAGGTCGAGGTCACGGTCGTAGCGGTCGTCGTTCCACTCGATGCGCGTCACGACGACGACTGCGCGCTTGCCGTCCGGCGACAGCGCGGGCGTCGTGACGCCGGCCAGCATTCGCAAATCGTCGAGCGCGAGCGTCCGCGCCTCGGCGGGCGCACGGACGCAGGCCGCCGCCGCAATGAGGGCGGCGGCGGCGATGATGCGAAAGCGCAGGCTCACGCCGCTGCGGGAACCTTCGAAGCGACCATGCGGGCGAGATCGGCCAAGCGGCACGAATAGCCCCACTCGTTGTCGTACCACGCGGCGATCTGGATCAGGTCGCCGTTCGCGTTGGTGAGCTTGCCGTCGATGATCGAGCTGTGCGGGTTGCGCTTGAAGTCGCTCGAGACGAGTTCCTCTTCGGTGTACTCGACGTAGCCTTTCAAGCCGTTCGCCGCCGCGCCGCGCAAAATCGCGTTGAGCTCGTCCCGCGTCGTCTCTTTCTTCGTCTGCACCACGAGATACACCATCGATACCGTCGGCGTGGGGACGCGCAGCGCGAAGCCGTCGAACGTTCCCTTCACCTCGGGAATCGTCAGGTACAGCGCCTTCGCCGCGCCGGTGGACGTCGGCACGATGTTCGTCGCCGCGTTGCGCGCGCGGCGCCAGTCCTTGTGCGGCGCGTCGAGGATGTTCTGGTCGTTCGTGTACGAGTGGATCGTCGACATGAAGCCCTTGACCCAGCCCAGCGTGTCGACGATCGGCTTGACCGCGGTCGCAAGGCAGTTCGTCGTGCACGACGCGTTCGAGATGATCGCATGCTTTGCGGGATCGTAGCGATCGCCGTTCACGCCCAGCACCAGCGTGATGTCTTCGCCCTTGGCGGGCGCGGAGATGATGACTTTCTTGGCGCCGCCGCCGTCGATGTGCGCGCGCGCCCGGTCGGCGTCGGTGAAGATCCCGGTCGACTCCACGACGACGTCGACGCCCAGGTCGCGCCACGGCAGCTTGCCCGGATCACGCTCCGCCAGAACTTTGATCGAGCGGCCGTCGATGGTGATCGCGTCGCCCGTCGCGGCAACGGCTCCCCCGAACGTTCCATAGTTCGAATCGTACTTGAAGAGGTGAGCGCATTCGGCGGCGCTCGTCAGGTCGTTGACCGCGGCGATCTCCATCTCCGGGTACCGCTCGAGCAGTGCCTTGGTGAAGTTGCGGCCGATCCGGCCGAAGCCGTTGATTCCGATGCGCATAGCCCGTTCGCTTTAGGCGAAGGAAACTTCCGGCTCCTCTCGCTGGCCGCGAAGCCGCTTCACCAGGCGCATCAGCGCCGCGAGGCGGCCGTTGATCGTGGCTTTCCCGACCGGGGGCGTGCAGCGCCGGCCGAGCTCGGCCAGCGTCTCGTCCGGGTGCGCGAGCCGGAGCTGCGCCGCCTCGCGGAGCGCCGGGGAGAGGTTCCGCAGCCCGTACGCGTCCGCCAGGTACTGGATCGCCTCTCGCTGTGCGGCGGCGGCGGAGGCGGCGCGCACCACGTTGGCGGCTTCCGTGTTGACCAGACGGTGGATGCGGTTCTTCGTCTCCTTCACCGCGCGGACGTCCTCGAGCCGCAGCACCGCGCCGGACGCGCCGACCGCGCCCAGCACCGTGACGATGGCGTCCAGCCCCTTGAGGTAGAGCACGATCCGGCCCTTGCGCGACATCGTGCGCGGCTCGATGCCCTCAGCCGCGATCAGTCCCGCGACGCGCTTGGCGCGCACCGGGTCGTTCAGCACGAACTCGAGGTGGTAGCCGTGCTGCGGTGCGGCGACCGATCCCGCGCACAGGAACGCCGCGCGCAGCTCCGCGCGGCGCTCGTCGCGCCGGCGACGGCGCTCGGGCGGTGCAGGCGGTGCGGGACCCAGGTCGATCTCGAAGGTCGTCGCCTTGTACAGGCGCGTGTCGTGACCCCGTCGCACCGGTGCGCCGGTGCGCGCATCGTCGAAGAGCGTGCGCGCGAGGCGCGCGACGGCGGGACGGCGCGTGCGGAACACGATCTGGCCGTCCGTGTCGACGCCACCGTAGTATGCGAGCCCCTCGCGCAGCGCGGCACGCACGCTCGCATCGTGCGGAACGTCGCGCGCCAGCGCGTCTTTGGCATCTGCCGACAATCGGGAACGTTCAGGCACGTTCAGCCGAGCCAGTCGACGGGGTCGTCGCGCCGCTCGTCGACGATCTCGTAGAGGTCCGCGGGCTTGAGGGACGGCAGGACGCGCTCCGGCACGCTGATCACGCGCACGGTCAGAAACTTCGAACGGTAGTGAATGACGAGCACGTCGCCGGGCTTCACCTCGTAGCCCGGCTTGAGGGCGCGTCCGTCCTTGGTGATGCGTCCCGCTTCAATGCCGTCCTTCGCTTCGGCGCGCCGCTTCGCGAGACGAGAGACTTTCATGAACTTGTCCAGACGCATCGATGTCCGCGGTGTTCCCAGAAGCATCCCGGCCGTCCCCGTCGAACGGCGCATCCGGCCGCCCGCTTCCGATTTTTTCGTCCACTCGCGGCCGGTGTGGAGCACATCATGCTTTTGGGCGTTTCAGGCGCCGGACTGCCCGCGGGGTTGGCGTACGGTCCGGAGATCCAAGCGGCGGCAGAGGCCGCCGGCTTTCCGCCGTGCTGGCTGTATGCGCACGGCTGGCAAGAAACCATCAAGGTCGCAGGCTGGATCTCGACGCTCGGCAAGACGCCGGCGACGTTCGTCTCCGATGACGGCGGCCACGGCATCTTTCAGCTGACGGCGTCGTATCCCAACGATTGGCAAGACCCCACGTCGAACGCCGCGTACGCGATCGAGCACTTTCTCAAGCCCGCGACGCAATACTGGAACGCGAAGTACGGCGTGACCGGCGACGACTTGATCCGCTGCGTGGCCGCGGAGTACAACGGCGGGCGCGGCGGCGCCGAGGCGGGACACGCAGACGGTGACGTGGGCAAGTTCACCACGCACACCGACGGCGTGTCGTACTCCGATCTGGTTCTGAAGTACTTCGGCGAGCTGGCGCGGGGGCAAGCGCCGAGCGGGTGACGTATGTGCCGCCCATGGCGGTGCGCACGACGATCGCAGGCAGCTTGCCCAAGCCCGCGTGGCTCGCGGAGCCGGAGCGAATCTTCCCGGCATGGCGGCTCGAGGGCGACGACCTCGCCGAGGCGCAGCGCGACGCGGTGCGCATCGCGGTGGCCGAGCAGCGGCGCGCGGGCATCGACACGGTCACGGACGGCGAGCAGGCGCGCAAGCATTTCGTGCACGGCTTCGCCGAGCGGCTCGCCGGGGTCGACGCGGCCAAGCGAAGCACGCGCGGCATCCGCGACGACCGCTACGAGGCGGTGTGCCCGACGGTAACGGGCGAAGTTCGCCGCGTCCGCTCGGTGCACGGCGAAGACGTGCGGTTCGCCCGAACGCTCACCGACGGCACGCTCAAGATCACCATTCCGGGCCCGATGACGCTGGTCGACACGGTCGTGGACGAAGCGTACGGCAATCGTGCCGATCTGGCGTTCGCGTTCGCCCGCGCCATCCGTGAGGAGATCGCCGATCTCGTCGCCGCCGGCGTCGACGTCGTCCAGCTCGACGAGCCGGCGTTCAACGTCTACTTCGACGAGGTCGCGGCGTGGGGGATCGACGCGATCGACACCGCGCTCGGCGCCGCCTCGTGCACGAAGGCCGTGCACGTGTGCTACGGCTACGGCATCCCGGCGAACGCGCACTGGAAGGCGAACCTCGGCGACCGCTGGGACCAGTACGCGCACGTGCTGCCGCTGCTGGCGCGCTCTTGCGTCGATCAGATCTCGATCGAGCTCGCCGGCTCGCACGTACCGCCGGACGTGCTCGCGCTCGCCGGGGACAAGACGGTCGCCGTCGGCGTCATTGACGTGGCGAGCGACGCGGTGGAGTCGCCGGACGACGTCGCCCGCACGATCGCACTCGCCCGGCGTTATCTGCCGGACGAGCGGATCGTAGCATCGACGAACTGCGGCATGGCGCCGATGCGCCGCGACGTCGCATACGCGAAGCTGCGCAGCCTCGGAGAAGGCGCGCTGCTCGCGAGCGTGGGGCTTTAGGGCGCTACGGCTGCTACAGCGACGCCGACGCCGGCACCCAGCGGTCGGCGTACTGCGCGATGAACGGGATGCGGTACGCCTTGCCCTGGAACGCCTGAATCGTCGAGATCAGCCAGAACACGAAGAACGCGATTCCCACCAGCATGTCGATCGGCCACAGGATCAGCGCGACCGCGCCGAGGTGCGCGATGCCGAGGATGATGCTGAGGACCGTGTACGCGATCTGGATGACGAAGTACGCGATGGCAAGCACGATCGCTTGCACCGCGACGAAACGGACCCACGGCTGCGGCGGCTTGCCGAGCAGGATGACCAACCCGCCGAGCCAGCTGAAGAACGACGCCAGTCCGGCGGCCACGTTGGGCGCGAGTCCGAAAGACGACAAATTGGGATCCTGAACCATCGTTGACGACCTCTTTACGGAATGCAAGAAGAAGGCTCGAAGCAACGGGCGCGTTTTTCGAACGGGCCCCGCTTGGATTCTCCCGGCCGACGCTTACGGTTCGCTTACCACCGGCCGGTCGCCTCGTCCCGTGCTCCTTCAGGTCGCTCGGCGGTTCCGCTCGGGGACGACGCAGGTCCCCCGAGCCCGGACGACCAGCACCGGCGGGTCGAGGACGTCGGCTGCCGACGGCCCGGCGTCCGGTCGCGCGGCGATCACCTTGTGCGCCTCGAACTCCATCGTGCGCGACGTCGTCCCGACGCGCACGATGCGGCCGCGCGCCTCGACATAGTCGCCGGCGCGCACGGGCGCCGTGAACTCGACCAGGTCGTAGGCGACGAACAGTCCCTCGTCGCCGTCGTGGCGGATCAAGAGCTCCGTCGCGACGTCGCCGAATAGTCCCAAGACGCGCGCACCGTCGACGAGATCGCCGCCGTAATGCGCGTCGTGCGCGCTCATGCGCACGCGAATCAAAGCCTCGCCCACGATGTCACCCCGTCACCCCGTCACCCTGAGCTTGTCGAAGGGCTGTCGAAGGGCCGTCGAACGGCTGTCACGCGGCCGTCTTCGCCTGTTGCCACAGATCCTCGAGCTCGTCGAGCGTCATGTCGTTGAGCTGGCGGCCCATCGCGACGGCGTAGGCCTCCATGTACCGGAAGCGGCGCTCGAACTTCGCGTTCGCGTCGCGCATTGCGCCCTCGGCGTCGATGCCGAGCCGGCGCGCGAGGTTCACGACGGTGAACATCACGTCGCCGAGCTCCTCGCGCACGTGCGGATCTTCAGGCCGCAGATCGCCGGCTCGCAGGCGCGCCTCCGCGAGCTCGCGCAGCTCTTCGTGCAGCTTGTCCGTGATGTCGCGCGGGTCGTGCCAGTCGAAGCCGACGCGCGCGGCTTTCTCCTGCATCTTCTGGCCGCGCTGCAGCGCCGCCATATGCTTGGGAATGCCGTCGAGCTTCGAAGAGCGCGACTGTCCCACGGCTTCTTGCGACTTGAGCTGCTCCCAATTCGCCCACACGGCGTCGACGTCGGCGACGGCGACGTCGCCGAACACGTGCGGATGCCGGCGGATCATCTTGTTCGACAGACCGTCGATCACGTCGGCGACCGAGAACCGCCCGCGCTCGGTGGCGAGCTGCGAGTGAAAGACGATCTGGAACAGCAGATCGCCGAGCTCTTCGCACAGCTCGACGTCGTTACCGTGCTCGATCGCGTCGACGACCTCGTACGTCTCTTCGATCAGATAGCGCACGAGCGACGCGTGCGTCTGCTCGCGATCCCACGGGCAGGAGCGGCGCAGGCGCGCCATGATCTCGACGAGATCGTCCCACGTGTGGTGCGTCGAGCCGGGCGGCAGCGGCACGAGCGGCATCGTGATCGACGCGGAGAGCGTCGCGCGCGGCATGCCGGGAATGATCTCGGCCTCGATGCCGCGCCGGTCGAGGGCGCGCAGCAGCACCGGCAGACCGAGGAAATCCGACAGCGGGTTGCCGAGCACGCCGAGCCCGAGCTCGCGCTCGTCGACGTGCGTGACGAACGCGTCGATCACCTCGGCCGAGCCGCGCAGGAAGAGCCCTTGATCGGCGATGAGCGCGCGTTCGATCGCGACGCCGTCGCTTTCGAGGAAGCGCACGAGCTCGGGAGGCGCGAGCACCGTGGCGGCGCGTCCGACGGCGCGCAGCGACTCGCGGCTGCCGAGGGTCAGCAGCCCCGGGTCGCCCGGTCCGAGGCCGACGATGCGAATCACGGACGTGCTCTTCGCGAGGCGGGGCCGGTGCGACTCCCGCCTCGCGAAGCGCGACCTACTTGGTGGGGGCCGGCGACGCGGCGGGAGCGGCGCTCGAAGGCGCGGCCGGTGCCGCGCTTGCCGGTGCGACCGGCGCGGGCGTCGCGAACGCGTCCTTGTAGCGGTCGTCGTACACCTCGATCTTCGCCGTCGAGCGGAGCTGCTGGAGGAAGATCGGGTACTGCTGGCCCTGCTGGGTCTGCGTGAGCTGCTGCTTGATCTGGTCGTGCGCGCTCGCCAGCGAGGCTTTCGTGGCCGGCTTCTTCTCTTCGACCTGGATGATGTGGTAGCCGAACGGCGACTTCACCGGGCCGACGATCTGGCCGACCTTCGCGTTGAACGCGGCGTCCTGGAACTGCGGCACCATCTGGCCCTTGCCGAAGAAGCCCAGCTCACCGCCCTTGTCCTTGGTCGACGGGTCCGTCGAGTATTGCTTCGCGAGCGCGTCCCAGCTGCCGCCGGCCTTGAGCTTGGCGAGCACCTGGCGGGCCGTCGCCTCGTTCGTGACGAGGATGTGCCGCGCGCGCACCTGCTCCGGCTTGTCGAACACCGCGTGGTTCTTGTCGAAGTACGCCTTGATGTCGGATTCGCTGACGTGAATCTGCGGCCCGACGGCCTTCTCGAGCACGATCTGGCCCTTGAGAATGTTCTGAACGTCCTGCTCGGTGTAACCCTGCTGCTTGACGATCTGCTCGAACTGCCCGGGCGGATACTTGGCGCGCAGGTCGGCTTCGCGCTTGTCGATCTCCGCCTGGCTGACGTCGACGTGCTTGTCGCGGGCGTACTGGTCGAGCAACGCCTGCTGAACCATCTGCGTAAGGGCTTGCTTCGCGGCGGGACTCGACTCGAGCTTGCGGTCGAGATCGGCGCGGCTGATGCCCTGTCCGTTGACGGAAGCGACGTTACCGCCGCCGCCGTTCGAGCAAGCGGCCAGCGAGAAGGCGAGCGCGGCCGCGCCGACGGCGGCTGCGGACCGGAGTATACGGGACATCGGATCTCCGTGGGTGGGACAGACGTGAAAGAGCGGAGGCCTTTGCCTCCGCGACCTGCCCCGGATTCGGTTCCCGCGCCGCCGCTCCTCCGATTCGCAGCGGTGCGCCGCTTTACGGAGGCCATAGGGTGTTCGTCCTATGACGCGCGCTTCGCGTCGCGGTACCGTGCGCTCAGCGGGGCGATCGCGGCCCGCACCGGGTGTGGGCTAACGCTCTTCGGGAATTTCGCCGCGTGACGGCGCGCGTCGCTCGAGCTGCTCGGCGACGGCGTGCGGATCGGCAGGCAGCGTCATCGCCTGCGCTTCGCGGTCCTCCCGGTTCTCGACCAGCGGTAGATCGTACCGCAGCTCTTCGAGCAGCTGCACGATCTTGGCCGCTTTGCGGTCGGAGAGCATGCTGATCTGCAGATGCAGCCGCGAACGCTGCTCGTCGATCTCGCTCATGCGGTTCTCCGTGGTCAGGATGACGATCGTCATCAGCAGTGCCGCGAGTGCCAGCACGCCGTCGAGCCAATAGTACGGAGGCGGGTCGAGCTCGCGCAGTCCGGCGGCGCCAAGCACCACGTTCAGCCCGATCCATGCGGCGACGAGCGCGAGGACGATCCACACCGTCCGCGGCCTGCCGACGGTGAGGGTGAAGCGCTCGATCGCGCGCTGCTGCAGCGATGCCGACGCAAGCGCTTTGCGTTCGAGTTCGGCGATCGACTCGATCGTGTCGTCGATGTGTCCCGAGAGCGCCCGGTCGCGATCTTCCACCGCGACGCCGTTCCCGCGCGCGCGCGTCCGAAACCTGCGCGCAGCGGGTGCGCGCAGGCTAGAGCAGGCCGCGTTCTCGGGCTTGGTGGATCGCTTGCGTCCGATTGCGAGCGCGGAGCTTGGCGTAGATGCTTTCGAGCTGCCGCGCGACGGTGTGCTTGGACTTGCCGAGTTGCTCGGCGAGCTCGCGGACCGTGTGGCCGTGCGGCAGCGCGCGCACCAGCGCGACCTCCGTCGCCGTCAACCCGTGCGCCGGCCGCAGCTCACGCGCGCGGTCGAGGGCGACGTTGATGAACTGTGCGTAGCCGCGAAAGAGCTCGGGACAGCGGTCGAGGTCGATGGATTCGGTCGTGAGGAGCTCGCGATAGCGTCCGTCCGGGTCGACGGCCTTCGTGAGCGCGCGTTCCGCTCGGACGCGGTCGCCCATCGCGAAGCACGCGAAAGCAGCAATGATGCGCGCATCGGCGTGGCCCGCCACTTCATGGAGCGGGTAATCGCGAGGCGTGAAACGCTGACCGATGACCGCCCGCGTCAGGCGGCGGCCCTCGTCGAGATCCCATCGAGCGACCGAAATGAAGGATCGCAGTGCGGGGACCAGCATGAAACCGGGCTCTGCTGTTCCGAGCGCGCTCAGCGTTGCATCGACCGTCGCAAGCTCGCCGCGCCATCCGTGCCCCAACGCTTCGGCGATCGTAATGACGGGACTCTCCTGGTGTTGTCTCGCCGCGCGATCCGCAAGCAGTGCGCTCCGTGCCGCGTCGAACGTGTCGAGGTCGTAACGCTCGGCCGCGACGATCAGAGAGCCCGCCAGCGCCGTCCTTCGCAACGCACCGTTCCCGGCGCGGTCGGCATTCGCAAACATCTTCTCGTACAAGGCAGCGGCTAGGGTGCAATCGCGGCGATCCGCGTGCGCGATCGCGGCCGCAATGGAATAGCTCGCCGCGGCGGAGGCGTACCCGCCGTGTTCTTCCAGGAGCAGAGCCGACTGCAGTGCTCGGTCGGCCGCTTCGTCGTAATCACGCAGGAAGTACGACGTCAGTGCGGCCCGCGCGAGGACTCGTCCGGCGGTCAACGGCGCGTCCTGCTGCAGCGAACGTCTGATGGCGTCGCGTGCGCGGCAGCGCGCGCCCGCCACTCCCATCGTCGCCCCGATCACGGACGCGATCGCTTCAAACGACGCCTCCAACGCCTGCGGAACGTCACCCGCATATTCGTCCATCACGCGTCGCAGCGTGTCGAAATCGCCCGATGAACTGTAGTACTGATAGAGGGCGTCGAGGACATACGGCGTTTCGCCCGATCCCGGCGGCGCTACACTCAGAGCGCGGTGAAGCAGTGCGATGGCACCGCGTACGTCCGACACCATCGCCGCCCTTCGCGCGCGGAAGATCAACGCCGCGGCCGGGCTGAGATGCTCGTCGCGCAGGAACGTGCTGATCCGCGCTGCAGATGCGATCGCAGCCGTCTGGTACACGTCCGCCGCGGTCAGCAGCGGTCGAGGCCGGCGTGAGCTCCGCGCCACGTTACGGCAGGAGGCCGCGCTCGCGGGCCTGGTGGATCGCCTGCGTGCGATTGCGAGCACCCAATTTGGCGTAGATGCTCTCGAGCTGTCGCGCGATGGTGTGCTTTGACTTGCCCAGTTGCTCTGCGAGCTCACGAACGGTGTGGCCCTGCGGCAGGGCGCGTACGAGGCTGACCTCGGCGGCGGTCAGCCCGTGCCCCGGCCGCAGCTCACGCGCGCGCTCGAGGGCGGCGTTGATGAACGCAGCGTAGCCCCGGAAAAGCTCCGGGCAGCGGTCGAGAACGATCGAGTCCGTCGTCAGCAGCTCGCGATATCGTCCGTCGGGGTCGACGGCCTTCGTGAGCGCCCGCTGCGCCCGGACTTGATCGCCGATCGCAAAGGATGCGAAGGCGGCGATGATGCGCGCGTGCGTCCGCCGTGCCGCATGGTGAAGCGGGAGAGTCCGGAGCGCAAGGCGCTCGGAGAGCACCGTCCGCGCAAGCGATCGCGCTTCGTCGTAATCCCAGCGAGCGATGGCGATGATGGAACGCAGCGCGCGCAGGTGGGCATCATCGTGATCGCTTCGCGTTTGCGATGCGTCCGGCGCGCGCAGAATCGCGGAAGCGGTTGTAAACTCGCCCCGCCAGCCGTGCCCCAGCGCTTCGGCGATGACGATCACGGTGCTCTCTTGATGCTGTTGGGGCGCCGGATCGCGCAGCAACGCGGTCCGCGCCTTCGCGCACGCCGCGACATCGTAGCGCTCGGACGCGACGCAAAAAAGCGCGGCGACTGCCGTGCGGCGCAGGGCGTTGTGCTCGGCTCGTTCCGCATGTGCGAGCATCTTTTCGTAGAGTGCCATTGCGAGCGCGCCGTCATGGCGATAGCTGTGCGCGATCGTGGCCGGGATCGAATAGCTCGTGGCCGCGGCGGAATGCGCTTCGTGACCTTCGTACAGGACCGCGGACTCCAGAGCCCGCTCGCTTGCGCTCTCGTAGTCCGCCAGATAGTACGACGCGATGGCGCACCGGCTCAGCACCCGGCCGCGAACCAGCGGCGGGTCGTGCTCGAGCGACCGGCGGATCGCCTCGCGTGCGCGGGAACGCGATTCGACGACGTTTCCGTCGGCCGCGTCGAGCATGGCGAGGCTCGCCATGTGCGATGCTTCCAAGATCGCCGGCATGTCTTCGAACCGCTGGTTGCAAAGACTGCGGAGCGCAGCGAAGTCCCCGGTAGACATCGAGTACGCGGCGAGGACATCACGCACGTACGGCGCCTCGCTGGATCGCGTCTTGGATGAGGCCAGTGCGCGCCGGAGCAACGCGATGCCGCCTCGTACGTCGGCGGCGAATGCCGCCCGAAGCGCTTGGAGCATCAGCGCCGCGGCTGGTGATAGGCGCTTCTCACGCAGCAGGTCGCGAATTCGCCGCGCGGTCGCGGCAGGCACGATCGCGTAGACGTCCGACGCGGTCCACGATGACCTGTCAGTTCGCGACTTTCTGACCATGCTATCGGTTGGACCTCGGCGCGTGGACGGGGGCGTCCCAAGACCTCGGAATGGCCTGCGCGCGGCTGCTCACCCTGGCAGTCGAATTCGCGCGCAGCGGCGGCGAGCCTTCGAGAGGGCGCTGAAGCGTACAAGGGACTTGGCTGGGACCTACCAAAGGCGACCCCGATGGCTCCGCGTCCGGGCTGTCCGCGATTCCCAGTGGTGGCAGCTGAGGGGTCCCGGCCGTCCGAATCGACACGGCGTCACGCTGCATTTCGAAGCGCCGGGTTGCGGGGAACGCCGGCGGATTCGAGGCGCCAGTGACGCCGGAAGAGTTCTACGAAATCGCCGCGGAAGGCCGCGGCGCCGATATCGACGCGGCGCTCAGCCGTTTTTCCGCAAGCGCGCGTATTCGGAATCCGCTCGCGATCGGGCTTCGTGCGATGCGATCAGCGACCGAGGGTGACGTGTTAGGCGCCATCGCGTTACTGAAAAGAGGCATCGCGGTTGCGCACAGTCCCGACCGTGAGTATCTGCTCGAAATCCTCGTTCCACTCGTTTCGAACGCCCGCGGAACAGCAGAGCTCGAAGAGTTGGTCGCACAAAGTGACGGTTCGGTGCCGATGCTTCTGCCGGCTTTCGACGCGTTGCGCGCGATCATCGCAGCGCGTGTCGGCAACGACCAGGCGAGCATACAATTCGCGAACCGTGCGCTCGAGGCCGGGCGCGGCATTGACAACGGAATCATCGTCGGCCGCGTGCTCACGCGGACGGCACTAGCCGCGTTTTTTCGCGAAGACTTTGACGAAGCGCAGGACCGTGCCCTCGAGGCTGCCCGATGGTATGAGCGGTTCGAATCGCATCGAAGCGTCGCCATCGCGTACTCGATGCTGTACAGCATCGCGCACGACTGGACCGGCGATCTCGACATTGCTCGCTTCTACGCGCGACGGGTCGCCATGAGCGCACATTTGGCGAACGATGTTGCGCTCGAGAACTACGGCCTTCTCGCGCAGATCGCGATCGCGTCGGATTCGGGAGACGTCCGGCGCTTGCGATCGCTTCGCACCTTGCTGCTTACGAAACCACTGAACGAGCAGTACTATCGCGAACGCGTGGTTTTCGTGCTGGCCGAGGCGCTCGGATTCGGTTGGTCCGGAAACTTTGACGCAGGACGGGCTGCGCTGACGTCGCTGCGGCAGCGTGAACTCGCCCTCGGCGAACGCGCGCTGTGCGACGCACTCATTGCCGTCACCGCGTTGGCGTCGTGGGATACGGAACTCGCCGGCCGACTCGCGCGAAGAGTCATAAGCCAAACGGTCGAGAGGCGCGGGAACGAACCACTTTTCGAGACGCGAATTCGCCGAACGGCTCGATTTGTCGCGGCCGCGGTGTGCATCGTGCTCGGCGACACCGTGCGGGGCGTCAGGGCTCTGTCGCGAGCCGTGGACCCCGACCAGCGGCTTCGTTCGCGCATCGGGCCACGTGGAATCGCAGAGGAAGAACTCCCTCTTCACCTTCGCGGCTATGCCAAGTTTCTCAATGAGGCGTGTCGTGTATCGGAAGCAGTCCGTCCAACTCAACTCCTGACGGCCGCAGAGCTCGAAGTCATGCGCGCCTTGCCTGGCGGTATGACACTCGCCACGATCGCTTCCTCTCTTGGGAAGTCCAAGAAGACGGTCGAACGGCAAGTCGGCAGTATCTACGCGAAGTTGCACGTAGCAAATCGTGCTCAGGCGATCCAGCGCGCACGCGACCTGGGAATCAACGCTTAGACGCCCTGCGACGAAAACCCGCGTCATTAAAGGGGTTTTCGGCGACCATGGGGGGTATGCCTCATGCGCAATCGCTCCGGTGACGAGTATGCTGGCGCTGTTCCCGCACCTCGTCATCGTCAGGAGTCTATGACATGGCCGAAGCGACGCTTGTCGCCTTGTCGGTTCTCAGCGCGATCATTGTATGCGCGCTACCGCCGTTGATCACCTAACCCGCCATGTACCTCGCTGAACACCGCCACCCGGTCGACAAGACCCGGCTCTTCGTGCAGACCTGCACGTCCATGGCGCCGACGCCGGATAACCTTCACCGCGTTCGTGAGGCGACCGCCCTCGTGCGCACCGCCGTCGACAGCGGCAACGTCGTTCCGCTGCGCCGCCTGCTCAACCGCGCCGACGTCCGTCGCGCCGGCGCCGCCGACGTACTCGCCGCCGCCGGCGAGGCGCTCATCGACGAGATGGGCGCGCTGCCGCGGTACGGCCTGCACGACCTCGTGCGCCGCATCGCGCAGATCGAGCGCGACGCGTTCGCCGAGATCGACCGCGCGCGGCCGGTCCGCGCCGCGTAGAGACGCTTTCGGGCGCATCATGGACGACGTTCGCAGGGCCGATGGCATCGACTCCGGACGCGCGCAAATCGCCGAGCTGCTCGACGAGCGGCGCGGTCGTGTCGCCGCGGACATCGTCGACCGCTTGGAGCGCCTCGACGCGATCGCCGTCTCGCCGCTGGTCGCTCGCACGCTGGTGCACGCGCTGACGCGATCCCTCGCGGGGAGCGAACCTGAGATTCTCGTCCACTGGGCCCGCCTCGTGCGCCACGCGCACGCCGGACCCGTCGTCGTCGCCATGATCGAAACCGCGTGCGAGATCGCCGAAGAGCTCGCGCACGCGCACCACGGCGATCTGGCGGCGACCGTCATCTTTCTCGAGATCGTGAAAGCGCGCGCCGCTGCGCACGCGCTTCACGACAGCGCCGGTGTGGTCGGTGAGCCGGCGGCCGACAGTGCCATCGAGAGCCTCCTTGCGATGCTCCGGGCTCGCGACGACGCGACTTGTACACACTCCCATGCGACCGGCGCTTTCAGCCGCCGCATTGCGGTGCGTATGGGGCTGTCGGCCGACGTCACCGAACGGGTGGCGAAGGCCGGTGTCCTGCACGACATCGGGAAGATCCGCGTGCCGGATACGATCCTGTTCAAACCCGGACCGCTCGACGAGGACGAGTGGCGCATCATGAAGCGCCACGCCGAAGCCGGAGCGGACATCCTCGTGCAGATTCCCGCGCTCGCGCAGTATGCGCCGATCGTCGTGGCGCATCACGAGCGCTATGACGGCCGCGGGTACCCGCTCGGCCTCTGCGGCGAAGAGATTTCGCTCGAGGCGCGGATCGTCGCCGTCGCGGACTCGTTCCACGCGATGACGACCGAGCGCGTGTATCGCACGCCGCTGAGCTACGGCGAGGCGATCGTCGCGCTGGGCGAAGGCCGCGGGAAACAGTGGGACGCGAACGTCACCGACGTGATGATCGCGCTGGCCGCCGAGGACCGCAACACGACCGCCGACGCGAACCTCTCCGCGATGTCGACGCCGTTCTTCGGCCGGTTCGGCCGCATGCGGGACGGCAGCCGGGCGATGTAGCCGGTCGAGGCGCTATACGAGCGCCTCGAGCAGCGCGTGGAGCGTTGGAAGCTGCTCCTGCGCCGACCGCGCGGGCAGATCGATCGTGATCTTGCCCTCGCCGAAGCGGAACTTGTTCTTGCTGATCGACTGAAGCTTCGGAATCGCCTCCGGATCGAGGCGGAAGCCCGAGCCGACGCCCAGCGTGAGCCGCTGCTCGTTGATGACCACGCGGGTGACCCTCGCCGCAAGCGCCATCACGCGCAGGCGCGTGATCTCGACGAGCGCGTCGAACTCGGGCGGCGGCGGGCCGAAGCGGTCGCGCACCGAGGCGACGGCGTCCTCGACGGTGCCCAGCGTGCGCGCCGCGGCCAGCTGCTGGTAGATCGCGATCTTTTGCGAGACTTGCGGCACGTAGTCGTCGGGCACGAACGCATCGAGCTTCACGTCGATCACGGTCTCGGCGGCCGCCGGCGGCCGTGTGTCGTCGTGCGCCTGCCGGAGGGACTTGCGCTCGGCGATCGCTTCGGCGAGGAGCTGCACGTACGTCTCGAAGCCGACCGCGCCGATGAATCCCGACTGCGCGGCGCCGAGCAGGTTGCCCGCGCCGCGGATCTCGAGGTCGCGCATCGCGATCTGCAGGCCGCTGCCCAGGTGGGTGAACTCGCGGATCGCTTCCAGGCGCGCCTTTGCGTCCTCGCTGAGCGCCTTGTGCGCCTGGTACAGCAGAAACGCGTACGCCTGGTGGTTCGAGCGTCCGACGCGTCCGCGCAGCTGGTAGAGCTGCGCGAGCCCGAACTTGTCCGCGTCGTTCACGACGATCGTGTTGACGTTCGGGATGTCGATGCCGTTTTCGATGATCGTCGTGGAGACGAAGACGTCGAGCTCGCCGTCGATGAAGCGGCTCATCACGGGCTCGAGCTCGTGCTCGCGCATCTGCCCGTGCCCGACGGCGATCCGCGCCTTGGGCACGAGCTGTTCGAGCGCGCGGGCGATCCCGTAGATCGACTCGATGCGGTTGTGCACGTAGTAGACCTGACCGCCGCGGTCCAGCTCGTTGACGATCGCACGCTGCACGACGGCGTCCGAGGCCGGTACGACGACCGTCTTGATCGACATGCGGTTCTTCGGCGCCGTCTGGATCAGCGAGAGGTCGCGCACGCCCATCAGCGACATCTGCAGCGTGCGCGGGATCGGCGTGGCCGAGAGCGTCAGCACGTCGACCGTCGCCTTGAGCTGCTTGAGGCGCTCTTTGTGCATCACGCCGAAGCGCTGCTCTTCGTCGACGACGATGAGCCCGAGGTCGCGGAACACGACGTCCTTCTGCAGGATGCGGTGCGTGCCGACCACGACGTCGACCTTGCCCGCCGCGAGGTCGTCGAGGATCGCCTGCGCTTCCTTCTTGGTCTTGAAGCGCGAGAGCTCTTCGATGCGGATCGGGAACGAGGCGAAACGCGCCGAGAACGTGCGGTGGTGCTGCGCCGCGAGCAGCGTGGTCGGGCAGAGCACCGCGACCTGCTTCTTGTCGGCGACGGCCTTGAAGATCGCGCGCACGGCGACCTCGGTCTTGCCGTAGCCGACGTCGCCGCACACGAGGCGGTCCATCGGCTTGGAATTCTCCATGTCGCGCTTGGTCTCGTCGATCGCCTTGCCTTGATCGGGCGTCGGCTCGTACGGAAACGACTCCTCGAGCTCGGCCTGCCACGGCGTGTCGGGGCCGAACGCGTGCCCGCGCGCGATCTCGCGCTCCGCGTACAGCTCGACGAGGCCCTCCGCGATCTCGGCGAGCTTCTCCGAGACGCGCGTCTTCGTGCGCGCCCAGTCGGCGCCGCCCATGCGCGACAAGCGCGGCGCGGCGCCTTCGTTCGCGCTGTACTTCGTGACCTGGTGCATCTGGTGCACGGGAACGAGCATGCGGTCCGTGCCCGCGTACTTGAGGTCGAGATAATCGCTCGTCGCGCCGAGGATCGTCTCCTTGCGCAGCCCGAGATACTGCGCGATGCCGTGCACCGCATGCACGACGTAGTCCCCGACCTTCAGG
Organism: Vulcanimicrobiota bacterium; assembly: GCA_963818845.1. Taxonomy (GTDB): domain Bacteria; phylum Vulcanimicrobiota; class Vulcanimicrobiia; order Vulcanimicrobiales; family Vulcanimicrobiaceae; genus Vulcanimicrobium. The sequence goes on along the minus strand of CAWFTO010000002.1, from coordinate 635,725 downwards.
TCGGCGAGCGTCACCGGCACGCCTTCCTTGACGGCGCGCAGCTTCACGCGTTTCGCGGGCTGGCCGTAGATCTCGCGGTCGCCGAGCACGTGCAGGTGCAGCATCGGGATCGCGAACCCGCTCTCGATCGAGCCCTGATCGACGATGACGGTGCCGCGCGCCGTGCCGGCGGCGGACGTCGCGACGGCCACGCCGTCGGTGCCGATGGCGCCGGCCCGCAAGTGCACGAACGGCGCGGTGCGCTCGACGCTCACGTTCGCTGCACGCAGGATCTCCGCCAGGCGCGATGCGCCGTTCGCCACGAGCCAGACCGTCTCGCCCGCGGCGACCCAGTCGCGAACCGCTTGGGTGAAGAGCTCGATGCGGCGGTTGAAGTGCTCGGCCGGACGCGTTTCGAGCACGAACGACTCCATCACGCGCGGCAGCCATCGTACGTCGCCCGCCTCGATGCCGCCGGTCACGATCAGCACGCGCCGCGACGCCAGACGGCTCGCTTCATCGGCGAGCCGCGGGTAGGGAGCGACGACGTCGGCCAACAGCGCCTCGCCGACCTCGTCCTCGCGCACGTCGAGCTCACCCGACTCCACGCCGGCCATCAGCGCCTGGGCGCCGCGCGAGCGCTCGTCCTCCAATCCGCGCTCCACCGTGTCCAGCATCCCGGGCTCTTCGAGCACGACGAGCGCGTCGTCGTGCAGGTAGTCCAGCACCGTCGCGCGCTCGTCGTACGCCAGACCGAGCCACGGTTCGGGCACGTCGGCGCCGCTGGCCAAGTACGCGCGCAACGCGGAGATCGCGTTCGGCTCGCCCGTCGCGCGCGCGAGCACGTTCTCACGCAGCGCGGGATCGCGCAGGACCTCGAGCCACGGCGTGATCGTCACCGCATCCGCGGCGCCGCTCGAACGCTGGGATTGCAGCTCGAACGGCCGAACCGACTCGACCTCGTCGCCGAAGAACTCGACGCGCACCGGTGCGTCGGCGGTGGCGGGGAACACGTCGAGGATCCCGCCGCGCACCGCGTACTCGCCCGCGGCGCTCACGACGTCGACGCGTGCATAGCCGAGGCGATAGAGCCGTTGCAGCGTCGCGTCCCAGCCCGCGTCGTCGCCGGGCCGAAGCGTGAACGCAGCGCCCTCGAACACGCCGCGCGGTATGACGAACTGCCGCAGCGCGGCGACCGGTGCGACGACGACCTGCGGCTTGCGGGCGCAGAGGTCCGCGAGCAGCGTCATGCGCGCGCTGCGCTCGGACGGCGACTCGATCGCACCGAGCGTCTCGTCACGCGCGCGCAGCAGGGCGACGGATTGCGGCTCGCGCTCGCCCAGGTAGTAGGCCAAATCGGTGAACGTGCGTTCCGCGACGTCGCTCGTCGGCACGACGACGAAGACGGTGGTCTTGAGCGCGCCGTGCATCGCCGCCAGCAGGTACGGGCGTGCCGCGCCCGTCGTCTCGTGCAGCGCGAACGCGAGCCCCCGGGTCGACGCGCTCGGGTCGGTCCGGTTCGGCGGAAGGGGCGTGCGGAGCCGCTCGATCAGCTCGGCGAGCGGTCGAGACGACGCGGGAAGGGCGCGAACGAGGCTGGGGGCGAGCGCGGTCACAGACCGTGTAGTGTACCACGCGACGGACGAGGATGCGGAGGGGCGCGTTCCGGTCCAGCGAACGCGGCGGGAACGTCCGCTCGGTTCCGGGGTGCAACCTGATGTACGATCGAGCTCGTCGCCGTCCGACGGCGACGCCGTCAGCCGATGCGGCGCCGCGTGTGCGCTCGGGCGTCGCGGCGCCCGCACTCCATCGCTTCGCGTCGCTGGCGATCGTTCAGCTGTGCAAGCACGACGCGAGCTGTCCGCACGGCGATCCCTGTCCGACGCACGCACCCAAGAAGATGACGTCGACGCCGCCGACCGGGCTCCTCGCGCCCAAGCCGGTGACGCTCTCGCCGCTGTTGAAGACGGAGCCCGAGATCGTCGTCAACCGCTCGTCGTCCGTCACGTTCGACACGTCCGGTGCGCCGACGACGTCCGCGTTCACCAAGCCGCCGCCGCACAAAGAGCTGCAAGCCGAGCGCCGCAAGCAGGGCAGCGACGTGCGCTCCGCATTCAAGGCGCTCAGCGACCCGGAGCGTGCGAAGCAGCTCGCGCTCGTGAAGAGCACGGCGTCGGATGTCGAGCAGATCGGGATCGACGCCGAGATCCTGCCCGACTCGCACGCCGAGAAGGCGGAAAAGCACCTCACGCCCGGCTTCAGCGGCGAGGACTTTCGGGCGACGGTGAAAGGCCTGGACGAGCACACGCAGTCGCAGGCCACCGCGGCGTTCTTCGGCGGGCTCTCGACGCCGCGAGGCGACACGCCGCCGCCGGTGCGCAAGCAGTTGTCGAAGCTGCACAAATATGGCGCGCAGCTCTACAGCTCGCTGCGCACGCCTACCGAATTCGTCTCGGCGCCGATCGACGTCAAGGGCTCGCTCGGCGGGCAGCAGCATCCGACCTCAAAGACCGAGCCGAAGATTCCGGGCGGCTCGTCGAGCCACGCGTACTCGGACCGGCGCCGCGTGAAGCGTCAAAACGAGGCGACCAAGGAGGCCGCCAAGTCCGGGCTCGGGCCGGGCGAGCAGATCGTGTCCTCGGGCCTCGCCGCGACGGTCGGAACGCTCAGCACGATGATGTCGCCGTGGTCGGCGCAGAACAGCGAAGCTCCGCAGCTGCACGACGACGAGCGCATCGAGCGCCAGCGCGTCGTGCGCGAGACGGCCAAAGCGCAAGCCAACGTGCTCGCGTCCGCGCTCAAGCTGCCGATCGACACCACGGAGCAGGAGGCCGACGCCCCGTTCGTTCCGCGCGACCGGCCGACGTCGCCCGTGCGCAAGAAGTTCAAGGGCTCGACGGACTCGGAGTCCGAGGAGGAAGAAGAGACGTAGGCTGGCGCTATTGGCAGTGTATTGACAGGAGTGCTAAGGCCCGATAGAATCGCTGTGTCAAAACGTTGGCCGCCCCGAGTTCGCCCATGACGAGGCCGGGGCTCATGATTCGGAGGCTCTCACACACCCATGGCAGATACTCATGGTTCGCCCGAACGGCAACGGCCGCGGGCTCGTCAGCGACCTTTTCGGTTTCGACCCGCTGCGCGCGGTGTTCGGCACCAACGCGGGCTACGCGGCCCAGGGCGAGGTCACCAAGACCGAGGACGGCTGGAACGTCGAGATCCCGGTTCCGGGATTCAAGCCCGAGCAGATCGACGTCACGGTCGAGGACCGCGTGCTGACCGTCACCGGCAAGACGGAGCGGCGCTCGTTCCAGCGCTCGATCCTGCTGCCCGAGGAGATCGACACGAACGCGATCGAGGCGAAGGTCGAGCACGGCATGCTCACGCTCGGACTGCACCTGCACCCCAAGGCGCAGCCCCGCAAGATCGAAGTGAAGGTCGCGAACTCGAACTAAACGCCGGTCCGCACACGATCGCACGCCCCGCGCTTTTCGAGCGCGGGGCTTTTCTTTTCGCTCAGCGCTCCAGGCGGAGCGGCATGGAGTACGTCGTGCGCCGGCCGTCCGCGGTCGAGGCGACGAAGTCGATCTGGTAGGTACGGTTCAGCAAGAAGAACGGGATGTCGCTCGGGAGCTGCTCCTGGCCGGCGAAATAGCCGGGTGCGCCCTGCGGGATGCCGATTTCGTGCCCCATCGTCCGCGCGACGACCGCCGTTACGTCCGGGCTCGTGGTGACCCGCACCAGCAGGATGCCGCCCTTGTGCATCACGCGGTCGTTCAGCGCGATCTCGACGATTCGCGGCGACCCGGCGGGTCCGGGCGACGGCGCGACGACGTACGTGAATGGGTTCGGGGTCGGGACGGACGTGGGGGCCGGCGTCGGCGTCGGCACCGGCGTGGAGGTCGCCGTCGGCTGCGGGGCCGGCGTGGCCGATGCAGCCGGAGCCGGACTCGCCTGGGCGATCCGGCTCGGCGACGGCGTCGTCAGAGCGACCAGGATGGGGAGCGCGTAGAGGGCGAGCATCGTTCCTCCGAGCAACGCCGGGTCCGCCGGCGCGGTTCCGGGCACGACGTCCTGCACGTACCCCACGGCGCCGGTGAACGACGCCGCGAGGAGCGCGCGCGAGGCCGGGGAGCGCGGCACGGCCGCGACGACGCAGACGAGCCAGAGCGCATACCACGGTTCCGGCGCCGGAAGCAGCAGCCAGCCGGCGAGCGCCGCGCCTGCCCCAGCGGCGCCGGTCCGCAACGCCCGGACGACGGCGGCGGCGCCGGCGACGGCGAGCACGCCGGCGCACGCGAGCGGCACGGGCGAGCCGGCCCACGCCGCGAGCGCGGACGCGTGCAGGAGCGAAATGCGGGGCGGGCCGACGCCGTGGTCGAGCCCGTGGTTCATGACGCCGGCGATGAGCGGGGCGTACGCGAGAGCGAGCGCGGCCGCGGAAAGCGCGATCGCGAGCACCCGCCGCGCCGGGACGCGCGCGAGCGCCAGCGCCAGCGGCACGACGGCGACCGCTTTGACCGCAGCGGCCGCGGTGAGCGCGGCCAGGCGCGGGGCGGCGCCGCTCGCCCGGCCGGACGCGAGCACCAGCGCCAGCCAGAACGCGTCGTTGTGGCCCTCCGCCGCGCCCCAGAGCACGACGGGATGGAACGCGAGCAGCGGGACGAGGCGCGGCCACATGCGCGCCGCGAGGGCGAGACACGCGAGCAGCGCTGCGGCCGCCGCCAAGCGCAGCGCCTCGAGCGTCGCCGCGGGTGGGAGCGATCGCGTGACCGCGACGACCGCGGCGCACGGGACGGTGAAGAGCGGGCCGTAGACGTCGCGGGGAAGGGAGCCGTCCCACGCGCGGACGGCGCCGGCGAGCAGCGCGTCGTGGAACGGCGCGACGTCGGCCGCGCGGTACGCATGCGCCCAGGGGTCGGCCCCGTGCGCGAGGAGCGCGCCGTACGCGGCGTACGCCCAGACGTCGGCGGAGATGACGGGCAGTGCGAGGCCGGCCGCGAGCGCGAGCGCCGCGACGCCGACGGCGCGCGCGGCGGCGGCCCGAGAGTGCACGCCGGGGGCTTCGCGCCCGGGCCGCGCGAATCCGAGGCGCCGATGGATGCAGCCTGGCTCCGCCGCGCGCTCGAGCACAAACGCGACGGCAACGCGCTCGACGCCGCGACGTGGTCGCGCATCGTCCAGGAGTACGCCTCGGGGGCGATCGACGACGCACCGATCGCGGCGCTCGCGATGGCGTGCGCGATTCGCGGCATGGAACCCGGCGAAATCGCCGCCCTCACCGAGGCAATGGTGCGCTCCGGCGACGTGATCCGCTTCCCGCCCGGAGCGCCGGTCGTCGACAAGCACTCGTCCGGCGGCGTCGGCGACACGGTCTCGCTCGTCGCCGTCCCGCTCGTCGCGGCATGCGGTCTGCGCGTCGCGAAGCTGTCGGGGCGCGCGCTCGGACACACCGGCGGCACGCTCGACAAGCTCGAAGCGATCCCGGGCGTCCGCACGGACCTCGAGCCCGACGCGTTCGTCGCGCAGATCGAGCGCATCGGCTGCGCGATCGCCGCGCAGTCGGCGCGGCTCGTGCCGGCCGACAAAAAACTGTATGCGTTGCGCGACCGTACCGGCACCGTGCCGTCGATCGGGCTGATCGCGGCCTCGATCGTGTCGAAAAAGATCGCCGGCGGGGCCGAGGCCATCGTCTTCGACGTCAAGGCCGGGCGCGGCGCGTTCATGCGCACGGTCGACGAGGCGGCCGTGCTCGCGCGCGCGCTCGTCGGCTTGGTCGCGCGGTTCGACCGGCGCGCGAGCGCGCTGGTGAGCGACATGGAGGAGCCGCTCGGTGCGGCGATCGGCACCGGACTCGAAGCGATCGAGGCGCGCGACGTGCTGCGCGGCGCGGCGCGCGACGAGCGGCTCACCGGCGCGGTCGTCGAGGTGGCGCGCGAGATGCTGCGCGTCGCAGGGATCGGAACAGACGACGCGGCGCGGCGCGTGCGCGACGCCCTCGACTCGGGTGCGGGGTACGAGCGTTTCGTGCAGCTCGTCGAGGCGCAGGGCGGCTCGCGCGCCGCGCTCGAGGCGAGCGCGCCGCACGGTACGCGCACCGCCGTTGCCGCCGGCCGGACCGGCGTCGTCACCGCGATCGACGCCACGGCGATCGGTGAGCTCGCGCGCGACCTGACGCTCGCCGACGGCCCGTTCGCCGGCGTGCGCATCGTCGCGCGCGTCGGAACGCCGGTTCGCGCGGGCGACGCGCTCGCGGAGTGCTTCGGCAGCGCGGCCGTCGCGGCGGCCGTCGCGCGCGCCTTCACGGTCGGCGACGAGGCGCCCGTCCCGCGGCCGATCGTCGCGCTGGCGATCAAAGAAGCAGAACTCGCCGCGCCGGTGAACTAGCGCCGCCGTGGCCTCCAAGACCATCCTCACCGGCGCGGCTGGACTCATCGGCTCCGCGCTGTTGCGGCAGCTGAACCTCGACGGCGTCGACGACGTCGTCGCGGTCGATCGTCTCGGGACGAGCGAGAAGTGGCGTCACCTCGTGCCGCTGCGCTTCGCGGACTACCTGGACGCCGAGGACTTCTACGAACGGATCGCTCGCGACCCGCGCGCTTTCGGCGACGTCGCGACGGTGTTCCATCTGGGCGCGTGCTCGTCGACGACCGAGCGCGACGCGTCGTACCTCGTGGCGAACAACGTGCGCCGCACCCAGGACGTCGCGCGCTGGGCGCTCGAGTGCGGCGCGCGCTTCGTCTACGCGTCGTCGGCGGCGACGTACGGCGCGCGCGAGAGCGGAATGCGCGAGGACCTCGATCCCGCGTCGCTGCGTCCGCTCAACATGTACGGGTACTCCAAGCACCTCGTCGACGTGTGGATGCGCCGCGAAGGTTTGCTCGACCGCGCCGTCGGGATCAAGTACTTCAACGTGTACGGTCCGAACGAGGACCACAAAGGCGACATGCGCAGCGTCGTCGCGAAGGCGTACGAGCAGATACGCGCGCGCGGCTCGATCGAGCTCTTCAAGAGCTACCGGCCCGGCATCGCCAACGGCGAGCAGACGCGCGACTTCCTCTACGTGAAGGACGCTGCCGCGGTCACCGCGTTTCTCGCGCGCACGCCGAACGCCAACGGCTTGTTCAACGTCGGGTCGGGCGTCGAGCGCACCTGGAACGACCTCGCGCGCGCCGTGTTCGCCGCGCTCGACCACGCCGTGCGCATCGACTACGTCGACATGCCGGACGTGCTGCGCGGCAAGTACCAGTACCGCACCGTCGCGACGATCGAGCGGCTGCGCGGTGCCGGCTGGACCGCGCCGTTCACGACGCTCGAAGACGCCGTCGACGACTACGTGCGAACCTACCTCGTGACGGGAGCCGTGCTCGGCGACGAGCCGGCGGCGGGCTCGAGTCCGGTGCCGACGTTGTCGGCGACGAGGTAGAGCGGACGTCCTTTGATCTCGTCGTACACGCGGCCGACGTACTCGCCCAGGATTCCGATCGTGATGAGCTGCACGCCGCCCAGGAACAGGATCGCGAAGATCGTCGACGTGTAGCCGGGCAGATTGTAACCCGTGAACACGCGCAGTCCGACTTCGAACGCGGCGACGAGAAATCCGATGACGCTGACGAAAAAGCCGAACCACGTCGCGAGCCGCAGCGGGATCTCGCTGAACGCGGTGATCCCGTCGATCGCGAACTTGAGCATCTTCGACACGGGGTACTTCGATGCGCCCGAAAAGCGCTCCGCGCGGTCGTACTCGATGCCGGTTTGCCGGTAGCCGACCCACGACACGAGCCCGCGGATGAACCGGTGGCGCTCGCGCGAGCTGCGCAGCGCCGCGACGACACGGCGGCTCATCAGGCGGAAATCGCCGGTGTCGACCGGGATCGACACGTTCGTGAGGCGGCGGATGATGCGGTAGAAGAGCGCCGCGGTGAAGAGCTTGAAGCGGCTCTCGCCGGCTCGGCGGCGGCGCGTCGCGTAGACGACGTCGTAGCCGGCGCGAAACTGCTCGAGAAACTCCTCGACCAGCTCGGGCGGGTCTTGCAGGTCGCCGTCCATCAGCACGACCGCGTCGCCGCGCGCCGCATCCAGACCCGCCGTCGCCGCGATCTGGTGGCCGAAGTTGCGTGAGAGCGAGATGACGCGCACGTGCGGGTCGGCATGGGCCGTGTCGAGCAGCTTCTCGAGGGTCGCGTCGCGGCTGCCGTCGTCGACGAGGATCAGCTCGTATGCCGCGGGCGGAACGCGCAGGTCGCGCACGACGTTGCCGATGCGGCGAAGGAGCTCGTCGACGTTGTCCGCTTCGTTGAAGAGGGGAACGACGATGCTCAGGGTCGCATCGGCGCCGCGCCGGACCTCGAGCTCCGAAAGAGGAAACGCCACGAGGCCGTCCTTCTCGCCGCTCGACGGCTCTCACTGCCCTCGGAGGTTCCGCCCCGCGTGAAACGTGTCGCCCTCATGGCGGTTGCCGTCCTCGGCCTGGTGGTCGGAGCCCAGCGCGGCCCCGCGCCCGCGGCGGAGAACGCCGTCGAAGCCGGGACGTATCTGCACGTCGGTGCGACGCCGCCTCCCAGCGGCTTTCCGATCATCAAGCTGGTCTCGATCTCGTCGACCGAGATCCACGCGGGCCGCCCGGTGCACGGGACGGTGGAGACCTCGGACAACGTGCACTACGTCGAGGCGCGCATCGACTATCGCAGCGTCCCGATGCACGAGGATGCACCGGGCCGCTTCTCCCTCACGTACACCGTCCCGTGGTGGCTGCCGCCGTGGCTGCGCCACGGCTACACGCTGCAGATCATCGCGCGCAGCGTCGACGGCGTCGAAGCCGTCCGCGGCATCCCGATCACGGTGCGCTAGCCGCACGCGCCGTCGTCATCGTCGTCCTGAGCGCACCATCGTCATGGTGCGGCACCATTGTCATCCTGAGCCTGTCGAAGGATGCGTGCGACGTTGCGGCCGCGCTTCGACGAGCTCAGCGTGACACTGGGGCGGGCCGCGCTTCGACAAGCTCAGCGTGACGGTGGAGGGGCCGCGCTTCGACAAGCTCAGCGTGACACTGCGGGCGGGGCGCGCTTCGACAAGCCAGCTGAGGCACGCATCGTCATGATGCGGGCGCGCCCTGTCGACTTCGGCACTCATCGTCACTCGGCGGGCCCGCTTCGAAATCAGCGTGACACTCGGGCCGGTTCGACAAGCTCAGCGTGACACTGGGGGGGCCGCGCTTCGACAAGCTCAGCGTGACACTGGGGCGGGCCGCGCTTCGACAAGCTCAGCGTGACACTGGGGCGGGCCGCGCTTCGACAAGCTCAGCGTGACACTGGGGCGGGCCGCGCTTCGACAAGCTCAGCGTGACACTGGGGCGGGCCGCGCTTCGACAAGCTCAGCGTGACACTGGGGCGGGCCGCGCTTCGACAAGCTCAGCGTGACACTGGGGCGGGCCGCGCTTCGACAAGCTCAGCGTGACGGTGGAGGGGCCACTTTGGTGAGGGCGGCGATCGTTTCTTCGATGAACGCGGCTTGGTACGCGACCATGTCGGCGACGTCGTGGAAGCGCGCGTCGGTGCGGCGCTCGCCGAGCCGGTACCGCGCGCCGTCGCGGATCAGCGTTCCGCGCGACGCGAGATTCTCCAGCGCTTCACGCACGCAGCTGTCCGCATTGCGCTCGAGCTCCGGATCGACGAACGCGCCCGCCGGCAGCGCGTCGCGCAGGCGCTCGACGCCCGCGCACGCCTCCTCCGCGGCGAACGGCAGATCGACGGCCAGCAGCCAGCGCGCGAGCAGCGCGCTCGTCGTGACGGGGCGCGCAGCGGCCAGCGATGCGCGCAGGTCGGTCCGTTCGACCGGCTCGACGACGCGATACAGCAGCGACAGCCGCTTTCCGCGGAACGGATCGAAGGCGATCGCCGCGAACCAGACCCGCGCGATCGGGACGAGATGCTCGACGATTCCCTTGAGCGGGCGCATGCGTCCGTCGGTGCTGTAGAAGCCTTCCGGCGTCACGAAGAAGCCCGCACCGCGGCGCACGACGGCGGTGATGCGCGCGATGTCGCCCTCGACGCCCGCGCGCAGCGCGGCCATCGCTTCGGCGCGGTACGGCTCGGCCAGATGCGACAGACGCACGCGCGCTTCACCGGCCAGGAAGTTGGCAGGCAGCAGCAGATCGGCCGTCGTGCGCGCGCCCAGGGGAAGCGCGGCGCGCGCGCCGTCGCGAAACACGAGGTCGAGCGGCAGTGCGCCGTGGCGCCGCTCCACCGTGCGGGCGAGCTCGCGCAGCGGCTGCGCCGACAGCTCGTTCTCCAGCGGCAGCATGCCGAGCGCGACGAACAGCGGACCGGCGTTGACGCTGCGCATGAACGGCGCGAGCCACGGCATGCGCGTGGCGAAGAATCCCGGCTCGTACATGCGGCGCGACGACGCGGTGAACAGCGGGCGCAGGCCGCCTTGCAGAAACGCGCGCTCGACGATCAGCTCGGACTCATCCTCGTGCTGGTGGTTCGCGATCAGCACGATCGGCCCGCGCCGAAGCGGCAGCCGGCCCCACTGGCGCACGCGCATGCGCAGCGCGAACAGCGGCTGGCGGATCACTGTCGTGAGCAGCACGAGCGCGACGTGGAATGCCGTGACGACGGGTGCGCGGCCGACGCGGAGTACCGAGAACGATCCGACGGCGAAGCTCGCGCCGGCGAGCGCGAAGAGCCAGCGGTATCCGGCGGCGGGCGTCGTGCCGTGCGCGATGATCCAGGCGCCGACGCCCGGCGCGACGATCGAGGGCAGGTTCGAGAGCGTGCCCCACACGCCCAGGTCGCGCGCGACGTCGCCGATCTCCGGGATCGCGTCCAGCGCGAGCGCCCAGCCGACGGAGAACACGCCGCCGTAGCCGAGCCCGAACAGCGCGGCGTAGACGAACAGCGCGCGCGAGTCGGGGACGAGCGCGAACCCGATCGCGGCGAGCGTCATCGGCACGCCGGAAAGCGCGACGACCAGCCGGCGGTCCACGCCGTCGGACAGCGTGCCCGCCCAAATGCTCGACGCGATCGCGCCGAGCAGCGCTGCGCCCGCGACCAGGCCCGTGCCCAGCGACGCGTCGCGCACGTGCAGAACGTCGCTGAAGAAGTACAGCACGTACGTGTTGAGCAGCGTCATCCCGAACACGATCCAGCCGCGCGCGACGAGCGTGACGCCGAGGTCGTGCCGGTCGCGCACGATCGCGTGCGGCGCGGGCGGTGCGCCGGGCAGCGCTGCGGGAATCACGACCAACGAGACGGCGGCGACCGCGATCGTCAGCCCGGCCGCGACGAGCGCGATGTGCGGCGGCAGGAGCGCCGCGCACAGCAGGCCCAGCACCGTGCCGAACAGCGTCATCGCGCCGCGCACGCCGGCCGCCATTCCCCACGCCGAGCGCGGCACGACCTCCGGCAGCAGCGCCTGGTAGATCGTCTGCGCGGCGGTCAGCGCGACGGTGGCGGCGACGAGCGCCGCGCCCAGCGCGCCCGTCGACGTTGCGAGCGCCATCCCGCCGAGCGCGATGACGTCGATCGCGAGCGCGATCGCCGTCTCGCGGCGCCGGTCGCCTCCGCGTCGCCGCGCGCGATCGGACAGAATGCCGGCGATCGACGGCGTCGCCGCGACCGCAATGCCGGTCAGCGTCGCGAGCACCGCCAAGACCGCCGTGTGCTCGCGCGGCGCGAGCCGCAGCAGCAGCGCGGGCACGACGATCGCGAGCAGCGAGGCGTCCTGGAACTGGATGCCGACCCACAGCGCGTTGATCGCCGCGTGGTCACGGCGGCGAAAGGCGCTAATCGATGTCCGCCCACACCGGGACGTCGATGCGCACGTGCGCGTCCGGCTCGCCGCGCGCGACGTGCGCGGGCGGCAGCGCGCGCGCGGCGTCGCGCTCGATCGTGCCGAACGAGCCGCGCGTGACGCGGAACGCGAGGCGAGCGCCCCGGCGCAGCTTGAGCGCGATCTGGAAGTGCCGCGCGTCGATGCGGTTCATGCGCAGCTCCGACGGCGACCAGCCGGTGCGCTCGGTGCTGATGTAGATGTCGTCGCCCGGCGGCGTGCGCGGCGGCACGAACACGTCGATCGTCGACGTCACCAACTGGGTCTGGTCGGCCTCGCTCTCCGCGGCCGGCGCGATCACGTACGCGCTGCGCGGAATCTTCGCGGCGGGAAGCGTGTCCGGCGTCATCGGCTGCAGCACCGCGCGTCCGTCCGCGTCGAGCGAGATCGCGATCGGCCGTCCGGGCACGACGGCGGCGCACGAGGTGCCTTCCGCAAGGCGCAGCACGCCGGCGCCGGCGACGGCAAGGCGGTCGCCGCTGCACGCGAGTGGAATCACACGAAAGAGCGTCGCTGCGGCGGCGGCGAGAACGATCGCAGCGTTCACGGCGTGATCGCGAAGCTCCAGCGCGGCAGCCAGCGCGTGCCGCCCCACGCGAAGTCGTACTCGCGTCCGAGGTCCAGGCCGATGTTCGGAAACGGCCGGAACCGCGCGTCGGCCCGCAGCGCCCACACCGGGCGTCCGAACCCGTCGAACTGCGGGAAATCGCTCGTGTGGATCGCCGAGACGCGCAGCGTCGTATTGATGTTCGGCGTGTACTGCAGGTCGACGTTGACGGCGCGGAACGTCGTCGCGCCGCTGAACGCGGCGTACCCGTCGTAGGGCGTGCCGTCCGGCAGGAGAATCGGCGCGATCGGCGTGGGATAGAACACCGCCTGCGCCGTCGGATAGACGTCTTCGCTCCACGCGCCGAGGTAGCCGGCGAACAGCGCGAGCCGCGGTGCGCCGGCATGGCGCAAGAGCGTCTTCGAGAGCTGCGCCGCTCCGGAGAGCGCGTCGGAACGGTGCGGAAAGGCGTACCACGTGCGGCTGCCGTCGACCGTCGCGGTCAACGTCGCGCCGAAGGGCACGTGGATCGACGGGCTTGCGACCGAGACGTCGACGCCGTGCCGCCACACCGTCGCGAAGGCGCTGCGATCGGGCAGCGCACCGAGCAGCCCGCCGCGCTGCGCGTCGAAGCCGGCGCTCGCGCTCACGCGGTACGTCGCACCTCCGAGCAGCGGCCGGTCCGGCGAGCGCAGCGTCGCCGTGAACGACGACGAGCCGTACGACGTGCGCGTGTAGTCGACGCGTCCGCCCGCCGCGCCGAACGCGGCCGTCACGCCCGCGTGGGCGACGGCGCCGTAGATCGTGTCGGTGCCGTCCGCGACGATCGTGTACCGCGCGCCCATGCGCCGGTACGCGTTGAAGCTGCGCACGGAGTATCCGTGGAGCGGCGCGTCCAGCGAGGCGCTCGCGTACGCGTCGTCGCCGGAGACGAGCTGCTGCTGCAGTCCCAGCGCCGCGCCCGGCCCGTCTTCCCACCGTGCGTGCAGCGCGGTCAGCGACGTCGGCGTTCCCCACAGCCCGTATGGCTGGTCGAACGTCGATCCCGGCAGGCTGTTTGCACTGAAGCCCACCGCCGTCGCGTACGAGTAGAGGTACGACGGGACCGGCACGCCGCCGACCGACGTCGGGAACGACGCGGGCACGAAGCGCACGTCGGCGTGCGGCGTGATGCGCGCGCGCTTGGACCGGATGAATGCGCCGCGGTCGTCGACGTCGGGGAAGGTGAAGCGCGCCGCGTCGAACTCCGCCGCCTTCGGCGTGCCGAGCGCGCGCGTCGTCTCGGTCACACCGTTCGCCGCGTCGAGCAGGTCGACGCGGCTGCCGTCGAGGTCGATCACGATCGCGTCCGCGGTGCGCGCCGCGGCACCGCGCGCGACGTGCGCGTGCCCGGCCAGCACGGCGCGGTCGTTGCGCAGGTCCACGTACGCGGCATCCGCGCTCGCGTGCGTTCCGTCGGACAGCGCGATCGACGCGCCGCCGCGCGCGACGAGCGCGAGCGTGTCGGCGAAGAAAGCGAGCGATCCGCCGTCGACCGCCACCGTGGCGCGCGCACTCGCGGGCGACGCCGACCCGATCACGGCGATCGCTCCGGCGAGCGCGAGCGCGCGCCGCACGGTTAGTGCGGCACGTTCGGGAACGGGTTCGCCGGCCGCTGCGTCGGCATCGGATACGTCGGCGTCGGTCCGCCGCGCGGATACTGACCCGGTGCGAACGGGTTCGGATTGTACGGCGTCGGAATCGCACCGGGCTGCGCGACCGACGGCGAGCCGGTCTTGTTGTCGCTCCAGGCGTAGACCGTCACGGCGGCCTCTTGCGCGTCCACTTCCTTGGTGAAGTACTGATGCGGCGGCGCTTCGAGCCCGTCTTCGCCGACCTCGACCGCGTTCCACGACCCGCGCGTGACGCGGAACGCGAACTTCGTTCCGGACGCGAAACGGCGCGTCGCCCGATACCGCCGGCCGTCGATGCGGTCCATCCGGATCGCCTGCGGATTCCAGCCGCTCGCGTCCGTGCTGATGTAGACGTCGGCGTTGAGTCCGGTCGTCGCCGGAACGGTAACGACGAACGCGACGGCGACTTCCTTGCCGGTCACCGGAACGCCGACGATCTCGGGCGCCCGCTCGATCACCGCCTTGTTCGCCGACATCGCCTGGGCGGCAGGCGCGTACGCGGTGTCTTGCGGCAGGCGGCGCGTCGTGACGTCGAGCTCGACGACCTGTTTGCTCGCCGGATCGAAGATCGCGCGGGCGAACATCTTCGCGCCCGGACGCGTCTGCGTCGGCTTGCCCGTGTCGTAGTCGTCGATGCGGGGTTCAGCCGCGAGCTTGAACGCGTCGCCCGTCGTGAAGTAGACGTAGCCGCTGCGGACGTCGAGGAGTTGGCCGGTGAACCGCTCGATGTCGCCCGCAGGCGACGCGTTCGGCGGTGCCGCCGTCGACCCGGGCGCCGCCGTGGGCGGCGTCGTCTCGGCCGGCGTGCCGAGCGACGACGGGATGCTCGGCGGCGTCGGGCCGATCGTCGCACCCGGCGCTGCCGGTGTCGCGGGTCCGCCGGGCGCCGCCGGCGCGAACGTCGCCGCTGCGAGCGTGCGGCCGCGGGCCGGCTGCGCGAGCGTCGGCACCGCGAACGCGGAGAGAAGTGCGGATGCGGTCAACACCGCGAAGAGGCGTACGATCATGGTGAGAACTGGATGTCGAACTGCGGCGTCCACCGCTCGTTGGCGAAGTTGAAGTAGTATTGGCGCGACAGGTCGAGCAGGATCTGTTTCGCGATCCGGATGCGCACGTTGCCGATGAGCTGCCACGGCGGCTGCCCGTACGCGCCGGGCACCGGCGCCGGCGTGTCGTAATGTCGCGAGAGATAGCCGGCGAGCTCGAACCAGGCCGTCGGAGCGTAGATCAGCGCGCCGGTGTACCCCCGGTTCGTCGCGAGGCCCCGCCATGCCGCTTGTCCGGTGTAGGTACCGAACGCCGTCTGCAGCGTGTCGGCGTTCGGCGTGTAGACCTCGGTCTGCTTGTTGCCCCAGTAGTCGCCGATGTTGTTGACTTCGTACGCGACGAAGTACCGGACGTGCCGTTTGTTGACCGCGCCCGAGAGCGACACGCGCGACTGCGCGAAGTCCTGCGTGTGATCGACGTTGAACCAGTGCTTCTCGCGCGTGTACGTCGCCGTGAACGAAAGGCCGCCGGGCAGCGTGATCGGGCGCGACGTTCCGAGCGTTCCGCCGACGTAATGATCCCAGTTGTCCTTCAACTGCGGATCTCCGGGATAGCCGCCGCCCACGCCGTAGATGTCATGCGACAGCCGGAGCGACGCGTGCCAGTTGAAGCTCACCGGCAGCGGGCCTTTGAGCAGGCTCCGGTCGCGCGTGCTGTAAAGCGAGAGCGTGCCGTCCATCGGGTGGTCCTGCCAGCGCGGGTCGTAGTCGATCAGCGGCTGCGTCAAGTCCGTGATCCCGTACGGCAGGCCTTGAAGATACTGCCAGTAGTTGTCCTGGATGTAGTTCAGCGCCATGCCCTTGAACGAGCCCGTCATGCTGATCTGTCCGAACCCGGCCGAGTTCTCGGCCTCGGCGAAGAGCGGCCGCTGCGCCGCGGACACCTGCGTGAACAGGCGCGCCTCCATCTTCGGCGAGATGCGCTTGTACGCGATCAGGTTGTACTGGCGCTCTTCTTGCGTGAGAGGATCGATGCCGAAGACGATCCAGTCCTGCGGCCACACGAAGTGCTGGTCGAACGCCAGGTACGTGCCGTTGACGGGATCGTTGCGAAGATGCAAGGCGCTCAGGCTGTGCTCGGAGCCGTTGAAGGGTTCGCCGATGTCGAAGCGCGCGCCGAAGAACGCGTTCTCGTAGTAGTGTGAGTTCGGCGAGAACGTGACCACGTAGCGCGGCTGCGGCACGTACGCACCGGCGACGTAGATCATCGGCAGCGTGAAGATCACGTTCGTGTGCGACGTGATCCGCGCGGACTTTGAGTAGATGTACGCGCGCTCGCCCGTCAGGTTCGGAAAATTGTACGCATCGCCCGGCTGTTCGCGGCCGGGATGCCGATCCGTCCAGTCGCCGCCGAAGAACGTCCACCGGGCCGGCGACGCGTTCTCGGGCAGAAAATAGGAGCGCTCGAGGTCGGGATAACCTGCGAATGCCGCCCCGGCGAGCACGTCCGGGCTTTTCGCCGGAGCAAACTGCACGCCGCCGGCGATCAGGTACCGGTTGAGCTTGAGGTCCATCGTGAAGGTCTCGCCGCGGATGATCGTGCCGTCGGAAAGGCGCACGCGCACGTTGCCGTCGGCCGTCACGATGAACCGGTTCGAGTAGAAGTTCACCCGCTTCGCCGTGATGTCCAGGCTCGTGCTCGTCGCTGCCGAGGCGACCGACGCAGCGGCCGCGAAAAAGCCGATCAGCGCGGCGATGAGCGGGATTCGCATAGGTAGCGTCTTGCCCTTGCGCGTCCCGGAAGGCGCGGTCCTGCACCGGATGGAACGGGCGCGAACGGCATGTCGCGTATTCTCGCTTTTGTGATGGACTCGGCCGGCGTCGGCGCGCTCCCGGATGCGGCACAGTATCACGACGCGAGTAACGCCAACACCCTCGGGAATGTCGCCGCGAACCTCGGCGGCCTGCGGCTGCCGAATTTCGAACGGCTCGGTCTGGGCCATGTCACCGCGATGCGCGGAGTGTCGGCCGACGCACCGCCGCTCGCGCGCTTCGCACGGCTGCGCGAGCGCAGCAAGGGCAAGGACACGATCACCGGTCATTGGGAGATGACCGGGGTCGTCACGGAGGTGCCGTTTCCGACGTATCCCGACGGCTTTCCGCCCGAGGTCGTGGAGCGCTTCACGGCGATCTGCGGCCGCGCGCCGCTCGGCAACGTCCCGGCGTCCGGGACGGAGATCATCGCGGAGCTCGGCGAGGAGCACCAGCGGACCGGCCGGCCGATCCTCTACACGTCCGCCGACTCGGTCTTCCAGGTCGCGGCCCACGAGGAGACCGTGCCCCTGCCGGCGCTCTACGATTGGTGCGAGCGCGCGCGGGCCATGCTGGTTCCGCCGCACGAAGTGAACCGCGTCATCGCGCGGCCGTTCGCCGGCTCGCCCGGGAACTATGCTCGCACGGCGAACCGTAGAGACTATGCGATCCCGCCGCCGCCGACCGTCCTCGACCGGCTGGAGCAGCGGGGTGTACCTGTGCATGCGGTCGGGAAGATTTGTGATATCTACAGCGGTCACGGCATCGCGTCGTCCGTGCGCGTCGCGGACAACAGCGAGGCGGTCGACCGTGCCCTCGAGCTGGCCGATGCCACCGACCACGGTCTGGTGTTCGTGAACCTGAACGACTTCGATACCAAGTTCGGACACCGGCGGGACGTCCGTGGCTACGGAGACGCGCTGGCCCGGCTGGACGCGCGGCTTCCGGAGCTCATGGCCCGCGTGCGGCCCGGTGACGCGCTGATCTTCACGGCCGATCACGGCTGCGACCCGTCCCAGCCCGGCACCGACCACACCCGCGAGTACGTGCCGTACCTCGAGTACGGCTTCGGCCCGGGCGCGCTCGGCATCATCGAGGGGCTCGGTTACGTCGGCGAGCGGTTCGAGGCGATCCTCGAGGGGCGGCCGTGAGCACGGTCGCCGTCCGGCCCAGGCCGGACATCTCCGACCTCCCGGTCGGGGTGCCGTTTCCCCTCGCCCCGGTACGGCCCGGCTGGTATGCGCCCGCGAAGCGCACCCTGGACCTCGTGCTGGCCCTGATCTTCCTCGTCGTCAGCTCGCCGGTGATCGGCGCCGCGATGCTCGGGATCGTGCTCGTGAGCGGCGGCAACCCGTTCTACCGGCAAGACCGCATCGGGCTGGGCGGACGCCGCTTCCGCATGTTCAAGCTGCGCACGATGGTGCGCGGCGCGCACGCGATGCTGCCGGACCTGCGCCGTTTCAACGAAGCGGACGGCCCGGTGTTCAAGATGCGCGACGATCCGCGGCTGCACCGCCTGGGCGCGCTGCTGCGCCGCACGTCGATCGACGAGCTGCCGAACTTCCTCAACGTGCTGCTCGGCGACATGGCGATCGTCGGCCCGCGGCCGCCGCTGCCCGAAGAAGTCGCGCACTACGACGGATACGCGCTGCGCCGGCTCGTCGTGAAGCCGGGCGTCACGTGCCTGTGGCAGATCTCCGGCCGGTCGCACCTCTCGTTCGACGAGTGGATGGCCTTGGACAACGCGTACATCGACGCGTGGTCGCCGTGGTACGACCTCGGGATCGTCGCGAAGACGATCCCGGCCGTGCTTCGAGGGGTCGGCGCGCATTAACCGGCGGCTGACCGTCGTCGCGGAAGGCCGCACGCCGCGCCGGCTCGCGCTCTCGACCGTCGTCGTCATGGGCGCCACGCTGGCGTCCACCATCCTGGGCTTCGTGCGCGAGGTCGTCTACGCGAAGTACTACGGCACGTCGTGGGAGCTCGACGCGTTCCTCGCCGCCTCCGTCGTGCCCGTCATCCTGTTCGGCGTGTTCAACGGCGCGCTGGTCACCGCGCTCGTCCCCCTGTTCTCCGACTACGTGAACACCGAGCGCGAGGACGAGGCGTGGCAGCTCGCCTCGACCGTCATCGTCATCTTGATCGTGGTGCTGGGCGCGTGCGCCGTCGTCGGCGCGCTGCTCGCGCCGTGGTACGTGCCGCACATCGCGCGCTTCAAGGCCGCGCACGTGCACACGGCGGTGCTGATGACGCGCTGGCTGATGCCGACGATCGTCGCGACCAGCCTGTGCGGCGTCCTGGGCGCGCTGCTGAACGCGTACCACCGCTTCGGCGCCGCGGCGCTGCAGGGCGTCGTCGCGAACGTCTGCATCATCGGCATCGTCTGGCTCGCGCAGCCGCACTACGGCGCGTACGCGCTCGCCTTCGGCGCGCTCGCCGGCGCGTTCGCCTCGCTGCTCGCGATGCTGCCCTCGTTTCTCTCGCTACGGCGCTTCCGCGTCGGCCTCAACCTGCGTCATCCGGGTCTCGCCCGGCTGATGCACGTGCTCGGCCCGATCGCGATCGGTTCGGCCGCCGGACAGGTCGCGATGTTCTTCGACCGCTACTTCGCATCGGGGATGAGCGAGGGGACGATCGCCGGGATGAACTTCGCGGTCAAGGTCGTCGGCTTTCCGCAGCAGATCTTCGTAACCGCGATCGCGACGGTCATCTTCCCGCTGTTTGCGAGCCAGTACGCGCACCGCAACCGTGCCGCGATGAAGCGCAGCGTCGGGACCGGGCTGCAGATGGTGATCTTTCTGACCGTTCCGTCGGCCTGGGGTCTGTGCATGCTCGCGGGCCCCATGGTGCAGACGCTGTTCGAGCGCGGGGCGTTCACGCCGCAGGCGACGGTGCTGTGCGCGCAACTGCTGCCGTATGCGGCCGTCGGCCTCGTCGCGCTCGCGGCCAACGTGGTGCTCACGCGCTGCTTGTACGCGTGCGGCGTGGTGCGCACGTCGATCGCCATCTCCGTCGCGACCGTGGCGCTGAACGTCCTGCTGTCGATCGCGTGGCTGCCGTCGCTAGGCGCGCGCGGACTGCTGCTCGCCAACGCGACGTCGCAGACATTGCAAACGATCGCCTTCGTCGTCGTCGCGTGGCGCGCACTCGGCGGCTTCCCGCTCGGGACGGTCGCGGTCTCGCTGCTCAAGGTCGGTGCCTGCTCCGCCGTCATGGCGATCGCGCTGGCCGCCGTGCAGGTGACGCGCACGCCGCCCGCGCCGACGACGATCGCGCGCGTCGCGAACCTGAGCGAGCACCTGCTCTTCGGCGCATTCGTGTTTCTCGTGCTGGCGCGTTTCGTCGACTCCGAAGAGCTCCATCTCGCGATCGACCTGCTGCTCCGCCGCCGGCCGCGCGACCTGATCCCGCTGCCGTGAGGGCGCGGCCCCGATGCTGAGCGTCCATCCCTGGACGGTCACACTGCGCGTCGAGACGCACGTGCCGGTCGACGTGCCGAGCGCGATCGTCTACGTCGTGTGCGCGCTCGCCGTCGCGCTCCTGACGCGCCGGCGGCCCGCGCTCGGCGTCGCGGCACTGCTGGTCCTCGCGCCCTTCGACTTGGCGCGCTACGTCGGGCCGACGACGATCACGACGCTCAAGGCCGGCCTGATCGGGATGCTGGCCGCGCTCGCGTTCTCGCATCCGGAGATCGCGGCGTTCCGCACGCTGCCGGTGCGCGCGATGATCGTCGCGTTCGCCGGAACGCTCCTTGCCATTGCGCTGTCGGCGCTGCACGCGCAGCACTTGGGGCCGGTCGTGCGCGAAGCGTTCAAGGACGGCGAGTACATCCTGCTGTTCCTCGGCGCGGTCGTCGCCTTCGCGACCGATCCGGATGACCGCCCGTTCTGGCGCACGCTCGAGGCCGCGGTCGTCC
Source organism: Vulcanimicrobiota bacterium (assembly GCA_963818845.1). Classification (GTDB taxonomy): domain Bacteria; phylum Vulcanimicrobiota; class Vulcanimicrobiia; order Vulcanimicrobiales; family Vulcanimicrobiaceae; genus Vulcanimicrobium. The sequence goes on along the minus strand of CAWFTO010000002.1, from coordinate 614,980 downwards.
TCGTCTCGCTGTCCGCGCTCGCGGAGTACGTGCTCGGCGCGCACAGCGGGATCTTCTTGCACGGGCAGGCGATCGTCATCCCGCGCATCGCCGGTGCGCTCGAAGGCCCCAATCAGCTCGCCGGCTACCTCGACGTGGCGTTGCCCGTCCTCGCGGCGCGATCGCTCGTGCACCGCGACCGCACGCTGCTGCTCGTGATCGCGCTCGCCGCGGTCACCGACTTGCTGACGATCTCGCGCTCCGGGATCGTCGGTGCCGCCATCGGCGTCGTCGTCGCGCTGCTGATGCTGCGCCCGTTCTCGGCGACCGCGTGGCGCGCCATCGGCGGCGTCGCGGTCGTCGTCGCGCTGGGCATCGTGCTCGCGCTGCGCGCCGGCGTTCCCGCCGGCTATTTCGGACTCGACCAAGCCACGCAGTCCGGCGACCACCTGGCCAACCGCTCGCAGTTGTATCACGCGGCGATCGCCTTGTGGCGCACGTCGCCCGTCGTCGGCGTCGGTGCGGGCAACTACGAGTTCGATCTCCCGGAGGTCGGGCTGGCCGGCGTGCGCACGCACGCGAACAGCATCTATCTGCAGAGCCTCGCGGAAGGCGGCATCGTCGGTCTGGCGGCGACGATTGCGCTGTTCGTTATCACGATCGTGACGCTCGCGCGCAGCGGCGTGCGCCGGCCGCTCGTCGTCGGCGCGCTCGGCGCAACGGTCGCGCTCGCCTGCCACCAGGTCTTCGACGATTTGTTCTTCTTTCCGAAGGTCGCGTCCGCGTACTGGCTCGTCGTGGGCGTTGCGGTAGCGGAGATCGCCGCGCGCCGGCTGTTCGAGCGCCGTCGCGCGGCGCCGTACGTTCCGGCGAACGCGGTGCGGCGAGGAGCGTGAACCGGCCCGGGCGGCAGCGCGTCGCCATCGTCACGCCGTTCTTCGGGCGCGAGCTGCGCGGGCGCAAGGAGCGCTTCGCCTTCGCGTACGCGACGCATCTCGCGCTCGAAGGGGTCGCGATCGAAGTGCTCACGACGACGACGACCGCGGACGATCCGGACGCGAACGCCTTTCACGCCGGCACCGATCACACCGAGCCGTTCCCGGTGCATCGTTTCCGCGTCGATGCGCCCGACCGCGTCGCGTACGAGGAGGCGTTGCTCGCCGTGCGCGGCGACGGGCGCAACGACGCGCGCGCGCAGGCGCTCCTCGACGAGCGTGTCCGCAGCCCGGATCTGCTCGCGCACGTCCGCGCGTCCGCCGACCGGTACGACGCGTTCCTGTTCGTCGGGCTGACGGTTCCGACGACGGTGCACGCGATCGAGGACGTCGCGGACCGTGCGCTCCTCGTGCCGCTGCTCGACGACGAGCCGTCGGCGCGCCTTCCCGCCGTCGTCGCGGCGGTGACGCGCGCGCGCATGATCCTGTGTACGACCGAGGCGGAAGCGCTGCTCCTGGCGGAGTTGTACGGGCCGGCGCCGCGCGCGCGCACGCGCATTATCGGGCTGGGCGTCGACGTCGTGCCGCACGTCGAGTTGCACGCGGATCGCGTGCACCGGCGCACGCGCGGGCGTCCGTACGTGCTCGCGACCGACGACGATCCCGACGCGCTCGCGCAGCTTGCCGATGGCGACATCGCGGTCGTCGCGCTCAGCGGCGTCGAGGAGCGCGACCGCGCGGCGTTCTTCGCATCGTCACGCGCCGTCGCGGTGACGGGCGGCGCGCTCGGCTTCATCCCGGAGGTCGTCGAAGCGTGGGCGTACGGGAAGCCGGTGCTCGCCGCCGAGAGCACCGTCGGCGCCGCCGCGCTCGTGCGCGAGACCGGCGGCGGCATCGTCGTGCCGAGCGGCCGGTGGGCGGAGACGGTGCGCGCGCTTCCGAGCGACGTCGCGCTCAGCGCGCTCGCGCGCGCGGGCGCGGCGTACGTCGAGACGCGCGGCGGATGGCGCCGCGTCGCCGCGCGCACGTCGGAGGCGATCGACGGCTTGGGCGCGCTCGAGGACGGCCGCTCGCGCGACGCGCTGCTCGCGCAAGTGGCGTATCTCTATCCCCTGGTGCAACGCCAGCGCCGCACGATCGAGGCCATGCGCATCAGCCGGTTCTGGCGGCTGCGCGACATGTGGTTCGCGGCGCGGCGCCGGTTCGGCATCGGCCCGGCGGAAGACCCGGTCGCGATCGCCGAAAGCGGCGCGCGCGAGGGCGAACTCGCCGCGCTCGGCGATCCGTACCAGTTGTTCCGCGAGCACCATCGCCTGCGCGGCGAGGACGCCGCGCGCATGCTCGCGATGACCAAATTCTTGCCGCGTGCGATCGCGTTCGGACTCATCATCGACGCGCGCCGGTACGGGACGGCGGGCGCGGGAGCGACGCTGCGCACCGTGCGCACGTTGCGCGAGCAGGTGTACGGTTCGTGGACGGCGCGCGTGCTGCTCGCCGGCGACGCCGGCGACGATCTCGCGGACCTGCGCGCGCTGGCGGCCGAGGATCCGCGCATCACGATCGTCCCGGCCGGCGGCGACCGCTTCGGTGACGCCGACGTCGTCGGACCGCTCGACCCTTACGACCGGCTCGAGCCCCACGCGCTGTTCGAGCTGGCCCTCGCGCTGCAAGAAGATGCGCAGGTCGTGTACTCGGACGAAGACCGCATCGACGATCGCGGCGTTCCGGGCGATCCGTGGTTCAAGCCCGACTGGTCGCCGGAGACGCTGCTCACGCGCGACTACGTCGGCCGTGCGGTCTTCATCCGGCGGGAGCTGCTCGAGCGCGCGGGCGGCGTGCGCGACGTCTTCGAGAGCGCGATGTGGTACGAAGCGCTGCTGCGGGTCACCGAGCTCACGGACGACGTGCTGCACGTGCCGCAGGTGCTCTGCCATCGCAACGAGCGCAACACGGTCGAGGTGAAAGATCTCGCCCTCGCGGTCGACGTCGCGGTGCGGCGCCGCGGCGAGGTCGCGTCGCTGGCGGTCGCGCGGTGCGGCGTCGACGTGCGGTTCGCCGTGCCGGGGGACGAGCGCGTATGCGTCGTCATCCCGACGCGCGATCGTGTGGACCTGCTCGGTCCGTGCATCACCTCGGTGTTCGGATCGACGTCGTACGGCGACTTCGAGGTGATCGTCGTCGACAACGGCAGCCGCGAGACCGCGACGCTGGAGCTGCTCGCCGAGTGGGAGCGGCGCGAGCCCGACCGCTTCCGCGTGCTGCGCGATCCGACACCGTTCAACTACTCGCGCATCAACAACGAGGCGGCGCGCACGACGTCGGCGCCCTTTCTCGCGCTGCTGAACAACGACACGGAGGTCATCTCGCCCGACTGGATGGAGGCGATGCTCGGCCAGGCGCGGCGCCCCGCGATCGGTGCGGTCGGCGCCATGCTCCTCTACGCCGACGGCACCGTGCAGCACGGCGGCGTCGTCCTAGGCATCCTCGGCCTGGCCGGCCACGCGCACCGCTACCTGCCCAGCGCGACGGACGGCTATCACGGCGCGCTGGAGCTCGACACGAATTACCTGGCCGTGACGGGCGCGTGCTTGATGACGGAGCGGCGCAAGTACCTCGAGGCGGGCGGCCTCGACGAGTCGCTCGCGGTCTCGTACAACGACGTCGACTTCTGCCTGCGCCTGCGACAGGCGGGGTACCGCAACGTGTTCGTTCCGCGCGCGAAGCTCTATCACTACGAGTCCAAGAGCCGCGGCGGGGACGACACGCCGGCCAAGGTCGCGCGCGCGGTGGAAGAAGTGGCGACGATCCGCCGGCGGTGGCCGCAGCTCGCCGTCCGCGATCCGTACTACAACCCGAACCTCACGGTGGACGCGGAAGATTTCGGCTTGCGCCTCTAGCGCCGGCGCCGCGCGGAGCGCGGGCGCGAATCGCGAAGGGGGCTCGCGATGAGACGTATCGCAGTGATGGGCGTCGGCTACGTCGGGCTCGTCACCGGAACGTGCTTCGCCGAGCTGGGCAACGCCGTGCTGTGCGCGGACGTCGACGCGCGGCGGATCGCGAGCCTCGAGAACGGGGAGCTGCCGTTCTTCGAGCCGCTGCTCGGCGAGATGGTCGCGCGGAACGCCGAGGCCGGGCGGCTGGCGTTCACGACCGACCTGGCGCGGGCGGTCGGCGAGAACGACATCATCTTCATCGCGGTCGGAACGCCGATGCGGGCCGACGGTCACGCCGACCTGAGCGCCGTGCGCGCGGTGGCGCGCGAGATCGGGCTGGCGCTGAACGGCCCCAAGATCGTCGTCTCGAAATCGACCGTGCCCGTGGAGACCGGCGAGATGATATCCTCGATCATCCGCGAGCACGCGCGCACGGAGCATCCTGTCGCGGTCGTCTCGAATCCCGAGTTCCTGCGCGAAGGCTCGGCGGTGAACGACTTCTTGCGGCCGGACCGGATCGTGATCGGCACGGACGATCCGGCGGCCGAGCACGCGATGCGCGATCTCTACGCGTCGCTCGATGCACCGATCGTCGTGACGGACGTGCGGACGTCCGAGATGATCAAGTACGCGGCGAACGCGTTCCTCGCGACGAAGATCTCATTCATCAACGAGATCGCGAACATCTGCGAGCTCGTCGGCGTCGACGTGCGGGACGTCGGCCGCGGCATCGGCTTCGACCAGCGCATCGGGACGAAGTTCCTCAGCCCCGGGATCGGCTACGGCGGATCGTGCTTCCCCAAGGACGTGCGCGCGCTCGAGCAGCTCGCCGTCGCGCACGATTACCCCGCGCCGCTCCTGCACGCGGTCGAGCTGGTGAACCGGCGTCAGGTGGAGCGCACCGTCATGAAGATCGAGCGCGAGCTGGGCGGGGTGTCCGGGCGTACGGTCGCGGTGCTCGGGCTCGCGTTCAAGCCCGACACCGACGACGTCCGCGATGCGCCCGCGCTCGCCATCGTGCAGCGGCTGCTCGACCGCGGCGCAGCCGTGCGGGCGTACGACCCGATCGCGAACGAGGGCGCGCGCGCCGTGCTGGGCGACGGCCCGTCGTTCCACGCGGACATGTATGAGGCCGTCGACGGCGCAGACGCGGTGCTGCTCGCGACGGAATGGAACGCGTTCCGTTCGATCGACTTCGCCCGCTGCGCGGCGGCGATGCGCGGCCGTCTGGTCGTCGACGGGCGCAACATCTTCGACCCCGACAAGGTCGCGGCCGCCGGCCTGCGCTATGCGGGCGTCGGCCGCGTCATGCCGCCCGGAACGCCGCGAGCGTTCGCCGCGCCCCGTCGTCCAGCGTAACGCGCGGCTCCCACGCGAGCAGCGTGCGCGCGAGCGTGATGTCGGGCTTTCGGCGCGTGGGATCGTCGGCCGGCAGGTCGCGGCGCACCGTCCGCGCTTGCACGCCCGCGATGCCGGCGATGATCTCGGCCAGCTCGCGCACCGTGAACTCCGCGGGGTTGCCGAGGTTCACGACGCGCCCGGCGAGCCCGGGACGCGTCGCCAGCCGCACGAGCCCGTCGACCAAGTCGTCGACGTAGCAGAAGCTTCGCGTTTGTGACCCGTCGCCGAACAGCGTGAACGGTTCACCGCGCATCGCCGCCGCGCAGAAGCTCGGGATCACGCGCCCGTCGTCGAGGTCCATGCGCGGACCGTACGTGTTGAAGATCCGGGCGATCCGTGCGTCGATGCCGAGCTTGCGCACCGCGGTCGTCACGTAGGCTTCGCCGAACCGCTTCGCCTCGTCGTAGCACGAGCGTCGCCCGACCGGGTTGACGTTTCCCCAGTACGACTCGCGCTGCGGGTGCTCGAGCGGGTCGCCGTAGCTCTCGCTGGTCGACGCGTACAGCAGCGTCGCGCTGCACGCGGCGACGAGCTCGACCGCGTGCATCGTGCCGAGCGCGTTGACGGCCATCGTCTCGAGCGCAAGGCGCTCGTAGTGGACCGGCGACGCGGGCGAGGCGAGGTGGAACACGGCGTTCGGCACGGCGAACGCCGCCGGCAGGCTGCCGGCCCACGTCCACGGCGCGGCGACGTCAGCGTGCACGAAGGTGAAGGCGCGCGACGTGCGCGCCTGGTCGAGATTGCGCTCGTTGCCGGTGGCGAGATTGTCGATGCCCACGACGGACCATCCGTCGCGCAGCAGGCGGTCGGTGAGATGCGAAGCGACGAATCCCGCGGCGCCGGTGACGAAGGCGAGCACGAGCGCGCGGTTCGCAAGCGAGGCGACGGCCCCTCTCGCGGCGACCTCGGGGGACGCCCTCGCGCACGCGCAGAATCGCGCGCGGTGACGCGTCGCCCCGCCATCCTGTCGCGCCTGCGAAGCACCGACATGCTCGTCCACAGCGCGATCGTCTTCGGCGGCCTCGTCGTCGCGAACGTTTTCGGCTACCTGTTCTACGTGCTCGTGGCGCGGATGACGATCGTCTCCGTCTACGGCGAGGTGTTCGCGCTCGGCTCCGCGCTGCTGGTCGTCGGCGCGCCGGCGACGGTCGGCCAGCTTATCGTCGCGCGCATCGCCGCGGGACTCGAGGAAGACGGCGCGCGCGCATCGCTGCGCCGTCTCGGCGACCTCGCCACCCTGTGGTCGGCGGCGGCCGGCGCGCTCGTCATCGTGCTCGCGATCCTCGCGCGCACGCAGATCGCCGAGTTCTTCAACCTCGCGGAGACGGCGCCGGTGATCGCTGGCGCGATCGCGACGGCGGCGCTGCTGGTCGCGTACGTGCAGCGCGGCGTGCTGCAGGGCGCGCACCTCTTCGGCAGCTTCGCGACGTCGCTCGTGTGCGAGGCGGTCGTGAAGGTCGCGCTGATCCCGATCCTGATCCCGCGGTTCGGTGTCACGGGAGCGATGGCGTCGGTCGCCGCCGGCCTCGGCGTCGCCGCGGTGTTCAACGTCGTGTCGTTCCACCGAAAGTTCGGGCGCGGGCGCGCGCGCCTCGCGCTCGACCGGCGCACGCTCGTCCGCATCGTGACGGGCGTCGGGCTCGGTCAGCTCACGATCACGGTGCTGTCGTTCTACGACGTCCCGCTTGTCAAGCACGCGTTCGATCCGCAGGATGCCGGCCTATACGGTGCGGCCGCGCTCATCGGCCGCCTCGTGATCGGCGCGTGCGCGTTCGTGCCGACCATCGTGCTGCCGAAAGCGAACGCGCGCGTCGCGGCGGGACGCTCGCCGCTCCCGCTGCTCTTCGCCGCGATCGGGATGGCGGCCGCGATCGTCGCTGCAGTGCTGCTGGCGTGCGCGTTCGTTCCCGGGCTCGTCATCACCGTGCTCGCGGGACACCGCTTCGCGGCCGCCGCGCCGTTGCTGCTGCCGTACGCGTTCGCGTTCGGTGCGCTCGCGCTCGCAACGGTCGTCGCGTCGTACAACTTCGGGCTGCACCGTTACGCCTTCGTCGCGCCGGCGGCCGTCGTCGCGTGCGCCGAGATCGCGACGCTCGCGATGTGGCATCCGTCGCTCACCGCGGTCGTCGGCGTGCTCGCCGCCGGCCACGCGTGCCTGTTCGCGGCGACGCTCTACCGCATCACGGACCGGGTCTCGCGGCGCGCGGCCGCGCGCCTCGAGCCCGAGCCGATTCCGGCCGGCGAGCCGATCGCCTGACGGCGGTCCGCGGCTAGAGCGTGAAGCCCGCCGAGACCGCGTCGCGGTGGAACATCTTCACCGTGTCGAGCGAGTACTCGTCGAGATCTTTGCCGACCAGTGCGAGCTTCGCGAGGATGTCGTGCGTCGCGGTGATGACGTGCACGCCCGCCGCGTCCGCCTGGAACACGTTGAGCAGCTCGCGCGGGCTCGCCCAGATCAGCTCCACGTTGGGCACGCGCTCGCAGACGGCGACGCTGCGCCGCATCATCGGAACGGGGTCGCGTCCCGTGTCGGCGATCCGTCCGGCGAACACCGAGACGTAGGCACCGCGCGTTCCGTCGAGCGCCGAGACGGTGCTGTCGACTTGCCGCTCCGTCATGAGCGCCGTCACGTTGAGCTGCACACCGTCGCGGGTCAGCTCGCGCACGATCGGATCGGTGGAGATGGCGCGCGTGTCCGTGACCGGGATCTTCACGTAGACGTTCTCGCCCCAGCGCGCGAGCAGCCGCGCTTGCCGCAGCATCTCGCCGGCCTCGTCGGCGAAGACTTCGAACGAGATCGGGCGCCCGCCGACGATCTCGAGCGCCCGCCGCGCGAACGCCTCGTAGTCGGTCAGCCCCGCCTTGTGCATGAGCGTGGGGTTGGTCGTGAAGCCCGCGATCCGTGGATCCGCCGCGAGCTTGGCGATCCCGTCGACGTCCGCGCCGTCGGCGAAGAGCTTGACGCGCAGGGCGTCGACGGACACGGCTTCGATCTCGGGCGTGGCATCGAGTTGCTGCATGATTCTCCTGCGATCGTTGATGATCCATCGCGCCGCTTCGACCACCGAGCGGACGCGTGCGCCGGGCGCCGTCGGCGTTCTCTCCGCATACCCACGATCCACCCAGACCGTGGTGCACCCGGCGGCGTCGCCTGCGGCGATGTCGCGCCAGCGGTCCCCGACGAGGTAGCTTCGCGACAGGTCCAGGCCGTGCATTGTCGCGCCCGCATGGAGCAGCCCGGGCTTGGGCTTGCGGCACGCGCACGCGTCCGCGTCGTCATGCGCGCAGACCAGGACATCGTCGATGGGAAGCTCGCTGCGCAGCCTCGCGTTGATCGCGTCCACCGTGCCGGGCGCTGTGGTGCCGCGCGCGACGTCGGGCTGGTTCGTCACCACGATGAGCGCGAAGCCCGCGTCGCGCAGCGTGCGCAGCGCGCCCGCCGCGCCTTCGCAGACCGCCAGCTCGGCGACCGACGCCGGCGGATACGGCTTGCCGTCGCGAACGACCGGCTCGTTCAACACCCCGTCCCGGTCGAGAAAGACGGCCGGTCGCATCAGACGGGCTGCGGCTGCGCCACGCTCTCCCACTTGGTCGCGCACGCTTTGAGGTCCGGATGCGACACGATGCAGTGCCACACCACGCCTTGGAAGGCTTCTGAATGCGGCGTGATGTGCGCGTCGTTCACCGTCGGGATGATGACCGCGGCGTCCGCCTCGCGCGCCGTGTAGCCGCCGTCGCGGCCCAGGATGCCCAGCACCGTTGCGCCGACTTCTTTTGCATACTGCACGGCGCGCACGAGGTTCGGGCTCACGTTGCGCTCGAGGCTGCCGCCGCCGACGGAGAACACGAGGATCGCGTCGCCGGCGCGCAGGCGGCTGACCTTCAGCCAGGCCGAGAAGGTGGTCTCCCAGCCTTCGTCGTTCGTGCGCGCCGTCAGCTCGGAGACGTTGTCGGTCGGCGCGTACGCTTCGATGCCGACGAGCTTGCGAAAGTCGTTCACGGCGTGCGAGGCGTTGCCCGCGCTGCCGCCCACGCCGAGGATGAAGAGGCGCCCGCCGTCGGTACGCAGGCGTACGAGGGCGGCGACGACGCGCTCGACCGCGCCGGCGTCGATCCGCTCGATGACCTCGCGCGCTTCGGTGAGAAACCTTTCCGCGAACATACTCTCTTGGGGCTCCTCCCGGCAGTGCCGGCGGACGTGCGTGGTGGCTCCGCCGGCCTTCGGGCGGTCCGATCGCCGATCGGCCTCCGCAGACCCGAGAGCGCGCGGACGGTCGCTGCGTGCCATGACGGCGCGCCGCGACTCGCCAAAATCGGGGGGAGGTGTATGCGTCATCCCCACGGCGCGTGCCTGCCAATCCCTGGCCCCACGCGAAACAGCGCGTTAGTGCACGGTCACGCGCACGGACTGCTTGAGCGGTTCGACGGCGTGGCCGTCGATCGTGACGAAACCGACGGTGACCTCGTGCACGCCCGGACCCAGCCGCACCGGGACGTCGAATCCGGACTCGGCGAAGTCACGATTGTGCACGGCCGTCGCGACGTCGCTCCGCATCCCGAAGTAGCGAGCCGGCCCCGGCACCGCCTTCCCGTCGACAACCGCGCAGATCGCGTTGCTCGGTCCGGTCGGCAGCCCGCCCCAACCGACGAGCCGGACCACGGTTCCGGCCGGGATGCGGAGCGGGGCGGCCGGTCCGGGCGCCGCGGAACCCGCTGCGACGCCGTCGATATTGCCCGGAGCCCCGTGCTCGCCGATCGCCGTGGTGGGCGCAACCGCCAGGCCTGCCGGACAGTCGACCTGCTTGCTCGTGTCCGCAGCCGCTGCAGCGCTCGGCGGCGGCGCGTCGCGCACGGCCGACAAGCCGCGCACGGTGAGCGCGCCCAGCACGAACGCGCACGCGACGGCGACCGCGGCGGCGCTCGAACGCACGCGGTCGGCGCTCCAGGCGATCATGAGTCCGCGGACGACGCCGAAGGTCACCAGCGCCCACGCGACGACGAACAGCATGACCAGGATCTCCAACCGCGCACTCTCCTCCGCATGACGCCAACGACGAGCAACGCATTATCCGGCGCCGCAGCGCGAACCCGCCCATGACGTACCCGATCGCGATCCTGGCGGGCGGGCTCGGCACGCGGCTGCGCGCGGTCGCGCCGAACACGCCCAAAGCGCTGGTCCCGGTGGCAGGGCGTCCCTTCATCGACCATCAGCTCGAGCTCTTGCGCTCGCGCGGCATGACGCGAGCGGTCGTTTGCACCGGGCACCTCGGCACCATGATCGAGGAGCACGTCGGCGACGGCCGCCGCTTCGGCATGAGCGTCGCGTACTCGCACGACGGCGCGTCGCCGCTGGGAACGGCGGGAGCGCTGCGACGGGCGCTGCCGCTCCTCGGGTCCGCCTTCTTCACGATCTACGGCGATTCGTACCTCGACTGCGATTTCGCCGCGGTGCAGGCAGCGTTCGATGCGAGCGAGCGAACCGCGCTCATGACCGTGTGCCGCAACCCGGGAACGCTGGTTCCGAGCAACGTGCTGTTCGAGGGACGCATCGTGCGGTACGACAAGGCGCATCCGACGCCGCAGATGGAGCACGTCGACTACGGCCTGGGCGTGTTCCGCGCCGGCGCGTTCGACGGCGTGCCGCTCGACCGGCCGACGGATCTCGCCGTCGTCTTCGAGCGGCTCCTCGAGCAGGATCAGCTCGCAGCGTACGAGGTGCACGACCGTTTCTACGAGGTCGGCACCCCCGCGTCGCTGGCGGAGCTCGAGGATCGCCTCGGCGGTGAAAAGCCCTAGTCCGAAGCGAGCACCTTCGTGCCCTCGAAGTCGAAGCGGAAGCGCACTTCGCGCAGGCCCAGCTCGCGCATCGCGTGGCGCAGACGCGCCTTGTCGCTCGCGTAGAACATCAGGAAACCGCCGCCGCCGGCGCCGATCAGCTTGCCGCCCACCGCGCCGTTCGCCAGCGCGGTGTTGTACCACCCGTCGATCGTCGTGTTCGACATGCCGCCGGAACGCTTTTTTTTGTTCTGCCAGTGCACGTCCATCAGGCGCCCGAGCTCGTGCAAGTCCCCGGCCAGCAACGCGTCGCGGCTCTGCCGCCCCAGCTCTTTGACGAAGTGCAGGTTCTCGACCATGTCGTCGTCGTGGTCCTTCGTCTTGTCGTCTTGCTCGCGCAAGATCTCCGATGCCGAGCGCGAGTACCCGGTGAAGAAGAGCAGCAGGTTGTCCTCTAGGTTGTAGAGCGTCTCCTCGGAGACGCGCAAGGGATACGCTTTGACGGGCCGGTCGCGTGCGAACTCCAAGCACGTGATGCCGCCGTACGCCGCGATGAACTGATCTTGCTTGCCGATCGGTTCGCGCAGCACGTCCAGCTCGATGTGGCACGCCTCTTCCGCGAGGTTTTGCGGATCGATCAAGCCGCGGCGGTGGGCGTGCAGCGCCTTGAGCAGCGCGGTCGTGAAGCTGCCCGAACTGCCCAAGCCGGTCCCCGACGGGATGTCGGCCATGCTGGTGATCTCGAGGTTCGTCTCGATGCCGCCGATGAGCCGGATGCACTCGCGGACGATCGGGTGTTTGATGTCGTCGAGCTGCGATGCTTCTTCGAGCTCCGAGTACTTGATGAGGAACCCGTCGATGAAGCGCCGGTGGATGTTGATGTAGACGTACTTGTCGATCGCGGCGGCGATCAGAAAGCCGCCGTGACTTTCGTAGTACGAGGGAAGGTCCGTCCCGCCGCCGCCGAGCGTGATGCGGAGCGGGCTGCGCGTGATGATCACGGGCGCGCCGCCAGCTCGCCGACCATCGCGCGAATCGAGTCGCGGATCGCCTCTTTCGAGGTGCGCTGCGCCGACCAGCCGAGCGCCTTGATCTTGCGGACGTCGAACAGCACTTTCGGCACGTCGCCCTTCCAGCCGCGGTCGCCGCCGGTGCGCGCATAGCGAACGGCCGACGGCGTCAGCCCGCTTTCCTCGACGGCGATGTCCGCGATGTCGTTGACGGTCACATAGTCGTCGGTCGCGACGTTGAAGACGTCGAACGGCACCGTGTCGGGCACCGCACGTTCCACGAGGAAGATGGCGCGCAGGACGTCTTCGACGAAGATGTACGCCTTGGTTTGCGTACCGTCGCCGAGGATGCGAAGCTCGCTGGGGTCCGCCCGCAAACGGCGCGCGAAGTCGTAGCCGACGCCGTGCGTCTGGCGAGCTCCGACGACGTTGGCGAAACGAAACGCCCGGCCGATCAGCCCGAACATGTGCGCGTACGAACAGACGAGCGCCTCGCATGCGAGTTTGCTGGCGCCGTAGGTCGAGATGGGGAAGCACGGACCGTAGCTTTCGCTAAACGAGACGTCCGGTTGCTCGCCGTAGACGCCGCTGCCCGACGTGTAGAAGATGCGCCGCACGCCGTTGATCCGCATCGCCTCGAGCACGTTTTGCGCGAGGTACGTGCCCTCCCAAAAGTCGATGTCCGGCTGGCGTGCCGCCTTCGCGATATCCGGGTTCGCGGCCAGGTGGAACACGGTGTCGGCGTCGCGCATCGCCGCCGTCAGCTCGCCCAGATGCTTGATGTCCGCTTCGATCAGCGTCAAGCGCGGATCGCCTGCCGAGCCTGCGAGGAGCGTGCGGCTGCCTGACGACAGGTTGTCGTAGACGGCGACCGACGACACATCCGTTCGCGCCAAGAGCGCAGCGACGAGGTGTGAGCCGATAAAGCCGGCGCCACCGGTAATGAATGCACGCATCGCGCCGGTTCTTCGGGACGCACCGCGTGAATCGCCTTGCGGGAGGCGCACCCCCGCGCCGTGCATAATAGCGCCCCCGGTGTCAATTCAGCCCGCGCCGAACCTCCAAAATCCGTCTTCCGAGGGTACGGCGGCGTACGGTATCGGCCACCGCATCACCGTCGCGATGATCACGAGAAACGAGGAAGGCGCCGTCGGCAAGGTCGTCGGCGACATTCGCCGCGGCGTTCCCGACGCCGACATCGTCATCGTCGACAGCAGCACCGACCGGACCGCCGAGATCGCGGAGGCGGCCGGTGCCCGCGTCGTGCGGCAGTTTCCGCCGAAGGGATACGGGCCGGCGATGGACCGCGCGCTGCACTCCAGCGAACGCGACGTCATCGTGACGCTCGACTGCGACGACACGTACCCCGTCGAGTTCATCGAACCGATGGCGCGCATGGTGCTCGACGACGGTTGGGATGTCGTCGACGGTTCGCGCCTGGCCGGCAAGCCGGCGGCGATGCCGTGGATCAACTACCTCGCGAACTGGGGCTTTGCCGCCATCGCGTCCGCGCTGTTTTTCCGGCGCGTCGCCGATCTGCACAGCGGCATGCGCGCGTACCGGACGAGCGTGCTCGAGACGCTGCGCTATCAGGTGACCGGCGCCGCGCTGCCGGTCGAGCTGCTGCTGCGGCCGATCCGCGACGGCCGCCGCGTGAAAGTGATCACGATTCCGTACCGCCCTCGGATCGGCGAGAGCACGATGCGTCCGTTGGAAAGCGCGCTCTGGACCGCCAAGCGCATTCTGCGGGCGCGGTTCCGGTAGCGTGCAGGTCGGCGTCTTGGGTGGCGGGCTCGTCGGGCTCGTCGTGGCCGGGCAATGCCGCGAGCACGACTGTGAGGTTCTCGAAGCCGACACCGTGACCGGCGGGCATTGCCGAACGCTCATGCGCGACGGATACACGTTCGACATGGGCGGCCCGCACATTCTGTTCTCGAAGAACAAAGAGATCCTCGGCCGCATGCACGCCAAGCTCGGGGACAACCTGGGCGAGAAACGCCGCAACAACCAGATCTGGTACGACGGCAAGTTCGTCAAGTATCCGTTCGAGAACGGCTTGTACGATCTCGACCCGCAAGACCGCTTCGAGTGCCTCTACCACTACCTCAAGAACGACTATCCGGAGCCGTCGAACTTCAAGGAGTGGATCTACCACGTCTTCGGCAAGGGCATCGCCGAGAAATACATGGTGCCCTACAACGAGAAGATCTGGAACGTTCCGGCCGATCAGATGGCGTTCGACTGGGTCGACGGGCGCGTGCCGCGCCCGCCGATCGAAGACGTGATCAAGTCGGCCGTCGGCGTGGTGACCGAAGGCTACACGCACCAGCTGAACTTCGGCTATCCCAAGAGCGGCGGCATCGAAGCGCTTCCGCGCGCGTACGCGCGTGACTGCAAGAACGTCACGACCGGCTTTCGCGTCGAGCGCGTGTGGAAGGACGGCGACCGCTGGTACGTCAGCGACGGCGCCACGACGAAGTCGTACGACCGGCTCGTCTCGACCATTCCGATTCAGGATCTGATCGACGCGCTGCCGGACGTTCCCGAGTCGATTCGTGCGGACGTCCACGGTCTGCGATACAACTCGCTCGCGCTCGTCATGCTCGGCGCGACGTGCGAGGAGCGCCCGCCGTACACGGCGCTGTACATCCCCGACATGCGCTTCCCGTTCCACCGGCTCTCGTTTCCGACGAACTTCACCGACGAGGGCGCGCCGGACGGGCACTTCGCCGTCGCGGCGGAGATCACGACGAATCCGGGCGACGGCTATCACGAACGCAGCGACGACGAGCTGATCGAGACGGTGATCGACGGCATCGAGCAGATGGGGCTGATCGAGCGCGCGCGCGTGGAGTTCCGGGCCGTGTACCGCACGAAGCACGCCTACGTCGTCCGCACGTTCGACTACAGCGAGAAGCTGCGGCGCGCTTTGGACTACCTCGATTCCCTCGGCATCACCAGCGTGGGGCGCAACGCCGAGTTCGAGTACATCAACATGGACGAAGCGGTGCGCCGCGGACTCGAGATGGTGGAACAGCTGGACCAGGCCGTTCCGCACACGATTGCGCGCTAAGGTCGCCGTTTCGGCGCGGGTGCGCGACGGAGCGGTCATCGCGCTCGTGCTGGCCGCCGCGCTCGCGATCGCGTTCGCACCGTTCCTCTTCGGGAACTCGACGCTGCTGAGCAGCGCCGGCGAACAGGCGAGCCTCTTCGCGGGCGGCGCAAACGCCGGGCACGGCAAAGAGCTGCCTCGCGGCATCGACACCACCGGACAGGCGTTCTCCGAACCGCTTCCCGCGGCGCTGCACCGCATGGTGTTCACCGAGCACGCGGGACCGTTCTGGGACAACGTGCAGGCCTACGGGCGGCCGTTCGTCGCGGCGGTGGAACCGCAGGTGTTCTACCCGCCCGCGATGATCGTCGCCGTGCACCCGTCGCCGCGGACGTGGGCGATCTACGTCGTGCTGCGCCTGTATCTGGCCGGCCTGTTCGCGGCGTTTTTCGTGTATCTCTTCACGCGCGAGCCGATCGCGGCGATCGGGGCCGGCATCCCGACGATGTTCACCGGCTACTACCTGCTCTTCTACGGCATGCCGTTTCTGAGCGGCGACATCGGGCTGCCGATGCTGCTGTGGGCGACGGAGATCGTGCTGCGGCGCCAGACGGGGCCGCGCATCGGCGCGCTCGCCGTCGCGTGCGCGCTGGAGTTACTGGGCGGCGGTCCGGAGCCCGCGTTCCTCGCCTTCGCGATCACGGCGCTCTACGCCCTCGTCCGGTTGTGGACGTTGCGCGAACGGGGGCTGCGGTGCTTCGCGGCGCTCGTCGCCGGCGGGGCGCTCGGAGGTGCGGTCGCCGCCGTCCAGCTGTTGCCGTTCTTCGAGTTCATCCCGCTGGCGTTCACCGTGCACGGCCCGGCGACGCTGACCGGTCTGCTATCGGACCACAGTTGGCAGCCCAAGCTGTTCAGCGAGTTTTTCCCGACCGCGTTCGGCCGGATCTTCGACCCCGCCGGACTTCCCGACCGCGGGTCGACCGGGCTGCGCGGCGCGTTCGACTGCGTTCCGTTCTTCCTCGCCTGCGTGGCCGTCGTCGCGAGTTGGCGTAAGCGTGACGGGCGGACAGCCGTCGTCACGTTCCTGGCCGCGATCGCGCTGTGGGTCATCTTGCGCCGTTTCGGAAACCCGGCCGTCGTCTGGACGAGCGCGCTGCCGATCATGCGCCGCATCGACCTGCTCAAGTACCTCGAGAGCGAGCTCGGACTGTGCGTCGCGCTGTTGTGCGGGTTCGGCATCGGGTACCTGCGCGAGCTGCAGTCCAAGCCGCTGACGCTCTTCGCTGCGGGCGGCGTGACGCTTGCGCTCATCACGTATCTCTTCGCGAGCACCGCCTTTCTCGTGCCGGCCGAGTCGTTCGGATCGCCGTACGGCGCGGCGCTCACGATCGGACTGACCGCGTTCGTGGCCGCCGGCGTGGCGGCGTACGTCGCGCTGTCGTCCGGCGCGGCACGGTGGCGCCTGATCGCGGTTGGAGCGCTCGTCGGCGTGACGTACGCGGAAGCGTTCGCGGCGTCCGTCGTTCCGCTCGTCTGGGGCTCCGTTCCGTCGGCGCAAAACAACACGTACGCCGGCGCGCCGTATACGCGCTACCTGCAAGCGCACGTCGACCCGACGACGCAGCGCGTGCTCGGCATGGGCGGCACGCTGTTCCCGAATTGGGGCAGCGCGTTCGGCATCCCGGACGTCAAGCTCTGGGCCGGGCTGGTTCCGGCGGAATATCTGCCGTTTGTGCAAGCCTTCTTGCAGCCGACGGACGCGACCGGCGATGCGATCGGGTGGTTCAACGGCCTGGGCGTGTTCGACCCCACGCAGACGCTGTTCCGCCGCTGGATGGCCATCTCGTCGATCGGCTACTACATCACGCCGATCCCGCGCGACTTTCTGCAGCCGCCGCCGGGCAGCGTGCTGGCGGACATCGTGCAGCGGATGAACACGCTGTATCCGGGCGGCTATGCGCCGTTCAGCTACAACAGCGCGATGATCGGCGGCAAGACCGAGCGCGTCTTTTTCGACCATCCGAACAACGCCCTGACGCT
Organism: Vulcanimicrobiota bacterium; assembly: GCA_963818845.1. Classification (GTDB taxonomy): domain Bacteria; phylum Vulcanimicrobiota; class Vulcanimicrobiia; order Vulcanimicrobiales; family Vulcanimicrobiaceae; genus Vulcanimicrobium. Next base: position 597,855 of record CAWFTO010000002.1, on the reverse strand, counting down.
CGAGCTGATGGTCTCGCGCGCGCGGCCGTTTCTCAACGCGGACATCGGCGAGATGCCCGAAGCGTATGCGCACCAGCCGTGCGGCGGCCCTGTGACGTTCACGTTGCGCGCGGCGCGCGGAGCGCGCTCGGTCGTGCAGCAGCGCACGATCGATCCGGCCTGGAACACGCGGGACCGGCGGTGGTTTCCCATCGCGCTCGACATGCGCGGGTTCGCGGGGACGACCGCATCGGTCACGCTTGCGACCAGGGCGCCGGACGTCTGCCGGGCCTGGGCCGTGTGGGGTGAGCCGCGGTTCGCGGCGCGTCCGGCGCGTGAAGCGCTCGCGCAGATCCCCTATCGCGTCCCGCTCGCGTTCGTGGCGCCGGGCAGCTTCGTGTTCCGCCTGCCGGACGCGGTCCCGCGCCTGGCGCTGTTCCACCGCATTCGCGTTGCGGCAACGCCTGCGAGCGCGCTGACGGCGCTGACGTCGCCGTCGTTCGACGTGCACCGGGAGGCCGTCGTCGCCGCAGCGTTGCCCGTCGCTCCCGCGCACGGCGTCGATCGCGTCGTCACGACGCGGCTGACGGACGACGCGCTCGACGCAGACGTCGACGCCGGCAGCAATGCGGTCCTCGTGCAGAACGACACGTTCTATCCCGGATGGCAGGCCGCGCTCGACGGCAGACCGGTTGCGATCGTGCCGGCCGACGCGATGTTCCGCGCCATTGCAATCCCGGCGGGACATCACCGTCTCACGCTGCGCTACCGGTCGCGAACGGTGGCCGCCGGCATCACCGTCTCGTGCGTCGCGCTGGCCATGCTGCTGCTGTGTTTCCTGTGGCCCGCAGTCGCGGTCCGGCGGCGGGCGATTCGTGCACGCTGACGCGCGGTCGTACCGGCGCGACGCGGCGCTGTTCGCGGTCGTGCTCTTCGCCGTGCTCGCCGCGACGTTTGCGCCGTTCCTGTTCGGCAGTCGCACGCTGCTCAGCAGCGCCGCCGAAGTGCCGAGCATCTATCCGCAAGGCGCGACGCCGAGCGCGCCGTACCGCGCGCGCGGGCTGGATCCCGGCGGCCAAGGCTGGCTCTCCGAGCCGTGGGCCGCGGTCACGCACCGCATGCTGTTCGTGCTGCACGAGGCGCCGGTCTGGAACGCGGACGACGGGTACGGAAAACCGTACGCGGCCGGGCTCGAGCCGCAGCCGTTCGATCCGCTGACCGTCGCGCTGGCCGCGCATCCGAGCCCGCGCACGTACGCATGGTTCGTCGCGTCGCGCCTGTTCGTCGCCGGCTTCTTCGCGGCGCTGTTCATCCGGCTGTTCACGACCGCCCGGTCCGGTGCGCTTGCGGGCGGCATCGCAACGATGCTGACCGGCTACTACATCGTCTATTACGGCATGCCGCATCTCTCGGTCGACGTCGGCCTGCCGATGCTGCTGTGGGCGACGGAACTGACGGTGCGAAGGCTCACGCCTGCGCGCATCGCGACGCTCGCCGTCGCCTGCGCGCCGATGTATCTCGGCGGCGGTCCGGAATCGGCGCTGCTCGCGGTCGCGGTCGGTGCGGCGTACGCCGTCGTGCGCCTGCGCACCGCCTCGAGCAAGCCGCTGCAATCCGCGGGCGCGATCGTCGCCGGTAACGTCCTCGGCGTCGCACTCGCTGCAGTGGTGCTGCTGCCGTTCTTCGAGTACGCCGCGGTGTCGTTCAACACGCACGCGCCGAGCGTGGCTCGCGGCCTCGGATTCGACGGCAACTGGCCGCACGGCTTGTTCGCCGAACTGTTCCCCACCGCGTTCGGCGCGCCCGAGTACTCGACGCTGCCGGGCGGCCCGTGGACCGGACTGCGCTGTTTCTACGGCTGCGCCGCGCTGTTTCTCGGGCTGGTTGCCGTGATCGCCGCGGCCCGGCGCCGGAGCGCTGCAGCGCCCGCGATCTTCTTTCTCGCCGCGGTCGCGCTGTACGCGATACTCAAGCAATTCGGCAGCCCGTGGGTGCTCTGGACGGGCGCGCTGCCCGGGTTCCGGCAGATCGACTTTCCGAAGTATCTGGGCTTCGTGGGCGGCGATGCCCTCGGGATGCTGGCCGGTTTCGGCGTCGCGGCGCTGCGGGAGCGATTCGCCGGCGGGCGCGTCGTCGCCGGGGCGCTCGCGCTCACGCTCGCGTTGATCAGCGGCCTGTACGTGACGACGTCGGCCGATCTGCCGCCCGGCGCGGTGAGCACCTACGCGCACGGCGTTGCGCTCGGCTTGGCGCTGCTCGTCGCGGCCGCGCTCTGCAGCGGCGCCTGCGTGCGCGCGCGCTCGCAAACAGCCGCAACGGCGGCTGCAGCGCTGCTGTGCGCCGTGGTCGCGCTCGAGCCGTTCGCCTCGTACATCGCTCCCATCACCTGGGATGCACCGCCGATCGCGGACGATTCGTATGCGGGCGCGCCGTACATCGGCTACCTTCGCGACCACGTCGCCGGCGGCGATGAACGCGTGTTCGGGATGGACGGCGTGCTGTACACCCAGTGGCCGAGCGCGTACGGGTTCTCCGACCCGCGGTCGCTCGGCGGGCTGTATCTCGCCGGCTATCTGCCGTTCATCGACGCCTTCTTGAGCCCGGCTTCCGTCCCCGTGGGCGACGATCTCGCCGACCGGTTCACCGCGGTGCGGCCGTTGAACGTGCGGTCGGCGCTGTTCAAACGCTGGCTCACGCTGTCGTCGATCGGCTACGTCATCGAACCGCTGCCGGGGCAGGCGGCGTTCGACGAGGCCGTCTTCCCCACGGTCTTCAAAGACGGTGCGGTCGTGCGCCGCGTGCGCGGCTCGTTGCACCGCTTCACGCTGTACCACCGCGCGCAGGGCGTCGCAAGCGCGGACAAGGCGAGAGCCGCGATCACCGCGCCGGGATTCGATCCGCATCGCGATGTCGTGATCGAAGGGACGGTGCCGTCGCTCGGCGCTCCGAGCGGCGCGGAACGCGCCGCGGTCACCGCGGCGAGCGATACGTCGGTGACCGCAAGGGTCGACGTGCGCGCGCCCGCGCTGCTGATGCAGAACGACGCGTACTACCCGGGATGGATCGCGACCATCGATGGCGCGCCGGTGCCAATCGTGCCGGCGGACGGCTTCTTTCGCGCCGTGGCGATCGGACCCGGGCATCACGTCGTGACGATGCGCTATGCGTCCAAGCGCGTGGCCGCGGGCGCCTGGATCTCGCTCGCCGCACTATTGCTCGTCATCGCCGGTTTTGCCGCGTCCGCCGTTCGCTTCCGGCGTTCGACGGCGGCCTGACCCCGAGGCACTGCGGCCGGGCGGCGAGAAGCACGTCGCGTGTACGCGCCTCTCCGCATCCTGGACGTGGCCTTCGTCCTCGTCTGGGCCGTGCTCGGCGGCGTGCTGATTCGATCGCTCATGCGCGTGTGGACGGCCGATCGCACGATCGCGTCGTCGACGGCGGTGGCCGTCGTTGCGGCATTTCTCGCCGGCGCGATGGTCCCGTTCGCCCGCGGTCACGGCGCGCCGGCCGCCGAGGCCGTCGCGCCCGCGCAGCCTGCGGCCGCCGTCGCGGTCGCACCGGCGGCCGATGGTGCACAGGGCACGGCGACCACGTGCGCGCCGCGCGACCACGTCGCCGGAACCGCGCGCGGTCACGTCGACGCGCTCGCCACGGACGGCGGTCCCGAGACCCAGGCGCCTGCTTCGTTCAGCGCGCCGTCTACGGCGGCCATCGCGCTGCGCGGCTGGGTCGCCACCGCGAACGGCGCGGCGCACGGCGCATGCCTGGTGGTCGACGGAGCCGTGCGTTCGTCGATCGCTGTGCGATTCGGCGTCTCGCGTCCCGACGTCGCAGGCGCGTACAACGATCCGGCGCTTGCGCCGAGCGGCTTTGCGGTCGTGATTCCGCCCGGCACGCTCTCGCCCGGCGACCACCACGTGTCGGTCGGTGCGCTCGAGCGCGGCGGCGCCGTCGGCGTTCCGCCGTCCACCGTGCTCTTGACGATACGATGACCGCGAAGGCGGCGCGGACGCTCGTCCCCGCCGTGCTCGCCGCAGTCGCGGCGTTCGCGCTGTTGGCGATCGAGTGGCAGCGTGCCGTCGACGTTCCGTTCAGCGACGAGTGGGACTGGGGCGATCTGATCTACGCCGCGCACACGCACACGCTGACGTTCGCGCGCCTGTGGGCGACGCACAACGAGCATCGCATCGTCGTTCCGAACGTCCTCGTCGTCGCGGTCGACGCGGTTGCCGGCTGGAACGTGGCGCGCGAACAGCTGTTCTCCGCGCTCGTCGTCGTCGCGACGCAGCTCTTCGTGTGGCTGCTCGTCCGCCGGTCGGTCGCGCCGGAACGGCGAGGCGTGACGTTCCTGTTCGCGACGGTCCTGCTCTACAGCTTCGTGCAGTTCGAGAACTTGTTCTGGGGCTTCCAGATCGCGTGGTTCCTGTGCGACCTCGCGCTCGCCGCGGCCGTCTGGGCGCTCGCGTCGCCGATGCCGCCCGCATGGCGCTTGAGCGCGGGCATCGCCGTCGCGACGATCGGCTCGCTCACGTCATCGCAAGGGACGCTCATCTGGGCCGCCGGTTTGCTCGTGCTCGTCTTGTCGCGGCGGCATGCGCGGCACCTTGCCGTGTGGTGCACAGCGGCGGTCTTGGTGATCGCTCTGGCGCGCGAAGGCGCGACGCCCGGTCCGAGCGTGTACGGCTCGCTCGCACAACCGCTCCCGCTCGCGCAGTATGCGCTCACGTACCTCGGCGCGCCGCTGGGTCTCTCCGGCGGCGAGGCGGTGTCCCGGTTGTGGGGGATCGTGCTGTGCCTGTGGATCGCCGCGCTGATCGCCGCCGGGCTGCGGCGTCGCGATCTCGCCGCGCCGCTCGCGCCGTGGTTCGCGTTCGTGCTCTATGCCGGCGCGTGCGCGGCGATCACGGCGTACGGGCGCGTCGGCTTCGGATTGTGGCAAGCGACCTCGAGCCGGTACACGACGATCGCGCTGCTCGCGTGGATCGGCGCTGCGGTCGCCACGATGATCCTGCTGCCGCGCGATCGCCGCGCGCTCGTCGCCATCGTGCCGGCGTGCGTCGTGCTGTGGTTCGCGGGGACGCAAGCGTACGACGGCGACCGCGTGTGGCGGGAGCATGCGCAGGCGATGCGCGAAGCGCGCGCGGCGCTCGCTGCGGGCGATCTGCGAGGCGCCGCGATGGTCTACCCGAATCCTCGCCGCGTCGTGCAGCAGATGGCACGCATGGCCGCGGTCGACGACGGCATGTTCAATGCGCGGTGACGGTGACGCGAACGTGCGCGGGCAGCACGGTGTACCGGCCGTGCGACACGGTGGCGAGCTCCGCATCGTGGATTCCCGGCACCAGTCGCGCGGTCTCGATCCGCGCGTGGAATCCGCACGCGACGACCGCCGGCAAATCGAAACGGTCGGCGACGTCCTGACGCTGCAGCGCATACTCCGCCCTGCTCCACGGGCCGCGGTCGACGCGCACGGCGAGGCCGTCCGCGGACCGCAGCGTCGCGGGGTCGAACGCCCACCCGTGGATCAGAAACGGCTCGCCGCGCGGCACGCTGGGCGGCGTGGCGGACTCCTTGCCGGGCGGCCCGGCGCTGTCGATCGCGAACGTCTGTCCCGGAATCGGCGCGCCCCACGTACGATCCATCCGCTCCCAGCGCGCCGCGACCGAGGCGGGCAACGCGTCGCTCCGCAAGGCGAACGCGCCGGCGGTGCAGGCGAGCATTCCCGCGGCAAGGACCGCCGCGGCGGCTTCGACCTTCACGGCGCCCCGGTTGCGCCCTCTGCGCGCGTTCGGCCTGCCTGACGTGTACGACGCGATCCTGATCTCCGGCGGCGCCGGATTCGTCGGGTCGAGCCTCGCGCTGCGTCTGCGCGAGCGGTATCCCGACGCGCGGATCGTCGCCGCGGACACCTTGCGCCGCCGCGGGTCCGAGTGGAATCTGCCCCGGCTGGCGGAGCAGCGCGTCGAGTTCGTGCACGCCGACGTTCGCAACGCCGGCGATCTGGCGTTTGCGGGCGTGCGGTTCGGCCTCGTGGTCGACTGCGCCGCGGAGCCGGCGGTGCTCGCCGCGCACGAGCTGGGTGCGGCGTACGTGATCGACACCAACCTCACCGGCAGCGTCAACGTTTTCGAGCGCGCCCGCCGCGACGGCGCGGACGTCGTCTTGCTTTCCACGAGCCGCGTGTATCCGATGGCGACGCTCGAATCGCTCGCGTACGACGAGACGCCGTCACGGTTCGCGCTCGCGGGCGCGCAATCGGTTCCCGGTGCGAGCGCTGCGGGAATCTCGGAGGCGTTCCCGTTGGACGGAACCCGCTCGCTGTACGGCGCGACGAAGCTCGCATGCGAGCTGCTGCTGGCCGAATACGCCGCGATGTACGGGCTGCGTTACGTCATCGACCGCTGCGGCATCATCACCGGGCCGTGGCAGATGGGCAAGGCGGACCAGGGCGTCGCTGCGCTGTGGATGGGACGGCATCACTTCAATGGGCCGCTCGCCTACATCGGGTATGGCGGCGAGGGCAAGCAGGTCCGCGACCTGCTCGGCATCGACGAGCTGGCCGATCTCGTGCTGCTCCAGATCGAGCGCATCGGGGCCCTGCCGCACCGGGTGTACAACGTCGGCGGCGGACTCGGATCCAGCCTCTCGCTGCGCGAGCTGACCGGCCTCTGCGAGGAGATCACCGGCAATCGCGTCAAGGTCGGCACGGTCCGCGAGAATCGTCCCGACGACGTGCGCATCTACGTCACCGACAACGCACGCGTGACGGCCGACCTCGGCTGGGCGCCGCGCGCCACGCCGCGCGCGACGCTCCAAGACCTTCACCGCTGGATCCGCGAGAACGAGCGCCTCGTCGCGCCGTTGTGGTCGTAGACCGGGAGATCGAACAGCACGCATGTCCGTCGTCATCGTCACCGGCTCCGCCGGTTTGATCGGCTCTGAATCCGTCGCCTATTTCGCCGCGCGCGATCACGAGATCGTCGGCATCGACAACGACTTCCGCCAAGTGTTCTTCGGCCCCGACGCGTCGACCGACTGGAACCGCCGCTCGCTCGAAGCGCGCTTCCCGCGTCACTACACGCACGTCGACGCCGACATCCGCGACGCGGCCGCGATGGACGCGGTGTTCGCGCGGTACGGCACGCGCACCGCGCTCGTCATCCACACGGCGGCGCAGCCGTCGCACGACTGGGCGGCGAGCGCCCCCCTGACGGACTTCACGGTGAACGCGAACGGCACGCTCACGGTGCTCGAAGCGGCGCGCGCGCACTGTCCCGACGCGGTGTTCATCTTCACGTCCACCAACAAGGTGTACGGCGACGCGCCCAACGAGCTGCCGCTGGTCGAGCTCGAGACGCGCTGGGAGCTCGAGCGCGGCCACGCCTCGTGGGACGGGATCGACGAGACGATGCGGATCGACCGCTCGACGCATTCGCTGTTCGGCGCGTCGAAGATCGCGGCCGACGTGCTGGTCCAGGAGTACGGGCGCTACTTCGGCATGCCGACGGCCGTCTTTCGCGGCGGCTGCCTGACCGGACCGAACCACTCCGGTACGAAGCTCCACGGGTTCCTCGCGTACTTGCTCAAGTGCACGGTCACCGGCGAGCCGTACCAGGTGTTCGGCTATAAGGGCAAACAGGTTCGCGACAACATCCACGCGCACGACCTGGTCTCCGCGTTCGACGAAGTGTTTCGCAACCCGCGCTGCAGTGAGGTGTACAACGCGGGGGGAACGCGCTTCTCGAACTGCTCGATGCTCGAGGCAATCGCGCTCTGCGAAGACGTCGCGGGCCGCGCGCTGAACTGGACGTACACCGAGATGAACCGCGTCGGCGATCACATCTGGTACATCAGCGACATGGCCAAGTTCCGCGCGCACTACCCGCGCTGGGCGCAGCAGTACGACCTGCGCAGCCTCGTCCAAGAGATGTATGACAAGAACGTCGAACGCTGGATGAGCGAAGCCGGCCCGGCTTCGGTCTCCACGTAGGATGCGCGCGCCCGCCGCCGGCACGGAGAAGCCGCCGTCGACGCTCTCGATCGTCATCCCGGCGCACGACGAGTCGGACACGATCGAACCGACGCTCGTCGAGCTGGCACAGCGGCTGACGGCCGAGCGCATCGCGTTCGAGATCGTCGTCGTGGACGATCACTGCGCGGACGGGACGGCGCTCGTCGTCGCGCGCGTCGCGGAGCGGTGGCCGCAGATCCGCTGCGTGCCCAACGCGCGCCGGAACGGCTTCGGCAACGCGATCCACACGGGACTGGACGCGTTCACCGGCGACGCCGTGTGCATCGTCATGGCCGACGCGTCGGACGACCCCGGCGACGTGGTGGCGTACTGGCGCGTCCTCGAGCGCGGCTACGACTGCGCCTTCGGATCGCGTTTCGTGCCGGGCGCGAACGTGGTGGACTACCCGTGGCTCAAGCTCGCGCTCAATCGCACGGCGAACCTCTTCATCGCGCTGACGATGGGCATTCGCTACGGCGACGTGACGAACGCGTTCAAGTGCTTTCGGCGCGAGGTGGTCGACGGCGTCCGTCCGATCCTCTCGCATCATTTCAACATCACCGTCGAGCTGCCGCTCAAAGCCATCGTGCGGGGCTACACGTGGACGGTGATCCCGACGCACTGGTACAACCGCAAGGGCGGCGTCTCGAAGTTCAGGGTGAAGGAGATGGGGAGCCGCTACCTCTTCATCGTGCTGTACGTGCTGATCGAGAAGTGGCTCGCGCGCGGCGACTACGTTCGGACGCCCAGGTCCTCGAGCACGGACAGCGTGCCGAGCTCCGCCGACGCGTACGTGCGCTGATCGTCGTCGAAGACCGCAAGGCCGAGGCGGTACGCGCCGGGCGTCAGGACGGCCGTGTCGATGTCCGCGGTGAACCACGCATCCGGCTGCGGCGGGCGCGCCGTGAGCCCGAGCGGCAGCCCCGAGCGGCGATAGCCGGCGAGCGCGGCGAACCGGTACGGCGGCACGGCGGCCGCCGGCGCAAGCTCGACGTAGACCGTTCCCGCGCCGCGGCCCACCGCGTCGAGCGCCCACCCCTCGATGGTGAGCGGCTTTCCGCGCGCAGCGCGCATCGCGGTGCGCGGCGTCAGCCGAGCCGGTGACGCCGCGTCGGCGTCCGGGAGGACGAACACCGCGGCCGCGCGCGCTTCCGCCGCGCGGCGGCGCGGGAACGCGGGGAAACGGCGGATCGGGGGCGTCACATCGACGATCACCTGCGTGCCTGCGGCGAACAGCCTGCCGTCGGCGTCGAACGCGGACACCATGAGCAGGTGGCGGCCACGCTGCACGTCGTCGGCCGGAACCACGATCTCGAACCCGATGCGCTCGTCGCGCAGGCATGCGGCGGAGCGCACATCCGCGCGGATGATGTTGCACGGCGCGCTCCACATGCGCCCCGACCGGTCGGAGGCGACCGCGCCGGTGACGCGGATTCGCGTCTGCGGATCGAACACGTATCCGGTGAGCAGCGCGTAGCGGCCGATCGGAATCGGGCCGCCCGTCTTTGCCACGGAGCCGTCCGGCGCGAGATCGACCACGGCGTCCACGACGGCGCGCACCTGCCGAGCGATCGTCCCGAGCGACGGCCGCGGCGTCGGCGTCGTCCAGAACTCGACGCCGCCGACGTCGTACCACGACCCGTCGGCCGAGAGCGCCAACGCGCGCGCCTCGTGCCCGCCCGCCGGAAGCTGCGCGGTCGGGAAACAGACCTCGTACCCGGCGGCCGGCGCGGCGCCCATCTCGGGCGGCACGTCCAGGCGCGACACGCCGGTGCGCGCTTCGAAGGCATGCGCGCCGTCGACGACGAGACACACCCTCGCCGGCGCGTCGAACGAGCACGGATCCGCCGACCAGCCGCCCGCGACGACCGGCGCGCCCTGCGGCACGACGCGAGCGCGGGGATGCGTGATCAGTCCGGCGATCCCGTCGACGAAGTCGAAGCGGTCCAGCGCGCCGTTGGCGCGTCCGGCGACCGCGTCGACGTCGAGCGGCGGTGTGGAAACGGAGTTCGGCATGAGCGGCGAGAAGCCGCCCTACCCTTGCATGCCGCGCGGATGCCGGCCTTCTTGTACACAGGTCGATGGACAGCGACGAGCGCGGTACCCGCATCTCTCACGAAGGACTCGCCGGCGACGGCGCGCCGGCGCGTGCGCGCGCGCTCAACGCATACCTGACCGCCGAAGTCGAGCGCGCGCGTGACGACGCGCGGGCTGCGCGCCTGGAGGCGGAGCGCACGGAGGCGCGTCTCGCCGCGATGCACGTGCACTTCGCCGAGAGCCAGGTCGCCGCTTGGCAACTGGAGCGCGACCGCCAAACCGCCGAGCTGCACCTCGCTCGGGCACGCGCGCACCTCGCGCAAACGCTCCCGCTGCTGCGCACGGCGGCCACGATTCTGGCGTCGATGCAAGACAGCAAGTTCTGGAAGCTGCGCAACGCGTGGTTTGCGCTCAAGCACCGCCTCGGCGCCGACCCGACCGGACCGCAGCCGCGCTGGGTGCCGGAGGCGGACGATCCCGCCGAAGCGCTGCGTCCGTACGACCGTTGGCTGGCGGAGAACCAGGTGCGCCGCGCGGACCTGCAGCGCATGCGCGATGCATTGCCCGTGCTCGCGTCACGCCCGCGGTTCAGCGTGCTCATGCCGGTGTACGACCCGCCCGAGCGTTTTCTGCGCGAGGCGATCGAGTCGGTGCTCGGGCAGGCATACCCGGAGTGGGAGCTCTGCATCGCCGATGATGCGTCGCCTTCGCCGCACGTGCGCGCCGTGCTCGAGGAGTATGCCGCCGGCGATCGGCGCATCAAGCTGGTGTTTCGCGAGCGCAACGGGCACATCGCCGCGACCAGCAACAGCGCGCTCGCGCTCGCAACCGGCGAGTTCGTCGCCCTGCTGGATCACGACGACCTGCTCTCCGGCGACGCGCTGTTCGAGGTGGCGCTCGCGCTGAACACGCACCCCGGCACCGACATCGTGTACTCCGACGAGGACAAGATCGACGCGGAGGGACGCCGCAGCGAGCCGTACTTCAAGCCGGACTGGTCTCCCGACTCGCTGCTCTCGCGGAACTACGTCTCGCATCTGGGCGTCTACCGGCGCTCGCTGGTCGAGGAGCTCGGCGGTTTTCGCGTCGGCTTCGAAGGCAGCCAGGATTACGACCTCATCCTGCGCGCGAGCGAACGCACGAACCGCGTGGTGCATGTCCCGCGCGTGCTCTACCATTGGCGCAGTCACGAAGCGTCGACCGCCCAGGCGCGCGAGCACAAGACGTACGCGTACGACGCCGCCGTCCGCGCGCTGGACGAAGCGCTCGCGCGGCGCGGCGAAGCCGCGCGCGTGGTGACGCGTGCCGACGTGCCCGGCATCTATACCGTGCGCTATGCGGTCGCCGCAGCCGAGCGCGTGAGCATCATCGTGCCGACGCGCGATCACGGGGCCGACGTCGATGTCTGCCTGCAGTCGGTGTTCGAGCGTTCGACCTATGCGAACATCGAGGTCGTGCTACTCGACAACGGTTCCACCGAACGCGAGTCGCTCGACACGTTCGGGCGATGGCTCGAACGTGAGCCCGAGCGCTTGAAACTGGTTCGCTACGACGTCCCGTTCAATTTTTCGCGGATCAACAACCACGCGGCCGGTCACGCATCGGGTTCGTATCTGCTGTTCTTGAACAACGACACCGAGGTGATCACGCCGGACTGGATCGAGGCGATGCTCGAGCAGGCGCAGCGGCCGGCGATCGGGGCGGTCGGGGCGAAGCTGCTGTACGACGATCGTACGGTGCAGCATGCCGGCGTCATCATCGGCCTGGGCGGCGTGGCGGGCCACAGTCACAAGCACTATCCGAGCGACGCGCCGGGCTACTTCTACGGGCTGCAGACCGTCAACAACGTCTCCGCCGTGACGGCGGCGTGCATGATGGTACGGCGCGCGGTCTTCGACGAGGCCGGCGGTTTCGACGAGACGCTGGCCATTGCGTTCAACGACGTCGACTTTTGCCTGCGCGTGCGCGATGCGGGCCACCGCAACGTGTACTTGCCGCACGTCGAGCTGTACCACCACGAGTCCAAGAGCCGCGGCCCCGAGACGACGCCTGAAAAGATGGAGCGCTTCCTGCGCGAGCAGCGTCTGATGCGCGAGCGTTGGCAGACCGACCGCCTACCCGATCCGTACTACAACCGCAACCTCACGCTGCAAACCGAGGACTACGCCATCGGTCCGTAAGGCGGCGTGGGCGCAGGAACGCGCGGCGTCTCGGCGCAACATGAGCGGTCGCTCCCGCCACTCGCAGGGGGCTTCTGTATGGCCGTACTCTCAACCGACCTGCGCGCCCGTCGCTCCCCGACGCTGAGACGCGAACTCGATCTGATCCGCATCAGCGCGCTGCGCCTGCTCAAGGTTCGGTACCGCGGCACGGCGCTCGGCGTTCTGTGGTCGTTCGCCAACCCGATCTTGATGATGATCCTCTACACGGCCATCTTCGGGACCGCGTTCGCGTCGTACTACGGCTCGCGCTCGCTCTACCTGCTCTCCGCGTTCATCGGCGTGAGCGTGCTCACGTTCTTCCTCCAGACGACGGGCGAAGCGCTCGCGTCGGTCGTCGCGAACGGACCGCTCCTGAACAAGATTGCGATCTCGCCGGAGATATTCCCGGTCGCATCGGTCGGCGCGAACACGTTCCAGTCCTGCGTGACCGCCTTCCCGATCATCGTCGTGCTCGCCGCGCTCGTCACGCACAGCCCATTGCACGTCCTGCTGGTGATCCTCATGCTCGCGGCCATCATCGCGCTCTCGCTCGGTTTTGCGCTCGTGCTTGCGGCTCTCTACGTGTTCTTCCGCGACCTCCCGCATATCTGGCAGATGGTGGGCTTCGTGCTGTGGCTCACGAGCCCCGTGTTCTATCCTGCAGCGCTGGTGCCGCCAGGCGTGCGCGCGTGGCTCGCGCTCAACCCGATCGGCCAGTCGATGAACACCGTGCGCGACCTCGTCGTGACGGCCGGACCGATCCACTGGGGAGCGATCGGCGAGACGCTGTTGTTCGCGATCGTCGCGCTTGCGGTCGGCGCGGCGCTGTTTCGCGCAACGCGCGACGACTTCATGGATCTGTTGTGAACCGCGCGATCGACCTGCGCGGCGTGACGCTGGTCCGCCGGACGCAGCAAGAGTTCCACTACGATTTCAAGCGCACCGTGCTCAACGTGCTGCGCGGCCGCTGGCAGCGCGTGCACCGCAGGACCGTGCTCGAGGGCGTCGATCTCGGGATCGCGCACGGCGAGAAGGTCGCGATCATCGGGCCGAACGGCAGCGGGAAGTCGACGCTGCTCAAGGTCATCGCCGGCATCCTGCGTCCGACGCGCGGCGCCGCAGCGGTCGACGGCGTCGTCTCGCCGCTGATCGAGCTCGGCGTCGGCTTCGATCTGGAGCTCTCGCTCGTCGACAACATCATCTACTACGGCGTGCTGCTCGGCCACGACGAGCAGCAGATGAAGAACAGCGTCGACGGCATCCTCGACTTCGCCGAGCTCCAGCCGTATCGCGACGAGCCGACGAAGACGCTCTCCTCGGGCATGCACGCGCGGCTGGGCTTCGCGATCGCGACGGAGTTCCGTCCCGACATCCTGCTGCTCGACGAGGTCCTGGCGGTCGGCGACGAGCGCTTCCGCCGCAAGTGCGCCGCGCGCATCGACCGCTTCTGGGACGCGAACGTCACGATCGTCGTGGTCTCCCACGACCTGGGCTACGTCACGCGCACGTGCGACCGCGTCGTCTGGATGGAAAACGGGCGCGTGCGCTTCGACGGTCCGGCGACCGCCGGCGCCGAGCGTTACCTCTCTACGGTGCCGGAGATGCCGACATTCCGGCGGGGCGAGGAGCTGGTCGCACTCGCGGAGGCCAGCGAGCGGCACGAGATCATCGTGCGGGGCACGTCCGAGACGGACCAGGGAATGAAAGTATTCCTGATCCGCGACGGGCGGCGCCACTGGGTCACGTCGCAGGAGTGGTACGAGCGGACGGGATACGCGTGGGAGGACATCATCCACGTCGACGACGCTGTGATCCTGGAGGTGCCGGAAGGTGAAATCCTCGCTTGATGCCACGCGCTTGAACCCGGTCGTTCCCGATCTGCCCGTCGACGCGACGGCGCTCCCCGTGCTGCGCGCCGAAGCGTTTCCGGACGCCCCGCCCGCGGCGTGGCTCGACGCTCCGGACGCCGAGGCGGAAATCGATCGGCGCGTCGCGAGCGGTGCGCTGTCCGAAGAGTCGGCCCGAATCGCACGCACGTACGCCACCGAGGGCTATGCCGTGCTCGAGGGATTCTTCGAGCCCGCCCGCCTGGACGCGGTCTGGGCCGCCTACGAAGCCGCCCTGGCGGACGGCCGCGTCGCGGTTCCGCTCGAGCCGATCGCGCCCGAGGACACGTTGCCCGGCCGCGCGCTCAACCCGCACTTCGCGGTGCCGGAGATCGCCGCGATGCTGCACGACCCCGCGTTGGTGGCGGTCGTCGCGATGCTCTTCGACGCGCGCGTGCGGCCGTTCCAGACCATCATCGGCCACAAGGGCAGCCAGCAGCGCGAGCACTCGGACTCGATCCACATGACGACGTATCCGCTCGGATACCTCGCGGGCGCGTGGATCGCGTTCGAGGAGATCCATCCCGAGTCGGGCCCGCTCGTCTACTATCCCCGCAGCCATCGCCTGCCGTATCTGTTCTCGCACGACGTCGGCATCAGCGTGCAAGATTTCCAGGTCAGCGGCTACCATTCGTACCACGAGCGCTACGAGCCGGCGCTCGCGGAGATGCTCGCGCGCGAGGGCTTCGAGGCGCGCTCGTTCCAAGCGCGCAAGGGCGACGTGCTCTTGTGGCACGCCAACGTCGTGCACGCTGGTTCGCCGCGCCGCGACCCGCGTCTCTCGCGCAAGGCGCTCGTTTGCCACTACTTCGCGGACGGCTGCGTGTGCTATCACGATCTCGCCGCGGCGCGCGCGGATTTCGGACCAGCGAGCTGAGTGCACTTCACGGGTGAGCGCTACGTGCCCGCGCTGAGAGGGCAGATCCACTACGAGCATCTGCACCGCTACGCGATCGCTTCGCAGTTCGCGGCCGGAAAGCGCGTCCTCGACATCGCTTCGGGCGAAGGCTACGGTGCGGCGCTGCTCGCGCGCACGGCTGCCGAGGTCGTCGGCGTCGACGTCGATTCGCGACGCCGTCGACCACGCGCGGCGCTCGTACTACGCGCAGAACCTGCGGTTCACGTGCGGCGACGCCACCGAGATTCCGCTGCCGGACGCGTCGATCGACGTGGTCGCGTGCTTCGAGACGATCGAGCACGTCGGCGAACACGATCGCCTGCTCGACGAGCTGCGCCGCGTGCTCGTCCCCGGTGGCGTGCTCGTGATCTCGTCGCCGAACAAGCTGATCTACTCCGACGCTGCGAACTTCTCGAACCCGTACCACGTCAAGGAGCTGTATTTCGCCGAGCTGCGCGATCTGCTCGCGCGCCGCTTTCGGCACGTCGCATTGTACGGTCAGCGCCTGAACGCGTCATCCGTTGTGCACCCGCTCGCCGGCGCCGTGAGCGCGACGGCCACGTGGTTCAATGGAAGCGCTGCGGGCGTAAGCACGGGCCTCCCGACGCTCGGCGATCCCATGTACTTCCTGGCGATCTGCTCCGACGAGCCCCTGTCCGGCGATCTGAGCTCCGCATACGTCGACCCGAGCGACGATCTGCTCCGCGACGTGCTGGTCGAGCTCGACGGCCTCCGGCAGGATTCAGCGGTCGCGCTGCCCGCCGAGTCCAACCCGCGCGTCGCGCTCATGCCCGCACGCGCCAACCGCCCAGCCGGCGCCTTCGACCGCGCCGACCATACGGCCGACCGCGGCGGGACCGCTCGGGATGTCCACGCGCGCCGCGCCGGGGCGACCGTCGCCGCGGAGGACGCCCCGGAGGCCACGGCAGAGCACGCGCGCGAGGTCGAGCGCCTTCGCGAGCAGCACGCCTCCGAGCTGGCCGAGGCACGGCGGGCCGCGCAGGCGCGCGCCGACGCGGCCACGGCGGAAGACCGGGCGTCACTCGCCGCGCTGCGCGGACGGCTGCAGACCGAGGCCGAGGCGGCACGCACGCTTCACGGCAAGGTCCAGGAGCTCGAGAACGAGGCCCGGCGGGCGCGCGAGGCCGCCGCCAGCGCCAACGCGGCGTTGCACGAAGAGCGCCAGAGGAGCGAGCGCTTGATGCTCCAGCTCGCTGAGCACGACCGCCGGCGAGCCGGTGAGGGCGATGCAGCTCGTGGCGCGACGGAAGCGCGCGACCGCGCGGTGGGCGAGGCCGCGCTGCTCCGTGCGCAGGTCGAGGCGCTCAGCGGCGCGCTGCAGGATGCGCGCCGCGACCACGGCGTGCTCGCCGAGGTGCTCGCTTCGCGGTCCTGGAAAGTGACCGAGCCGCTGCGCCGCGCAGCGTCGCTCATCCGCCGCTAGGGGCCGCGCCGCACCGACCGATGGAATCAAGAAGAAACGCGATGCCGTTCGCCGACGTGTGCCGCTCGCTGTTCGACGAAGCGTGGTACCGCAATGCGGGCGAAGCCTTCGAAGGCGACGCGTACGAGCACTTCGCCACGATCGGATGGCGCGAGCGCCGCGATCCGCATCCCCTCTTCGACGTCGCCTTCTATCTCGAGCAGGTACCCGAACTGCTCATCGGCGACGAGAACCCGATCGAGCACTACGTGCGTGCCGGCACGACGAGCGGCATGTCGCCCCACCTGCTGTTCGACACGCGCTACTATCTCGAGCGGTACGGCGACCGGATCGGCGACAGCAACCCTCTGCTGCACTACCTCCGGGCCGGCGGCTTCGACGGCTTCGAGCCCGGCCCGTTCTTCGCATCGTCGCTCTATCGCGAGCTGTACAACGACGTGCGCGACGCGAAGATGAACCCGCTGGTCCACTATGTCGCGTTCGGCGGCAACGAATGGGACCGGCTGCCGCACCCGTTCTTCGACGCGCGCGGGTATGCGCGCCGGCGCAAGCTTGCGGACGGCGTCAACCCGCTCATGGACTTCGTCTCGCGCATCCGGCTCGCGACGGCGCGCTACGCCGTACCGGTCGAGTCGCCCGACGTTTCCGCGATCGTCCTGAACCTCAACCGCGCCGTCATGACGCTCGCATGCGTGCTCGAGCTCCTCGAAGCGTCGGAGCCGCTCGCACTCGAGGTGGTCGTCGTCGACAACGGCAGCAGTCCGCTCGACTTCGATCAGCTCGTGTGGTACCTGCCGCCCAGCGTCAAGCTCGTCCGCGTGCCGGCGAACCGCTACTTCGGCGAAGGCAACAACCTCGGCGTGGAAGCGTCGGCCGGGCGCTGCATCGCGTTCATCAACAACGACGCGTTCGTCGAGCACGGCGCGCTCGCCGCGCTGCACCATGTCTTGCTCGCGCAGCCGGACGCCGGCGCCGTTGGTCCCAAGTTCCTGTACCCGGACGGACGCCTCCAAGAGTGCGGCGGCATGGTGAGCTCGTGCGGCTCGATCGTGCAGCGCGGGAAATTCCTGGATGACCAGGCCGGCCGGTTCTCGCAGATGCAGGCCGTCGACTACGTCTCCGCTGCTTGTCTCATGATGCGCCGTTCGACGTTCGAGGAGATCGGCGGCTTCGACTTGATGTGGGACCCGGCGTACTATGAAGACGTCGACCTCTGTCTGAAGCTCAAGCTGATCGGACTGCGGACGTACTACGTGCCCGAAGCGCGGGTGACGCACGTCGAGAACGCGACGTCTTCGGACACCTCGCACGGGCTGCAGCTTCACAACGTCGTTCAGATCAATCGCGAGAAGTTCATCGCCCGGTGGGGTGAGTTCATCGAGCGGGAAGACGATGCGTCGGCGGCCCACGTGACGCTTCCCCCGCCCGAGCGCACGCAGCTCCATGGCGACGGCGGCACCGCGGTGCTCTACACCTCGTATGCCCTCGTTCCGGGCGGGGGCGAGCGGTATCTCCTGACGATCGCGCAGCTGCTCTCGCGCCGTTACCGCACGTACGTCATCACGCCGCATCCGTACAGCAGCTTTCGGCTGCGCACGATGGCGGCCGAGCTGGACCTCGACCTGAGCCGGGTGCGCCTGGAGAGCGCCGCGGCGCTACCGCGGCTCGGCAACTGCGACGTCTTTATCGCGATGGGCAATGAGGCGCTGCCGCCGCTCCCGGCGATGGGACGCCGCAAGATCTACATCTGCCAGTTTCCGTTCCCGATCCACCCGAATCACGAAGCGAGCGCGTGGGCGACGCTCGACGGCTATGACGACGTCGTCGTGTATTCCGGCTATGCGTCGCAGCATTTCCACGAGCGCGCGAAACGCTTCGCGGGGCGCCTGCCGCCCGTCACCGTGCTGCCGCCGGCGTCGCCGATGTACGGAACGCCCGGCGCGACGCGCGTGCCCGGGCGGATCGTCAACGTCGGCCGTTTCACGCCGGCGGGACATTGCAAGCGGCAAGACATTCTCGTCGACGCGTTCCGCATGCTGTACGAGACGTCCCAACGCAAGGATCTCGAGCTTCATCTGGTCGGCACGGTGCACGCCGACCCGTCGTCGCGCGAGTACTACGTCGACGTCCACCGGCGAGCAGAAGGACTGCCGGTGATCTTTCACCTCAACGCTCCGGCATCCACCGTGCGGGAGATCTACGACTCGTCGTCGTTCTACTGGCACGCGACCGGGTACGGCCAAAGTGCCAGCATCTTCCCCGAGCGCATGGAGCACTTCGGCATCTCCGTGGTCGAGGCGATGTCCGCGGGCGCCGTTCCGCTGGTGTTCGCGGCCGGCGGCCCGGCGCACGTCGTGACGCACGGCGTGACGGGGATGCACTGGCGCACGCTCGACGAGCTCGTGCGCGCGCAGGTCTACCTCCTCGATGCGCCCGATGAGGCGGAGGCGGTCCGCGCGACAGGCATGATCGAAGCGCATCGTTACGACGACGCGGCGTTCGAAGCGCGGTTCTCCGCGTTTCTCGGCGTAGAGCTGAGCGCTCGGACCGCGGCGGGCGCGGGAAACGGTCATGCGGGGCTCGTGACGCGGTGACCACGACGGAAGCGGCGAACGCGATCGCGCCGCCCGACTCGAGCGTCTACTACCAGGCCGGATACTGGAACGACCATCGGTCGGTCGCCGCCGAGATGAACCGCCGCATCAGTGGCAATCCGGACCGCGGTTACATCACGCGCTTCCAAGAGCAGACCGCCAATCGCCGTTTCGCTCGCGGGCTCTTTTTGAACTGCGGATCCGGGTGGGTCGAGCGCGAGTTCTGCCAGCTCGGCATCGTCGACAGCGCGGTCGGCATCGACATCGCCGAAGACTTGCTCGCGCAGGCTCGCGAAAAGGCCGCCGGCTTTCCGATCCGCTACGCACGCATGGATGTCAACATGGCGGCGTTTCCCGACGAACGGTACGATCTGGTGGTCAACTTCGCCGCCGGGCATCACATCGCGTACGTTGACCGCGTCTACCGCGAGCTATGCCGCCGTATCACCGAAGACGGGGTCATGCTGAACTACGACTATGTCGGGCCGCACCGCAACCAGTACCCGTACGAGCAGTGGTCGGCGGTGTGGGACCTCAATCGGCGCCTTCCCGAGAACGTGCGCCAGGAGCTCGCGTACCCGCACCTGCCGACGATGCTCGCCACGGACCCGACGGAAGCGATCCACTCCGAACTGACGATGGAGACGTTCCGGCGGTACTTCACGATTCGCGACTACCGCTGGATCGGCGGAGCGCTGGCGTATCCGCTGCTCACGTTCAACAAGGCGCTGTTGTCGGCGGCTCCCGAAGAGCGCGAGGCCGCCATCGCGATGGTGATGGCGGCGGACGGGCGCTACACCGAGCAACACCCCGACGGCACGCTGTTCGCCTACTGGTATGGCACGCCGCGTCACGAGATGCTTGGGGACGCCGCGCTGCTGGCGCGCTGGGAGCGTGAAGAGAACGCGCGCGAGGACCGCGCCGCCGCGAACCGCCAGACGTACTACGCCCTCACGCTCCTCCAAGCGCTGGTCTATCCGGAGCTGCTGTAGATGTACGAGTTCGACGTGTCGGCGCGGCTTCGCGAGTCGGGCCTGTCGGACGACGCGCTTCGCGATCAGATCGCGCAGCGCGGGGAGTTCTGGTTTCACCGCTTCGAGCTGTCGAACGGCGTCGCGACGCCCGGCCGCGATCCATCGGCCAAGAAGCTGCACGCGCTCCGGCTACCCGACCGGCTCGACGGGCTCAGCGTGATCGACATCGGCGCCTGCGAAGGCTACTATTCGTTCCAGGCGGAGGCGCGAGGCGCGGCCCGCGTCGTCGCCAGCGATCACTTTCTGTGGACGTGGCCGGGCGCGAATACGCTCGGGAATTTCCGCTTCATGAAGCAGTTGCTCGGCTCGCAGGTCGAGGAACGCATCGTCCGGGTCGAAGATCTCTCCGCGGAATCCGTGGGCACGTTCGACGTCGCGCTCTTTCTCGGCGTTCTTTACCACGCGCCCAACATGGTGCAGTATCTCGAGCGGCTTCGGTCCGTCACGAAAGGCATGGCCGTGGTCGAGACGCTGGTCGACATGCTCGACGTCGATCATCCTGCCGCTGCCTTCTATCCGCCGAAAACGGTCAACAACGATTCGAGCAACTGGTGGGGACCGAACCTGCCGTGCGTCGAGGGAATGCTGCTTCGTGCCGGCTTCAGCCGCGTCGAGTTCGTCGTCGCTGTGGGAGTACAACACCCTGCGCCTGCACCGCGAAGAACCGCCTGACGGGCGGCTCCGGAGCGGGCGAGCGGTTTGGCACGCATTCGTGTGACGATGCCGGGCGTGCTCGAACCGATCACGCTGAGCGTCCCGTTCGTCGGCGGAACCGCGTATCTGCGTGAAGCGCTCGCGAGCGTCGCCTCGATTCCGGATGACGCGCTACAGCTAGTCGTGTGCGAAAACTGCCGAGACGCGCAAGCGCGCGACGAGGCCGAGCGACTGGTCGCGAGTTTCGGTGACCCACGGTTTTCGTTCCGACGGTTCGAGCGTCACGTCTCGATCGCGGAGAGCATGAACCGTGCAATTGCCGCTGCGAACACGGACTTGGTCGCGCTCCTGCACCACGACGATCGTTTGCTGCCGCAGTATCCGCGGCTGATTCGCGAGCTGGCGGCGCGTTCGCCTCAGGCCGCTGCCTATTGTACGAGCATGACGATTATTGACGAACGCGGCGCCCCGATGTTCTCGTTCGTCGACTGGTACAAGACATTTCTGATCCCACCCGGTAAAACGTTCGAGTTGCGTGGTGAGGCCGGCGTGCACGCGCTCATGAAGGGCAATTTCATCGGCGCGCCGACCGTGTGCTACCGCCTGTCCCGGTTGGGAGACGACCGTTTCGATCCGGATTTCACCCAGGTTGCGGACTTTGAGTTCTGGACACGCATGCTCTTCCACGGCCGCACGATCGCCGGCACGCGCGAGGCCGGGTACGCGTACCGTCGTCACCGTGCGCAGACCACCGCGCTTTCGAACCGGAGCCTGCTGCGCTTCCGCCAGGAGGCGCAGGTGCTGGACCTCGTCGCCGACCGTGCGATCTCGCTCGGCTGGACGTCCGTCGTAAAACCCGCCCGTGCGAAACGCATCACGCGGTTGCACCTATGCTTTGAGGCGCTGGGCGATGCGCTTCGACTAGACCTAAGCACTGCCACGAGCAAGCTGCGTTTGGCAGCCACACTACCCTAGCACGCGCGGTCAACTCATGAAGACGTGCTCCACGTCGCGTGGGCCCGCGTGCTCGGGACGCTGCACCTTGAGCGTCCGCGTAGCGAACTGGACGTCGTACAGCATGGCCTGAAGCGACAACTGGAAGCCGATCATGAACAGCATCAGCGCGAGGACGACTGTGCCAGGCGTGCGCTGAACGTTGGTCGCGCTCGATATCCACCACTCGTATCCGCCGAACACGATCGCAAACAGGAGTAGCGGCAGACCGATTATCCCGCACAGTGAGCCGACGTTGATTTCCACGACCAGATAATTGATCACGATGCGGCGCAGGAAGCGGGACAACAAGCGTGGCGGGAAGTCGAGCAGGACGCGCCAGATAGAAAGCGAGGAGGACTCGCCGGCGTAGATCGCCGGCATTTCCATCTCGGCAATGGTCCGCCGGCCGAGCCCGAACTCGCAGAGCAGGTCGATCTCGAAGAAGTAGCGGTCAGCGAGTCGCGAAAGGCTGAGCTTACGCAGCACGCGCGCACGGATCGCAATGAACCCGTTCGTCGGGTCCACGATCGTCCAGTACCCGCTGCTGAACTTGACGAGGAGCGTCAACCCGGCATTGCCGATGAGTCGTGCAAGCGGCATGCTGCGAAGCGTCGCGTTGTCCGCGAACCGGTTGCCCTTCACCAGATCGATCTCGGCATAGCGCTCGAGCAACTCGATCATCGCCGGTACGTAGCTGACGTCCATCTGGTCGTCCGAATCGACCTTGACCACGTACTCCGCGCCGCGCCTCAGCGCCTCGAGCATCCCCGTCTTTGTCGCGCCCCCGACGCCGCGGTTGACATCGTGACGAAGCCCGACGACGCGTGGGTGCAGGGCGACCAGGTCGATCGTGCGGTCCGGACACGCATCGTCGACCACGACGACGAGGTCCGCGACGTCGAGCGCTTTCTGCACGACGGTGCCGATCGTCGACCGTGCTCGATATGCCGGGACGACGACGGCGATCCGCGGGGCCGCGTTTTCATGCCCGGCCACCTCGAAAGCAGCTTCCGCAGAGGTCACGGTGGCGGCAGCTGCCCGAGCACCGGCGAGAAGTACAAGACGAAGCCGTCGCCGGGCATCAGGACGCGGCGATAACCGAGCGCGCCCATTTCTTCATCGAGCTGATCCGTTTCGTCCATGCTCAGCACGTTCCCCACGGCCTTCGGTGGGATCACGACAATGCCCACGCCGAGACGCTCAAGGAATGCGCCGAGACGATCGTGGTCGATGGAGTATACGAAGTCGCGATAGCGGGCGGGGGTGCCCCACTCGCCGACAGCGGCAATGTGGGCTGCCTTGAAGTACAGCGTGGCATTCTCGAGATTGAGCCGGTAGACTCGCACGTCCTCCCGGTGCGCGCCGTGGATGACGCGCGCGATGTACTCGACCTCGCGGTATCCTGGAGAATGCGCCTCGAGCCAGGCCGCTCGGTCCCCGTTGTACGTGGTTCGGGTATACGTTACTTGATTCGTCGTATACGTGGCGTACCACGCGCGTGCCGCGGGCGAAGGGATCGCGCCCAACATCAGCACGGCGACGGCGAGCCAGCGCACCGCACGCGGCAGACGGTTCATCGGCGATAGCAGCGAAGCGACGAACGCGCACAGCAGCGGAATGAACAGAAGTGCATAGCGAACGAAGTCGGAGGTCAGCAGCCAATATGCGTACGCGTACAGCAGGATGGCCGCCGCAGCCGCGGCGGGGCTGCGGGTCGCGGGCCACCGGCGCGCGATCACGTAGGCGAGGACGGCGGCAGGAAGCCAAAGAGCGAAAATCATGGCGGACGTTCCAGAGCCTTGGAGCGCCTGCGGCCGGAAGAACAGGATCGCGGGCAGGTGCATAACGTCGAGCCACGACTTTGCGGTGTTGATTGAACCGACGGTCGACGTGTAGTCGATCATCGCAACGTACGGATCGACTCCGCGCAGCGCGAGGTTCAAGAGCGGCGAAACCGGGTCGCCGCCAATGACAAAGTTCCGGACGTACCAGGGACACGCGAGCAGCAGCGACGCGCCGAGGGCGGCGCGCGCTCCACGCCCGCGTAATCCGCAAGCGCGCGCGCCTAGAATTGTGATTACGACGAGCAAGGGGAGCAGCGCAATGAACGAGTCTTCATCCCGACTACAAAGGCACCGATCACGACGGACGTCCAGAGCGCGGAGCGTGCTCGTCGAGCGACGGCGGTCACGGCGGCGGAGGCAAACGCCAAGAAAAAGAAGCCGTACGGGACGTCCAGGAAACCCGTGTCGATAAAGATCGCGAATTCCGCCGTGAAGACCAGCGCGGCGACAGCGGCGAGGCCGAGAGCCACATCTCGAAGTCCAGGCTGTTCGCCTGTTCCGCCCTGGACCCGGGAGGCCACATATGCATACACGCCTAGCATTGCGAG
The DNA here is from genome assembly GCA_963818845.1 of Vulcanimicrobiota bacterium. Classification (GTDB taxonomy): domain Bacteria; phylum Vulcanimicrobiota; class Vulcanimicrobiia; order Vulcanimicrobiales; family Vulcanimicrobiaceae; genus Vulcanimicrobium. The sequence goes on along the minus strand of CAWFTO010000002.1, from coordinate 573,729 downwards.
CACGCCGACTAGCCAGTTCGCAAAAAGCACGTAGGCGTCGCCGTGCAGAACAAAGTATCCATGCCACAAGGAGTAGCCAGTTGTTCGCGTAGAGTTGCCCGCGTATCCACGGATCGACGTAGATGCGATGCGCCTGGGCCCAGTCGAGCGCATACGCGTGGTGGTACACGGTGGCGTCCGAGCCCGGATCGGGAAGTAGCGCCGGATAGACGAGGGCAATGCCAAGCGCCAACACGACGAACGCGCCCGGCGATGCAGCGCGAACGAGCGCTTTGAATCGGCGCAGCCAGAACGGCACGCGTAGGGGGTTGTCGCCGAGCGCGTAGGAGACACCTAGCGCGGCGATCGGCATGACGACGAGCGTCGCCGGGTAGAGGGCGCCGACCAGGCCGAGTAAGAACGTGCAGAACGCGACGATCGCCATACCGGCGGCCGTTACGGTGACAGCGTCGAGCAACGCGGCGCCTCGGTTTTGCAGTTCGGGATGCCAGTCAGGACTCAAACGCGGGGCGCGTAATACCGAACCGCAAAGGTAGCAGTACGCAGCCGCTACGAGGGCGAAGAAGACGCCACGAGCCGCGAGGGTGTCCGCGGGTACAAACGCGAGCAAGGTCACTTCGCGCGGACGCCGCGCAACTGCACGCTGAGCATACGCGAGTCGTTGGTGATCTTCCAGCGGTCCGGCTCCCACGCATAACTCAGCTGCATGTCGACCTGCACCGTTGGCGAGTGCCTCTTCGGCAGGGGCAGCACGAGCACATGATCGCCGACAGTGAGACCCCGGTACGTTGCGGACGCGATGCCGGAGACCGACACGCGCACATTCTCGGTGCGGCCCTTGAACGGCTTGAGCGCGGGGACGGTGACGTCGAATCGGAGCGTCGACGCGTCGCGCGGTGCGCGCGTCCGGAACGTCGCCGTCGGTCCGAGCCAGCAGCACGCGAAAAATTGATAGTCGGTTTCCGGATACACGTAGCGAGCGCCGACGGCATGATCGTGGTCATCGACGAGGACGCCGGCGGGCCACATTGACAGGCCAAGCGGCGGCGTCATGCCGGGACCGCGATAACAACCGGCTAGCGCGCACGCGACAAGCGCCGCGGACGCCAGCCTCACTCCGCCGCTCCGGAGACGAACCAGCTGACGAACAGGTAGAGCAGCGCTCCGGAGGCAGCGGCCACGGGAACCAGCGCTAACGCCGCGCCCACGACTGCCGTCACGGCGCCGACGACGATCCACGGCGTTTTCCTCTCGGCGTCCTCGCGGCCGACCGTAACTCGCATCGTCGTGGTGCCCATTACCGGCGTACCGCGGTTCTCTCCTTGCATGCATGCAAGCTACGGTGCCGTCGATGCAGTCCCCCTTCACGGCGTGACGGCCGCACGGCAGGATTGGGCGCACTAGGCGCGATCACACGTGAACCATGCGACGACTATTGCCGTGTGCCGCCGGCATCCTACTTGTGGCATGCGGAGGCCACCAAGCGGATGGCGCCGCCGCGCCGTCAGCCGGGTTGACTGCGCCCGCGGCCGCCGCGACAAACGCAGTGCCGACTGCTTATCGCGGAAGCATTACCGCGATCGCGCTTGAGCGGTCGCCTTGCCGCGGCGGAACGTGTCCGGATTTCACGGTGTGGTTTCGCTCAAACGGCCGCGCCGAGTACGTCGGCTCCGCAAACGCCGTGCGCAAAGGACCGTTCGCCGCATCGGTCGGCTTCGACGCGGTCAGGCGTGGGATCGAGAGCCAGCAGCCCGAGCGGATTCGTCAATGGTTCTTCGGGCCCGCGGACCGTAGCTTGGCGCGCACGATCATTGTGATCGAACGAACGTCCGGGATGCAGACGATTGAAACCACACGCGAAACCGACGCGCCTGCCGGGGTGCGCTCGATGATCGCGACGCTCGACGGCGCGGCCGCGCGCGCCGCCTGGAAGCCGATCGTCGCGACTGCGAAGCGCTAAACGGGTCCGCGCTGGGATCCCACGCGCGAGGATAGTGAAGCGCAGGGTCGCGGTGATGCAGCAGCTTCGGGCTCACGCGAGCCACGACGTCGAAGCCCGGCTCGCGCGTGAGGGACACGTCTTTAACGGCCAAGACGTTGAATCCGTGCGGCGGCCCGTCGAGATATGCGGAATCAATTGGAACGAGCTCGACGGGCATGCCCGGCATGTCGACGTGCGACTGAAAATCGCGGATCGCGAACATCTCATAACCGAGGCGCTGCAGGTACGACGCGATCGGGGTCGCGGAGAGACCCGCCGACCAATCGACGTAGCTGCCGTGCACTTCGAAGACAACCGCGGGGGCGGAGCCCGACGAAAGCGCTCGCCGCGCACCGAGCAACGCGGCATACTCGCTTCCCTCGATGTCCAGCATAATGAGGTCAATCACGTCGATACCATTTTGCGCGCAATACGCGTCGATCGTGGTGACAGTGATGGGACCGGTGTCCGACGGTGTCGTTTGAGCGAGCTCGTCGGCACCGACGAACTGCAGCTTCGTCGACTCGTCCGACCACAGGCCGAGCCCATTCGCGCGAATATTCTCAATGCCGTTACGCCGTGCGTTGTCCTCGAGCATGCGCAGCTGTCGGGGATTCGGTTCGAACGCATGCACGACTCCGCCGGAGGGCGCGATCGATCGTGCGATGAGAACCGCATGATCCCCCGAGTACGCACCGCCGATCACGACGTGCCTCGCATTGCGAGCGAGACGGAGCAGCGCTTTCGTCGTCTGGGGTTCGAATACGTGATCCGGGTGCTCGGTGTGGCGCATCGCAACGTCCCGCGCGATCTTCCCCGTATAGAGCAGCGAAAAGCGCAAACCTCCGTCCAGGTCGACATCGACTGCGTCGACATCCTGGTGCAGCGCGTCGACGATTGGTCCGGTGATCTCTTCACGCACGTTGAATCCTTCGCGCGCAAGTAGCGGTTCGGCGTCGCGCAGGGCTCGGGTGATACGTGTCCGAGCGTCGGGACTCGAACCAAGCGCTCGCAGGGCGCGCGCGAGGACATTAGGGTCGACGTTCATGACGGAATCAGCTACGCGCTTTGAAAAGGCGCTCCTGTTCCCGGCGCGTGGAAGCACAGGGTTCGCGTGCGCAAACGTCGGACCCATAGCGGACGATGAAGGTGCTCCTCCCGTACCGTCGGCAGCCGGACCGGGCTTGATAGGTGCTAAAGGCATTCGATTTTCGAAACAATGCCATCGGCGCGCTGCGACTGTTCTTCGCGTCGCTGGTGGTACTCGGCCATGCGTACCCACTCGGAGGGCTCGGTGCCGATCCGGTTGGCCGGTGGAGCCGGGGCCCGGTAACGGAGGGCTCCTTGGCCGTTGCGTGCTTCTTCGTGCTGAGCGGGTTTCTGATCGCCAGGAGCGCGCAATCGACCTCGTTCGTACGCTTCTTGTGGCACCGGTTTTTGAGGATTTTTCCGGCGTTTTGGGTGTGCCTCGCCGCGACAGCCGCGTTCATCGCGCCGTGCATCTGGTTCATCGAGCACGGCACGGTCGCGGGTTACCTGACTGCCCGCGTCGACAACCCGCTGCGGTACGTCGCCGTCAACGCTGACCTCTCGATGCGGCAGTACGGCATCGGTGGATTGCTAGCAAACGTCCCGTATCCCCGCACCATCGACGGTTCGCTGTGGACGCTGCGCGTGGAATTCGCGTGTTACGTGTTGATAGGTCTGGCTGCGTTCCTTCCGATCATCCGAAGCCGACGCTTCATCCTGCTCGTTGGCTTTGCGGCAGCATACGTTGCCTATGCCATCCCCATCGCGCTCCAGGGCCACCTCGCGCAGCCGTGGGCGTTCGAGGCACTTCTGCGCGGCGCGAACCGCAACGTCGCGGAACTGTTCGTTTACTTCGGAGCAGGGGCGATCGCGTACCGGTTCCGCGACATCGTCCCGCTTAACCGCAGCATCGGAGCCGTTTCACTGGTCGCCTGCGTGCTTGCGCTGCACTGGACGATCTATGCGGTAGTCCTTCCGATCGCGCTCCCGCTCGCGACCTTATGGCTGGCGGCGGAACTGCCGCTTCGTAACATCGACCGCCGGGTCGATCTGTCATATGGCGTGTACATCTACGCGTTCCCGCTGCAACAGCTGGGTGTCTCGCTCGGCTGCCTACGCGCCGGGGTGCCGGTTTTCGTTATAGGGGTTCTACTCGTCACCGTCGCGTTTGCCTACGTGAGTTGGTCCCTGGTCGAACGCCCAGCGCTACGGCTCAAGAACGTGCCGTTCTCGTCTCTCGCGACCTCCCTCGCATATGCGCGTCCGCGCGCGTTTCGAATACGCGCGGGCGAGGATTCGCCGGGGAAACGCGGACTAATGGCGGATGAGAAATGAAAGTCGTCATTCTCGCCGGAGGCCTCGGCACGCGCATGGGAGATGAAACCCTCGTGCGGCCCAAGCCGCTGCTGGAGATCGGCGGCCATCCGATGCTCTGGCACATCATGAACCTGTATGCGCACTACGGCTACGACGAGTTCGTGCTGGCGCTCGGGTATCGCGGCGACCTCATCAAGGAGTATTTCCTCAACTTTCAGGCCCGCAACAGCGACCTCACCGTCGACCTGGGCGCCGGCCGCGTCGAATACCGCGAGCGTCGTCATCCGAACTGGGTCGTTCACCTGATCGACACCGGCGATGCCACGCAGACCGGAGGGCGTCTCTTGCGCCTACGCAGTCTGCTCGGAGACGAGCGGTTCATGCTGACGTATGGCGACGGACTCGCGGACGTGCAGATCGATGCGCTGATGCGCGCGCATGATGCGAGCGGCGCCGTCGCAACGCTCACCGCGGTGCGTCCGCCTGCACGTTTCGGGAATCTGGACATTCGCGACGGGGACGGGTTCGTCGAGACCTTCGTCGAGAAACCGCAGACCGATGCCGGCTGGATCAATGGCGGTTTCTTCGTGTTCGAGCCGCAGATATTTCTCGTATATCGACGGAGACCACACGGCGCTCGAACGCGAGCCGCTCGAGCGGCTCGTTGCGGATCGCACGCTGCATGCGTTCCGGCATCACGGGTTCTGGCAAGCGATGGATACGCTGCGCGAGCGTCGGCTTCTCGAGGAGATGTGGAGCTCGGGGCAGGCGCAGTGGCGCGTGTGGGATCGGCCCGTGGCGCCGGCGACTTAGGCCGGAAAAGCGTCTCGCCGGCGCACGACGACGGCGTAGTTCGGCGCGTCCGCATCGTAGAGCGGAGTCTCTCGCATGTCGACGTCGCCGAGATGTTCGACAAGATAGGTCGCGAGCAGCGCGCGCGACACCGCGCTTACCTGACGATCGCCGCTGATGTACTTGTCGGCGAGGACGCTGAGCGCGGCGCGTATGCCCACCGGCTCGACGTCCTTGATGATTGCCACGGCACCACCTGCCGTGAGATCGCGAATCTCGCCGAAGAACTGCGCACGCTGAGGCGGCCGCACGTGGTGCAACACGTCGCTCACGATCACCGCGTCGGGCAGTCTCCCTCCCGCGTCGAGATATGCGCGCGCGCTCGTCGCGGGTCGGAGGGTGACACGGTCGCGTACCGCATCGTCGATTGCCGCGCCGATCCTGGGCGAGAGGTCGAGCATCAGCGCGGTTACGTCCGGCCGCCGCACGAGCAGCGCGCTCACGGGTGCGCCGTCCCCGCCGCCGATGTCGACGACGAACGCATTGGCGGGGACCGTCTCGGCGAGAACATCGCCGAGCTTGGCGATGTTCGTGAAGACCGCGCGATACGCGTCGCCCGCATACCGGAACAAGCGGGGACCAAGAATGCCGCGGACCGCGGTTCCGATGCTCAAACTTCGCTACGCTTTCGCAAGTCGTGGGAGGTACGAAGCCCGATGCCGGGTATCCTCGCCAAAGGACGTCCCCGCGCCGGCGGCATACTCGCGCCTGGTCTCATGGCGTTCCCGAGGTTGATGCCCGCTTGATGACGCTCCCCATGTCGAACGAAGGTTCGGTCGCGAATGCCTGGTCCGGCCGCCGCGTGCTCGTCACCGGCCATACCGGGTTCAAAGGCGCTTGGCTGGTCACGTGGCTGCGGCAGCTCGGTGCAACGCGTCGCCGGCTTCGCGCTGCCCCCGGAAGGCGAGCCGAACCTGTTCCGCGCCCTCGGCCTGGACCAGCACATCGACTCGACGTTCGGCGACGTGCGCGACGGCGGCGCGTTCGCGGCCGTCGTCGATCGCTTCCGGCCCGACGTCGTGTTCCACCTCGCCGCGCAGGCGATCGTGCGCGCGTCCTACGACGATCCCGTGGGGACGATCGCGACGAACGCGCTCGGCACGGCGCACGTGCTCGACGCGCTGCGCCGCGCACCGCACGTGCGCGCGATCGTCGTGGTGACGTCCGACAAGTGTTACGAGAACCGTGGTACCGAGCGCGCGTACGTCGAGGACGACAAGCTCGGCGGCGACGATCCGTACAGCGCGAGCAAGGCGATGCAGGAGCTCGTCGCCGCGTCGTTTCGCAGCTCGTACTTCGCCGGCGGTCCCCTGCTCGCGACCGTTCGCGCCGGAAACGTGATCGGCGGCGGCGACTGGTCGCGCGACCGGCTCGTCCCCGACGTCGTCGCCGCGCTCGCCGCGGGACGGCGCGTCGTGCTGCGCTATCCCGGCGCGGTGCGGCCGTGGCAGCACGTCCTCGAACCGCTGCACGCCTACCTCGAGGTCGGCGCGCGGCTGCTCGACGGTGAGTCCGCCGTCGCATCCGCGTACAATGTCGGCCCCGCGCGCGAGGATCACCGCACCGTCGTCGAGGTTGTCGAACGTCTCGCGCGCGCCTGGGGCGCGAGCGACGCGTGGGAGACGACCGGCGAAGCGCAGCCGGCGGAGGCGCACGTGCTGCGGCTCGACGCGAGCAAGGCCGAGCGCGAGCTCGGTATCCGCCCGCGGTTCTCGCTCGACGAAGCGTGCCGCCGCACGGCGCAGTGGTATCGCGCCTTCGACGACGGCGCGGCGGCCGGCGACCTGTGCGCGGACGACATCCGCGCGTTCGAGCGTGCGAGCGCCGTGCGCGGAGGCGTGCGATGATCTTCGAGCCGTTGCCTGTCGAAGGCGCGTATCTGGTACGGCTCGAGCCGCGCGGCGACGAACGCGGCTTCTTCGCTCGCACGTGGTGCGAAGACGAGTTCCGGGACGCCGGCATCGGCGTGGCGTTCGTGCAGCAGTCGATGGCGCGCAGCAACCGCGCAGGAACGCTGCGCGGTCTGCACCTGCAGCTCGAACCGTATGCGGAAGCCAAGATGGTGCGCTGCATTCGCGGCGCGATCTTCGATGTGTTCGTCGATCTGCGTGAAGGGTCGCCCACCTATCTCCGAACGGCGAGCGTGCGCATCGACGCCGACCGAGGCGACGCGCTCTACATTCCGGCCGGCTGCGCGCACGGATACCAGACGCTGGTCGACGACACCGACGTGCTCTACGCCATGAGCGAGCGGTACGCGCCGGGCGCGGCTCGTGGAATCATCTGGAACGACGCGCAGATCGGGATCGCGTGGCCGCTCGCCGAGCCGATCCTGTCCGACGCCGATCGCGGCTCGCCGTCCCTCGCCGCATTTCTTGCGGCGCGTGCGGCTCAGCGCGAGACGGCGGCCGCGGCTGCGAACGCGGTGAAGTAGCCGGGTATCTCGGCGACCGGATCGTACAGCGCCCGCGGAAACGCGGTGGCGACGCGCGCGTTTCCGATCGGCGCGGTGATGCCGGTCGCCGATCCGGGCGCGATCTCGACGCGCAGGTTCGGCACGGCGCGTTCGAGCGCACCGAGCAGCTCGGCGTGCGTCGTGTTGCGCCCAGCGGCGAGGTTGTAGATGCGCTCGGTCCCCGCAAGCGCGACGTCGAGCGACCACGCCGCCGCGTCGCGCACGTCGAGGTAGTCCTTCGACGAGTCGAGCGCGCTGCGCAGCCGCACGACGCCGTCCTGCGCGGCTTGGCGTATGATGTCGCTCAGGAACAGCCCGCTGCGCACCGACGGGCCGACGATGTTCGACGCGCGCACCACGCGCGCACGTTCGTCCGTGCCGAGCACCAGCGCTTCGCCGGCGAGCTTCGAGGCCACGTACGCGTCCGCGTGCGCAGGCGCGACCCCGAGCACGGCATCCTCATCGGTCGACGCCGCGTGGTCGTACACGCGCGTCGAGCTGACGAACACGAACGCCGCGTGCGGCGCCCACGCCCAGCGCGACGCGTCGGCGACGTGCGCAGCGAAGGCCTCGCGCCGCGCCGCGTTCGCACCGAACGCGACGCCCGACGCATACACGACGACGTCGTGCGGCTCCGTGTCGGCGGCGTCGGCGCCGCGCCTCTCGGTGACGGCGAAGCCGCGCGCGCGCGCTTCGCGGACCAGGTGCGATCCGAGGAACCCGCGCGCGCCGACGACGACGATGCGGGGGCCGTTCAGAACGTCTTGACCTTCACCAAGTCGCTGGCGCGAAAGATCGACTCGACCTGCGCGATATTGTCCGGTTTGGCGAAGTAGGCGACGACGCTGCGCCCCGCTTCGAGCGCGCCGACGTAGTTGTCCACCTCGTCGTCCGGGATTTCCAGGTCGCCGAGGCGGTCCCAGAGCGCCTCGTTGCGGAAGTACCGCGCGCCGTAGCCGCCGCCGGGCGCCGTGGCGGTCGTGATGCCCGGTACGCCCGTTCCCTGGCCGCCGCCCAGGTTCAACCCGGGATTGGCGAGGCCCATCGACGACGCGGCACCTTGCGTGGAGTCGTCGGGGCCGATGAGCTGGATGGGGTCGAGCGGGAGACCCGCCGCCTTGAGCGCCGCCTCGAGCGCCTTGATGTCGCCCTTCTGCGAGATTCCGGTCACGACTAGGCCCACGAATGCCCCTCTCGGTCGCCGCGCAAGTGCATGAGTCCGCCGCGTTCGGGGTGGGGCGGCGTCCCATCCTCTCTGTCGCCGCGCGTGTCACGCCGACTCGGTCGCCTAGCCGAGGTGGGCATCGCACGTTCGCGAAGGTCGCGCAGGTGCGCCCGTTTCGCCCCGACCCAATGTACGTTGCCGGCGACAGCCAGGCGGTCGTGTACGGCGACCGCGTCGTGCTCGGGTACGGGCCGCGCGGTTACGTGACCCGAGCGCTGTGTTGCGGCGTGCTCGGCGGCGACCTCGGCGGCGTGGACGAAACGCTCCACGAGGCGTTCGCGCTCGCATTGGCCGGCGGCGGCGTCGTCGCGAGGGTCGGCGGCGGCTACGAGGCTTTTCACGCGAGCGGCGATGCGCACGTGCGCTCGCTGGCGTTCGTCGATCAGCGCGAGCGCTGTGATCCGCCGATCGTGCTCGCCTGCGGCGGGCTCGACTGCGCGCGGATCGGCCGCGACATCCCGTTCGACGACATCGAGCTGCCGCCGGATCTGAACGCGCGGTTCGACGTGCCCATCATGTGCTCGGCGAATGCGCAAGGCGCGGCCCCGTGGTTCGAGATGCTCACGCTGGCCCACGATCGAATGGCGGGGTTGCGCCGAGGTCTGCGCGTGCTCCGCAGGATGGGGTTCGGACGGCTCGCCATTCTCTCGCTACCACCGCCGACCGACGACGAGTCGCTGTTCATGGGCTTGCGCAAGACGCTCGCGCTTCCGATCCGCGAGGCGCGTCAGGGACCGCGCCTGCGCTACAAGTTGGTGCTCCTGATGAACGACGTGCTGCTGCGCATCTGCCGGGAGGAAGGCGTCGACTTCATCGACCGCTGGTCTGAACAGACGCGCGACGGGATCGTGCGTCCGGGCGTGCTCGTCGATGCGATCCACGTCACGAGCGCGGAGGCTGACCGCACGGTCGACGTGATGGCGCGCTGGGCCGCGCACGCGCCGTCGACGCGCGCGCAAGCCGCGCCGGTCGGAGCGGCTTAGCCGCGGACCGCGCGCGCGAGGCGCGCGATGCCCTCGGCGATCCGGTCCTCGCTCATCGCGGAGAAGTTGAGCCGCATGCCGTCGCCGCGGTCCTTCTCGGGATAGAACGGCCGGCCGGGGACGAACACCACGTCGTCGCGCACCGCGCGCTCGAACAGCGCCTCGGTGTCGATTCCGGCGCCGGCGGTGGCCCACAGGAACATGCCGCCCGCGGGACGGTTCCACGTGACGTGCGCGGGCATCTCGCGCTCGAGCGCCGCGATCATCGCGTCACGGCGGCGCGCGTACGTCGTGCGAACGCGCGCGAGGTGTGCATCGAGCCGCGCGCCGTCCTCGACGTATGCGTGGAAGACGTACTGGGCGTACGAGCTCGAGTGCAGGTCGGCACCCTGCTTGGCGGTCACGATGCTGTCGCGCAGGTCCGGGTCGAGCACCACCATCCACGCGACGCGCAGGCCGGGCGCGACCATCTTCGACCCGGTGCCCAGATACGTGACCGAGCCGCGCGCCGCGCACGACAGCAGCGCCGCCGGGGCGGGACGTTCGAACCACAGGTCGCCGTACGGGTCGTCTTCGAGAATCGGCACGCCGTGGCGCGCGCAGACGTCGACGATCTCCGGCCGGCGCTCCGCGGCGAGCGTGCGGCCCGTCGGGTTCTCATAGTTCGCGACGAGGTACAAGAACTTCGGTTTCGGTTCGGTGCGCGCCAGCGCGCGCTCGAGCGCCTCGGGCACGATGCCGTCCTCGTCGGACGCGATCGGCAGATAGCGCGGCTCGAACGCGTCGAACGCCTGGATCGCGCCGAGGTACGAGGGGTTCTCCAGCGCGACGACGTCGCCGGGATCGAGGAAGACGCGCGCGTACAAGTCGAGGCCCTGCTGCGACCCGCCCGTGATCACGATGTCGTCCGGACCGACGGCGATACCGTTGCGCGTCGCGACGCGCGCCGCGACCCATTCGCGCAGCTCGGTGATGCCGTCGGTGACGGAATACTGCAGCGCGGCGGCACCGCGCGTGCGCATGACGCGATCCTGCGCCGCGCTGACGTCGTCGACCGGGAACAGCTCCGCCGCGGGCAGGCCGCCGCCGAACGAGATCACGTCCGGGTTCTGCGTCACCTTGAGCATCTCGCGGATGGTCGACGGCTTGAGGCGTTCGACGCGCCGCGCGAACCGCGGCGGCGGAAGGACGATGTCCATCACGCGAGCCGCATCTCGACCGACAGCCGGTTCGACGTCATCAGCGGATTCGAGAACGTGCGGTGCACCGTGGCGCCGGAGAACAGCATCGCGTCGCCGGGACGGAATGCCGGGCGCCAGAACGCGTCCGGCCCGAACGTGCGCACGATCGTCTCGGGGCGCAAGCGCGCGCGCTCGACCGGAAACTTCGCCGCGGGGAGCGGCTCGGGCGGGAAGAGCGTACGCCAACTGTTCGCAACGAGCTCCAGCCCCGGCGCGTCGCGTCCGCATTCGACCAACGGAATCCAGACGTTGAGCACGCGCCGCTCGACGATCGTCTCGTCCTGATGGTACGGCAAGTGGGTGTCGACGCGGCCGACGACCATTTCCCGCACGTGGCTGCTCTCGTGCACGATCGGTTCCTTCCCGAGATAGGCGCGGCCCAGCGCGGCGATCGCGGGCGTGAGCAGCATCGCCGCGGCATCGCCGCCGGCGTCGAGCAGCGGCAGCGCGATGTACCGGCGCTCGTGCGCGACGCGGTCGTGACCCTCGAGCGCGCCGGCCGCGGCGGCGTCGTCCCACCGGCGCAGCATGCGGCGGGACGCCTCGCGGACGCGCTCCACCACGCCCGCCGGGATTGCGTCGCGGACGTGCACCGCGCCGTTCGCCTCGAAGACCGCGGCGACGCGGAGGGCGTCCGCGGCGGGAACCGGTTCGCGCTCGGCCGCGGGCGCCTGCACGGCGGCTAGTACCGCGAGGTGGGCATGGGCGGTCCGCCGATCGGCGGCCCGCCGATCGCGGCGCGCCGCACGGCGCCGTCGACCTGCATCGACCGCACGAACGACAGGATCGCGGAGCCGAGGCCGACGAGCCAGACCAGCGCGGTCACGGCCCAGCCGATGAACGGCGCGATCTCCGCGGCGGAGACGACGACGAGCCCCAGCACGAGCGCGGCGAACGGCGACGGCGTCGCCGACGGCATACTCAGCTCGCTCAGGCGCCGCCCGACCAGCAGCGCGATGGCGCCCGTGCCGATCCACAAGCCGGCGAACAGCGCGGCGATCTCGAGCAGCACGAGCGGGATGCCGATCAGGCTCACGATCAGGATCAAGCCGAGCGGGATCATCGCGACGGCCGCGATCGCGCCCGTCAGCGCGCAGAGCGCGGGATGCCGTTCGACGCGGTCGAGCGCGATCCGCATCCGCAGCGGAAACAGCAGGAAGATGACGAGCACGACCGCGCTCGAGGCGAGCTTCTGGAACAGTTCGCTCTCGCCGGACGAACCGAAGCCGCGCGGCAGCAGCCACGGCACGAGCGCGCGGGCGCTGTCGTTCTGAACGCAGTGCTCCTCGCCTTCGATCTGCGCGGTGCCGGTCGTCGTGCACGAGCCGAACAGCGTGTTGACGTCGCCGCGCACGCGGCCGGCGATCGTCGCGTTGCCGAAGATCACGTTGAGATCGCCGTCGACGACGTCGTCGGGGCCGACGTAGACGTCGGTGAACGCCTTGGTCAGCCCGTGGTCGTGGCTGCTGGCCAGAGCCGGGCGCGGAACGGCGACGCAGGCCGCGGCCAGGACGATCGCGGCGACGGCGAGCAGGCGCAGGTTCACGGGCGCAGCCGTTGCGTGAGACGCGGCCGGACGACGAACCCGAAGATCAGTCCCGCCGCGATTGCGGCGTCGAGCAGAATCACCGCACCGACGGCCGTTCCGAGCGCACCGACGTCGCCGAGAACGCGCACGCCGGCATGCGCGACGGCACCGAGCGCGTGCGCGAACTGCAGGCTCACGTCGAGCGCGGTCTCGCCGAACGCCCGCATCGTCGGGCTCGCCAGCAGCAGCGCGGCGCCGATCAGAAGCCACGCGGCGACGAGGTAGGAGATGAGGTAGGCGTACACCGGCGCGCGCGAGACGTGCGGCCGCGGCAGCGAGCGCACTTCCGCCAGCGTCGCGAACGTGAAGTTCTCGGGCAGCGCGATCTCGCGCGGCGTCGCGAGCAGCGCGTCGACGACGCGCAGCTCGTCGAGCACGCCTTTGCAGCGCCCGCAGCGGTTGAGGTGCGTGAGCAGGCGTGCGCGCTGCGACGGAAGCAGCGTGTCGTCGAGATACGCCTCGAAGAGCGCTTCAGACGAGCTGCAGCTCACCCAGACCTCCGAGCGCCCGGAATGCCCGGGTCGCGCACTTTCCCTCGGCCGCCGCTTCTCGCGCGCGCAGCTTGTGCGCGAGCGCCAGCTTGCCGCGGTGGATCAGCGTCTTGACGTTGCCGAGCGACAGCCCCATCGTCGTCGCGATCGTCTGGTAGTCCATGTTGTCGTAGAAGCGCAGCGCGAGCACCGTGCGGGTGCGCTCCGGCAGCTCGGCCAGCGCGGCGCGCACTTCGGCTTCGGCTTCGGCGCGCAGCACGCCGCCCGCGGGGTCGGCTTCGGCGGACGGGTCGGGCAGGGCGTTCTCGAGGCTCTGCTCTTCACCGAGGTCCGCCGCGAGCGGACGTCGCAGGGAGCGGCCCAAGAACGTCCGCACGACGTTGCGGGCGATGTGGTAGACCCAGGTCGAGAACCGTCCGAGCTCCGGGTTGAAGGTGCCCAGGTGCGCGTAGGCGCGCAGAAACGTCTCCTGCGTGAGATCGGCGACGTCCGACGATTGCCTGACCGAGGCGCCGATGAACGAGGCGATCCCGCGCTTGTACCGCTCGACGAGTTCGGCGAAGGCGTCGCGGTCGCCGGCGAGCACCGCCTCGACCAGCCGTTCGTCAGGGACTGCGGGGGCTGACTGTGCCGTCATCCTATTCGCCTAGTACCGCAGTGGGGCGCCGAAGTTTCCGTCGCCTCCACGGGAGAGTCGCGCGAAACGGCCGAACACGGCCGCCCGCATGGGATTTCGGTGGGTCGTCACGGGTGGCTTGGGATTCATCGGCTCCGCGTTCGTCCGGCTGATGTTGCGCGAACGACCCGACGTCGCGATCACCGTGATCGACGCGATGACGTACGCCGGGAACCCGGCCAACCTCGCGGAGGTCGCCGGCGACCCGCGGTACCGCTTCGTCCGCGGCGACATCGCCGACGCGGACGCCGTCGACCGCGCGGTCGGCGACGGCGCGGACGCGATCGTCAACTTCGCCGCCGAGAGCCACGTCGACCGGTCGATCCTCGACCCGGAGGCGTTCATCCGCACCGACGTCATGGGCACGCACGTGCTGCTCGAAGCCGTGCGGCGGCATGGGATCGCCCGCTACCTCCAGGTCTCGACGGACGAGGTCTACGGCGACGTCGAGCAGGGCGCGTCGGTCGAGAGCGACCCGATCCGCCCGCGCAGTCCGTACGCGGCCTCGAAGGCGGGCGGCGACTTGCAGGTGCTCGCCTACCACACGACCTTCGGCACGCCGGCGCTCATCACGCGCGGCTCGAACACGTACGGCCCATACCAGTACCCGGAGAAGCTGATTCCGCTGTTCGTCACCAACCTGCTCGAGGGCGAGCGCGTTCCGGTCTACGGCGACGGCCTCCAGGTCCGCGACTGGCTGTACGTGGACGACCACGCCCGCGGCATCGCGCACGTGCTCGAGCACGGCACGCCGGGCGAGATCTACAACCTCGGCGGCGGCAACGCGCGTACCAACCTCGAGATCACGCGCGAGCTGCTTCGGCTGACGGGACGCTCGTTCGAGGACAGCGTGCGCCACGTCACGGATCGCCCCGGCCACGACCGCCGCTACGCGCTCGACGCGTCGAAAGCGCGGGCGCTCGGCTGGACCCCGCGCGTCGCGTTCGACGCGGGCTTGGCGGAAACGGTCGCGTGGTATCGAACGCGCGAAGACTGGTGGCGCCCCGTCAAGTCCGGCGAGTTCCGCCAGTACTACGAACGCCAGTACGCACACCGATAAATGATATGAAGAGCACGAGCTTCGCGTGAAGGGCATTATCCTGGCCGGGGGCCTCGGGTCGCGGCTGCGGCCGTTGACCAAGGTCACGAACAAGCATTTGCTGCCGATCTACGACCGGCCGATGATCTACTATCCGCTGCAAACGCTCTGCGACGCGGGCATCCGCGAGATCATGATCGTGACCGGCGGCAACAACGCGGGCGACTTCCTCAAGCTGCTCGGAAACGGGCGCGACTTCGGGCTGCCGCACATCGCGTACACGTACCAAGAAGGCGAAGGCGGGATCGCGGACGCGCTCAAGCTGTGCGAGCACTTCGCGGCGGGCGACGCCGTCGCGGTCGTGCTCGGCGACAACATCCTGCAGAACAGCATCCTCCCGCACGTCGAACGCTTCCGGCGCCAGCCGTCCGGGTGCAGGCTGCTGCTCAAGGAGGTCGACGACCCGGAGCGCTTCGGGGTCGCCGAGTTCTCCGGCGACCGCATCATCGGCATCGAAGAGAAGCCGAAGTCGCCCAAGAGCAGCCACGCGGTGACGGGCGTCTACCTGTACGACAACCGCGTCTTCGACTACGCGCGAGCGCTCAAGCCGTCCGCGCGCGGCGAGCTGGAGATCACCGACGTCAACAACGCGTACATCGCGGCGGGCGACTGCTACTACGACATCCTGGACGGATGGTGGACGGATGCCGGACAGTTCGAGTCGCTGTACCGCGCGGCGCAGCTCGTCGCCGAAGAGCGGATGAAGACGGCGCTCGCGCCGGCGTGAACGCGCGCCGCATCGCGATCGTCGGCGGTTCCGGCCAGCTCGGGACTGCGCTGCGGGAAGCCTTCGCCGGACGCGACGTCTCCGCACCCTCGCACGCGGAGCTTGCGTTCGAGGACCGCGGCGCGCTCGGCGCCTATCTCGACCGCGTGCGGCCGGACGTGCTGGTGAACTGCTCGGCGTTCCATCACGTCGACACGTGCGAGCGTGAGCCGGAGCGTGCGTTCGCGATCAACGCGCTCGCCGTCGACCGCGCCGCGGAAGCGTGCGCGGCGCGCGGCGTCCTCTTCGTCACGGTCAGCACGGACTACGTGTTCGACGGCACGCTGGGCCGCGCGTACCGCGAGGACGACGCGCCGAATCCGCGCACGGCGTACGGTGCGTCGAAGCTTGCCGGCGAGCTGCTCGCGCGCCGGCACGGGCCGCGGTACGCCGTCGTGCGCACGAGCGGCGTGTTCGGCACGACGGGAACGTCGAGCAAGGGCTATACGCTGGTCGAGAAGATGCTGCAGAAGGCCGAGTCCGGCGAGCCGATCCGCATGGTCGCCGACCAGGTCTTCTCGCCGTCGTACGCGCCGCACGTCGCGCGCGCGATGAGGGACGTGATCGACGCCGGAGCGTTCGGCACGCATCATGTGACGAACGCGGGCGCGTGCTCGTGGTACGACTTCGTCCGCACCGCGCTCGCGCGTGCCGGTCTCGGCGGCGCCGCAATCGAGCCGGTCTCGTACGCCGAACTCGGCAACCCGACGCCGCGCCCCGCGTTCTCGCCGCTGGAGAACACGACGTTCGCGCCGCTCGGAATCGCGCCGCTCCCCGCCTGGCAGGACGCGCTCGACGCGTTCCTCGCGAACCGGCGCGCGCGTACGGCGACCGCGGCGACGTGAACGTCCTCGTCACCGGCGGGGCGGGCTACATCGGGCTCGAGCTGTGCCGGATGCTCCTCGAGCGCGGCGACCGCGTGCGCGTGGTCGACCGGTTCTTCTTCGGAACCGAGCCGCTCGCCGCGCTCGCCGAGTCCAGCGGCGGCGCGCTGACGTACGTCGCGGGCGACGTGCGCGAGCTCGACGAGTCATGGCTCGACGGCATCGACGGCGTGTCGCACCTCGCCGGGCTCTCGAACGATCCGACGGCCGAGTACAATCCCGACGCGAACTGGCAGATGAACGCGGTGGCGACGGAGCGTCTCGCCGAGGCGTGCCGGCGCCGCGGCGTGCGCCGGTTCGTCTTCGGATCGTCCGCGTCGCTGTACGACGGCATCGGTCCCGGGATGTTCGACGAGAAGACCGAGGTGCAGCCGCGCGGCGCGTACTCGATCTCGAAGAAGTACGGCGAGGACGCGCTGCTCGCGCTCGCGGACGACACGTTCCGGCCGACGATCCTGCGCCAGGGCACCGTGTACGGATGGTCGCCGCGCATGCGGTTCGACCTCGTCGTCAACACGTTCCTCAAGGATGCGGTCACCGTCGGCAAGCTGTACCTGCACGGCGGCGGGTGGCAGTGGCGCCCGCTCGTCGACGTGAGCGACGTCGCGCGCGCGCACATCCTGTGCCTGGACGCACCGCTCGACGTGGTCGGCGGCGAGATCTTCAACGTGATGGAGGAGAACTACCAGGTGCGCCAGCTCGCGATGCTGGTCGCGGGATCGCTCTCGCTGCGCGACCGGCACGTCAAGCTGGAAGAGGCGCCCCTGCCCAAGCTCGTGCGCGACTACCGCATGTCAAACTTGAAGATGACGCAGCGGCTCGGGTTCACGCCGGCCGTGACCGTGCTCGAGTCGATCGACGTGATGCTCGCGAAACTGCCGCTCGACGACGTCGGCTGGCTGGCGAACCCGCGCTGGTACAACATTCGCTGGATGGGCGTGCTCGAAGAGGTGCACGTCGCGCAGCGCGAGTTCGCGACGATCTACTGACCCGGGCGCCAGCGCGCGTAGGCATCGTACAGCGCGTCGACGAGCTCGGGAGGCGGCGTGCCGTCCGCCGACGCGCGCATCGCTCCGTAGAGCTCGCCGACCCATCCGAGGAGCACGGGGTCGATGCCGGCGGCGTCGATCGTCGCCGCACGGTGGTGCTGCATCTCCGGTGAGAGGAACGCGGCGACGTCGCGGCGCGCCTGTTCGCCGATCTCGAGCGGCACGCCGAGCGCGGCGATGCAGCGTTCGACGACGGGTTCCCACGCGGCCAGCAGATCGTCGTAGCGCACGACGAGGCGCGGAACGCCGGCGGCACGCGCGCCGCGGTCGGCGAGCAGGTTGTACTTCAGCCAGAGCGCGAGCGCGGTCTCGGCAGGCAGACCGTCGCGCGCGGCGAGCGACGCCGTCACGTCGGCCGGCGCGCGCAGCGGCTGCACCATCGTCACGCGCACGTTCGCCTTCGCCGCGGCGCCGAGCCAGTACGGGAGCAGCGCGGTGATGCGCGGCTCTTTGATCACCATCGGGCCGCCGGGCTCGACTCCGCGCTGCAAGAAGTCGACGATGCGCCCGACGAACGCACGCCGGTCGGCGTCCGCCAGCGTCGCGTGCTGCAGCGCGAGGGACGTGTCGTACCACGACGACCCGTGCTCCGCGAGAAAGATCTCGTCGAACGCGAACGCGGCGCCGGGCTCCCAGTAGCCGGTCGGGTTCCCCGCGTTGGGGGGCAGAAGATCGAGCGGCAACGCGCCGCCGCAGAGTGAGAGCACCCGTGCCAGCGCCGACGTGCCGCTACGGCCCATGCCGACCAGGAGAATTGCGTCGCGCGCGGCCGTTGCGCGGCGTCCCGCGTCCGCAGCGTCCGAACGCACCGAGAGGTCCATCGGGCCGTCGCGTTCGCGCTGGCGCCGGGTGCTGCCCTGTACGCGCAGTCACGCGGGCGGGACGGATGGGATGAAGCGCATGCCAGCCGGTCTTTCGTCCCAGCCGGGAGGACAAACGGCCGCTAAGCGACGACTTCTACCGTTCCCTAGCCTCGGGTTCCCGAGATAGTGGTGTGTGTATTTGGAGGGTCCATCGTGAAAAATTTTCTCTTGGCCTTAGGCCTTGCGGCCGGTTGCGTGTTGACGTTTGCACACGCGGCCGACGCGCAAGCGACGCGGACGTGGGTTTCGGGTGTGGGCGACGATGCGAACCCCTGCAGCCGGACGGCGCCGTGCAAGACGTTCGCCGGAGCGATTTCCAAGACGGCCGTCGCCGGCGAGATCAACTGCATCGATCCGGGCGGCTTCGGCAACCTGACGATCACCAAGTCCATCGCGATCAAGTGCGACAATGTCGAGGCGGGCGTGCTCTCCGCGGGAAACGTGAACGGCTTCTCGATCTCTGCTGCCGCGACTGACACGGTGTGGATCAGCGGTCTGGACTTCGAAGGGCCGGCCACGGGCAACGGTGTCCAAGTGAATACGGCCGGAACCGTGCACATCGTGAACTGCGTGATTCGCGGCTACGCGAACGGCGTCAGCGTGACGACCTCGTCGAGCGTGTACGTCGATCTCTTCAACGATTACATCGCCGATAACACCGCCGAGGGAGTCTTCGGCAAGCCGACGGGCGGCGGCGTACGCATGACGATCGATCAAACGCGCGTGTCGCACAACGGCGGCGACGGCATCATGGCCAACGGCAACAGCGGCGGTTCACTGAAATACTCCATCCGCAACAGCCAGTCGGTCGACAACGGTGCGGACGGCATGATCGCCTTCTCGAGTTCGGCCGTGTCGCAGCTGATGATCGACGCTTCGTCGGCGACCAACAATACCGGCTCCGGCTTCCGCGCGTCGGGAACCGCTGCGATCACCCGGTTCACGCGCTCGAGCGTGACGGCCAACACGACCGGCGTGATGCAGGACGCCGGCGGGTCCGCGCTCAGCTACGGCACGAACAGCGTCGACGGAAACGGCACCGACGGCACGTTCGGAACGACGGCGCAGAAGTAACCAGCTAGACCCGAAAGATCGCTCGCGCCGACAGCCACTCCGCGCCCGGGTGCGCGGACACGGCTGCGGCGAAGCGCTCGATGAAGGCGAACGACTCGTCGTTCTGCGCCAGATGATGCGTGAGTAGCCCGGTCGGCTCGGCCGCATCGTATGTGCCGAGCCGGCGGCCGCGCAGATGCTCGACGATCTTCGCAAGCGCATCGGCGTCGCCGGCGAATCCCGGCGGCGTCGACCACGTGATCGGGGCGACATGCGCGTTCGCCTGAACCACGCTCGGCGCAATGCGGCTGCTCGCGCGCGGACCCTTGCGCGTGAATCCCGCGATGCCGCACGCTGCGAGGAGCGGAAGGAACGCCGCATCGAACCCGTGCCACGGCGGGGCGAACACGGACAGCGCTTGCGCGCCGAAGAGCGCATCCAAGATCGCGCGGCCATCGGTCAGCTCCTGCGCGACGTCGTCCTCGCGCCGGGACTCCGGATACTCGTTGGTGCCCGACGGCACGTGGCTTTCGTGCGCCCAGCCGTGCTGCAGCACGGTGACGGACGGTTCGCGCGCGAGCCGTTCCGCCAAACCGCGCTGCGCGCGGGACGGGATCACCGCGATGGCGAGCGGGACGGTTCCGGCGCACTGCAGCAGGCGTTCAAGTTGCGGCGTGGCCTCGATCGCGTCGTCGTCGCGCCACCAGAACGTCGCGCGCGTGCCCGAGCGCTGCCACCGGTCGAGTTCGTCGCGCAGCGCGTCCCAGGCCGCGCCGTGCGGATCGTTCACGGCTGCTCGACCGCCGCCTCGCCCGCGCCCGGCCCTTTCGCGAGGCAGTACGCGCGCCACGTGCGCCGCGTCATCCGGTTGGATGTGTCCGTCGTGGCGATCACCCGATGGCGGTGTTCCGCGAAGGCCTGCTCGAGCCTGAGCGTCGACGCATGGGCGTTCGAGGTCGGATCCGCGTTCTGAAATTGCGAGATGATCACGTAGCCGCCGGGACGCACGTAGGTGAAGAATCGCTGCAGCGCTTCGATCGGCCGCTCGACCGTCGAGAGTACCTCGTTGAAGACGACGGCGTCGTAGCACGTGCCCTCCGGGGCCCGGAAGTCCTCGATCGAGCTCGGGAAGACGTCGAGATCGGGGTACCGTTTGCGAGCCCGGTCGACGGCGGTCACCGAGACGTCGAATCCCGTGTACCGGATGCGCGCGCGGTCGAGGAAGCCCGCGAGCAGACCCTCACCGCAGCCGGCGTCGAGGATCGCGCCGCCGTCGACGAGCCGATGCACGTAGCCCGCGACGAGGGCGAAACGCGGCGCCTCGTCCAGGGACGCTTGATAATCCCACATGCCCTCCCGAAAGGTCCGCTCCCAAAAAACGGCGCGCTGCGCCGCCGTGCCCTGGTGATCGTCTATCTGCGTCAGGGTCGGGCCCTCCGTCGAAATGCGCGCGGCGTCAGTGGCCGCGTCGCCAGTAATGCTGCGCCCAGGGGTCGCTGCGATCGAGATCGCGTGCACCGGGCTCGGCGAGCCGCTTGAGGGCGCTCGCGTCGGGAAGCTCGAATGCCTCGCGTGGCTGATTCGCGCGTGCGCGGTGCCATCCCGCAGCAAGCTCGTCTTCGGGAAACCGGCGCGTCGTGTACTTCTCGAACGCGTGCGATCGGCTGCGGAACATGTAGTGCCGAAGCGCGAGCCGCTCGGGAGCGAGCCGAAGGTTCGGGCCGCTGAGCCGGTGGCCAGCATGCTCCACCATCGTAAAGCCGTACGACCGGCGCCACGCACGCATCAGGCGCGGTGTATGAGGCTGGAAAAAGTAGTAGAGTTCGAGCGGCTGTTGGCCGGCTGCGTCGGTCACGTAGTCGTGCTCGATCGGCAGGAACACGAACTCGTCGAAATCAATCGCGTTCCACCCCTCCGCGCCCAGGCGCCGCAGCGCGTCGGCGAGCGTCTCGCCGGCGCGGTACGAGTGCATGATCTCGTCCGCGTCCACGCGCACGACCCAGTCGGTCTCGAGGCGCTCGATGAGTTCCGTGATCGTGCGAAGGATGTCGGACAGACGAAAGCTCCCATCGAACGGCAGGCGCACGACGTCGACCAGGCCGGACGCGAATTCGGGGCTGCGGTAGATGGACGGCGTCGCGTCCGTCGAGTCGTTGTCGAGAATCGCGAACGCGACGCCCTCGGCAGCGAGGTGCCGAAGGCAGTTGGCGAGATACGCGTCCTCGTTGCGAACGGCGACGATCGCCGTGACGTCATGCACGCGAAGGACTGGCCCGCCGGGGGGCCATCGCGACGTCGTACCCGAGCGATGCGACGTAACGAACATCCTCCGGGTTGAACGCCGTGCCGCCGGCTTCCCGAAAGCGTCCGCTCGACGGCGGGCGCTGCACGAGCCGCGCCACGGCGTCGCACGCCGCGCTCGCGTCATGCGCGCCGAGGAACGCGGCGATCCCCCCGGTCACGCGCTGTGGTTCGTCGCAGACCGCGTCGAAGTCGACCATCAGCGATCGATCGGGCCAGCGCGCCATGATGCCGAGGATGCGGCGATGCGCGGCGCACCAGTATGCGAGCGCGTCGCGCGCGTCGAGGCGCACCTCGCGGCTCAGCATGATCGGACCCCAGTTCTCGAGCTGGTACTTGTTGTCGCTGTACGCCATGTCGAGCGGGTGGCGGACGAAATGGATGTAGCGCAGCTCGCCGTCGAACTGCATCAGACGGTCGATGACGACGTGCGTGTTCGGCTCCTTCCAGCCCCACGCCCCGCCGCTGTCGCGCGGCGTGTCGTGCCGCATGAAGGAGTGCGCGCGCTCGGTCAGCCAGGCGGCGTCGTGCTGCAGCCGGTCGCGCGTGAGCGGCGCCACGACGGAGCTGGCGTCCGCCGGCAAGCCGCTGCCGGACATCCTCGCGAAGAACAGGGATGCAAGGCGCGCGAACTCGTCCGCGGATTCGAGCAGGACGGCACGGCGCTTGAACATCAGCGTGAACCAGAGGTTGTCCAGCATCTCGTTGACGTCGTCGCCGATGTAGTAGCCGAGCGCGCGCAGGAGCGTCGCGCCGATGCGCGTGCCGCTTCCCCCGACTCCGCCGATCGCGACCGGACCCTGCATGCGGGCGAGGTTGCTTGCCTCCGGACACGATCCCTGGCGCACGATGCCGTGTCGGGGGCGCAAGGCGTTCGCCGCGCGGGACCCGAGGCGTTCGCCTCACGCGCGCGGGTCGCGTGACACGGCCGAACGTTTCGGTGACGGAACGCGCCGCCGCCGCCGGGAAGTCACCGTGCGAAGCATGGAACTGCGCATCGATCGCGACGCCGTCGCTCGCGCGCGCCGGCTCGCCGCGAACGTCGTCGATCCGGTCGACGGGTACATCGCCCGCCACTCGACGGTCAGCGTCGAGCGCGCTGCCGCGCGCCTGTGCGGCGTCGACGGGGTCGACGCGGACGGCGTGCCGCTTCCGAACCGGCTGGTGGACGCGTTGCCCGTGCGGGCGAACGGCGTCTCCCGCGCGCTCGGCGCTGCCGTCGCGGTCAGCGGCCGCACGCCGCAGGCCGTGGCGGAAGCCGTCGCGGGCGGCGAACCGCTGCCTGATCCCGCGTGCATGCCCGAGGCGGACGTGCGCGCCGCGCTGCGGCCGTACGTCCAGGCCGGCCTCGCGCGCATCGACGCCGCGCGCGAGGCGCGCCGCGCGCTCCTGGCGGATCTGCCCCAGGGCGAGGCGCCGCTCTTGTACGTGATCGTGGCGAGCGGAAACATCTACGAGGACCGCACGGCCGCGGTCGCGGCGGCCGAAGCGGGCGCGCAGATCATCGCCGTCATCCGCTCGACCGCGCAGTCGCTGCTTGATTACGTTCCGTACGGCGCCACGACGGAAGGCTTCGGCGGCACGTACGCGACGCAGGAGAACTTCCGCATCATGCGCTCGGCGCTCGACGCGACGTCGGAGCGGCTCGGGCGCTACATCATGCTGACGAACTACGCGAGCGGTCTCTGCATGCCGGAGATCGCGGCGACCG
Source organism: Vulcanimicrobiota bacterium (assembly GCA_963818845.1). Taxonomy (GTDB): domain Bacteria; phylum Vulcanimicrobiota; class Vulcanimicrobiia; order Vulcanimicrobiales; family Vulcanimicrobiaceae; genus Vulcanimicrobium. The sequence goes on along the minus strand of CAWFTO010000002.1, from coordinate 550,165 downwards.
CCGCCCTCGAGCGACTCGACATGCTGCTCAACGACTCGATGTACGGCATCTTGTTTCGCGACATCAACATGCGGCGCACGTTCGTCGACCAGCATTTCTCGCGGCAGCTGAACGCGCGCAGCGGCATCATCATCAACACCGGCGAGGACAACTACCTCACCACCGCCGACGCGGTCGAGGAGGCACCCGCGGTGCTCGCGTCCCAGTTCGTGAACGAAGCGTTCGCGCGCCGCGCCGGCGTGCCCGACGCGCAGATCGGGCTCGGCGACGCGTACGAGATCGACCCCGACCTCGAGGACGGCTTCCTCCTGCAGCTCGCGCAGGCGCAGCTCGCGCGGCAAATCTTCCCGGACGCGCCGCTCAAGTACATGCCGCCGACCAAGCACATGACCGGCGACATCTTCAAAGGGCACCTCGTCGACGCGATGTTCAACCTCACGTCGGTCGTGACCGGACAGTCGATTCACCTGTGCGGGATGCCGACCGAGGCGATCCATACGCCGTTCCTGGGCGACCGCGCGCTGTCGCTCGAGAACGCGCGCTACGTGATGCGCACCGCGCGGCACCTGCGCGACGAGATCGCGATCGTTCCGGGCGGACGGATCGAACGGCGCGCGCAGGAGGTGCTGGAGGGAGCGGTCGCGATCCTGGAGCGCGTGGCGGAGCACGGGCTGATGGAGGCGATCGAGGACGGCACCTTCGCGCAGGTGCGTCGCCCGCGCGACGGCGGACGCGGCGCCGACGGCGTCTTCGAGAAGGACGACGCGTACTGGAACCCGTTCGCGTGACCGATCTGCGCCCGTACGGCGACACGCTCGGCGACGGCGCGGTGCAGCTGTCGTTCACGCTGCCGATCGCGTGGGACGAGTCCGCCGACGAAGCGGCGCGCTTGCTGGTCACCAAGATGGGCTTCACCGACGTGGCCGTCGCTGACGGCCGCCCGATCGCAAGCGGCTTCTCGTTCTTCGTGGTCTACGGGCGCACGACGGCCGGCATCGACGTCTCGACCGTGCGCGCGCCCGCCGCCGCGCGCGAGACCCTCGGGATGGACGAGGTCGACGCGCTCATCGCCGAGCGGATCGGCCGCCGCGTGAAGGTTGCCGGCGCGTGCATCGGCACGGACGCGCACACCGTCGGCATCGACGCGATCCTGAACATGAAGGGCTACAAGGGCGACTACGGGCTCGAGCGCTATCGCGGCTTCGAGGTGTTCAACCTGGGCAGTCAAGTCGCGGTCGACGACCTCGTCGCGTTCGCCCGCGACCGCGCGGTCGACGCGATCCTCGTCTCGCAGGTCGTCACGCAGAAGGGCAGCGACGTCGCGAACTTTACCGCCCTCGCCGAGCTGCTCGAAGCGCACGGCGCGCGCGATCGCGTGGTGCTCGTCGCCGGCGGACCGCGCATGACGAACCTGCTCGCCGCCGAGCTCGGGTACGACGCCGGGTTCGGTCGCGGGACGCTGCCGAGCACCGTCGCGACGTTTCTCGCGCGGCGAGTCGCGGATCTGGCCGCGACGTGATCGCGGCGCGCGCCGCGCTCGTCGCGTTCATGCTGGCGTGCGCGGCACCGGCGCTCGCGGTCGACCGCACCGCCGGCGCGGACGTTCCGAAGCCGCCGGCGAGCGGCGCGCCGTGGACCGATGCCGAGCTGGCGGCGCTCGTCGCCGGCATCGACCGCGCCCTCGACGGCGAGCCGGCGCTGCGCGGCGCGCACGCGGGCTTGTACGCCGTGGACGCGCGCGACGGACGCGTGCTGTACGCGCGCGCTGCAGACGATGCGTTCCAGCCGGCGTCGACGCTCAAGCTCCTCACGGGAAGCGTCGCGCTCGACGTGCTCAGCCCGGCGTTCCGCTTTCGCACCGACGTGCTCGCCGACGGGACGGTGGCGGGAGGCACGCTGCGCGGGAGCCTCGTGCTGCGCGGCGGCGGCGATCCGACGCTGAACGCGGACGATCTCGACGCGGCGGCGGCGGCCGTCGCCGCCGCGGGAATCACCAGCGTCACGGGCGGCGTCGAGATCGACGACGCGCACGGCGAGCTCGCGAGCGCCCTGCCCGGCTGGTCCGTCGACGACGTTCCGTACGCGTATGCGGCGCTTCCGAGCGCGATCACGTTCGAGCACAACGCGGTGCGGCTGACCGTCGCGCCGGGCGCGAAGGCCGGCGACCGCGCGCGCGTCACGGCGACGCCGCTGGGCACCGTCGCCGTCCCAGTCGAGGGCTGCGCGCCGACGGCGCACGTGCTCGTGCTGCCGTACGCCCGGACCGGCGCGGCGGGCGTCGCGGACACCGTCGACGTCGAGCGCGACCGCGCGGGCTGCATCCGCGTGGTCGGAACGATCCCCGCGGGCGCGCCGCCCGACGTCCTCGAGGCCGCGGTTCCCAGTCCCGCGGTGTACGCGCACGACGCGTTCGTCGCCGCGCTGCTGCGCCACGGCGTGGATGCAGCGCAGCTGCGCGCGCTCGCGGGGCCGTGGCCGGACGAGTTTCGCCGCGCGATCGCGCTCGGCGCGAACTCGCGCGTGTTGTGGACGCACGAGTCCGAACCGCTGTCCGATCTGCTCGGCGACGTGTGGATCCCGAGCGACAACCTGGGTGCCGAGCTGCTGTTGCGCGAGGTCGGCGTCGCGCGGTCCGGCGCGCCCGGCACGACGGCCGACGGCATCGCCGCGGAGCGCCGCTGGCTCGACGCGCTCGGCGCAAGCGTGAAGTACGACCTGGCCGACGGCAGCGGGCTCTCGGCGTACGACCGGATGTCGCCACGCACCGCCGTCGCGATCCTGCGCCACGACTGGGACGGCCCGTACCGCGACGTCGTGCTCGACGATCTTCCCATCGCCGGCGTGCGCGGCACGCTCGCGTCATCGTTCGCGGACACGCCTGCGGCGCGGCGAGTCTTCGCGAAGACGGGCACGCTGTCGCACGTCGCCGCGCTCGCCGGATTCGTCGCGACGGCGCGGCACGGCACGGTGATCTTCGCGTTCGACGTCGATGACGCGCTCGGCGATCCGGCGGCGCTGCGCGCGCTGCGCGGGCGCGTGCTGAGCCTCTTCGCGCAGTCGTGATCCGCGCGCTCGGCGCCGCCGCGCTGCTCGCAGCCGCCGTGCCGGCGGCGGGCGGATGGCCGACGCCGCTGCCGTCGACCGCGCCCGCGCCCGCGCCGACCGTGCTGTGGTCGGGCGCGCCCGCGGCGACGTTCGCGCTGACCGCCGAGCCGCTCGGCGTCTCGCCGGACGGCGCGGCGACGGTGCTGGTGCGCGTGGTGCTCCGCGACGCCGGCGGCAACGCCGTGCGGCTGCGACGCGGCGCGGACTTCGACTTCTTCACCGACCGCGGTAGCGTGCAGTGGCAGACGCGGCTGCGGTTCGGGGGACCGGCAGCCATCGTCTCGGTGCACCGCGAGGGCGTCGTGCACGTGCGCGCGGTCGCGAACGTCCCGAAACTGCTCGGCAGCGCGGCGACCTCGTTCGACACGCGCGCGTGGAGGCTGCCGCGCGTCGCGGCCGGCGCCGTCGGCCCGAACCTCGTGCGCGTCGGCTGGTTTCCGCGCCCGGTCTCGGGGAGCGTGCGCATCGAGCGCGCGGGCCGCGTTCTCGCGAGCGTCGCCGCCCCGGCATCGGCGTGGGACGACGACGGCGTCGTGCCGGGGACGCTCGCGCGGTACCGCGTCGTCTTGCCCGGCGGCTCCGCACGCGACGTTCAGGTTCGGGTGCCGCCCGCGCTGCCGGCGAGCGACGCGAACGTGCTGCGCGGCAAGGCGGCGTGGCTTGCGTTCTCCGGCGACGCGCTCGACGACGCGGCGTACGTGAAGCTCGACGCGGGCGAGATCGCGGCCGTCTCGGCGCGGGCGGGCCTGCGCGCCGTCGAGCTGCGGCTGGCCTACGGCGCGTTCGACGAGGTGACGCCGGAGGCCAAGCCCTTCGTCGACCGGCTCATCGACGCGCTGGCGGCGCGCGGCATCGCCGTGATCGCGTGGACCGTGCCGCGGACCGCCGGCTTCGACGATCTCGCGCGGACGGCCGCCGCGGCCGCGTACCGAACGCCGGCGGGCAACGGCGTGACCGGCCTGGCAGTCGATCTCGAATGCGGCGGCGATTTCATGGGCGCCGGACGGGACGCTCGCGCGGCACTCTCGGCGTACCTCGGCGTCCTGCGTCGCGCCGTCGGCCGGCGCGTGCTGCTCGTGGCGACGGTCGAAGACCCGTTGCTGGAGCATCTCGGCGAGGCGGACGTGCCGTACCGCGAGATCGCCCGCGACGCGGACGTTCTCCAACCCATGACCTACTGGCGCATGGTCGGGGCGGCCGATGCGCCGCCGCAGGTCGCGGATGCCGTGGGCGCGTCGGTGTCGGCGCTGCGCCGGCTCGCCGGCCGCGCCGTGCCGATCGACGTGGGCGTGCAGACGTCGGTGCTGTCCGCGCACGGCGCGCCGCCCGGCCCGGAGGTGGCCGCTGCGGTCGACGCGGCGCGGCGCGCGGGCGCGCTCGGCGTCGCGTTCTACGACTGGACCGGCACCGGTCCCGACCAGTGGGACGCGGTGGCGCGCGCGTCGTGGTAGCTCGGCACGACGGGCCACCCGGGGAGAATTCTTCCCTTCCGGCCAACGTTGTCGCTCAACAGCATGCTGCCCGAGCTTCTGGCGTGGTTCACCGGGAAAGAACAGAACCGGCGCAAGTTCCCCCGCAAACGCAAACCGTACCGCGCCGCGTATAGCGTCGACGGGAAGTCGACGCGCGCCGCGATCGGCCTGGACATCAGCGGCGGCGGTCTGTGCATTCTCACGCAGGAACCGGTCGTGCCCGACGAGTTCGAGGTGCGCGCGCAGCTCGACGAGCGGAGCCTGCGCATTCGCGCGCGCAAGGTCTGGCACGACAACGTGCAGCACCAGGGCCGCAAAGTCTGGCGCTACGGAATGCGCTTCACCGGAATCCCCGCCGACGACTGGGACGCGATCATCCGCTACACGACCGACCGTCCGATCGCGGAATCGAACAAGGCACAAGAAGAGCTCACCGCGATCCGCATGACGCCGGACGACGCCGCGCGGCTGCTTCCGCGGGACCTGCAGACGCGGCTCCTCGCGATGCTCGTCGAACGGCGGCGGCTCGCGCCGCTCGACGCCCGCGTCACGCCGCTCGTGCAGTACTTCTATTCCGGCATCGTGCGGCACAACGACCGGCTGATGCACCGGCTCGTGATCCAGTCCAAACTCGTCGGCCCGGATTCCGACGAGCTCTTCGAGACGCGCTTCGTCTTCGACGAGTCCGGCAAGAACGTTCAGATTCTGAACTGAAGGTCAGCTCGTGCCGAAAACAGCGCTCATCACCGGGATCACCGGGCAGGACGGCTCGTACCTCGCCGAGTTCCTTCTCGGCCAAGGCTATCGCGTCGTCGGAATGACGCGCCGCTCGTCGACGGACGTGCACGAGCGCATCCAGCACATCGTCGACGACATCACGTTCGTCTCGGGCGACCTGCTCGACCAGACGTCCATCACGTCGATCGTGCGCGACGTCAAGCCGGACGAGATCTACAACCTCGCGGCGCAGTCGTTCGTCCCGACGTCGTGGACGCAGCCGGTGCTGACGGGCGAGTTCACGGGCCTGGGCGTCACGCGCGTGCTCGAAGCGATCCGCGCGGCGGACCCGTCGATCCGGTTCTACCAGGCGTCGAGCTCCGAGATGTTCGGCAAGGTCCAGGAGGTGCCGCAGACGGAGCACACGCCGTTCTATCCGCGCTCGCCGTACGGCGTCGCGAAAATCTACGGCCACTGGATCACCGTCAACTACCGCGAGTCGTACGACCTGTACGCATGCTCCGGCATCCTCTTCAATCACGAGTCGGTGCCGGCCAACACGCCGGTCATCGTGCGCGAGAATTCCCTGGTCGACGTGCGGACGATCGGCGAGATTCTGCGCGTTCGTGAAAAGGGCCCGAACGTGCAGCGGTTCGAGGTCCCGGGTCTCGAGGTCTGGGACGGCGAGGAGTTCGTCTTCGTCCGCGGCGGCACGGCGTATCGCCACCGGCCGAGCGTCGACAACAAAGGCGTCGCGCGCATCGAGGCACGCTGCGGCACCGTGACGACGACCGCGGATCATGTCGTGTTCATGGCGGACGGCGAACGCGCGGCGCGCACCGTCGACGCAGGCGACCGCGTGCAGCGCTTCGATCTGCCGCCGATCCCGGGTGCTACCGCGTGCACGCCCGAGATGGCGCGCCTGCTCGGCATGTTCGTAGGTGACGGCTCGGCGTACGAGTCCGACGACCGCATCAGCGCGCGGTTCACGAACGCCGACGCCCACGTGCGCGCGGAGTTCGCCGACACGTGGAAGCGCGTGACGTGCGGAGACGTCCGGTACGTGGCGACGACGTCGGGATTCGTTGCCGGCAAGACGGTCGGAGCGCTCGCGCTGAACGGAGCGCCGACGTTCGTCGAGTGGCTTCGATCGGAGTGCTATACGGAGAGCGGGCACAAGCGCGTGCCCCGGATCGTTCTCAACGCCGGCCAGCCGGTCTGGCGCGCATTCCTGGAAGGCTACAACGTCACGGACGGTCTGAAGGCGGGCAACGGGACGTACGTTTTCAAGAACTTCAAGACGAACTCATCGGCCTTGGCATTGGGCCTGTGGTGGATGGCCAAGCGTGCGCTGGGGCAGGACCTCGTGCTCAACGTCGAGGTCGGGCCCGCGGAACGACCGGGACCGTTCTACTCGATAAACCTGCGGTCGCCGAACACCGTGGGCAACAAAGGCGCGCACCTGCGGCGCGAGCTGTCGGAGGTGAAACGCGTCGTGCCCGAGCCTCACTACGAAGGCTGGCTCTACGATCTCACGACCACCTCGCAGCGCTTTCACGCCGGCGTCGGTGAGCTCGTGATCCACAATTCGCCGCGCCGGGGCAAGGAATTCGTCACGCGCAAGATCACCGACGGCGTCGCTCGCATCAAGCTCGGGCTGCGCAACGAGCCTGCATCTCGGCAACCTCGACGCGGAGCGCGATTGGGGCTTCGCGGGCGACTACGTGCGCGCGATGCACGCCATGCTGCAGCAGGAGACGCCCGACGACTTCGTCGTGGCGACGGGCCGCACGCACTCCGTGCGCGAGTTCGTTCGGCTCGCGTTCGCGTCCGTCGATCTCGACTGGGAGCGGTACGTCGTCGTCGACCCGCGGTTCTATCGCCCGGCGGAGGTCGACCAGCTCGTCGGCGACGCGTCCAAGGCGTATCGCGAACTGGGATGGGAGCCGGAAGTCTCGTTCGAGCGGCTCGTCGAGATGATGGTGCAGGCCGACCTCGAGCGCCTGCGCCCGTTCTCGCCCGTGTGACGTGCGCGTTCTCGTCACCGGCGCTCGCGGTTTCGTCGGGCGGTATCTGACCGGCGCGCTGCGCGCGCGCGGACACGACGTCGTCGAGACCGATCACGCCGGCGGCGATGACGTCCTCCCGGTCGACGTCACCGACGCGCTCGCGGTGCGCGCGGCGTTCGATCTCGCGCGGCCCGACGCCGTCGCCCACCTCGCCGCGCAAGCGTTCGTGCCGGCGTCGCTGCGCGATCCGGAAGGCACGCTCGACGTGAACGCGCGCGGCACGCTGCACGTGCTGCAGGCGGCCGCCGCGCTCGGTGAGGACGGCGCGCGCGCCCGCGTGCTGGTGGTCAGCAGCGCCGACGTGTACGGCGTGCAGCCCGCGGACGCGTACCCGCTGCGCGAGACGGCGCCGCCCGCGCCGCGCAATCCGTACGCCGCGAGCAAGATCGCGGCCGAGGCGCTGGCGTCGGCGTACGCGCGCTCCTTCGGCGTCGACGCCGTGGTCACGCGTGCGTTCAACCACATCGGGCCGGGGCAAGACCGTCGCTTCGCGATCGCGGATTTCGCCGCGCAGATCGCGCGCGCCGCGACGTCGGGCGACCCCGCCGTGCACGTCGGCAACCTGGACGCGAGCCGCGACGTGCTCGACGTGCGCGACGTGTGCGACGCGTACGTGCTGCTGCTCGAAGGCGGCGGGGAGCGGGGCGAGACGTACAACGTGTGCAGCGGCGTCGCGACGCCGATGCGCGAGCTGCTGCGCCGGCTGATCGAGATCGCGCGCGTGCCGGTCGAGGTCCGCAGCGATCCCGAGCGCATGCGCCCGGCCGACGTGCCCGTGAGCGCCGGCGACGCGTCGAAGCTCCGGGCTGCGACGGGCTGGGCGCCGCAGATCCCGCTCGCGGCGGCGCTGCGAGCCGTGTACGAGGACGCGCTGCGACGAGCGCAGCATACCGGCACGTGACCGACCCCTCATCGTTCGTCTTCGCGAATCGCGGCACGCTGCTCGCCGTCCCTGCCGTTGCGCTGGCGGCGCTCGGCAAGCCGAGCGCGTTCTCGATCGCCGTGGGGCTGCCCGTCGCGTTCGCCGGCGAAGTGGTGCGCATGTGGGCGGTCGGCTACAGCGGCGTGACCACGCGCGGCGACAGCGTGACGGCGCCGGCGCTCGTCTCCGCCGGCCCGTACGCGCACGTGCGCAATCCCGCTCTACGTCGGCAACGCGATCACCGCCGCCGGCTTTGCGATCGCGTTCACCGGGCGCAACGCCGCCGCGATGCGCGCCGTCCTCGTCGTCGGCTCGCTCGCCGCCATGCTGGGCGTGTACGCGGTGATCGTGCCCGCACGAAGAACGCTACCTCGGCGAGACGTTCGGCGCGGCGTTCGACGAGTACGTCGCCGCGGTGCCGCGCGTCGTGCCGTCGCTCGAACCCGTGGGGCCGCAGCAGGGAACGTACGACCCGTCGGTGATCGGCAAGGCCGAGACGCGAACGTGGGTGACGTTCGGCGCGATGCTCGCCGTGCTCGCCCTCAAGGCGCTGCGCGAATGAGCCTGCACGCCGCCCCGGCCGGCCGGCTGCAGATCGCGCTCGTCGCGACCGCCGCCGTCGCCGCGCTCGAGCTGGCGGGCGGCGTGCGCGCGGGTTCGCTCGCGCTGATGTCCGACGCCGCGCACGTCACGATGGACGCGGTCGCGCTCGCGATCGCGCTCGCCGCCGCCGTGCAGGCGAAGCGCCCGGCGACGCACCGCCAGACATACGGATTCGCGCGCTACGAGATCCTCGCGGCGCTCGCGAACGGCGCGCTGCTGGCCGCCGTCACCGTGCCGATCGCGACGGCCGCCGTGCAGCGGCTGCTGCACCCGAGCGTGCCGCAGGGCGGCCTCATGGCCGGCGTGGCCGCGATCGCGCTCGCCGTGAACGGCGCGGTCGGCTTGATGCTCGCGCGCCAGGATCATCCGGACATCAACGTGCGCGCCGCGCTGCTCCACGTCGCGGGCGACGTGTTCGGCGCCCTGGCCGTGCTCGCGGGCGCGGCGGCGATCGTGCTGACCGGCGCGGCGTGGATCGATCCCGTGCTCTCGCTCGCCGTCGTCGCCGTCATTCTGGTCGGTATCGTGCGCATCGTGCGCGAAGCGACCGGCGTGCTGCTCGAGAGCGCGCCCGATCACGCGGCGGTCCCGGACGTGCGCGAGCGCATCGGCAACGTCCCGGGCGTCGTCGGCGTGCACGACCTGCACGTGTGGACGATCGGCTCGGGGTCGCACGCGCTGTCGGCGCACGTCGTCCTCGACGACCGCAAGCTGAGCGAAGCCGGCACGATCCTGCGCTCGATCGACGGCGCGATGCGAGCGGAGTTCGAGATCGCTCACGTCACGGTCCAGTTCGAGTGCGAAAGCTGCGACGCGGATGCGACGATCGTCTGCACCCAGACGCCTCGGGAACCTTCCGTGGCCGCCACGAAGTCGTAACCGCTATGAAATCCGGAACCGTCGTCCTCTCGACCGCCCGCACGCCCTTCGGCAGGCTGGGCGGCGCGCTTTCGTCCCTCGCCGCGACCTCGCTCGGCGGGGACGCGATCCGCAACGCGGTCGCGCGCGCCGGCATCGACCCCGCCGACGTCGAGCACGCCATCATGGGGCAGGTCATCCAGGCCGGGACCGGTCAGGCCCCCGCGCGGCAAGCCGCGTTCAAGGCGGGCCTGGCGAAGACGACGACGGCGGAGACCGTGAACAAGGTCTGCGCGTCCGGGCTGCTCGCCGTCGCCTACGGCGCGCGGTACGTCACCGCGGGCGATCACCGCGTCGTCGTCGCGGGCGGCATGGAGTCGATGTCCAACGCGCCGTACCTCGCCCAAGGCGCGCGCACGGGCTACCGCTACGGCAACGCGACGCTCTTCGACGCGATGATCCACGACGGACTCTGGGACTACTACTTCGACGAGGCGATGGCGGCGCAAGGCGCGCGCGTCGCGGCCGAGCTCGGCGTCACGCGCGCCGTCCAGGACGAGTTCGCCTACCAGAGCCATCGCCGCGCTCACGCGGCGCACGAGGCCGGCAATTTCGCCTCCGAGATCGCGCCGCTGAACGTCGCGACGAAAGCCAAGGGCAAGATCGTCGTCGACGCCGTGCCGCAGACCGCCCGCCCCCGCATTCCGGCGATGGCGGGCGCCCCCGGCTCGGACGGCTCGGTGTGGGATCATGTCCCGCCGCAGAACATGGTCGCCGATCCCGCGCAGTTCTCACCGTACGTCACCGGCGACGTCCCGTTCACGCGCGTCGATCGTGACGAGCCCGTTCGGCCCGACGCGTCGCTCGAGTCGATGACGAAGCTGCGCCCGATCGATGCCGGCGGCACGATCACCGCGGGCAACGCGCCCGGCGTCAACGACGGCGCCGCCGCGCTGGTCCTGAGCAGCGCGGACTACGCGCGCGCAAACGGCGCCGAGCCGCTCGCCGAGATCGTCGACCATGCCGGCGTGGCGTGGGACCCGCCGTACCTCGCGCTCGTCCCCGCCATGGCCGCTCAGAAGCTTCTCGACCAGCAAGGCCTTCGCGCCTCGGACATCGCCGTCTGGGAGATCAACGAAGCCTTCGCAGCCGTCGCCCTGACCGCCGCGACGAGGCTCGGCCTCGACCCGACCGTCATCAACGCGCAGGGCGGCGCCGTCGCGCTCGGCCACCCGATCGGCGCCTCAGGCGCGCGCATCGTCGGCGCGGTCATCCACCAGCTCCGCCGCCGCGGCGGCGGCTACGGCATCGCCGCGATCTGCAGCGGCGGCGGCCAAGGGGACGCGCTCCTCATCAAGGTCGCCTAAGCGGGACCAGGTGGCTGCGCGGGGGCGGCACGTGCTACCCCGGCCGGGAGCTGTGTCCTGGCGGATCGCTCCGCGAGCGATGGAGCGAACGAGGCGGTATCGCGGGCGTTCGTGCCTGCGTGGGGGGCGGCGGGTGCGACCGCAGAGGGGCCTCGCGGAGCCCGACGCGCCAGGATTGGCGCGGCGCGCGGAGCGCGGAGCCTGACGGCGCGCCAGGAGGGCGCGACGTGAGGCGTCCCCACTGCGGTCGCACCCGCCGCCACCCGCGCCGCCACGATCCGAGCGGTAACGGCGAGCGAGCGGAAAAGGAGGCGGGTGCGAGTTGCGGTGATCGGGGCCGGACAGATGGGCGGGGGAATCGCTCAGGTGCTCGCGGCCAAGGGACATGAGGTCTTGCTCAACGACGTCGACGCCGCGCGAATCCGGCGCGGAATCGACGGGATCGCGAAGCGGCTCGATCGCGACGTCGAGAAGGGGCGCATGACGGCCGCGCAGCGCGGCGCGATCCTCGAGCACATCGACGGGCGCGAGAAGCTGGTGGACGTCGACGTGCAGCTCGCGATCGAGGCGGCGACGGAGCGCCTCGATCTGAAACTGGATCTGTTCCGGCACCTCGATGCCAACACGCCGCCGGAGGCGGTGCTCGCGTCGAACACGTCGTCGATCTCGATCACCGTGCTCGGCGCCGTCACGTCGCGGCCGCAGAACGTCATCGGGATGCACTTCATGAACCCGGTGCCGGTGATGAAGCTCGTCGAGGTGATTCGGGGTATCGCGACGTCCGACGAAGCGTTCGCGTTCGTGCGCGATCTGGCGGTCGGGCTCGACAAGACGCCGGTCGAGGTGCGTGACTTCCCGGGATTCGTTGCGAACCGCGTCCTGCTGCCGATGATCAACGAGGCGATTTATGCGCTGTACGAAGGCGTGGCGTCCGCCGAGGCGATCGACACGGTGATGAAGCTCGGGATGAACCACCCGATGGGACCGCTGACGCTGGCGGACTTCATCGGGCTGGACACGTGTCTTGCGATCATGAACGTGCTGCACGAAGGTCTCGGCGACTCGAAGTACCGCCCGTGTCCGCTGCTCAAGCAGTACGTGGCGGCCGGCTGGCTCGGCAAAAAGTCCGGACGCGGTTTCTACGCGTACGCACAGGGATAGGCCGTGATCGGCGAGGCGCGGTCGGCGGCGTTCGAGATCACCGACGACCAGCGCGCGATCGGCGACGTCGCGCGTGAGGTGGCCGAGCGCGAGATCGCGCCGCACGTCGCGCAGTGGGATCGCGCGCATGCGTTTCCGCGCGCGCTGTACGCGAAGCTGACCGAGGCCGGGCTGATGGGGATGCTGATCCCCGAGAAGTACGGCGGCGTCGGCGCCGATCACGTGTCGTACGCGCTCGCCATCGAAGAGCTCGCGCGCGTCGACGCCGGGACCGCCGTCACCGTGTCGGTGCACTCGATGATCTGCAGCGCGATCGCCAAGCTCGGCTCCGAGGCGCAGAAGACGCAGTGGCTCGAGAAGCTCGCGACACGCGACGTGATCGCGGGCTTCGGGCTCACCGAGCCCGATGCCGGATCGGATGCCGCTGCGATCCGCGCGACCGCGCGGCGCGACGGCGACGCGTGGGTGCTCAACGGCCGCAAGCAATGGTGCACGAACGGCGGTCACGCGGGCGTCGTCATGGCGATGTTCCGCAGCGGCGGCCCCGGCTCGCGCGGCATCAGCGCGTTCCTGATCGACGCGTCGCTGCAAGGCATCGTCGTCGAGAAGGTCACCGAGAAGCTGGGAATCCACACGTCGAACACCGTCGATCTCGCGTTCGACGACGTGCGCGTCCCCGCGGCCGCGATGCTCGGCGCGGAGGGCGCCGGATTGACGCAGGCGCTGATGACGCTCACGTCCGGCCGGATCGGCATCGCCGCGCAGGCAGTCGGCATCCTCGCCGCCTGCCTCGACGCGTCGGTCGCCTTCGCGAAGGACCGCGTGGCGTTCGGCAGGCCGATCGGCGCATTCGAAGGCGTCTCGTTCAAGCTCGCGCGCATGGCGACGGACCTTGACGCGGCGCGCCTCTTGGTCTACCGCGCCGCGGCGCTCGCCGACGCGGGACGGCCGTACGTCACCGAAGCGTCGAAAGCGAAGCTCTTCGCCTCGACGAAAGCGCGCGAGCACGCGGCCGAAGCCGTGCAGATCCACGGCGGCTACGGCTACACGACGGAGTTTCCGGTCGAGCGCTACTACCGCGACGCGAAGATCACCGAGATCTACGAGGGCACGTCGGAGGTTCAGCAGCTGATCATCGCGCGCTCGCTGCTCGGGCGCATCGACGAACGAGGCTAGGGCTTCGCGAACGAGTCCTTGACCAGCGTCGCGGTGAGGTGAGCCGTCGTCGTGATCGACTCGTCCGTCCCGATCTGCTTGAAGATGCGCATGCTCACGTCGTATGCGATCGGGTTGACCAGGTCGGTCGCGTACGTCGTCGTGCCGCGGTCCGTCTCGTCGAATCCGCTGGGCCCGGCGACGATCATCGAGCCTTCCAGTCCGAGCGTCGCCCGGTTGCCGCTGAGCGCATCGACCCTGTACGTCGTCTTGCCCTTGATGGGCGGCGGCTGCGCGACGTCCCACGTTGCTCCGGGAGCCACGTCGCGATTGGCGATGAAACCGCGCCAGAAGAGCGGCAGCAGGTGCAGCGCTTCCGTGCTCAGCGGCTTGTGACGGGTCGGCGGACATGCTGCCGTCCGGGAGGAGCGCGACGCGCACCGATCGGCTGCGACGACGTCGTGCCCAGATACGCGATGTCGACGACGAGCCCGCCGTCCGGCGTAGCCGCGATCACGTCGACCGTCAGGCGTCCATTGTCGTCACCGTCGAGCCCGACGCCGGCGGTGCCGCTTCCGGACGTCACGCCGACGCCGGACATGCCCGGGTCGCCGCCGTAGCCGCCGTTGAAGCCCGAGGTCTTCTTCGTGTGCATGCTGTGCGCGCTGTAGGTCACGTCGTAGACCAATTGCCGCAACGGCTTGGCCGGCGCACCGGCGGCCGGCGCGGCGAGCGGCTGCGCGATCAGCGCGGCGGCGAGAAAGAACGGCGCACGTCGCATCCCGGATACCTCCGTCTTCACGCCATTCCGCGCACGCGCGAAGCAATCATGCGCCATGCCGCCGCCGAGGGAGCGCGAGGCGCCGCGCGGAACGGACCGGCCCCGATGAAACTGATGGAATACCAGGGCAAGGACCTGTTCCGCCGCGTCGGCATCCCGACGCCGAGCGGCGTGTTCGCCACCCGCGCCGGCGACGTCGAGAGCTACATCGCGGCGCATCCCGGCTCGTGGGTGCTCAAGAGCCAGGTCATGATGGGCGGCCGCGGCAAGGCGGGCGGCATCAAGTTCGCCGACGACGCGTCGCAAGGCGGCGCACTGGCGCGCGAGCTCATCGGCAAGGTGCTCAAATCCATCCAGAATCCCGACGGCGAGGAAGTGAAGTCCCTGCTCGTCGAGGAGAAGGTCGACATCGCGAGCGAGGCCTACGTCTCCATCGCGATCGACCGCGCCGCGAAGAAGCCCGTCGTGCTGGTCACCGCGCAAGGCGGCATGGACGTCGAGGAAGTCGCGGAGCACGATCCGGCCGCGATCTCGAAGTACTGGATCGACCCCGCGATCGGCTGCCCGCCGTTCGTCGGCCGTCAGCTCGCGTTTCGCGCGAAGCTGCCGGACGGATATCGCAAGGCGTTCCCGTCGATCTTGAGCGCGCTCTACACGCTGTTCATGGACTATGGAGCCAACCTCGTCGAGATCAACCCGCTCGTGTTGACGAAGGACGGGCGCGTCATCGCGAGCGACGCGAAGATCGAGCTCGACGACAACGGGCTCTACAAACATCCAGACATCGCGCAGTGGAACGCGCAGCAGCCGACCGACGAGGATCAGGCCGCGGCGGTCGCGATCGGCCTGGGGATGTCGAACTACGCGAAGCTCGGCGGGACGATCGGCGTCATCGCGAACGGCGCCGGACTCGGCATGGGCACCATGGATGCGATCCGCAACGCGGGCGGCGAGGCGGCGAATTTTCTGGACATCGGCGGCGGCGCGCAAGCCGAGCTGGTGAAGAAGAGCTACAACCTCGTGACGAGCGATCCGAACGTGCGCGCGATGTTCATCAACATCTTCGGCGGCATCACGCGCGGCGACCAAGTCGCGAAGGGGATCGTCGAAGCGCTCAAAGCCCCTTCGACCGGCTCGGGACAGGCCATGCGCATCGTGCCGCTCGTCGTGCGGTTGACGGGAACGAATGCGGAAGAAGGCCGCGCGATCCTCGCCGAGGCGGGATTCGTGCCGGTCGAAACGATGGATGAAGGCGCCGCGCGCGCGGTCGAGCTGGCGAAGGGATGAAGGACAACACCATGATGTTACGAGCGCCCTCAGGGTATGCCGACGTTATCGCAACAGTGCCGCGCTCGGCGACATGGGGGCCCCGCGCCGAAGGCGTGGGGGGCGCGGAGCAGGGCGGAGCGCCTTCCAAGTGAGCATTTGGCTGGACAAGAACTCCAAGGTCATCGTGCAGGGCATCACCGGGCGCGAGGGCGCGTTCCACACGCAGCGCATGATCGCGTACGGCACGAACGTCGTCGGCGGCGTGACGCCCGGCAAGGGCGGCACGAAGATCGAGAGCGGTCAGCCCGTGTTCAACACGGTCAAGGACGCCGTCGAGGCGACCGGTGCGACGCACTCGATCGTCTTCGTTCCGCCGTTCGCGGGCGCTGACGCGCTGTGGGAGGCGCACGACGCGGGGATCGAGCTCGCGGTCTGCATCACCGAAGGGATTCCGGCGCACGACATGCTGCGCGTGGTCAACACGACGTCCGGGATGCGGATCATCGGCGGCAACTGCCCCGGACTCGATCTCGCCCGGCAAGTCGCTGATGGGGATCATGCCGTCCCACGTCTTCAAGCAGGGCAACGTCGGGATGATCTCGCGGTCGGGCACGCTCACGTACGAGATCGTCGACGGGCTCACGCGCGCGGGCTTCGGGCAGTCGACGTGCGTGGGCATCGGCGGCGACCCGATCATCGGCACGACCTTCGTCGACTGTCTGCGCGAGTTCGCCAACGACCCGGAGACGACGGCGCTCGTCGTCGCCGGCGAGATCGGCGGCTCGGACGAAGAAGATGCGGCGGCGTTCATCAAGGACCACCTCCCGAACAAGCCCGTGATCGCGTTCATCGGGGGCCGCAGCGCGCCCAAGGGCAAGCGCCTGGGTCACGCCGGCGCGATCATCTCGGGCAACACCGGCACCCCGGAGTCCAAGGTTCGCGCGTTCGGCGATGCCGGCGTCCCCGTGGCGGACCGGCCGTCGGACATCCCGCGCCTGCTGGCCGAGCGCCTGAACCCGGTCCGCGCGTAACCGGCGCCCGCGGGGATTCCGCGATGCGCTTCGGCTACCAGTGCGAGGAATGCGAAGAGGCCGTGTGGCTCGCCACCACACGGCCTGAGCTCGCTTGGCTCAAGAGCCGCCGGCACGTCGTCCGCGAGGTGCAGAAGCACCTTTCGGCGGGGCTCGACGGGTGGATGGACGAGGGTCTGGCCTTTCTGGACCGCCACGACGGACACAGCATCGTCGTGGTAGAGCGGGGGCGGCGCTGACCCGCCTCTAGACAAGGGGAAGCGAGCGCGCCGTCCCAGAAGGGCCCCAGGTCCGTCACAGGTGACGGACAGATTCCACCACCACACCCTTCGAAAGGAAGGTGCCCGTGGCGATACCTCATTCGGTACGACGAGGTGTTCTCGCGGCGCTGTTGCTCGTCGCGTTCGTGCTCCAGGGAACGATAAGCGTTCTGGCAGGTACGACCGGTTCGATCACCGGTTCCGTCGTCGATCCTCAGTCGAACCAGCCCGTATCAGGCGCGACGGTGACCGCGACGAGCCCGTCGCAGTCCGCGACGGCGCACACCGACGCGACCGGACACTATACGTTCGCGTCGCTCACGCCGGACACGTACACGATCGCCGTCACCGCGACGACCGCGCGCGACGCCGCGACGATCAGCGGCGTCACGGTGAACGCCGACCAGTCGGTCACCGTCAATTTCCAGCAGCCCACGAAGCTGCGCGTCATCGGTTCGGTGACGTCGCGCGCGGCAGCCGCGCTCGTCAAGCCCGGCACCACCGCTGACGTCTACTCGATCAACGCGGTGACGCAGGACAAGGCCTCGGCCCTCGGCGGCGGCGGCACGCTCAACTCCGCGTGGTCGGCGATCTCGTCGGTCCCCGGTGTGTACGTTGCTCCCAACCAGCAGGGCTACATCGGCGCCGGCGCCACGCTGTCGATCCGCGGCGGCGACTACGACCAGGTCGGTTACGAGCTGGACGGCGTCCCCGTCAACCGCGCGTTCGACAACTATCCGTCGGGCCCGGTCTCCTCGCTCGGTCAGCAGGAGCTCCAAGTCTACACCGGCGCACCCTCTGCGACCGCCGAAGCCAACGGCATCTCCGGCTACATCAACCAGGTGATTCGGACCGGCACCGCGCCGGCGTCGCGCAACCTGACGCTCGCGCTCGGTACGCCGACGCAGTACGACAAAGTTGCCTTCGAAGCCGGCGGCGCGAACCCGAGCCGCACGTTCTCGTACTACATCGGAGCCGGTGCGTACAATCAGTCGTATCGGTACTACGATCAGTACAACGGCGGCAGCCTGCAGCAGAACTACGGCGGTCCGCTCGCGCCGTGCCCGGCGGGTCCCGCTGCGCTTACGACTCCCGGCTGCGCCGGGCCGGGTGGCGCGTATGCGAATACGTCGAACCCGATCCTCGGGGCGATCACGCCGTCGTACGCTCTCGGGCCGTACACGCTCAATGGATTCCTCTCCAACGTGCAGGATCGCGACACCGTCGCGAACTTCCACTTCGGGATCCCGCGCAAGGACGGCAACCGTGACGACGTCCAGTTGCTGTTCGACAACAACTTCATCAACAACCCGTACTACAGCTCGACGAACGACCAGGGCGGCGCGAATTTCCTGACCGCCCTCGAGGGCGGCGTGCCGTCGTATCTCGACGGATACCAGTCGAGCCTGACGCCCGGTACGGTCCTGCCGGCGACGTTTACGGGCGGCGGTACTTCGACGTACCTCTTTCCGCAATCGCCCAACGGCCGTCCGATGTACTCGGCGATCGATCCCGATCGCCGCGATGCATTCACGAACGACCAGTCGATCCTCAAGCTCCAGTACCAGCGCAACTTCGGAACGAACGCGTTCCTGCGCGTGTACGGCTACACGTACTACTCGGACTGGCTGCAGACGGGGCCGCAGTCCAACGATTTCAACTACCTCGGATACGTGCCCGGTGACTACGAGCTCGAGAGCCACACGCGTGGCGTGAGCGCGCAGTTCACCGACCAGATCACGTCACAGCACCTGCTGACGATCCAGGGCTCGTACACGACCGCGACGACGCTGCGCGACAATAACACGCAGTACGTCAACGGCGCGTACGGACCGAACAGCGGGAACTTCCGCACGACGGTCGGTCTTCTCGTCAACGGCAGCAATCCGTACAACGGCGTCTGCTATAGCTTCGCCGGTGCAACCGTGCCCGTGCTACAACGGCAGCGGTTCGAGCTTTAACGCCTAAACGCGGCCACGCCGACCGGCGGATCCTTCACGCTACAACAGGCCGCGGGCCTGGGCGCGGCGTGCATATATCCGGCCGCAGGCACGACCTGCGGCGGCGGACCGTGCCAATACCTCGTCGTCGGCAACGGCCAGTACGCGACGTACAACACCGTCGTGCCGAAATTCAGCTCGTGGTCGATCAGCGACCAGTGGAAGCCGACCGACAAGCTGAGCATCGATCTCGGCCTGCGCGAGGACAGCTTCACGTTCGACGGATCGAGCACGCTCGGGTCGGCGGCTCGCACGTTCCTCTACAACGCCTGGAACACGCAGTTCCCGACGCTGCAGCAGATCAACTCCTCCGGGCAGGTCGAGTCGTACAGCGAACTCGAGCCGCGTCTGGGGCTCACGTACACGGTCAATCCGACGACCGTCGTGCGTGCGAGCTACGGCCGCTACGCCCAGGCTCCGAACAGCGCTTTCGAGCAGTACAACTTCCTGCAGCAAGAAGCGCCGTCAGGCTTGGTCAACTTCGTGAAGATCACGGGCTTCAACACGCCCGCTCACGCGATTCGGCCGTCGGTCGCGAACAACTACGACTTCTCGCTGGAGCACCAGTTCAACCGCGACACCTCGATCAAGCTGACGCCGTTCCTGCGCAAGACGCAGGATCAGATTCAGCAGTTCTACCTCGACCAGAAGACGAACTTCGTGTCCGGCGTCAACGTCGGTTCGCAGACGTCGCAAGGCCTCGAGTTCGAACTCGACAAGGGTGACTTCTCGCGCAACGGCTGGGCCGGGCGGCTGACGTACACCTACACGAACAGCTACATCCAGTACAAGCCCTTCAACGGCATCTCGGTCGTGTCGGGCATCAACCAGGGAATCAGCGCAGTACAACGCCTTCACGAAGGCGGGCGGCGGTTCGCCGTGCTACACGGCCGGCGTCGTCGACTACGAACGGGAACCACGGGCACGACCCGGCGGCGCTGCGCCGCCGCGGCTGCCCGGCGGTTCGTCGCAAACCCGTACTACAACGCGCCGATCCAGCCCCTGCTGGACCCGAACGGCAAGTACGCGACGTACGACACGTTCCCGGGCGGCATCGAATCTGCTGGGGTGACGGCGTACGGCGCTCCGCACGTTGCGACCGCAATCGTGCAGTACAAGCATGGTCCGCTCGCGGTCACGCCGGCGCTCCAGTTCTCCGGCGGCGTGAAGTACGGCGTGCCGCTTGTCGAACCCGGGCATCGATCCGTCCGGGTGCAACACGTTCTTGGACGCGGCGGTGGCGTTGCCGTGTCGCCGATTCTGCCGGGCTCTACGACGGCGTGATCCGCGCTATCCGCTACGGCAGCGCCGGCAGATCGCCGTACGACGCGATCGGCTGCGGGGCCGCGATCGCTATCCCGAACATCTACACGAACCGGTTCGATAGCATCGGTGCCTTCACGGCGCCGAACAACATCGCGCTGCACACGCAGGTGACGTACGACCTCAACAAGCGCGTCACGCTCGTCGGCAACTTCGCGAACCTCATCAACCACTGCTTCGGCGGTACGAAGGTTCCGTGGGCCGTCAACAACGCGTGCGGCTACGCGCTCACGCCGGGTGCGGGCGCAGGCCCAAGCCCTGTCGGCAACGTGTACAACCCCGGCGACAACGTCCAGCCGTTCCTGCGGTCGCCGTACGATCCGACCTTCCCCGGATTCCCGTTCAACATGTACTTCGAGGCGCGGATCAAGATCTAGACCTCCGTACGTTCTGAACAGACAGAGCGCCTCGGCTTCGGCCGGGGCGCTCTTCGTTTTGGGGCGGTCGGGCCGGGCCGGGCGCGCGCCGTGGCTCGGGGCGGGGGCGGGGCATGGGCCTCCGGCGGCACGCTCCCTGCGCGCATCCTGCGCTCCGGTCGCTACCTCTCCGTCGCTCTCGGCCCTCCGGGCCTCCGCGACTCCGCGAGTACCGCCGGAGGCCCATGCCCCACCCCCGCCCCTCCGGGCAGCACCAGGACGCGCGGCATCGTGCCGCGGGCGCGTCGCTGCGCTCGCGCCTGGCATGAGGGCAGACGACGATGCGGCGAGGGGGAAGACGACGACGCCCGCGGTTAGGCGGGCGTCGGCGTCGGAGGCACGGTGGGTGGCGCGCTTGGCGCGCGGGGTTAGAGCGCTTTCATCGCGGCACGCGGAGCTTCTGGCCCGCGGTAAGGTTCGCGCCGGCGAGGTGGTTCGTCGCGATGATCTGGTCGACCGTCGCCTGGACGTCGCCGGACGCCGGCGTCCTGCGCTCGGCCAGCGACCAGAGCGTGTCGCCGCGGTGCACCGTGACGGTGCCGTACGATACCGGCGGCGCCGCGTGGACGGTGCTCGAGAGCGCGGGCAGGGTGACCGCCAGGCTGAGGGCGCCGAGCGCCACCAGCGGCATCAGGGTCGGTTTGCGCTTCGTGCGGTACATTGCTGTGCGATCTCCCCTAGATATTGGGCCGAACGCTCGTTCGTCCACCATATGGTACCAAGGCCGGGCGTTCCGGTCAATGGGTTCGAACGTATGTTTGCCTCGTGCAAGCATCTGTGCTAGGATGGCCCCAATCGATGCGGCGGCTTTGGCCGTCGTGCAGAGCGTCGCAAGGCGCTGTGCCTACTGGGTGGCATTCTAGGAGGGATGATGGCCGAACGGGCCACGACCGAGAAGCAGCAGCGGATCCTGGATGTGATCCGCGCCTTTTCCAGCGAGCACGGCTACCCGCCGTCGGTCCGGGAGATCGGCGAGCGCGTGGGTCTGTCGTCCTCGTCGACGGTGCAGTCGCACCTCAAGACGCTCGAGCGCCGCGGCCTGCTGCGGCGCGACCCGACGAAGCCGCGCGCGCTCGTCGCTTCGAGGTCGGACGACGAGCCGGAGCGGGTCGAATCGGCGACGTTGCCGCTGCTCGGCCGCGTCGCGGCCGGCGTGCCGATCACGGCGACGGAGAACCTCGAGGAGCAGTTCGTGCTCCCCGCCTCGTGGGTGCCTCGCTCCGGTGGCTTCATGCTGCGCGTCAAGGGCGACTCGATGATCGACGCGGCGATCCTGGACGGCGACCTGATCGTCGTGGAACCGCGGCCGACCGCGACGAACGGCGAGATCGTCGTCGCGATGATCGACGGAGAGGCGACCGTCAAGCGGTTCTACCGCGAGTCGGGCCGCGTGCGGCTGCAGCCGGAGAACGCGGCGATGGCGCCAATCTACGCCGACGATGTCACCATCGTGGGCCGAGTCGAGGCCGTCATCAGAAGGCTCTGAGGACGGACCCGCCGGCGACGGGCTCGTCGCGCGCTTCGAGCGCGCGGCGGCTCCGCTGGCCCACCGGATCTCCGGCTCCCCGGCGGTGCGCGCGCTGCAGGCATCGCTGCCCGTCGCGTTCGGCGTCGCACTGCTCGCGCTGGCGGTCCGGCTCGGCGTAGCGCTCGCGTCACGGCCGTTCGCCGGGTGGGGGCCCGCGTTCAAAGCGCTCGTCGCGTTCCTGCCCGCGGCGTTCGCGCTCGCGTCGCTGGCGATGGTGGTCGTCCTGTCGATCCGCCTCGCACGTGAGCTGCGATTTCCCGCCGTCCCGGTCGTCGCCGCGTCGTGCGTCGCGTTCCTGCTCGCGCTGCCGCGCGCTGCCTTCGCGTCGTTCGATGGATTCGCGCGCACGCTCGGCGTGAGCGGTGTCTTCACGGCGATCATCGTGGCGCTCGCGGTGGCGGGCGCGACGGCCGTCGGTCGCCGCCGGCTCGGCGCGCGCGCCGGCACGGCCGCCGGCGCCGCAGCGATCGTCGCGCTGAGCGCCGCGCTGTTCGCGTTGCAGCTTTCGCCCGCGAGCGCCCTCGCAGCCGCGCTCGCGCCGCTGTCCACCCTTGGCGACAGCTTCGCGGCGCTCGCGGTGATCACGGTGATCGAGGCGATGCTCTGGCTGGTCGGCATCCATGGCCCCGCGCTGCTCGCGGCGATCGTCTTCCCGGTGTACCTGGCGCTGCAGATGCAGAACAGTGCCGCCTTCGGACGGCACGAGACGATTCCGCACGTCGTCGTGGTGTCGACGTTCCTCTTCGTCTTTCCGGGCGGCGCCGGCGCGACGCTGCCGCTCGTCGTGCTGCTGCTGCGCAGCCGCGTGCGGCGCTTGCGCACGACGGCCTACGCCGCGCTGGTGCCGTCGCTCTTCAACCTCAACGAGCCGGTCATCTTCGGTCTTCCCGTCGCGTACAATCCGGTCTTGGCCGTTCCGTTCGTGCTCGCGCCGTTCGTGCTCGCGTGCACGACCTACGCCGCGATGGCGACCGGCCTCGTCGCGCGCCCGCTGTTCTACTCGCCGTCGACGCTGCCGTCGCTGGTGAACGCGTTTCTCACGACGCTGGACTGGCGCGCGTGCGTGCTGATGCTCGTCAACCTCGCGCTCGCGGCCGCAATCTGGCTGCCGTTCGTGCGCGTGTACGAACGCACGGAAGCTGCGCGCGAAGCCCGCGGCGCGGCGGCGGCATGATCGGCGCGCTGCTCGAGGGATTCGACGTCACACCGCGCGTGCGTGAAGCGGCGGAGCGCGCGTCCGCGCGGCTGGATGTGCGCGACCCGCGCTCCTTCGCCGTGCGCGCGCGCGTGCTCCGCGCGTTCGCCGACGAAGGGATCGCGGAGAGCGACCTTGCGGGGACGAGCGGCTACGGCTACGACGACACGGCGCGCGAGCGCTACGAGTCGCTGCTCGCGCGCGTGTTCCGCGCGGAGCGCGTGCTCGCGCGGCTGTCGATCGTCAGCGGCACGCACGCGATCGTCGCGTCGCTCGACGCGCTCGCGCCGCCCGGCTCGACGCTGCTCGCCGCCAACGGCGCGCCGTACGATACGCTGCGCCACGCGATCGCGACCGCACCGTTCGCGTTGACGTCGCGCGGCGTGCGGTACGCCGAGGTCGCGCGCACCGCGGCCGGCGACACGGACCTCGACGCGCTGCGTGCGGCGGCGCGCGAGCATCGCCCGGCCGTCGTGTTCGTGCAGCGGTCGCGCGGCTATGCGGTGCGCCGCTCGCTGTCGATCGACGCGATCGCCGATGCCGTCGCGGCGGTCCGCGCAGGGTACCCCGACGCCGTCGTGCTCGTCGACAACTGCTACGGCGAGCTGGTCGAGGAGCGCGAGCCGCTCGAAGCGGGCGCCGACGTCATCGCGGGCTCGCTCATCAAGAACGTCGGCGGCGGCCTCGCGCCGGCGGGCGGATACGTTGCCGGCAGCGCCGCCGCGATCGAGCGCATCGCGGCGCGCGTCTTTGCGCCCGGCCTCGGCGCCGCGCTCGGGCCGACGCTCGGGTTCGGGCGCGCGCTCGTGCAAGGGCTGTTCTACGCGCCGCTCGTCGTCGGCGAGGCGCTGCGCGGCCTCGACTTCACCGCCGCGCTCTTCGCCGAGCTCGGCTTCGCGGTCGATCCGGCTCCCGGCGGGTTCCGAACCGACATCGTGCAGGCGATCCGCCTGGGCTCACCGGCGCGGCTGCTGGCCTTCGCGCGGGGACTCCAGCGCGCGATGCCCGTCAACGCCCGCTTCGCGCCCGAGCCGGGGCCCGTGCCGGGATACGTCGACCCGGTCGTCATGTCGAGCGGCTCGTTCGTCGCGGGCGCGACGATCGAGCTGTCCTGCGACGCGCCGCTGCGGGAGCCGTACGAGGTCTACGTGCAGGGCGGCGTCACCGCCGAGCACGCGGCGCTCGGCGCGGTCCTCGCGGCGGACGCGGTCATGCGCGGAGAGGCGGCTTAGCTTTCCTCGTCGCCGCCGCCGGCCTGGTCCTCGCCCATGAAGCCGTAGAAGTAGTAGATCGAGCCGTCGTCGGTCTCGATGGCGATGCGCGTCTCCTCGAGCTGCGCGCTGACGATGCGCCGGCCCACCATCCCGGTCAGGAGCTCCTGCGCCTGCATGAACTCGGCCGCTCGCAGCGCTTCCGGCTCGATATCGAGGAGGGATTGGTCGTCTTTCACCAGTGCGTGCTTCCTGTGGAGAGGACCGGCCGTCCGGCCCGCGCGAAGGCGGTTGCGAGATGTACGTTCTCGAGGTGATGAGCGGCCCGCTCGACGGAAAGACCTGGCCATTCGAGCGGGAGATCACCATTGGTCGCGACGACGCGGTGGCTACCGCCTGTATCACGATCGATCGTTTTATTTCCCGAAAACATGCGCGGCTGTACGAGGAGGACGGGCGGCTTCGCTTGGCCGATCTCGCGAGCCGCAACGGAACCCGCGTCGGCGGGCGTCCCCTTGGCGATCCCGAGGCGATCGGCTTCGGCGAACCCTTCGTCATCGGGCGCACGACCCTTCGCGTCATCCGGAATTCGTGATGGGAGCATCACGTGTCGCGGCTTGACGGCGCGCGCGTCCTGCTGGGCGTCACCGGCGGGATCGCGGCGTACAAGGCGGCCGCGCTCGCAAGCCGCCTCGTGCAAGCGGGCGCCGTGCTGGACGTGGTGATGACGGCCGACGCCGAGCGCTTCGTCGGCGCGGCGACGTTCGCCGCGTTGGCACGCCGGCCCGTGCACACGTCGCTGTGGGAGCGCGCCGAACAGATCCCGCACATCGCGCTCGCGCGCGACGCCGACGTCCTTGCCATCATCCCGGCGACGGCGAACACGATCGCCAAGCTCGCCCTCGGGCTCGCCGACGACTTGCTCACGAACGTCGCGCTGGCGACGCGCGCTCCGATCGTGATCGCTCCGGCGATGAACACCGCGATGCTCGAGCACGAAGCCACGCGCAGCCACCTCGCGACGCTGCGCGCACGCGGCGTCACGATCGTCGAGCCGGACGTCGGCTTCCTCGCCGAGCGCGAACACGGTGCCGGCCGGCTGGCGCCGGAAGAGCTGCTGATTGCGGCGATCGACCGCGCGCTGGCGCGGCGCAATGATCTCGACGGCGAACGCGTGCTGATCACCGCCGGCCCGACGCGCGAAGCGATCGACCCGGTGCGTTTCATCTCGAACGCGTCGACCGGGACGACCGGAATCGAGCTCGCGCGGGAAGCGCTCGCGCGCGGCGCGGGCGTCGACCTCGTGCTCGGCCCGACGCACCTCGAGCCGCCGGCGGGCGCACGCACCGCGCGCGTGACGACGGCGCGGGAGATGGACGCGGCCGTGCGCGAAAGCGCGCCGCACGCGACGATCGCGATCGCGACCGCCGCCGTCGCCGACTGGCGCCCCGCGACCGCGCACGAGCACAAGGTGAAGAAGACCGACGACCCGCAAGCGCTCGCGCTCGCGCGCAACCCCGACATTCTCGCCGGGCTCGGTGCGCGCAAGAACGGCGTCTTCTTGGTGGGATTTGCGGCCGAGACGCGCGATTTCGAAGCCAACGCGCGCGAGAAGCTCGCGCGCAAGAACCTCGACGCGATCGCGGTGAACGACGTCGGCGACGAGCGCGGCTTCGGTCCCGTCGACAACCGGCTCGTGCTGCTCTGGGGCGACGGCGGACGCGCCGATCTCGGCACGGGTTCGAAGCGCGAGCTCGCCGCGCGCCTGCTCGACGCGATCGTCGATCTCAAGAAACAGCGCGGCTGAGCCCGTGCTGCTCTGCATCGACGTCGGCAACACCGAGACCAAGCTCGGCGCGTTCGACCACGCCGGCACGATCGTCGGCACGTGGCGCGTGACCACGGCGCGCCGGCGCACCGCGGACGAGTACGGCGTGCTGTTCGCGGCATTCTTCTCCGCGGCGCAGTTTCCGATCGCGAACGTGAGCGCGATCGTCGTGTCGTCGGTCGTGCCGGTCGTCGACCGCCCGCTGCGCGAAGGCTGCGAGAAGTACTTCGGCGTGAAGCCGTCGTTCTTCACCGCGGCGACGCAGCGGTCGATCGTGGTCAAGACGGACCGCCCGACCGAGGTCGGCAGCGATCTCGTCGCGGGCGCGATCGGCGCGGTCGCGTTCGTCGGCGCGCCGGCGATCGTCATCAACTACGGCACGGCGACGACGTTCGGCGCGATCGGGTCCGACGGCGCGTACTTGGGCGTCGCGATCGCGACCGGACTGCAGGTCTCGCTCGACGCACTCGTCGGCCGCACCGCGAAGCTGCCGCAGGTCGCGCTCGTCGCACCGGGCGCGCCGATCGGGCGCGACACGGTGAGCGCGATTCAAGCCGGGCTCGTCTACGGCGCCGTCGGCCAGACCGAGGAGCTCGTGCGCCGCTTCCGCGGCGTCCTGGGCGACGAAGCGCGCGTCATCGCGTCGGGCGGGATGGCGCTCGTCGTCGCCGCGGAGACGACGGTGATCGAGCGCGTCGAGCCGCACCTCGTGCTGCAGGGCCTGCGCGTCGACCACCTGCGCGCGTAGCGGCGCGCTTGCGCGTCAGGCGTTCGCGGGACGCGTCCGCAGGCGGAAGCGTTTTTTGCCCTTCTTGCCGCCCTTGTTGGTCTTGCTGATCTTCTGCTTCTTTTGCGTCGCCATGCCGAGCCTCCGGGAGAAGCGTTCGCCTCGCTCGGACCGAAGGGCCGAGCGGGCTGCGAAGCGCGTTCGCGGCCGGCCGCGACCGGTCCGCTGGCCGGGCAAGCCGAGAGCCCCGGCTCGACGGCTCGGGGCTCTCCTGGTTTTGGTGTGCGACCGGCGCACGCACGCCGGTGGCACGTCGGTACCCCGCACATCCACAAACTCACGTTTCGGCCGGTGCCCGGCTCGCCGGGCGTGCCGGCGAGCGAACGGCGTGCACGTCGCGCGGCCGCCCGCGGGCGGCGCGCGCGGAGACGTGGTACACTCCTTGATCGTGACCAGTCCCCCGGCCCGTGCCGTGCCTGCGCTCCAGATCGGCCCCATCGCGGTGTGGCCGCCGATCGTCCTCGCGCCGATGTCGGGCGTCACGAACCGCACGCTGCGCGCGCTCTACAAGCCGTTCGGCTTCGGCCTGACCGTCACGGAGTTCGTCTCGTCGAATGCGCTGCAGTACGGCAACGCGCGGACGATGGAGATGATCGATCAGCACGGCGTCGAGAACCCGGTCTCCACCCAGCTGTGGGGGAACGATCCCGCCATCATGGCACTCGCCGCCAAGGTCGTGCGCGAGTGCGGAGCCGACATCGTCGACATCAACTTCGGCTGCCCGGCCCCGAAGGTGACCAAGACGGAGGGCGGCAGCGCGTGCCTGCGCGACGTCGACCGCTGCGAGGCGATCATGAAGGCCGTCGTCGACGCCGTCGACTGTCCCGTCACGATGAAGATGCGCCTCGGGTGGACGGAGAACGCGCTGGTCTTCGTCGACGTCGCCAAGCGCGCGCAAGCGGTGGGCGTGCAGGCGATCACGCTGCACGCGCGCACCGCGAAGCAATTCTACAAAGGCAGCGCCGACTGGACGAAGATCGCCGAGCTCAAGCGCGCCGTCGACGTCCCGGTGATCGGCAACGGGGACCTTGGCGATCCGCACGAGGCGATGCGCCGCATGCGCGACACCGGTGTCGACGGCGTGATGCTCGGGCGCGCGACGCTGGGCAATCCGTGGCTCGTCTCGCGTCTGCGCGCGCTCATGGAAGGACGCGAGCCCGACGCGACGCCCGCCGCGCCCGACCGGCTGCGATTCGCCGTGCACCACTATTGCACGATGGTCGAGGAATGGGGCGAGTCGCG
The DNA here is from genome assembly GCA_963818845.1 of Vulcanimicrobiota bacterium. GTDB lineage: Bacteria > Vulcanimicrobiota > Vulcanimicrobiia > Vulcanimicrobiales > Vulcanimicrobiaceae > Vulcanimicrobium. Next base: position 521,865 of record CAWFTO010000002.1, on the reverse strand, counting down.
CGCGGTGCCGCAGATGCGCAAGCATCTGGGCTATTATCTCAAAGGGTTCCCGGGCGCGAGCGCGCTGCGCGAGCGGCTGATGCGGACGGAGACGGCTGCGGCGACGCTCGCCGTCCTGCACGACACGATCGCGCACCTCGAGTCGGACGCGCGCGAGCTGGCCGTCGCGTGACCGCCGGCTCCCCGACGAGCGCACAAGCGGCCGATCTGGCGCGCGAGGCCTTCGAGAACTACCGCGACTACGTCAACCCGCCGCTCGCGCGCGTCATGAAGCTGTCCGGCTCACCGGTCGAAGTGTCCGCGTCGGGATGCACGATCACCGATCACACCGGCAAGACGTATCTCGACTTTGCCGGCGGCTACGGCGTGTTCACGCTCGGGCACCGGCATCCGCGGGTCGTCGCCGCGGTCAAGGACCAGCTCGACCGCATGGCGCTGTCGGGCCGCACGATGTTCAACCCGCTGATGGGGCGGCTCGCCAAGCGGCTTGCGGAGCTGACGCCGGGCGACCTCGCGATCTCCTTCTTCGCCAACAGCGGCACCGAAGCGGTCGAAGGCGCGCTCAAGCTCGCGCGCGCCGCGACGAAGCGGCCGGCGATCGTCGCAACGGACGCGGCGTTTCACGGCAAGACGCTGGGCGCGCTCTCGGCGAGCGGGCGCGACGCGTTCCGCGATCCGTTCCTGCCGCTGCTCGACGGTGTGCGCCGCGTGCCGTTCGGCGATGCGGATGCGCTCCGCGGCACCGTCGACCGCGAGGTCGCGGCGGTGATCGTTGAGCCGATCCAGGGCGAAGGCGGCGTCAACGTGCCGCCCGACGGCTACCTGCGCGCGGTGCGCGCGATCTGCCACGACATGGGCGCGCTGATGATCGCCGACGAGGTGCAGACCGGCCTCGGCCGCTGCGGCGCGCCGTTCGCGTGCGACCGCGAAGGCGTCGTGCCCGACGTGATGACGCTCGCCAAAGGCCTGTCGGGCGGCGTCGTGCCGATCGGCGCGTACATTGCGCGCAAGCCGGTCTGGAACGCGGCGTACGGCAAGCAGCCGCTGCTGCACACCTCGACGTTCGGCGGCAACGAGCTCGCGTGCGCGGCCGCCCTCGCGGCGCTCGACGTGCTCGTCGACGACGATCTCGTCACGAACGCGCGCGTGCGCGGCGAGCAGCTGCTCGCGGGCGCGCGCGAGGTGATGCGGCGTTACCCGGCGGTGATCGCACAGGTCCGCGGCGCCGGCCTGCTCGTCGGCGTCGAGCTGCGCAGCGAAGGCTACGGAGGAACGATCATCCCGGAACTGCTCAAGCGCGGCGTCACCGCCGCGTGGACGCTCAATGCCCAGCGCGTCATCCGCCTGGAGCCGCCGCTCATCGTAAGGGAAGACGAGATCGACGCGGCGTTGCGCGCCTTCGACGCGTCCGTCGCGGCGACGCTCGAGCAGCTCGGCGAGCTCGTGTAGTGCCGTTCGTTCAGTGCGCGGTCGACGTCGCGGCGCCGCCGTCGCTGGTGTACGAGCTCGCGAAGGAGCAGGAGCGGTTTCCGGAGTTCATGCCGGACGTCGAGACCGTCGTCGTGCTCGAGCGCCACGCCGACCGCGTCATTACGCGCTGGAAGACGCTGGTCGAGGACGCTCCGATCGAGTGGACCGAGGAAGACCGCTTCGACGACGAGCGCCTGCGCATCGACTACGCGCTGATCGAGGGCGACCTCGACACGTTCCAAGGCGCCTGGACCTTCGAAGAAGCCGGCGGCGTCACGCGCGTCGTGCTCGGCGTCGAGTACGACTTCGGCGTGCCGACGCTGGCGGAACTGATCGGGCCGACGCTGGAGAAGAAGGTGCGCGAGAACTCCGAGATGATGCTCGCTGCGCTCAAAGCCGAGGCGGAGTCACGGACGGCCCCGCAGTCGGCGCACGGTACGCGCTGAAGCTGGTCGCGGTGTTCTGCGCGCGCTGCGGGATCGCGGCGTGCAGGAGCTCGACCGTGCGCAGCAGCTCCTCGGCATACTCGGGTTCCTCGAGGCGCGCGAGATCGAGCTGGAAACCGCGGACGTGGAAGCCGGCGCGCTCGATGCGGTCCAGCGCGGTCGTCACGTTGTTCGCGCGGGCCGAGACGCTGCGCAGCCGCTGCAGCGCATCCTCGAGGCGCACCACCTCGGTGCGGTAGTCGGCGTACTTCTTGATTTCCGCCGCGGCGCGGTCGCGGATGGCGGGCCATTCCTCTTCGCGGAACCGCGCGATCTCTTCGTTGCCGCGCTCGGAGAAGCGGCGCTTGCGCGCGGCCGTGATCTTGCGCTCCTCTTCGTCGGCGCTGCGCGCGCCTTTGGCGCGTGCGCGCGCGAGCGCGGCGTGTTCCTGCGCCGTGTACTCGGTGGCGAGCATTGCGCGGTCGTTGATCGCCGACATCTGCTCCCGCCAGATCTCTTCGAGCGGCGGCGGTTCGTTCAGCGCGCCGAGCTGCGCGCGGCGGGCGGCGACGCGCTCGCGCCGCACGTCGAGCGCTTCGCGCAGCCGCTGCACGGCGGCACGCAACGTCGCGATCCACGTCGTGTCGTCGACCGGGCTCTGGTCGTCGAATCGAAGGGTGACGCCGAGTCCGAGGATGACCGGCTCCACGATGCGCCACTGGTCCCGGGCGGCGGGCAGCAGCCGCACGCGGCTGCCGGCCGGCGGAACGTCGCCGCTGCAGCGGAACACGACCAGCGCCTCACCCGTGTCGACCGCGCAGAGCGCCGTCTCCGCATCGACCGGGCGTGCGTACGCGAGGATGCCTCCGTACGACGACTCCGGCATCCACAGCGGGATGTCGACGTCGTCGTACCGGCGGTTCCAGAGCACCGCCCACAGCGCGTCGTGAATCTCCGCGACGACCGTCTGGTCCTCGAGCATCGATTCGATGACCGCGCGAACGCTCGAGCGGCGGGATCGAGGTGGGTTGTTTCCGGCGTTCAATCGGGTTTGGCGAACGCCACGATCGTGTTCTCCGCGCGGCAGTTCGTCCAGAACTTCGTGCCGTCGAAGCCGAGACTGCGCGCCGCGAAGCCGATCGAGGCGAGCTCGTGGACCTCGGGCTGCTCTTTCCGCGCGTCCAAACACAAGAGCCGGTAGTCGTCGACTTCCCGGCTCTCGGTGGTGGCGAGGTAGAAGCGGCCCGCGACGACCACCATCCCCGTGATCTGACGCGGCACGGGAATCGTCCGCAGCACGTCCCCGGCTTCGTCCAGCTCGAGGATGACCTTGTTGTCGCGCTGGCTCAGGTACAGGCGATCGCCGTCGTACGCCAGGAAGGAGCCGGTTCCCCCGGGACAGCCCACGACGTCGGACTTCTTGAAGTCCTTGCCCATCACGTACCGGCGGATGTAGCGATCGTCGGCTCCGCCGTCGTCCGCGTCGCCGACGACGACGCGAAGCGCGTCGCCGGTGACCGTCATGCCGTAGGGCCTGCCCGGCGCGACCGCCTCTTCGAACACGCGCCCTTGCTGGGCCACCATGCCGTAGATGCGGCACGTCTCGTAGGAGCCGATCCACAGGTCCGGTCCGTCACACGCGAGCCCCATCGGGCTGGGGCACGGCGCCGGGATGCGGAGGAGCTCCTCGATGGTCGAGAGGGTCTGATTCATGCCCCCATACCGTTCCCCGGGCGGCACGCGGGCTCCCGGCGGCGGAGGGGCGAAACGGCGGCTCGGGATGGCCAAGTTCTGCTTTGTGATCCACCCCCTTTCGTTCGAAGACGTCGTGCGCTACGAGCCCGGCGCCAAGGGCAAGGGCAAGCCGATCATCGCGAAGATCCTCGAATGGATGCCCGCGTGGCCCGCCGCGCACGTCACGGGCGTTCGTACGCCGGACGGGCGCGAGACCGAGGGCTGGTTCGTCGCCGCACCGCTGCTGCCGCAGCAGATGCTCGAGTTTCCGCGCGAGCAGGTGTACGAGCGGATCCTCAAGGCGATCGACCTCGGCGTCGAGCGCGGCGCGCAGGTCGCCGGCTTGGGTGCGTTCACCGGAGTCGTCGGCGACGGCGGCATCACGCTCAACGAACGTTCGCCGATCCCGGTGACGACCGGCAACTCGCTCACCATCGCGGCCGGCGTGCGCAGCCTCTTCCGCGGTGCAGCGGAGATGGGCGTCGACGCGCGCGGCGCGACCGCGGCCGTGATCGGTGCGACCGGCTCGATCGGCGGTGCGTGCGTGGAGCTGATCGCGCCGCACGTCGAGCACGTCGTGCTCGTCGCGCGCAACGAGACGCGCCTGCGACGGTTTCACGAGTCGATGCGCGAGCGGCTGCCGTGCGGCTCGTCGTACACCACCGACATCTCCGCCGCGGTGCGGCGCGCGGACCTCGTGCTCACGGCGACGTCGTCGACGCAGGACGTGATCGAGCCGGAAGACCTGCGGCCGGGCGCCGTCGTGTGCGAGCTGTCGCTCCCGCACGACGTCAGCCGCCGGGTGGCCGTCGAGCGGCCCGACGTGCTCGTGCTCGAAGGCGGCAACATGCGCGTCCCCGGCGCGATGCGGTGGACGCGCGTACGCGAAGCGGGCGAGCCGTTCGACATGGGGCTGCCGCAGGGCACCGCGCTCGCGTGCATGTCCGAGACGATGGTGCTCGCGCTCGAGGACCGCTGCGAGCCGTTCACGCTCGGGCGCGGCATCGACGTGGCGAAGGTCCGCGAGATCGACGAGCTCGCGTCGCGCGCCGGCTTCGAGCTCGCCGACATGCGCGCGTTCGACCTGCCGATCTCGCGCGAGGCGATCGCGCGCACGCGCGCCGCGGCGCACGAGCGCAAGGCGGCCTCGGCGTGAACGTCCGCCCGCACGTCTTCGCGGCGCGCGTGACGTGGGACGGCGCGGCGCACGGCGCGACGACGTCGTACAAGACGTACTCGCGCGCGTACACGATCGAGTCGGACGGCAAGCCCGCGCTGCGCGGATCGGCCGACCCGCACTTTCTGGGCGACGGCTCGGCGTACAACCCCGAGGACCTGCTCGTCGCGTCGCTCTCGGCATGCCACTTGCTGTCCTACCTCGCGGAGTGCGCGCGCGCCGGCATCGCCGTCGTCGCGTACGAGGACGACGCGCGCGGCGAGATGACGCTGATCGACGGCGCGATCCGCTTCCGGGAGGTCGTGCTGCGGCCGCGCGTCGCCGTCGCCGACGCGTCGCGCGTCGCGGACGCGCAGGCGCTGCACGAGAAGGCGCACGCGCTGTGCTTCATCGCCAACAGCGTGAACTTTCCGGTCCGCCACGAGGCGAGCGTCACGGCCGTGCAGCCAGCATGACCCTTCGACAAGCTCAGGGTGACAAACAAGCTCGGCGTGCCATGGGGACCGCGGCGTGAAGACCGTCGTCTCGGTTTCGCTCGGGTCGTCGTCGCGCGATCATCGCGCCGAGGTCGAGCTGCTCGGGGAGCGGTTCGACATCTCGCGCGTAGGGACGGACGGCTCGATCGACAAGGCGATCGCGAAGCTGCACGAGCTCGACGGCACGGTCGACGCGATCGGGCTGGGCGGGATCGACGTGTACCTGTACGCGGGCAGCGACCGCTACGCGCTGCGCGACGGGCTGCGGCTGCTCGACGCGGTGAAGACGACGCCCGTCGTCGACGGCAGCGGCTTGAAGAACACGCTCGAGCGCAGCGCCGTCGCGTTCATGCAGAGCGCGCTCGGCATCGAGCTGCGCGGCACGCGCGTGCTGATGGTCAGCGCGCTCGACCGCTTCGGCATGGCGCAGGCGCTCGTGCAGGCCGGCGCCGACGTCGTGTTCGGCGACTTCATCTTCGCGCTCGACCTCGACCGGCCGGTGCGCGGGCTCGACGAGTTCGAGGAGATGGCGCGCAAGTATCTGCCCGATGCGTGCAAGCTGCCGTTCCAGTTCTTCTACCCGACGGGAAAGAAGCAAGACCGCGCGCCGCAGCCCAAGTATCCCGAATACTACGAAGACGCCGACATCATCGCCGGCGACTACCACTTCATGCGGCAGTTCATGCCCGAGCGGCTCGACGGCAAGACGATCCTGACGAACACCGTCACGGCGCGCGACGTCGACTTCCTGCGCGAGCACGGCATCGCGCGGCTCGTCACGACGACGCCGGACTTCGGCGGACGCTCGTTCGGCACGAACGTCGTCGAGGCCGCGATGATCGCGCTGCTCGGCAAGAAATGGGCCGACGTGACCGACGACGACTACCGCGACCTGCTCGCGCGACTCGATCTTCGCCCTCGCGTCATCGCGTTCGCGGACTCCGTCCCGCCCTTGCGTTGAACCTCGTCCGCGAGCTCTTCCGGCGGCAGGCGTACGACCGCGAACGCGTGCCGCATGACGGCGTTCCGCTGCGCCGCGTGCTCGGCGTCGGCGGCCTCGTCGCGATCGGCCTCGGCACGATGCTCGGCGGCATCTTCACGACGGTCGGCAGCGGAGCGAACGCCGCCGGACCGGCGGTCGTCGCGTCGTTCGCACTCGCCGGCGTCACGTGTCTGTTCGTCGCGCTCTGCTACGCCGAGCTCGCGTCGATGGTGCCGATTGCCGGCAGCGCGTACACGTACGGCTACGCCGCGCTCGGCGAGATCGTCGCGTGGATCATCGGCTGGGACCTCATCCTCGAGTACGGCATCAGCGTTGCGCCGCTCTCCGCGACGCTGTCGGGCGCGCTGCAGCAGCTGCTCGCGAAAGCCGGCGCGACGCTGCCCGCGTGGGCGCAGCAAGGCAACGTGATCATCAGCGCGCACGGGATCGACGCGGCGCACTCGCAGGTCGACGTCATCGCGGCGGCGTCGGTGGTCCTGCTCTCGGTCGTGCTCGCCGTCGGCATCCGCGAGTCGGCCGCGACCAACGTCGTGCTGGTCGTCGTGCAGATCGTCGCGATCGTCGCCTTCGCGCTCGCGCTCGGCGGCGCGGTGCGCCCGGGCGCGTTTCGGCCGTTCGCGCCGCTCGGCGGTCACGGGGTCGTGATCGGCGCGGCGCTCGTGTTCTTCGCGTACATCGGGTTCGACACGGTGACGGTCGCGAGCGAAGAGGCGCGCGATCCCGTGCGGGACGTGCCGCGCGCCGTCATCCTCTCGCTCGTCATCGGAGCGGTGCTGTTCATGGCGGCCGCCGCGGTGACGGTGGGCGTGGTGCCGTGGGACACGGTCTCCGCTTCGTCCGGCATGGTCGACGCGGTCGTGAAGAACCACGGATCGAACCTGCTCTTCGGGCTCGTGCTCGTCGGCACGGTGACGGGTGCGGCGGCGTCGATGCTCACCTCGCTGCTCGGGCAGATTCGCATCCTGTACGTGATGGCGCGCGACCGCATGATTCCGCCGGTGTTCGGGCGCGTCAACGCGCGCACGCGCACGCCGATCGTCATCACCCTGGTGACCGGCGGCGTCATCGCGCTGTTCGCGGCCGGGCTGCCGCTCACGGTGCTGCTCGAGTTCGTCAACATCGGCACCCTCTCGGCGTTCGTGATCGTGTGCGCCGGCGTGCTGGTGCTGCGCTTCACGCAGCCCGACGCGCCGCGGCCGTTCCGCGTGCCGTTCGGCCCGGTCGCGGTGCCGGCGACCGGGATCGTGCTGTGCACGTGGCTGACGGTCGAGGGGCTCAAGCCGGCGACGTGGCTGCGCTTTCTGGTCTGGTTCGCGATCGGTCTCGTCGCGTACGCCGCGTACGGGTACCGCAACTCGCTGCTGCGCCGGCGGCCGTGAACGACACCCTGCCGGCGAGCCCCTCCGGCTCGGCGCCGCACCTGCGCCGCGTCCTCGCGCTGCGCGACCTCATCGTGGTCGCAGCGGCGTCGATGGGGCCGGCGTTCTCGCTTGCGACCACGATGGCCGCGATGATCGCCGCGGCCGGGCGCTGGACGTGGCTGGCGCTTTCGATCGTCGCGGTGCTGATGGCGATGATTGCGGCCGGATACCGCCGCCTGGGCGAGCGCATGCGCGACGCGGGATCGTCGTACGCGTGGATTCGCGTCGCGTTCGGTCCGGCCGCCGGCGCGTACGCCGCGTGGGTGCTGCTCGTCGCGAACGTCTTCGCCGTGCTGGCGACCGCGCTGCCCGCGGGCACGTACACGCTCGACCTCGTCGCACCGGCGCTCGCGCACAGCCCGGTCGCCGTCGCGCTCGTCGCGTGCGCGTGGATCGCCGCGACCTCGGTGCTGCTGTGGTACGGCCTGCGGCCCACGGCTCTGCTCGCGCTCGCGCTGCTGGTCGCGGAGCTCGTCGTCCTCGCCGGCGCGGCCGGCCTCGCGGCGCTGCAGCCGCACGCCGATGCCGTCGCGTTCGCGGGCGGGCCGGTCGCGTGGGGCGGGATCGCGAGCGCGATCGTGATCGGCATCTGGATGCTCGACGGCTGGGAAGTCTCGGCGTCGACCGCCGAGGAGGCGCAGGGCGTCGCGACGGCGCCCGGCACCGGCGGCATCGCCGGGCTCGTCCTGACGAGCGCCGTGCTGCTCGCCGCGATCGTCGCGTTCGCGCGCCTCGGCAGCGCCGCGGGGTTCGACGCGCACGAGGACGACGCGCTGGCGTACGTCGGCAGCCTGCTTGGCGGCGCGTGGCGTCCCGCCCTCGCCGTGACCGTCCTCGTGTCGCTCGCGGCGTCGCTCCAGACCACTCTCGTGTACCTGACCCGCAGCGTCTACGCGATGGGGCGCGACCGCCTGGTGCCCGGCCGGCTCGGCACGCTGGACCATCGCGCCGAACCGGCCGCCTCGATCCTGCTCGTCGGCGGCTTCTCGGTCGCCTGCTGCCTGGCCGCGGGCCTGTGGCCGTCGGCCAAGTCGGCATTCGACTTCGCGCTGCGCGGCACGGCATGGTTTCTGGGTGCGCTCTTCGTGCTGACGGCCGCCGCGGCAGTGCGCGTCTTCATCGCCGAGCGTGCCGCCGTCTGGTCGGCGGTCGCGCTGCCCGGCCTTGCGGCCGTCGTCCTGACGGTGATCCTGATTTCGTCGCTCCAAACGGACGATGCCAACACCAGGGGTTTCATCGCCGCCTCCGCAATCATCGGGCTTCCCCTGGCGCTGTGGCGCGGACGCGTTGTTCGGGCGCACGGTACGGCAGGGGCCGATCGAAGTACCGGGAGTCGCTTTTGAACGACAAAGAAATCGTTTTGACCCGCGACGGGCTCAAGAAGCTCGAGGACGAGCTCGACGAGCTCAAGAGCGTCCACCGCCGCGAGGTCAACGAACGGATCCGTCAGGCCAAAGAGTTCGGCGACATCTCGGAAAACGCCGAGTACGAGGACGCGAAGCAAGAGCAGGCGTTCGTCGAGGGCCGCATCCTCAAGCTCGAGACCATGATTCGCAACGCGCGCGTCATCGACGCGTCGGACTACGTCGCCGACGAAGTCCACCTCGGCGCGACGATCAAGGTCAAAGAGGTCACCTCCGGCACCGCGCACGAGTTCACGATCGTCGGCTCCGCGGAGGCCGACCCGAAGAACGCACGGCTCTCGAACGAGTCGCCGCTCGGCCGCGCCGTGATGGGCCGCAAGAAGGGCGAGACCGTCGACGTCACCACGCCGCGCGGGCAGATGAAGTACAAGATCGAGGCGATCAACAAGGACCCCAAGAAAACGAAGAAAGCCTCTTAGCAGCGCGATGCGGGCTGATTTGCTCGCCGCGCGCCGCGCCCGGCTGGCCGCGCTGCGCGAGCGCGGCGTCGAGCCGTTCGCCGCCACCCGCTACGACGTCACCGCGCACGCGGCGGACCTGGCCGCGAAGTATGCCGCGCTGCCGGAGCAGGGCCGTGCCGAAGGCGAGACCTGGTCGCTGGCCGGCCGCATCATGGCCGCGCGCGGTCAAGGCAAGGTCATCTTCTTCGACCTGCACGACCGCACGGGACGCTTCCAGCTCTTCGTGCGGCAGAACGACGTCGGCGACGAGGCGTTCGGGGTGGCGAAGGAGCTCGAGCGCGGCGACATCGCAGGCGCGACCGGTTTCGTGTTCCGCACGAAGGCGGGCGATCTCTCACTCTACGTGTCCTCGCTCGAGGTGCTCGGCAAGTCGCTGCAGCCGCTGCCGGACAAGTGGCACGGCTTGCAGGACGTCGAGAAGCGGTATCGGCGCCGGTACGTCGATCTGATCGTCAACCCGCACGTGCGCGACGTGATGCTGACGCGCTCGCGCATCGTCGCCGAGATGCGCCGGTTCATTGACGCGCAGGGCTTCTTCGAGGTCGAGACGCCGACGCTGCTCACGATCGCGGGCGGAGCGACCGCGCGGCCGTTCCTCACGCACTCGAACGCGCTCGACATCGGCCTGAGCCTGCGCATCGCCACGGAGCTGAACCTCAAGCGGCTGATCGTCGGCGGCATGGAACGCGTCTACGAGATCGGACGGATCTTCCGCAACGAAGGCATCGACAGCACGCACAACCCCGAGTTCACGATGCTCGAGCTCTACGCGGCGTACTGGGACGTCACGGACATGATGCGCTTCAACGAAGAGCTCATGGCCCATCTCGCTCGCACCGTGCACGGTTCGGAGACGGTCATGCACGGCGAGAACGCGATCGCGTTCGCGACGCCGTTCCGCCGCATCGGCTACCTGGAAGCGTTCGAGGAGTTCGGCGGCGTCACGCGCGACCAGCTGCTCGACCCCGCCGGGGCGTTCGCGCTGCTGCGGCAGTTCGGTATCCCCGACTCGCCGACGCACGCGCACGCGCTCGACAAGCTGTTCGAGCGCATCGTCGAACCGCATCTGCTGCAGCCGACGTTCGTGTACGGATACCCGGTCGTGCTCTCGCCGCTGGCCAAGCGCATGCCGGATGATCCCGAGCTCACGCAGCGTTACGAGCTCTTCGCCGACCACATGGAATTGGCGAACGCGTTCACGGAGCTCAACGACCCGGACGACCAGCGGCGCCGCTTCGAGCTCCAGGTCGCCGAAAAGGCCGCGGGGGACGACGAGGTGCCGCCGCCGGACTGGGACTTCGTCACGGCGCTCGAGTACGGGATGCCGCCCACGGCGGGCATCGGCATCGGCGTGGACCGGCTCGTCATGATGCTCACGAACAACGCGTCGATCCGCGACGTGCTGCTGTTTCCGCTGCAGCGCCCGTTGCCGACGGACGCGCCCGACGACGCCGCCGAGGACGATGCCTGACGGCGCGTTCCTGACGACGGCGCGGCTGGCGCTGTGCGACCGGCGGCCCGAGGACCTGGACTTCCTCGCGTCGCTGTACGCCGACCCGCGCGTGATGCGCTGGATCGGCGACGGCGCGACGTACGGCTACGGTGAGATCGAGGCGCGGTACGCGCGGATCGATGCGGACGCCGCGACGTCCGGACGGGAGCGGTGGGATGCGTTCAAAGTGCTCAAGCGGCGCGACGACGGGGCCGCGCTCGGTCAGGTGGGTCTCTTGCGGTGCGAGATCGACGGCGCGCCGGACGTCGAGATCGGCTGGTGGCTCGCGCCGTTCGCGTGGGGTCGTGGGTACGCCACGGAAGCGGCGACCGCGCTGCGCGACTTCGCGTTCCGGGACCTGCGGCTCGAACGAATCAGCGTCGTGCTGCACGCGCAGAACGAGCGCTCGGTCGCGGTTGCCCGCCGCATCGGCGGGGAGCTCGCCGGAACGGCGGTGTACCGCGGGCGCAGCGTGACGCGGTATGTGGTGACTAGATACGTCGTGCGCCCGTCTGCAACTGCGCCGGTCGCGCCGTAGTCGAACGGAGGTAATGCTGAAACGCGACCTCACCACTTCGTATCCGCGCTCCGTGCGCGAGAAGACGCTCGGCGTCGTCCAACTCGGACGCGCCATCGACAAGGGCATCGCCCTGGCGAACGGCCTCAACGGCGAGTACAACTTCGACTGCCCGATGGACAAGGCGGTCTTCGACTTCCTCGGCGTCGACGGCAACGCGCTGCTCGACGTGATCAAGAAGGCCCAGTCGGAGTCGGAGATCGAGGCCTACCTCAAGCCGATCGTCGACCGCAAGAGCGCGCAGGAGCTCGAGCAGTTCAACGCCGGCTTCCTGCGCCACGCGCCCGACGCGGGATCGCCCGGTGCCGACTACTTCAACGAGCTGCGGAACCAGGTCGCGCCCGATCGCACCGACGTGACGGTGTGGGCGGACCTCCTGGATCTCGACGAAAAGCGCGATGTCCCGCGCCGCGTTCCCGTCTCTGCATGAAGATTCGCTAAGGACACGCTGAGGAGACGTTGGGAAAACGAGGCCGCCACGAGGCGGCCTCGTTCTTTCTCGGGGCGGGCTGAGAACGACCGAGCGGCTGGAACGAGACGCGCTCCCGGGACGCGGCGTTGTCCACAATGCGACCGACTACGAGCGCGTCCGATGGCGGTCGACAATCTTGAAAGCGGAGAGCAGCAGATGCTCGACACTGACGGGGCCGTGCTCGGCGACTTGTTCGCACAGCCCTTTACCTCGGCGTTCCTCGGCGCGATCCTCGCGCACGATTACGAAACCCATCGGCACATGGTCAACGTGGGCATGCTGTCCGCGCGCGTCGGACGGACGGGAGGCTTGTCGCGCGACGACGCGGTTACGCTCGGTCAAGCCGGCCTCTTCCACGACATCGGCAAAGTTCACATCCGCCGCTCGCTGCTCAACGCGCGGTACGACCTGAGCGAGTCGGAGTGGCGAATCCTCAAAGCGCATGCGGCGCGCGGCGAGCAGATGCTCCGCGCGCACGACGCGCCGAAGCTCGCAACGATCGTGCGCGGCCACCACGAGCGGCTCGACGGCTCCGGCTACCCCGACGGTCTGTACGGGCTCGCAATCCCGTGGGAGACGCGGCTGCTGTCCGTCGTCGACGCCTACGACGCGATGCGCTCGGGCCGTCCGTACGCCGTCGCGATCGCTCACGACGAAGCGCTGTCGCGCTTGATCGAAGCGGACCATCTCTTCGATCCCGATGCGGTCGCGGCGCTCGCGCAGACGCTCGGCGCGCCCGGGACGCTGCGAGAGGCGCTCGTCCCGGTTTCGTGAACGTTCGACGGCGTGCCGACGTACCGGCTCGTCGTCGAATACGACGGAACCGCGTTCCATGGGCTGCAGTATCAGCCCGCGCTACGCACCGTCGCCGGTTCTTTGGAAGCGGCGCTGTCGCGTCTGTTCCACGAACCGGTCAAGATCACGGCGGCGGGCCGCACTGATGCGGGCGTCCACGCCACCGGACAAGTCGTCTCGTTCTCGTCGTCACGCGCGTTCCCGGCCGAACGCCTGGCACTCGCCGCGAACGCCAACACGCCGCCCGATCTCGTGGTGCGCGATGCGGCCGTGGCGGACGACACGTTCTCCGCGCGGTTCGACGCGCTCGAGCGCGCGTACGACTACCTGATCCTCAACCGGCGCTTCGGATCGGCGCTGTGGCGAACGCGCGCGTGGCACGTCGCGCGGCCGATCGACGACGAGCGGTTCCGTGCGGCGGCGGCGCCGCTGATCGGCGAGCACGACTTCCTGACGTTCTGCGGCGAACTGCCCGAGCGCGGCGGAACCGTGCGCGAGGTGTCGTCGATCGTGCTCGCGCGGGACGAGAACCTGCTGCGCGTGACCGTGCGCGGCAACGCGTTCTTGCATCGCATGGTGCGCGTCATGGTGGGCACGCTCGTCGCGCTGCGCGACGGGCTATCGCGACGTCGACTTCGCCGGGCGAGCGCTAGCGGCGCGGGAACGCGGCGGCGCCGGTCCGACGGCGCCCGCGCACGGGCTGTATCTGTCGGGCGTGCGCTACGCCGCGCTCGACACGTACCGGCCGGCGTCCGTCGCGCCCTGAGCGCCGTGCCGTCCGGCCATGGCGTGCACGCGATCGCGCACGGTCTCCGCGATGCCGTCGAGGCTCGCGCTCGCGTCGCGCGTCGTCTTGCTCGCGCCCGCGAGCGACTTCGAAGCTTGCACGAGGTTGTCGCACGCGGACCGCTGGCGCGCGATCGCGCTTTCCACGCCGCCGGCGCCGCGCTGAATCGTCGCGATGATGTCGACGATCTGCTGGTTGGAGATGTTCTGCTCTTCCAGCGACCGCGCCGCCTCGCGCATGAGGTTGTTCATCGACTCGACGGAGTTCACGATCGCCGACGCGCCCGTGGCTTGCTCGCGCGCCGCCATGGAGGATCTGATCGATCAGGCGGTTCGCCTCGCCGACCGCCGACGAGATGTCGCCGATCGCGCGGCCGGCAACGTCTGCCATCTCCAGACCGCTCTCGGCTTTCGCGCCGGAGCTGCTCGTCGAGGTGACCACCTCGGCCGTCTTCGCTTGAATGTCTTTGACGAGTTTGCCGATCTCGCGCGTGGACTGCGCCGAGCTCTCCGCAAGCTTGCGGACCTCGTCGGCGACGACGGCGAAGCCGCGGCCGTGCTCGCCGGCGCGCGCGGCTTCAATCGCCGCATTGAGTGCGAGCAGGTTCGTCTGGTCGGCGATCGCGTCGATCACCTCGACGATCGCGCCGATCCGCTCGGACGCCGAGCCGAGCTCTTGCATTTTCGCGACGACGGCCGTGATGCCGTCCGCGACCTCGCGGGTGGAGCGGACCAGGCGCTCGACGGCCACGCCGCCGTCCTTCGCCTTCTTGTCGGCTTCGAGCGAGAGCGTCGACGCTTCGCGCGCGCTGCCCGCAACCTGGTTGACGGACACTGCGAGCTCGCCGATCGCCGAGCTCACGTTTGACACGTTGTCGGCCAGCCCGGACATGTTGCCCGACACGGTGCTGATCGAGCGCACGGTCTCCTCGACGGCGGCGCCAGCCTGGACGATGCCGGCGGTAAGGTCGCCGACCGCGGCGCTTGCGGCGGTCTGTTCGTCCATCGCGTTTTGCAGCGCGGTCTGCGCGGTCGTTCCGACGGCGTCCCGGGCGTTGACGGCGGCAACGATGCGCTCGTGGCGCTCGGTCAGCTCGTCGACGGCCGGCATGAGGGCTGCAGCCGCTTCGGATTGCCGGCGCGCCTCGACGAGGGCGGCGGCGACATCTTCAACCGCGGACGCGCCCGCGACGTCGAGCGCGGCTCGCCACATCGCTTCCTTCGTGCTGACCGCGGCGGCGAGGCTGCGGTAGCGAAGGAAGACCAAGAAAGCGGCTGCTCCGCAGGCGGCCGCGACGGCCAACAGGACGATGTCGAGCGTACTCATGAAATGCGCCTCCTCTGCTCCTATCGGTCGAGGCGCGGCCCGAGTTGACGCGGTTGACTCCCGCGTCCCGGGCCCGTATACTGCGTAGGTTGCCGTGGGCTCTGGGATGCCCCGCCCCGGCGTGCTCCTTCACAAGACGGACCCCATGCGCACATACCAGCAGAAGACGGCCGAGACCCAGCACGACTGGTTCATCGTCGACGCCGCCGGGCAACGGCTCGGCACGCTCGCGGTGCGGATCGCTCGCGCCCTGTCGGGCCGCACGAAGCCGACCTGGACCCCGCACATCGACGACGGCGACCACGTCATCGTCGTGAACGCCGACAAGGTCGAGCTCGCTCCGCGCAAGTGGACGCAGAAGGTGTACCACCGGCACTCCGGCTTCCCGGGCGGTCTTCGCACGGAGACGGCCGCGCAGGTTCGCGAGAAGTATCCCGAGCGCCTCATCGAACGCGCCGTGCGCGGCATGCTGGCGACCAACCGCATGCGCGACGTCCAGCTCGGCCGCCTGAACGTCTACGCCGGTCCCGATCACCCGCACACGGCCCAGAAGCCGGAGCCCCTCACCTGATGCAGCAGACCCCCAGCGACTACTTCAACGGAACCGGCCGCCGCAAGCGCGGCATCGCGCGCGTCCGCCTGACCCTCGGTCAGGGCGTGATCACCGTGAACAAAAAGCCGGTCGACGAGTACTTCCCGCGCCCGTCGCTGCAGATGATCGTCCGCCAGCCGCTGGACGTGACCCAGTCGCTCTCGCGCTTCAACGTCGACGTCAAATGCGAAGGCGGCGGCGTCTCCGGCCAGGCCGGCGCCGTCCGTCACGGCATCGCCCGCGCGCTCCTCGAGATGGACGAGTCCCTCCGCGAGCCGCTCCGCCGCAACGGCCTTCTGACGCGCGACCCGCGTGAGAAAGAGTCGAAGAAGTACGGGCGCAAGAAGGCGCGCAAGCGGTTCCAGTTCTCTAAGCGCTAAAGATTGGGGCGGTGTCGCGGGTGCGGCACACTGTCTCGTCGGACACGCGAGGGCCCGGACATCCAGTCCGGGCCCTCGCTCTGTCTTCGCCTCGCTCGTGCGCATCCTGCGCCCGCGAGGCTCACACGGTCCGACGAGACAGTGTGCCGCACCCGCGACACGGCGGGATCGTCGCGGGCCCTGCGGGCCGGCTCGATCGGCGTGTTTCCGGTGTCACACCGTGTCACCCTGAGCTTGTCGAAGGGTTACGTGACGGCGTAGATCGTGACGGGGTCGGCTTTGCCTCGGATTTTCGCGATCAGCTTTTCGGCGGCGGGTCGCGTCGAGAGCCGGATGTACGTTGCTTCGTCGGCGTACGTCTTCTTCGGCGGGCAGGCGCCTTGGAGGCGGCTCGCGAGGTTCGCGGCGTCGCCGATGACGGTGTAGTCCATGCGCTTGGGGCTGCCGATGTGGCCCGCGACGACTTCGCCCGTCGCGATGCCGATCGCGAGCTGCAGCGGTGCGCCGTTGCCTTGAATCGTCTGTGCGGCGCGGTGGAGACCGTGCGCGACCGCAATCGCACGTTCCGCGTCGTCTTCGCGCACGCGCGGCGGCCCGAACACGACCATGAGCCCGTCGCCGTAGAACTTGTCGAGCAGCCCGTCGTGGTCGAACACGATCTGCACGGCGGCGCTGAAGAACGCGTTCAAGATGTCGACGACCGCTTCGGCTTCGAGCCGCTCGGCGAGCTCCGTGAACCCGACGATGTCGGCGAAGAGCACCGTCGCGGTCGCGCGCTCGCCGCCGAGTGCGACCCCGGCGGGCGTGTGCATCAACTGCTCGACGACGTGCGGCGCCAGATAGCGCGCGAACGCGTCGCGAATCGCGCGGCGCTGCTCGACGTCGGCCGCGTGCAGGCGTTCGAGCTTGCGGCGTTCCGTCAAGTCGGTGACGGCGATCGCCCAGCCGTGCGTTCCCGTGCCTTCGGGCAGCTCGATCGGCGCCGTGCGCACCTCGAGATGCAGGGCACCGCGCGTCGGGTGGCTCGCGTCGATCTCGGCCGGCTTTGTCGGCAGCAGGTTGTCGCGCAGCAGCGTGGTGATGCCGGGTATGAGCGCTTCGAGCGCGCGCGCGGGCTTGCCGATCATCGTTCCGCGGTCGACGCCGAACGTTTGCGCGGCGGCGTCGTTGAACGTCGAGATCGCGTCGTTGCCGTCGAGCGTGATCACGCCGCTCGTGATCGAGCCCAGCACGCGCGCCTGGAGCTGCTCGAGCCGCGTGATCTCGCGAACGCGCGCGCGCTCGGCGTCGAAGAGCCGGGCGTTCTCGATCGCGAGCGCGGCCTGGTTTGCGAAGGCCGTCAGCAAGTCGGGGTCGTGCGGCGAGAACAGTCCGGGGGCGACGCGCGAGTCGAGGTAGACGACGCCGATCGTGCGCGCCTTGATCGCCAGCGGCACGCAGATGATCGACCGCAGCCGCAGCGCGCGCACGGAGAGGTTGACGTTGAACCGCGGGTCCTGCTGCGCGTCGGTCGTGACGACCGGTTCGCCGGTCTCGAAGACGCGACGCACGGTCGTCTGCGACGGGCGCATGTCGTCGCCTTCGACCGTCGCGCGGTCGATGCCGTACGTCGTCGTCAGCTCGAGGGCGCCCTCGGCGTTCGCGATCATCAGAAAGCCGCGCTCGGCCTTCATGACCTCAACGGCGGTGTCGAGGACGCTGCGCAGCACGACGTCGAGCTCGAGCGAGGAGTTGACCGTTTCCGCGACGCGGCCGAGCGTGCGGAGCTTCGCGAGCTCGCGGTCGGCGTTCGTCGACGAAGCGGCCAGACGGCTCTGGAGCGCGGCCCGTTCGAGGGCGAGCGTCTCGTATGCCCGCTCGGCTTCCGTCACGGCCGCGAGCAGGGAAGCGTCGCCGCCGGCGCGCTTGCGCAGCGCCGCGAGCGCGCCGCCTTCGCCGGGAACGTTCACCGCATCGGGCACCGGTCGGGGCTTCCTCACGTTTCGGCAACCTTCCGCTCATGTCGACGGCGGATCATCGGGCCATGACGAACGACCCGATCTTTCCGCCCGCCGACGCGGCCCGCGCCGCGCGCGACGACGTGGCGCGGCTCGCGCCGGACGCCGCGCGGGACGAGCGCGCGACCGCGCGGATCGCGCGCGCGGCGCTGTTCCAGGAGGCGCTGCTCGGCGCGATCCGCGCGCACGTTGCCGAGTTGCGGACCGTCGCGCGATGAGCGAGTTCGACGTGCTTTCGATCGCCGCGGACGGCATGGGCGTCGAGCGGGCGATGCTCGACGTCGCCGCGCGCAACGTCGCGGCGGCGCAAGCCTCGTCGCCGCAGCATCCGTACGCGCGGCTCGTGGCGCAGGTTGAGTCGCGGCGGCCGGACGACGGCGAACCGGTCTTCGACGACGACGAGACGCCGTGGACGCGCATCGCCGGCGTCGCGCCGTCGGGCGAAACCGCCGACCCGCTCACCGAGATGGTCGCCGTGCTCGATGCGCAGCGCGCGTACGAGGCGGACGCCAGCGTCTTCGACGTCGGCAAACGGCTCGCCGAACGCACGCTGGACGTGGGACGGCTCTGATGCGCGTCGACGTGCTCGTGCCCGACGGTCCCGCTGCGCCGAGCACCCCGCGCGCGGGCGCGCCGGCGACGGACGCCTTCGCGCGTCTCGTCGACGCCGCGAGTGCCATCCTCGACGGAGCGGACCGTGCCGAGGCGGCGTTCACCGCGCACCGCGGCGGCCTGCAGGAAATGGTGGTCGAACGCGCGCGCGCCGACATCGCGCTGCAGATCGCCGCAACCGCGGCGCAGCGCACCGCGCAGTCGCTGACGACGCTGCTCGGCATGCAGCTGTGATGGTGCCGCACGCCCCGCTGCTCGCGCGCGTGCGCGCGTGGCCGCGCGCGCGCCCGGCTCGGCGCCGCGGGAGCCGTCGCGCTGCTGCTCGCGCTCGGCGTCGCCGGGTTCGTCGCATCCCGCGACACGCGGGTCGCGCTGTTCTCGAGCGCGCTGCGACCCGATCAGCTCGCCGACGTCGAAACCCGCCTGGCGGCGTGGGGCGTGCCGTATGCGCCGGAGGCGGACAACGTGCGCGTCGCGCGCCCGAAGCGTCCCGAGCTGCTGCTGCGGCTCGCGCTCGCGGGCATCCCGCGGCCGCACTTGGCGGGCAGCGGCGAGGCGCTCGCGCACACGGGCGCGCTCACGCCGCAGACCGTGCTCGAAGCGCAGACGCGCGACGCGCTCGCCGCGGACCTCGCGCTCGCGCTGCGCGGCGTGGACGGCATCGTCGACGCGCGCGTCGTGATCGCGCCGTCGGCCGCCGGAGTCTACGCCGACGAACCGCATCGCGATGCGACGGCCGGCGTGCGTCTGACGCTCGCGGCCGGTGCGCATCCCAGCGCGCAGACGGTCGCGGCGATCAAGTCGTTCGTCGCGGGCGGCGTCCCGGGGCTCGACCCCGAGCGCGTTACCGTCATCGACGACCGCGGCGCGCTCGCTGCGGGCGACGCGGACGACGAGGACGTGCAGGGTGCGCTGCAGAGCGCGCTCGACGCAGCATTCGGCGCCGGCGCGACGATCGTGCGCGTGCGGCGCGAGCCGCTGGGCGAACGGCGCGACGTGCACGACGTCCGGCGCGCCGCGCTCGACGGCAGCCTCGCGCGCACGACGAGCGACGAGCGGTACGCATCCGGCGCGAAGCGGTACTCGAAGACGAGCGCGACCGAAGACCGCGGCAGCGCGACGCGCGAGGAACATCGCGTCGCGGGGCCCGGTGCGACGGCGCGGCTGACGGTGGCGGTGTTCGTCGACGCGGCGCGCGCGCTCGACCTCACGAAGATCCGCGCGCTCGCCGCTGCCGCGGCCGGCGTGCGATCGGACCGCGGCGACGTCCTGACGGTGGAAGCCGTCGCGTTCACCGGTACCGTGCGCGGCGACGGACCGGCGCGCACGGCCTCGCCGTGGCTCGCGACCGCGGCCGGGCTGGTGCCGCAGGCGCTGACCGCCGTCGCCGTGGTCGTCGCCGTCGCGCTGGCGGCGCGCCCGCTGGCGCTGGTCGCGGCGCGCGCGGCCGAGTCGGCCGCGGCGCGCGGCGCGGTTCGCGACGCGGCGGCGATTCCGCCCGATCGCGTGCGCGACGCGCTGCGTGACGAGCCGGCGCACGTCGCCGCCGCGGTGATCGCGTCGCTGCCCGCGGCCAGCGCGGCCGCCGTGCTCGAACTGTACGCCGGCGCCGAGCGCGCGGCGATCGTGCGGCGGCTGCCGAACGCGAATCGCGCGCTGCTCCCGTCCGTCGAGGAGCTGTTGCGTGGGCGCTGAGTTCGTCACGCTTGCGGAGCTGCTGCGCCCGCGCGCTCCGGCGGTCGACGCCGGCGAGCCGGCAGGCGACGGCGCTCCGCCGCCGAGTGCGCCGGACGCCGAAGCCGGCGCGACGGTGGATGCCTCGCTCGCATCCAGACCGGCGGACGACGAGGCGTTCCGGAACGCGCTGCGCGACGCGCGCCTGTTCCGCGCGCGGCTCGCCGACGCGCTCGACGAAGCGGTGCCGCGCTTGTTGCGCGAGCTCGCCGTGCGCGTCGTCGCGCGCGAGCTGCGCCTTGCGCCGTGCGACATCGAAGCGATCGTACGCGACGTCGTGCGGCGTGCACCGGCCGTCTGCATCCGCGTCGCGCCCGGTGAGAGCGCGTGCGTGCGCGAGGTCGCCGTCGTGCCGGACGACGCGCTCGACGCCGGCGACGCGATCGTCGAGCTGCACGGCGGCGCGGTCGACGCGCGGCTCGGCGCGCGGATCGCGGTCGTCCTCGAGGAGCTCGCATGACGGGGCGCCCCGTGGGTCGCGTCGATGCCGCGCGCGGCGGCCTCGCGCACGTGCGCCTGCCGTTCGCGCGCGTCGGTGACGGCGTGCGGATCTGCGCGCGCGACCGCGCCGTGCACGCGCGCATCGTCGCGCTCGACGGCGAGCGCGCCGTCGCCGCGCCGTTCGGCGCTCTCGACGGCGTCGCCGCGGGCGACCGCGTCGAGGCGGTCGCGACGGCGTTGCGCGTCCCGCTCGGCACGCCGCTGCTCGGGCGCGCGATCGACGGCGCCGCGCATCCGCTCGACGGCCGTGCGACGCCGCGCGGGCGGCTGCACGCGTGCGATGCCCTCGCGCCGGCGCCGGCCGAACGCCTTCCCTGCGACGACGTGCTCTGGACCGGCGTCCGCGCCGTCGACGGCCCCCTCGCGATCGCGCGCGGCGCGCGGGTCGGCGTCATCGGCGGGGCGGGCACGGGAAAATCATCGCTGCTCGACGCGATCGCGCGCGGCGCGCGCTGCGATGCCGTCGTCGTCGCGCTGATCGGCGAGCGCGGCCGGGAAGCGGAACGCCGCATCGCGCACATCGACGCGCGCACCACGGTCGTCTGCGCGACGGCGGATCGGTCCGCCGCCGAACGCGTTCGCGCCGCCGAGGTCGCGTTCGCGCAGGCGGCCGCACTGCGCGCGCGCGGGCTCGACGTGCTGCTGGTGGTGGACTCCCTCGCGCGCGTCTGCGCGGCAGCCCGCGACGTCGCCATCGCGGCGGGCGAGCCGGCCGGCCGCGGCGGATACCCGGCCAGCGTGTTCGCGCTGCTCGCGCGCCTGCTCGAGCGTGCCGGACGCACGCGCGACGCCTCCGTGACCCTGGTCGCCTCGGTGCTCGCCGACGGCATCGACGAGCACGATCCCGTCGTGACCGCGGCGCGCGCCGCCCTCGACGGACACCTCGTCCTGGCCGAGCGCCTCGCGCACGCGGGACGGTTCCCCGCGATCGACGTGCCGCGCAGCGCCAGCCGCACGCTCGCGGCCGCCGGATCTCCCGCGCACGTCGCCGCCGCGCGGGTGGTGCGGGCGGCCGTGGCGGCGCTGGACGCGTCGCGGGACGCCCGCAGCCTCGGTATCGCGGGCGCGGAGCCGTTCCTCGCACGCTGCGCGGCGTACGAATCCGACCTCGACCGCTTCCTCGTCCAGGGCGACGAGCCGTCCGAGCCGGCCGAAACCCTCACGCTCCTGTGCCGCCTGGCCGATATCTTGACGTGATGGACGTCTTCGCCGAGATGGCGGCGGTGCAAAGCCGCATCGCGCAGATCACCGGGGTGCAGCCGCCTGCGGCCGTCGCGCAGCCCGATGCATCCGTCGGCGCGCCGCGGTTCGCGACCGCCCTGGCGAGCGCGCTGCATCCGGGACTCCGCGGCTACGGTCTGGACGCGGGCGGCACGGATGCGCCCGGCAGCGGCATGCCTGCGCGTGCGGCGGCTCCCGTCGCGCCGGCCGACGTCGACGCGCTCGTGCAGCAGAACGCCTCGGCGTGGCAGGTCGATCCCGCGCTCGTCAAGGCCGTCATTGCGAACGAGTCCGGCTTCAACGCGAACGCGACGTCGAAGACGGGCGCGCAAGGCCTCATGCAGCTCATGCCGGACACGGCGGCGTCGCTCGGCGTTCGCGACGCGTACGATCCCGTACAGAACGTCGCAGGCGGCACGCGGTATCTGCGCGGCTTGCTCGACCGCTTCGGCGGCGATACGCGGCTCGCCGTCGCCGCCTACAATGCGGGCCCGGGTGCGGTGGAGAAGTATGGTGGGGTACCACCGTATGCGGAGACCCGCAACTACGTCCAAAACGTCTTGGCTTCGTTCGACTCGTACAGCAGCGGCCGTTAGCGCGGTCGCGCTGACGCTCTGCGCGCTTCCCGCGCGCGCGGCGAACAGGCCCGCGACGTCGCTCGACGTCCCCGTCGCGACGATTCTCGCCGCGTACGACCGTGCGACGCATTCCGACGACATCACGTCGTACGTCGCCGAAGGGACGCTCGAAGGCGAAGGTCTCAGCGGCACGTTCCGCACCGTGCGCGACGGCGAGCGCGAACGCGAGGACGACGTGATGGGACCGCGTCGCGAGACGACGCTGCGTCTAGGCGACCGCATCTACGTCCGCAACGCGAACGGCAACGTGCGCGAGCTGCGCGGATATCTGCGCCGCCGCGCGCTGACCGACGAGCTGATCGGCTCCGGCGACTTCGTGCGTCATCCCGAGCGCGCGCGGTTCGCAGGCTGGGGCGACGACGGCGACGTCAAGGCGTGGCGCCTGGAAGTCAACGCCGACGGCGGCGAGCCCGAGACGCTGTGGATCGACCCGTCGACGGGCTTGCCGCTGCGCCTCGAATACCTCGACGGCGACGGACCGTCGTACGTCGACTACTCGGACTGGCGCGACGTCGACGGGCGCAAGATCGCCTTCCGCAACGTGCTCACCGACGGCGACC
The DNA here is from genome assembly GCA_963818845.1 of Vulcanimicrobiota bacterium. Taxonomy (GTDB): domain Bacteria; phylum Vulcanimicrobiota; class Vulcanimicrobiia; order Vulcanimicrobiales; family Vulcanimicrobiaceae; genus Vulcanimicrobium. Next base: position 498,590 of record CAWFTO010000002.1, on the reverse strand, counting down.
ACCGGTTCGACACCGTGCAGCAGACGACGTCGGTGCGCGTCGGCGTACCCGTCGATCCGAGCGCGTTCACGCTGCTCGAAGCGCGCGCGCTCACGTCGGGCGTGCACACCGTGCCGCTGATCGAGCGCGACGGTCACGTCGGCATCCAGGTGCGCATCGCGAACCGCGACTGGTTCTTTCTGCTCGACACCGGCGCGCAGTCCATCCTCGTCGACACCGCCGTGCTCAAGGCTGCCGGCGTCGCCGGCGAGGGCGCGATGGAAGTGCGCGGCGCCGGGCGCAGCGGCGGACTCGTGACCGCCGTGCTGCCGAAGCTCGAGATCGATGGTGTGCCGATGAACGAGGTCGTCGTCTCGTCGCTCGACATCGGCCGCAGCCTGTTCGGCGGCGCGAAGATCGACGGCATCCTGGGCTATCCGTTCTTCGCTTCGGCCGTCGTCGAGATGGACTTCGCCGCCGGCGTGCTGCGGTTCGGACCGCCGGGCTCGTTCACGCCGCGCGGAACGCACATCGACCTCGACGTGGACCGCGAGCTCGCCGAAGCGAAAGTGCGCGTCAACGGACGCCTCGACGCGCCGTTCATCGTCGACACCGGCAACAGCGGCGAGATGCTGCTCTACCGCCCGTTCCTCGACGCGCACCCCGGCATCGTGCCGTTCTCGGCGCTGCCGTCCTGGAGCTACGGCATCGGCGGCGCGAACGCGACGTACCGCACGTCGCTCGACGCCGTCGAGCTCGGCGGCTTCGACCTCTTCCATCGCAGCGTCGACGTCGTTCTCGCGAAGCAGGGTGCGTTCGCCGACCGCGTCGACGCCGGCAACGTCGGCCTCGGCGTCCTCCGCAACTTCGTCGCGACCTTCGACATCGGCAATGCCGGCATGTACCTCGCGCCCGGCGCGAGCTTCGACGACGGCCGCAAGCGCACGGCGCGCAGGTAGACTGCCGCCGCGCAACGCGGCAACATGCGCGTAACCGTCTCGGCGTGCTCGGCGCGGTATCGTCGGCTGCGGAGGACGATCGATGCAGCAGACGTTGGATGTCGCGGTGGTCGCGACCGATTTGGCGCGGACGGATCGTAGGGCGCTCTCGCAGGCTTGGTACAGTGCTCTGCACATCGCCGAGGGTGGTGGCGGCCCGGCCGTGCGCACGCGCGGTATCCCCGCCGGGGACGCCTCACGTTCGCCCGTCGTGGGCGAACGTCAGGCTCCGCGCTCCGCGCGATCCGCCAGTCCTGGCGGATCGGGCTCCGCGAGGCCCCGCGGGGATACCGCGCGTGCGCACGGCCGGGCGGGCGCGAGCGAGGTGACGGAGTTGGGGGGACGGCGCATTGCGGCTTCGCCGCTCGCGCGCGGCGTGGCGCGTGAGATTGGGGCGCGCGCGGCGCTGCGCGACGGCGCGCGGCGGAGTGCGGTCATGTCGTTTGTGGTGCGGGATGGGGGTGGGCGCGTGCAGGTTTTGGTGCGGTCCGATGGCGAGTCTACGCGTGTTGTGGCGGTGTGCTCGCCGCGTTTGCGGGAGCGCGTGGAGCGCGCGCTCGCGCATGCGCGGTTCGTGTTGGCGGCGCACGGCGTGCCTGCGCGGGTGGCGTCGTGATCGGCGCTTCGCCGGTGGAGGCGTACGAACGCATGCTCTCGCGCGCGCACGATCTGCGGGATGCGTTCCGGCCCGGCGCCGTGCCGCTCAATGACGACGTGCGGGCGGAGCCGCACGTCGTGCCGTCGGCGGATCCGCTCAGCGCGGTGCCGCCCGCGAACGCGTGGTTCGTCACGCGCGGCGGGGACGGAACGCGTGCGTACGAGCGCGACGGATCGTTCACGCTCGCGGACGGCGTGCTGCGGACGGCGTCGGGCGCGGAGGTGCTGGGGTATCCCGGGGCCGATGCGCGCGGCGCGGTGGCGGTTCCGTTGCGCGTGCCGGACGTCGACCGCGCGCTGGGACGCGCTGCCGGCGCGCGCGTCGAACCCGATGGGACCGTCGCGTACGCGCGCGACGCGTTCGACCCGCATACCGGTGCGCGCAGCACCGAGCGCGTCGTGCTCGGTCGCGTGGCGCTCGCGCGCTTCCCGGCCGGAACGCAGCCCGCGCGGCTCGACGGCACGCGCGTCGCTGCGCCCAAGAACGTCGTGCCGCATCTCGGCACGCCGGGGGACGGAACGTTCGCGCCGCTCGCGGTTGCGAGCCGCGATGCGGGCGCGATCGATGTTGCGGCGGGCGTCGCTCGCCTCGACGAGGCGTACCGCGCGTTCGAGGCGCTGGGCGCCGCGGTTTCGGCAGGCGCGCGCGTGCAAAAGACCGCCGTGGACCTCGTCAAGTGATCGCGTCGGCGCGGTTCACCGCGGCGCAGGGCGTGCGTCGCATGCGATTCGTGCAGCGCCCTGCGCTGCCGGTCGCGGCGGCGTGCGCCGTCGCGCGGGACGTCGAGGCGACGCTGCGCGAGCTGCTCGGCGACTGCGAGCTCACGGTCGGGGAGCCGGTCGCCCTCACGCCGAGCGCGTGGGACGCGCTCACGCGCGATGCGCTGCTCTTCGTCCGGCGCGGGCGGCCGGCCGATGCGGTCCTCGTGCTGCCGGCCGCCGACGCGCGCCGGCTCGTCCTGCGCGCGTTCGGCGAGGCCGGCGTTCCGCACGCCGACCCGCCCGCGTGTTCCGCGCTCGAGCGAGCCGCGCTGGAACGGATCGCGGCCCGGTGCGCCGAGGCGTTCGGCGCGGTGTGCGACGGCGCGCCGTCCGCCGGCCGTGCCGTCGCGCACCGCGACGTGCCGGCGTGCTGCTCCTACGTCGACCTGCGCGTTCGCTCGCCGCTGCCGCTCACGGTCGGGATCGGCCTGACGCGCGAGCTCCCGGAGGCCGAGCCTCGCGCCACCCTCGGCGCCTGCCTGCTGGACGACGTAACGCTTGAAGCGCGCGCGGTTTTCGCCGAAGGTACGGTAGAAGCGTCTGAATTCGTGCGCATGCGTCCCGGTCACGTCGTGAGGCTTGATACCAAGGTCGGCGGCCCGGCATCCTTGAACGTCGGAGGAACCCGTCTTGCCGGCGGCCTCGCCGGCGTCGTCGCATCACGAGCGGCCTTTTTGGTTCACGACGTCGCAACGGGAGCCCACGGATGACGATGACCGAGCAAGGCAAGAACCTCGACCTCTTGATGAACGTGCCGCTCAAGGTGACGGCGGAACTCGGCACGTGCAAGATGCTCGTTCGCGACATCCTCAAGCTGGGAACCGGCTCGATCGTCGAGCTCGACCGCTTGGCTGGCGGCCCCGTGGACCTGCTCGTGAACGACCGGCTCGTCGCGCGCGGCGAGGTCGTCGCGATCGACGAGAACTTCGGCGTGCGCATCACGGAGCTGATCGAGAAGCCGTAACGTCCCGGACGCACGGCGGTCCGCCGTGCCCCGCACCATTGGGGCATGGACGACCTGCTGCGGATCGCGCACCCCGGCCACGCGGCGCTGCCGCTCGACATCCTCGCCGGCCTGACGCTGTTGTCGATCGCGCCGTTCGTGCTCGTGCTCTCGACGTCGTTCGTGCGGATCGTCGTCGTGCTGTCGCTGGTCCGCTCGGCGATCGGCAGCACGATGCTACCGCCGAACGCCGTGCTGACCGGCCTCGCCTTGATCCTCACGTTCGTCGTGATGACGCCGTCGTTCGAAGCGATGCAGCGCGACGCCGTCAAACCCTACGCGGCGGGGAGGCTGACACAGTCAGCCTTCGTCGACCGCGCGAGCCGGCCGCTGCGCGCGTTCATGCTGCGCCAGACGAAAGCCCGCGATCTGGCGGTCTTCGCGCGCGTCGCGCACCGCGCACCCGATGAGGCGCCGAACGACGCGCCGCTCACGGTCCTCATTCCGGCGTTCGTCGTCGGCGAGCTGCGGTCGGCCTTCGCGATCGGTGTCGCGCTCTATCTGCCGTTCGTCGCGATCGACCTCGCCGTTTCCGCGATCCTGATGGGCCTGGGCATGGTGATGCTCTCGCCGCCGGTGATCTCGCTGCCGTGCAAGCTGCTGCTGTTCGTCAGCGTCGACGGCTGGGCGCTCGTATGCAACGGCGTCGTGCAGAGCTTCCGATGATGATCGGGTTGCGAGTCGTGCAACCTCCGTCACGAGGGCTCATACGTCGCCGCGCATCATGAGGACGCCGATGGCAACGTTCCAGAGCGTCTGCAGCAGCACGACGATGCCGAGCGTGTGCGCGCTGACGTTCCCGGTGATTGCCGTGACGACGACGACGAGTACGCCGGCGACGAAGCCGAGGATGCCGATCGCGCGCTTGACGCCCGCTGCGCGGACGAGATCCATCGACCAAATGACGACCGCGGCCGATGTCGCGACCAGCCACACCTTCGTGCAGACTTGGATGGCGATCGCGCATAGCGTGATGAGCTGCATCGCGCCGGTGACGGCACTTTCCGAACCGTTCGCATAGCGCGCGGCGAGCGCCGGAACGACGAAGCCGTCGATCATCGCGGCGCCGATCACCGGGACCGATCCGAGCGCGTAGGCCACCAAGCCCGCCAGCGCGGCCGTCGAGCCGAGGCCCCGGCGCAGCGCGAAGACCGTGAATCCGAACACCAAGCCGATCACGGCGGCGATGAGGATTCCGTGCACCGTCTGGTCCGCTGTTCGGAGCGCCAGGAGCTGCGCGAGCACGTCGGCGTTGCCGTGCGCGTGGTGCAGCACGGGATGGTGCGCGACGGTCGCGATCGAGACGCAGGCTGCACAGGACGATCGTTGCGCCGGCGACGGTCCCGGGCGGGACGGCTCGCGCCGGCGACAGCCGGCTCGGACTGGGACATGCGAAGCGACCTCACGGGTGAAAGGGTCTCGACCGTAGCAGACGTTCGCGTGAAGTCGCATGGAGCATGGCCGCGTGGTGTCCGGTTCCGGACAGCCGGGTGCCGGTGTCCGGAACCGGCGCGTCGACCGAACGCGTGCGACCGTGATCCATGCGTTCAACGCGCTTCTGTTCGAGCGCGGCTACGCGCGCGTGAGCGTCCGCGACGTGATCGAGCGCGCGAACGTCGGCCGCTCGACGTTCTACGAGCACTTCGAGAACAAGCTCGACGTGCTCGAGCAAAGCATGACGCCGATCGTGGTGCCGCTGGCCGACGCCGTTCATGGACTCGCGCGACGTGCGATTGCGCGCGACGCTGGAGCACGTGTGGGCCAACCGGAAGGTGACCGCGCCGATCGTGCTCGGCGCGGCGCGGCCGCACGTCACACGGCTGCTGGCGCGGCTGATCGAGGAGCGGCTTGCGGCGCGGCGCTACACCGCGCACGTACCGCCTGCGATGGTCGCCGCTGCGCTGGCGGCCGCGCAGATCGCGGTGCTCGCGGCGTGGATCGCCGAGGAGCGCCCTCCGAGCGCCGATGCCGTGGCAAGCGCGCTCGAGCGGCTCACGGCGGGCGCGGCGGCCGCCGTCGCCGGTTGACCGCGACGAGCGCCGGCCGCCACTGCTGAGCGTCTCCTGTCCAATGGCGCCGATAACGGGGCTCGTGGACGCGTTGCCGGGGTGCGGGCTGGCCGCTCGAGAGAACGGGACCGCGTGAGGATCGCGGAAAAGCTGCGGACGCGCCGGCCGTTCTTCTCGTTCGAGTTCTTTCCGCCGCAAACCGACGAGGCGGAGGCGAATCTGTTCCGGACCGTCGAGACGCTCAAGCCGCTCGACCCCGGTTTCGTCTCGATCACGTACGGCGCGGGCGGTTCGACGCGCGCGCGCACCGTCGATGTGGCCAAGCGCCTGCGCACCGACGCCGGCTTCGACGTGATGGCGCACGTGACGTGCGTCGGCGCGACGACCGACGACCTGCGCTCGCTGCTGCGGGACCTGCGCGCCGGCGGCATCGAGAACGTCATGGCGCTTCGCGGCGATCCCCCGCGCGGAAGCGACACGTTCGTGCCGGTCGACAACGGACTGCAGCACGCGAGCGATCTGATCGCGCTCGTCAAACGCGAGTTTCCGTTCTGCGTCGGCGGCGCGTGCTACCCGGAAAAGCACCCCGAGGCGGCCAGCCTCGAAGCCGACCTGCAGAGCCTCTGTGCGAAAGTTCGCGCGGGCGCCGAGTTCCTCGTGACGCAGCTGTTCTTCGACAACGCGCGCTACGTCGAGTTCGTCGAGCAGGCGCGTCGCTGGGGCATCACCGTGCCGATCCTGCCGGGCATCATGCCGATCACGAACTACGAGCAGATCGACCGCTTCACGCGCATGTGCGGCGCGACGATCCCGCCGAGCCTGCGCGCCGAGCTCGAAGCGCGCCGCGACGATCCGAAAGCGATCGTCGACCTCGGCGTGGCGTACATGACGCTGCAGGTCGCCGACCTGCTCGCGCGCGGCGCGCCCGGCGTGCACTTCTACACGCTGAACCGCTCACCGGCAACGCGCGCGGTCCTCTCCGCGCTGATGGCGGCTCGACGAGCCTGGTGAACACGCCGCCGTAACGCGGCGGCAATGCGCCGCCGCTACGGTGGCGGCGTGGACGCTTTCGACGGACTCGTGCGCGAGGCGCTCGTCGTCACGGCAGTGCTCGCGCTTCCCGTGCTCGTTGCGGGCGCGGCCGTCGGCGCTGCCGTGGCGATCCTGCAAGCGGCGACGCAGGTTCAGGAACAGACGCTCACGATGCTGCCGAAGCTGCTCGCCGTCGGCGCCGTCGTCGCGCTGGGCGGCCGATTCGGCATGGCGCTCTGCGCGCAGCTGCTGCGCGACGTGATGGCGCACATCGTCGCGCTGGCGCGCGGCTGACGTGGCCGGCTTCGACGCGACGACGTGGCTCGTGTTCGCGCGCGCGGCGGGACTCGCGGCGCGCGCTCCGTGCTTCTCGCACCCATCGGTGCCGCACACCGTGCGCGCGGGTATCGCAGCAGCGCTCGCGTTTGCCGTCGCGCCGTCGGTCGCGCGGGCGCCGCAGCTCGGCTTCGCCGCGCTGGCGTTCGCGCTGGCCGCAGACTTCGTACTCGGCGCGGCGATCGGCTTCGGCGCCGCGCTGCTCTACGACGGCGCCTTCTTCGCCGGTCGCACCATCGATGACTACCTCGGCGTGCGCGGCAGCGTTCCGGGTGCGAACGTCACGAACGCGCAAGCGTTCGGGCGGCTCTGGTCCTCGGTGTTCCTGGTCGCCTTTCTGCTGCTCGACGGCTGGGTGCCGGTCGTCGAGGCGTTCGCGTCGTCGTTCGCGCACGTGCCCGCCGGCGCGGCCGCTCTGCCCGACGACTGGCTGCGGTACGCGCTCGCGCTCCCGCAGACGCTGGTACGGGCGGCGCTGCTCCTCGCGATGCCGGCGATCGCCGTGGCGGCGTCCGTGCACCTCGCGTTTGCGGCGGTCATGCGCGTCGTGCCGCGACTGTCCAGCATGAGCATCACCTTCCCCGTCGTGTTCGCGGCGGCGCTGCTCGTCACCGTGGTCACGGTACCCGCACTGGCGCCGGCGGGCGCGCGCCCGTGGCTCGTGCTTCCCTGGAGCGCGGTTCGATGAGCGACAAGCGCTTCGAGCCGACACCGTCGCGCCGGCGCCGCGCAAAGCGCGAAGGGAACGTCGCGCGCTCCGCCGAGCTGTCGAGCGTCGCCGCGTTCGCGGGGGCGACGTGCACCGCCACGATCGCCGTGCCGGTTGCGGCGGCGGCCGCCGCGAGCGCGCTGCGGCGCGGTCCGTCCGGTGCGGCGCTGCCGATCGTCGAGCTCGCCGCCGCCGCGCTCGCGCCCGCCGCAGCGGCGGCGGCCACCGCGGTCGCGGTGGCGCTCGCGCAGTCGGGAGGGCTGTCGTTCGCGCCGGTTCGTCTTGATGTGAAGCGGCTCGACGTGGTCGCCGGCGTCAAGCGCATGGCGGGCGGACACGCGCTGGTCGGGCTCGCGCGCGCGAGCTGCGCCCTCGCGGCCGCACTGCTCGCGGTCGCTCCCGTCGCGTACGACGCGATGGTCGCGGCGCGCGTCGCGGGCAGCGGCGGCGCGGCGGCATGGCTCGCCGGCTCCGCTGCGCTGCGCGCATGCGTCGCGACGATTGCGGTCGGGTCGGCGTTCGCCGTCGTCGACCTCGTGCTCGTCCGGCGGCGCTGGCTGCACGGACTGCGCATGTCGTTCGACGAGCTCCGGCGCGACGCGAAGGAGAACGACGGCGATCCGCACGCGCGCGCGCGGCGCAAGAGCGCGCACCGCGCCGTCGCGCGAGACGGTGTCGCGCGGACGCGCGAAGCGTCGTTCGTCGTGGTGAACCCGACGCACGTCGCGGTGGCCTTGCGCTATGCACCGCCGGCGGTTCCGGTTCCGGAGATTCTCGTGCGCGCGGTCGACGACGCCGCGCTGCGCGTGCGTGCCATCGCACGCGATCGGGGAATTCCGCTGATCGAGGACGTCGCGCTCGCGCGGCTGCTCTACGCGCAGGGCGAGAGCGGCCGGGCGATTCCGCTCGATGCGTACGTCGCGGTCGCCCAGATCATCGCCGATCTCGCGCACGAAGGGCTGCTCGCGTGACGTCCCGGCTCACGACCGCGTTCGCCGTGGCCGTGCTGTCGGTCGTCGCGATCCTCGTCGTGCCGCTGCCGCCGCCGCTGCTCGACGCGCTGCTCGCGCTCAACATGTTCGGCTCCGCGCTGGTGCTGCTGATCAGCCTGCGCGTCGAGGAACCGCTCGAGTTCTCCGCGTTCGCGCCGTGCCTGCTGCTTTCCACGCTGTTCCGGCTCGCGCTGGACGTGAGCGCCACGCGGCTGATCCTCACGCAAGGGCACGAGCCGGGCGCGGTCGGCGCGCTGATCCCCGCCTTCGGCGCCTTCGTGGTGCGCGGGAACGTCGTGGTCGGCCTGATCGTGTTCGCGATCCTCATCACGATCCAGTTCGTCGTCATCGCGAGCGGCGCACAGCGCGTCGCCGAAGTGTGCGCGCGCTTCACGCTCGACGCGATGCCGGGCAAGCAGATGGCGATCGACGCCGATCTGCACGCCGGGATGCTCGACGCCGGTGCGGCGCGCCGCAAGCGGGTGCGCGTGCAGCGCGAAGCGGACTTCTACGCCGCGATGGACGGTGCGGGCAAGTTCGTCAAGGGTGATGCCGTCGCCGCGCTCGTCATCGTCGTGCTGAACTTGATCGGCGGTGTCGTCACCGGCACGGTCTACCACGGCATGGCGCCGGTGGAAGCGATCGAGACGTTCGCGATCCTTTCCATCGGCAACGCGCTGCTGACGACGCTCCCGGCATTCCTGATCTCGACGGCGATGGGGCTCATGGTCACGCGCGTCGCCGGCGACGGCGCGCTCGGCGTCGACCTCGCCGCGCAGCTGCTCGCGCGCCCCGACGTGCTGCGCGTGGCAGCCGCGCTCGTGTTCGCGCTGGCGTTCGTTCCCGCGTTCCCCGGGCCGCTCTTCGGCGCGCTCGGCATCACCGCGTTCGGCGGCGCGCTGCTCGCGGAGCGCCACAAGCGCGCGCTCGACGGACAGGCACGCGCGCGAGCCGAGACGCGGCGCAGGGAAGCGGTGCGGCGCCCGGAGACGGCGTTCGCGCTCGTGGGCGTCGACGGGCTCGCGATCGACGTCGGCGCCGATCTGTACGGGCTCCTCGTGCCGCCGAACGGTGAAGCACTTCTCGATCGCATCGCCGACGTGCGGCGCGCGCTCGCCGCCGAGATCGGCATCGTGATCCCCGGCGTTCGCCTGCGCGACGATCCGTTGCGCGACCCGCGCACGTACGCGATCCGGGTGCGCGACCGCGCGGTGGCGCACGGAAGCGTCGCGCTCGACCGCCTTCTTGCGGTCGGCGAGCCTGCGGCGCTCGCCCGACTCGCCGGGGATCCGGCCGTCGAGCCCGTCTACGGTCTACCGGCGCGCAGCATCCCCGTCGAAGCGCAGGCCGCCGCGCAGCAGGCGGGGACGCTGACGTTCGACGCGATTTCCATCGTCGGCTCGCACCTCGCGGAAATCGCACGGACGCATGCGGCCGAGCTGTTCGGGCGGCAAGAGTTCCAGACGCTGGTGGAGCACCTGCGCGCGACGGTGCCGACGCTCGTCAAAGACGTCGGCACGGACGCGCTTCCGGTCGCGACCGCGCATCGCGCCTTCGTGCACCTGCTGCGCGAGCGCGTCTGGCCGCGCGACGTCGTCGCGGCGTTCGAAGCGCTGATCGACGCCGCGGGCGCGTCGCGCGACGCGCGCGAGCTGGCCGAAGCTCTGCGTCTGGCGCTCGTACCGCAGCAGCTGCGGCGCGACGGCGTTCGAACGCTGCGCCCGCTGATCGTCGCGCCCGCGTTCGAGGCCGAGCTCGTGCGCATGTGGACGCCGGACGGCGGTCTTGCGCCGGATCCCCGGACCGCGTCGCACGTTCGCGATGCAATCGCGCGCTACGCGAGCGATCCGGCGTGCGCGCCGCATGCGCTGGTCGTCACCGCGCCGCTGCGCGCGCTGCTGGCGGAGTTCATCACCCGCACGCTCGGGCCGCTCGCGGTGTACGCGTACGGCGAGCTGCCGCACGAGCTTGCGCTCGCGCCGGCCGGCGTGATCGACGCCGTGAGCGGCGACTGCGCGCCGCGTTGACGCGCCTACTCTTCGTCCAAGTCGTCGATCTCCGAGTCGCTTTCGCTGCTGCCGGAGTCTTCCGAGACCTCGTTGCGATGGAGCAGCTGACCCAAGGAGCGTGCGCTGCGGTTCGCTTCCCTGCGCTCGCGAGACGTCGCTCCGGATGTATCCATCGTCGCGAGCCCCAGAGAGCTGGCCGGCGTGTTGAGGTGCTTCATGACCTTCCGCCAGTCTCGGGCGGCGGCACGCCGGTTCTCGCCCTTGCCGGCGATCTGCGAGGCGCTCGTCTTTCCCGAGCCGATGTTGTAGACCGTCGCCGGATTGAGCTCCATCGCACGGCGCATGGCGTCCAACCGCTTCGCTTTGCTGGGGTGATTCTTCGCCGTGAAGTACAATCGCCGGTACGCTCGGATGTACTTTGTGCGCAGCTTCCTCGTTTTGGTCTTCCAGTTCGGCCCGCGCGTTTCCAATCGGGCGCGCAGCATCCGGTTCATCCGGCGTGGGCGCGGCAATGCGGGGGAATCGATGAGGTTGCTGATCCTTCTGCCGGCGCGGACGGCCGCATACAGCGCCACGCGCTTCGCGATGTGCGCGACCGTGTGCGGGCCCTGCCGGTTCTTGCCGGACGCGTAGGCGTATCCCGTGCGTGCCCGGCGGTCGTAGAAGCTCAGCGCGCCCGACGAGCGTCCGGCAATGGCGAGCGCGCGTCGGATTGGGCTTTTGTGCTGACCGGTGTTCTGGTCGTACACATCGCCATGCGACGGGTTCTTCTTGAGGTTCGCGGTGCCGGAGTTCGGATCGGGGTGAGGGTCGGTGTCGGTGCTGCTGCTACTTCCCTGGACCCACGTGGAGTTGATCGCGTCGTACGTCCATCGCGTCCGCTGGATGATGCCTTGGGCGCCGGGTGGGGATGTGGGCGCGCTGCGCAGCACGGCAAAGTTCGCGAGCTTGTGCGCTCGCTGGAGCGCGGGCGGCGCGGCATGTCCGGCAGCGGCGCCGTGCTGCGACGAAGGGAACGACGCCGGACCGGCCGGTGGGATCTCGAATTTGCGGCGGTAGGCGGTTCGCTGGACCATCTCGGCGATCGTCTCTCGACCGGCGCAGCTGGGCGTGCTATGCGGGCGAGGTGCCGGTTTCTGCGGCCGGTGCGTCCTGTTGCGGCGCCGCTTTGGGCGGCGCGTTCGCCGCGCGCAACTGCGCGATCCGGCCTTCCAGCTGCGTGAGCGCCTCGCGAACTTGGATGATCTCGTGCTCGGCGATGCCGTGCGCGTGCGCGGCGGCTCCTTCGAAGGTTACGTCGGCGTGGCGCGCGGAGCGCGCGATGGCGACGCGCGCGTCGTCGGCAACGGTCTCCAACGTGTCCAGGTCGTTGCCCTTGGCCGCCTCGGCGACGGACTGCGGCGTGATCTTGGCATGCTCGGCCATCGGTGACGAACTCCCCCGCTCGTGCGATGAGGCGCCTCGGAGAGGCGCCGGTGCGTTGCGCCATGGTAGCAAGACGAGCGCGGCAGAGCAAGCACCCAAAGAGCCTTTTCGACCGCCCTCGCCGTAGTCCACATCGCCGTGCAACATCAAGGCGGTCCTCCGGTACGACGCAGCGTGGACGGGTTGCCGGCCGAAGCCGAGACGATCGTTTCGCGAATCGAGGCGATGCTCGCACAGGCGGAGCGGCTCGTCGCGTCCGGCGGGAGCGACGAGGCGGCGTATGCGCTGCGTGAGACGGAGCGCCGCTATCTGCCCGACACGCTCAAGGCGTTCGAGGACATCCCGCCCGCGCGGCGGGACGCGACCGCCGCCGAAATGCTCGTCGATCAGTTGCGGCTGCTCGAGCGCGCGACGGCGCAACGCCTCGCGGTGCTCAGCGAAACCGCCGAGGCGGCGCTCGCGACGAACGGCGCGTTTCTCACCGAGCGGTTCGGACCGCTCGAGTCGCTGCCTGACCCGCCCGCCGCTCTCGAGCCGCTCGACCCGTCGACGGCGCCGCCGGCGACGCTCGTGCGCCGCCTGCTGGAGCGGCTCGAATCCGAGAGCAGTTCGGACCCGGCGGCGATCCTCGAGGTTGCGGCGGACCGGCTCGCGCGCGCGTTCCCCGCGGTCGTCACGGTTCGCCGCGCCGGCTTCCTCGGCCGCGGCCCGATCGAGGAGGTCGCACTGGACGTCCCGCGGCGCGATGACCTGCTGCGCTACGCGCTCGTGCGCTCGCGCATCGGGCACGTCGAAGCGACCGTGACGCGCTACCTGCGCGGCATCAAGAACAAGACGCTCGCCGTGGACATCGGCGAGTGGACGCAAGGGCTCATCGCGGATCTCGGCGCGTACGCCGAGCGCGAGCGCAGCGCTCGCGAAACACTCACCCGGCTCTTCAGGGAGGCACGATGAGCTTCTTCGGCATCAACAAGAACCAGCAGCAGCAGTCCGAGGTCCGCACCACGGAGGGCGGCGTCCCGCTCGACGCCGTATCGCGTCTGCGGCGCATGCGCGGCGAGGGCGGCGCGCCGCTGTTCACCAGCGATCTGTCCGTGTCCGAGTTCGTGCTGCTCGAGCAGATGGGATGGCGTCCGCTCGGGCTTGTGCTCGGCAGCTCGATCTACCACGTCGGCATCCAGTACGGCAACTTCTATCAGAACCAGGAGCTGCAGTACCTCACCGCGGCGATGTACGAGGCGCGCGAGCTCGCGATGACGCGCATGGAAGAAGAGGCGGACGTGCTCGGCGCCGACGGCATCGTCGGCGTGCGCCTCGAGGTGGGCGGCTATGCGTGGGCGGAGAACGCGCTCGAGTTCACGGCGATCGGCACCGCGGTGAAGGCGCCGGACGGTTCCGGAACGTGGCGCACGCGCGACAACAAGCCGTTCACATCCGACTTCAGCGTTCAGGATTTCTACAAGCTCGTCACGTCGACGGGCTACGTGCCGCGCGAGCTCGTGCTCGGCAACTGCGTCTACCATATCGCGCATCAGGGCTTCTCCCAGATGATGCGCACGATCGGCACGAACGTCGAGCTGCAGAACTACACCGAGGCGATCTACGACGCGCGCGAGCTCGCGATGGCGCGCATGCAGTCGGAAGCCGAAGGGCACGGCTCGGACGGCATCGTCGGCATGCAGATCGTCGAAAAGACGCACATCTGGAATCCGCACGTGATCGAGTTCATGGCGATCGGCACGTCGGTCGAGAAGCGCGGCGAGCCGAAGACGGTCCCGCTCACGTTCCAAGTCGGGCTCAACGACTAGTGGATTCGCGTCCGGCGAATCCGTCGCGTTCGGCCTTCAGCCGATCCGCCATGCGAGAGGGAATCTGTGTCTGAGGAGCTGCAGCCGCCGATGCTCACGCCGCCCGAGCCGGTGACGGCCGTCGCCGCGGCCGATGCGATCGGTAAGGTACCGGTGCCCGGCGACGAGCGCGCGAAGCTGGACGCCCAGGCGGCGCACCTCGCGAGCGAGCTCGTCACGCTGCCGCGCGACGGCGAGGCATACAAAGAACGCGTGCGCGCGCTCGAAGCGCTCGCGACGACGGAGATCGGGCGCTCGTCCAGCGTGTCGAACCGCATGCTCGACCGGCCGACCCGCGCGATGGCCGCGCTCGACGAAGGCTCGCCGGTCGCGAAGTCGCTCATCGACCTGCGCGGCACGATCGACAAGCTGGACCCGTCGCGTCAGGGCGACCTCTTCTCGCCCAAGAAGCTGCTCGGCGTGATTCCGTTCGGCAACAAGCTGCGCGACTATTTCCGCGGCTATGAGTCGTCGCAGTCGCACCTGAACGCGATCATCGAGAGCCTGCGCCGCGGCAAGGACGAACTGCTGCGCGACAACGCGGCCATCGAGCAGGAGAAGGCGACGATGTGGTCGCTGATGGGCGAGCTCGAGAAGCACGGCTACCTTGCGCGGGCGCTCGGCGACGCGGTCGCGCGCGAGGTCGAAAAGCTGCAGGCGACCGAGCCCGAGCGGGCGCGCGCGCTGCAGGAAGACGTGCTGTTCGCCGCGCGGCAGAAGCAGCAGGACATCGCGACGCAGCTCGCCGTCAACGTGCAGGGCTACATGGCGCTCGACCTCATCAAGCGCAACAACGCCGAGCTCGCCAAGGGCGTCGACCGCGCCACGACGACGACCGTCGCCGCGCTGCGTACCGCGGTCGTCACCGCGCAGGCGGTCGCGAACCAAAAGCTCGTGCTCGATCAGATCACCGCGCTGCAGTCGACCACGTCCAACCTGATCGCGTCGACGTCGGCGATCCTGCGCTCGAATGCGACCCGCATCCAGGAAGGCGCGTCGAGCGCGACGATCGACGTCGACAAGCTCAAGGAAGCGTTCGCGAACGTGCGCGCGACGATCGACGGCATGGCCGACTACCGCATCAAGGCGCTCTCGTCGATGGAGCGCACGGTCGACGCGCTCGGCACGGAAGTCGGCAAGGCGAAGGAGTACCTCGAGACGCGCCGCGACCTCAGCCTTCCGGGCTGAGCGCGCCCGCGTCGCGGGACGGTGCTACGTCAGGCCGTTGCGTGCGAGCCCTGCGCAGCGCGCGCAGCGGCCGGTGATCACGAGCGTCGCGTCGACGCCGCTGTAGCGGTTGTCCTGCGCGGCGGCGAGCGCGAGCGAGAGCACTTGCGGCGCCGGGACGTTGACGATCTCGCCGCACGCGACGCACACGAGGTGGTGATGCTTGTCGAGCGCCGCCTCGTAGCGCGCCGCGCCGCCGTGTGCGAAGACTTGCACGAGCCCGATCCCGCGCAAGATGTCCAGCGTGCGATAGATCGTGCCAAGGCTCACGGCGGGAAGCTCGGCGCGCACGCGCTCGTGAATCGCTTCCGCGGTGAGGTGCGCGCCGTCGTCGAGCGCGCGCAGAATCGCGGCCCGCTGTTTCGTGAGGCGGTAACGGGTTTGCAGGAGTCCTGCATCGACGCCTCGGCCGTCGGTCACGTTGCCCTCCGTGCGCCCGGTCGCTGGTCCCCCTTGCCGGCCGGACGTCTCCAACGTCGTTTGACGCTGTCCGGCCCCCATGCTACGATCCGAGGGTTCTCCCCTTCCCGCCCTTCGGTAGGCTCAGCAATGACACGAACGGGCCTACTCGCGGCTAGTACGGTACATGTGGAATAAGCTCAAGAGGCCGGTTCAGTCGGTCCTCCTGTTGGCCTTGGTCGGCCTCTGCGTGTGGGCGATCGTGCCCATCCAGAAGAAGATCCACCTCGGTCTCGACCTTCAGGGCGGCGCACGCGTGCTGCTGCAACTTCAGCCGACGAAAGACGTGCCGAAGATCACGCCCGAGGTGCAGAACCAAGTCGAGCTGGTCGTCGACAAGCGCGTCAACAGCCTCGGCGTTTCCGAGCCGGTGATCACGAAGCAGGGCACCGACAGGCTTCTCGTCGAGGTGCCCGCCGTCAAGAACGCGGACCAGCTCGAGACGCTGCTCAAGCAGGTCGCGGTGCTCGAGTTCAAGATCGAGCCGCCGAAGGTTTCGCAGCGCGCGCGCTCCGACCCGAAGTACGCGAACGATCCGAACGGCGCGTACAAGGACTCCGGCGCCGTCGTCTACAGCGGCTCGGAGCTCAAGAGCGCTGCGCCCGGATTCGGGCAGGGCAACGAGCCGCAGGTCGACTTCGTCACGAAGAACCCGCGCAAGTTCGCCGACATGACGCGCACGCACATGAACGAGATCATGGGCATCTTCCTGGACAAGAAGTGGGTCAGCGACGCGACCATCGAAGGCGTCATCGCCGACAACGGGATGATCCACGGATCGTTCACGGAAGAGCAGGTCTCCACGCTCGCCAACGAGCTGAACGCCGGCGCGCTCCCTGTGCCCGTCAGCATCATCGAGAAGGACGACGTCGGCGCGACGCTGGGTCAGGAAGACCTGCAGAAGTCGCTCGCCGCGTCGATCGCGGGCCTTTCGCTCGTCTTGATCTTCATGGTCGTGATGTACCGGCTTCCCGGCCTGCTCGCGGATTTCGCGCTCGTCGTGTACGTGCTCGCGCTGCTCGCGCTGCTTTCGGTCGCGCACGCCGTGCTCACGCTGCCCGGCATCGCCGGCTTCGTGCTCTCCATCGGTATGGCGGTCGATGCGAACGTCCTGATCTTCGAGCGCATCAAAGAAGAGCTGTGGGCCGGCAAGTCGCTGCGTGCAGCGGTGCGCATCGGCTTCCAGCGCGCGTTCAGCTCCGTCTTCGACTCGCACTTCACGACGATCGTCGGCGCGGGCGTCCTGTACATGCTGGGCACCGGCACGGTGAAAGGGTTCGCGTACACGCTCTTCTGGGGCACCGCGTTCTCGCTGTTCACCGCCGTCGTCGTGACGCGGTTCTTCATGGACCTGGTGGTCGACAACAATCTCGTGACTTCGAAGGCCGCGTACGGCGCGGGCAGCACGGGCGGCGCGCTCGTTCGGGCGGAGGCCCGTAGCTAATGTTCTTCCGTCGTCTGAACTGGAACGTCGTCGGCTGGTTCCGCGTCGTCTCGGCGATCTCGTACGCCGTCATCCTCGCCGGCGTGCTCTTCATGGGCTATCATTGGTGGAAGGACGGGTCGCCGCTGCGGCTCGGCCTGTCGTTCACCGGCGGCACCGACGTCACGGTGAAGTTCACCAAGCCCGCGAGCAAGGACGCGATCGCGAGCGCGATCGCCCCCGTGGGCGTCACCGACGCGCGCATCAACACGCTGTCCAAACCCAATGAGCCGGCGGACGAGCGCTGGACGATCGAGACGCAGCACGACTTCGGCAACGACTCGACCTCGTTCTGGGCCGCGCTGAACAAGGTTGCGCCGGTCGACCGGTCCGCATCCGCGATCTCGACGGTCGGGCCGTCGCTCTCGCGCGAGTACCTCATCAACGCGATCAAGGCGCTGGTGATCGCGATCGCGATCCAGTTCCTCTACATCGCGTTCCGGTTCGGCTGGAATCTGATCTTCGGCTGGGTGTGCGTGGTCGCGCTCGTGCGCGACTCACTGATGATGATCGGCATCTACGCGATCGCCGGCCGCCGCGTCGACGACGCGTTCCTGGCCGCCGTGCTGACGGTCATCGGCTATTCGGTCATGGACACGATCGTGATCCTGGACCGGATTCGCGAGAACGTCAAGGTGATGGACGGCAAGCCGTTCGACGAGATCGTCAACACGTCGATCCTGCAGACCATGACGCGCTCGGTCAACACGCTCGCGACCGTCGTCATCACGCTGGTCGCCCTGCTGGCGTTCGGCGGCGCCTCGCTGCAGAACTTCGCGTTCGCGCTGCTGGTCGGCATCTGCTCCGGCGGCTACCACTCGATCTTCTACTCGGCACCGCTCGTCGCCGTACTGCAGAAGCGCGTGCACAAGCGCGGCGGCGGAATCTTCCACCGCTCGTCGCTCGCCGCGCAGCCGAGGTCCGTTGCGGCAGCGCGCTCCGGCGCGGCATCGCAGGCGGCGGTGCAGCGCGACCGCGAGGCGGTCGCCGCAGCACGGCGCGCGCGACGCGACCTCGAGCGCCAGGGCGCGTCGCGGCGTACCGCGCCGCCGCCGCGCTACAAGCGCTCGCAGAAAGAGATCGATTTCGAGAAGCTCGAGAACCGCAACTTCGGCGCCGAGCTGCCGCATCACGCCGACGCGCCGCACGAACCGGTTGCAGAGCACGAGATCGATCCGCTCGACGCGCAGGCGCTCGGCCTGCACGACGAAGCCGCGGAACTCGGTCACGAGGAGATCCGGCTGAACCTCGGCGACGAGCCTGCGCCCGAGCACGAACCCGAGCACAAACCGGTCTAGTGGATTCGGCGACGCCGCCGTCGCGTTCGCGCTCCGCGCGTGGGAGCCACAAGCTCCCACCGCCCACCCCGTCGGAAGCCGCCTTCGAGCGGCTTCTCGCGTCTTACGCCGAGCCGCAGGACGCCCTTCGACAAGCTCAGGGTGACGACGCGCAAGCTCGCGGTGGCGGGGGGCGGGGCACCCAGCTCGTTATGGACGGCGGCGTTGCTTCACGTCACCCTGAGCCTGTCGAAGGGGCGCAAGAGACACCGGCTTCGGCGTTTCTCGACGAGCTGTACGCGAAGTCCGCGGCGTTCCTGGACCGCGACCCGTACGCGACCATCGGTGATGCGAGCGGCTTCAACACGAAGGTCGCGGGCGTGAGCTTCGAAGGCCGCCAGGACGTCGTCGCGGGCGTGCAGGCGGGCGCGCCGCTCGACCTGCGCCGCGACCCGGCGAACCGGTACGATCCCAACGCGATCGGCGTGTGGTTCGGCAGCTTGCAGCTCGGTTTCCTCAACCGCGGCATCGCGAAGCGCGTCGCGCCCAACATCGACGCGGGCGATCGCTATACCGCCGAGGTGACCGCCGTAACCGGCGGCGGCACGCGCAGCTTCGGCATCAACATCTACGTGACGCGCTTGCGCGATGCGCTCGGTACGGCGACGGCGGAACGTGCGCCGGCCGAGCGCGACGACGTGCTGCGTGCGCTCATCGGCGACCGGCCGCTGCGCGACGCGCAGCGCGCCGTCCTCGACCGGGTCGACGCCGGCCGGAACACGCTCGCGGTGCTCGGCACCGGGCGCGGCAAGTCGCTGTGCTTTCAGTATCCGGCCGCGGTGCGGGCGCTCGAAGACGGCGCCAAGACCGTCGTGCTGTATCCGCTGCGCGCGCTCGCGAACGATCAGTACGACGCGCTCGTGCGGCGGCTCGAGCCGCTCGGCGTGCGCATTCACCGCGCGAACGGCGCGATCGACGCCGGCGAGCGCGCCGCGCTGAACACCGCGCTCGAGACCGGCGAGTGGGATGTGATCTGCGCGACGCCGGAGTTCGTGCAGTACCACATCGACCGCTTCCGCACCACCGTTTCGCGCCCGGCGCTCATCGTGGTCGACGAGGCGCACCACGTGTTCGAGTCGACGCACCGGCCCGCGTACCAGCGGCTCGGCGAGTCGATCGCGGCGCTCGGCGCGCCGCAGGTGCTCGCGCTGACCGCGACGGCGGGCGACGACGCGTTCGCGAAGATTCGCGCGGTGCTCGGCATCGACGCGTGGGTCATCGATCCGACGGTGCGCGACAACCTGCACGTCGTCGACGCGCGCAGCACGACGAACAAGCTCGCGTACATCGAGCGCTTCGTGCGCACCGGAGACAAGGCGATCGTGTACTGCAACTCGCGCTCCGAGGCGACGAAGACGGCGCAGAAGCTGCGCGGGCTCACCGGCGCGGACGTGGCGTTCTACCACGCGGGCGTGGGCAGCGCCGAGCGCGCGCAGGTCGAGCGCTATTTCCGCGAAGGGCTCATTCGCGTCGTCGTCGCGACGTCGGCGTTCGGCGAAGGCATCGACCTGCCCGACGTGCGCCACGTGTTCCTCTATCACCTCAACTTCGACTTCACGGAGTTCAACCAGCAGTCGGGCCGCGCGGGACGCGACGGCGAGGACGCGTCGATCCACCTGCTGTTCGGGGAGAAAGACCGCAACATCAACGACTTCATCATCGAGCGCGCCGCGCCGACGCTGCCGACGCTGCGCCGTCTGTACGCCGCGATGAAGCGGATGTCGGCGGACGACGTGCTGCGGCAGCCGTATGCGGACATTGCGGCGACGCTCGACTTCGACCGCGTCGACGGCACCACGGTCGGCGCCGCCGTCCGCATCTTCGCCGATGCGGGGTTGGTCGACGCCGGCGACGACGACGACGGCCGCTACGTGCGCTTCCTGCCGGTCTCCGGCAAAGTCGATCTCACGCAGACCGAGCGTTTCGCGGAAGGCGAAGCGGAGCGTGAGGCGTTCGCGAGCTTCTGCGGCGTCGCGCTCACGGCGCGCGCCGAGGTCCTCGAAGCGCTCATCGACCGCCCGATCTACCCCAGCGGCGTGCCGTTGCTGCGCTGACGGTCAGCACCCGTAACGCTTGCCGTCGACCGTGACCCAGCCGTCCGCGCCGCCGCGGTGCGTCGCGCAGTGCGTCTCGTGGATTCCTGCGACGAACGGACGCTGCCCCGCCGTCGTGCGGTAGTACTGCCCGAGCGCCGCGACGGCTGCTCCGCGCGGAGCGGTGACGACGCCGTCGAGCGCGTCGTTCGTCACGACCTCCACGAGCGCCGTCGAACCCCCGGGAAGCGCGACGCGCACGGGGATCAGCGCGTGCCCGCCGTGCGGTCCGCCGCCGATCGGACGCGACGGCCCGAACGTCGTTCCGCACAGCATCACGCCGTCGATAGGGCGCGCCGCGTCCTGCGCGATCAGCGCCGCGAGCCCGGCGTTGACGTCCGGCGTGCACGTGCTCGGCGGACCGGCCGAAGGGCCGCGGGCGCAGCCGATCAGCGTGACGGCGGCGAGGACCAGCAGCACTGAACGCATTCATCGCCTTTCGCCCTGCGTGCTCGCGGGCCCACGCGGTCGCCGTGCGGAAGAGGCACGCGATGCGCGGACTGCGGGTGCTTTCGACCGTGGCGATCGCGGGCGTGTTGGCCTGCGGTGCCTGCTCGCCGGCGCATCGCCGGGACGCCGCGGCGGCAGCGTCGTCCGAGCCGCCGCGCTCGCTCAGCGCCGCGAGCCCGCGACCGGCGCCGGCGGATCCGGATCTCGGCGCCGTGCTCGAGCGTTACTATCAGGATATCGAAGGCGCGCATTGGAGCTTCGCGTACGCGATGCTTTCGCCGCGCGTGCGCGCGACGATGAGCACCAACGACCTGATGGACCGCTACGAGCTCTTCGCGTCGCCGCAGATCACGGTGCGCCCGACGCGCGGGACGTCGCTCGACGTATGGCTCGACGGCAACGCGCGCGACGACCCGCGCCGCGCGCTCCACCTCGTCGAGCACGTCACGATGGTGTGGGACGGCGAGCAGTGGGTGATCGACGCGCTCGCGCCGCGCAGCTTCACGCCGAGCGGTACACGTTGAGCAGGCGGCCGACCGTGGGGGCGAGCCGGAAGCGCTCGGCGTCGCTGCGCGCGTTTCGCCCGAGCCGCTCGCGGTTCGGGTCGTCGTCGAGCAGCATCTGCATCGCGTCGCCCAGGGCGACTTCGTTCCCGCGCCCGACGACGATGCCGTTTCGATTTTGCTCGAGCCACGCGCCGACGCCGCCGACGTCGTATGCGACGACGGGGCGTGCGCGCGCGAACGCTTCGATGCCCACGTAGCCGAACGGTTCGGCCCAGACCGACGGGAGCGCGACGAGCGACGATGCGTCCATCGCGTCGCGCACCTCGTCCGGTCCGACGCTGCCGCGCGCGTGCAGTGTCACGCCCAGACGCGTTGCCTCGTCGCGCGCGTCCGACAGCGCCGGACCGTCGCCAACGCACCATGACGGCCGGCCGTTGTCGCGGTGATACCGTTGCGACCGCGCGCACGAGCGCGTCGAGGCCCTTCTGGGGCACGACGCGGCCCGCGAAAACGACCACGCGCGCGGAGCCCGCGCGTTCGCCCGCGCCGTACGCGTCGTCGGCCAACGGCGGCGCGCACCTCGTGAACGCGTGCCGGCTCGATGCCGTTGCGCGCAGCAATGTCCGCCATGTACGACGATGCGACCACGATCGCGTCGGCCGCGGCGACCGCGTCGCGCATGCGCCCTCGCCGCCCGATCAGCGTCAACGTGCGGCGCCGAGGTCCGTATCCGCAGCCGTCGGTGAGCGAATGAACCGCGCATGCCCGCCCGATCGGCAGCGCGCAGATGCGCGCGCTGCGCGGAAACATGCGGTCGCCGTTGGGGCAGAACGGGCGATGATCGTGCGCGTGGTACGCCAGCCGCGGCGCCGCCCGTAGCGCTTCGACGACTCCCGCGTCCATCACGTTGTGCGCGACCGCGACGTCCGGCGCGAAGTCGGCAATGGCGTGCTGCATGGCGAGGCGCGCGTGCCCGCTCGGGGCATCGTGCTCGTCGGCCCACGCGATCTGCTGCGCGGTGATGCCGTGCGGAACGGCGTCGACGGCCCGCGCGATCGCGTGCACCGTCGCGCCCGCCGCCGCGAGCGCGGGCAGCACGATCTCGAGGTAACGCTCCATGCCGCCGGCGTGGCCGAGGCGCTCCGCTGCGACGAGAATCCGCATCAGCCGCGCGCCGCTGTCGCGCGCGCGTATGCGTCGAGCGTCGCAGCCGCCGTCCGCTGCCACGTGAAGCCGCCCAGACGGCGCTCGAGCGCGTCTCCCCGGTCGCGGGCGCCGCGCCGCAGCGCGCGCAGCACGGCGTCGCGGATCGTCGCCGGATCGGCCGGGTTCGCATAGTCGACGTCCGGGCCGAAGTACTCGCGCTCGCAGCCCCGGTCGCCGGTCACGACGCGCGCACCCGTCGCGGCGGCTTCGAGCGACGCCAGGCCCGGACTTTCGAGCCAAGACGGCAGCGCATGCACGGCTGCGCGCGCCATCATGGCGAGAATTTCGCCGCGGCCGGCATGAGCGACGAACCGCGTGCGCGGCGTCGCCCAGCGCCGGCAGAGCGCAAGGTATCGCGCGTCGTACGTGCTGCCGACGATGGTGACGTCGACGTCGACGTCCCGCAGCGCGTACAGCAGCGCGGCCTGATTCTTTTTCGGCTCGACGCGGCCGGCGCACAGCACGCCGGCGCGCGCGCTCGGCCGGTCCACGGCGAACGCGTCGTCGTCGACGCCGAGCGGGGCGACGACGAACGGGATCGATGTTGCGCGCAACCGCTCGCCGTACAGGTACGCTTCGACATTGCTGGCCGGAAGCACGATATCGGCGTCGTGCACGAGACGGCGCTGCTCGTCGAGCCGGCGGTCCGCGTTGCGCGCGACGGACCCGCGCCACGGCAGATGCGTCTGGATGCGACGTAACGCGGCGAGCCGCCGCTCGACGTCCGAGGGGCTGCGAGCTGCGAGCGCGCGCTCGATGACGGGAGCCGTCGCGAACAGCGCGCGCAAGTCGAGCCAGATGGGCGAGAGCGCAAGCGGCGTTCCGTGCGCGCGGATGGCGTCGATCTGGCTGCGAGCGCGCGGCGGGTCGAAGATGCCGAACACGTGCGCGACGTCGTAGCCGCGCGGATCGGGCGCGTCGCTGGCGACGACGTCCGGGCTGGCGCCGAGCGCGCGCAGCGCCGCGGCGGTGCGCTCGGCGTGCACGACGTCGCCGCCGTGCTTCGAGCGCGCGTCGGATCGAACGACGAGCAGCGCCTTCACGCGCGAGCGGCGTCCGCGAGCACGTCCAGGGTCTGCGAAGCGCACCGGTCCCACGAGAACGTCGCGGCGCGCGCCGGACCGCGCGCCGCGAGATCGGCGCGCGCCGCGTCGTCCGCAAGCAGATCGCGCAGCGCGCGCGCCCACGCCGCAGGATCGTGCGCGTCGTCGACCCACGCGGCAGCATCGCCGCCAACCTCGGGCAGCGCTCCGGCGCGCGCGGCGAGCACGGGCGCGCCGCACGCCATCGCCTCGAGCAGCGGCAGCCCGAAGCCCTCGTACGTCGACGGCACGGCGACCAGCGCGGCGCCGCGGTACAGCGCCGCGAGCTCCGCGTCGCCGGGCGCGTCGACGACGACGCCGCCGGGCGGAAGCAACGGCGGTTTGCGCGTGAACGCGAGCGTCACGCCGTCGCCGGGAAACGCGCGCGCCGCGCCGTCGATCAGCGTCGCGGAGTTCTTGCGCTCGTCGTGCGCGCCGACATGCAGCACGTAGCGGCGGCCGCGCAGCGCCTCCGGCAGCCCGGTCGCGGGACCCGGCGCGAACGCGGCGTCCGCAGCGAGCGGGGTGACGACCAGACGATCCGGCTGGACGCCCAGGCGGCGCTCGACCTCGCCGGCCGTGAACTGCGATTGCACGATGATCGTGCGCGCCGTGCTCGCCGTCGCGAGGAACGGGTCCTGTTCGGTCGCCCGCCGCCGCGCATCAGCGGCGGGAAACGCGAACGGCGCCGCGTCGTGCACCGTCGCGACCGCGGGTGCCTCGCTGCGCAAGAAGATGCCGTTCCACGGAAACCAGGTGACGTCGGCGTCGCGCGGCACGGAACGCGCGATGCCGATCGGCGCACCGCCGACCGCCTGCAGGAGCGCGCGGCGCTTCGGAAAGAGGTCGCGCACGACGAGCGTCCACCGGAAGCGCGGATCGTGCACCGCGCGCGACAGCACGGCGCGCGCGTATCGCCCGATCCCGCGGTCGTCGCGCACGAGGTTGTGCGCATCGACCGCGACGTGGATCGCGCTCAACCGTGGCCTTTCGGACAGTCCACGAGATTCGTGAACCCGTCGGGTCCGGTGTGACTCAAGATGTAGCGCACGAGCAAGGGGTACGACGAGGTATCCGTGCCCGGCGGCGGCGTCTGCAGCGTGACGTCGAAGTCGCCTTTCTGGAGGTTCGTGTTCGACCACGGATCGTTCTGCTCGCCGTTCGGATAGACCCATGCGTACGGAAACACGACGCTTTCCGTATGTCCGTCGCGGAACGTCACGCGCGCGCGCACCTTTTCGTACGCGGTGCCGCTGACGTAGCGGGGCGGGTCGGTCGGCAAGAACTCGGGCACGCCGCACGGCGTGTCGGCGTTCACCGCGCCGTTGCCGTTGCCCGCGCTGCCGCTGCCTTCGCCGTTTTGCCCGCCGCCCGTCCCCGGCGCATTGCCGCTCCCGCTGCCGGTCGACGTTCCGGTTCCCACGCCGGCGGCGCGCGGATTCGCGGCGACGCCCGTGACGGCTTTCGCGATGACGGCTTTCTTCGCGCCGCCGCCGCGGCGGTGCGCGGGATGACCCTTTGCGCGCGCCGCAACCTGCTGAACCGGCGCCGGCGTGCTATGCGGCGGCGGCGTGATGCGTGGCGGCGGGGTGGGCGGCGGCGTCGGACGCGGCGTCGGCGTCGGTCGCGGCGTGCGGCGCGGCGGCGGCGTCTCGATCGCGATGCGCGTGGTGACGGCTTGATCCTCACGGTCCGACTCGGGTGCGGGCGCGTGGACGAGACCGAGCGCGATCTCGTGGATCGCGATCGCGATCGCAAACGCGACGATCAGCCGTTCGCGAGTGCGCAAGTAGCGGAAGTCGATCACCGCACGCGTCCTTCGTCGCGACGAAAAAGCCACCCCGGGCGGGGTGGCTCGATCGTCATGCTCCCGAGTCGGCTAGTTCGACGGCCACGTGCCGTACGTGCGGTGGTACCAGTCGCGGTACTGCGTCTCGCTCGGATAGTAGCCGTACCGGTGATAGAAGTACGAGCGATACGATGCTTGGCGCCGCGCGTCTTGGCGCTGCTCGTTCGCCTTGATGCGCTTCTTGTGGTTGTAGTTCGTGATCAGCACGGCGGCAGCGGCGCCGCCGACGAGGATGTTGCGCGTGCTCGCTGCTCCGTCGGCGAGCGCCGGCGCCACGGCCCCGACGGTGATCGTCGCGGCGAGCAGACTCGCGGTAAGCGTTCGGTTCATAGCGTCTCCCGTTGTTCCCCGAGCGGGGAATGATCTCACCGCAAGAAACGAGCGCGGCGCGCGGTCCGGTTCCCGCGCATGTGTGCGCGCAGGCGCATCTTCGGCGAAAGCGAAGCGGGCGAGCCGTGACCGAGCCGATCGAATCGCTGATCCGGGCGATCCCCGACTTTCCGATTCCCGGGATCCTCTTCCGGGACATCACGCCTCTGCTGGCCGATCGCCAGGGCTTCAAGGCAACCGTCGACCTGTTCGTGGAGCGGTTTCGCGACGCGCGCGTCGAGGCGGTCGTGGGCATCGAGGCGCGCGGCTACATGCTCGGCGCTCCGGTCGCCTACGCGCTCGGCGCCGGGTTCGTCCCCGTGCGCAAGCCCGGCAAGCTGCCCGGCGAGAAATTCAGCGAGGAGTACGCGCTCGAGTACGGCACCAACACGCTCGAGATCCACGCCGACGCCGTCGGCAACGGTCACCGCGTCCTCGTCGTCGACGATCTGCTCGCCACCGGCGGCACGATCGCCGCGACGCTGCGGCTCCTCGAGAAGCTCGGCGCGGACGTCGTGGGGACGGCGGTGCTCATCGAGCTCGAAGCCCTGAACGGCCGCGCCGCCCTCAACGGCGTCGAACTGACGAGCTTCATCAAGTACTAGCCCGAACTCGCGGGACCGGTCATGGACCGAGCACAGCAGCATCGTGCCGCCGGCACGATATCGTTGCGAGGTCGGACCGGGGGCCCCGCGCCGAAGGCGTGGGGGGCGCGGAGCCTAGGGCGAAGCGCCGTTCAAACTGCAGCCTTTGCGTTGCCACGCCGATCTCAGGTAGGATAAGGCTTCCTTTCTGATGACCATCCACGACCTCGTCTCCAAGGTTCAGCAGTACGACCCGTCGCTGGACGGTGCGTGGCTGGAGCGCGTCTACGAGGTTGCGGACCGGGCCCACGAAGGCCAGCACCGCGCTTCCGGCGAGTCGTACATCGCCCATCCGCTGGCCGTCGCCGACATTCTGGCCGACCTCGAGCTCGACCGCGCGACGATCGCCGCGGCCCTGCTGCACGACGTCGTCGAGGACACGTTCCTCACCAACGATCAAGTCGCCGAGGAGTTCGGGGCCGAGATCGCCGCGCTGGTCGACGGCGTCACGAAGCTCACGCGCATCCCGTACCAGTCGAAGGAAGACGCGCAGGTCGAGAACCTGCGCAAGATGCTGCTCGCGATGGCGAAAGACATCCGCGTCATCATCATCAAGCTCGCCGACCGCCTGCACAACATGCGGACGCTTTCGTTCATGCCGCCGGCGAAGCAGCAGTCGATCGCGCGGGAGACCATCGAGATCTACGCGCCGATCGCGCACCGTCTGGGCATTTGGCGCGTCAAGTGGGATCTCGAGGACCTCTCGCTGCGCTACCTCGACCCGGACGCGTACCGCGACATCGCCGAGCGCGTCGCCAAGAAGCGGAACGAGCGCGAAGAGGCCGTCTCGCGCGTCATCAGCGAGCTGAAGGCCGAGTTCCACAAGCTCGCCATCAACGGCGACATCACCGGCCGCCCCAAGCACTTCTACTCGATCCACAAGAAGATGCAGAAGGGCCGCGAGTTCTCGACCATCTACGATCTCACGGCCGTGCGCATCATCGTCGACTCGGTCAAGGACTGCTACGGCGCGCTGGGACTCGTGCACGCGATGTGGAAGCCGCTCCCCGGGCGGTTCAAAGACTACATCGCGATGCCCAAGCCGAACATGTACCAGTCGCTCCATACGACCGTCGTCGGCCCCGGCGGCGACCCGCTCGAAGTGCAGATTCGCACGTGGGAGATGCACCGCACCAGCGAGTACGGGATCGCGGCGCACTGGCGCTACAAAGAGGGCGGCAAGAAGGACGACTTCGAGCAGAAGCTCACGTGGCTGCGCTCGCTGCTGGAGTGGCAGAACGACATGCGCGACTCGCGCATGTTCATGGAGAACCTGAAAGTCGACCTGTTCGACACGCAGGTGTTCATCTTCTCGCCCAAAGGCGACGTCTTCTCGATGCCGGCGTCCGCGACGCCGCTCGACTTCGCGTACCAGGTGCACACCGACGTCGGCCACCACTGCGTCGGCGCCAAGGTCAACGGCAAGATCGTGCCGCTGGACTCGCACATCAAGAACGGCGACATCGTCGAGGTGCTGACGAACAAGTCGTCGCGTCCGTCGCTCGACTGGCTCTCGATCGTCAAGACGAGCAGCGCGAAGCACAAGATCAAGCAGTGGTTCCGCAAGGAACAGAAGGAAGAGAACACGCTGCGCGGCCAGGAGGCCGTCGAAGCGGAGCTCGCGCGCGCCGGGCTGCGTCCGGACCTCGCGCGCGGCGACGCGATCGAGAAGGTCGCGCAGAAGCTCAACTACCGCAGCGCGACCGATCTCTTCGCCGCGGTCGGCTTCGGCGACGCGACCGGCGGCAGCGTCGTGCAGAGGCTGCGCGAAGAGTCGAAAACCGACAACGTCGTGCCGATCCCGCTGCCGACACGTCCCGCGGCGACGCGCCGCGTCGCGCGCAACGCCAGCGGCATCCGGATCGCCGGCGTCGACGACGTGCTCGTGCGGCTGTCGAAGTGCTGCAGCCCCGTGCCCGGGGATCCGATCATGGGGTTCGTCACGATCGGGCGCGGCGTCTCGGTGCACCGCGCGGACTGTCCGAACACGGCGTATATGAACGAGGCGCCGGAGCGCATTCTCGAAGCCGAGTGGCTCGACAAGTCGGCGCTCACGCATGCGGTCGACATCGAGATCGAGGCGAACGACCGCAACGGCCTGCTGCAAGACGTGCTCGGCGTGGCGGCGGAGCTCAAGACGCAGATCAGCTCGGTCAACGCGCGCGCGAAGCGCGACAAGAGCGCGCTCATCTCGCTGACGGCACAGATCAGCGACCTGGATCACCTGCACAAGCTGCTGCGCAAGCTCCAGGCGATCAAGGACGTGCGCAACGTGTGGCGCGTGACCAAGCGGGAAGCACGCGTCAGCGGCTGACGAGATGGCCGAAAGGTCGCAGGGCCGCGAGCCCTTGCCGAATGTAGATCAGCACGTGATGGACGCGCGTGACATGGTCTACGAAGTCACCGAACCGTACCCGATCCCCGAAGCGAAGCCCGCGTTCGAGCTCATCGAAGGCGTGCTCGTCCAAAAAGTGAGCGGCAAGCGCCGCCACCAGGTGCTCGAGCAGCGCTGGGCGGCGGCGTTGTCGGCGTGGCTGGGCGGTCGCGGCGAAGCGCTGCCGGAGTGGCGGCATCAATTCACCGCACCCGGACACCGCTTCGCATCGCTCGTTCCGGACGTCGCCGTCATGTCGCGTGCCGCGCTCGACGCGCTCGGTCAGTCGGCATCCGAGATGCCGCCGTGCGCGCCGGAGATCGTCGTGGAGGTCCTCTCGAAGGGCGACTCGGAGCGACGGCTCGCGTGGAAGGTCGGCGCGTACCTCGCCGCCGAGACGCGCGTCGTCTTCGTCGTCGATCCGCCGCATCGAACGGTCATCGCGCATGCCCGCGACGGCGTTGCGCGCTTCGGCGCCGGCGAGGTCGTGACGCATCCTTCGATGCCGGGATTCGCGTTCGCCGATCGACGCGATGTTCGACGGACTCTATCTGGGCGACTGAGCGACGGCCTCAGATCGCCGCGGCGCGCAGACTGCGCGCCCGAGCAACGGCTGTCGCGAGGTTCGCGGCGAGCAGCGACGTCGCCAGAACGCCCAGCGCCGCCGCGCACAACACGAACGTTGCCGCACGCGCCGGCGGTGCAGCGGCGTCTGCGCCTGCGGCGACGCCGCCGCACAGCAGAAGCGCGCCGGCCTCGTAGGCGACGAGCGTCGCGACGGAGAGCGGCGCCGAGATCAGCGCCCAGGGAGGCGTCTCGTCGTCGTCGCCGATCACCGACGTCGCGATGAGCCGCACGCCGATGTGATGCAGATGCGCCAGCATCATGCTGCCGACCCAGCCCACCAGCGCGGCGACGACCGCGACGCCACCGAGCGTGCCGCTGCCGCGAACGCTCGCGGTCAGCGCGGCGAGCGCCGCGACGACGATCCACGCGCTCGACGCGACGACGCCGATGCGCGCCGCCGGATTCGGGACGCGCGATCGCGCCGCGCGGTCTATCGCGTCGAGGGCGAAGCATGCTGCGGCTGCCGCGATCACCGTGAAGCCGACGATCGCGAGGATGCCGAGCGGTCCATGCATGCAGACGAGGACCACCCCGGCGACGAGCCCCGATCCGACCAGAACGTGCGCGTGAGGCAGGCGGGAGTCCGTGTCCAGAATGACGCGCAGCGTGCGGGCGGCGACGCCGGTCGTGAGGATCGTGAGCCAGCCGGCCACGCCGAGCGTCGCGTGGACCGGCAGCAGTTGCGCCGGCACCGCGAATTCGCGATCGATGCTCAGCGCGAGGATCACGCCGGCGATCGCGGTGAGTCCGAGAAGGGCAAGCGTCACGCCGAGCGCGCGAGCGATCGCCGCTTCGCGCCTTCCGCCCACACGACGCGCGAGCGTGAGCAACGCCGCAAAGACGTACGCGCCGATCGACGCCGCGGCGAGAACCGCGCCTGCTGCGAGAACCAGCGTGCTCGCGAAGAAACCCGCGACCATGCCGATCGCTCCGGCGACGACGCCGGCCAGCGCGCCGCGCGCGAGCCCTTCGAGGCGCCACGGACGGTCGGTCGTCTGCGGCAGGATGCGGATCAGGACGGACAGCGCGATCGTGGTGAGCCATCCGAGCGCAACCGCGTGAACCCACGCGAACGCATCGGACGGTCGCGGGTGCAGCGCGTGAACGCCGGCGATGACCCATCCGGCGAGCTGGAACGCGATTCCGGCGACGAGCGGTGACGCGGGAATCCAGCGCGGCTCGCGGTGCGCGCGACTCGCCGCGGCGACAGGCGCGGGCGTCGCGGCGGAGCAGCCCGGACGGTGGCCGTTCCGTTCGTCGACGAGCGCACCGCAGTCGTCGCACACGCGGTGCAGCCAACAGGCGTCATCGCCGCCCAGATCGGGGGGCATCGACATGCGGACGCCGTTTGGGGAATGAGACGGCGTGAACCTTCGCTGCGCGCTCGCCGTGCTCGCATTTGCGGGCGCGCTTGCCTCGACGTCCGTCCCGGCCTCGGCCGGGCCGCCGTACCAGACGGACGATCCCGAACCCACGGCATACCGCCACTACGAGATCTACGTGTTCGGCTCGTACGACGCCGACGCATCGCACGCGGTCGGCGCCACGCTTCCGTCGCTCGAAGTCAACTATGGCTTGATGCCCAACGTGCAGTTTTCCGTGACCGCGCCGTTCGCCGCGGCGCGCGCGCCCGGTCTGCCGATGCAGGCCGGCTTCGGCGACGCGGAGGTCGCGCTCAAAGTGCGCTTCGTGCAAGAAGGTCCCGGCCGGCCGCAGGCGTCGTTTTACCCGGCGATCGTCCTGCCGACGGGGAATGCGTCGCTCGGCCTGGGCGCCGGCTCACCGAAAGTGTTCCTGCCGATCTGGGCGCAGAAGACGAACGGCTCGTGGACGTACTTCGGCGGCGGAGGGCTCTGGCGCAACCCCGGTCTCGGCAACCGCGACTACACGTTCGCCGGAGTCGCCGCGACGCACGAAGTGCGCGACGGGCTGAACGTCGGCGCGGAAATCTACCACCAGTCGGCCGACACGATCGGCGGCAGCGACTCGACGGGCGTCGGCGTCGGTTTCATCGCCGGCCGCGGCGAGCATCATGCTTTGCTGGCATCGTTCGGCCGCGGCGTGCACGGGTCGAACACATTCCACGGCTACGCTGCCTACGAGCTGTATCTCGGCCCGCGCGCCGCCGAAACGAAAGCGCCGTAGGTTACGCGGCGTACTCGACGTCGAGCACGTCGACGCAGCGCGTCGTCGTGAAGCGGCCGACGTACGGCGCGACGAAGCAGCCCGACGTCGGCGTGACGTCGCTGTAGTCGCGGCCCGCGGCGATGAAGACGTAGTCCAAGTTCGCGCGGCGGTCGTGCGTCGGATCGAACGCCGCGACCGCGGCGACGCCATTGCCCGGCGCCGGCTCGATCGCCTCGACCCACGCGTGCGTCCCGCCCTCGCCGAGCAGATGTCCCGGAGACGTAGCGCGCCGGGATACCGCACAGGCGGCACAGCGCGATCATGACGTGCGCGTAGTCCTGGCACACGCCGGTGCCTTGCGCGAACGCCTCGGCCGCGGTCGTATCGACCGACGTCACGTCCGAGACGTAGCGCATGTGCTGCGCCACGAACGCGTTGATCGTCTCGGCAAGCCGGCCGCTGCCGTCGTCGGACGCCGTGAGCGACTCCGCGGCGGCGCGCAGCGCGAGGCTCGGCTTGGTCAGCGCGGAGCTCGCGCGAAATTCGGTAGCGTCGTACCACGCCGCCGGCGGATGCGACGCGTCGGCTCTGCGGCCGATCGACGCTTCGTACGCGAGCTCGAGGGTGCCCTCGAACCGGTCCGCGGCGAGCAGCACGACGGCGTTGCCGAAGCGGTCGCGCGTCCACCGCACGTTGACGCCGTCGCTGACCTCGAGGCGATGACGCGCACGCCGCTGGTCGCCGTAGCGCGCCGGGGGCGCGACGACGAGCCGGTGCCGCAGGTCCTCGATCGGGCCCGGATACTCGTACCGGAACTGCTGCCGCAAGACGTACGACGCGCGGACCACGCGCGGCGTCTCGGTGCCGATCACCGGTCCACCATCACTTCACGTGATCGGCCCAAACCGTCATCGTCTCAAGCCGGGCCGTGCCGTAGGTCGTCACCATGGCGACGTCGAGCGCATCGCGACCGCGCGCGATCACGATGTGGCCGATGCGCCGCGCGTTGTTGCGCGGATCGAACGTCCACCAGCGGTGCCCGAGAAAGACCTCCATCCACGCGCAGAAGTCCATCGGCGAGTCCGCCGGCGCGACGCCGATGTCGGGCATGTACCCGAACGCATAGCGCGCCGGGATGTTCAGCGCGCGGCAGAACGTGATTGCGAGGTGTGCGAAGTCCCGGCAGACGCCCGTGCCGGCCTCGAGCACGTCGGCCGCTGTGGTGTCCGGACGGCTCGTGCCGTACGCGAAGCGAACGTTGGCGTGCACCCAGTCGCAGATCGCCTGCACGCGGCCCCATCCCGGCGTGACGCCGCCGAACAGCTCCCACGCGCGGTCGCCGAGCCGGTCCGACAGGCAGTAGCGGCTGGGGAGCGTGTACACGAGGGCATCGTCGGGCAGCCGCTGGACGGCGACTTCCGGCGCGTCCCAATCGGTATCGGCGGGCGTCGGAAGAACGTCGACGGTCGCGTCGTAGCGCAGCGACGTCGCGCCCGGCGCGAACGTGAAGCGCCGGCACACGTTCCCGTAGAGGTCGCGGTAGTCGTGGTGCGGCGTAGGCGGCGAGATGGTCCACGACTCGCCGCGCACGCGGTGGTCGCGCGGATCAGGGCGCACGAGAAGCACCGCGGGCGTCGCGATGTCCGTGTCGTAGAGAAACTCGCAGCCCACGCGCACGGCGAGCAGTGAGGCGACCTGCATGCCGCCCGACCCATTGGCCACGACGCGACGGCGGCCTTTCGACAATGGGCCGATTCGGCGAACGCTTCAGCGCTTGGCTCGGCGAGCCGATTGGTTCGTGGACGCGGCCAGCGCGATCGAGAACAGCTGCGGAATGACCGAGTACGGCGCTACGCCGTTGAGCCCGTCGTTCGTCAAGACGATGATCTCGATGTCGTCGCTCGGGAACGTCGCGTTCATGGTTTGAAAGCCGCCGACCTCGCCGTCGTGCCAGACGAACGGGTGACCGTTGAGCGAGCTGATGATCCAGCCGTCCGCGTACGAGCCGTACGACGCGGCGATCGGACCCGGCGCGAACATCTGGCCGAGCGACGCCGCGGTGAAGATTCCCGGTGCGCGCACGGCACGATCCCATCGCTCGAGATCTCCGGTGGTCGACGTGAGCCCACCCGCGCCGGCGAGCCATGCGAGGTTCCATTGCCACGCGCGGTATGCCGTCCCGCCGGACGTCAGGTATCCTAGGGCGATGTCGCTCGCCGGCGGCGCGGGATAGCCTTGGTGCGTCTGCTGCATGCCGAGCGGACCGAAGATCCGCTGTTGCAGGAACGTGCCGAGCGGCTGACCGCTGACCTGCGCGACCACGGCGCCGAGCACCAGGTAATTCGAGTTGCTGTACTCGTACTGCGTGCCCGGCGCGAAGTCGAGCGGAAACGAGGCGAGGCGCGCGAGGATCGGCTGATAATCCGTCTGACCGTTCGCCATGAACGCAGCATACGCGCCGCTGAAATCCGGGACGCTCCCGAAATTGTTGTAGTCGACCAGTCCGCTGCGATGCTGCAGCAGTTCCTGGAGCGTAATCGTGTCGCCGTTCGGAAAACCTGAAAAGTACGCGGACAGCCGGTCGTTGACGGAAAGCTTTCCGTCCTGTTGCAGCAAGAGCACGGCGCCGGCCGTGAATTGCTTGCTGATTGAGGCGAGATCGAAGAGCGTGTTCGCATCCGGCGCGGATGGAACGCGCGGAAGGTTGAATGTCGCTTCAGGCTGCGGTACGTGCCACATGTCCGCGAACGCGAACGTGTCAGGTAAACCGCGGTCACGCAGGCCGTAGCCGTGTTCGTACAGCAGTGAACCGCCCTTGTACACGGCGAGCTCGACGCCCCAGCCGCCCGCGTAACTCTGTTCGATGACGCTGTCGAAAGCGGCGGTGGCGGGCGCGGGCGGCGGTGACGCGGGCACCTGGGGCGCCGTCGAAACGGAAGAGCCTCCCGATCCGCCGCACGCCGACAACAGCGCGCACACCAACAGCGCTTCCAGCGATACGCCGGCACGCCACAGTGCCCGCATCATGCCCATTTCACGCCGGCTCGAACACTGTTCATCGCCGCTTCCGCCCGTGACTCGCGTCTATCCGCACCAGTTGCGCCGGTCGCGACGCGCCGACCTGCGCGTGGAACCGTTCGCGAGACGTCAGATCTTGTAGCGCTGCTCCAGGATCAGCGACGTCGCGGTGAAGTCCGGCGGCGGCCCGCCCAGCCGGCTTGGGATGCCGCCGAAGATCGTCCGCCGCAGCGTGATCTGCGTCGCGGCGTGTGTGCTCTCGACCAGCTGCGCGCCGGCAAACCCGATGCGCTCCGCGAAGTCGACGTTCGTGTACGGCTGCTCGAACGAGCCGCGCATTCCGTAGCGTGCGATGCCGGCCGTGACGAGCACGCGCGAGCCGACGTGCCGCGCGACGGTCAGCACGGCTTCCGGATTGTCGTACGAGACATCGTCCGACGGAATCCCCGCGGGCGGCGGTCGCCGCATCGTGTCCTCCGCGTAGTCGAACGTCACGTCGGCGAACGCTGCGTGCCACGCGGCGTAGAGCCCGTACTGCTGCTGACGGCCGAGCGTTGCCGAACCGGGAAGCTGCGGCAGGAAGAACCCGTCGATGAAGCCGGCGCGCAGCGCGTTCGCGGTCGTGATCGGAGCGATCTGCGCGAACGACGCGTACGACACGCGCACGTCGAGCGGCGATCCGCCGCCCTTCACGCTGTACTTGAGGCGGTAGCCCTGCCGGTTGATGTTGACCGGAAAGTCGTTGATGAGCTGGTAGTTCGACTTGAGCCACTGGCCGGGCCAGGACCACGCGACGCTCCACACGTTCTCCGGAACGCCGTACGGAAGCAGCGCGTCCGCGTAGTACGCTTCGTTGCGGTAGAGATCGACTGACGCCGTCGCGCGGCGCACGGTGCGCGAAACGCCCGCGTGCGCGTATGTTCCGGGCCGCTCCGTGCCGGGCTCCGCGACGTGGTCGGCGTCGTACCACGAACGGCCCAGCTCGACGACCGCGTCGAGCGCGCGCGACGCATGGAAGGCCGCGCTCGCGCCCGCGACGCGTTCGCGCTGGCCGCCGATCAGGCTGACCGGCAGCGATCCTTGCGGCGAGTTCACGACGGTCGGATCACCGCCGTACAGCACCGTCGTGGAAACGAGGTCGCCTCCGGTCGCGATAGCGAGGTATTGCACGGAGTACTTCGTGCCGTCGCCGTGGTCGACCGACAGCGAAGCCGATCGCATGCGCGCCGGCGTACCGGGCAGAGCCGGGAGGGCCGCGTCGGTGAGCTCGGCGGTCGCGATGCCGCGCTTCGCGACGAGGTCGACGCCGTGCAACGGCAGTGCCGGCGCCGGCGTCGGCCATGCGTCGAGCGTGGGCGGACCGTCGCCGAGCGTCTCGGGCGTCGCGATTCCGACCGAGGGGACGGCGTTCGTGACCGGCGGCTGCACGAACACGAACGGCGCGGTCTGAGCGAGATCGAACCACCCGCCGCGCAGGACCAGGCTGCCGTCCTTGGTTGCGATCGATCCGGACAGCACCGACGCGGCGAACGCGGTGCCGTCATCGCCGCCGGCGTGCGCCGGGAACACGATGCGATACGGCAGCGCTTGCGCGCCGAGGTGCGGATTGATCGTCGGGAACAACGACTCGCCCCAGTATGATGCGTTCGTGACGCTGCCGCGCACGTAGCCCGCGCCGGCGGTGAGCGTCGCGTCGAACGCGCGGCCGAAGTACTGCGAGCGAACGTACAGCGCCGACTCCGACGCATTCCCGGGCACGATCGGCGCGCTCGAGAACACGTCGTACGGCGTGAGGGGCGAGACGGGACTGCCGGCCGCGAATCCCGCGGCCTCGGGCGGCGCGAGGCCCGGACCGCTCGCGCCTTGCGAGATGAACGTCGTGTGGGCGTCGAGGCCGATGCGCCACGTCCCCGGCCTCGGCTTCGGAGACGGTGAGGCGGATGGCGACGCCGACGGCGATGGCGACGCGGCCGCGGCAGGCGATTGCTGCGGCGCCGTTTGCGCCACAGCGCGCACGATCAGCGAAGCATGCAGGGCGGCCGCGACCACGACGACGCGAATCACGGCTGCGCCGGCGTGCCGCGCGCCGATCATCGCGCGAAGAGGATCCACGTCGCCGGTTCGTCGCGCGGCGCGGGCCGGCAAGGAAACATCATTCGGCGGACGCGCGAAAAGATGAGGTTCAGCATGACGCTACTCCGTGGGATGCGCGTCATCGTGGACGACGCGCGTGCATGAATGCCGCCTTCGCAAAGGCGGTTGATTGCCGGTGCTACTGCCGCCGTCCATCGCTGAACCTCACCTCCTCTCGGGGCCGGAACTCGGCCGAAATCAACGAAAAAACCGCCGGATCTCGCGATCTCGACGGCCGAACAGTCCTGAAAGCGGGCGCTTTCGGAGCTCCTCAACGTCGAGGGGTTCGGCACCGCGCGCCGTAGAGCCGGGAGCGAGCTCCCTGCTCAGCCGCGTTAGATCCCGCCTTGATTCGGCGGGGCCTGGTCACCCATTGGGGTCTCTCGACCTTTCCGGGCAGCGGCCTGTGTTCGCGCGGACGCCTCGCCTAACGAGGATGTCCGAACCAATTGTACGCCCCGCTGTCAACCCCGAAGCGCGCTCATTGCTGCTGCTGCTCTTCCTGTTCGCGGCGCTCTTGCACGCGCTGCTGCATCGGCGAAAGCGCCTCGACCGCGACGTCGACCGACATCGTGCTGGCGGACGGTCCGGTGTACACGCCGCGCACGGGGCTCACGTCGCGGTAGTCCCGGCCCGTCGCGATGCGCACGAAGTGGTCGCCGATCCACGTGTCGTTGGTCGGGTCGATGCCGATCCAGCCGCGCGGCCCGAGATACGCTTCGGCCCACGCGTGCGACGCCTCCGCGCCGAGCAGCTCGCCACTGCCCGAATGGATGTATCCGCTGACGTACCGCGCCGCGATTCCCGCGCGCCGGCACAGCGCGATCAGCACGTGCGCGAAGTCTTGGCACACGCCGCGGCGTTGCGCGAGCGACTCCTCGACGGTGGCGTGCACGCTGGTCGACTCTTTCTCGTATGCGAACGCGTCGTGAATCGTGCGCGACGCGCTGCGAAGCCACTCGACGACGTCGTCGCCGGCGCCCGGCACGCCGGCCGTCTGCGCGAACGCCTCGAGTTGCTCGCCGAACCGCACGTACCGGCTCTCGTGCAAGTAATCCCAGAACTCGTCGAGTGCGGGATCGGCGTCGACCTCGCTGCGCCGCAGCGGCGCGGGCGCGTGCGCCTTCCCGCGCGCCGTGACCACCTGCGATCGCGCGACGATCTCGAGCGTGTCGTGCTCGGGCAGCACGGCAAAGTGCTGCACGTCGTTCCCGAAGCGGTCCGCGTACGAGAAGACGCGAGCGCGCGGCGCGACCGTGAGCTCGTAGCGCGTGCAGTACTGCGAAAGGTCGCTGCGCGGCTGCAGGTGCACGATCGTGTGGCTTTCGTGCACGGGCATGGGGTAGAGATATCGCGTGCGGTGCGCGATCGTGAACCGCATCAGCCCACCGGCACGCGCGGGAAGTAGGCCGTCGTGATCGACGCGCCCAGCTCGTCGAGGTCGGCCGCAATGCGCGCGGCGACGTTGGCCGCGCCCTCGTTCGCAAGATCCCGGGTGCCGGCGTAGTCGAGCGACGAGCGCAGTCGCCCGGACGTGCGCTCCGCGGCGTTCGCGAACGTGCCGGCCGGCGCGCCCGAGAGCCGGTGCAGCGCATGATCGACCTCGTGCATGCAAAAGCGCAGCGAGCGCGGGAACGTCGGACTGATCGCGAGGAATGCCAGCGCGTCGGCGGGATCGAACGACTGCTGGCGCGCGCGCGCATACGGCTCGCTGGCGGAGCACGCCTCGAGGACGAGATGCCAGACATGCGGTCCGGCGTCTTCGTCGACGCCGCGCAGCACGCGCGCCGTCATCGATGCGCGTTCGAGGTAGCGCCCGATGCGCAGGAACGTCCAAGCGTCCTCGTGCGCGAGCGTCGCGTCGCAGATGCCGCCGAACGCCTGCGCGCTGCCGCGGATGCTGCGCAGGAACGACGAGGCGCCGTCCGGGCCGACCGCGCGCGACGACTGCGCCTCGACGAACAGGTACAGCTCGTTGATGCACTCCCAGATCTCGGTGGTGAGCTCGGCGCGTACGTTGATCGCGTTGCGGCGTGCGATGCGCACGCACGCCGTGATGGAGAACGGCGTCTCGGAGTTGAACACGATGCGCTCGAGGGCCGCGGCGCGGTCGATCTCGTCGTCGCCGACGGTGATTCCGGCAACGGTGAACGCCGCGCGCCAGCGCCGCTCGGCGTCGACCGCGCGGTCGACCGAGCGCGTCGCGGTCACGTCGATCAGGCGCGCGA
The DNA here is from genome assembly GCA_963818845.1 of Vulcanimicrobiota bacterium. Lineage (GTDB taxonomy): Bacteria > Vulcanimicrobiota > Vulcanimicrobiia > Vulcanimicrobiales > Vulcanimicrobiaceae > Vulcanimicrobium. Next base: position 459,620 of record CAWFTO010000002.1, on the reverse strand, counting down.
GGTCCTCCGCACGCTCGACGTTGCGCGCGGTCCAGTACAGCGATTCGGCGACACGGCTCAGCATCGGCGCCTCGATTCCGTCATCGTGCGAGCACCCACGTGTCCTTGGACCCGCCGCCTTGCGACGAGTTCACCACGAGCGAGCCTTCGACGAGCGCGACGCGCGTCAGCGCGGCGGGCGGGACGTCGACGTGTTCGCCGGCCAAGAGCGCGAACGGCCGCAGGTCGACGTGCCGCGGCGCGACGCCGTCGGCCGTGAGCGTCGGGTGCGCCGAGAGCGTGACGACCGGCTGCGCGATGAACTCGCGCGGCATCGCGCTGATGGCATCGGCGAAGCCCGCGCGCTCCGCCGCCGTGCTGTTCGGGCCGATCAGCATGCCGTAGCCGCCGGACGCGGTCGTGCGCTTCACGACGAGCCGGTCGAGGTTCGCGAGGACGTGCGAGCGCTGTGCGTCGTCCGAGCAGTCGAACGTCTCGACGTTGCCGAGCACGGGCTCCTCGCCCAGGTAGTAGCGGATCATCGCCGGGACGTGCGGGTAGATCGCCTTGTCGTCCGCGACCCCCGTGCCGACCGCATTCGCGAGCGTGACGTTGCCGGAACGATAGGCGTCGAAGAGCCCGGGGATGCCGAGCCCGGAGTCGGCGCGGAAGTAGAGCGGGTCGATGAAGTCGTCGTCGACGCGCCGGTAGAGCACGTCGATGCGCTGCGGGCCGCGCGTCGTCTTCGCGTAGACCGTGTTGTCGCGCACGAACAGGTCGGAGCCCTCGACGAGCTCGACGCCCATGCGCCGCGCGAGCAGCGTGTGCTCGAAGTACGCGCTGTTGTAGATTCCCGGCGTGAGCAGCGCGATGACCGGGTCGGCGGCCTGCGGCGGCGCCGCCGCCAGCAGTGCGTCGCGCAGCCGCCGCGGGTAGTCGTCGACCGGCAGCGGGTCGTAGTTCTCGAACAGGCGCGGAAACGCGCGCTTGAGCACGTCGCGGTTCTCGAGCACGTACGAGATGCCCGACGGTGTGCGCACGTTGTCCTCGAGCACGAGGAACGTTCCTTCGTGGTCGCGCACGAGGTCGATTCCCGAGACGTGGATGTACGTGCCGCGCGGCGGCCGGATGCCGACGGCCTCGCGCTCGAAGTTCGGCGACGAGTACACGAGCTCGCGCGGCACGACGCCGTCGCGCAGGACGCGCGCGTCGCCGTACACGTCGTTGAGGAAGGCGTTGAGTGCGAGCACGCGCTGCGTGACCCCGCGCGAAATCTGCTCCCAATCGCGTGCCGTGACGATCCGCGGAATCAGATCGAACGGGAGGATGCGTTCCGTCCCGCGCGCGTCGGCGTACACGGTGAACGTGACGCCTCGCTGCAGCAGCACGCTGTTGACGGTGGTGACGCGGTGCCGGAAGTCGGCGCCGCTGATGCCGTCGAGCGTCGACGCCAGCGCCTCGTAGTGAGGCCGCGGCAGCCCGCCCGCCTCGGCGAACTCGTCGAAGGCCGGGGCGGGCGCGTAGCGGTCGAGGATCGAGTGCATCCCGTCGGGCTTTACCCCGAGGGCCGCCCCTCCGTTCGCCAAACGGCCAAGGGCCGCACCACCGCGAACCGCCGGGCCGCGCTCATCCTACCGCGCGCGCTTAAGCCCTGAGGCGGCGGCGAGGTGCCGCTGGTCAAGCGCTTGACGGAGAAACGTCTTGATCACAGCCTGCCGGCTGACATTCAGTGCGGCGGCAGCCTCGTCGAGCTCGGCGAGCATCGGCGCCGTAAAATCCACATTGACCCGTTGAATCGGCGGCATCATGCGGCCTTGGTTGGTGAAGAACTGAGACACGTCTTCACCGCGAACGGCCTTTTGTGCGATTGCGTCAGCGGTCGGCACGGCCTTTTTCCTAGGAGTGGTCTTCATACAGCTTGCGTTCTTGTTTAGACTGCCGGTACGACTTCGGTTGCGGGCGTGCTGCCTCGCTCGTCGGTGGCGCGCGGGCGGCGGAACGACGGCGGCTTGGGCGTGAAGCGCGGCTCGACGTAGCGCGCGACGAGCAGGTAGAGCGTCGGCACGACGACGAGCGAGAGCAGCGTCGACGTGAGCAGACCGCCGATCACGACGGTGCCGAGCGGCGCCTGCGTCTCCGAGCCGGCCTCGATGCCGAGCGCGATCGGCAGCATGCCGCCCAGGGTCGCGAGCGTCGTCATGAGGATCGGTCGCAGACGCATCGGGCCGGCGTGCATGAGCGCCTCGCGCGGGTCCATGCCTTCGTCGCGCCGCAGCTGCTTGGTGAACTCGACCACGAGGATTGCGTTCTTCACCGCGATGCCGACGAGCATCAGCGACCCGATGAACGCCGTCAGCCCGAACGCGCGATGCGTCAGCCAGAGCGCGCCGATGATGCCGATCAGCGAGAACGGCACCGCCATCATGATGACGAGCGGATCGAGGAACGACTCGAACTGCGAGGCGAGCAGCATGTAGATCAGCGCGACCGCGAGGATCACGACGACCGTGAGCGCCGAGAACTGGTCGTTGTTCTGCGTGATCGCGGGCCCGAATTGCCACCGGTAGCCTGACGGCAGCGGGTACGCGTTCATGATCGCCTGCGACTCCCGAACGACGTCGCCCAGTGCGGCGCCGACGATCGGGGCCGTGATGTCGATGCGGCGCTGTTTGTTCTGGCGCGAGATCTGCGACGGCCCTTGGCCGACCGAAAGCTGCGCGACGCCGGAGAGCGGGATGTCGCTGAGCGACTCCGACGACGGCGCGTTGAGTGCGGCCGCGCCGACGGACGTGCCGGACGAGCCCGACGACGCGCCGGTCTGCGCGGGGTTGGGCGCGATGAGCAGCGTGTTGAGCGAGCTGTACGTGCGCCGCTCCGACGGCGGGTACTGCACGAGGATCGGGTACTGCGTGCCGTTCGTCTGCCAGTACGATGCGATCGTGCCGCTCGTCGCGGTCGAGATGATCGTCGCGATGTCGCCCGTCGAGAGCCCGAGCTGCGCCGCGACGCGGCGGTTGACGTTGATGTCGACCTCCGGCTGCGTCGGCGTGACGTTCGTGTCCGGACGGATCACGCCCGGGATCGTGGCGAGCTGCGGGATGACGCCCTGCGCGAGGTTGTAGAGCTGCGTGACGTCGGGGCCGTAGATTTGGATCGCGAGCGCGTCGGAGCCCTGGCTGACCGTCTGCTGGACGATGTCGATGCTGCTGGCGAACACCTGCGAGCCGACCAGCGCCTTGCGGAGCGCCGCGAACTGCGCGCGCTGCTCAGGCGTGAACTTCGGCTGATTCGTCTGCGAGGCGTTCGTCCCGGGACGGCGTCCGGGACCGCCGCCGAGCCGCGACTGCCACTGGTTCACGAAGTCGTCGGCCTTGGCGCCTTGGATGCCGGGCTTGAGCGCGATCGCGAGCGACGCCTGATTCGTGATCTGGCGTGACGTCCCGCCGCCGAAGCCCGCGCCGACGGAGTCGGAGACGTCGACGACGCGCGGGTCGCGCGCCAGCGCCTTCTCGACCTGGATCGCGACGGCGTTCGTCACCGCGACCGACGTGCCGTTGGGCGTCCGCAGATTCATGCGCACGAAGCGTGACGACGACGCGGGGAACGTTTCGGTCTTCACCACGCCGGCCTTCACGGCGATGCCCGCCGCGATCAGCAGCAGGAAGCCGACGCCGAACACGATCGCCGGACGGTCGACGGCCGCTCCGAGCAGCCGTTTGTAGCCGTTCTCGACCGTCTGGTAGCCGCGGTCGAAGCCGGCGGAAAAGCGGTGGTACCACGCGCCGCGGCCCGTCGCGCCCGCGTCGGATTCATGCGTGCTCTCGGCGTCGAGCATGAAGCTCGAGAGCATCGGCACGGTCGTCGTCGCGACGAGCAGCGAGATGGCGACGCCGACGATGATCACGAGCGCAAACGGCCCGAAGATCAGGCCCTGCAGGCCCGGGATCAGCAGCAGCGGCACGAAGACCGTCACGACGGTGACCGTCGATGCGAGCACCGCGGTGAAGATCTGTGAGGTGGCGTTGCGCGCCGCTTCGCGCGGCGACTCGCCCATTGCGAGGTGCCGGTAGATGTTCTCGATGACGACGACCGCGTCGTCGACGATCAGGCCCACCGCAAGCGCCAAGCCGCCCAGCGTCATGATGTTGAGCGACTGGTGCATCATGTACGCAGCGAAGAACGTGCCGAGCACGGAGATCGGCAGCGACACCGCGACGATCAGCGTCGAGCGCACGGAGTGCAGGAACAGCAGGATGATGAGGACGGCGAGGATCGCGCCGTAGATCGCCGTGTGCACGAGCGCCACGACCGCCGAACTGATGAAGCCCTCCTGGTCGAACACGACGCCGAAGTGCATCGACGGGTAGCGCTTCTGGAAGTCGGCGATCTTCGCGTACACGCCCTGCGAGACGGCGAGCACGTTCGCGTCCGGCTGCGCGGTGACCGAGAGCCCGATCGAGGGCTGGCCGTCCAGGCGCGAGAACGTGCGGACCTCTTCGATGCTGTCGGAGACTTGGGCCACGTCGCGGATGTAGACGGGCGCGCCGTTCTTGACGGTCAGCACCGTGTTCGCGACCTGGTCGGCGTTCTGGTAGAGCGCGTTCGCGCGGACCACGAATTCCTTCGGCCCGATCGCGATCAGCCCGGCGGGCGCGTCGACGTTCTCGGCCTTGATCTTGTTGACGATCGCGTTGGAATCCAGGCCATAGCCGGCGAGCGCGTTCTCGTCCGGCTCGACCATGATCGCGCGCTGCTCGCCGCCGAACACGCTGACCGATCCGACGCCCGAGACGCCGGCGAACTCGTCGGCGAGCTGGTTGTTGAAGAGGTCGTACAGGTCGCGCAGCGGCTGCGTGGGGTCGGTGACCGAGAGGCGCACGACCGGCAGCGAGTTCGGGTCGGCTTTGACGATCTGCGGCTGCTGGAGGTTCGGGTCGTTCGGGAGCTGCGTGGCGATGCGCGCGATCTGCTCCTGGATGTCGGTCGCCGCGACGTTGATGTCGGTGCCGTACTTGAAGACGGCGCGGACCGAGCTCTGCCCCTGATACGAGTCGGACTGGAGATAGTCGATGCCCGAGACGCGGCTGACCGCGTTCTCGACCGGGCGCGTGACCGTCGACTCCATCGTCTCGGGCGAGACGTTGCCGTAGTTGATCGTCACGGAGACGACCGGCGGCTGGAAGCTGGGCAGCAGCGCGATCGGCAGGCGCGGGATGGCGAAAAGGCCGAGAACGACGATGGCCGTCGCAAGCATTGCGACGGTCACGCGGCGGGTCACGGCAAAGTTGGCGATCGACAATCAGCTTCTCCGGCGGGGGGCCTGGTCGAGTCTGAGAGTTTTCCCTGGCATGGCTTCGGGCTGGGGCTGGCACGAGGCTCGGACCGCCATTTGCCCTTGCCGCTCTCGCCGCGGCCGTGATACCATCCCTGGGTTCTCCCGGCGGGTCTTACCCCGGATCGGGACTCCCGCTGCCCGGCATGCGCCGGGCCGCCGGCTTTTGCCGGTGTCCAGAGAGGGCAATTCAGGAATGGCTACCACGACCGCGATCGACTACGAAGTGACCTACGTGCTCCGCCCGAACCTCGAAGAAGCCGAGGTCGACGAGCGCGCGAACGCGATCGCCGAAGGCGTGAAGACGCGCGGCGGCGAGGTGGTCGGCGAGCTCGAGAAGCCCGGCAAGCGCCGGCTGGCGTACGAGATCGACGACGTGCGCGAGGGCTACTACGTCACGATGAACTTCCGCAGCAGCGGCGACGAGCAGAGAGAGCTCGAGCGTCAGCTCCGTCTCAACGAGAGCGTCCTGCGGCACATCATCATCCGCAAGGGCGACTAGCCTCCCAAGGCCGCGCCGGCCGGGCTACGGCGTGTTGCCGACGACGATGAGCGGCGCCATGACGATGGGCGTGTTGGGGAGCGGCCGCGGAAATCGTGCCGACACCATCCGCGTCGTCTGCTTCCGGTTGAAGCCGCTCTTGACGTTCGTCGACGGCCAGCACGCGACGAAGAACGCCGCCGGCGGGATCGGCACCGTGAGGTCCTCCCACTGGAGCGGCTGCGTCGGCGCCGTGGAGACGTGCGAGAGCGGCCGCGAGCCGATGTGCGGCACACCGCTGCCGTCGAAGCTGCCGCAAACGATCGCGACGTCGTTCAGCGGGATGCTCGTCACGCGCACGTGGACGCGGACCTTGAGGGTGTTCGGAGCGGCAGATGCCGGGGCGGCTGATGCGAACGCGCACGCGGCCGCGATGGCAAGGAGACGGAAAGGACTCATACGACCTCCTCGTCCGGGCAGTATCCTCGCCTGGACGGCCGCTCGCCTGCACGGCCGGCGCGGACCCGTCCACAGTTTGCGCAGAATCCACAGATCGAGCGCGGAGCCCCTCCGGCAGCATCCCGTCACCCTGAGCTTGTCGAAGGGCGATCAGGGCACTCACGGTGACAGGCACCTGGCACTCCGACCGTGCACCATTCGTGCATTGGCGCAAAGCCACGCATAGCCAGCAGAAGGACGAAGAACAATGGCGGGATCCTTTAACCGCATCACGCTCGTGGGCAACCTGACCCGCGACCCCGAGATCCGTTACGTCGGCTCCGGTGCGGCCGTGACGAAGTTCACCCTCGCGGTGAACCGCCGGTCCAAACAGCAGGAAGAGACCGACTACATCGACTGCGTCGCTTGGGACAAGCTCGCGGAGACGTGCAACACGTACCTCAAGAAGGGCATGTCGTGCCTGGTCGACGGCCGGCTGTCGATCCGCAGCTACGAGACGAAGGAAGGCGAGAAGCGCAAAGCCTCCGAGGTCGTCGTGAACACGATGCAGATGCTCGACCGCGCGAACCGCGGCGCCGACGGCGGAACGTACGAACGTGCACCGCGCCCGGCCGCAGCGAACGGCAACGGCAATGGCGGCGGCGCGTCGTTCGACCACAACGAAGCGCTGGACGAAGAAGAGATTCCGTTCTAGCGTTCTAACGTTCTAACGTTCTGAGCAGCAGGGAAGATCCCGGCGAACACCGGCGGGATCTCCCCATGCCGCGCTGCGCTGAATGAAAGACGCCCGATCATATCGTAAGCACCGGGCAGATGCTGCCCGCCGACGTACCCGAGTATCGGGCCCACACCAAATTATCGCGCGTCGAGCGTTGGCGCCATGTGGTGGAGATCGCTGCCTTGATTGCGGCGGCGATCTGAGCATTCTATGTTTTCATTTACCAAGAACGGATAAAACCGGCGGGCGAACCGCCCCTACTGCAGGTTGACACGCGCGTTGCGCACGACGTGCTCGAAGGGGGCAAAGAACTCGTCACGATCAACGTGACGCTAACGAATACCGGTTCGACCGAAATCTCAATGGGTGCTTTGCTCGTCAATGCGTACGGGGTGCGATATGCGAACGATGGCACGCGCGAATTCCGGGAGTTCCATCCCGCTCACGGGATCACGATCATCAACCGCGGCCTGAGGAGTGCCGCTCCGGTGCTACTGTACAGCCACCTGTCACAGTGGCAGCCTCTTGGTGTGGCGCGTCAGACATTGCGGCTGCCCATTGCTCAGGAGTTGACGTTTGAACGGCCGTTCGTGATCGAGCGTCGTACGTATGAGACGCTGCGGATCACCTACGGGTATTGCTATCAGCGGCTGGACAATCGAACCGCGACCGCGCTCGTCCCGAGGCGCGAGCGAGACGGTGCGTTTGACGTTCGAGACATTCTCCGCGCAAACGGCGTGCACGCGGGACTGCGTTGCGGTGGAACGCTCTCCTACAACGGCGAATACGCGCTATGAGCGTGGCTGGGTAACAACTCCCTCTCTGGCCGACGTGGCGCCAGGCGCAGGCAGTCCGGTCCGCGCCCGCCGACGCGCCGCGCCTTCTCTTCGAACGCCCGCACATGTGACGCGCATGGGATCACTGCTGGACGAATCGCCACCGTCGCCGGGTTTGTCGCGGCCGGATGAGTCCGTCAGCGACGATCAGGTGCCGCCGTCAACGCCCCTTTAAGGGCACGACGCGGCGCAACTCGAAGAGCAGTCCGGCGAAGGCGACTGCCCACGCCGCCAATGCTGCGGCGAACATGACGTGCGGCAAGAAACCCAAAAACAGCAATTGGAGAGCGGACGCCATTTCCGTCGTGGCGACGCTGTACATTCCCAACGGAAAGACTGCTCCCCAGTACAGCACATCGTAGCGTAGCGGCACGCGCTGGATGACGTATCGCCACACGCCGAGCGTGAGGAGCATCGGGATCCACCACATCCCCGTCGCCCAGTACGACACCGTCAGCCCTTTGACGAACGGTGCAAGCGATGCCAAGAACGGCGCGTCGGCCGCATTCTGCACGAGGAGTGAACCGGCAAGCGCGGAGATTGCCATCGCGCCCATCGTGATCCACGTCGTCGGCGCGAGATCGCTCGCCGTCAGCGCGAAAAAGACGTACCGGTAGAACATCAGCGAGATGATCCACACGTACAACGTTCCGCCGCACGACCACATCGCGAGCGCCGAGAAGTCGAGCTCGAGCCGGTACGGCTGCGCCCAGTGTCGCGCGATCAGCGCTCCCAGCACGGCGACCGACTGGGTCGCGACGACTGCGAGGAGCCACGACCCGGTGATGCCCTCCTGGAGCAGCGGCTTTTCCCGCCCGATCGTAAACGCGGTGAAAACGGTGTACGTGACGGCAAACCAAAGCACAAAACCGATGAACAACAACGCCGTCGCCGCGCGGGCGTCGTGCGCGATCAAGAGCAGCTGCACACCGAGGATGCACGACGCCGCGACGGTCGTGAAAAACCCGGTGCCGGTGCGATGGCTGGACAGATCTGCGGCGAACTCGGCCCAGTAGCGGACGGCCCGCAGCGCGGTCAGCACGACGACGACGACATAGGTAACTGCGTTGATCACGAACAGTGCGATTGCTAGCGCCGACAAATGGAGGTCCAGCGCCGCGATCGATACGATGCCGGTCGCCATGACCATCCCGAAATAGCCCGGTGACAAGGTTTTCATGGCGCAACCACCGTCGGTACGCTCAGTGTCCCCGGCGGGTGCGCGGCTGCAGTCCGATGCCGGCGGATCGTGCAGCCGAGGTAGGCCGTGTGCGCTCGGGTCAGCAAAACGTTTGCGCTTTCTCGCTGGGCCGAGCGGTTTCCAGCCGACTGGCTTTCCGTCACGCAACGCAGCCGTTCGAAGCGCCGAACCACGTCCCGAGTGCTTCTCGAAGCGTCGCGGCCGCGGTGTCGGCCGGCTCGGCAATCGTTGCGGCCGATGCGATGATCGCGTCAGGGCGAATGAGCAAAGCATCCGCTGGCCGGTCGTCAGCCTCCGCGCTGTGGATGTCGATCCGATGCCGCCATTCTCGCGCCACGTCGCGCAGGCCTGCGCGGTTCGCGAGGTCGAGAAACAGCGGCCGGGCGTCGTGCAAGAGCTCGGCGAGGTGCGTCGTGCCGTGTTCCGCGTGCAAGCTGAGGTCCGGCGCGAACGTCCCGGTCAAAGCGAGTTCTTTTCCGTTGCGTGGCGCATAGCGCATGTGCGTACCGGCGATCAGGTCCGCGATACGGCGCAGGCGCTGTTCGTCGACGAGCAGTTCGCGGAACAGATCGCGTAGGGCCTCGACGGCGGGGTCGTCTCTCCGGCGCGATCCCATCTGCGCTTGCGTGTGAAGCATCGCGCGCGCCGGCGAGGTGTCGTTCGGTGTGATACGTGTCCAGCAGACCAGTGGGCCGAGAAGGACTTCTTGAAAGAGTACGCCTTCGAGAAGGGGCGATTCGTCGCGGGCGGACCCACGCCGTGGATCGCGACGGGCCGCGTCCTCGCGAAGAACTGCGGCGAAGACCCGTTGTGCGTCGACTCGATGCCCGGCGGAATGCTTTCGTTCAGCGCAAACGGCACGCTTCACGGGACGGGAATCGTCTGGGCGCTGCTGCGCGGTCAGGGTCCGTCCGGCAACGACATGATCTATGCGTTCGATGCCGATACGCTGACGGAGCTGTGGTCGGACCAGATCGGCGCCGTCCCGCATTTCGCCGAGGCGACCGTCGCGGACGGTAAGGTGTTCGTTCCGACCAACACGCAGGACCACAAGCTCTACATCTTCCGGCTCGGCAGCGCGCCGGTCAGCGCGGTTCACGCGACGGGGCGCCTAGCGTGGCGCTGGCCGGCACGAGCGGCGATGACGATGAACGCGATGCGGTCGAATCCCATTCCGGACTACGCCATGGACCCGATGTTCCGGGCTCGTCCGTTGATGCCGGAGCTGCAGCCGCCCGCTGGGATGATTGCACGGGCATCGTACGCGGTGGCCGGCGTCGAGGTTTACGCTTGCCGTGCCCAGGCGAGACCGCCGAGATGCACGAGCAAAGCGACGAGGATTCGTCAGCTCTACGACTACGACGACCGCACGAGCACCGCGTCCGTCGCCGCCTCGGCGACCGTGCCCGCGAACGCGTCGCACACCATCGACGTCTCGCGCCCCACGACGCTCAAGGCGTCGTTCCCCGGCAGCGCAGAATGGCAGCGCCTCGATCATCCCGGCGGCGTGTTCGGCTCGGCCGCCTACGTGCTGCGCACGAAGACCGTCGGCGGCGCGCCGCCGAGCGCTCCCGCACACGACGGCGAAGTCACGGTGCCGTTCCGGGCACTCTACACGAGCTTCGACGTACCGCCGGCGAAGCGACCGTGAGCGCGCATGCTCGTCATGAGACGCCGGCGAGAGCCGGCGTCTTCTCGTCGGCGACGACGCGGCCGTAGGCTGGGCGCTACTCCGGCTGCGCGCAGTAGAGTCGCGCGAACGCCGTCGCTGCACGGTCCGCGCGGAGCGCCACGTTCCGTTCATTGGGTGCATGCTTCGAGCGTAGGAGCCACCCGATCATGACATCGCCGAAGAGCAGCGAGCGGAATACGTCGCTCATCTCATCGACGTCGCTCGTCAGGAGCGACTTCGCGCGGCCGTCCTCGAGAATCGCGCGGAGCCGAGCGCGGCTCGCCTCGCGGCCAATGTCTTCCAGGGCCCGCGCAATCGCGGGCTCGCGGTCGGCCTCGGCGATCGCCAGCCGAAACATCGCGACGACGTTCGGGCGGCATAGCTCGCCGAGTTGCTGCCTGCCGAAAGCGGCAAGAACGCGCTCGAACGATTCGCTATCGTGGGCCGTGGGCAGATCACCGACCGCACCGAGACGCATTGCGCGATCCTTGATGCAGGCGATGAGTAACGTTTGCTTGTTTCCGACGGTCGCGTACAGTTCGCGTTTGGAGACCCTGGCCTCGGTAGCGATGTCGAGCGTGCTGGTCGCCGTGTAGCCGTTCCGCGTGAACGCCGTGAAGGCCGCGTCGAGGATACGGCCTCGCAACAGCTTTTCGGAGCCGCTTCGGCTGGTGGTCTTCCGGGCGGTCGGCAAATGGAAGCCCCTTGACACGGTACCCGCGGGTACCGTAAGCTGATCGCCTTGGTACTCTTCGGTACCACAGCGCAAAGTACGCCACTCTGGGGACGTCATCATGCCGCCGAACGCAATCTTCCGCGTACACCTCGGCCTCGGTCTCCTGGTATGGACACTGTTCGTCGTGGTCTACTGGTGGCCGGCGCTCGCAGCCCTCGATCGGCGGCAGGCGCTTCGCCAGATCGCGATGCTGAACGCCTTTCGCTTCGAGGGCCTCCTCTTTCTCATGCCGGCGTTCATCGGACCGGGCCTGCCGGCTCAGTTTGCTGTGCCCGCGGCCTACGGCGACCTCGCGACCTCGCTACTTGCCCTCGCGTCGATCCTCACGTACCGGTGGGAGCGGGTCAGCCTCGTCCTCACGGCTCTCTACACGATCGTCGGCGCGACGGATCTCCTCAGCAACGTCTATCGCACCGTCGCGCTCAACATCAATCCCGCAAGTTTCGGCGTCGCATACCTCATTCCGGTCCTGTACGTTCCGCTGCTGCTCCTCATGCACGGCTTCACGGTCTGGCTCTTGATTCGCAAGCAGACATCGCGCGTCTACGCCGTCTCGAGCCAGAGCGCGGCCTAACGGGCTCGCGGGGGCCTGGCTGAAGGACCTATGGCGTTAAGAATGTTTCCCATGCCGCGCTGCGCTGAATGAGAGCCGCCGGATCATATCGTAAGCACCGGGCAGATGCTGCCCGCCGACGTGCCCGAGTATCGGGTCCACACGAAATTATCGCGCGTCGAGTATTGGGGCCATCTGCTGGAGATCGTCGCCTTCATTGCGGCGGCGATCTCGATGGGTGCTTTGCTCGTCAGTGCGTACGGGATGCGCTATGCGAACGATGGCACGCGCGAATCCCGAGTCTTTCGTCCCGGTCGCGGGATCACGATCATCAACCGCGGCGTGAGGAGTGCCGCTCCGGTGCTGCTGTACAGCCACCTGGTACAGTGGGAGCCTCTTGGTGTGGCGCGTCAGACATTGCGGCTACCCATTGCTCAGGAGCTGACGTTTGAACGGTCGTTCGTGATCGAGCGTCATACGTATGAGACGCTGCGGATCACCTACGGGTATTGCTACCAACGGCTGGACAATCGATCCGTGACCGCGCTCGTCCCGACGCGCGCGCGAGACGGCGCGTTTGACGTTCGAGACCTTCTCCGCGCAAACGGCGCGCACGCGGGACTCCGTTGCGGTGGAACGCTCTCCTACAACGGTGAATACGCATTATGACGATGAGCTGGCGCGCCGTTGTCGTTCTCGCGTTCTCGGTCCTCTCTTTGGCGCTCGTCGCACCAGCGATGTTTGCGCGGTTTACGACAACGTATACCGGTGCGCACGTAGACGGAACACGAGTTGTGGCTGTCGATGCAGGCTCGCCTGCCGAGCGCGGAGGCCTGCGATCAGGCGATCTCATTGGGTGCGTCGATACGCGGGATTACTCGATTCTGAGCTTGCCGTTTTTGCAAGACGCCTACGAACCCGATCTGCTCCATGTCTGCGTAACCAACACCGTTCCACGGCGAAACCTAGCGTTTGCGGCCGCGCCTGGGCCGCAGTCCACGCCGTTCTACGGAAGTACCACGTGGCAGCTTCTCCGGCTGTTCTCGTATGCGGTGTTCTTGTTCGTTGGTTGCGCTTTAGTGATCGTGCGCCCGAGCGTCATGACGTGGCTGCTGTTCGGTTACTGTCTTGCGGTAGCTCCGGCGGGTCCAGCATATCAAGTGTTCACCGTTTGGCCGCCGGCCGCATACGCTGTCCTCATAGCGGTTAGTACTCCATCGGCCGCGTTAGGAGCAGTCTTTCTCTTTCTCTTCGCGCTCCTCGTCCCGGAGGACAACGTTCCGCGCGATTGGCGGGGCTGGGTGTTTTGGATAGCAGCAATCGGGACGATGGCCTTCTTCGTGGCGCATTACGTCGACCGCATACTCGTGCAAGGCTATCTGTCCGCTTTGGATGCGTCCCTAGCCGCTCTTTCGAAGGTCATGACGATCGCGGCTATGTTTGTGATCGTAGCTCGCTTGCTCAAGATGGAGCCTTCGGCGCGGGCCCGTTTCTGGTGGGTCGCCGCCGCCATTATTATCGGCATCGTCACGAACGATCTTCGGCAAGGGCGCGAACCGTTTTGGCCCGGCGTCTTCGGAACGCTCACGATGATGATGCCTCTGACGTTGATGTACGCGATCGTGCGGCGTCACGTCATCGATATTCGGTTCGTGCTCAGTAAAGCTGTCGTGTACGGCGTGATGATGACCGCGATCTTTGGGATGATCGCGGCTGCCGACTGGGCGGCGACACGGTTTCTCGCCGAGATGCGTGTTGCGCTTGCGCTTGACGCAATTATCGCAATCTCGATCGGCGTTGTGATGCACCGCCTTACGCCCATCCTAGAGAGGTTGGTCGACTCCGTCGTGTACCGGAAAAAGTACGCCGCCGACACGTACCTGAGGCGACTCGCCCGAACGCTGCCCCGTGCGGAGCAAGAAGCGACGGTCGATCGGGCCCTCATAGAGGATCCGTACTGCGAACTCGACCTGAAGATGGCGGCTCTCTTTCGGAAGAACGGGAACGAGTTTTCGTTAGCGATGTCAGCCGGCTTGGCTGGGCCCACGGTCGCGATCGATCGAGACGCCGATATCATTCGCTTCCTCATCACCGAACGATCGTGTGTACATATCGATGACTTGAACCAACGCGTCGCGGCGGCGTTGGCCGAGTATGGCCATCCCACGGTAGCGGTTCCGGTTTTCAACGGTGACGAACTCGCTTGTTTCATGTTCTATGGCGTGCACCGCGATGGCACGAGGCTGGATCCGGACGAGACGAGCTTGCTGCAGACTCTGGCGGAATCGGCCGGCCAGGCGTACGTTCGCGTGGAGAACTCTAGGCTACGCGTTCTGCTTGGATCGGCGATCCAGCCATCCGCGTCTTGAGAAAGCGGTTCGCCAGAGAAGTGTGAACGCTGCGATTCGTTCTGACCGCGTTGCGGCCGACTGCCAATCGAGGCGCTAGGGCTTGGTCGCAGAGCGAGCGAACGTCGCGCGATGGCCGAGAGGAATCGTTCGCTGAGCAGGAAGCCGGAGTTCGGACTTCTGGTTGCCGCGCTGTCTCTCGTCGTTCTCGCCCTGGGCTGGGCGATGGTGCTGCTGCCGCTCGGCGCATTTCCGCTCGCCGTGGGCGATAACGGACAGGGTCCATACGTTGCCCACGTCCGCTCCCACACGGCGACGTTCCCCGCGGGTATTGCGGCCGGGGATCGTCTGGATCTCTCGACCCTGTCGTATGTGCAACGCTTGCGCTTGCAGATGGGGGCGCCGCCCGACTACGCCCTGACGCTACGCGTACGTCATGCCGGTGTTTGGGCGGATCGCGTCATTGTCCCGTCCATGATCGCGCTCCCGCTCGGCAACCCGCAATGGTGGTCTACGCTGGCCGAGTTGACGATCGGAGTGCTCATTTCCGCCGTGGTGGTCGCTCGCCGCCCGTCGGTGGCGACGGCGGCGTTCGCATGCTACGTGTGGGGGGCGCTCCCGTCGTTCCGGTTCATCGCGTTGTTCTCGTGGCTGCCCGACCCCGTGTACGCGCCCGTTGCGACCGTTCTCGAGGCGCTCTTGGCCGCGTTCCCGGTATTTCTGCTCCTGATCTTTGTCACGCGGTTTCCGGCGGAGCCGTCGTCGCCAAGCGGACGTCTTCGCATGCGCATTGCGGATGCGATGCTCTTCGTCGGCTTTGCAATCTGCGTCGCGTTTGCCGTATTCGAGCCCGTTCGTCACCACACGTGGCAAAACGTCGCGAATCTGTTCGGCATCGTCGTCGTCATTGTCGGCGGCATACTCGCGTTATTGCAATATCGTGAAGCGTCCGGTGAAGACCGCCGACGGATCGGGTGGGTCCTGGCCGGCTACGGCGTGACGCTAACGAGTTTCGTTGCGACGAACGCCATCATTACGGCACCCGTGTTGACATCGTCTGAGCTGCAGGCTGCCGCGCAACTCGCGCAAATAGCGCTGCCGCTCGCGCTTGCCTACGCGATTCTCCGGCATCGCGTGCTCGACATCGGGTTCGTGCTCAATCGCACCGTCGTCTACGCCGCGGTCACCTCGGTGGTGGTGGTCGCCGTCAGCCTCGTCGATTGGCTTGCCGGGAAGCTGATCGGCGAGACGCGGCTCGCGCTCGCCGCGGAGGCGGCGGTCACGATCGCCCTCGGCGTTGCGCTCAACGCAATGCACGACCGGATAGAACGCGTCGTCGAACGGGTACTCTTTCGCGACCGCCATACTGCCGAACGCCGGCTACGGAACGGGATCGACGCGCTCGCGTTCGCTGCCAGCGACGCGGCGATCGAACGCGCGCTCACGGATGAAGTCTCGGCTGTGCTCGGGCTGCGTTCGGCCGCGTTGTTCCGATTGGACGAGGAGACGGACCGTTTCCGCTGCGTTCGGGCCACGGGTTGGGCGGACGCCGTTGCCACGATCGACGAAGACGCCCTGCTCGTCCGAACGCTGCGTCTGCGCGAACGCCCTTTCCATCTCGCTGACTTCGCAATCGCCGAGTCCGTGCTGCCCACGGGACCGGCGGCGCCGGTGCTCGCGGTCCCGGTCGCGGACCGGCACGCACTACAGGGCTTCGTTCTGTATGGCGCCCTCTCGGACGGGACCGCGCCCGATCCGGAGCTCATCGATCTGCTGGGTCAACTCGGCACCGCTGCGGCGGCGGCGTCGGCGTACGTCGAAGCGCGCGCCGCGCGCGCGCGTCTCGCCGACATCGAGAAGCATCTCGTGGGAATTCCCATCGCATCGAGCTGAGGCCGTGTGCCGAGCGACTTGATGCATTACGAGGAGGTACGGACGTGAAAATACGAGTTGGCGCGGTCTGGCATTTTAGCTTTGCCGTCACAGACCCCGAGAAGAGCGCGCAGTTTTGGACCAAGAACTTCGATTTGCAGGAAATGTTCCGGTCCGAAGAGGCCATCGCACTGACGAACGATTCCATCATCATCGGGTTCTTCAAAGGCACGCCACATCCCGACACGATCGACCACATGTCGCTTCAGCTCGGCAGCATGCGCGAGCTCCGCGAAGCGCTTGAAACGTTGAAGACGAACGGCGTAGACCTGGAAGATCCGGGCGACGAGATCGGCCCAACATCGCCGGGCTCGTCGCATATGGGGCTGTGGTTTCACGATCCGGACGGATATCGCTGGGAGCTCTCCGTTCAGAACGGTGCCCGCGAACGCTGAGCGCAGCGCTCACGAGGATGTGCACGAAGTCCAACGACGTGCGCGAGTTACATCCGATCGCGCCGCGGGCGCATCGGCTTGCCGCGCAGCAGCGTGCCGCGTAATGTCTTGACCACCGCGTCGATCGCGTCCGCCGGCAGCTCCACCAGCGAGAAACGGTCCGCGATTTGAATCGCGCCGATCGCCTTTGCGTCCAAGCGCGCTTCGTTCGCGAGCACCGCGACCAGGTCTGCGGGCCGCACGCCCGCGGCGCGTCCCAGCCCGACATACAGGCGCGCGATGCTGCTGTGGCCGTTGCCGGCGCGTAGCGGGCGCGCGGGCGCGAACGTGGGCGGCGCGGCGATCGGCGGAATGTCCATCGTGTCGGGCGTCGCGCCGTCGGTGTTCTGCTGTTCGGCGAGCTTGATCGCGGCGGCCGCGATGTCGAGCAGGTCGTGGTCGGTCGCGAGCGCTTCGACCACGCCGCGATAGCGTTCGAGATCGTCGTTCTCGAGCGCGGTGCGGAGCGCGTCGACGGTGAGCTGCAGTCGCCGCTCGCGCAGGTCGTGGACCGTCGGGACCTGCTCGGTCAGGATCTTGCGCTTGGTGAGCTGTTCGATGTTGTGCAGCAGCCGGTGCTCGCGCGGCTCGACAAAGGTGAGTGCGACGCCCTCGCGCCCCGCGCGTCCGGTGCGCCCCACGCGGTGCACGTAGGCATCGGGCGAGGACGGGAGATCGTAGTTCACCACGTGCGAGACGTGCTCGATGTCCAGTCCGCGCGCCGCGACGTCGGTGGCGACCAGCACGTCGGTCGCGCCGTCCCGGAAACGTCGCAGGACGCGGTCGCGCTGTTCTTGCGAGAAGCCGCCGTGCAGCGCCTCGGCGCGATACCCGCGCGAGCTCAGCGTCTCCGTCAGCTCGTCGACCTCGGTGCGCGTGCGGCAGAAGACGATGGTCGCGGTCGGCGATTCCATGTCGAGCACGCGGCCCAGGGCGGCCGCCTTGTGCCGGCGCTGCACCACGAACGCGAGCTCGCGTACGCGCGCCGTCGCGCCTGCGACCGGCGCTTCCGTGGCGATCTTGACCTGCAGCGGTTCGCGCAGATGCTTGTGCGCGATGCTCAGAATTCGACGGGCCATGGTGGCAGAGAACAGCGATGTCTGACGGGCCGCGGGCATTGCAGCCAGCAAAGCCTCGAGCTCGTCGGCGAAGCCCATGTCGAGCATCTCGTCCGCTTCGTCGAGCACCAAGTAGCGAACGTTCTCGAAGCTCAAGGAGCCGCGCCGGAGGTGATCCAGCGCGCGCCCGGGCGTCGCGACCACGACGTCGACGCCGCGCTGCAGCACGCGCAACTGCTGCGCCATCGGCTGCCCGCCGTAAATCGGCAGCACCCGTGCGCCCAGGCCGCGGCCGTACCGGTGGATGGCTTCGGCGACCTGCATGGCCAGCTCGCGCGTGGGCACGAGCACCAGCCCGCGCACGCGGCGCGCCCCGTCTTCATACGGCGCGATGCGCTGCAGCAGGGGCAGCGCGAACGCGGCAGTCTTCCCGGTGCCCGTCGCGGCCTGGCCGAGCACGTCGCGGCCGGCAAGCAACGGCGGGATCGCCTCACGCTGAATCGCGGTCGGTTCCTCGTATCCCAGCGCAGTCAGCGCTCCGACGATACGTTCGTCAAGCCCGAGCGCGGCAAAATCATCCATTCGCATCGGTGTACCCTCAAGCGGAGCAAAAGGCATTTGCGACCGCATGCTTTTAGAGTACGTTCCCGATGAAGATCGCGACGTACAACGTGAACGGCGTCAACGGACGGCTGCCCGTGCTGCTGGAATGGCTCGCGGAAGCGCGGCCGGATGTCGTGTGCCTTCAGGAGCTGAAGGCACCGCAAGAACGGTTTCCTGAAACCGCGATACGAGACGCCGGCTACGGCGCGATCTGGCTGGGGCAGAAGAGCTGGAACGGCGTCGCGATCCTGGCGCGCGGTGAGCCGCCGGTCGAAACCCGCAGGGGGCTTCCCGGTGAACCCGATGCATCGCACTCGCGCTACATTGAGGCGACGGTGAACGGGGTGCTGATCGGCTGCCTGTACCTGCCCAACGGCAACCCCGCTCCGGGTCCCAAGTTCGACTACAAACTCGCCTGGTTTGATGCCCTCGCGAGCTACGCTGCGAGCTTGCTGGAGCGTCGCATTCCCGTCGTGCTCGCGGGCGACTACAACGTCATGCCGACCGAACTCGACGTCTATAAGCCGGAGCGCTGGGTCGACGACGCACTATTCCGCCCCGAGGTGCGCGACGCGTTCCATCGCCTCGCGGCGCAGGGATGGACGGATGCGTTGCGGACCCTGCACCCGGGCGAGCGGATCTACACATTTTGGGATTATTTCCGCAACGCGTTCGGCCGCGACGCGGGCCTGCGCATCGATCATCTCATGCTCAGCCCGGCAGTCGCCGATCGACTCGTCGCTGCCGGCGTCGACCGAAGCGTCCGCGCGAAAGAGAAGACCAGCGACCACGCGCCGGTCTGGATCGAATTGGCTGACGCCGGCCGACCGAGCTGAAGCACGCATCCGCCGAGCTCGAGACGTGTTAGGCAAAGGGACCCTTGCTTGGCGACGCGAACGGCGGCGCTTCCGCGTTTGCATTCATAGGAGCACACCGTGCGGCAACGTCTCGTCTCTCTGGCGGCACTTCTCGTATTCGGCGTCGCAACGGCCGGCGTTGCGCTTGCGGATACGCAAGTCTACATCGTCAACAGCAACTCGACGTCGCAAGTGAAATACCAGATCAAATGCGGCCTGCGAGGCAGCTGGTCGACGATCATGATCAATCCGCAGCGAAAGCAAGGCTACGACGACTGCGCGACGCAGTTCTACATCCGCTTCGACAACGGCGCGCGGACGGTCTCGTACAAACTCAATGACGGTACCGTGAACACGTTCACCTGGAACGACGACGCCAATATCTGGAAGCTTACTGCGCGTCCGATGCGCGACGACGAGTAGGCGTCGTACGCCGGAAGCACGTACCTTCGGCACGCCGGTGACCGCGTTACATCGTTGCCGGCGACGCGAGCGGTTTGTTCTTGTCGACCACGTAGACGGAAAGTACGCGCGTTTTCGCGGTCCCGTTCTGCAAATAATGCGGGGTCCCGGGAGGCACGGAGAACGCGTCGCCGGGCTTGACGGCGCGGCTGGCGTCGCCTTTCATCCCGAACGTACCGCCGCCATCGAGAATGTAACCGAACTCGGCGCCGGGATGGGTATGCGGCGCCACGAGATAGCCGGGGTCGATGTCGACCTGCACCTGCAGCGTGACCATCGTGTCGCCGGGGAACTCTTGGCGGTTGAGGACGGTGCGCGTGAAGCCCGCGCCTTGGGCCTGCACGCCGACTTCGGCCGCGAGCACTCCGCCCGCTGCGCACAACACGCAGGTTGCGAATTGGCGTCGTGAGAGCATCTTTGGTCCCTCCTTCGTCGCGTTACCTTCGGACGGGCGCGCCGCGGCTCCCGGGCGTTTACGAACGATCCGCATAACGGCCGGTTAGCGCTCCGCGTCAGCTCGCCGGCGCCGATGTCTGCAGAGCCGAGCCGATGATCTTTGCGATCGCGGCATCCATCGCGCTCAGCCGTTCGGCAAGATCGTTCAGGCCGAACATCAGCCCGATGTCGGACGGTTTCCGGTATGCGATGCGCGCATGCCCTTCGTCTTCCCAGACCAAGAGCTTCAACGGAAGCTCGTATGCAGCGAGCGGATCGTGCTGCATGATCGGCGTACCCGCCTTCGGATTCCCGAACGCAAGAAGCCATGTCGGACGGAGCATCAAACCGACTGCGGCCGCGGCCGCAGATTGGTCGATATCGGCAAAGATCGTGTTTCCGGACGCGATCAGGGCGCTCCGCAAGCGTTGCCTGGTCTCATCGCCGGCGTACGGGCTGTCGACGACGGTCACGTACCGTTGATCCACGTGATCTCCTCATTCTGACACCAAGGTTCGCGCCGGAAAAGGCCGCGTTCGGCCCCGATTTGGGGTACAGGTCGCCAATGCAACAGGTGACGATCGAGCTCAGAAACTTTCGCGCGCATGCGACGCTCGGGGAGCCGATGGTGTACGACCCGCAAATTCCGATTCCGAACGCCGGCGACGTCATCGAAGTCGCGGAAGAGCCGTACGTGTGCACCGGGCGTACGTTTCGCTACAGCGAAGCGGGCCTCGTTCACGTCTACGTGATGGTCGAGCCCGACTGACGCAGCGTCGTCGACGATGCGAACCGCGAGCCGTTTACGGTCTCCCGCATCCTAACATTGGCTGTTCGAGAAACCGACGCGGCCGGACCGGATGTTCACCGGCGAGTAGACGTGCACCCAAGCGAAGCCGGTTCTCGCCTTGAGCGGACTCAGCTCTGCGCGGACGTGCTTCTTGCCGGTCGGGCCGATCGTGATCGTCCGCATCTGCCACGCATGATTGTTTGAGCGGACCCAACGGTATTTCACGACATGCGGCATGCCGGCCGGCCAGTCCGTGGAGACGATGTCGGCGTCGAAGCGAAAGAAGCCGCAGCCGTTGACGGAGTTGCGGGACTCCACGTTCTGAACCGTAATGGTCGGCCCCGCGGCGCCGGCCGGCGCGAGCGGTGCGAGCACAGCGATCGCGACTGCGAAAGCCACTGATGCGGAACGGTGCATGATCGGCCACCTCCGGCGTGAGAACGCGGAATCGCGACTGGCGTCCGCTTGGCCGAACGACCCGAGGCTCCCTGGGCGATTGCGCGTCCTTGCGGCGGTCGAACGACCCTGAACGTTCAACAGTGCAGTATGTCCAAGCTCGTCTACATCGCCAACGTGTCGTTGGACGGTTACGTGGAAGACGAAACCGGTGCCTTCGATTGGGGCAATCCCGATCAAATCCACGGCTTCATCGCCGAGTTGGTACGGCCGATGGGCACGTATCTCTATGGGCGCCGGCTCTACGAGACGATGGCCTACTGGGACTCGCCGGTGGACGGCTATCCGCCCGAACACCGCGACTTCGCACGGATCTGGCAGAAGGCCGAGAAGATCGTCTTCTCGCGAACGCTGACGGGCGCTTCGACACGCAACACGCGTGTCGACCGCGCGTTTGACATCGATGCGATCCGCAAGCTCAAGCGGGAATCGGAGCACGACATCAACATCGGCGGCGCGGAGCTTGCGGGGGTTGCGCTGGAAGCCGGTCTCGTCGACGAATGTCACCTGTTTCTGCACCCGGTCGTCGTCGGCGGGGGGAAGCCGGCATTCCGAGCCGGCTCGAGACGGAATCTCGAACTTCTCGAGACGCGCCGTTTCGACACGGGCGTCGTGCACGTGCGCTATCGCGTACGAGGCAGTGTACGTTAACGGAAACCGGCGCGCAGCCCGCAACCCGACCGAACCGCGCCGAATGCGCTCTCGCTCGCGGGCTCCGGGGCCGCCCGATTTGCGACGTAGGGCCTTTCGACCCATTCGGCCAGGCTTGCACCCACGCGATAGCCGGCGGCTGGAGGGCCAAACATGCCGTTCTTCAGTTCGACCGCGCACGGCCCGATGACTGCCGCGCTCGTTCCGAGCAAGCCGGTCAGCCACGCGGACGTCAATGCATCCGGTTGCGACATCGGGATCTATCTGGGGCCGGCCTCGAACGGACAGACCATCGACCTCGTGACGGTACACGACGCGAACCAGTACGGCGTCTACGCAGATCAAGCGCAGAACGTCACCATCGATCACACATCGGTGTGGGCGATGGGCAACCACGACGGGTCCGGTCATTTGGCACCGGACGGCGTCCAGACCGGCATCGGCCTGTACTTCAGCGGTGCAAGCGGGTCCGTGGACCACACCGCGCTCTTCCTGTACCAGAAGAACGGAACCGCGTTCAACTGTCTGTGGAACGCGGACTCCCGAACGCAAGAAGCCATATCGGACGGAGCGTCAAACCCGCTGCGGCCGCCGACCCGCACATTTCGCTATGACGGATCGACCCTCGTTCACGTCTATGTCATGGTCGAGCCCGACTGACGCTGTCGCACTGCGGCGTCATCCGACGGACAGCGCGACGCAGCGGCGCTCACGGTGAGTCGCCGCCGAGCTGCGAGGCGAAGAAGGCAAACCCCTCCGCGGTTGCGTCGATGCTCTGCTGCAGCGAGTTTCCGATGCCGTGACCTTGATCGCTCTTCTGCATGAGAAGGATCGGGTTCGACGACGACGAGTCCGCCTGCAGCGCCGCGGCCATCTTGCGGGAGTTGTACGGATCGACGCGAGGGTCGTTCTCGCCCGTCGCCAACAGCACCGCCGGATATGCGACGCCCTTGCGCACGTTCTGGTACGGCGACTGACGCAGCATGAACGCGAACTGCGCGGGATCGGTCACCGTGCCGAACTCGGGCGTGTTGAACGCGCCGTTCGGGGTGCGCTCGAATCGTAACAGATCCAAGATGCCGACGGTGACGGACACGGCGCGGTACCGGTCGGGGTTGCGCGTGATCGCCATTCCCATCAAGAGACCGCCCGCGCTTGTGCCGCTGATGCCAAGGTGGGCCGCGTCGCCGTACCCGTTCGCGCCGAGCCAGCGCGCGCACGACGCGAGGTCGTCGGCGCTGACGGTCTTCGTCGCCAAATGTGCCTGCTGATGCCAATCCGCGCCGTACTCCCCGCCGCCTCGGACCATCGCGTTCACGAAGACGCCGCCTCGCTCGAGCCACGCGAGTAGTCCGGACCAATAGTACGGGCCGGCGATCGTGCCGTACGCGCCGTATGCGTCGACGATGGTCGGCGTGCGCGATCCCGCGGTGTGGGGCCCGGCGACGATCTCGATCGGAATCTTCGCCTTGCCGTCGGCCGACGGCACGAGGACGCGCGTGACGTGAATGTCTGCAAAGCCCGGTGGCGTCGGCCGGCCGATCGACGTCGCGGTCAGCGTGTTCCGCGACGCGTCGTACCGATACCAGCGAGGCGCGGTCGTGAAGTTCTCGTAGCTGATGATGACGTCGCCTCGGACGGGATCGGCCGCGACGTCGTCCAGCAGCGAAACCGGTGGAAGCGGAACCGTGCCGCGCGGCGTGCCGTCCACTGCAAAGACGCGCATCGTCGAATCGCCGCCGTCGACGTCGAGCGTCGCGAAGCCGCCGGGGAGCGGGGCGACGTCCTGGATCGTCAGCGCGCTCTGCGACACGAGGGTCCTCGCCGAATCGATCGTCTGTCCCGGGCCGATCCCGACGACGCGTCCGCGCGGCGACGTCCCTTTCGCCACGACGGCCAGCGTGTCGCCGACGAACGTGCCCGCCGCTTCGCTGCTCTTGCCGATCCCCGCCGCGGGCGTCGCCACCTGCACGAACGGACCATCGGCGCGACGCACGTATACGGATGCCGGAACGCCGTCGCCGTCGGTCACGAACGCGGCGACGGCGCGTCCGTCATCGGATGACCGCAGCTCGTACTCGGCCTTGCTCGAGAGGCCGCGGCCGAAGACGTATGTGTCGGTCGCCGGATCGGTCCCGAGCACGTGATGCACGACGGTGATCGAGTCGGTTCGGAACGTGCCGTCCGCGTTGCGCGGGAAGACCGTGTGCACGAAGCCCTTGCCATCGCCGTCCCACGCGAGCGCCGCCAGCGACGTGCCTCCGCCGACGTGCTGCAGGCTGTCGGCCAGCAT
The DNA here is from genome assembly GCA_963818845.1 of Vulcanimicrobiota bacterium. Classification (GTDB taxonomy): domain Bacteria; phylum Vulcanimicrobiota; class Vulcanimicrobiia; order Vulcanimicrobiales; family Vulcanimicrobiaceae; genus Vulcanimicrobium. The sequence goes on along the minus strand of CAWFTO010000002.1, from coordinate 435,334 downwards.
TGCGCCGGAAGCGACGTCTACGACACGGAGCGTCTGGTCCTCGCTTCCGCCCTGCTGCGTGGTGAACGCGACCTTGCTTCCGTCGTGCGAAAGAAACAGCGATTCGATCGACGGCGGAGTACCCGTCGCGCTCGCGGCCGGATCGAACAGGACGCGCTCCGTGCCCGACTCGCCGTCCCGCTCGACGAGCGACGCCTGGGCGGCGGGCGGGATACGCCGCAGGTAGATCCAGCGGCCGCCTGCGATCTGCAGCGCGGACCTCGACGGCGCCGCGCCGGACAACTCTGCGACGCGCGCGCGGATCGGCGCGTACGCGGGCAGTCCGTGCACGTAACGCGTGGCGAGGTCCGTCTCCGCCTGCGCCCACGCGCGCGTTCGCGGATCGTTCCCGTCCTCGAGGTTCCGGTACGGGTCGACGACCGCCGTCGCGAAGTACGTATCGGTCACGGGCACGGACGGCGCGGGCGGATAGACGAGCCGCGCGGGAGCTGCGGCGAGCAGCGCCGCGACGCACGACACGGGCAAGAGCGATCGAACGAAGCGCATCGTAGGTCAGTACGCTGGCGACGTCCTCCGCTACTGTCGTCTTGCCGAAGCAGTGCCGACGCAGTAGGGCTTTCGGCCCACCGGCCAGGGTCGGCTTGCATGCGGAATTTCGGTCCATGCTAGAGCCTCGGCCGGCGACGAGGAGAACCCCGACAGGCGAAATAACTATATCGAATAGATGCAGTTCGAGGAATTCGTCCGCCAGGTCGACGCCGCGGTGCGCGAAGCATCCCCGGTCGACGCGTTCGCCCACGAGAGCACCGCGCGCTGGACGACGCGCGCGCGCAGCGCCGAAGTCGCCGTGGTCGAGCCGCGCAACGTCAGCGTGACCCTCGGCAGCGCGGGGAAGGCCGGCTGTGGGCGCCCGCGACGCCGAGACCACCTGGTACCCGATCGATGCGGCGCTGGTCCCGGTCGTCTCGCGCCGAATCGCGGCGTATCTCGGCGAGGCCTGAGCGCCTCCCGCGTGCCGCACGCGCAGGCGCTGATCCCGACCGCGGACCCCTCGACGCCGGCCGCCGCGATGGTGCGCCGCCTCGCGCCGGAGTTTGAAACGGAGTGGTCGGCCGAAGCCGGATACGTTCGGCTCGACGAGGGAATCTGCACCTTTCACTCGTGGCCGGAAGGCCTTCGGCTCGACGCGTTCGCGCCATCGAGCGAGAAGCTCGGCCACGTCGAGCGTTTCATCGCGCAGCAGCTCGCGTCGGGTGAGGCGCCCCTGAATGTCGACTGGCGACGGCGCCGCGGCGCCGCCTGAGACCTCGCGTCCGTCGCTGATCGCGATCGTCGCGGCGTTCGGGTACATCTCGGCGACCACGTTCGGCGGCGGGCAGATGGCGGCGATCCGGCGCGAGATCGTGCGCAAGCGGAAATGGCTCAGCGAGAGCGATTTTCTCGAGCTGCTGTCGATCGCGCAGATCCTGCCGGGTGCGAATCCGCCGAACGTCGCGGTGATGGTCGGCTCTCGGTTGCGCGGGCTTCCGGGCGCCGTCGCGGGGCTGTGCGCGTCCGTGATGCCGGGCTTCGTGGTCCTCATGGCGATCGCGCTGGTCGCGCTCGACGTGCGCGCGCCGGCCCTCACCGGCGCGCTGCGCGGCTGCGCGGCGGTCGCGGTCGGACTGACCTGCGCGAACGCGGTCGAGATGACGATGCCGCGCATGCGCAGCCTGGTCGACATCGCGATCATCGTCGCCGTCGCGCTTTCGGTGCTCGTGCTGCACGCGTCGCTGTGGCTCACGCTCGCGATCTTCGTGCCGGTCGCACTCTTCGTCACACGCGAACGCGCCTCGTGAACCTCACGCGGCTCGCGCTGGTTTTCGCGGTCCTCTCGCTGCTCGGGTTCGGCGGCGGCAGCGCGATCATCCCGCAGATGCATGCCGATGCGGTCGACCACTATCACTGGATCACCTCAGCGCAGTTCTCGCGGTTCTTTGCGCTCGGAAAGCTCGCGCCGGGACCCACGACGTCGATGGCGGCGCTGATCGGGTACGCCGTCGCGGGCGCGATCGGGGCGCTGGTCGCGTTTGCCGCCGTCTTCGTACCCGCCGGGATCGTCGTGTACGTGGCGGCGCACTTCTGGGAACGCTTCCGCGGCAAGCCGTGGCGCGATCGCTTCGCGCGCGCGCTCGCGCCGGTCGTCCTGGGCCTGATCTGGGCAGGCGTCGCGACGCTCGCGCGCGGCGCGGCCGACGCGCCCCTCACGATCGGCCTGGCGATCGCCGCGGGCGCGATCCTGCTGCGCACGAACTGGAATCAGAGCGTGCTCGTGCTGGCGGCGGGAATCGTCGGCGCGTTCGCGCTGCGCTGAAGGAATGTTGCAAACCGATATAGCGAATCAGCGCCTATGAGCCGCGGCGTCCCGCTCCGACAGTCTCGCGCCACGCTTCGCGTACCCGGCGTCGATTCTGCGATCATGGGCGGCGCTTCGCTGCTGCTGGTCTATCTCGCGGTCGTTCCGGTCGCGACGATGGTCTATGCCAGCCTTCACACGGGGTTTCTGAGCGACAACTCGCGCTGGTCGTTCGCGAACTACGCGACGGCCTTCACCGACCCCACGTTCTACCGGCTGCTGGGCAATTCGGCGCTCTACGGCGGCGGCGTCGCGCTGCTCGCGGTCGCGCTGGGCTTCGGGCTCGCGTTTCTGTACATACGCACCGACGCGCCGCTGCGCGGCCTCGGGATGACGACCGCACTGGTTCCGCTCATTCTGCCGGGGATTTTGAACACCGTCTCGTGGCTGTTTCTCGCGTCGCCCCGGATCGGGCTGCTGAACGCCGTCGCGCAAGCCACGCTGCATGTACGGCCGTTCAACGTCTACTCGCTGCCCGGCATGATCTTCGTGCAGACGATGCACGTCGCGCCGACCGCGTTCATCCTCGCGGTCGCGACGTTCACGTCGATGGACCCCTCGATGGAAGAAGCGGCGATCGCCTCGGGCGCCGGCTCGCTCACCGCGTTCCGCCGCGTCACGCTCGCGCTCGCGCGTCCCGCGATCGTCGCGGCCGCGCTGCTCGTGTTCATTCAGACGATCGCGTCGTTCGAGGTCCCGCAGCTCGTCGGCGTGCCGGGCAACATCTCCGTGTTCACCAGCCAAATCTATGCGGCGCTGCAGCAGTTCCCGCCGGACTACGGCGGCGCCGCTGCGATGGGCGGCGTCGTGCTCGCCATCGCGTGCGCAGGCGTCGCGTTCGCGAACCGCCTGAACGCCGCGGGGCGTCACGCGACCGTGACGGGCAAGGCGTTCCGGCCGCGCCGGATCGAGCTCGGGCGGATGCGTCCGCTCGCCGGCGCCGCGATCGTCGCCTTCTTCGTCGTCGCGGTCGTGCTGCCGCTCTCGGTTCTCGTGTGGTCCTCGCTGCTGCCGACGTTCGAGGCACCGTCCGCGGCGGCGCTGCACCGCATCAGCGGCGCGAACTACGCCGCGATGCTCGGCTATCCGCTGATCCGCAGCGCGCTGATCAACAGCACGATCACCTCGCTGTCCGCCGGCGCGATCGTAACGGTGCTGACGGCGATCGTGGCCTACGTGACGCTCAAGTCGCGCGTCCGCGGCGCGTGGCTGCTCGACGTCCTCGTGTCGCTGCCGATCGCGGTGCCGTCGATCCTGATGGGCGTCGGCATCCTGTTCTGGTATCTCGTCGCGCCGCTTCCGTTCCATCTGTACGGGACGCTGTTCTTGCTGATCATCGGGTTCGTGACGATCGGCATCCCGTACGGAATGCGCTACGCGAGCTCCGGTCTCTCGCAAATCCGCGACGAGCTCGAGGAGGCCGCGGCGGTCAGCGGCGCCGACTGGGTGCAGCGCTTCACGCGCATCTACGTTCCGCTGCTGATGCCCTCGCTCATCGCGGGCTTTCTGACCACCGTCATCATCGCGTTCCGCGAGATTTCCGCGGCGATCTTCCTGTACTCGCAGGGCAGCGAGGTCGTCTCGATCGCAATCTTCGACCTCTGGTCGAACGGCCAGTATCCGGTGATCGCCGCGCTCGGCTGCGTGCTCGTGGTCGTACTCGCGGCGCTGGTCGCGGTCGTCCAGCGCATCGGCGGCCGCCTGGGAATCGGGGCCGCCCCGTAGACCCCGGTCATCCCCAGTTTGTCGAGAGGGTGTCTACTTCACCACGGCTTGCTTGAGGTAGCGCAGCACGGTTTCGTCGTCGAGCACGACCGCCGGGTCGTACTCGGGCGCGTTCTCGATCTGCTCGAGGTCGTTCAGGCCACAGTACTTGTAGATGCGGTTCGTCGCGCTGACGAGCCGCGCCGGGCGGTCGGGATCGGCGTTGAAGTGCTGGCTGATCGTGTTCGGCGGGATGTAGATCATGTCGCCGGCCTCCCACTCGAAGCGGCGCGCCTCGTCCTGCGGCTTCCAATGGTACGTGTCGGTGATCTCGACGTCGCAGTCGACGTGCATGTCGTACCCGCGGCCTTCGAGGACGTACAGGCACTCCTCGGCGAGCTGGCGGTGCTTCCCGGAGCGGCTGCCGGCCGGAATGATCTGCATGTAGATGTCGACGGTCTCGACCCGGGCGTTCATCTTGTCGTTGACGAGGTGCTTGATGAGCCCTTGCGGCGCCATCTCCCACGGCATCTCTTCGGGCGTGATGATCTTCTTGCGGCCTGCGTCGCGGATCGGGCGCTCCGCCGCGTCCTTGAGCGCGTCCGCGTAGTAGGCGGCCTGCTGTTTTCCGGCCAGCCAGTTCTTCGACTCTTGGAATCCCATCGCTGCTCCGGTCCTAGTGCTCGTGCGCGTGCGCGTGGCTGCGATCGTGCGCGTGGTCGTGGTCGTGCTCGTGCCCTTGGTCGTGATCGTGGTCGTGGTCGTGGTCGTGATACCAGGGCCGGTTGTGGTCGGCATCCTCGCGCGGCGTGAAGTCACCCTGCGTCGGCGACGGCTCGGAGGGGCGCTGCGTGACGCGCTGCTGGAAAAGCATGTTCATGAACATGTACATCGGCTTCGTCTTGATGACGAGCGCGCGCGCGGGCTCGGTCTCGCTCGCGTTGTTGTGCTGGTGAACGCAGTTGTTGTGGACGATCGCGACGTCGCCGGCTTTCCAGTCGTACTTGATCCCGTCGTGGATCTCGTAGCCCTTCCCGTCGAGGATGTAGAAGATCGCCTCGTTGACGTGGCCGTGCATCTGCGACTTCCCGCCGGGAGCGTACTCCTCGAGGTGGATGTGCAGCGTCTGGCCGAGCCCGTCCTCGGGCTCCATGAAATGCTTCGAAAACGCTTGGGGCCCCGACTGGAACGTGACCTCGTTGCCCTTCTGCACTCGCGGCAGCTCGCGCAGCCGCTTGAGCTCGTGCTTGAGGCTGTATTCGCCGCTGATCTCGCGGACGAAGACGCGCTTGTGCGTCGGGTCGTAGTGGGACTTGTTCGCCATGCGGCGGTCTCCCAAGGATCTCCGAGCCGGCCCGCGGCGGAAGCGGAAATCGCTATAACGGATATAGTGAATTAAGAGGGACTACGCGCGGCTGCCGGTAAAACCTTCCTGTGCCCCGGGTGCGGCGGGCAACCTGGACGCGAAGGTGGTGGTACCCGTGATCTCCGTCAGCGGTTTGGTGAAACGCTTCGAAGGGCGCGACTTCCGGAAGACGGCGGTCCAGGGTCTCGATTTCGACGTTCCGGAAGGCAAGCTTTTCACGCTTTTGGGCCCGAGCGGCTGCGGCAAGACGACCACGCTGCGCATGATCGCCGGCCTCGAGCGCCCGACCGAGGGGACGATCCGGATCGGCGGCAAGACCGTCTATGACGGTGCTGCGGGCGTCTTTCTCCCCGCGAACAAGCGGCCGATCGGGATGGTCTTCCAGTCCTACGCGATCTGGCCGCACATGAGCGTCGCCGAGAACGTCGCCTTTCCGCTGACCGTCGGTGCGAACAAGCCCTCGCGCTCCGAGGCGCGGCGCCGCGCCGTCGACGCGCTCGACGTCGTCGGCCTCGCCGGCACCGGCGATCGTCCGGCCACGACGCTGTCCGGCGGGCAGCAGCAGCGCGTCGCGCTCGCCCGCGCTCTGGTGCGAGAACCGAAGGTGCTGCTCCTGGACGAACCGCTCAGCAATCTCGACGCACAGCTGCGGGAACGCATGCGCGGCGAGATTCGCGCCGTGCAGCAAAAGCTCGGGATCACTGCGGTCTACGTGACGCACGATCAGAACGAGGCGCTCGCGATCAGCGACCTGATCCTCGTGATGGACGGCGGCGTCCTCGTCGAGACCGGCGCGCCGCAGCAGATCTATCGCCGGCCGCGCGCGGAGTTCACGGCGAATTTCATCGGCGTCGCGAACGCGTTCGACGGTACGGTGCGCTCTTCGGACGCGACCGCGCTCGTGCTGACCACGCCGCAGGGCGTGCTGCGCGCCGAAGCCGCGCCGGAGCTGCACGCCGGCGACGCGGTGCGCGTGTTCGTCCGGCCGGAGAACTTCGAGCTCACCCGCCGGCGTCATAGCGACGACGACTGGAGCGGCACGGTCCGCTACGGAATCTACCAGGGCGACTGCTGGGATTATACCGTCGACGTGGCCGGCGCCGACGTGCGTGTCCGCGTCCACAAAGAAAAGGTCGGACTCGGTCACGGCGACGTCGTGCATCTGTGTCCCGACGGCGCGGAAGTCGTCGTGATGGCGCCGAGCGGCGGCGTCGTCCTCCCTCGGCCGCAGACCGCGGCGCCCTCGCCGGCGTCCGCCCGCGGCCACGTCACCGCCTGAAAGGTTCGTTCGCAATGAGCATCCGTCGGTTCGGTCTCGCACTCGGCGCCGCGGCACTGTGCGCCCTGGTTCCGTTCGCGCGCGCGGCGTTCGCGGCGCCTTCGGGCGACGCGGCGACCGAAGGGACCGTGGTGTGGTACGCCACGATGAACTCGCAGGATTTGAACCGGACCGTCGCCGCGTTCACCCAGCGCCACCCGGGCATCAAGGTCGCGACGCTGCGGCTCGGCAGCTCGCAGCTTCCCGCGCGCATCTTCACCGAGCAGCGCGCCGGCAAGTACAACGCCGACGTGATCTCCGGTGACGGCTTCCAAATCTTCCAGCTCGTCGACGAGGGCGCGTTCGAGAAGTACAGCGTGCCCGAGCCGGACAAGTTCTTGCGCGGAACGGTCGATCCGAAGGGCTACTGGGCGAACCTGTATCAGAACACGACCGTGATCGCGTGGAACCCGCAGCGCCTCGCCGCCGATCACCTCAAGCCGCCGAACTCGATGGCCGACTTCGCGAAGCCCGAGTGGAAGGGCAAATTCGGCTTCGACACCGGCGCGCTCAACTGGTACATGGGGATGCTGCAGGTCGACAAGAACGACGATCTCGCGAAACGCATCGCCGACAACCAGCCGATCAAGACGTCGGGTCACACGCAGACGGTCGCTTCGCTCGAATCGGGCGAGTTCGACGCGACGCCGACCGCCTACGGCTACATGGCGGAGCAAGAGAAGAAGGGCGGGAAACCGATCGACTTCGTCAACCCCTCGCCGGTCTTCGTCACGCTCAACCCGATCGGCATCGCGAAGAACGCGCCGCATCCGAAGGCCGCGAAGGTCTTCATCGATTGGCTCCTCTCGAAGGAAGGGCAGCAGTTCGTCGCGCAGCGCGGCGGCGGCGAGATCTCGTCGCGGACCGACGTGCAGAACAATCCCGCGATCTGGAACCCGAAAGGGAAATTCCTGATCATCCCGGCGCCGACGTCGTCGCAGTACAACGACCTCGCGCACAAGTTTCGAGCGATGCTCGGCCTGCCGGGTTGAAGCTGCGGCTGAGCCTCGCGTGCTGGGACTACGATCGCACGCGCGCGCTCATGGACGGACGCGTCACGCCCGACGGCATCGATCTCGTCTATCAGGCGCTCGAGGTCGAGGAGACGTTCTTTCGCCAGGCGCGCCACCGCGAGTTCGACGTCGCCGAGATGTCGCTCTCGTCGTATTGCGTCTCGAAGACGAAGGGCGACCCGTTCGTCGCGATTCCGGTGTTTCCGTCGCGCATGTTTCGCCACGCGAACGTGTGGGTGCACGAGCGAAGCGGAATCCGCGAGCCCGCCGACCTGCGCGGGAAGCGCTTCGCGTGCCCGGAGTACCAGTTGACGGCGAACGTCTGGATTCGGGGCATCCTGCACGACGAGTACGGCGTCGCACCGGAGGACGTCACGTACGTCACGGGTGGTGAGGAGCAGCCGGGGCGGGTCGAAAAGCTCGCGCTCGATCTTCCGCCGGCGATCCGAGTCGAGCCGATCGGCCCGACGCAGACCCTCGCGGCGATGCTCGCCGCCGGCGAGATCGACGCGTTCCACGGGCCGCGCACGCCGTCGACGGCGAACGCCAAGGGCGTGCGGCGCCTCTTCCCCGACTACGTCGCGGCCGAGCGCGCATACTACGCCAAGACCGGGATCTTCCCGATCATGCACGTCGTCGTGATCCGGCGCGACGTGTACGAGCGCGACCGGTGGATCGCCGTCGCGCTGTTCAAAGCATTCACCGCGGCGCAGCAGTACGCGTATGCCGATTACCGGCAGACGGCGGCGCTGAAGACCATGCTGCCGTGGGCGGGCGCCGAGGCGGAGACGACGCGCGCGCTGATGGGCGACGCGTGGTGGCCGTACGGCGTCGCCCCCAACGTCCGCGTGCTGGAGACGTTCACGCGCTACCATCACCGTCAAGGCCTCTCCCCGCGGCAGCTCGCACCCGCCGAGCTGTTCGCGCCGGAGACGCTCGAGGAGTTCCGCGTCTAATGCGTCCTGACGGGCGGCGCGCCTTTGATCTGGCGGGCGGAGCGGACGTCGTCGATGAACGCGCCGAGCGCATCGAGCGTGATGCGTGCGACGTTCGCGTAATTCTCGGTCGTCGCGTCGATCGCCGTCGCGGCGTAGCCGATCGCCGCATGCGCCATCCGAACGCGGCCGTCGAGCCACGGCCCGCCGCCGAAGCCGCCGATGACCGGAATCGCGACCGCATCGGCCACCTTCGCTCCGGCGACCGGACCGGAGTTAGTGAAGTCGAGCAGCGACGCGCCGGCATCTTCGAGGAGGCGCGCTTCGCCGACGAGCCGATCGGTCATGTCCGCGGGAACCTGCGCGCCTGCCGTCGCCATGGAAGCGTAGTCGATGCCGTACTGCAGCGCGGTCTGCGGCGTGATGCCGAACTGCGCGAACACGGGGATTCCGGCGCGCGCGATCGCGCGCACGGCTTCGGGGAAGTCGGCAGCGCCGTCGAGCTTGACGACGTCGGCGCCGCCTTCCTTGACGAGACGGATCGCCGCGCGTACCGCAGCGTCGACGCCCTCCTGCAGCGGGCCGAACGGAAAGTCGCAACTGACCAGCGCGCGCTGCGTACCGCGGCGCACCGCCTTGCAGACGAGGACCATCTCGTCCATCGTCACCTCGAGCGGCGTCGCGTGGCCCCACAGGTTGATGCCGACGGTGTCGCCGACCGAGACCATATCCACTCCGGCGCGATCGGCGATGCGCGCGATCTGGAAGTCCCACGCCACGACGGCCGTGATCTTGCGCCCCTCGCGCTTCATCCGCCCGAGTTCCGGAATCGTCATCTTCTCCACGCTGTGAAACGTTCGGACGACCCTACGAGGTGCCCCTTGCAGACTTTGACCACGGTCACCCGTACGACGGGGAATCATGTCGCCCTCAAACGCGGGGAGGTCGTACCGCGCGGCTTCCGCTTCGCGTTCGAGGACGTCGAGCCGCTGGTCGCCGCGTTCCGCCGCATGGTTCGCGAGCGCGCGTACGACGTCAGCGAGCTCGCGATCACGACCTACATCGTGGCGCGCAGCGCCGGCAAGAAGATCACCGCGCTGCCGATCTTCCTCGTGCGCGGATTTCATCACGGCGCGATCCTGGTCAACACGAACGTCGTGCGCGAGCCGAAGGACCTCGAGGGCAAAAAGGTCGGCGTCAACCGCGGCTATACGGTGACGACCGGCGTGTGGGCGCGCGGCATCCTGCAGAGCGAGTACGGCGTCGACCTGGGCCGCATCACCTGGGTGCTCTCCGGTGACGAGCACGTCACCGAGTACGTCCCGCCGGCGAACGTCGTCCCGATCGCGGCGGGGAAGGACGTCGCGCGCATGGTGATCGACGGCGAGCTCGCCGGCGCGATCGGCATCGAGATCGATCATCCCGACGTCAGGCCGCTGATCCCCGACGCCACCGAGGCGGGCTTGGCGATGCTGCGCGCGCGGGGCGTCTTCCCGATCAACCACCTCGTCGCCGTGAAAGACGAGCTGCTCGACGCCAACCCGCAGCTTGCCGCCCAGATCTTCGATGCGTTCGTCCGCGCCAAGCAGCCGTATCTCGAACGGCTGCGCAGCGGCACCATCGACAAGCCGACGGCAGCAGACCATCTGCACCGGCGCGTCATGGAGCTGGGCGGCAGCGATCCGCTGCCGTACGGTGTCGAACCGAACCGGACGACGCTGCAGACTCTGGTCGACTTCGCGCACGCGCAGCGCATCATCGCGGCGCCGGTCGCGATCGAAGAGCTGTTTGCGCCGGCGACGCGCGGGCTAGCCGGATGAGCGCGCGGCTCAACCCGGTGATCCGGGCCTTCGAGGCCGGCAAGCCCGCCTTCGCGACGTTCGCGCAAGCGAGTGCGGAGAACGCGGTCACGCTCGCCACCACGAAGTACGACGCCGTCGTCTTCGAGATGGAGCACAACCCGTGGGATCCGCTCGCGCTGCGCGACGCGATGCAGTACCTGCTCAACCGCGCGCAGATCGTGCGCGGCGGGACGTGCGCGCCGGCCGTCGCGCCGTTCGTGCGCATTCCGCCCAACGGCGCCGAGATGGCGCAGTTCCAAGCAAAACAGGCGCTCGACCTCGGCGTGTACGGCATCGTGTGTCCGCATATCAGCAGCGTCGCGGAAGCGTACAACGCGGTCGCCGCGTGCCGGTATCCGCGGCTGAAGAGCCACGAGCGTTACGAGCCGGCCGGAATTCGCGGCGACGGTCCGACCGCGGCGGTGCGCTACTGGGGGCTCACGCAAGCGGAGTACTACGAGCGCGCGGGCGTGTGGCCGCTCGACCCCGGCGGCGAGCTGCTGGTCATCATCCAGATCGAGGACACGCACGCGATCGAGGAATTGCCCGAAATCCTGCGCCGGGTTCCCGGGATCGGCGCGGTGCTGCTCGGCGAAGGCGATCTCTCCCAAGAGCTCGGCTACCCGCGCCAGTACGAACATCCCGTCGTCCTCGAGTGGCTCGGCCGCGCGGTTCGCGCGTGCCGCGACGCCGGCGTCCCGGTCGGTCATCCGCACGTCGATCGCTCGAACGTGCAGCGTGTGCTCGACGAGGGCTATCGCCTGCTGATGCCGGCACCGGTACGCAGCTACGACGCGCTCGACATGGGACGCGACTTGTCGGGGCGCGCCTAGCCGATGCCGGTCGCGCTCGCCGACGGGATCGAGACGTACTACGAAGTGGTGGGCTCCGGACCGCCGCTGCTGATGTACGCACCCGGCGGCTTCGACGCGCGGCTCGAGAAGTGGCGAACGCAGAGCATCTACGCCGAGATCGCGCTGCTCGACGATCTTCCGTCGCGGTTCACGTGCATTCTGTTCGACCGTCGCGAGAGCGGCGCGTCGGGCGGGCGCGTCGAGCGCCTGACGTGGGCGTGCTACGCGGCACAGGGCAAGGCGCTCCTCGACCATCTCGGCCACGCCCGGGCGCACGTCGCGGGCGGCTGCATGGGCGTGAGCTGCGCGACCGCATTCGCCGTCGCGTATCCCGAGAGAACGGCGAGCCTGGTGTTGTGGTGGCCGGTTGGCGGAGCGCGCTACCGCATCAACGCGCAGCTCCGCTTCGCCGACCATCTGGCGTTCGCTCGCCGCGACGGCCTCGGCGGCGTGGTGGAGCTCGCGACGCGCGAACGCAAACCGTTCAACGCCGACCCGCGCGGCGGTCCGTGGGCGTCGGTGATCGCGCGCGACCCCGCGTTCGCCGCCGCATACGCCGAGCTCGATCCCGAACGCTACGCCGCCGTGGTGCTCGCCGCCGAGCGCGGCCTCTTCGATCGCGACACCGCGCCGGGCGCCGAGCCCGAAGCGTTGATGCAGCTCGACGTTCCCGCGCTCATCGTCCCGGGCGACGACGCTTCGCACGCGACCTCGGCGGCGCGCTATCTCGCCGAGTGCATTCCGCGCGCGCAGTACTGGGACGTCCCCGTCGCGGCACAAACGCGCGCCTGCGCACCCAAGCGCGTGCTGGATTTCCTCACCGCCGTATCCTAACGACCATCACCCAACGGAGAAACACGTGGCAGAAACGACGCTCGCGGCCGTCAAGGTAGCGCCGGAGCAAACCGAGATTCGCGAATTTCCGCTCCCCGATATCCCCGACGACGGCGCGCTGCTGAAGGTCGAGGTTGCCGGAATCTGCGGCAGCGACGTCAAGATGTACAAGCGCCCGCTGCCCGGCAACACCGTGATCATGGGGCACGAGAACGTCGGCGTGATCGCGAAAGCCGGCAAGAAGTTCGTCGAGCGCAAAGGCTTCAAGGAAGGCGACGTGGTCTTCCTCGAGCACTACCTGCCGTGCATGAAGTGCGAGTGGTGCCACTCGGGCGAATATCGCCATTGCGAGGCGACGGATTGGCACCACAATCCCGCCGCCGTTCGCTACGGCTACACCTCCGCCGACGCAGCGCCGTTCCTCTGGGGCGGCTTCGGTCAGTACTTGTTCTTGCCGTGGAATGCCGTGCTGCACCATGTCCCGGACGGCGTGACGCCGGAGCTGGCCGGCCTGGGCACGCCGCTCGCGAACGGGATCCAATGGTCGCTGCTCGACGCGAAGATCGGCTACGGCTCGCACGTGCTGATCCAAGGTCCGGGGCAGCAAGGTCTCTCGCAGGTCGTCGCCGCGAAGCAGGCCGGCGCGGAGCTGATCATTATCACCGGAACGACGAAGGACGCGCACCGGCTCGAGGTCGCGAAAGCGCTCGGCGCCGACTACACGATCGACGTGCTGCGAGAAGACCCGCTCGAGCGGATTCTCGAGATCACGAGTCGCAAAGGCGTCGACTTCTCGATCGACTGCACCGCGGGCGCGGGCCGGACCGCGATGCTGCTCGGGATCGAGGCGCTCAAGCGCAAAGCCGGGACGCTCGTCGTGCAGGGCAACGAGATGCCGGCGTTCCCCGATTTCCCGCTCGAGCGCGTCACGCTCAAGTACATCACGCTCAAGAGCGCGCGCGGACACAGCTACAAGGCCTGCGAGCTCGCGATGCAGCAGCTCGCGTCGCATCGCTTCCCGCTCGAGCGCGTGACGACGCACCGGTTCGGGCTGAACGACGTCGACTACGCGATCAAGTCGGTCGGCGGCAAGGGCGCTTCGGACGTGATCCACGTCTCGGTGATGCCCTGGCTCGAGAAGGCCGCGGTGAACTAAGAAGAAGGCCCCGGCGTTTGCCGGGGCCTTCTTCGTTTTCGCGGACGCCAGTCGATCTTACAGGTAGGCGAATACGTCCAGACCGATGCCGGTCTTGCCGCTGCGCTCCGGGATGTAGATGCGGTTCGTTGCCGGATCGACCGAGACGCTGTTCGCGCTCGACACGGTCGCGATCGTGGTGATCGCGGACAGCGTGGCCGCGTCGACGACGGTGACGTTCGGCACCGTCGTGTGCGAGCAGGCGAAGCTGTAGCGATTGTCGCCCGGGTTGTACCAGACTTGGTCGCAGCCGGCGGCGACGCCGACGGAGCCCAGCATTTTGCCGCTGGTGGCGTCAATGATCTGCGAGGCCGCGGGCAGGTTCGCGCAGCTCACCGCGAGCTGCTCGTTCGGGCCGAAGGCGATTCCGGCCGGTCCGCAGTTGTTGCTCAGCGGATACACGGTGACGACGGCTCGCGTCTTGGGGTCGAACACGTCGATCTCGCCGCCGGGGTTCGCCGTCGTCGAAGGGATGCCGACGAAGAACTTTTTCTGAATCGGGTCGTACGCAGGCTTCTCGGCGCCGGTTGCGCCAACGAGGGCGTGCGTCCCCAGAACCGCGTAGGGCGGAACGGTCGAGATGAAGCTCACGACCGGCGACGGCTTCGCGGCGTCGTTGGAGCCCATGAGGATGTTGTCGTCGGGATCGAAGCCGATGAGGTCGACCCGGTTCTTCGTCGAGCCGGTGTTCGGGACGGTCACGTTCGCGAGCGTCGCGCCGGTGTTGAGGTTGACGAAGACCACGTTGCTGTTTCCGTCGCTTGCGGCGGCGTTTCCGCCGCCGATCGGGACGACGTCGTTCGGTCCCGCCGAACTTGCCGGCGACGTGCGGTTGCCGGCGAACGAGCCCTGTCCGGCGAAGCGCGCGAACGTCATCGTCGCCATGTCGACGACGTCCACCGCGGCGTTCGTGCGGTCGCTGAGCAGATAGTAGCCGTCGGTCGCGTCGACCGAGCTGTACGCCTCCGACCAGCCGGACGTGGGAACGTTCGGAATCGCGATCGTCTGCACGAAGACGTACGAGTTGGTGACGGTTGGAAACCCGACGGTCTGGTTTCCGCACCCGGCCAGGCTCAGGGCGAGGGCGCTCGCGACCGCGAGCTTCGGTACGGCGCGTTTGAGCACGGTGATCGTCTCCATGGAATGCCGGCGGCTAGGAGTGGAACTTGAACGAGGTTTCGAGATACAGCTCGACTTTGTGCGAGACGTCCCCGCCGGGATTCGTCTGGTGTTCGCTCTTGACCATGAAGCGATAGCCCATGAACGAATTGCCCGGGAGGCGGATACCGTAGTACGTGCGATTCGTCATCGACGGCGTCAGGTTGTTGTCGTAGAAATCCGAGTAGTGCTCGACCGTGAAGAACGGGATGAATCGCGTTTGGTTGAACACCGGCGCCTGCACGGTCGCCGTAACCTTCGGCACCCACGTCTTGCCGAGGACCGGCGTCCCCCCCGGCAGCTTGAGGCCGAGATCGGCATGATGGTTCACGTAATTCGCCGACGCCGTAATGCGCAGAAGCTTCCCGATCTTCGTCTGCGGCCCGAGGTTGAAGGCGACGTTGGTGCGCAGCCCCTGCTCGATGCGCGGGCTCGCGTTGGTCGGATCGCCCGAGCCGGGGCAGCAGACCCGGTCGCGGTACATGAACTCTTCGCCGACCGTGACGTCGCGCGTGATGTCGTAGGAGAGCCCGGTATCATACTCGAGGTCGGGGCCGAACCCGCTGTAGCTCGGCTTGCCGCTCTTGTACGTGCGGCCGACGAGATCGTAGTGGTTTTCGCGGCGCTCGTACAGCCGCCAATGCCGGGCGAAGTTGACGTCGAGCAAACCGTTGATGCCGATCTGATTGTCGCTGAGCGTCCCCGGCGGCGCGATCTGATCGGCGCCGAGCCCGTAGCTCTTGAGCGCGGTCAGCGTCAGATCGACGAGCGGCCTGCGCTCGCGGCGCTCGCCGGCCGGGCGCGGCGAAGGGCTGGCCGCCGGCGGCGGGACGGCGGAGCTCGGCGGCTGGACTTGAGACAACGCGGGGAGCGCGCCGCCGGCCGCCAGCGCCGAGAACAACCCGAGCGCAGCGAACATCCGCCTGCGAACCAAAATCATCGAGCGACCTTCCTTCAAAGACCGGCTGGGTTGGCCCAATTGATTATAATAAATAGCTCAATTGCCAAAGGTCGCAGAGAATCCTTCCGGAAGATGGTCGGGCCGGCGCAAGCGAAATCCGGCAATCAGCCGGGGCGTGCGGTTCGGCAGGCCTTGCGCGCCTTTCCGTCATATTCATTATAGCCAATTATGCTGAAACCCGCAGACAACGAACGCATCACACGGGTCGGGCCCGGGACGCCGATGGGAAACCTGCAGCGGCGCTATTGGATCCCGTGCGCGCTGTCGGAGGAGCTTCCGGAGAACGACGGTGCGCCGATCCGCGTCCGGCTGCTCGGGGAAGACCTCGTCGCGTTCCGCGACACCGACGGCAAGGTCGGACTCGTTGATGCCTACTGCCCGCACCGCCGCGCACCGCTGTTCTTCGGGCGCAATGAAGAATGCGGAATCCGCTGCGTCTATCACGGCTGGAAGTTCGATCGCGACGGCCGCTGCGTCGACATGCCCTCGGAGCCGCCCGACTCGATGTTCGCCACCAAAGTGACGATCGCGAGTTACCCGACGTGGGAAGGCGGCGGCCTCGTCTGGACGTACATGGGCCCGCGGGAGCATCAGCCGCCGGTACCCGATTACGAGTACACGCGCGCGCCCGCGACGCACCGCCACGTGTCCAAGACGTACGAAGAGTGCAACTGGCTCCAGGCGCTCGAGGGCGGCCTGGATACCTCGCACAGCTCGTTCGCGCACAACAACGAGATGCACGACAAGTCGCACCTGCGCAGCCAGGACACGGCGCCGCGGCTCGAGGTGTACCGCACCGACTACGGCTACACGTACGCCGGGATCCGCACGCTGCCGGCCGGCAGCTACGTGCGCGCCTATCACTACGTGATGCCGGCGCAGCAGATGCGCGGCCGCGTCACGTCGCGCAAGGGCACGCACCTCGACGAGCATCCGACGATAAACGGGCACATCTGGGTCCCGATCGACGACGCGACGTGCTGGGTCTACAACTGGATGTACTCCTACGATCCGGCGCAGCCGCTCGACGAAGCGTACGCGGTCAAGCTGGAGACGGGATACGGCCGCGGGCCGGACGATCTGATCCCGGGGACGTTTCAACTCAAGCGAAATCTGCGCAACGACTACCTCATCGATCGTCAGGTGCAGAAGACGAAGACGTTCACCGGGATCGAAGGCGTCAACACGCAGGACATGGCGCTCCAGGAAGGCATGGGGCCGATCGTCGACCGCTCGCGCGAACATCTCGGAACGAGCGATCGCGCGATCATCGTGATGCGCCAACTGCTGCTGGAAGCGATGAACGATCTCGATACCGGCCGGCCGATCCGCGGCGCCGATCCCGCCACGTACAGCCGCGTGCGCGCCGTCGACCTCGTCGTGCCCAAGCCCGCCGCAAGCACGCTCGACTGGCGTGACGCGCTCAAAGACGAGCTGGTCGCGAAGTTCTGATGAGCGCCGTTGCACGGGACGCCATAGGCGTCGACTACCGGCTCCTCGTCGCGCGCGCGTGCCGCATTCTGCACTCGCTCGAGCTGATGGACATGAACGGGCACGTCAGCGCGCGCGGCGCCGGCGGCGACACGATGTGGATCAACTCGCGGCGCGCGAGCCGTTCGACGCTCGGCACCGGGGATGTCGTCGCAGTCGATCTCGCCAGCGGGCTGAACGTCGGCGACGGCGATCCGCCGCCGAGCGAGTTCCACATCCATCGCGAGATCATGCGCCGCCGCCCCGACGTCGGCGCGATCGTCCACTCGCACCC
This sequence comes from Vulcanimicrobiota bacterium, assembly GCA_963818845.1. Lineage (GTDB taxonomy): Bacteria > Vulcanimicrobiota > Vulcanimicrobiia > Vulcanimicrobiales > Vulcanimicrobiaceae > Vulcanimicrobium. Next base: position 417,995 of record CAWFTO010000002.1, on the reverse strand, counting down.
TGAGTTCGTGGTGACGCTCTCGATCGCGGGGCGCGCGCTGCAGCCCGTCACCGGGATCGGCTCGTTCCTTCCCGAGACGGTCCCGGTCTTCGACGATGCCAGCCTGGTGAACACGAACGAGCGGGGCGAGGCCGTTGCGCAGGCACTCGGCGACGCGCCGGCGCTCGTGCTGCGCGGACACGGGCTCGTCGTGGTCGGCGACGATGTGGAAGCAGCGGTCGCGCGGCTGGTATGCGCGGAGGCGAACGCACGAATGCAGTATCGCGCCTCGGTCCTCGGCACGCCGCACGTGCTCCGCGGCGACGAGCTGGCCGTCGTGCGCGCCGAGACGTGGACGCCGATCATCACCGCCAAGCACTGGCACCATCACGAGGAGAACGCGCGCCGGCGCGGCGCCTTCGAAGGTCTGGAGTAAGCCGGTGCCGCCGCTCGAAGCGGCCGCGATGCGCGCGCTCGACGCGATCGCCGAGGCGGCAGGCGCCGCGGGCTTCGCCGTCGCGATCGCGATCGTCGACGAGCACGGCGACCTCGTCGCGGCGCGGCGGATGGACGGCGCGCGCCCGCGCTGGATGCGCGCCTCGATTCGCAAGGCGTACACATCTGCCGTGATGGACCGCGACACCGAGGCGTTCCACCGCGAGATCGTCGCGCGTTCGCTGCAGATCGCGTACTACGGCGACGCGCAGTTGACGGCGCTCGGCGGCGGGATCGTCGTGACGGCGCCCGACGGGACGACGCTGGCCGGCATCGGCGTTACCGGGAAGACCGGCGGGCGCGACGCGGAACTCGCGCGGGCCGGCGTAGCGGCGTTCGGCGGCGCTTAGCGCACCGCGGCGCGCCTGGCCGGGGGACGCCGCCGCGCCGCCGCCGTGCGGGCCGAAACCGTCGCGCGCTCCGTCGGCGGCGAGAAGAACCCTTCGTGCGCTTCGACGGCGCGGCGCGCGCGCTCGACCGAGCCGGATCCAATCGCCTCGACCAGCTCGACGTGCGCCGTGAGATTCTGTTCCGCGTTCGCGACGCGCTCGCGGTCCGGTGCGACGACGCCGGGGCCGGGCTCGTTCGCGTCGAGCAGCGTGACGTAGAGGTTGGCGAGCACGCGGTTGCGGCAGCACTCGGCGATCCGCCGGTGCAGCTCCCAATTCTGATGGAGGTACGCCGTCTGATCGTGTGTGCTCGCTGCCATCGCTTTGAGGAGACGGCGGAGGTCGGCGAGATCAGCGCGCGTCCGCGACCGCGTCGCGTCGACCGTGACGGCCTCTTCGAGCGCATGGCGCACCTCGGCGCAGTCCTTGAGCGTCCCGCCTTCAGGGAAGCCGGAAAGCAGGTGGCGCAGCCGGTCGCTGGAGGTCGGCATCGTCGCGAACAGGCCGCCGCCGGGGCCCGTGCGCGAGGTCACGTAGCCGCGCTGCTGCAGGATCCGGAGCGTCTCGTTGAGCGTGCCGTACGCGACGTCGTAGCGGCGGCGCAGATCGTCCTTGGTCCCGAGCCGGTCGCCGGTGCGAACCTTGCCGGCGACGATCGCAGTTTCAATCTCGTCGGCCAGCGCCGCGGCCCTGCTGCTGATCACGCGCTCACTTTCGTCCCCCGGGCCCGTCGCTCCGCCAGAGCGTTATTGCTCGATGTGGAACAGCCGTTCTCTCAACAGCGCGCGGCCCCGTGCTGAAGGGCCGCGGCGATCTCCCTCTTCGCGTAGCCCCGGCGCCGGAGTCCGGTGATGAACTCCGCGACGTCACCGCGCAGGACGAGCGCGCGTCCTTTCACGTCGTCCGCCGGCGTCGACTGCGCGACACGCGTTCCGCGGCGGCCATCGGTCGTCAGCCAACCTTGGTCCTGTAAATCCGCGTACGCACGCGCAACGGTATTCGGGGCCACGCGAAGATCGTTCGCGAGCCGACGCACCGTCGGAATCGGGTCGCCTGGCCGAAGTCTGCCGCGTTCGATCAATTCCCGCACCTGATCTGCGATCTGCTGAAACGGCGCAGCATCGAGCTCGGGATCGACGGAGATGACCAAGCCGCTCATGATGGAAGGGGAGCGCGAGCGAGATGACGTGTGTAGACAACTTTCCAGATGAAGAGGCCGCCCCAGAGCGCGAGCAGTGCAAGGAAAAGCTCGAAATTGTGATGGCCGGTGTTTGATGAATCTCCGACAAAGCCGATGAAGAAGATCACCGGTGCAAACGCGATGATGCACGTGTTGCCGGTTCGAATCGCGCGCGTTTCACTATCGACGACCTGCTCGGCTTCGAGATCGTTGCCGAAGAGGAGCGGTGGCGCGGTCGCGATGCGCCACGCGACGAGGACGATCGCCGTGACACAGGCGAGCACGGCTACCGCAACGGCGCGGTCCGTTCCGCCCTGTATCCAAGGAATGAGCAACAGAGATGAAGCAGCGGCGATGCCGATCCAGGTCATGAGCACCGGATCGACGCGGTGCGAGCGTCGCAGGAGAGCGGAGCGTCGTCGCGGCGCGCGTTCCTCCGTCATGTGATCGGCAACGGCGCGTCCCGCGAGCGCCAGGCACAGGATCGCGTAGGCGAGCGCCGGGGGAACCGCGTGAGCGACCAAAGCGCCCGCCATCGAAAACGCGACGCCCGCTACGACGTACCGCGCCGGTGCCGAGCGGCGTTCTCGCGCGTCGTCCGCGCACTCGACTCGACCTCGAGATGAATCTGCGGACCTCGGCCCGGTACCGGCCGTCATGGCCCACCGGAGATACACGATTCCGACGAGAAGGGCGTACACCCAGAGCGCGCTCTCCATGTGCATGTGCGCTTGGCCTCCTGATTGTATTGGCCACCATAGTACAAACGGCACTTAGTGTCAAGGCCGTTGATACAAAGCCGCCAGGAGCCGGAGTGCGTCTTGCGTGTGCTACTCGTCGCCGGGCGGCCACAGCGTGCTGAGCAGCGCGCCCGGGCCGCCGGTGGCGGTCGGAACGACGCTCGAGAGAAATCCCGCGCCCGCCGTCCACGTCGTGCCGTCGGCGTAGACGACGCGCGAGACCGTGCAGTACGCGTCGGTATACCACGCCGAGCGGGCCCGCAGCCCGGCCTGGTACACGTTGACGATCGGGATGCCCGTCGTGTACGTCCCGTGCACCGTGCCGCGCTCGATCCGGCTTTCTCCGAACGCGTCGCGTGTCACGAAGAACATCTCGATGTCGGTGACGGGCTTCGGCGAAACGTTCATCACGTCGACATGCGTCGTGAGGCGGGCGTCCGACGTCTCGCGCGTTATCGCGCACATGTCGATCCGTACGGGCGCGCCGGGTTGGACGACGACCCGCGTCGGGGGTGTGTTGGCGGCGATGGCCGGCGACGACGCGAGCACTGTCGCGGCGAGTGCGGCGACCATGGCGCTGCGTACTCGGAAGTTCATCATCAATGTTGCGGCGCGCGCCGTGGACGGCCCTACCGCAGCATCATCGTGGCGGCCTTCCGGGCGGCGCCTTGTCGTTGATGATCACTTTGCCGCGCCCGATCTCGCACTTTTTATCCAGGGAATTGTAGCTCTGCCCTTTCGGGCACGAGGCAGCACCGATGGAATCCACGCCGCCGCCGGCGACGCGCGGCACGCTAAAGTTCTGCACGATTTTCCGGTTCGGCGCGGCAGGCACCGGCGAATACGTAATGTTGGACGACTCCAACGTACCACCCGTGGCCTGATACACGCCCGGCATCGCCGCGAGGCTGCCTTCCGCGGTCAGCGCCGTCGTCGCTTCGTAGATGATCCTTCCCGCACCGGAAGTGAGCGTCGTATGCAGACCACTGCCCAAACCGACGAGGTTCATTTGGAACGCAAGGATGGGCGCGACCCCTTCCGGTCCGACGCGCCGTTTCATACCGGCGTACTGAAATGTGCGTATGAGGTGCGGCCCGGTACTGTGTCTCCGGCCTCGGGCGTCGACGACCGTGTACTTCGCGCCGATGACCGCGCCGCCGGCGTCGTCGATCAGCTCGTAGATGAGCTTGAAGCCGGCCGGAATGCGATCGCTCGCCACGGGAAACCGTGCGAACGGCGTTCTCGGACCGACGGGATAATTGAAGAGGTTGCCGGAGCACGTCGACTCGGTCGCGTTCGCGGTGTTGCACGGGAACCCGATGGTCTTGTGCAGATGCCAGCGAGACGGGCTGGACGGAAAGTTTTCCATGATCCACACGATGCCGAGCGTCGACCATTTGCTCGGGTCGAAGTTGGTGACGTATTGCTGGTACGCGCAGTTGGCCTGTGCCGGCGAATTGCAGTTGAGCTGCATGCTCATGCCTTGCGGCGCGACGATGTCTTGATCGGCCTCGATCGTAACGCGAAGACTCCGGATCGGTTTTCCACCGCCGTACATGAAGTAGTTGCTGTTGGAACTGAAGCCTTGCGGCGCCGGTGCCATTTCGCCGCCTCGGGCGACGGCGGGTGCAAGCGAACTCGCTGCCAAGAGGCCGGCCCCATGCACGAATGTACGCCGGTTCATAATTGGCGCTTCACGGGCGCCATCACCGCGGCGGATTCCGCGGCGGCGCCTTGTCGTTCGTAAGGTGCAACGGCTCGCATCGTTGCAACGCGGGATTGTACACCTGACCGCCAGGGCATGAAGGCGCCGCGGATCCCATGTGGGCCGCAGCCGGCACGCCGAAGCTCTGCACGATCTTCCGGGCCGGGGCTGCCTGCAGTGTGGAGTACGCGATGTTCGACGTTTCCTGCGTGCCGGACCGGTAGACGCCGGTGATCCCGTGCAGGCTGCCCACCGGCGTCAGCGGCGCCGACGCCTCGTAGGTGATCGTTCCAGCCCCGGATGTGAGCGTGGTATGAGCGCCGCCATGCTTGCCGACAAGATTCATTTGGAAAGCAAGGATCGGCGCGACACCATCGTGACCGACGAGGGTCTGCGTACCGACGAATTTGAACGTGTGGATGTCCTGGCGCCCGCTGGTCTGGCGGTTCCCCCGGTTGTCCACGACCGTGTACGTCGCGCCGACGATCGCACCGCCGGCATCGTTCATCAGCTCATAGATGATCTTGAAGCCTCGTGGAATGCGATCGCTGGGCGCGGAAAACGTTGAGAAGGGCACCTTCGGCAGCGGATAATTGAAGAGATTGCCCTTGCACGTCTCCTCGGCCGTCGCGTTGTTGCTGCACGGAAGTCCGATCGTCTCGTGCAACTGCCAGCGATACTTCTTGGACGGAAAGTTCTCGATCGACCATGCGATCTGCAGCTTATCCGACGTCGGACCAAAGTTCGTGCAGTATTGCTGGTAGACGCAGTTTGCGTCCGCAGGTGAATTGCCGTTGAGCTGCATGCTCATGGCGCCCGGCGCGACGATGTCTTGCTCGACGTCGATCGTGACGCGCAGCCCGCGAATCGGTGCTCCTCCGCCGTAGATGAGATAATTGCGGTTCGAAGAGAAGCCCTGCGGCGGCGGCGCGATGTCGCCGGCTCTGGCGAGAACCGGCGTGAAGGAACCGGCTGCAACGAGCCCGACCCCGCGCACGAATGTACCACGGTTCATGATGTGCGTTTTCCCGGCTCATCTGCGGAGCCGATCGCCCGAAACGAAGCGGTGCCATCTCCGCGTAAACGCGCTCGGCACGCACCGAACCGAGACGATGGTAGATCGCCGGTCAGTCGCAAGCCAAAAGACGGATAGTGTATGTATACATCACGGCTGGAGGCCAGGTCAAGCAAACACAGGTCGATGACGATTCACGCGCGTTTGCGGTAAGCTCCGCGCTTCGCGTTGAAGCGGGCGGCGTGCCGAAAGTCTTCAGCGGACAGACGCTTCGCGAATTCGAGGACGCATCAGCCTCGATCCCTCTTCGCCAGATCAATCGGGCGTTCGACGCCGCGCACATTCGTCTGGGCGCGGACCCCAGCGAGCTCGGCGGTGCGCGCAGAACGCAGTTCCGGCGCTATGTTGCCGGCGTCGATCAGCGTGATCCCGAGCAACGAGATCGACTCGCCGATGCGCTCGGGGCATTGATTGCGGAGGTGGCTGCGTCCAAGCAAGACTTCTTGGTGAGAGCCGCGGAGCGCGACGGCTTCAGCTTTGCGCAGAACGTTTTTCGGCCCGCGGAAACCGCTCCCAGCTCGTTCACCGTGTCGCGCGCCGAGGACTTCGCGTTCATTGATGACCGCGCGCGGCGGTTGCACGTGCTGGCAGCGGACAGTCCTGGGGACGCCGTCGCTGCAGCGGGAGAGCTGGTCGATTCCGTGTGTCGAACCGTCTTGCGTCTGATCGGTGAACCGGGCCCTGCGAAAACGGCCGGCCTGGTCGCTACCGTCACATCGCTGGCGAAGGCGCTCGACGGGGTTCCCCAAGGCACCGGCGATGCGAAAAGGGGCGCGGTCGTGGTCGGTACGTGTCTGCAGCAGCTTGGCAACGTCGTCGCTCGTTGCGCTGAACTGCGAAACCTCTACGGTTCAGACAGGTCCAACGGCACATCGAGAGGTCTTTCACCGCTCCATGCTCGGCTCGCGGTCGGCGCGGCCGTGACGCTCGCCGCCTTCATTGCGGAAACGTACGTGGAGCGCGCTGCATTGAAGAAGGCGTAACGAGCATGCCTACCGCACTGTTGCGGGCCCTCGGCGGCGAAGCAGGTTGCGAGCGGCTGTCGGCCGACTTTTACGCACGCGTGCGCACGGACCCGGTTTTGCGCCCGCTCTTCCCCGGCAAAAGCCTTCGGTGCGCGACCGAAGAATTTGCCGCCTTCCTCATCCAGTTTCTGGGTGGCGATGAGGACAAAGCGCAATCGCGATGGTGGCTGAGCTCGCACGAATCGCATGCGCGTTTCCGGATCGGCGCGGGGGAACGCAGCGCGTGGCTCAAGCACATGCAGGCAACGCTCGATGCCGTCCCGATGGACGACGACGCGCGAAAAGCGCTTCGTGCGTTCTTTTTTCATATCTCCGCCTACGTCGTTGGGAAACAGGCAGCCGGGCCGCAGTCGAAGGAGCTCACGCGCGTTGGGCTGAGTAGCGGAGGCTGGACGAATCCATCGCCGCCATTGCCGGCGGCACCGTTGACCAAGCCGTCGCCTTGACGGCGCGATTTGCGTCACGGCCCTCGGTGTTCGTCGGTCTGCTCGCGCGGATGATGCAATCCTGGCAGGACGCGCTCGTTCTCTTCGTCATCGATGCCGTTGAGAGAGAGCCGTCGCTTTCGATGCGGCGGTTCGCGGGAAGATCGCTGCTGCAGTTTGCAGCCGCAGACGGTTGTCTGAGCGTCGTCGAATCATTGCTCCGCCTCGGAGACGACCCCGCTGCAGATGGCGGCCAGGCGTGGCTTCGCCGGCATTGCGCAAGCGTTGCTCGACTGCGGCGCCGCGACGGACGTCAAGGACAGCAAAGGCTAACGCCTCTGCAACGGGCGCTGAACTGCCGGAGGAAAGACGTCGCCGGGTTTAGCGGAACGCAGCCGAAGCGGCATCGGAGCGCGGTAGCGTCGCGCGTCCGTTGCGGTTCTTCATCGAGCCGAGATCGGCGGCGGATGCTGCAAATCCGGCGGGACGGCGGGCTCGGGCATGTGCCTGTAGGAATACACGATCGCGGCGTCGTCCGTCAACACGGCCGGCGTCCGGGCACGTCGAAGGCGACGGCCGCCGACAAACGAGAACGGAGCGTCATGCGTTCAATTCCGATCGGTGCGAAAGGGTCATTCGAGGCGGTCGTCCGGCCCGAGGATCTTGCGAGCACGTTCAAGGACGCAAGCCTTCCGCCGGTCCTCTCGACGCCCGTGATGATCAAGTTCATGGAAAACGCGGCGCTGCGCGCCATACGACCGTTCCTGGACGCGGGCGAAACGGCCGTCGGTACGGAGGTCAGCGTGCGGCATCTGGCGGCGACGCCCGTCGGCCGCAAGGTGCGGGCCGAAGCCGAAGTGACGGCGGTCGACGGAACGCGGATCTCGTTCTCCGTGCGCGCGACGGACTTCGAGCACGAAATCGGCGAGGGCGCGCACGAGCGCAGGATCGTGGACCGCGCGCGATTGACGCGCCGCGTCGCCGACATGGAAGCGAGCGACACTGCGTCAGGGCACGACCGCTGACACCCGCTACACAAGCTCGCGCCGGCGAATGGGCTTGCCAGCGAGTCGCCCACAGACGATGAACGCGCAGACGGCCGCCACGACGAGCCAGTAGATCACCGGTCCGGCGCTGCCGGAGCCCGATGCGAGATGGATTCCCGTAAAGGAGAGCATCTCGACCGCCACGACGGCCGCAGCGATCGGCGCCGCGATCGCCAATCGTTTGCTGATCGCCGGCACCACCAACGCCACGGCGCAGAACAGTTCCACGACGCTCATGCCGAGCCAAACGCCGTGCGGGATCGCTCCGAGCGACGGCATGCTGTTTTCGGGATTTGACCACTTCCACACCGCGCCGACGGCGGTGTGGACGGCGAGAAGAACCTGAAGGACCCACAAGAGTACGTTCATCTTTTGCTCCCCGTTACGATCCCCATGTTGGCAACGTGACGCCGAACTGCTGCGCATACTCGGCGTTGAGCCGCTGCCAGCCGTCGAACTGCATCGCATCTGCGCCCGCGATGCGGCCGATCGGCGTTCCGTCGAGCAGCCGCTCGAGAACGTCGAACGCGATGTGCCATCCGGCGGCGCCCATGGAGATGAAGCGGCGATCAATGACGGCCCACAGCGTCAGGTGCGTCCCGCCGTCGCGCGCTTCGAGCTCCCACCGCATGCCCGTGCCGGCGGACGTGTACTCGAGCACGTGCGGCGCATCCGCACGCGTGATGCGCGTCGGAATCGGCGCTGACGTTCCCGCCCAGGTGACGTTCACCGTTCCGACGCTGTCGAGATTCTCAGATGCATCGAACGGCGCCCACTGGTGGAGGTGCTCCGGCTCCGTGAGCGCGCGCCACACCTTTTCCGGCGGATGGTGCAGGTCTTTGGCCACGACGAGCGTCCAGGTCTCTCCGTCCTTGCGCACCTGCGCCACGCCGGCCGCACCGGGTGCGTACGATTCGCGATCGCTCATCTAGCGTTTCCTCTTCTTGCGTTTCTTGGGGGGTGCGGTGTCCATGCGATCGAGATAGCGCTCGAGCGCGTCGACGTGAGCGGACCACAGCCGCCGGAACGGAGACAGCCAGGCGTCCACCTCACGCAAAGGCTCCGGTTTGAGCCGGTACAGCCGGCGCTGCGCGTCGACGGTGGATTCGACGAAACCGGCGTCGCGAAGCACGCGCAGATGCTTCGACACGGCCGGCTGCGTCATGCGAAGCTGACGCTCGATCTCTCCCACCGACCGTTGCGACGAGACGAGCAGGCTCAAGATCGCGCGCCGGTTCGGCTCGGCAATGATTTCGAACACGGATTCCAACACCGTGAGTATGCTCCACGTCGCATATGCCTGTCAAGGCATGTGCACCCGGTTTTTGCTCGGGCGGGCGTGCTACACTATCCCCGTGCGGAATGGCCGCTTGGAATCGAAATGACGGCTTCGGCGCCGAGGTCGAACCTTGGTCGTCACGTGTTCGGAGCGGCAGCTGTGGCGTCCGGGCTCGTCATGCTGGCGTGGCACGACTACACCGCGTGGGACCACCTGCGTCCGGTCTTGAACCCGGTCGACGGCCCGATCATCGTCGCCGTCGCGGCGGTTGCGCAGATCGCCGGGGGTGCGGCGATTTCGTTCCGGAGGACCGCGAAGACGGGCGCGATCGTGCTCGGCGCGGTGTATCTGATCCTCGCGTTGACGTACGTGCCGCGCATCGCCGCCGCGCCGCGCGTGTACGACCACTGGGGAAATTTCTTCGAGCAGCTCTCGCTCGCGACCGGTGCGGCGCTCGTCTATGCAAGCTCGTCAACGGCATGGTCGTCCCGAACGATGTACGGAATCGGCCGCATCCTGTTCGGGCTCTGCGTGGCTTCCTTCGCGCTCGAGCAGGCCTTCTATCTCGACAACACCGCGAGCCTCGTGCCGCCGTGGATTCGGCCGGGCCCGATGTTCTGGGCGAGAACGACGACCGTCGCCTTCGCGCTCGCAGCGGCCGCGTTGCTCGTGAACCGCGCGGCACTGCTTGCGACTCGGCTTCTCACCGTGATGATCGCCCTATTCGGGCTGCTCGTGTGGGTGCCGCTGCTTTTTGCCGCTCCGCGCAGTCATGCGAATTGGAGCGAATTCGCGGAAACCTTCGCGATAGCCGGAGCCGCATGGGTGCTCGCAGATGTGCTCGGCTCGAAGATGGTGCGCCCTTCGACAAGCTCAGGGTGACAACGCCCCCGCTCGGGGTGACGGAAGAGGCCCCGCTTTCGCGAGGCCTCTTCTGCGCGTCGTAGGCGCTGCGCGAGCTACGCCAGGTCGTACCGGTCGAGGTTCATCACCTTGTTCCATGCGGCGACGAAGTCCGCGACGAACTTCTCCTGCGCGTCGTCGCAGGCGTAGACTTCGGCGAGCGCACGCAGCTGCGAGTTCGCTCCGAAGACCAGGTCGACGCGCGTGGCGGTCCACTTCTTCGTGCCGGTCGCGCGGTCGCGTCCTTCGAAGATTTCCTCGGCGTCGGACGTGCGGTGCCACGTCGTGGCCATGTCGAGGAGGTTGACGAAGAAGTCGTTGGTGAGCGTCCCCGGACGGTTCGTGAAGACACCGTGCTTCGTTTGCCCGGCGTTCGCACCGAGCGCGCGCAAACCGCCCACGAGCACCGTCATCTCCGGAGCCGTCAGCGACAAGAGCTGCGCGCGATCGACGAGCACTTCCTCGGGCGACATTCCGAGCGGCGTTGCCTTGAGGTAGTTGCGGAAACCGTCCGCCAGCGGTTCGAGGACCGCGAACGTCTCGACGTCGGTCTGGTCCTGCGATGCGTCCGTGCGGCCCGGCGTGAACGGAACCTTCACGGTACGGCCCGCGTCCTTCGCCGCTTGCTCCACGGCCGCGCAGCCGGCGAGCACGATGAGATCGGCGAGCGAGACTTGCTTCCCGCCGCTCTGCGCCTGGTTGAACGCGCTGCGGATTTGCTCGAGCGCGCCGAGCACCGTTGCCAGCTGCGCGGGATAGTTGATGTCCCAGTCCTTTTGCGGCGCGAGACGCACGCGCGCCCCGTTCGCACCGCCGCGCTTGTCCGAGTTGCGGAACGTCGCCGCGGACGCCCACGCCGTCGAGACCAGCTGCGGAACGGACAGTCCCGAGGCGACGATCTTCGCCTTGAGCGCCGCGACGTCGGCTTCATCGATCAGCGGGTGCGTCACTTTCGGCAACGGGTCTTGCCACACGAGCTCTTCGTCCGGAACGAGCGCGCCGAGGTAGCGCGAAGGCGGACCCATGTCCCGGTGCGTCAGCTTGTACCACGCGCGGACGAACGCATCCGCGAACTCGTCCGGATGCTCGTGGAAGCGCTTCGCGATCGGTCCGTACTGCGGGTCGAAGCGAAGCGCGAGATCGGTCGTGAGCATCATCGGCGCGTGCCGCTTCGAGGGATCGTGCGCGTCGGGCACCGTGCCGTCGGCGGCGGCATCCTTCGGCTTCCACTGATTGGCGCCGGCCGGGCTCTTCGTCAGCTCCCACTCGAAGTTGAAGAGATTGTCGAGGTAGTTGTTGTCCCACTTCACCGGCGTCATCGTCCACGCGCCTTCGAGACCGCTGGTGATCGTTGCGTCGCCATTGCCGGTGCCGAAGCTGTTCCGCCAGCCCAGGCCCTGCTGCTCGATCGGCGCGCCTTCCGGTTCCGGGCCGACGTACTGCTTCGGATCAGCGGCGCCGTGCACTTTGCCGAACGTGTGACCGCCCGCGATGAGCGCGACCGTCTCCGCGTCGTCCATCGCCATGCGAGCGAACGTCTCACGAATGTCTCGCGCCGATGCGAGCGGATCCGGTTCGCCGTTCGGGCCTTCCGGATTCACGTAGATCAAGCCCATCTGCACGGCAGCGAACGGGCGCGCGAGGTCGCGCTCGCCGGAGTACCGCTCGTCACCGAGCCAGGTGCTCTCAGCGCCCCAGTTGATGTCTTCTTCGGGCTCCCACACGTCGACGCGTCCGCCGCCGAAACCGAAGGGACGAAGCCCCATCGACTCGATCGCGCAGTTGCCGGCGAAGACCATCAGGTCGGCCCACGAGAGCGCTTTGCCGTACTTCTGCTTGACCGGCCACAGCAGTCTGCGCGCCTTGTCGAGGTTCGCGTTGTCCGGCCAGCTGTTGAGCGGCGCGAACCGCTGCGTGCCGCTCGACGCGCCGCCGCGGCCGTCGAAGATGCGATACGTGCCGGCGCTGTGCCAGGCCATGCGAATGAAGAACGGGCCGTAGTGACCGTAGTCGGCCGGCCACCACGACTCGGAGCGCGTCATGACCGCGAAGATGTCTTTCTTCACGGCGGCGAGGTCGAGCTTTTTGAACTCATCGGCGTAGCGAAACGCCGGGCCCATCGGGTCGGAGACGTGCGAGTTCTGGTGCAGAACCCGCAAGTTGAGCTGGTTCGGCCACCAGTCTCGATTCGTCATGATGCCGGCGTCGAGGTGGGTGCCGTGCGGCGTCCCGTGCACGACCGGGCAGCTGCCGCTGTTCTCGAGTTCGGATTCGATCATGTTCGTCTCCCGTTTTCGCGATGCCTGAAAAGACCGCCGAGCAAGCAGACGGTACCACGTCCGCCGCAAAGTGAATGTCAGTTTCAATCCGTGCGCCATGCCGCGCGGCGAATCCTGGAGCCGGAGTCACGTTGCCCTGCGCGCGGGTACCATGCGGCGGTGGAAGCGAACGAGGGCCGCGTGATGCGCGCCGCATGGTACGAGCGCATCGGGCCTCCGCGCGACGTGCTGCGCGTCGGCGAGTTGCCGGTACCCGAGCCGGGGCCGGGCGAGGTGCGCGTTCGCGTGCACGTCTCGGCAGTGAATCCCTCGGACACCAAAGCGCGCAGCGGTTGGAACGGACCGATGCCGTTTCCCCGCGTGATCCCGCATCAGGACGGCGCCGGGACGATCGACGCGGCCGGGGCGGACGTCGACGCCGCGCGCGTGGGCGAGCGCGTGTGGATCTATCAGGCGCAGTTTCGCAGGCCGTTCGGGACCGCGGCGCAGTACGCCGTCGTGCCCGCGCATCGGGCCGTACCGCTGCCGGACGAGACGACGTTCGAGACCGGCGCGACGCTCGGGATTCCGGCGCTCACCGCGCACCGCGCCCTCTTTGCTGATGGCCCGATCGACGGCATGACGGTGCTGGTCACCGGCGCGGCGGGCGCGGTCGGGCTGCGCGCCGTCCAGTGGGCTCGATTCCGCGGCGCGAAAACCATCGTCGGCACGGTTCGTCGCGCCGAGCAGGCGCGCGTCGCGCGCGACGCCGGCGCCGACCACGTCGTCGTCGGGGACGGCGAGGAGATGCAGCACGGTGTGCGCGCCGCGCTCGGCGGGGCGAACCGGGTCGACCGGCTCGTCGACGTCGACCTGCCGTCGCACGCGGGGATGCTGCCCGATCTCATGGCGGTCGACGGCGTCGCCGCGGGCTATTCGTCGTCGGCGCAGGATGCGCGCATCGACGTCCCGTTCTTGCCCCTGATGCGGTCGGGGATCGTCGTGCGCCCACTGCTCGTCTACGTGATGCCCGAGAGCGCGAAGGAGTCCGGGATTCGCGACATCGGCGAAGCGCTGCGCGCTCGCGCGATCGAACCGGTCATCCAGCACGTGTATTCGCTCGACGAGATCGCCGCCGCGCACGAAGCGCAGGACGCCCATCCGGTCGGCAAGCTGCTCGTCGCCATCCCGTGACGATGCAGCGCGACGCACCGGTGATCGAAACGGCGCGGCTTCGCCTTCGCGCGCACCGTGCCGGCGATTTCGATGCAGCGCTCGCGATGTGGACCGATCCGGCCGTCACGCGCTACATCGGCGGAAAGCCGTCGACGGAACAGCAGACGTGGGCGCGGATGCTCAATTACGCCGGAAGTTGGGCGCTGCTGGGATTCGGCTATTGGGCGGTCGAGGAGAAGAGCAGCGGACGGTTCATCGGCGAAGCCGGGTTCGCGAACTTCCGGCGTGACATTGCCGCCGACATGAAAGACGTTCCGGAACTCGGGTGGGCGCTCTCGTCCGCTTTTCACGGACGCGGTTTCGGCACCGAAGCGGTGCGGGCGGCCGTCGCGTGGGGCGACGCGGCGCTCTCCTCGCACCGGACGGTCTGCCTCATCGACCCCGACAACGCGCCGTCGATTCGCGTGGCCGAAACGTGCGGCTATCGCGAATTCCGGCGCGAACAGTTCAACGGCAAGCCGGCGCTCTTTTTCGAGCGCGACGCGCGACCGCGACCGCCGTCTGAGGAGTCGAGCCGGCTGCCGCCGCACTGATGCGGATCGCGTCGGCCGGCCGGCAGGCGATACGCCCGGGCGCGGAGCAACGCGCGGAATGACGGCTCTCTACTGGCTGCCTTCACCGGTGGTGCTCATTCTCGGCGTGGCCGTCGCGGTGGTTCTGGCCTGCGGCGGCCAGTTGCTCGTCCACCGCTTCATCGCCGACTCGAACTTCCTGGACGACAACGACCTCAACGGCTACATCAGCGGCACGATCGTGACGCTGTTCGCCGTGCTCATCGGCTTCGTCACGGTGATCGTGTGGCAGCAGTACGACTCGATGCGCGATCGGGTTGCGGTGGAGGCGTCGGACGTGGCCGGCGTTTGGCATGACGCGGTCGGCCTCGATCCGCGCGCACGGTCGTCCGTCCGCAAAGACATGCTGGGTTACGTGAAGCTGATGATCGACGAGGAGTGGCCGGAGATGCGTTCGGGCGCCTCGAGCCCCAAGGGGGCGGCGTACATCATGGACGCGACCACGGTCGTGGGCGGCATGGACGCCAGGACGAACGCGCAGTCGAACGCGCAGGTGACGATCGTCGGCTTGCTCAACGGGCTGCACGCCGAACGCGATCAGCGCTTGGAGGCGAACCAAGCACCAGCGGTCTCCGGCTTCATGTGGGCGATCATGCTCTTCGGGTCCGCCGCGGTCGTCGTGTTTTGCTACATGTTCGGCGCTTCGCACCGTGATACGCATCTGGTGATGACAGGCCTCGTGGCCGGCGTCATCGCGTCGATGCTCATCCTCACGTTCGAATTGCAGTATCCGTTCCGCGGCGACCTCGGCATCTCGCCGGCCGTCTGGGTCGGACTGCTCGAGCACATCACCGAGATGGACGAGCACGGCGCTCCCGCCATGCGCATGTGAGGCTCCCGTTGAGGGTCCTCGCCGTCGCTCTGCTGACGGCGTACGCGCTCGTGCTGGTCGTCGTTCAGGCACTGAGCGTCAGCGCGACCGGCGTGCTCCCCGCGTTCGCGTCGCATCGGCTGGACGCCGTGCGTCGCGCGGTGTCGTCCGTGTCGGCCGACGCGGCGCACGACGGCTTGCGCGCCGGTGACGTCTACGACGTGCGCAGCGCCGTTCGAGCGCAGCCCGCCATGCGCCCCCGCGACGTCGCGCCGGGCGATACGTTCGAGCTGCCGGTGATTCGAAACGGCAGCGCGGTCGCCGTTCGGCTCGTCGCGCGGCCCCGCAACTTCCACGACCAGCTTGCCGGCGCGGGCGACATCCTCTTCAAGACGGCGGCGATGGCCATCGGCATCGTGCTCGTCGCGCGCGGACGCGGGAAGTTCGGGCTGTTCTCCGGACTCGCGCTGTGCGGGTACGCGGCGTTCGAAGGTTTCGGCATCACGTACGCGGTGTTGGGATGGCCGCTCCGCGTGGTGGCTGCCGCGCTCGTCGCAATCGTTGCGTACGGGCTGCTGTACTTCCAAGTCGAGGCGATGATCGCACTCTGCGCCGGCGCGTTGACGAAAGCGGAACGATGGCTCTTCCGCGCGGCCGGCGTCGCGTCGACCGCGGTCGTGATCGCCGGAAGCATCGACCGCGCGTCCGCGGCATTGACGTCATCCGTGCGCGACGTGTCGACCACGGTCTTCCTGGGCGCACAGCTGGTCTTTCTGGCGGCGCTGCTGGGATACGTCGTCGCGCTGTTGCGCCTGCCCGCGCGCGAACGCGAGATCGTCGCGTGGGTGTTCTGGACGTCGGTGGTCGGGATCTTGGGCCCGATGGTGAACCTCGTGCTGGCGCTGCTCGACCGGCCGGTCCCAGCGTACGGAGCGCTCAACCTCACGCTCTTCGTCATGGCCTTCGGCTACGCGTACGTGGCGCTGCGCTACCGGGTCGTCGACCTGTCCTTCGTGGCAAACCGCGCCCTCGTGTACGCGACGATCTTCGCGGCGGTCGTGATCGTCTTCTCCGTAGCGGAAACGATCATCACGAAGTTCGCCGTCAGCAAGGTCGACAGCATCGCGGTCGAGCTCGCCTTGAGCCTTGCGGTGGCACTCTCGATCAAGCCCGTCGAACGCCGCGTCGACGCAATCGTCGAGCGTGTGCTCTTCGCGGCCAAGCACGCGACCGAACAGGGCTTGCGCGCGCTGATCCGCGACTGCCCGCACATCGAAGATCCGCAGCGGCTGCTGCAGAACGTGTGTGACGAGACCCGGCGGTTGATCGGCGCGCAGAGCGTCATCGCCTACGAGCGCGCCGGAAGCGTGCTGATTCCGGTTGCCGCGTCGCCACCCGACCCCACGCTGCTTCCGGTGACGGCCGACGACCCGGTCGCCGTGCGCCTGCGCGCCGCTCTCGAGCCCGTGCATCTGGGCGAGCTGCACTCATCGCTCGGCCGGCACGGCACGGCCTTTCCGATGCTTTCACGCGGCAGAATGCTCGGCGCGCTCGTCTGCGGCGACAAGCCGGGGCGGCGCGCGTACGACCCGGACGAGCGCGAGCTGCTGGCAGAAGTCGCGCACGAAGCAGGCACCTCGCTGCTCTTTTTGCGCACGGCGGGAGCGGCGCAGGTCGCGCCTGCCGGTGCGACAAGTCTTCCGTCGTGCTGACGAGACGGAGCTTCATGGGAACGGCATCGGCGGTCGGGCTCGCGGCCGCGGCGGACGCGAAGCCGGCGGACGCGGCCGCCGCGCCGGCGCCGGACGTTGCAGGGACGATCCCCATCGCCTTCGACCGCGAGGCGTTTCGCGCGGTGGTCCAGCGTCCGTATCCGCACCGCCAGGTCGCCGCGCCGCAGACGTTCTCTTCGGCGACCGTGGCGCTATCGCACTTTCGCAACGCGCTCGCCGCGTATGCGGATCCCGACGGCTTTGCCGCTGGTCCGAACAGCCTGCACTGCGCGGCCGTGCTGTACGCCGGGCGTTCGTACGCGCTGGCGCTGGGCGATGCGATGTACGCCAAGTATCCGATCGGGCTGCTGAACGACGAGGAGATGCGGCCGAACGACACCAGCATGCGAGCGTACTGGTCCGGGCTCAAGAAGAATCCGCTCGATCAGTTCTTCCAGCCGCTGGCGGAGCAAGGCGTGTCGCTGTTCGTCTGCAACAACGCGCTGAGCAACTACGCGGTGGACATCGCTCGCCGCATCGCGACGCCGGCGGCGCCGGTCACGCGTGCCAAGGTGATTGCCGTGCATACCGACCTGCGCGAGAACCTGGTGCGCGGGGCGATGGTCGTGCCCGCGGGCGTCGCCGCGCTGATCGCGCTGCAAGAAGCCGGATTCACGTACTTGCCCTGAGCTCGGCGCGTCGCGTCCGGCGGCTCAAGTCGCCGGCGAGCACGGTTTGCAGCGGGTCACGGTGCGGTACTGGCTGTCATGAGCGAATCTCGCACGCTGCTCGTCTGGTCGGACGTCATTTGACCCTTCTGCTATCTCGGCTCGGTCTGGGTCGAGCAGGCAGCGCAGCGGATGGAGGCCGTGACCCGGTGGCTGCCGTTCGAATTGCACCCGGAAACGCCGGCCCAGGGCGCGCCGAAGCCGTTCACCGACGCGCAGTGGCCCGCGATCGAACGCCGGTTGCGCATGCTCGCGCGCGAGGTAGGCGTGCCGATGGAGCCGCCGCGCCGTAACGTCAACTCGCACCGCGCGCTCGAAGCCGGTGAGCTCGTGCGCGCTCGCGCGGGCGACGCGGCGTCTGCGGCGTTTCACCACGCGGTCTCCCGGGCGTTCTTCGTCGACGGCGCCGACATCGCCGACCCGGCGGTCCTCGTCGCGCATGCCGCGCCGTTCGGCGTCCGTGAGGACGAGCTGAACGAAGCGCTCGTCTCGCATGCATACAGCGGCGCGATCGTCGAGTCCATGCGCTCGGCGCGCGACGCCGGCGTCACGGGCGTTCCAGCGTTCGGGTGGCCCGGATCGCGCGCGGTAAGCGGGATGATGGAACCGGAGCGGATCGTGGACCTGCTCGGGCCCGCGCGCCGCTGACGCCGGTCTTGACCGATCCGATATTTAGCGGTATGGTTATATAACGAGATGGTTAATATACAAGGGCTGGACGGCGTGTTTTCCGCGCTCGCCGATCCGACCAGGCGGCGCATCGTCGAGCGCCTTGCGCGCGGACCGATGACCGCAGGTGAGATCGCCGCAGGATTCGCGGTGTCGCAGCCCGCGATCTCGCGACACCTGCGCGTGCTCGAGCAGTCGGGGCTGCTGCGGCGCGAGGTCGTGGGCCGCGTGCACCGCTGCACGCTCGCGCCGAAGGCGATGGACGCCGCCTCCGCCTGGATCGACAAGCAGCGCGCGTTCTGGGACGCGACGCTCGACCGTCTCGATGACCTGCTGCACGAACCTCCGCAACGAAAGAAGAGAACATGAACTCGACATCGACGCCGGCAGCCGTGCCGGCACTCGTTCTCCGGCGCACCTACGCGGCGCCGCCGCAGCGCGTGTTCGACGCGTGGACGAAGCCGGAACTCGCCGCTCGCTTCTTCGGTCCGGGCGACATGACGGTGCCCGAAATCGAAATGGACGTCCGCACGGGCGGAGCGTATCGCATCGTCATGCTGCATCCCGACGGCGAACGATTCGTCGCGCGCGGCACGTATCGCGACGTGCGTGCACCCGAGCGACTGTCGATGAGCTGGACGTGGGAAGAGGACGATCCGGCCGAGGAACACCAGTCGCTCCTCACGCTGCAGTTCAGTGCGGTCGAGGGCGGCACCGAGCTGGTGCTCACCCACGAGCTCATCAAGTCGGTCGAATCGCGCGACCGCCATGCGCAAGGGTGGTCGGCGATTCTCGAGCAGCTCTCCGGCACCGTCTGAGGCGCCGAGCGGCGCCGCTCAGAGGTTCAGCCGCTTCACCAGCCAGGCGGCGACATCGCCGCGGTGCATGTTCGCCGCCGGGAGGGCCACCCCGGCGGCGTGCTCGATCGCCGATTGTTCCCCGGCGTCGACCGGATGCGTCGCGCCGAACTCCAGCGACGCCGCGTTCGTCATGTACCCGGCGACGCCGGCCAGCTGGCTGGCGGCGAACAGTCCTCCGTCGGAGCGCGAGTACGGCACGTCGCTCCACCAGAACAGCGGGATCCCCGCGTCCAGCAGCGCGTGCTGAAAGTCGCGCAGCAGCGGCGCGGACGCGGGGACGCTCGCCGGCGCGACGGCGCGCTTCACGCAGAACGCGGCGAGCGCGCCGGCCGACTCGCCGGCGTTCCACTCGATCGGGTGCACCCGGTACGCGCTGTTCGTCAGATGGGTCACGCCCAGGTTCTTGCACGCCGGCAACAGGTTGCCGCCGCCTTTGGGGATCAGCGCCCCGAGCGGAATCTGGAACTTCGCCGGCTCGGGACCGCTGCGCCCCTGCATGCCGTTCACGAGCGTGTGCATGTCCAGGCGGTACCAGCCGATGCCGCACGAGTCGCGGAACAGATGGGCGCGCGGCGCGTTCACGGCGACGTCCTGCTCGCGCACCGTCGTCATGGCGACGATGCGCCGCGACTCGCGGATGTACGGCGACGGCGCGGTGCCGTCGTCGGTGCCGAAGACTTCCGTGGCGACGCGCACGTTCGGATAACCGTTGCCCTTGCCGTCGTCGCGCGGACACGCGGTCTGCAGCCAGTACGCGTACGCCAGCGACCGTGCTCGCGCGGCGACGACGATCGCGTGGTCCAGATCGGGATTCCCCGTCGGGTACGGCTGCAGCCGATAGTCGTTGGAGACGTCGTTGAGCGTGGTGACATCGTACGCGAGCGCGGCGTCCGCGAAGTTCTTCGCCGCGACGAACTGCCGGTAGTTGAAGAGCGAGTCGGTGTTCGGAATGACGCGGAACACGCCGGCATTGCCGAACTCCATCGCGAACGCCGGGCGCGCCGCGATCTCGTCGTAGCCCGGTGGCTTGGGCATCGTGTGGTTCTCGCCGGCCGGGCGCAGCTCGACCGCGATCGGCACCGTGATCGGCTGAATCCACGACGGCTCGCGGGTCTTCGGAGCGGACGGTTCGTCGAAGTCGGACTTTCCCTCGGCGCCGAGATGAAACGGCGCGTTCGCGAGCGGAAGCAGCTCGCCGAGATCCGTCGCGTCCAGCACGAACGTGCCGACGAAGCGCCGCGGTGCACCGGAAAACGGGCGCGCGATCACCGCGTCGACGTGTGGGCCTTGCATGTCGAGCGACGTGACCTGCATCCCGGTCAGCACCCGGACGGCCGGCGTCGCCTCCGCCAGCATCTGCTCCATGATCTGGTGCGCCACCCGCGGCGCGACGCGCAGGTTCGTCGCGTGCGACGCGTCGACCGCGCCGGGGTCGAACGGCGTGAGGGCCTTGCCCGCGGCCGACAGCGCGAAGTTGTCGGTGTAGTAGCGCCGCGCGCGATCGCGGAACGCCGCGTAGGACGCGGTGCAGCCGACGCCGCGGTCGGTGAACTCGTTTTCGTCGCCGCGCGTGAGGCCCTGAGCGCTGTACTGGCCGCCGATCCAGTCCGTCGCCTCGATCAGGCACACCGACGCGCCCATCGCGCTCGCGCGCAACGCCGCGGCGACGCCTCCCAGGCTCGCGCCGACGACCACGACGTCGAATCGATCCTCTTGCACCCCAACCTCCCGGCGCGCGGCGCCAGTCGCTCTCTCTTGCGCGCCGGAGGTCCTCACACCGCTTCCGGCGTGTAGGACTCGTCCGGGCGCCGCGGCAAGTCCCTTCGATGGAGCAAACACACGTCTCGCCGGCCGCCACGGCGCGCCGGGTGTTCCTCGCGGAGCTCGCGGCGGTCGCGGCGGCCGGCGCGCTCGCAACGGGGCGCGCCGTCGCCCAGCCGGCCGGGCGCATCGACGTGCACCATCACGTGCTGCCGCCGCGCTATCGCGACGCGCTCGGCGCGAAGCTTGCGGGTCCGCTGCTGTCCTGGACGCCGCAGCGCTCGTTGGCCGACATGGACGCCGCGGGCGTGCGCACCGCATTGCTCTCGATCACGAATCCGGGCTTGTCGCTGGGCGATGCGGCGGCGACGCGGACGCTCGCGCGCGCGTGCAACGAGTACGCCGCCGAGCTCGTCCGCGCGTACCCCGGGCGTTTCGGAATGTTCGCCGCGCTGCCGATGCCCGACGTCGATGCGACGCTGGCGGAGGTCGCGTACGCGTTCGACACGCTGCGGCTCGACGGTGTCGGCATGTTCACCAGTTACGGAAACCGGTGGCTCGGCGATGCCGCGTTCGCGCCCGTCTTCGCCGAGCTCAACCGGCGCAAGGCCGTCGTCTACACGCACCCCGCTGCGAACGCATGCTGCACGAGCCTCGTCCCCGGCGTTCCGGTCACGGCGATCGAGTACGGCACGGACACGACGCGCGCGATCGCGAGCTATCTCTTCGGCGGCGCCGCCGCACAGTATCCCGACGTGCGCATGGTATTCTCACACGCCGGCGGCACGATGCCGTTCCTGATCGAGCGCTTCGATTTCATGATGCGCGATCCGGCCGCCGCCGCCAAAATTCCAGGCGGCGTGCGGCCGGCGCTCGCGCGGTTTTTCTACGACACCGCGCAGTCCTCGAACCCCGAGGCGATGGGGGCGCTGGCCAAGCTCGTGCCCGTATCGCAGATCGTCTTCGGAAGCGACTTCCCGTTTCGCACGGAGGCCGAGCACGTCGCGAACATTCGCACGTGCGGCTTCAGCGCCGGCGAGCTTCGCGCGATCGAGCACGACAATGCGGCCCGGCTCGTCCCGCGCGTCGCATAGCCGCGCCTGCGATCAGATGTGGACTGCGACGCCCGCGAAGATCGCCTGACCGGTGTAGTGGTTGAGGCCCGTGTAGTAGCGCACCGACACCGCGGCGTGCGGCGCGATCGGCGCGGAGACGAACGCGTCGGCGAGGACGCCCGTGCGCAGCGGCTCGTTCAATCGCCCGACGCCGGCGCCGACGCCTGCGCGCAACCCGGTCGCGGGCACGTGGAGCGCGGCCTCCGTCGTGAGCGCGTAGCGGCCGCCTCCGCTCGTGAGCGGTGCAGCCAGCGACACTTGCGGGCTCAGGAGGGGGACGTGAACGCCGACGCCGTGCAGCGTCACGACCGCGCCGCCCGCGTTCGTGCCGTCGCTGGTGTGCATGACGCCGCCCTCGACGGAGATCGGAACGATGTCTTGCGCGGACGCCGCGATCGGCGTGGCGAGGAGCGCGGCGGCTGCAATGGTGGAGAGAAGCTTCGTAGTCACGAGTTCCGTTGTGTCCGTGGCGGTGCCGAACGGAACGTCCTCGTTTTGGGGCGTCGAGGGACGGTGACGGCGATGCGTCGGTTGAACCGCTAAGCCAGACGCGCCGGCATCAACTGGCTGATCGAAAACGTCGCCCCGTTGGATCCAACGCGGCGCCCGAAACGCCGCTGTCGAACGAGGCGCGACGACGGTGCCGCCCATCTCCGTCGCGGCCCCGCGGCATCGACGTGGTCGATCCACACGTCGACGGCGCAGTCCGACGGGTGGCGTCGGCCGCTTGCATGCCACCGCCACGACGTCCCGCGGAACCGGCTGCTGCGGCGTGCCGCCGACGTAGCCCGCGAGCCGGTAGAGCACCGTGCGATCCGGGCCGGCGTCGAACGGTTCCGCGGTCCATCCGAACGCCGCACCGTAGAATGCGTTTGCACGATCGAGGTCCGCCGTGCGCAGCGCGCTCATGGCCCATGCGCTCGGCTCGTTGATGCGCTGCGCGCCGCCACGTTCGCGTGCTTGCCAGAGGCCGAACGTCGCGCCGCCGGGATCTTCGACGATCGCGAGCCGTCCCGCGGGCGAAGCATCGAGCGGCTCGACGACGGTGCGCCCGCCCGCCGCCGTCGCGCGCCGCAGCGCCGTGACGACGTCATCGACGGCCACGTAGGTCGTCCATTGCGGGTGCGCGATGCCGCCGGACGGCAGCGTCGCGATGCCTGCGACGTCGTCGTCCGCGATGCGCGCGACGAAGTACTCGCCGCCGCCCGGCATCGGGCCGGGCGCGGAGGCCTGCCACCCGAACAGGCCCGCGTAAAACACAATCGCCGCGCGCGCATCGGGCTGGAGCGTTTCGACCCAGCACGGCACGCCGGGCGGATATGCGTTCATGCGGCGTCGTACGCCGTTTGCAGTGCGGCGACGTCGATCTTCGTCATCGCGAGCATCGCCTGCATCACGGCGCCGGCTTTCGCGTCGTCGTCGTCTTGGAGCAGCCGCGGCAGCGCTTCCGGCACGACCTGCCACGACACTCCGAACTTGTCCTCGAGCCAGCCGCACTGACCGGGCTTTCCGCCTTCGCACAGACGGTTCCAGAAATGATCCGTCTCCGCTTGGTCCTTGCAGTCGATCTGGAACGACACGGCGGGCGTGAACGTGAACACCGGGCCGCCGTTGAGCGCGATGAACCGCGTGCCGTCGAGCTCGAACGCGACGGTCATCACCGAGCCCGGCTCGCCCGGCGTGTCCTCACCGTACCGGCTCACGCCGGCGATGCTCGCGTTCGGAAAGATCGAGACGTAGAAGTTCGCCGCCTCCTCGGCCTTGCCGTCGAACCAGAGAAACGGCGTGATGCGGTCGCTCATGGCAGCGTCATCATCCATTCGATGCCGAACTTGTCGACGACGTCGCCGAAGCGGCCGCCCCAGAACGCCGGGGCGATCGGCATCTGCACGGTGCCGCCTTGCGAGAGTGCGTCGAAGACCTGCTCGCCGCGCGCGGGATCGTCGTACGAGAGCGCGAGGGAGACGTTGCCGGCGTCAGGGTCGATCGCTTTCGTCTCACGCCCGTCCGAGGCGAGGAACATGATCGGGCCCGCCGTGAACGAGGCGTGCATCACGCGGTTCTCGGACCCGGCCGGCACGTGTTCGCGCGGGCCGTCGCCGGCACGCATCATCTCGTAGCTGCCGCCGAATGCGGCCTTGTAGAACGCGAGCGCTTCTTCGCAGCGCCCGTAGAAGAACACGTAGGGTTGGAGTTGCGTCGCCATGGTGTGTACTCCGGTCAGCGAGTGAGCAGGGGTGCGAAGCTGTCGCGATGGCGGTAGGCGAGGATGCCCCAGAGGATCGCGACGACTGCGGCAACCGGCAAGCCGATGGGCTGCATCGTCGCGTGGAAGACGATGATGTTCGCGATGACGGCCGCGAGCGCCGCAAGCGCGAGCGCCACGTAACGGTTCGCCAGCAGCAAGATGCCGCAGATCAGCTCCACGCCGTCGACGAACAGCACCCAGCGCGACGCGAAAAAGACGTTTTGGAAGTCTCCGGCGAGGCCGGGCGGAGGCGGCGGCGGGTGCCCGATCAGGACGAACCCGCTGGCGCCGGCGAGGGTGAAGAGCAGCCCGAGCACGATGCGGGCAGTGGTCGAGGCGATCGTCATGGGTGATCTCCTTCGCAGCGCCTGTTCGCGCCGGCCCAAGGTAGCACACTGAACTTGTAAAAAACAAGTACTATGCAGAATAAAGACTGCGTGCTATCATGGCAAGCGTGAAGGCTCGCGCGTACGGCCAGTACTGCGGCTTCGCGCGCGCCCTCGAGGTCGTGGGCGAACGCTGGGCCCTGCTCGTCGTGCGCGACCTCCTCGTCGGGCCGAGGCGGTTCACGGACCTGCTCCGCGGCTTGCCCGGGATTCCCAGCAACGTCCTGACGACGCGCCTGAAGGAGCTCGAAGCCGCCGGGGTCGTGCGGCGGCGCGTGCAGCCGCGTCCCGAGCGCGGCGTCGTCTACGAGATGACGCCCTATGGCGCCGAGCTCGAGCCCGTCGTTGCCGCGCTCGGGCGGTGGGGTGCGAAGAACCTCGGCGACCCCCGCCCGGACGAGACGGTGACGGCGGACTCGCTCGTCACCGCCCTGCGCACGACGTTCCGGCCCGACGCTGCGCGCGGCGTGCACGCGACGTTTGCGCTGCGCGTCGGACCGATCGCGCTGCATGCCCGCGTCGATGACGGCGCCGTCGTGGTCACGCAGGGCGTCCCGGCGAACGCCGACGTGACGATCGACGCGGGACCGGGCATTCGCGCCGTCATGGCCGGCGAGCTGACCGCAGCGGCAGCGGTCGAGCACGGTGTCGCGCAGGTCTCCGGCGACGGGCGGCTCTTCGAGCGGTTCGGCGACATCTTCCGCATCGATCCGATGCCGCCGGGCTGAACGCGCTCAGCGCGTGCACGCGTGCGTTCCCTTACGGGCCGCGCCGCGATCTACGTCCGTGCCGCTTCTTCGGTTCGTCCTCGCCGTCGCATTCGCCGCGGCGCTCGCATGGTTTGCACCCGGCCGGGCGTGCACGCCGCCGACGACCTGCCCGGACCGTTCGACGCCGCGAGCATCGACCGCACGCGAACGCCTGCAGCAACTTCTTCGAGTACGCGACCGGCGGCTGGCGCAAAGCGCACCCGATTCCGGCCGCGTACACCGAGTACGGCTACATCGAGAGCTGCAGGACGTCACGGAAACCATCGTGCGCGACGTGCTCGAGGAAGCGCGCGCATCCGGGTCCCGCGGGCAGCACGACGCAGAAGATCGGCGACTACTACGCCTCGTGTATGGACACCGAAGCGATCGAACGCACGGCACGAGCCGCTCGCGGCCGAGCTCACGCGATCGACGCGATCGCATCGCCCGCGCGCTCGACGACGAATCGGGCACCTGCACGCGCATCGGCGTCGGCGCGGGCTTCTCGCTGCGCGCCGCGCAGAACCCGCACGACTCCACGCAGGTCATCGCCAACGTCTCTCAGGGCGGCATCCGGCTGCCCGAGCGCGGCTACTACCTGCGCGACGATGCCGCGTCCAAGAAGCTGCGCGAGCAGTACGCCGCGCACTCGCGACGATGCTCGCGTCTCGCCGGCGACCGCGCATCGGCCAGAGCGCGCGCGACGCGATCGCGATCGAACGGCGCTCGCCGGCGGTCGCTCGCGCGCCGCCGAGCGCCGCATCCGAAGAACACCGACCATCCCATGACGGCCGACGCGATGCGGCGCTCATGCCGCACTTCGCGTTCGCGTCTACCTGCGCGCGAGCACGTCCCGACGGCGGCACGATAACGTCGGCGCGCCCGGCGTTCCTCGCCGCTTCGACCGCGAGCTGTAAGGAGCCGCTTTCGGCGTGGCGCGCGTATCTGCGCTGGCAGTCGTCGAGTCGGCCGCGCCGCGCTGCCCAAGCGGTTCGAGACGAGCAGTTCGCGTTCAACGGCCGCATCTGGCGGCGCGCAGGAGCAGCAGCCGCGCTGGAAGCGCTGCGTGCGCGCCGTCGACGGCCAGCTCGGCATGCGTCGGCCAGGCTATGTCGCGAAGACGTTTCCGCCGTCGGCGAAGAAGCGCGCGCTCGACATGACGCTGCGATGCGCGACGCGTACCGCGCCGAATGCGCGCTGCCGTGGATGTCCGACGCGACGCGCGCGATCGCGCTGCCAAGCTCGACGCGATGGCTTCAAGGTCGGCTACCCGACGTTGGCGCAGCTAGCCGGCTACACGTCCGCGCGGCAGCTTCGCCACAACGTCTGCGCGGTCGCGTTCGAGCGCGCACGCCAGATCGCGGAGATCGGCAAGCCCGTCGACCGCACCGAGTGGGACATGACGCCGCACCTCAACGCGTACAACTCGTCGACGATGAACGAGATCGTCCTGCCCGCGGCGCAGCTGCAGCGGCCGTTCTTCGACGAGCATGCCGACGACGCGTCGAACCTCGCCGCCACGGGAGCCGGCACGGTCGGTCACGAGATGACGCACGGCTTCGACGATCAGGGCCACAAGTTCGACCTGCACGGCAACCTGACGAACTGGTGGACGCCGCAGGACGCCGCGCGTTTCGAAGAGCGCGCAAACTGCGTCATCGACCAGTTCTCGCACGCCGTCGCCGTCGGCGATACGCACTACGACGGCAAGCTCGTCGCAGGCGAAGCGATCGCCGACCTCGGCGGCGTGGTGATCGGCTATCGTGCGCTCGAGTCGTCGCTCGGCGCCATGCCGCGCGCGCCGGTCGACGGATTCACGCCGGAGCAGCGCTACTTCATCGCGTTCGCGCAGTCATGGACCGAGAGCGTGCGTGACGAGGCGGCGAAGCGCCAGGCGCTCAGCGACCCGCACCCTCTCGCGCGCGACCGCGTGAACCTGACGCTGCGCAACGTGCCGCAGTGGTACAGCGCCTTCAACTGCACGCCACCGCCGGCGGTCTGCACGGTCTGGTGATCGCGAGCGGACGCTCCGCGCGCCGGCTTCCGAGTCGCGCATCGGGCGCGTCGCGAGAACGGGTACGACGTGCGCGATGGATACGCGCTCGCTCGGCACGCACGGTCCCCGCGTCTCGGCCCTCGGGCTCGGCTGCATGGGGATGTCGGACATCTACGGGTCCGCCGACCGCGCGGAGTCGATCGCAACCGTGCATGCCGCGCTCGACGCCGGCATCACGCTGCTGGACACCGGTGACTTCTACGGGATGGGTCACAACGAGATGCTCCTGGGCGAGGCGCTCGCCGGACGGCCGCGCGAGTCGTATCTGCTGAGCGTGAAGTTCGGCGCACAGCGCGACCCGGCGGGCGCATGGCTCGGCTATGACGCACGCCCCGCCGCGGTCAAGACGTGGGTCGCGTACACGTTGCGGCGGCTGCGCGTCGACTACATCGACATCTATCGGCCCGCGCGGCTGGATCCGGCGGTGCCGATCGAAGAGACGGTCGGCGCGATCGCCGAGCTGATCGGGAAGGGTTGGGTGCGGTACGTCGGCTTGTCCGAAGTCGGCGCGCAGACGATCCGCCGTGCGAACGCGGTCCATCCGGTCGCGGACCTGCAGATCGAGTACTCCGTCGTATCTCGCGAGATCGAACGCGAGATTCTTCCGGCGTGCCGCGAGCTCGGGATCGGCATCACCGCGTACGGCATCCTGTCGCGCGGCTTGATCAGCGGACACTGGGACCGGGCGCGCGGCATCGCGCCGAACGACATCCGCAACCGCATGCCGCGCTTTCGGCCGGAGAACGTGGACCGGAACCTCGCTCTCGTCGAGGCGCTCGAGCGCATCGCACACGCGAAGGGCTGCACGACCGCACAGCTGGCGATCGCGTGGGTTCTCGCGCGCGGCGAGGACATCGTCCCGCTCGCCGGCGCGCGCACGCGCGAACGCCTGACCGAGGCCCTCGGCGCGCTCGACGTCGTGCTCGACGCGCGCGATCTCGAGGACGATCGAACGCGCCGTTCCGCCCGGCTCGGCAGCGGGGACGCGGTACGACGAGCACCAGATGGCGATGCTCGACAGCGAGCGTTAGCGGTTACGCATTGCGAATGGGATCCGATACGCGCGTGGGGCCTCTTCGCGAAGCCCGGCTGCCAGCGCGAACGCGTCGAATAGCCGCGTCGTGAACCGGAGCCCCGAAGCGCGAGCGCTGATCCAGTACGGGCTCATGGCCCTCTTCGCCGTCGTTGCGATGATGATCGGGCGCGGGGCGCTGCCGTTCGGCGCGTTCGTGTACGTCCTGCTGCTGACGGCAATGTTCGTCACGCGCATGCTGTACGTTCTGCCCGAGCGCACCGAGCAGCGGAATGCCACGCGGGGCCTGCGCGTCGTGTGGTATCTCTCGTGCGCCGAGCTGATTTCCGCGGGCGTCGGGTTCGCGCTGGCGGTCGACAAGCACGGCTCTATCCCCGGCGGCGCCGCCGCGTTCGCGTGTGCGCTCGTCCTCGAGGTGGTCGCGTCACGAATGCAGCGCGCGGAGTACCTGCGGCTGAACGTCATCATCCCGTTCGTCCGTGGAGAGCGCGTAGAGGAAGCGCAGACGTTCGTCGCCGAGGCCGCCGGACCGTCGAATGAAGCGCTGAAGCGCGCGCTCGCGGCTGGGTACTCGCATATCCCGACGGTCGTGCGCGCCTATCTCGTGACTTCGAGGCGCGCGAACGGCGGCGACTTCCGCGTCGTGGCAATTCGGTACGCGTTTCCGTGGGTGGACGAGGACGCGGTCCGCCTCTCGCTGTTTGCGTTCAACGCGCTGCCGCCCGATGGTGAGGGCCTGACCGTCGTCGGCCTCAACGAGCCTCTCGAGCGCCGCGTCCGCACGGTCGCGCTACCGTTTTATTCTCGGGAAGAAGTGCCCCGGGCCAACGTGCGGTGAAAGGTGCGGAATTCCGTGTCCAGCTGGTAGCCGTGCGCGGCGTAGAGCCGTTGCGCGGCGACGTTCCCGTGCGCGGTCGTCAGGCTGATGCGTGCGGCACCGGCGTGGCGAGCGAACGACTCGGCGCGTGCCAGAAGCGCCGACCCGAGACCGCCACGCCGCATCTCGGGGCGAACGAACAGATCTTCCAAGATCCATGCCGGCCGCATGCCGAGCGTGTCGACCGTCGGAAGCAGGTGAACGAAGCCGGCGGCGACGCCATCGCCGCGCCCGATGAAGAAGCGCGTGGAGCCGTCGCGCAGGCGCGCCGCGACGAAGCGTCGCGCACCGTCCGGATCGGGCGGGCGCTCGTAGAACGTGCGGTACGCATCGAAGAGCGCGGCGAGCTCGCCGGCGTCATCGGTCGTCGCGGGCGCGATGTCGATGTGCATGGCGTTCAGGATACGAGTTGCGGGTTGGTCGGTGCAACCGGCGCGGCCGTGGCTTTGGCACGCCGGATCCCGTCGAACGGCCGGCATAGCGCACGGCTCGCGGCCGCCTTCGCGGTGTGCTTGGCCGCGTTGGCGCCGTCGCACGCGTTCGCGCAGAGCGCACCGTGCGTCTCGCCTGCCGCCGTGACGCTCGCCGACCGTCCGGGAACCGGCCGCACGACGTCCGTCGGCGGCGCGCCCTGCGTCGTCGTGCCGGGCGAAGTCGTGTTCGAAACGGGCTGGCGCCGCCAGATCACCGACGATCCGCGAGGTGCGCTCACGCTCGCGAGCGGCCCGCTCACGCTGATCCGCGCGGGCGTCGCCAAACGGCTCGAGATTGCCGTCGCACCGCCCGCGCCGCAGTCGCGACTCGCCACGGGTACGACGCCGTCCAACACAGCGCGGGGCAGCTCGGACCCGGTCGTCGCGCTGAAGTATCTCGTGCTCGACCGCACGAGCACGCAGGCGTCGGTCGGCCTCGCATACTCGCCGCCTCTCGGCACGGGCGAGTTCACCAACGGGCTGCCGACGTACGCGCTCAGCTTCAACGCCGGCACCGCGCTCTCGCCACGCGTTTCGGTCGCGACCAGCCTGGTCGCGTCGAGCGCGGCCGGACCGGACGTGCGCGGAGCGACGCGCTCGTACTTTGTTTTCGCGCCGTCGTTCACGCTTGCATACGCGATCGACGGCATGGACACGCTGCTGCTGCAGGATGCGCTGGTCTCGCGGCAAGGCCCGGTGCTGCCCTCCGGCAGCCGCGCGTTCGTCGCGTTTCAGCGCGCGCTCGGCATGCGGGTCGCCGTCGACATCGACTACGAGCAGAATCTGTCCCCCCAGCTCGGTACGCGCGCGCGCGCCGTCGGCTTCGGCATCGTCTGGATCGCCGCTCCGCACCCGCGCTAGCACGAGCTCACGCCGACGGATCGAGTCCGACGCACCCGGACGACGTCTGCGTGAGCGCGACGGTCCAGCCCTCGAGCATCGGCATCGCGATGCCCTCCAGCTCGTTCTTCCAGAGCTCGCCGTCGTAGAACGCGCTCTTCATGCGGTCGCGCTCTTCGAGCGACGGAAACCCGCGCAGGAACACGAAGACGTCCGGGTTCTCGAGGTCGGTCAGCGGCCCGACGATCGTGATGCCCAGATCGCGCTGCGCCGGGACGGCGCGCTGCTCGAAGAACGTGATGAAGCGGTCGCGCATCCCGGGCTTGACGGTGTACGTGCGGACTTCGACGATCATGACGTGATCGTACCGGAATCGAGCTCAGTTCACCTTGACGCGAAACTTCGCGACGATCGTGCCGTTGACGGCGAGCGAACCGCCGCTGTACGTGAACGTCACGACGCCGCCGGCTTGCGAGGGCGCGCACGTGAGCGGTCCCGGGGTCGTCACGCACGTCGCGCTCGCGGCGACGTACGTGTCGTTCGCCGGGATCGTATCGCTCAGCGCGAACGACTGGATCGGGAACGCGCGGCGATTCGTGAAGGTGAGCGTGTACTCGAGCGTGTCGCCCGGGTTCGCGTTGACGCTGGTCCCGGGTCCGAGCGACTGCGTGATGTTCGCGACTTGCTTCGCGAGCGCTGCCGCGGTGAACGTGGTCGTGACCGAGCTCGATGTGAGCGTCTCACCGCCGTACTGCGTCGGGTCGTACGGCACGCTGGCCTTCGCAGTGTTCACCGCGGTGCCGCTCGACGCGCTCGGCGTCCCGACCACCGTCAGCGTCGCCGTCGCGCCCGCGGAGAGGTTCGCGACGGTCGCGATGACGGTCTGCGCGCCGCCCGTCGACGTGATCGTGCATGTGCCCGTCCCGCCCGTCACGGCGCAGGCCGGCAACGTCGTGGTCGAGATCACCACGTTCGCAGGGACGGGGTCGTCGATCGAACCGGTCGGATAGGTGAAGTACCCCGTGTTCTTCATCGCGACCCTGTAGAACATTGAATCGCCCGGACCGGCAAGCGTCGTGCCCGTCTTCGTGACGCTGAAGGTCGCGGGCACGGACGCGAGATCGTTGACGACGTCGCTGCCGGTCGAGATTCCCGTCTTGCTGCCGACCGAGGCGCCCGCGGTCGTGTACTCCCACAGCGTCCAGGCGGAGCCGCTGCCGACCTGTTCGCACGCGACGAGGTCGCCGTTCGGGATGTACGCGAGCCCCGTCAGGCTGCCCGTCGGCCCGCTGACCGTCACCGGGCCGGTGACGTTGCCCGTGGACGCGTTGATCGTGTAGAGGCTGTGGGTCGCGACGACGTACAGCGTCTCGTTGTTCACCGCGGTCGGCACGACCGCGATGTCGCCGTTCGTCCCGATCGACGTGCTCAGGGTGAGCGTCTTCACCGTTGCCGCGGTGGCAGGGTTGATCCAGACGACCGTGTTCGCGCTGGTCATCGTGACGAGGCAGCCCGACGCGCAGTAGAGCGTCGTCGGGTCGAACGACAGGCGGGCGTTCGCGGCGCTCAGCCCGGTCACGGCGCCGACCGTGGTCGACGCGGAGTACGCCGTCGCCGAGCTGGCCGCATTGGGGTTGAACGTCGACTTGAGGAGATTACCGGTTCCGTCCGTGACGTACAGGTTGCCGCTGAGGTCTTGCGCCAAATCCTGCGCGCTGCTGCCCGTGAAGAGATTGCCGTACGACTGGACGACGGCGCCGGACACCGTGTCGACGAGATAGGCGCCGGCGCTGTCGCTCAATACCATGACCGTCGCCGCCGCGCATGCAGCGGCGGACGCGAGCCAGAGGCACGCGCCGAAGAGCGCGACGATCGAACATCGGCGCCACCGCATCCGTACGTCTATCGGCAGGCAAGCGCGACGGCATCAGCGCTCAGGCTGCGTGACTGTACGAAAGGATGCGCGGGTGTTAAGTCACGGTATGGAAGACGGGGTGCGCAATTTGCGCCTCGAACGGGTTCACCCGCATTTCGTCCGGCCGAACTGGACGTACCGCGTGTCGGTCTTGATCGCGCCCGTGTCCAGGCCGTACCCGAACGCGTCGAAGAACGCGCCGCCCGGCTTGCCGCCGGGATCCCGGCGGATCGTCACGTAGTCGCCGAACCGCGTCGTCCCCGTGTTGCTGTTCGTCGTGATGTACACGATGAAATCGCCCCAGAACCCGACCACGTGGTTCTCGTAGAATTTCTTGTTGCCCCCGTACTCGAGCGAGAGACCGATCTCGCGCGTGCATGCGTTCGTCGCGAGCGCGGGATACCCGAACGCGTAGCTCGTGTTCCAGATCTGAACCTGGCGCACGAGGGTCGGACCGCTCGGGGCGACGGTGATCATCTCGACGTGCGGTTGCGGGAAGTTTGCGTTCGTTCCGGCGCTCCACGCGAGCCAGACCTGGCCGCCCGAGCGCGTCAAGCCGATCACGGAATTTCCGGGAAAGCCGCTAAGCTTGTTCATCCAGTCTTGGCCGTTGGGCGTGATCGACGTGATCCCGGTGTTCGCCCATGCGCCGACGGCCAGATCGGACCATGAGTACGAGCCCGAGCCCTCGGGCCAGGAGTACAGACGGAGGCTGGCATTGCTGTTGTGGCCGGCCCAAAAGATTTCGTCGCCGGTGTCCTGCGACAGGTGCCCGCCCCATGCGTTCGCGCTGTCGGACGGCTTCGTGTAGCCCATGTTGAGCGTACCGCCGGCGGCGATGTCGGCGAGCGAGGCTCGCACGATCTGGCGTCCTTGGTTACACGTTGGCGGCGAGCCCCCAAAGCACGTGTCCCAGTTCATGTACAGGTACTTCGTGCCGACGGCGAGGTCGGGATAGTCGACGCCCGTTCCGGCCGGCTCGGAGAAGAGCGTCGGCGGAAGATTCCAATAGATCCATGCCTTTCCGCCGCTGCTCTTGATCTGCGCCGGGCTGGCGGTCGCGAGCCGCATTCCGTTGCCTTGCAGCAGCCAGACGAAACGATCGATGCTCGGAACGTACTGCACGATCTGGTCGCAGCAGTATCCGATCGCGTCGTTCGGAAAAATGGTGGTCGGGTCGAGCTTGGTGAACGAACCGCCGTTCGTCGTCGAGTACGCTGCGTACCAATTCGACGAGACGAAGATGACGCCGCCGCCCGATGCGCCGCTCGGCTCGGCGACCGTGCTGCCGTTGATGCCCAGGCCTGCGTTCGCGGTGAACGTGATGCCGCCGGGATCGCCGCGCGGGGCGCGCACGAGCCGGCTCGGCGGCTGGCTGGGACGGTTCGGCTGTGCGCTCGGTGCGGTCGGCACGACCCATCGCGGGCCGTTCTCGCGATCGGTGAACGAGGGCGTCTGGTGCGGATACGGCGCACCGGCGGTCTTGTGCGACGCGGCCGACGCCGATCGGCCGTCTGACGATCCCGGCGCGGCGCCCGGCACGGCGACCGTGCCGCGCAGCGTGAACGGCGTGCGGACCCCGATCCGGCCTGCGACCGTCAGCGGGTACGTTCCGCCCGGCCGCAAGGCGCCGCGCGTGAGCGTCGCGCGCACGACGGAGAACCCGCCGGCACGAATCGCGCCGACCGCGATCGGCGCGCTTTTCGCGAGCGCCGCGTCGCCGACGCGAACGGCGTCCACTTGGACGCCGGCGACGGGCACGGTTCCGCGGTTGGTGAGCGTCACCGCGACGGCAGTCCACGTAGGCCCGAGAGCGACCCCGGTCGCGCCGAGCTGCAGCGGTCCCTCCGCGGGAGCGACCTGCGCCGACGAGACGGCGGGGAGGGACGTTACGGCGACGAGAGCGGCAAGCCCGAGCAAAGCGCGCGGCTGCAACATCGAAGCACCCCATTCCACGGAGCGGCCGAGCCGTCGCGGCTCGCGCCTGCCCCCAACAGGCCAAGGGTACTGCCGGTCGCCCCTCAATGCAAGGTGTCGAGCCCTTTTTTGCCGCTACGGGTTCCCGCTGCCGCCGGCCGCGCCGAAGACTTGGCCGGTGGAATAGCTCGTTTCCGCCGATGCCAGCGCGACGTATACCGGTGCGAGCTCGGCCGGCTGACCCGCGCGTCCCAGCGGCGTCGTGCTGCCGAACGAGGGGAGCGCGGACGTCGGCTGCCCGCCGCAGACTTGCAGCGGCGTCCAAATCGGGCCCGGCGCCACGGCGTTCACGCGCACGCCTCGTTTCGCGACCTGCTTCGCGAGCGCTTTGGTGAACGCGACGATCGACGCTTTCGTCTGCGAATAGTCGAGCAGGTTCTCCGACGGATCGTACGCCTGCACCGAGGCCGTGTTCACGATTGCGCTGCCGGGGCCCATGTGCGGCAGCGCGGCCTTCGTGATCCAGAACATGGCGTACACGTTCGTCTTGAAGGTCCAGTCGAAGTCTTCGGTCGTGAGGTCGGCGATCGCGGCGTGCTCGTGCTGGCGCGCCGCGTTGTTGACGAGGATGTCCAGGCCGCCGAGGCCCGCGATCGCGTCGGCGACGAGCTTCGCGCAGAACGCTTCGTCGCGAATGTCGCCGGGCAGCGCGATCGCCTTGCGCCCCGCAGCGCGAATGAGCGCGATCACCTCGCGCGCGTCCGGCTCCTCGGCCGGCAGATAACCGATCGCGACGTCGGCACCTTCGCGCGCGAACGCGATGGCGGCAGCGCGCCCGATGCCCGAATCGCCGCCCGTGATGAGCGCCTTGCGCCCGGCCAGCCGGTTCGCGCCGCGGTAGCTATTTTCGCCGTGATCCGGTCGCGGCGTCATCTTGCTCGCGAGACCCGGCCACGGCTGCGACTGCTCCGGAAACGGCGGACGGGGATACTCGTCGACCGGATTGCGCTTCGTCGTCTGCGCCGGCGCGGCGGGCGCGTTTTGCGCGACGACCGGCTGCGCGGTCGCGGCGATCGCGGCGGCCACGCCGGTTCCGACGCCGCCGACGAACGTCCGTCGCGTTGGGTGCTGTTCGGTGATTTCCATCGTCTGCGCTGGTTCCCAGCCGCGGCGCGCGTGCCGGGAGCGTGCGTTCGCTCGCAGCGACTGGGGCCATGGGCGGCGAAGGCGGCCGCGATGCCGTGGATGCTCGCGATGGATTGGGTCGATGCGCTCTTCCTGCATTGGCCGATCGACGCCGCGCAGCTGCGCGCGCACGTTCCGCGCGATCTGGCGATCGACGAGTTCGACGGCTCGGCATGGATCGGCATCGTCGCGTTCCGCATCACCGCGGCGCGACCGCGCGGCGTGCCGCGCCGGCTCGGCTTCCCGGCGTTTCCCGAGGTCAACGTTCGCACGTACGTGACGGGCGGCGGCCACGCGGGCGTGTGGTTCTTCAGCCTCGATGCCGGGAGCCGGCTCGCTGTGGCCGGCGGCCGCCGCGCGGTGCACTTGCCGTACCATCACGCGAAGATCACCACGGCGTTTAGCGAGCGCGAGACGTCGTTCCGGCTCGATCGGGTCCAGCACGACGCGCCGCCTGCGCGGCTTGCCGCAACGGCGACGTTCGGCGACGGCGTCCGCACCGCGGCGCCCGGAACGCTCGAGCACCGGCTCGCGGAGCGGTACTGTTTCTTCACGGTCGACCGGCGCGGACGCACGCTTCGCGGCGACGTGCAACACCATCCCTGGCCGCTTCGCGACGCCGAGGCGCGCGTTGAGGAGAACACGCTCATCTCGGCGCTCGGCCTGGAGCCTGCGCGCGCGACCGTCCTCGCGCACGTCTCCTCGGGCGTGTCGACGCGCGCGTGGCCGCTGCGCTGAACGCAACCGCGTTGGAGGCGCGCGGCTCCGAGCCGCGTAGACGCGCATGATGTGCTTCAAAGTCGCACCGGCACCACGATGAGCGCGCCGCAGCGCCCGCCGGGCTCGAATTGGGGTGCGTACGGTGCCGACGATTGCATCGGGCGCCTCAACGAGCTCACGCCGGAGCGCGTCGTGCGCGCGGCCGCCGAGATCCGCACCGGACAGCGCTTCTGCCTGAGCCTGCCGCTCGACTATCCCGGCGGCAACGTCGTGTTTCCGTTCCGCTATCCGCCCGAACGCAAGGTCGTGATGCGCGGCGAATTTCTCGCGGATGCGTTTCCGTTCTCGCGGCAGCGCGAAGGCGCGACTGGCGTGGTGAACGACGACATCGTCACGCTGTGGACGCAGTATTCCACGCAGTGGGACGCGCTCGGACACGTCGGCTCGCAGTTCGACGCCGACGGCGACGGCGAAGACGAAGTCGTGTACTACAACGGCCGGAGCCGGCCGGTCGACGTCGACGGCATGGCGACCGCCGGTTTGCAGGGGCGCGGCGTGCTCGTCGACCTGCAGCGCGCGTTCGGCGACGCGAAGACCGCCGTCGACTTTCCGATGCTCGCCCGCGTGATGCGCGAGCAGCGCGTGGTGGTCGAGCCGGGCGACATTCTCGCGCTGCGCACGGGCTGGTCGCAGCTGCTGCTCGACATGCGGGGCGCGCCCGACCGCTCGGTGCTGCAGAACGCGTGCGCCGGTCTGGACGGACGCGATCCGCGGGTGCTCGACTGGATCGCGAAAAGCGGCGTCGCCGCAATCGTCGCCGACAACCTCGCGGTCGAGTTCTACCCGCCGCGGCCCGGCGAGGCCGGGACGCCGTATCTCCCGCTGCACGAGTTGTGTCTCTTCAAGCTCGGCATCAACTTGGGCGAGATGTGGTATCTCAGCGAGCTCGCGGACTGGCTCCGCGACAACGAGCGCACGCGTTTCTTTCTCACGGCGCCGCCGCTGCGTTTGCGCGGACACGTCGGATCCCCGGTGACGCCGATCGCGACGGTGTAACGCGCGCGTTCTTTTCATGAACGAACTCTGAGTCGCCCGTTCAGATCGGCTTCATGGACGGTCGCTACAGTGCGAGCACTCGCTGCTGCTCACACGCATCCTCGCCAAGAAAGTTCGACACATGAATCGACGACTCGCGTATTTCGCGCTGTCCGCCGCCCTGCTCGCCGCGTGCGGCGGCGGCGGTGCATCCGTGCCGGCGGGAACGCCGGGCGGGGGCGCGCCCGCGCCGACACCGACGCCCGGAGGCTCGCCGTCCGCGCAATCCAATCTGCCCGTGCAAGACGCCGTTGCGGGCGCCCCCGCATGGGTGAACCCGTCGTCGCACCGCACGCTGTACTTCCTCGACGTCGACACGGCGACGGGCGGAACGTGCACGCAGGCGGCCGCCGGCTGCTTGAGCATCTGGCCGCCGTTCGCGCCGGTGGCGGGATCGACCGCGACGCAGAACATGACGATCATCACGCGGTCGGACGGTACCGGCCAGCAATGGGCCTATCAAGGACATCCGCTCTACATGTACGCCGGAGACTCGGCCGCCGACCAGGCGAACGGCGAGGGAATTCCGGACTTCGGCGGCACCTGGCATGTCTCGCGCCCGGCCGCGTCGGCGGCGACGCCCGCGCCGGGCACCGGCAACTGCACGGGCCTGTACTGTTGATCGCATGATGCAAGGTCCACGCGGCGGTCGTAGAACACGCCGACCGCGTGACCTGCCCCGTTCTCCGGTACCTCGCGGCCGTCGCGCTGGTGCTCGCTCTCTCATGCGAACCAGCGCTCGCACAACAAGCTGATCAGCAACCGCCTCCGCCGCCGGCCGCACCGGCGGCGGGGGCGATTCCCGCTACGATCGACCTCGACGTGACGGGGACGCCCGCTGCGGACGCCGCGTTCCTCGACGCGCAGATCCGCGCCGCGATCGACCGGCGCATCCGTCCGACGCTGCGCCCGGGCGCGTCGATCGCGTACGGACCGATCGTGCCGTGGCCGCTGCTGCCGCTCGCGTCGGGCGACCGCGCCGCCGTCGTCGTCACGGTCACGGTGTCCGGCGACGCGACGAGCGCGCCGGTGTCCGGCATCGTGACGGTGACGCTGAACAGCGTGCGGTTCGCGCCGGCGCCGCCCTCGCTGCTGTTCCTCAGCGACGATCCCGAGTATCTGCCGGGTGAGGGTCTCGTGATGCGCGGCGACGTCACCGCGGCGCGCCCAGTGCGGCTGTACTACTATCATTCCGACGTCGGTGTGCCGCGCGATCTCGACATCGTGCTCACGTCGTCGACGCCGGCGCGCGTGCACATCATTCAGTCCGGTGCCGGCCCCGAGCTCGACGTGATGGACGTCGGTCACTCCGTCTCGCGCGACTACCTGCGCATGCTGCAGACCGGCGAAGGCATGATCGCGGACGTGGTGCCCGGACGCCCGTACGTGCTACGCCACGCGCTCATGCTGCAAGGCGAGGTCGTGGCCGGAACCGTCGACATGCACGTGATGGGCGGATCAGGTGTCGCCGTCTCGGTCGTCGCGTCCGCCGCCGGAGCGCGTCCCGACTCGTACGTGAGCGGACCGCGCGTCGCGTACGACGGACACCACCGTCACGGAGTCTTCGATCTGAGCGGCTTCGGCGCGATCGCCGCGACGTACACGGCGGGCGGTCCACCGGCATCGGTGCAGTACGGAACGCGTGCCTCGTCGCCGCGCAACGTCGATCCGGCGGACGACGGGCGCGATCTCGGCGACTACGGCGTGCTGCACCGCATCACGTTCACGCTCGCGAACCCGACCGACACGCCGCAGCTCGCGTACGTCTACGAAAAGCCGCTGGGCGGCCCGCTGCGCAGCACGTTCCTGCTTGACGGTCAGCTCAAGGAGCTCGGCTGCGTGCGATTGTCGCAGCCGTACTGGGTCGGGACGTACCAGCTCGCCCCGCACTCGTCGGGGATCTCGACGGCCGTGACGATGGCCGACGGCGGGTCGTTCTATCCGGCCGAGCTCGGGGTGATGGACTCGCCGCCGGCGCCGTACACGCCGCCGGTCGGCACGCCCGACGGATGCTCGCCCGTGACGCCGGCGTTTCCGGAGGCCGGCGCGTCGAGCACGCGCAGACAGCCGAGCAGCCCGTGAGGCTGCGGCTGACGCGCGCGGAGTTCGAGCGCGTCGTCGAAGAGGCGCTCGACGCGCTGCCGCCGCGCTTCGCCGGCATGATCGAGAACGTCGTCATCACGGTCGAGGACGAGCCGTCCGGCGACGACCTCGAAAGCCTCGAGGACGACGATGATTCGGAGCTGCTGGGAATCTACCGCGGCGTCGCGCTGACGGAGCGCGCGTACGATACCGCGCCGCTCGTCCCCGACGAGATCGCGATCTTTCGCGGGCCGATCAACCGCGTCAGCGCGACGCGCGCCGAAGCGGTCGAGGAAGTGCGCCTCACCGTGATCCACGAGCTCGGCCACTACTTCGGCCTCGACGACGACGAGATGCCGCACTGATGCATCGTGCAGGGCCCGAGTAAGACCGCGCTCGGCGTGGGCATCCTGCGCGCGATGCACCGCCTCGTCGAC
Source organism: Vulcanimicrobiota bacterium (assembly GCA_963818845.1). Classification (GTDB taxonomy): domain Bacteria; phylum Vulcanimicrobiota; class Vulcanimicrobiia; order Vulcanimicrobiales; family Vulcanimicrobiaceae; genus Vulcanimicrobium. Next base: position 378,019 of record CAWFTO010000002.1, on the reverse strand, counting down.
CGCGAGCCGTGGGTCGTCGACGATCCCGTTTCGTTGCAGCTGTTCGGCGTAGCGGCTCGCGCGGCGTTGGCGAGCGACGATCCGCGGTTCGCCGGCGTGCGCGACGACGCGCTGCGCGGACATGTCCTCGTGCGCAGCGCGTTCGCCGAGGCGCGCCTGCGCGCCGCGGTCGCGCGCGGCGTGCGGCAGTGCGTGCTGCTCGGCGCCGGGTACGACACCTTCGCCTTCCGTCAGCCGGCGTGGATGCGCGGCGTCCGCGTGGTCGAGGTCGACGTGCCGGAGACGCAGCACGACAAGCGCGACCGCATGCTGGCCGCCGGCATCGCCGTGCCGCCGAACGTGGCGTTCGCGGCGATCGACTTCGAGCGCACGTCGCTGGACGACGGGCTCGCGGCGGCGGGCTTCGACGCGGGAGCACCGGCGTTCTTCTCGTGGCTCGGCGTCATGATGTATCTGACGCGCGACGCGGTGGACGGCGTCTTTCGTTTCGTCGCGGCGCGTCCGCGCGAAAGCGAGATCGCGTTCACGTTCACGGTTCCTGCGCGCGAAGGCGACGACGGCGGCCTCGCCTCGCGCGTGGCCGCGGTCGGGGAGCCGCTGCGCACCCGCATCACGGGCGCCGACCTCGCCGCTTCGCTGCGCGCGCACGGCTTTCGCGAGGTGACGATCGTGACGCCGGACGAGACGCGCGCGCTGCTCGGACGGCGCGCCGACGCGCTGACCGTGCCGAACCGCGAGAGCCTGGGCGCCGCGATCGTCTGAACCGGCGGCCCGGGTGGATGCCTGCGCGCGCGCGAAAGGCACCCGATGATCGTGCGTCTCGTCCGTCCGGGTCATCTCGTCGCGTGCGCCGTGCTCGTCGCCTGCGTGGGCGAGCCTGCGTTCGCGCAATCGCGGCCCTCGCCCGCGCCGACCGCCGCACCGGCGCCGCCGGGCTTCACGGCCCGCGCTCACGCCGACGTCTCCGTGCAGGCGCAGGGACAGACGTTCTCGGGCAGCGTGCAGCTCGCCGTCGCGCAGCGTGACGCGCTCGTGCGCGTCGACGTCCTCTCGCTGCACAGCGACACGCTGCCGGTGCCGCCGATCACGGCGACGCTGGTCATCGACCACAACACGCGGACGGTGACCGCGTGGAACGACAGCACGCGGACGTATCACGTCCAGCGCTTCGAGCTGCCGCACGTGCTCGGGGGCGCGTCGCCGTCGCCGTCACCGGCCGTGCCGTCGCCGCGGCCGAGCGCCGCCCCACGGCGCGCGGCTCCGCGCATGTCCGCCCTGCGCGACCTCGACGTGCTCGCGTTCTCGATGAAGCTCACCGGACACACGATGACGGCCGGCGTCCCGACGTCGGGCCTGGCATTCGACTTCCAGGTGGCGAAGAAGGGCGCCCGCGGCACGACGCACGTGACGGCGACCACGCAGCTCGCCGACGACTACCCGGTCTTCCCGATGACCATCGACGCCTCGGCCGAGCCCGGCAGCGGCGGCTTGGTCTCGAAGCTCACGTACGCGGTCGACTCCCTCGTGCGCGAGCTGCCGCCGCCTTCGCGGTTCACCGTTCCGGCCGGCTACACCGATGCCGGCTCGCTGTTTGCGGTGCTCGCGCCGGGTCACGCTGGGCACCCGACGCCGGCGCCGTCTCCCGCGCCGCACTGACTCTTCGACCGGAGTAACTTGCATAAAGCAAGTCACTCCGGTATGATCGCCCGGACGTGGTTTGCTCGACCGTCATCGCGCCCGAGGGGCAGCTCGACCCCGGCCCCAGGCTCGATCCGCGCACGGTCGCGCTGCTGAACGCGCCCGTCGTCCCGCTGCTGCTCGGGATGGCGTGGCCGACGGTCGTCGTGATGCTGGCGCAGGCGAGTACGGGGCTGATCGAGACGTTCTGGGTGTCGCGTCTGGGCACCGATGCGCTGGCGGGGATGGCGCTCGTCTTTCCGTGCGTGATGCTCATGCAGATGATCTCGGGCGGCTCGCTGGGCGGCGGCATCTCCTCCGCGGTGGCGCGCGCGCTCGGCTCGCGCCGCGCGGACGACGCGAACGCGCTCGTCCTGCACGCGCTCGTCATCAACGTCGCGCTCGGCGCCGCGTTCTCGGTGCTCGTCCTGCTCCTGGGCCCGCACCTCTATCGCGCGCTCGGCGGCCGCGGCGGCTCGCTGCACGCCGCGCTCACGTACTCGAACATCGTGTTCGCAGGCAACGTGCTGCTCTGGGTGATGAACGCGCTCGCGAGCGCGGTGCGCGGCACCGGCAACATGCTCGTCCCCGCGCTGGTCGTCTGCGCGGGCGTCGTCATCCTCGTGCCGCTCTCGCCCGTGCTGATCTTCGGCCTCGGTCCGTTTCCGGCGCTCGGCATCGCCGGCGGCGGCGTGGCAATGGTCGTCACGTTCGCGCTCGGCGCGGTGGTGCTCGCCCTGTACGTTCTCTCCGGCCGCAGCGTCGTGCGCTTCGGCCGGCACGCGCTGCGCCGGCGGCTGTTCGGCGAAATCTTGAGCGTCGGCGCGGTCGCAACGGTGTCGTCGGTGCAGACGAACGTGACGATCGGCTGCGCGACGGCGCTCGTCGCCGGCGTGGACGGTCCCGCCGGCGTGGCGGGATACGGGACCGGCGCGCGGCTCGAATACCTGCTGATTCCGCTCGTCTTCGGACTGGGCGCACCGCTCGTCGCGCTCGTCGGAACGAACATCGGCGCAGGACAGCACGCTCGTGCCCTGCGCATCGCGTTCGTCGGCGGCGGAATCGCGTTCGTGATGACCGAGGCGATCGGCGTCGCGGCGGCGCTGTGGCCGCGCGCGTGGCTGTCGCTCTTCGGAACCGATCCGGGCATGCTCGCGGCGGGGACCGCCTACCTGCGCGCGGTCGGTCCGTTCTACGGCTTCTTCGGGCTCGGTTTGGCGCTGTATTTCGCCTCGCAGGGCGCGGGCCGGCTGGGGTGGCCGCTCGCCGCCGGCTTGCTGCGCATGACGATCGCGCTGGGCGGCGGCTGGATCGCGTTGCGCGCGACGGGATCGACGGCATGGCTGTTCGCTGCGCTGGGCGCCGGCATGCTCGCGTACGGCGTTGTCGTGACGGCCGCGGTGACGTCGGGGTCGTGGTTCCGGCGCGAGGCGGCGGCCACCGCCTAACCCTGCGCACCTGCGGGTACGCCATTCGCGTGCCCGCGCTCGATCGATCCGCTGCCGACTTCCTGCCCGCGCGCAAGACGCTCGCGAGCTTGCGGGACGCGGCTGCGGGCTGTCGCGGCTGCGATCTCTACAAGGACGCGACGCAAACCGTGTTCGGCGAAGGCAAGACGCGTGCGAAGGCGCTGTTCGCCGGCGAACAGCCGGGCGACAAGGAAGACCGCGAAGGCCGTCCGTTCGTCGGGCCCGCCGGGGCGCTGCTGCACAACGCGATGGAAGAAGCCGGCATCGATCCGGACGACGTCTACATCACGAACGCCGTGAAGCACTTCAAGTTCGTGTGGCGCGGCAAACGGCGAATCCATGCGACGCCCAAACGCATCGAGGTGCGCGCGTGCGAGCCGTGGCTGTTCGCCGAGATCGGGGTCGTCAAGCCGCAGCTCGTCGTCGCGCTCGGCGCGACGGCGGCGCAGGCGCTGCTCGGCGCGTCGTTCCGGCTCACGCAGCACCGCGGCGAAGTCCTCGCGTCGCCGCACGCGCCGCGCGTCGTGGCGACCGTGCACCCGTCGTCGATCCTGCGCGCGCCCGACGAGGACGCGCGGCGCGTCGAGCTCACCGCATTCGTCGACGATCTGAAGCTCGTCGCGCAGCTGCTGAAGGCTCCGGCATGACGAAGCGACCCTCGCGTACGCGAGGGTCGCTTCGTCTTACGGCAGCGGCACCACCGGCATCGGGAACGAGCACCGGAGCTGTCGGATGTCTCGGTCAAGGGTTCCGGGACGGTACGGCATCACCGGCTCACCGGCGCCTCGTTGAACGAAGTATTGCCCCGCATCGCTCGTGTAGAGCCATCCCACCGGCCGCTGCTCTCTCCCCTGCAGCAAGACGGCGATGCCGGTGACGAACCGGTCGCCGCGGCCCGGCAGCAGGTCGCCGGTTCCAGCGGGAGATCCGAAACAGTGGTAGCCATTTCCAGGAAAAGCTGCAGCGAGCAATAGCGCGATCACGCCCATTGAACACCGCTCTGGAATGTTTGCCCTTGCGTTTCGCACTTCTTCGGCACGGCGCTGCTGCTAGGCCACTGGCCCGTGAACGGCATGACCGCCGAATACGCTCCATTCGGGCTTATGCCGAACGACGCGAAAAAAGCGTTGAACCCAACATTCCAGCTCGCTTTCGATTGGTAATTGAACTGGATCCATGTCTGGCCGGACGACGACCAGTACAGCCATCCTTCTTCCGTATTGCCAGACCACAGCGCGTTGATATCCGCGATTGTGTCGTTCTTCGTTGCGGTCGAGTCGGGAAGGAGGTCGCCGATCGTTCCGGGCGAGCCCCAGCACGGTACACCGCGGCATGATGTGGCACTGCCTATGCACGCGACCTGTGTCGGAGGGGCTGTGGTCGAGCTCGACCCACCGCCGCCTCCTCCTCCGCCCACCGGACCGCCAGTATCGCCGCATGCGGGATCCGAAATATCTCCGGTGCAATCATTGCAGCTTCCGTTGTTTACGCAAGGATTCTGACCCGTGATCAACGGCCTCTTCGCCGTGCCGGCACTCGTCCCGACGCTCGTACTGGTAGCGGTCGCGCTCGTCCCGTTGGAAGTTCCTTGCGGCAACGTTGTGCTCGATGGGCTGATCCCGGAACAGGATGTCAGCCCTGCCACGCATAGCGACAAGGCCAAGCAGAATATACGATTCAATTGTTCACCCCGTGACAGCCGTCGCTTCACATCTTCGTAGATGCGATTTCGACAGGCAGCTCTTACGCTGAATTCTAAAGAGCGGCGCGCCTGCGAACCTCACATGGGTCGCCCACACCACCAAGTACGCGGTACGCCGTCGTTGGTAAACCTACCTCTAGGGCCCCCGACGGCCTGAGGCGACATTTCAACAACTCATACCTTCAGACGGTCCGTTCGTGCGGCGCTGCCGGATGCAGGCCGGCATGCGGATATGACGCGAGAGTATGACGTTGCCCCAGACATCAGGCCGCGGCTGACCGTGAGTTTGAGCTAGTGCGATAATGCTCGATGAACTCGGCCGGCGTCAAGCCGTCGAGTGCGGTGTGAGGGCGGAGCTCGTTGTAACCGATGCGCCAGGCCTCGATCGCGGAGCGTGCGTGAAAGATCGTCGGAAATGCGTGCTCGTTGAGCAGCTCGTCGCGAAAGCGTCCGTTGAAGCTCTCGACGCTGCCATTTTGCATCGGTCGGCCCGGTTCGATGAAGTGCAGGTCGACATTGGCTTGCGCCGCTCAGCCGAGCATTGCGTTACTCGTAAACTCGGTGCCATTGTCGAATTTTAGGGTCGGCGGGAGGCCTCGCGTGGCAGCGAGGCGCGAGAGTACGCGTACGACGCGGTCGCCGGTGAGCGAAAAGTCCACTTCGATGCCAATCGACTCCCTCGTGAAATCGTCGACGATCGTGAGCGAGCGGAACTTGCGCCCGTTGCTCAGCGCGTCGTGCACAAAGTCGAGCGACCAGCGTTCGTTCGGCCGGCTGACCGTCGGCACGACATTGCCCCGTACGTAGCGGACACCGCGCTTGCGCCGCGTCCGCAGCTGAAGCCCCTCGACGCGATAAATCCGATGGATCCGCTTGTGGTTAACCACGAACCCTTCGCGCCGTAGCATCATCGTCAGGCGACGATAGCCGAATCGCCTCACCGCCGCTTTTCGCTGCGAGGGCCCCAGGAGTTTTTTGCGATCAGCTCTTTCATCGCGTCGTTCTCGAGCGCGAGATTGGCGATGATCCGTTTCATTCGCGCGTTCTCGTCCTCGACCGCGCGGCCGCGAGCAATTTCGCTACTCTCCATGCCGCCGTATTTGGACTTCCAGGCCGAGATCGTGTTGGGGTGCACGCCGTGTCGTCGGCCGAGCTCGACGAACGACGCGCCGGCGTCGTGCTCTCGGAGAATCGAGACGATCTGCGGTGAAGCGGGACTTCCGCATGCGGGCTTCCTTTCGGCCCTTCGGCCGGGAAACCCACGGTCTCAGCCGGCCCGGATTACGGGGCAACGTCAAGTACTTCCAGTTGGTCTAATCTCCGTTAGGGGCGGATGTGAGAACGCCCGTTTCGAAAACAGACTGTACGACGACCGTGATACGACGGCCGCCAGGTCGCACGTTCTCATCTGGTTTGTCCCCTATCCGGGACGACTCCGTACTGCTACGGCGCGTGAGTCCAAGGACATCGGCTCAGCAGGGCGGCGCTGACTCTGTTCTCGACAACACGAGCATCGCGTCCGTTCCCGCGGACTGCCGCGGCGCACGTTCCCGCTACAGCGGCTGAATCGCGGGAACCGCGTATGTCGCGTCGATCGCGGCCTCTGCAGGCGCGTACATCCGCAGCGTGACGACGAACGGGCCGGCGGGAGCGGGCAGCCAGTTCGTCGTGTCGCCTGCGGGCGCTTCGTGCTGGATCGCGACGTCGATCGAACCGTCCGCGTTGTGCCGTAGGGCCGTGTCGCGCAGCGTGTAGCGATCGATCGGGTTCGGCACGAGGTAGTGATCCGGCGTATACATCGTTAGCGACCAGAACGCGTTGACCGGCGGCATCGCGTTCGCCGCGAAATGCAGCGCGTAGCGCCGCGTTCCGGTCAGCGGCGCGCCGTTCGCGTCGACGCTCGTCTCCGGGTAGACGGCGTCTTCGGGCAGGTTCGCGGCGAGCAGCGTCTGGGCGATGAACGCGCGGTAGGTGTAGTCCGTACCGAAGCGTCCCGTGTCGTGTGTCCATCGCCAACCGTTCACGTGGCGAACGCCGGGCGCGTCGTACGCGGCGAGCATCGCGCGTGCTTCCGCGACGCCGGCGTCGATCCCGGCTCGCGTGGCCGGGTCGAGCGCGGCCGCGTCGAACGGTTTCCCGGGGACGACGCCGATGCGCGCCAGCCGTGCGACGATCGCCTGGTCGCCCCGGCGCGGCGGATTGCGCTCGAGCGCGGCGGCGAACGCTCGGAAGAACCCGGCACCGTCCATCGCAGCAACGAGCGACGGCGGCGTCGGACCGGTCGGAACGTTCGGCTCGCGCAGGACGGCGGGCGCGGGCGCGTACGCGGCGTCGCCGTAGCGACTGAGCGGCACGACCCGATAGCCCTGCTGGATTGCGGTGATCGCGTCGGGCGTGTCGTCGGGGCGTGCGCGCGTGCGCGCGAGAATCCAGACGTCGTTCGTCGATGACCGCACGCCGCGGACGCCCGGCGGCAGCACGCCGTTCCACTGCGGCTGCACGAAGTTCGGTCCGACGATCGCGTAATCCGCGGGAGCGCTGCCCGGAACGCGCGTCGTCGGGTCGCCGATGACCTCGGTCCACGCGTCCAGCACCTGCGCGACGAAGTAGCGCCCGCCGGCGTCCGGGACGTGCAGGATCTGCGGCTCCGCGGAGACGTCGACCCACGCCGAGGAGTAGCGCGTGTCCCCGTTCGGCGCGACGACGATGCGGAACGGCGGCGTCGGACCGGAAAGCATGTGCACGAATGCGCCGCCCGAGGCGGCGGTCGCGATGCGCTTGGTGATCTCCATCAGCACGAGCGGGTATCCGTAGACGTAGCCGTCGCGCGCGATCGCGCGCACGTCATCCGTCTGCGCGGCCGCCGTGCGCGGCGCGCCGGCGCCGTCCGCGATCAGAAGTGCGGCGAGCAGCGCCGCCGCCGTCTTGGAGAGCATGCTGCCCGCTATCGCCGCCCGCGTGGAAAGGTTGCGGAAACGGCGGGCCGATCGGTGCGGAGCGGCCAATGCGCAAGGGATGCCGTGGACGAAAACGTACGCGGCGCGTGCGCTCGAGCGTGTGCGCCGGTTATGTCTGGCCTTGCCCGAAGCAACGGAGCGCGTCAGTCACGGTTCGCCGTCGTTCTTCGTGCGCGAGAAGCCGTCGTTCGTGTCGTTCCTCGACGACCACCACGGTGACGGCCGACTCGCGCTGTGGTGCGCGGCACCGCCCGGAGCGCAGGAGGCGCTGATCGCATCCGATCCCGTGCGCTTCTTTCGGCCGGCGTACGTCGGCACGCGCGGATGGATCGGCGTGCGGCTCGACGGCGATCCGAACTGGGCGCAGATCGCGGCGGTGATCGAGGACGCGTATCGCACGGTCGCACCGGCGAAGCTCGTCGCTCGCCTCGACGGGCACGTCACGGCGTGAGGACCCGTGATGCGGTCGCCGTCGTCACCGGTGCGTCCGGCGGCATCGGCTCCGCGACCGTTCGCGCGCTGCTCGCTCGCGGGTATTCCGTCGTCGTCGCAGCTCCCGCCGACCCGCTCCTGGACGCGCTCACGCGTGAGCTGGAGCCGCACGGAGATCGCGTGCTCGCCGTTCCGGCCGACATCACCGTGCGGGCCGACGTCGACGCGCTGATCGCGCGCACGCTCGTGCGGTTCGAGCGCATCGACGTGTTGGCGAATGTCGCCGGCATCGGTTCATCGCCGTCGCTGAGCGACACCACCGACGACGAGATCGAGCGCGTGCTGGCCGTGAACCTGCTCGGTGCCGCGCGGCTCATGCACGCGGTGCTGCCGGTCATGAAGGCGCAGCGCCGCGGCGCGATCGTTAACGTCGGTTCCGTCGCCGGCGAGGCGGGCGTCATGGGCGTGTACTCGGCGTCGAAGTTCGGGCTGCGCGGGCTCACGGACAGCGTGCGCCGCGAGGTGCGCAGCTTCGGCATCGGCGTGACGCTGATCGAGCCGGGTTTCGTACGCACGCCGATGAACCCGGCGATGAACGGCTTGCCCGGCCCGGAGATCGTCGCCGATGCAATCGTCGCCGCGATCGACCGCCCGCGGCGCGTGCGCATCGTCCCCGGAGGCTATCGGCTGCCCGTGTTCCTCGTGAAGACCTTCCCGGCGTTGACCGACCTCGTTTTCGGCGACGCTCGCATCCAGCGGCGTCTGAATCGCGACGCGCGCGCCGCGCGCGAGACCGCGTCATGAGCGAACGCGATGCCGTCGTCGTGACCGGAGCTTCCAGCGGAATCGGCGCGGACGCATCCGCGCTGCTGGCGCGCGAGGGCTACGTCGTCTACGCGGGCGTCCGCGCCGACGCGGACGCCGCGCGCGCGGCCGCCGTGCACGAGCGCATCCGCCCGCTCAAGCTCGACGTAACGGACGCCGAGTCGATCGCCGCGGCCGTGCGCGTCGTCGAAGCCGGCGGGCACGCGCTGCGTGCGCTCGTCGGGAACGCGGGCATCGCGGTCGCAGGACCGCTGGAGTTTCTGCCCGTCGACCAGCTGCGCCGGCAGTTCGAGGTGAACGTGTTCGGTGCGGTCGCCGTCGCGCAAGCCTTCCTGCCGCAGCTGCGCGCGTCGCGCGGGCGCTTGGTGTTCGTCGGCTCGATCTCGGGCAGGCTGTCGGTCCCGTTCATTGCGCCGTACAGCGCGTCGAAGTTCGCGCTGCGCGCGATCGCGGACGCGCTGCGGACTGAGCTGCGCGGCGCCGGGATCGCGGTCTCGCTGATCGAGCCAGGCTCCGTGAAGACGCCGATCTGGCAGAAGGGCCGCGACTCGCGCACCGCGCTGGTCGAGATGCTCGGCCCGCGCGCGGCCGAACACTACGGCGCCCAAATCGATGCGGTGTTCGCCCAGACCGAGCGCGAGGAGCGCGCCGGCATGCCGGTAGCGGACGTCAGCCGCGCGGTGCTGCACGCGATCGCTTCCGCAAAGCCCAAGCCGGCGTACCTGCTCGGCGGCTCGGCGCGAGCCGAAAGCATCATCGCGATGCTGCCGCCGGGCCTCCGCGACCGCGCCATTCGGGCGTCGATGCGGCTGCCGTAGGGCCGGCGGCCCGGCATTGACAATCGTCGATGCAGGGCCTAGTATTGATATATGTCGATGCAGCGATGCTGTCCTCCGGCCACCGTCGACCGCCGCGACCGCACGGCGGACGCCGCCGTCTTCAAGGCGCTGGCCGACCCGCATCGCCTCGTGATGCTCGCCACGCTGGCGCGCGCGTCCGACGAGGTGTGCGTGTGCGATTTCACCGATGCGCTGCCGCTCGAACAGCCGACGGTCTCGCATCACTTGCGCATCCTGCGCGAAGCGGGGCTCGTCACGTCGGATCGCCGCGGAACGTGGGTGTACTACCGGCTCGCGCACGACGCGCGCACGCGGATCGATGCCGCGCTCGCATCGGTCATCCCCGAAAGGGCCCTCGTATGAAGATGCACCTGAACCTCGCGACCCGCGATCTCGATGCGAGCGTCGCATTCTACGCGACGCTGCTGGACGCGAAGCCCGTCAAGACGCTCGACGACTACGCACTGTTCGTCACGGAGCAGCCCGGGCTCGAGCTGGCGCTCGATCTCGACGCGAACGCCGCCGCTGCGCCCGGACAGCATTTCGGCATCGTCGTCGAGTCGGCCGAAGCGGTCGACGCGCAGATCACGCGGCTCGAGGCCGCGGGCTATCCGACCGACGTCGAGCGCGAAGAAACGTGCTGCTACGCCAATCAAACGAAAGTGTGGGCGTCGGATCCGGACGGCCGCCGCTGGGAGACGTACGTCGTGCACGCCGAGACGCAGGCGCGCGACGACGCGCCCACGGCGTGCTGCGCCTAGCAGCGCACGATGAAGTCGGTCCTCTTCGCGTGCAGGTGAGCACGGCGCGCGCCGTCACGGCCGAGCTGGTCGGCACGGCGATGCTGCTGATCGCCATCGTCGGCTCCGGCATCATGGCGCAGCGCCTGTGCGCAGGCAACGCGGGGCTCGCGCTGCTCGCGAACGCCGTCGCGACGGCGGGCGCGCTCGTCGCGCTGATCCTCGCCTTTGCGCCCGTTTCGGGAGCGCACTTCAACCCTGTCGTCACGCTGGCCGATGCGAGCCGTGGCGGGCTGGCCTGGCGACACGTTCCCGGCTACGTCGCGGCGCAGCTCGCCGGAGCGGTGATCGGCGTCGCAATCGCCGACCTGACGTTCGCGCTGCCTGCGTTCGCGCCGTCCGCGCACGTCCGCGACGGGCTCGGCATGTTCTGCAGCGAGGTGGTCGCCACGTTCGGGCTCGTCGCGGTGATCTGGGGCGTCGGCCGCGCGCGTCCGCAGGCCGCCCCCTACGCCGTCGCGGCATACATTGCCGGCGCGTACTGGTTCACGCCATCGACCTCGTTCGCGAACCCGGCCGTGACGCTGGCACGCTCGCTCACCGACACGTTCGCCGGCATCCGGCCGAACGACGTCGCCCCGTTCGTCGTGGCGCAATGCATCGGCGGCGCGTGCGCGACCGGGCTCTTCGCGTGGCTGGGCGCGTCGCGCGAGGTCGCGACCGACGCTCTGCGCGTCACGCGCCCGCGTGGTACCGGCGGCGCAGCTCCGCGATATTAGCGGATGGAGGCGGGATCGCCGGGTCCATCGCGTCGAGCGTTTCGATGACGATGCGCGTGACGGCGAGATTTCGGAACCACTTGTGGTTCGCCGGGATGACGAACCACGGCGCGCGGCGCCGGTTCGTGGCCGCGATCGCATCCTCGTACGCCGAGCGGTATGCCGGCCAGCGCTCGCGCTCGGCGTAATCGGCCGGGTCCACTTTCCACTGCTTGAGCGGATCGTCCAGACGCGCTTCGAGGCGGCGCAGCTGCTCGTCGGGCGAGACGTGGAGATAGAGCTTCACGATCGCCGTGCCGTTTTGCGCGAGCAGCTTTTCGAAGTCGACGATGCGGCGCAGCCGCTTCGCCGCGTCTTTCGGCGAGATCGCGCCGTGCGCGCGCGGCACGAGCACGTCCTCATAGTGCGAACGGTTGAAGATCGCGATGCGCCCGCGCGCCGGAGCGACCGCGTGCACGCGCCACAGGAAGTCGTGCGCCGATTCTTGCGGCGTCGGCCGTTCGAAGGCGTGCACCGTGAGGCTGCGGGGGTCGAGCGCGCTCGCGAGGTACCGCGCTGCCCCGTCCTTGCCGCCGGCGTCCGGTGCCTGCAGCACGATGAGAAGCGACCGCAGGTTTTCGGCGTACAGGCGCGTCTGCAGCGTGCGCGCGCGGTCGCGGTCGTGCTCCATCGTCTCGCGCGCCGCATCGTGGCCCGCGAAGCCGTTCGTCTCGTTCGCGTCGAGCGCGTCGAAGTCGGGCCTGCGGCCGCGCTCGGCGGCGTAGATGCTGCGATAGCTCACGCGGCCTGCTTCGCCGCAGCAGGCGACCGGGCCGCCGGGCGGCGAGCCGCTCCGACCGGCATCGTGGGGGTGACGCCGGGGTACCGTCCGTGGTATCATCGCCGTTGCTGTCCGAGGCTCGCCTCCGGACGGGGTCGTGACGCTCAGGCGTCACGTGTGTAGGGTCCCAAGCCTGGCGAGGGACCGTTTTCCACCTACATCACCACGAAGGATCACCCCACCACATGGCTGCTCCCAAAGGCAAGCGCGCGTCGGCGAAAAAAGATCGCCGTCCGAAGCGCAAGGTCTGTAATTTCTGCGCGGAACGCTCCGAGTCGCTCGATTACAAAGACACGACGCGCCTGCGTAAGTACATCAGCGAGCGCGGGAAGATTCTGCCGCGCCGGATCTCCGGCAACTGCGCGTCGCACCAGCGCGCGCTGACGACCGCCGTGAAACGCGCGCGCGTGATCGCACTGCTCCCGTTCGTGGTCCAGTAGGAGCGATCGCATGAAGGTCATTCTCACGGGCGAGGTCAAGCCGCTCGGCTCGCGCGGTTCGGTCGTCGACGTCAAAGACGGCTATGCCAACAACTATCTCTTCCCGCAACAGCTCGCGGTCGTCGCGACGCCCGGCGCGATGAAGCAGCTCGAGCAGCAGCAGAACGCCAAGAAGCGCAAGCAGGCCGAAGAGGTCGCGAACGCTCAGGACGTGGCAACGCAGCTCGAGCAAGCCGTGATCCGCGTCTCCGCCAAGGCCGGCGGCAACGGCCGCCTGTTCGGCACCGTGACGAATTCGAACGTCGCCGACGCGCTGCACGAGCAGCTCGGCGTGACGATCGACCGGCACAAGATCGAGATGAAGGACGGCATCAAGGCGCTCGGCACCTATCCGGTGGAGATCCGCCTCGGCAACAACATCGTGGCGAAGTCGGCGGTGCAGGTCGTCGCGCTGAAGTAAGTGCGACTGAGCGCCGACGAGAAGGTTCGCCGCGAAGTCGCGGCGCTCTACGAGGTCCTGACCGAAGCGCTCGGGACCGAGAAGGTCGTGATGCGCGCCGGCAAGCTCGGCACGCTCAAAGAGATGCGCTCGAAGGCGATCCCCGATCGCCTTCTTGCGCTCCAGCGTCTCGTCTTCGAAGACCCCTCGCTCGAGACGCGGCCCGCGAAGACCCAGTACAAGGCGGTGATCGCCGAGATCGAGGACCGCCTCGCCGATCTCCTCGCGCAGCGCACCGTCGGCGACGCCATGGACGCGAAGATCAACGCGAAGATGGTGCGCCGGCAGCAAGAGTACGTGCGCGAGCTCAAGCTCGAGGCGCTACGCGAGGAGAGCGGGCCGGAGACGCCGGCCACGCAGAAGCGCCTGCACGATCTCGAGGCACTCGACGCGCGCAAGCTGGCGCGCGCCGCGCTCGACGTGCTGCGGCCGACGTCGCTCGAGCAAGTCGTCGGCCAAGAGGCCGCGATCAAAGCGCTGCTCGCGAAGCTCGCCTCGCCGTATCCGCAGCACGTGATCCTCTATGGGCCGCCGGGCGTCGGCAAGACGACGGTGGCGCGCCTGGCGCTCGAGCTCGCGAAGCGTCGCGCGCACGCGCCGTTTGCGCCGGAGGCGCCGTTCGTCGAGGCGGCCGGGCCGACGCTGCGCTGGGACAACCGCGAAACGACGAACCCGCTGCTGGGCAGCGTCCACGACCCGATCTACCAGGGCGCGCGCCGCGACTTCGCGGACACCGCCGTGCCGGAGCCCAAGCTCGGGCTCGTCTCGCGCGCGCACGGCGGCGTGCTGTTCATCGACGAGATCGGCGAGATGGATCCCACGATGCAGACGCGGCTGCTCAAAGTGCTCGAGGACAAGCGCGTCATGTTCGAGTCGTCGTACTACGACGAGCACGACCCGAACGTGCCCGCGTACGTGAAGAAGCTCTTCCGCGACGGCGCGCCGGCGGACTTCGTGCTGCTCGGCGCGACGACGCGCGATCCCGACGCGATCGACGCCGCGATTCGCTCGCGTTGCGCTGCGGTGTACTTCGAACCGCTCACGCAGGCGCAGGTCGGCCGCATCGTCTCCGAGGCGGCGCACCGGCTCGGTGCCAAGACCACGCGGCGCGTGCCCGACCTGATCGCGTCGTACACCATCGAGGGCCGCAAGGCCGTGCAGATTCTCGCCGACGCGTTCGGACACGCACTCGAACGCGGCGGGGCGCGCACGGCGACGGTACGCGAGGAAGACGTGCTCGTCGTCGTGCAGGCCGGCCGCATCGTGCAGCACACGCCGGCGCGCGCCCGCCGCGCGCGCGAGATCGGCAAGGCGCACGGCCTGGGCGTGCTGCGCTACGTCGGCTCGATCGTCGAGGTCGAAGCGGCGGCGTTTCCGGCGCGCGAGCCGCGCAAAGGCACGGTCCGGTTCAACGACACCGCCGGCTCGATGGCGCGCGACGCGGTGTTCAACGCCACGTCCGTCATTCGCGCCGTCGCAGGCGTCGATCCCGCCGACCACGACCTGCACGTCAACGTCGTCGGCGGCGCGAACATCGACGGCCCGTCGGCGGGCCTCGCGTTCTTCCTCTCACTGTACAGCGCGCTCTCGCGCGTGCCGTTGCCGCAGGACGTCGCCGTCACCGGCGAGGTGTCGCTCGCGGGTGCCGTGCGCGGCGTCGGTGGAATTGTGGAGAAAATGTATGCCGCGCGGCAAGCCGGCATGAGAGCGGTTCTCGTTCCGCGCGAAAACGTGCGCGAGATCGATGCCGCGTTAGAGGGGATCGACGTGATCAGCGTCGGAACGGTTACCGAAGCGCTCGCGGCGCTCGGCATGCGCATCCCGCCGCCGCCCGCGTCGCGCGCCCGCACTCGTACGAAAGCTGCCCGTTGAACGTCGCTCCGTTCGTCACGACAGTCGATCGCATTCCGCCGAGCAACCTCGAGGCGGAGATGGCGCTGCTCGGCTCGATCCTGGTCGACAAAGAGATGATGGCGACGGTCAGCGAGATCGTGCAGCCCGCCGACTTCTACGCCTCGCTGCACGAGTCGATCTACCTCGCGCTGTTCGCGCTCTACGAGCGCGGCGAGCCGCTCGACAAGGTCGCGCTGGCCGAAGAGCTGCGCAACCGCGGGATGCTCGACAAGATCGGCGGGCTCGCGTACCTCAACTCGCTGATGGACGCGGTGCCGACCGCCGCGTCGGCCGAGTACTACGCGCGCATCGTGCGCGAGAAATCAACGCTGCGCGGCCTGATCCACGCCGGCACCCAGGTGACGAAGCTCGGCTACGAGTCCGACGACGACGTGCCGGCAGCGATCGACCGTGCCGAGCAGGTTGTGTACGAAGTCGGCAACCGTTCGGATCACAACGCGTTCTCCACGGTGCCGTCACTGCTGCTCGGCGTGTTCCAGGCGCTCGAGAAGCGGCACGAGCAGAAGGGCGACCGCACCGGCGTCACGTCGGGCTTCCGCGACATCGACGACTACACCGCGGGCTGGCAGCCTGGGAACCTCGTGATCGTCGCCGCGCGTCCGGCGATGGGCAAGACGTCGCTGGCGCTCAACATGGCCGTCGCGGCGGCGAAGGACGAGAAGAAGCCCGTCGCCGTCTTTTCGCTCGAGATGACGAAACAGGAGCTGGTCGAACGGCTTTTGTCGTCCGAAGCGAGGCTCGATGCGTCCAAGCTCCGCCGCGGCGCGATCGCCGACCGCGATTGGGAAAAGATCGGCCACGCGATGGGCGTGCTGCACGAGCTGCCGATCTATCTCGACGACGCCGGTGCCGTCACCGTGACGGAGATCCGGTCGCGCCTGCGCCGGCTGAAATCGTCGCAGGGCCTCGCGTGCGTCGTCATCGACTACCTGCAGCTCGTGCGCCCCTCGACGCTCGGCAAAGTCGTCAACCGCAACGAAGAGCTCTCCGACATCTGCCGCACGCTCAAAGCGACGGCGAAGGACCTCAACGTCCCGATCATCGCCCTTGCGCAGCTCAACCGCGCGGTCGAGACGCGCGCCGACAAACGCCCGCTGCTCTCCGACTTGCGCGACTGTCTCGCCGGCGATTCGCTCGTCGCGAACGCGGAAACGGGCGAGCGCTTCGCGATCCGGGACATCGTGGAGCAAGGCCTTCGGTTCGACGTTTGGGCGATGGACGATCGTATGCGTCTCGTGCGCCGCCCGATCGTGGACGCCTGGGCTGTGACCCGCAAGCCCGTCTTTCGCGTCACCACGAAGAGCGGCCGAGTCATCCGATGCACGGACGGCCATCGGTTCTTCACGGCGTCCGGCTGGTCTAAGGTATGTGATCTCGCGGTGAACACGCGCGTTGCGGTGCCGTACGGCAGCATTGCGGCGGCGTCACCTGCGATGATGCGCACGTCTTCAAGCGCGGCGGGTACCATGACCGCGGAGCGCGTCGCCGAGGATGTCCTCGTGCGCATTTCGGCTGACATGGCCTGGGACGCGATTGCGTCGATCGAACCCGACGGTGAGGACGCCGTGTACGACCTCACCGTGGGGGACCTGCACAACTTCTGTGTCGACGACTTCGTGACGCACAACTCCGGGGCGATCGAGCAGGAAGCCGACATCGTTACGTTCCTGTACCGCGACGTCTACTACAACAAGGAAACGTCGCCGGAGCCCGATGCGACCGAGCTGATCATCGCGAAGCACCGCAACGGCAAAGTCGGCACCGTCAAGCTGCGCTTTCAGCCCGAGCACACGCTGTTCGTCCCGTACGGCGACGACTCGCACTATCCGGCGCCGTAGCGGACGCGAGCGGCTAACGTGATGCCGCGGGTGCCGCGCGTCGTCGTGACCGCGTCGCGCGATCGTGACGTCGCCGAGTACCTGGACGCGCTGCGCGAGGCGGGGCTCGACCCGCAGGTCGCCGTCGCCGGCGATCCCGCGCGCGCGCTGCTGGAAGCGTCCGACGGTCTGTGCATCACCGGCGGCGTCGACGTCGACCCTGCGTCCTACGGCGCGCCCGCGTCGCCGTTCGTCGAGCAGACCGAACCCGAGCGCGACGTCTTCGAGATCGATGCGCTGCGCGCGGCGCGCGAGCTGCGCCTGCCGGTGCTCGCGATCTGCCGCGGGATGCAGATCGCGAACGTGGCGTTCGGCGGGACGCTGATCGACGACGTCGAGCACGCGCTCGGTACGCGAGCGACGGTGCCGCACCGTGTTGCCCGCGACGACGGGCGTTCGGAACGCGGGCTGATCCCCGAGCACGTCATCGAGATCGGCGCAAACAGTACGCTGGCGGGTATCGCCGGCGGGGGCGAACTGGTCACCGGCGCACGCCACCATCAAGCCGTCGAACGGGTTGCCGGCGAACTGCACGCGGTCGCGCGAACGCGCGACGGCATCGTGGAGGCGCTCGAGGCGCGGTTCGACGCGCCGTTCTGGCTCGCGGTACAGTGGCATCCCGAGTCGACGCGCACGGTCGACGGCGGCGTCAGCCGCGCGATCTTCGCGGCGTTCGCCGCGGCAGCGCGCGCCCGGGGATGAGCCAAGGCCGGCTCGAGGCCCGGCTGGAGCGTTTGCGCGAATTGCGCGGCGCCGACGCTTCCACGCGCGTCGCCGCGCTGCGGAGAGCGCTGCACGATCCGAGCAACTATCTCGTCGCGAAGGCGGCCGAACTTGCGGGCGAAGCCGATGTCGCGCTGATGCCGGATCTGCTCGCCGCGTACGACGCGTATTTCGGCGACGGCGTCGCACGCGATCCGCAGGTGTGGGCAAAGACGGCGATCGCGCGTGCGCTGCGCGCGCTCGGATACCGCGACCCCACGCCGTTCGTACGCGGGCTGCACCACGTGCAGCTCGAGGCCGTCTGGGGCAGGCGCGAGGACATGGCGCAAAACCTGCGGTGCGTGTGCGCGCAAGCGCTCGTCGATACGGACCTCGCGCCGCCGGCGGCGCTGCGCGAGCTCATCCCGCACCTGGTTGACCCGTTCGCCGTCGTGCGCGTCGAGGCGGTGAACGCGATCGCGCAGATCGGCGGCGAAGAGGCCGCGCTGCTGCTTCGGCTCAAGGCGCACGCGGGAGACGGCGAGCCGGAGGTGGTCGGCGCGTGCTTCGTGGCGCTCCTCGAGCGCGAACCGTCGGGCGCGGTCGCGTTCATCACGCCCTTTCTCGCGCACGACGACGACGCGGTCCGGGCGGAAGCGGCCGCGGCACTTGCGCTCTCGCGCGATCCCGCCGCGCTCGAGGCGCTGGGCGCGTTCTTGCAGCAGCCGCTCCCGCTCGCCCTTCGGCAGGCGACGATCGCCGCGTGCGCCGGATGCCCGCAGCCGGCGGTCGTCGAGCTGCTGCTCGGGTTCGTCGCGGGCCCGCAGCGCGCCGTCGCAGAGTTCGCGCTCCGCGCGATCGCGCAGAGCCGCTTCGGCGACGGCGCGCGGGCACGAGCGTGGGACGCCGCCGTTGCGGCGCATGGGAGCGAGCTCGCGCGGCCGTTCGAAGAGTTCTTCGGCCGCCCGAACTGATCGCGCTACGCGGTGCGTTCGACCAGGCGGAGCTTCGGACGCCGCGCGGCGCGCATGTGCGAAACGAGCGCGTCGAACCGCATCGGCTTGCCGTACAGGAAGCCCTGGCCGTCGTCGCAGCCCTGCGCGGTGACGAATGCGGCCTGCTCTTCGGTCTCCACGCCTTCGGCGACGACGCGCAGCCCGAACGCCTTCGCCACGTTGACGATCGAGACGACGATCGCGCGATCCGCGTCGTCCTTGACGACGTCGCGGACGAAGCTGCGGTCGATCTTGAGCATCGTGATCGGCAGGCGTTTGAGGCGCGCGAGCGAGCTGTATCCGATGCCGAAGTCGTCCATGGCCAGGTTGACGCCGATCTCGCGCAGGCGATTGAGCCCCGGCAGCGCGTCGTCGTCGAGCGCGGCGGTTTCCGTCACCTCGAGGATCAGCGCGTGCGCCGGAATCTCGAACTCCGCGAGCGCGGTGCCGACGCTCTGCGCGAACGACGGCTCGCGCAGGTCGCGCGTCGAAAGGTTGACCGCGAGGCGGAACGTGGGATCGATCGCCCGGAACGTCGCGAGCGCGGAGCATGCCTGGCGCAGCACCCAGCGGTCGATGTCGACGATCGTCGCCGACTGCTCGGCGATCGGAATGAACACCGACGGCGGCACGGTGCCGCGGGTGGGATGCCGCCAGCGCACGAGCGCCTCGCAGCCATTGATCTGACGGTCGGCGAGGTCGACCAGCGGCTGGTATTCGACCTCGAGCTCGCCGCGCAGCAGCGCGCTGCGCAGCTCGGCCTCGAGCGCAAACCGCTCGACGGCCTCGGCGTGCATCGCGTCCTCGTACACCGCCATCGCGCTGCCGCCGTTGCCCTTGGCGCGGTACATCGCCGCGTCGGCATGCGCGGTGAGCGCGCCCGCGTCGGCGCCGTGCTCCGGGAAGATCGCCGCGCCGATGCTCACACCGACGTACACTTCGCGGTCGTCGAGCTGGATCGGCGCCGAGACCGCACGGATCAAGCGCTGCGAGAGCATCTCGATGTCCTTCTCGCCGCTGATCGAGGACATGATGATGACGAACTCGTCGCCGCCCGGGCGGGCGATGAAGTCGCCGCCGCGCACACACCGGTGCAGACGCGCACCGACCTCGCGCAGGACCTCGTCGCCGGCGCCGTGGCCCATCGTGTCGTTGATCGCCTTGAAGCGGTCGAGATCGAGGAACAGCAGCGCCAGCTGGCGGTTCTCGCGACCCGCCAGCGCGACCGCCTCTTGCAGCCGCTGGTCGAGCGAGAAGCGGTTGGGGAGCTCCGTGAGGCGGTCGCGATGCGCCGCGTCGAAGAGCTGGCGCTGCGTGCGCTTGAGTTCGGTGATGTCGATCGAGACGCCGACCGCGCCGACGATGTTGCGGTCCTTGTCGGCGAGCGGCTCGACGTGATGGCGAAGCCAGTGGTCGCCGTGTGCGCTCTCGACGCGGACATGGCGGCCGGTGAACACGTCGCGCACGACGCTCTCGGCGATCAGCGCGCTGCACGGCTGGCCGAGCAGGTCGGTGCCGGCCAGGTGCAGCTCCTCCAGCGCGCCGCCCGAGATCGCCGTGAAGCGCCCGTCGCGGCCCACCGTCCACAGGATCGCGTCGACGTTATTGGCGACGAGCTGCAGGCTGTGTTCGTTCTCGTGCAGCTGTGATTCGGCGATCGTCTGCGCGCTGACGTCCTGCAGCGAGATCAGCGTCTCGTCAGCCGCGGGAAGGATGCGAACCTCGACCCACGTCTGGATCGCCGGAAACGCGTGAACGCGCGCGATCGAGACGCCGCTGCGCCGAGACGCGCGAATGTCCGGGACGAGATCGGAAGCGAGCGGGTCGACGATCTGCGCGAGCTCGAGGCCGATGAGGTCGTCGGCCGTGCGGTGCAGCAGGCGTTCCGCCTCGTCGTTGACGTGCGTGATGCGCAGCTCTTCGTCGACGATGTAGATGCCTTCGCGAATCGCTTCGAGGAGGTTGTAGCGACGCTCCACGGCATCGGCGGCGATGCCCCGCGCCGCGTCCATCACATCGCGTCCGCGCAGCCACCAACGCGCGGCGAGGACCGCGGCGACGGCTGCGAGGGCGAGGGCGATGCATGCCGGGAGCGTCGTAGTCACGTCAGGCCTCGGCGCCGCGCTTCTTCGTGCAGCTCGGAGCGGTTCGTGACGCCGAACGCCGCGTAGACCGCCTCGATCTGGCGCTCGATGCGGAACGTGCTGCGGCTGAAGCGCCGGGACAACTCGGCCGTCTCGGCACCGTTCCACAGTGCCCGCGCCATCTGCCGCTGAACCGGCGAGAGTGCCTCGGGCATCGCCTGTTCGCGCGCCACCGACCGTTCCGCGGCCGAGATGAGCGGGCAATCGGGATAGAAGGCCGCGTGCTCGTTCGCCGCCGTGCACCAGCGCTCGTCGGACGTCAGCTCGGCGAGCGTGGTCGCGGCGAGGTTCGCGCGGTAGTGGAACGACGCGCGCTCGAAGATCGCGAACGCCTCGCGCAGCGCAGCGACCGCCGCCTCGCGGCGTCCCAGCGTCTGCTCGATGCAGCCTTGCGCGTACAGCGCCATGGCGCTGGCACGCGGGTCGGCATGCACGGCGAGCGCCGGATTCACGCTCTCCGTTCCCATGCGAGCATACATCGAGGCGTAGCGCTGCGCGCGAGCGGCGTCTCCCGCCGCGTGCATCTGCGCCAGGCTGACGAGGACTTGGCGTTCCTCGCCGTAGCTCGTCTCCCACGCGACGTCGAATGCCAGCGCGTCGGCCTGGGCGAGCTCCTCGAGGGCCCAGAACTCGTTGCCCGACGTGCGGGCGACGTACGCGCGGTCGAGGTGGCCCATGATGCGCCACGGCGCGGTCGGCGCAATGGCGCGCGCCTCTTTGAAGCCCCACTGCGCATGTCCGGGGTTGCCGCGCATGAAGGCGTCCCAGCCGAGCGCGCGGATCGTCATGAACTGCTGAACGCGCACGTCCGCGGTCCACGCGAGCGCGTCGCTCGCCTTGCGCGCGGCGGCGATGCCTGCGCCGTCCGCCATCTCGAATGAGACCTGCGCCAGAGCGTGGATCGAGGTGGCGAGCGTCGGGACGTCGACCGGCTCGGCGCCGTCGAGGGTCGCGTACCCCACCGCACGGACGAGGTCCGCGATGTGTGCCGCGTAGTCTTGGTTGCCGGCGTGCAGCCAGGCGCGGTACGCGTATGCCGCGCATGCGATGCTGGGATCCGGGTGCTGGACCGCGAGCGCCGCTTCCGGCGCCGACGGATCGCACTCGCGCCGCAGCCACCGCATCCGCAGATCGTGGTACGCCATCGTGTGCAGGCCGTCCGGTGCGGACGCTGCGAGCTTGCGCGCATCCTCGTAGCGCGACTCCGCCGCGGCGAAGTTGCGGACGAGGGCATACAGCTTGCCCCATTCGATGTCGCGGCGAAAGCGTGCTTCCGTCGACAGGCAGAGGTCGTCGATCGCTGCCAGGTACGCGAGCGCCTCGCCCGGGTCCCGGCGCCCAAGGGTCTCGGCCTTGAGCAGTACCGCCTTCTCGGCGACGCTGTCGGGCCAGTCTTCGCAGCCGGCGAGCAGCTCCAACGCGACGTCGGAGTGCCCGGAGCGCTGCGCGACGCGTGCGACGCGCAGCGACTCCTCGACTGCGACCGTTTCCGAACGGTCGATCATTGGTCCGCCTCTAGTCGACGAGGGTAGGAAGGTTGACGTTGTCGTTCGGCGAGAGAATGACTTCGGTGGACGGCGCTGCGCCCGCATCCGCACCCGTCGCGGTCAACGTTTCGCCGGTCGCCGGCGTGTAGCTGTTCACGACTTTGATCGTGTACGTGCCGGGCGGCAGCGCGTGGATCTTGAACGATCCGTCGTTACCGCTGAACGTGCTGTTCACGACGTTGCCCAAGAGGCCGACGGCGAGGACGGTCGCGTTGGCGACGTTCTTGCCGGCCGCGTTCTGGACTTTGCCGGCGATCTGCGCGGCGGCGGTCGACGCGCTCACGTTCGGCTGCACGTAGATCGCGTTGTTGGCGAACCTCACGGACTGGAACACGTTGAAGTCCATCGAGACCGTGGGCGCCGGACCGATGCCCGTGACGATGAACGTCGTCGGGAAGTCGATCGCCACGACCGGTGAGGTCGTCGCGTTGCCGGGCGTGCCCCACAGGATCGGAATCTTCATGCTCCCGATCTGCACGTTCGACGAAGCGGAATCGATCAGCATGCGCACGGCGCTGTATGCGCCCAGCGGCGCCTTGCCGTTCGAGTTCTCGGGCGCGTTCGCCAGATTCAAGAGGTTGACGATGTCCGGCTTGGCGTTCGTGATGAAAGGAACCGTCGAGCCCAGCGGCGTGACGAGCTGATAGCCGTCGATGCCGATGTTGACCTTCACGCCGGGCATGCCGGCGATCGGAGCGTCGTAGAGCGCGACCTTCATGTCGGCCGACGGCGCTCCGCCGAGGACGCTTTCCGTCGCGCGCGCACCGCCGGAAACGCTTTGGCCGGGGAGCATCGTGCTCGACCCGGTCGTGCTGCACGCGGCCAACCCGAGGGCTGCGGTCAGGAGAACTACTGCTTTCATCCGTGAACCTTTCGGAAACGGCGCCGGGCCCCGATGGGTCCGACGAGAGCTCGCTCCGCGAGCCCGCCGCCCGGAGTTTGTTGCTCCGGACGAACGTACCGTAAGTGACACCCTTTCGCTCAGCCGTGTCGACGGGTGAAGATCGACGCGTTCTTTCTTTCCGAAGACTACAGCAAGCAAACCGCTTGCGCGCGGACGTTACGTAAAAGATGCGTGAGCCGGCGCACGCCGTTCACGGCGCGTCGACGCGTCAACGCGCTACGGCGTGACGCGCGGTTCGGCGATTTCGTGCCCGGCCGGATCGCCGATGCCGTGGCGCAAGTACGACCGCGAGAGGTGCACGTACTCGGGTCCGGCGTGCTCGACCCACCCGATCGCCGCTCCTTCGAGCTGTTTCTTGACGACGGCGGGCGCCCCGGCGACGACGACGCGCGGCGGGATCTGGGCGTTCACGCCGACGACGGCCCCGGCGGCGACGAGGCTCTGCTCGCCGACCGACGCTCCGTTGAGCACCACCGCGTTCGACCCGATGAGTGCGCCGCGCCCGATGCGGCAGTCCTCGAGGATCGCGCAGTGCCCGATCGTCGCCCCTTCCTCGACGATGGTCTCGGAATGCTCGCTGACGTGCAAGACTGAGTTGTCCTGCACGTTCGCGCGAGCGCCGACCCGGATCGGCCCGTTGTCGCCGCGCAGCACCGTGCCGAACCAGATCGACGCCTCTTCGCCCACTTCAACGTCGCCGATCAGGACTGCCGTCGGCGCGATGAACGCGGACGGAGCGACCTTCGGGCGCTTGCCGCGGTACTCGATGATCATTGAGTGGAGGGCCTCCGCATGAGTGAGGACGGTGGGGTCGAAACCCGCGCGTATCTTGAGCGGCCACCGTCATCGCACCCCTCTTCGCGGAACCAAGGTCGTTCCGCGGCCCAAGCAAGGCGATCCGGACTACACCGAGGTCAACTACCGGTATGCCGGGCAGGAGGGCCACATCCACGAGGTGGTCGAGATCGGCGGCCGCGAGTTGGCCAAGGTCGGCTTCGACGACCGCAAGATCGTCTATTACTTCTTGGACGACCTCGAGCGCGAAGAGTCCGCCGTCAAGCGCACGTTCCACGATCTGCCGGGCGACGCGGCGGGCGATGCCGCTGCGCCGGTCACACCGTCACCGCGGGAAGCGGATTAAAGGAAGCGCGGGCCGCGAACGTGTCGGCGACCATGACGAGGAACGCTTCGAGCAGCAGCCCCGCGCTGTGCACCGGCGGCACGACGATCGCGTCCGAAAGCGACCGTGCGAGGAGATGCGGTTTGCCGTCGTCGGCGACCCGGATGCCGCAGATCGACGCAGCGTAGGCCTCCAGCGACGGCACGTTCGTCACGCCCGTCACGGCGATGCCCGGGATCGACTCGATGGCGAAGAAGAGATCGCGCGCCTCGACGATGAGGCTGGCGAAGCCGGCGGGACGTTCGGCCGGCGCATCCTCGACGCGAACCCCCGCGGGCGCATCGAGGCGCGGCGGCGCCTGGCGCACGAACCGCACGCGCAGCGGCAATGGGTTCGAGCGGGCCTGCAGTTGTGCGACGAGGTCGCCGAGCTCGCGGCCGAAGTCGAAGAGCGCTGCGTGCGCCGTCGTCGCGGCGGAGTCGGCTGCCGCGGCGGCTTCCGCCGCTCGCTGATAGTCCAGGTCCAAAGGCATGCGACGTTCGTTCCCGAGGAGGCGCGCGCGAAGCAGGGAAGCGGCCGCGCGATGCAACGCCGGCGGCGCGCGCCGTGTTCTCCCGTCACCTCGACGACCCCCGGAGAACACCATGCTCTTCCTCATCATTGCGATCGGCGTCGCCCTCGGCGGGCTCACGGCCATCGCGCTCGCGCAGCCGAGGCCGACCGAGCTCGTCGTGTGGAACGACGACGCCGAACGGCGGATGCTCCATGACGCGAGGACGCGCGCCGGGTGGTGGTGACGTGGCGGCCGTCTGCGCGCTCGCGCCGCCCGATCGCGACGCGCTGCTCGCCGGCGCGCTCGCGCTCGATGTCGACCGCGCGTTCGAGAGCGTCGTGATCGCGTACCGCGAGCCCATCGTGACGTTCGTCGGACGCATGCTGCGCGATGCGACGCGCGCCGAGGATGTCGCACAGGACGTCTTCGTGCGCGCGTACGGCGCGCTGCACGGCTACTCGGCGGAACGGCGCGCCTCGTTGCGGCTGCGGTCGTGGCTCTTCGCGATCGCGCACAATCTCACGCGCAACGCGGTGCGCGACGCCGGCCCGCCGCCGTCGCCGCTCGAGCATTCCGACGGCGCGGCGCGCGCCGAGCTGTCCGATCCGGCGCCCGGTCCGGGCGAGGTCGCGGAGCGCCGGGAACAGTGGTCGCGCATCGGTCGGGCGATCGACGCGCTCTCGCCCGCGCTGCGACCGGCGTTCGTGTTGCGGTACCTGGACGATCTGCCGTACGACGAGATCGCCGCCGCGCTCGACCAGCCGGCCGGAACCGTAAAAGCCTCGGCGCACCGCGGCCTGATGGCCGTGCGCGCCGCGCTGGAGAACGACGATGACTGAATCCGATCTGCGCGACTTCGGCGGCGGGATGCGCGCTCGCGTCTCCGACGGCTTCACGGCCGCGGTGCTCGCCCGTGCCGGGCTCGACCGGTACGTCCGCGCGGCGAGCGCGCTCGGCGACGTCTTCGTCGCATGGAACGCGACGGGCGTCGCGGCGATCCGCCTCGCGAACGGCGCGGAGGCATTCGAAGCCTGGTACCGCCTGCGCTTCGGCCGCGCCGCCGTGCCGGCCGCCGAGGAGGACGCGACCGCGTCGGCCGCGCGCGCGGCGCTACGCGGCGAGCTCGCCGCCGCCGACGTCCCGCTCGACCTGCGCGCGTGCTCGCCGTTTGAACGGCGCGTGCTGCACAAGGCGGCCGAGATCGGACCCGGGAGCGCGCGCCCCTACGGCTGGCTCGCGCGGGAAGTCGGCGCGCCGGACGCCACGCGCGCCGTCGGCAACGCGCTCGGGCGCAACCCCGTGCCGCTGCTGATTCCGTGTCACCGGATCATTCGTGGCGACTGCTCCGTCGGCGGGTACGTCTTCGGCAGCGGCGCAAAGCGCGCGCTCCTCGAGCGCGAAGGTCTCGACGTCGGCGCGGTGGAGTCGATGACGCGGCGCGGGCTGCGCTACGTCGCGTGCGCGGACGACGGAACGTTCTGTCTGCCGACGTGCGGGGACATTGCGACGCGCGTGGACGCGACGGGTTACTACGGCGTGCGCAGCGTGATGGAAGCGCACGCGCACGGCCTGCAGCCGTGTCCGCAATGCCGCCCCGTCGCGGCGGCATAGCGCGCGATCGCGCGCAATGCCGCTGCTATGACGGCGGCTGGAATTCCGGCACCCCGAACTGCCAGAGCAGGAACGCGTACTCGTCGGCCGCCAGCGCGACCGCCTGGGATCGGCCGCTGCCGATGAGTCCGTGTCCGCCTTCGTAATCGACGCGAAGCAGGATCGGCTTGCCGCTGGTGGTCGCGTCCAGCAGCGTCGCGGCCATCTTCGCCGCCTGCCAGGGGTCCACGCGCGGATCGTTGATGCCGGTCGTCAACATCACCGCGGGGTACTTCGTGCCGCGCACGACGTGCTGCACGGCGCTGGTAGCGTACAGGTTCTTGAAGCCCTGCTCGGTTTTGACCGACCCGAACTCGGGGACGTTCGGCGGGCCGTTCGGGGACGTCTCGATGCGCAGCTGATCGGAGACGGGAATCTCGTCCAGCACTGCGGCGAACAGCTCCGGCGCGCGCGTGATCGCGCCGCCCATCGTGATGCCGCCCGCGCTGCCGCCGCGCGCGCCCAGCCGCGCGGGGCTCGTATAGCCTTTGGCGACGAGCCAGCGCGCGCAGTCGATGAAGTCCGTGATCGTGTTGACCTTGTTCGCGTCCTTGCCCGCGAGATGCCATTCCTCGCCGAACTCACCGCCGCCGCGGACGTGCGCGATCGCGTAGACGCCGCCGTGCTCGAACCACGCGAGGCGCGCGGCGGAGAAGCCGGGGCTGCTCGAGATCCCGTACGACCCGTACGCGTACAGGAGCGTCGGATTCGTGCCGTCCAGCTTCATGTCACGCCGGTGGACGATCGAGAGCGGGATCGCGGTGCCGTCGGTCGCGGGCACCGTCACTTCGTCCGCGATGATGTTCGAGTAGTCGACTGCCGACGGGGCGTCGAGCTTGGTATCGCGCAGGGCGTTTGCCGCGGCGTCGTACGTGTACCAGAGCGGCGACTGCGTCCACGACGTGAGTTGCGCGAGGAAACCCGGGCGGTCGTATTCCGTCGCAACGCCGGAGATCGTCCCGTTCACCGGCAGCGGGACGTCGCGCACCGTGCCGTCGTAGCCGATCCGCGTGATGCGCCCCAAGCCGTTCTCGCGGGAGAGGACGTACGCGGCATCGGATGCAGTCGCGACGTTGTCGATGACGCGCCGGCCCGCGGGCAGCACGTCCGTCGCCTGCGCGAACGTGCCGCCGATGTCGAACTTCACGATCTTGAAGCGCGGCGCGTTCTTGGCGGTCATCGCGTAGATGGTGTTCCCATGCACCGCCGCGTTCGTGACCTTGTCCTCCGGACGGATGACGAGCTTCCACGGGATCGTGGCGGGGTTCGCGAGCGCAGCCTTCGGTGCGACGTACACCGTCGCGAACGGGTCCACGCCGGCGATGAGGATGCCCGCCATGTACGGCGTCTCCGGCGACATGCTGAGCGACGCAAATGAGGTCACAGGGACGGTGACGTTCGGGTTCACGCCGGTTCCGAACACGGCGACGTCGGAGCTGCCCGGCTCACCGAGGACGTGCCGGTACGTGCGGACGTTGAGGTACTTGGCGGCCGGAGGCGCGCCCGGCGGCAGTTCCTGGCGCTTGAGGTAGAAGAACGCCCGGCCGTCGTCGGTCCACGACGTGACGCCGAAGTCGGCGCGGTCCGACACGTCGGGCAAGGCCTTCCCCGACGCGACGTCGACCACGTGCACGGCGGCGTTCTCGGAGCCGCCGGCCGAGAGGCCGTACGCAACGCGCGATCCGTCGTCCGAGACGTTGAAGTACGAGATCGCCTGCCGCGGCCCCGGAATCGCATCGGGATCGACCAGCACGCGGTCCGCCCCGCCGATCCCCGACCGTACGTACAGCTTCGTCGAGTTCGCCCCCGGCGGTAGCTTCTCGTAGAAGTACGCACCGTGGCGCGAGACCACGTCCATCGAGAAGTCGGCGGTCTCCGAGAGCGCGGCGAGCCGCGACGCGAGCGCCGCACGGCCGGGAAGCGCGTCGAGAATGCGGCGCGTGCGGTCGTTATTCGCCTTGAGGTATGCTTGCAGGTCGGGCCCGTTCGTCTCCATCCAGCGATACGGGTCGATCACCGTCTTTCCGAAGTACGTGTCGGTCACCGGGACGCGCTTTGCCACCGGCGCAGGCGGCAGCGCGGCCGATGCGGCGGAAACGACGGCAAGTGACGCCGCGACCGCGGCGGCGATGGAACGCGACGTCGGCTTCACGTGCATGCAAGCTCCTTCGAAGTGGGGAGGAGCGCGGTTAGCGGGAGGACGTCGAACTCCTGTGCTCAGGGCGAGACGAGCGACGCCCACGAGTGCGAGCCCGGCGTCCCCGGCCCAAATGTACGGGAGCGCACGCGCACGACGATCGCTTCGGTGATCGAGCCGCGCATGCCGTGGTACCAGGCTGCGGTACGCACGCGCAGCGGCCGCGATTCTGCGTGCACGACGAACGGCCGCGCGTAGCGCCGCGATGCGGCCGTCGGCGCGCTCCCGTCCGTGGTGTACCGGAGCGTCGCCGCATCCAAGGGGACGCTCAGCGACAGGGTGAGCGCGGGCGCGGGGGTACGCACGGTCACGGATTGCACGTGCCCGGGAACGGCGTCGAAGCGCGCGCGGCCTCCGGCGAACGCGAACGTGACGTTCGGGATGCGAAACGCCACGCCGCGCGCGGCGAGCCGGTCGAGCTGCGGCGGCAGGCGCGCGAGAAAGTCGTCCCAGCGCGCGGATGCGCCGAGCGGCCGCACCGCGTCGCGCGGCGCCCACGCGATCTCCGCCAGCGCGAGCGCGCGCGGAAACGTCATGCGAAACAGTGCGCCGGCCGTCGCAATATGCTCGGTCCACACGCACGCTTCCGCGCCGAGCACGTGCTCGCGCGCGCTCGATCCCAGCGCGCGCGGCGCGACGCCGGCGTCGAACACCTCGCGCAACGTCGCCATGTATCGCGTCGCGGGCGGCTCCTGCGCCGGGTCGCCCTGCGCCGCGTCGAAGTACAGCGGCGCGGACGCCACGACGACGTCGGTGCCGCGCGACGCGAGCGCGGCCGCGCGCCGGCGCGACGTCCACACCGTCACGACGGCGCCGCGCGGCGGCGCGTTCGCGACGCGTGTCGTCCCACACGACGAGCCGCCGCCCGCGCGCGGAAGCGTGCGCTTCGAGCACCGACGCGAAGCTCGTCGCCGCGGCGGCGGAGCCGGCCGGCACCTCGTCGACGCCCGCGTGCACGTACGCCGACGAAAACGCGGTCGCCGCCTCGTCGAGGACGGTTCGCGCGAAGTCGAGCCCGGCGCCCGTCGTGCACAGAATCGGTCCGCATCGCAGGCGCGGGTAGGCGCGCAGGGCCGCTTCCGTGTGCGCGGGCATGTCGAGCTCCGGCACGAGCGTCATCGCGTGGCGCGCCGCGAATGCGACGAGCTCGTGCACGTCCGCGGCGCGTGTAGCGCTGCGCCGACGCGAGTCCCGGATAGCGCGCGCTCGTCAGGCGCCACGCCGCGTCGTCGCTCAGGTGGAGGTGCAGAACGTTGAGCTTGTACAGCGACGCCGCATCGATCAGACGCTCGAGCACCGGCACCGGAAAGAAGTGGCGCGCGACGTCGACGTGCACGCCGCGCCAGCGGTACGCCGGCCGGTCCAGCACGACGGCGGCCGCCGTCGCGGGGCGCCCGTGCAGACGCGTCGTCAGCTGCTCGAGCGTCTGCAGCGCGTAGAACGCGCCGGCGTACGTGCGTGCGCGCACCCGCACACCGCGCTCCGACACGACGAGCGCATAGCCTTCGTCCGCGAGGTCCCGCGCGCGCTGCGAGATGGCGAGCACGACGTCCGCGTCGCGGGCGGAGGCATCGAGCCGCACGAACGTCGCGCGCACACCGAGCCGCGCGAGCGCGTCGCGCACCATCGCGACCGGTTCCGCATCCGCGGCGGCGGCGATGCGAGCGGTGCGCGGCCACACGAACGCGCCGGAGAGCCGGCGGATCGACAGCGGCCGCGGGACGACCGCAATCGGCAGCAGGAGGCTGCGCGCGGGCGCAGGCGACGCCGCCGCCGACGTCGCGCGGACGGCTTCGTGGCGTGCGGGCGCGCGCGTGCAGCCCGCGGCGAACGCGAGCGCGCATGCGAGCGCGAGCAGCCTCAGCCCAGGACGGGCGTGCGCCGGTGCCAGTCGGTGACGTTCTGTAGACAGTTGCCGAGCGCGAACGCCGGCGCGGGATCGGCGTTCGTCGCGATCGCTTGCATGCCGATCGGCATGCCGGCGGGCCCGAAGCCGATCGGAAGGGCTGCGACCGGGAGCCCGAACGCGCTCGCCGCCGTCACGAGCGGGATGACGTTCGCGCGGAAGTCCGGTGGCGCCGGCATCATCGGCGCTTCGGATCCGACCGCCGGTGCGAGCGCGACGTCGTAGCCGTCCGTCGCGCGCGACCACGACGCGCGCGCGCGGCCGATCGTCGCGCGAGCCGCCGCTTCGTCGTCGGCCGTGACCGCGAGCGCGGTCGCGACGCGCGCGCGCACGTCGGCACCGTACTCCGCTTCATGTCCCGCGTACAGCGGCTCGTGCACGCGCGCCGCAGCGCGCTGCTGCACGACGGCCACCGCGCCGACGAGCTCCTCGTCCCACCACGCGACGTCGTCGACCGTGACGCCCGCGGCGCGCAGCGCCGACGCGGCGGCGTCGAGCGCGCTCGCCACGGCGGGATCGACGCGATCCCAGCGATCGCCGCGCAGGCGGCATGCGCGCGGTATCCGCGCGGCGGGGACCGGCGTCCCGGCCAACACGTGATAGACGCGCTCGCACGGTCGCGATGTCGCGCGCGAACGGGCCGACCGTATCGAGCCCGATCGCGAGCGGGAAGATGCCGTCGATCGGCAGCGCGCCCGTCGCGGGACGGAGGCCCGAGATGCCGTTGAGCGCCGACGGAATGCGGATCGAGCCGAGCGTGTCGGTCCCGAGCGCGACGTCCGCGAGCCCGGCGGCGACGGCGGCCCCCGACCCGCCGCTCGAACCGCCGGCGGTGCGCTCGTGCCCGTCCGCGCTCCATGGGTTGACCGTGCGGCCGAAGTGCGGATTCTCGGTGGTGATGCCCCACGCGAACTCGTGCGTGTTCGTCTTGCCGGTGATCAGCGCACCCGCGGCCCGCAGCGCGGCGACCGCCGGCGCGTCACGGTCGGGATCGCGGCGGAAGAACGACGACCCGGCGCGCGTCGGCAAGCCGGCTACGTCGATGATGTCCTTCACCGCGACGGTCACGCCGTGCAGCGGACCGCGCTCGCCGATCGGCACCGCGTCGAGCCGTGCGGCCTCGCGCAGCACCGCGTCGCGGTCGATGGCGACGTACGCGTTGATGCGCGAGTTCAACGCGTCGATGCGCTCGAGCAGCGCACGCGCGCGTTCGGTGACCGAATCGGGCGCGGCGGCGCTCATGCGGTCGCGCACGGTCCCTCCGTCGCGCGCACGCGCGTCGCGGATGCGGGATCGGTCGCCAGCCGCCAGGGCGGACGCACCGGCCGCACTTCGAACGCGCCGCCACAGTTCGGGCAGCGGCCGCCGAGGCGATGCCGCACGCACCCTGCGCAGAACGTGCACTCGTACGAGCAGATGCGCGCGTCGGGCGCGTTCGGCGGAAGGTCTTTGTCGCAGCACTCGCAGTTCGGACGCAACTCCAGCATGCCGCTCACTCCACGATCCGGGACGCGACCCCTGCCGGGCCGGCGTCGAACGCGATCGGCGCGTTCACGCACACCTCACCGGCGCGCCCGGTCGATCGAGACGACGTTGTCGGGCACGTCCGCCGAGATCGTGCCGTACGCGGCTTTGTAGTAGGTGTCGCGCAGGTGGCCGAGCTTCATGTCACGCGCGATCGGCTCGTCGTCCCCGCGGAACACCGTGACGCTCTTGAAGAGCAGGACGTAGGCACCGAGGCGCACGCGCTTCCAGTCGGTGACGTTCCACCCTTGCGGCGCCATGACCGCGAACTCGTACGGCGGCAGCTCGTCCTTGGCCGCGCCGAGCCGCTCGAACGACACGCGGAAGCCTTCGCGCTGAAAAATCTGTTCTTGCAGCGCGGTGATCGTGAGGGCGGGACGGCGCGGCATCGCGCTACGCGCGTTCCATGCGATGTTCCGGCATGCTGGCCGGTTCGTCGGCGGGTTCGCCGCGTCCGGCGCGTCAGCGGGTGACGAGGACGGCGGCCAGGATGACCGCGACGGCGTCCTCGACGAGCGCGGCCGGGATCGCGCCGATGCGCGCGATCGCGACGCCCCGGGCGGCCGCCCCGCCGTACGTCCCGGCGAGCGCCCCGGCGATGCCGAGCACCGCGCCGGCCGCGCCCGATCCTCCGTGGCCGGCGGCGATCGCCCAGCCCGCGATCGCGCCGCTGACCGCCCGCAGGAAGATCGAGGGAAAGGCGGTGCGCGACGGGATGCGCGGCAAAGCGTCCGCGACGTATTCGCCGAGGGCCGCCACGCTGAGTACCACGGCCCAAACCGCGCCTGCTCGTACGATCGCGAGGGCGGCCAGCGAGGTGAACGTTCGCAGGCCCGAGACGAACCCGATCAGGACGGCGAGGAGTAAGGCGGTCATGCGCGGCCCTTCGGTCCTTGACTCCGGCGGTCCGGGTCTGCTACGGTGCCGGGCATGGACGCCCGCTGTATGGCGATCATGGCGATGTGTGCCGCCCGCGAGGGCCGGTGTAGATCGTCGTCGCCCTGACCAGGACGTCGACACGCTACAGCGGCCCTCGCCTCACCGGCGGGGGCCGTTTTCATTCACCCGCATCCCTTGCGCTCGACGCATTCGTGAAGGAGACCCACGATGAGCAGCACGCTGGACCCCGCGGCACAACGCGGATTCGAAACGCTCGCCCTGCACGGCGGTCACGACGGTGACCCCGCGACCAAGTCGCGTGCCGTGCCGATCTACCAGACGACGTCGTACACGTTCGACGACACGAGCCACGCCGCGCGGCTGTTCGCGCTGCAAGAGTTCGGCAACATCTACACCCGGATCATGAACCCGACGACCGACGTGTTCGAGCAGCGCCTCGCCGCGCTCGAAGGCGGCGCCGCGGCGCTGGCGCTCGCGAGCGGTCAGGCGTCGGTCGTGTACTCGCTGCTCAACGTCGCGCGAGCGGGCGATCACGTGGTGAGCGCGGCGTCGCTGTACGGCGGTACGTACAACGCGTTCGTGCATACGCTGCCGCGCTTCGGCATCGAGGTGTCGCTGGTCGATCCTGCCGATCCGTCCGCGTTCGCGCGCGCGATCCGGCCCACCACGAAGGCCGTGTTCGCCGAGACCCTCGGCAATCCGAAGCTGGACGTGCTCGACATCGAGCCGATCGCACGGGTCGCCCACGACGCCGGCGTTCCGCTCATCGTCGACAACACGCTCGCGACACCGTACCTGCTGCGCCCCATCGACTACGGCGCCGACATCGTCGTGCACTCCGCGACGAAGTTCATCGGCGGCCACGGCACGACGATCGGCGGTGCGATCGTCGACTCCGGCACGTTCGACTGGAAGGCGTCGGGGCGATTCTCGGACTTCACCGAGCCGGACCCGTCGTACCACGGCGTCGTGTACACCGATGCCGTCGGCCCGCTGGCGTACATCATCAAGGCGCGGGTGCAGCTGCTGCGCGACATTGGTGCGGCAATCTCGCCGTTCAACGCGTGGCTGCTGCTGCAAGGTCTCGAGACGCTGGGCCTGCGCGTCGAGCGCCACAGCGCGAACGCGCTGCGCGTGGCGGAGTACCTGCGCGATCATCCCAAGGTGCTGTGGGTGCGCTATCCGGGGCTCTCGGGCGATCCGGCGTATGCGAACGCGCAGAAATATCTGCCCAAGGGCGCGGGCGCGATCGTCACGTTCGGCGTCAAAGGCGGCGGGGACGCGGCGCGCGCGCTGATCGACCGTCTGCAGTTGTTCTCGCTGCTGGCGAACGTCGGCGATACGAAGTCGCTCGTGATCCATCCCGCGTCGACGACGCACCAGCAGCTCACCCCGGCCGATCAGATCGCGAGCGGCGTGAGCGACGACGCCGTGCGGCTCTCGGTCGGTATCGAGTCGGTCGACGACATTCTCGCCGACCTCTCGCAGGCGATCGACGCGGCGTGACAGCCCTTCGACGAGCTCAGGGTGACACCACAGCTCAGGGGTCGACACCGGAGCTCGGGGTGACGGCGTCGTGTTGGAGCGGGATGTCGAGATCGGCGCGCTGGAGCTCGTCTCCGGCGCGACGATCCCCGGCGTCGTGCAGCGCGTCACGCGCTATGGCTGCGAGCCGCATGCGGACGGGTCGAACGTCGTGTTCGTGCCGCACGCGCTCACCGGCTCCTCGCGCGTGCTCGAGTGGTGGGACGGGCTCGTCGGAGACGGCGCGCTGTTCGATCTCGCGTCGTGGTGCATCGTCGGCGTCAACGCGCTCGGCGGGTGCTACGGTTCGACCGGCCCATCGTCGATCGCGCCGGACGGCCGGCGCTGGGGGCCGCGCTTTCCCGTCGTTACCGTCGCCGACATCGTCGAGGCGCAGCGGCGCGCGCTGCGCGCCATCGGCATCTCGCGCGCCGGCGTGGTCATCGGCGGTTCCCTCGGCGGCCAGCAGGCGCTGCAGTGGGCGCACGGATACGGCGGCTGCGTGCGGGCACGCGATCGTGGTCGGAACGTACGACCATCTGCGGGCCCAAGGCATCGCGCAGAACTTCGCCGCGCGCGAAGCGATCCGGCTCGATCCGGCCTTCGCGGGCGGGTGGTACGACGAGCCGCCGGTGAACGGGCTGCGCCTGGCGCGCGCCGTCGCGACGCTCACGTACAAGAGCGAGGACCTGTTCGAAACGCGTTTCGCGAACCGGGCGGACCGGCGCGGCGGCGATCCGTCGCGCTCGCACGACGACCGGTTCGACGTCGAGGGATACCTCGCGCACCAAGGCGACGTGTTCGTGCGCCGCTTCGACGCGAACAGCTATCTCGTGCTGACGCGCGCGATGGACCTGTTCGACCTGCGTGGCCGCGAGACGCCGCCCGGACCGGCTCGCGTCACCTTCGTCGGCATCGAGGGCGACCAGCTGTATCCGCCGCAGTTCGTGCGCGCATGCGCGGACCGCTGGGCCGCCGCCGGGTGGTCGACGGACTACCGCCACCTCCACAGCGACCACGGCCACGACGCGTTCCTGGCCGAGCCGAAGAACCTCGCCGCGCTGCTGCGGGACGCCGTCGACGGTCGCACCGCTGCGCCGCCGTGCAGGTGAGCCGTGCAAAGGCACGGTTCAGATCGGGCCGGCACGCTTGCGCATTCGCGCGGCGTGTGCTAAGGTCCGTAAACCAATGTTCGCACTCTGCGTCATCATGACGACGACGATCACGACGACGACCACCCTCGGCGAGGGCAGGTCTCGATCGACGTCGGCGTAGCGCGGACGAAACGAATCGAGACGAGGCCCTCGCCGAAAGGCGGGGGCCTTTTCACTTTCTTCACATGGAGGTTCTCATGCAGGCCGTACCCCGCGTTCTCTGCTCGTCCGATCCGATCGCACCCCGCGGCGCGACGGCGACGACGCGCGCGCACGGCGTCGGCCTGCTGGGCTGCGGCACCGTCGGCTCGGGCGTCGCCCGGCGGCTCGTCGCCTCGCACCCCGGGCTGATCCGTGCGATCGCCGTGCGCGATCCGCTCAAACCGCGCGACGTGCCGTGGAACGACTTCGTGGACGACGCCTTCGACGTCGTCGACGACCCGGGCGTCCGCGTCGTCGTCGAGTGCATCGGCGGAGTCGGACTGGCCCGCGAGCTGATCCTGCGCGCGATCGCGCGCGGCAAGGACGTGGTCACGGCGAACAAAGACCTCATCGCGACGGAAGGCCCATGGCTCGCCGCGTTCGCCGCGCGCACGGGCGCGTCGCTGCGGTACGAGGCGGCGGTGGGCGGCGCGATCCCGATCGTGCGCGCTCTGGGCGGTTCGCTCGCGGGCGAAGACGTGCTCGAGATCGGCGGCGTGCTGAACGGCACGACGAACTTCGTGCTCGACGCGATGGAGTCGGGAGCGGAATACGCCGACGCGCTCGCCGAGGCGCAGCGCCTCGGGTTCGCCGAAGCCGATCCGCGCAGCGACGTCGACGGACACGACGCCGCGCACAAGCTCGCGATCCTCGCGGGCCTCGCGTTCCGCCGTCCGGCCGTCTCGCCGGGCTTCGCGCGGCGCGGCATCGCGCACGTCACGCGCGACGACGTCCGCGCGGGCGCCGAGCGCGGTCTGCGGCTCAAGCTGGTCGCCGTCGCGCGCAAGGCCGGCGACGGGATCGAGGCGGGCGTGACGCCGGCGTTCGTGCCGCTCGACCATCCGTTTGCGCGGCCGCGCGGGGCGGAGAACGTCGTGCGCGTGCTCGGTCGCGGCTGCGGCCCGCTGGTGTTCTCGGGCTTCGGTGCCGGCGGCGACGCGACCGCGTCCTCCGTCGTGGCCGACGTCCTGGCCGCGCTCGACGCGCGCGAGCGCGTGCCCGCACATGCGGGCGAGGACCTCGTCGCGCGGCCGCTGCGCGCGCCGCTGCTCGTGCGCTTCGCGAGCGGCACCGTCGTGACGACCGACGCCGTTCCCCTCGACGCCCTCGAATCGGCGGCCGGCCGGCTCAGCCCGTCGGAGGAGGTCCGGTCCGCGATTCCGGTTTGGCGCGACGCCGCCTGAGGCGCGGCGCACGCGTGCGGTTCTCACGATCAGGGAATAGTTCACCCAGCAACGGGGGTCGTGGAGGACCGGCACCATGCAGGCGAACGCCGCACGGAAGATCGCTCGCACCCTGACGCTCACGGGGGTCGTCGGAACGCTGGCGGCTGCGCCCCCGCCCTTCGCCTCGGCCGCCGACGTGCTCGCGCAGGTCAACCAGCACGACGCGCGCGTGGAGTCGTATGCCGTTCCGGTCCACATGGACGTTCGGATCCACCGCCTGCTTACGTTTCACATCGGCTTGAACGGCATGC
This sequence comes from Vulcanimicrobiota bacterium, assembly GCA_963818845.1. GTDB lineage: Bacteria > Vulcanimicrobiota > Vulcanimicrobiia > Vulcanimicrobiales > Vulcanimicrobiaceae > Vulcanimicrobium. The sequence goes on along the minus strand of CAWFTO010000002.1, from coordinate 340,551 downwards.
AGTACTTCAAGCGCCCGAGCCGCCTCGCGCTCGACATGCATCAGGTTCCAGCGCAGTACCGCAAGCTCTTCGCCGACCTCGGCACGCCGCTGACGTGGCCCGGCAGCTACGACCTCAAGCTGGCCGGGACCGCGAACGGCACGTACGAGCTGACGGGCGTGCCGCGTCACGCATCCGACGTCGAAAGCATGACGGTCGCCGTCGACGGCGATCCGAACGCGCCGCTGCACGCGCTGTGGCGCACGCACGACGGCAGCACGATCGACATGCGCATCACCGAGCAGCTTGCGAGCGGATACGAGCTTCCCAAGCACGCCGAAGCCGACATCGCGACGGGCGGCTTCAAGATTCACGCGTCCATCGACTACGGAACGTACGCCGTGAACGAGGCGGTCGCGGACTCGGTCTTCGGCGCGTAGCGCTCTTCCGGCGGTTCGCCGCCAACGACGCGGTTGCGGCCCAGCGTCTTGGCGACATACAGCGCGTCTGCCGCGCGGCGCATGAGGTCGTGCGCTCCGTCGCGTGCGTCCGGCCCGACCGAGGCGACGCCGACGCTGACCGTCAGCCGGCGCGACGGCACGCCGCCGTGGGCGACGTCGAGCGCGACAATGTCCGCGCGCAGCGCCTCCGCGACGTCCCGCGCGCGCCGGCCCTCACATGCGGCGAGCACGACCGCGAGCTCCTCACCTCCGTAGCGGGCGGCGAACCCGCGCTCGCGCGACGCCGCGGTCGCGGCGGCGGACGCGATGCGGCGCAGGACGTCGTCGCCGGCGAGATGGCCGTAGCAGTCGTTGTATGCGTGCAGACGGTCCACGTCGAGCAGCAGCACGGCGAGCGGCGTTCGCCTTCGCGCCGCGTCGCACCACGCCGTCTCGAGGCGCGCGTCGAACGCCGTGCGGTTCGGCAGCCCGGTCAGGCCGTCGACGTGCGCGCCGGCATCGGTGCGCGCGCGCGCGGCCTCACGCTCGTGCAGTGTCGCGGCGACCGCCACGGCGATGAACACGGCGCCGATCGCCGCGGACAGCGGCGGAAGCGCTGACAGCGGCAGCGTGAGGAACGTCGCGACCGCCGGTGCGAACGCGGCCGTCGCGATGCCGAGCGCGGTCACCGCCGTCCCCGCAGCGAAGAACGCGGCGCCGCGAAGGCGCCGAACCAGCGCGAGCACGCCGAGCGCGAAGAGCGCCGTGCCGAGCAGCGTCGTCGCGGCTTGCGCGCCCGCGTCCGGTACGGGCCAGAGATCCTGCATCACGTCCAAGCCGCACGCCAGCGCGGCGCAGGCTGCGACGATGGTCCACAGTGCTCGACGCGCGAACCGAGGCGTGCGGTCGCACAGGTACGCCAGCGCGACCGACGCGGACGCGACGTACGCGAACGACGTCAACACCGCGTGCAGCGGCTGGCTCGCGTCCGGAGGTGGGCGCACGATGCCGAGCCACGGCACGATCAGCAGCGCTTGCGCGCCCGCGCCCGCAGCATACCATGCGGCCAAGCGCGAGCGCACTGCGCATGCGAGAGTACCGAATGCGATCGCGAGGACGGCGAACGCGCCGAACGCCATCGCGTACCACCAGTCGCGCGCGGCGATCTGCGCGAGCTGATCCGCGGACAGCAGATACGGCGGCTCCACGCTGCTGACCGTGACCGCTTCGAGTTCGATGCGATCGGCACGCCATGCATCCGCGGGAAGGCGCACGCCGAGCATCGTGCCGGGAAGGTCGGTGCGCGCGGTGATCGTGCGGCGCTGCGTCCCCGGTCCGACGAGCGTCACGGCGAGGTCCCGGATCATCCACGGCGTCCCGATGTAGAGCGCCGAGTCGGCAGGCAGCACGCGGAACGTCGCGCGCAGCATCGCGGGACGCAGCAGCGAGGCGGCCGGTCCGTCGGCCGGCAACGGCGCGCCCGGCGTCGCGACAGGGACCTCGAGTTGCGCAGCGAGCGCAGGCGCGGGGGCCAGCAGGACGGCGAGGAGCAGAGCGAGCCGGGCGAGGCGACGCTTCATACAAGGGATATCGGCGGCTGAGCGCGTTTCCGGATAGACGGGTACGGTCTGGTGCATGAAACGAATGATCCTCGGTCTCGCAGCAGCCGGCTCGCTCGCCTTCACGGTGGTCGCACCGGCCTCGGCGCAGGCGATCCCCGGCGGATCGTATCAGCAATCATGCTCGAACATCCGCGCTCGCGGTGACCGTCTCACCGCATCGTGCACCGCCTCGAACGGCCAACTGGTTCGCAGCAGCATCTCGCTCGGTTGCCGAGGTGACATCGCGAACTCGAACGGCCAGCTCACGTGCAACGGCGGCGGCTACGGCTACAACCGCAACAACGGATATTCCAACAACAACGGTTACGGCAACCGCCGCGACAGCGGCTACGGCACCCACCGCGACAACGGCTACGGCAACGGCGGATACAACAACGGCAACGGCTACGGCAACAACGGCTACGGCAACCGCAACGGGTATGCTCCCGGCGGCTCGTACCAAGGAAGCTGCTCCAACGTGCAGATGAACGGAAACATGCTGTCGGCGACGTGCTCGGCGTCCAACGGCGCCCGGATCACATCGACGCTCGACGCGAACCGCTGCCACGGCGGCGACATCGCGAACGTCAACGGCCGGCTGCGCTGCCGGTAAGCGCGTCGGAAAGAATCAGGCCACAGGACCGCGCGCACGCGCGGTCTTTTTTTCTGGCGTGTTGCGCACTTCGCTCAAGTACAGCGCCATGCCGGCCTTGCGGCCGAGGTCTTGCAGCGCGCTGATCTCGAGCGTCGAGTATCCCTTGCCTTCTTCGCGACGCCCCAGCGCGAGGACGCCGACCAGATCGGGATTCTTCGAGCGGGGTACGACGAGCGGCACGTAGAGCGGCGCGTCGTCGCCTTCGCCCGCGCGTGCGATCTTGCCGGCGTGCAGCTGCTCGAGCGCATCGGCGTCGGGCATCGCGTCGCCCGCGCCGCCGCCCGCGGAGTGCGCGGACGCGCGCACGAGCTCGCCGTCGTGATAGAGGTACACCACACTGTCTTCGACCTCGAGCAGCGGCGGCGCGTGGTGCGCGAGCGCGTTGACCACGTGCGCGGTCGTGAGCCGGTGCCGAACGTCGGGCGCGAGCTCGGGAAACTCGTCCGAGAAGTCGAGCGTCTGCGGCGTGAGGCGCTTGTCGACGGTGCGCTTGAACCCTTCGTACATGGGCTTGAGGAAGAAGCCCGTGATCACCGTCGCCGTGCCGCCGGCGAACGCGCTGGCTTGCGGTCCCATCGCTTCGGCGATCAGCTTGCCGGCCGTGAGGTTGACGGCTTCCCAGACGACTGCCGCGGTCGTGGTGACCGCCGCGTACAGCACCGTGCGGCTGACGATGATGTCGATCTCCCACAAGTGGAAGTAGAGGACCGAGAAGCCGACGGCCAGCGGCACGGCGAGCTGGAACGCGACGAAGAACGGCTGGTGCACGAGCAGAACGACCAGATCCGAGCCGCGGTGCAGGTGGAAGACCTCCCAGGGCAAGTGCGTCACGAAGTCGCCGACGACCGACGCCGCAACCGCGTACACGACCCACTTCGTCTGCTGCCGCTCGAGCGGTGTGCGCACGCGGTGGTACCAGTACATCTGGACGGCAACGCCGCTCGCGAAGATGGCGGCGATCGCGATGAACGGCCACGGGTGCGGGAAGTGATACGGGTTGCTCGCCGGCACGAACGGCCACAGCGCCGTCCACCCGAGCACGACGACGGTCAGCACGCGCACGGTCCACGACGAGAAGCGGCCGTCGGGGAAGACGTAGAGGAAGACGACGAACAGGCCGAGCCCGATGCTGCGCTCCGTGAGCAGCCAGAGCGGCAGCGCCGGCGCGTTCACGATCAGCGCGTGCATCGGCGGCGGGATCGTCACGCCGTAGAGCATCAGCGCGACCGCGGCAAACACGGCCATCGGCGTCTTCGGCCCGCGAAGCGCGATGAACAGCCCGGTGAGCGCGAACGTCGCCGCGACCAGGCCTTCAGAGAGCAGGAAGTACAGGACGAACGCGTGCTGCGCGATGTGCTGCTGCGCCAGCTGCGCCGCATAGTCGCCGCGCGCCTCCGCCGCGAGCTCGACATAGCGGAACCAGCCCGTCTCGATGCCGGCGGTAACGCTGAGCAGGAACACGGCCACGATCATCGTGCGCGCGACGCCCGCGGAGATCTTCATGTCGGGGCGTACGGTCGGAAGCTTCGGTTGCCCTTGTCACGAGGAGCGGGCGCATGCGATGCACGTACCGCGGGCCGCTTGGGACGAGCGGCGCCCGGGGCAGGGTGCCTGGGGCCAATCACGAACAGCCGACGGTCGCCCGAGAGGGCATCACGCCGACGTAGCTCAGTTGGTAGAGCAGCTGTTTCGTAAATAGCAGGTCGCCGGTTCGAGTCCGGCCGTCGGCTCCAGGATTGAGCACAAAGGGCCGTACCTCTTCAGGCGGCCTTTTTCGTTTGCCAACACCCGAACAGTCCTAGTTGCTACGTCTTGTCGAAACACGCTGTAACGAAGGAGCAGCATCGAGACGCCCGTTTGTATTCTCGAGCGCGTCGAAACGCACGCGTGCCTGCAATACAACCGGGTGGCTGCGCTCTACCCACCCCACCAGGGCGCCCATCGATTCGAGGAGCGATTCTCCGAGCGCGGTTAGGTCGTATTCCACGCTCGGTGGTTTCGTCGCGAACACGCGGCGCGAAATCAGACCGTCACGTTCGAGCGAGCGCAACGTCTGGGTGAGCATCCGCTTCGAGATGTCGGGAACCGCTCGCCGCACCGCGCTAAAACGCAGCGGCTGAGCGGCGAGCGACACGAGAATGAGCGTCGACCACTTGTCGCCGATGCTATCGAGCAGATCGCGCACCGGGCAGATCCCTCCCTCCACGCTTCGGCGCTGCCAATCAGCAAAGTAGACCGCGAAACGTGCACGCGTGGCGCCATGAGGTTCCTGCGCGGTAACCTCGGCACTATTTTCTGCCTCGTTGTAGCGGACCGTCATAGTCTCTATTATAGTCCTATCCTCACTTCGGTCCCTTGAGGGTCCCTTTTAAAAATGAAGAAGCCGCGCTTGCTCGTTACCGGAGCAAGCGGTCAGCTCGGCCGCATCGAGCACGTGCGCGTGGATCATCTGTCGTCGAAACATGGTTGACGGACGAGCGTTCCTGCTGTGGCTGCACGTCGGCGCGATGATGATCGCATTCGCAGGGTTGCCGATTGCGGGAATCATCTTTCGGCTCATCGTGGTGCACGTTGACGAACAACCGATGTTGCAAATGCTCGCTACCGCCTTTGGTCGCGTGTTTGCAGCCGGCGGCATATCTGTAGGCGTAGGTGTGGTATCCGGTCTGTTCCTAACGCGCACATACGGATACGCATCTGGCTGGCTCGTGCTGTCTTATGTGCTGTCAGCGATCGCTGCGCTCATTGGCATTCTGATCGACGAACCATGGTCTAAGCGTCTCGCCGCTGCAGACCGCCAAAATCTACCGCTCGTCCGTAGCGCCTTGTTGCCGCGTCTCGCCTCTCCCCTCGGCATCGTCCTTTGGCTCTCCATTCTCTGGCTTATGGTCGCGAAGCCAACACTATAAATAGCTGCCGCAACGTCGCTGCTTTTCGACTGGGCGCGAACATGAAAGATCGAGATTAACCATGAAGATTCTTGTGTTGGGTGCAACGGGTGGAACTGGACGGCTAATCGTTCGGGACGCGCTCGCGAAAGGCCACTCCGTCGTGGCTCTGGTGCGCTCGAAAGCGACCGCCCCCGATCTCCCGGGAGCAGACGTTGTAGAGGGCGATGCTCGTGATGAAGCCGCCATTCTGAGGGCATTGGATGGCTGCGATGCCGTGGTCAGCGCCTTAGGTTCCGGTATAAGCCCCTTTGGCAAAGTCACGCTGCTTTCTCTTGCGACACCGGCCATCATTGCCGCGATGATACGAAGCGGTGTGCGACGGCTGGTTTGCATCTCCGCTTTGGGGGTTGGCGACAGTCGTGGTCACGGCGGATTCTTTTTTGACCGGCTGTTCCAGCCGCTGTTGCTGCGCAATGCTTACAAGGACAAAGAGCGCCAGGAAGCCGCGATTCGCGGAAGTTCCCTCGATTGGGTCATCGTGCGGCCGAGCGCACTCAACGATGAGCCGGCGCGCGGGAACATAAGGGCTTTCACCGATGTCGCCGGCATCCACGGCGGCAAGATAGCACGCGCGGATGTCGCTCGTTTCGTGGTGGAACAAGTAATGGCCGACACGTGGCTCAAACGCACGCCTCTCATCTTGTGGTGAGTGGTCAACCGCCGCTTCCAACTCGGCCTCCGCGCCGCTTGCACCGTAACGGTGCCGGAGGACCGGCGGTCAGTACGCGTCTTCGATATGCGCGTCTGCATGGGCGCCGACTTCGAGCGGGTACCAGCGTGCGAACGGCAAGCGTTCCCGCCGCGTCACGCAACCGGCCGCGCGGTCGAAGACGACGAGCTCCTCGCCGTCGATCACGACGTTCGTTCGGTCCGTCGCGTCGGCCGAGCGGCATGCGATTCCGCTCTCGCCGCTTGCGTACGCGCGCTCTCCCACGGCGCGGCACCGCGACCATGTCGCGCCGATCGGGTAGGCGAGTGGCAACCGCAGCGATCGCAGCCCGTCCATCGTCACGGCGTCGACGACGCGAATGGGCGCGACGGTGACGACCTGCAGATCCGGCCGGAACTCCGGTCGCAGGTCGAAGAGGGTCGCGATTTCGCCCTCGTACGCGCGCCGAGCGTTCCCTGCCGCGACGGCGATCGTCGCGCACAGGTACAGCACGCCGAACGAACCCGCGCGATTCCACCGCCCGCCGTAACGCTTCGCGAACGATGTGTCGAGCGGGTTGGCCCACGACGGGTCGCACACCCGAAAGTACGGCCCGCCTCGTTCAACGCGTCTCATGGCCCGAGTATGGTCACCGCGTGTGACAGATGTCCGGCACCCTTATCCGCGCGCGTACGAGAAGATGCGCTCGAGGTAAGCGTACACGCGATCGACGCCCTCCTCGGCGATGACCGCCAGCACGGTCTTGCCGCCCAGGCCGTCGCCGGGCGTTCGGACGATCTGCGGAATTCGAGCCGCGACGAACCGTCTCCCGAAGTATTCGGCGAGCTCTCGTACACGGTCGACGTCTGCGCCGCGCTCGACCGGTACTCCGCGCTGACGCCATTTGCCGATTGCGGGACGGCTGACCGTGAACAGCTTCGCGACCTCGTCTTCGCTCAGTCCGAAGCGGCGCCGAATCTCGTCGATCGCTTCCGCTCCGACACGGTGCGGCAGATGGGCTGCGGTCATGACCCCAGTATAACCGTATGGCAACCAAACCGCAACCTTTTCGTAGCCCGGTCGAGCGGTCCCGCCGGTGCGCCGTCCGTGTGCTGCGGCGTGCTTCGGGGTATGAACGTCGCAATGGCCATGCCGCTCCCGCCCACGGCGCAGTCCGTCGTGCCCGGGAGACGCCCGAACGTCGAGCATGCCGCTGCCGATCCGACGCAGCGGCGTTTGGAGTTGCTCGTGCGGGCCGGTGAGCTTTTCCACCGGTCGCTCGACCTCGAGGAAACGCTCTCGAACGTTGCACGCACCGCCGTCGAGTCGTTTGCCGAGTTGTGCCTGTTCGACCTGATCGACGAGGACACGCACCGGCTGTACGTCAGCGTCGGAGCGCACCGCGATCCCGAGGTCGAGGCGTCGCTCAAGGCGCTCGTGACGCCGCTGCTGCAGTCGGAGACGCGCGGCATGCATCCCGCCCGGTACGTCGCGCAGTCCGGTGCGTCGTTCTTCGTCCCGCTGTTCGACGAGGCGACCCTGCTCGAGCATGCGTCGTCGGAGGAGCACGAGCGCTTCATGCGCCGCATGAAGTACCGCTCGAAGATCGTGGTCCCCGTCCTCGCTCACGGCGAGATCTTCGGGGCTCTCACGTTCGTGCGCACGGACGACTCGGAACCGTTCGATATCGCCGACATGCAAGCTGCCGAAGAGCTCGGCCGCCGGGCCGGCCTCGCCGTCGCGAACGCCAAGCAGTTCAGCCGCGAGCAGCACGTCGCCGAGACGCTGCAGCGCGCGTTCCTCAACGACCGGTTGCCGAACACCGACACGCTGCATTTCAGCGCGATGTACCAAGGCGCGCAGATCGACAGCGCGCTCGGTGGGGACTGGTACGATGCTTTCGCGGTCGGCAACCGCATCGTGATGACGATCGGCGACGTCACCGGCAAGGGCGTCGACGCCGCGCGTCTGATGGTGCAGCTGCGCCAGTGGGTGCGCATGGCCGGCGTCGTCTCGACCGATCCCGCCGAGATGATGTCGCTGCTGAACCGGGCGCTGATCCTGGAGGGTCGCGACGAGCTCGCGACCGCGTTCATCGGCGTCATCGATCGCGAAGGCAGCCGCATCGAGTACGCGTCCGCCGGGCATCCGCCGCCGCTCGTCAAGTACGCAGCAGGCGGCACCTCGACGCTGTCCGGCACCGCGTGCCTTCCGCTCGGGATCGACGCCGGCACCTGCTACGTGCGTTACGAGGCGCCGCTCGACGAGGCGACGCTGCTGATGTTCTATACGGACGGGTTGTCCGAGGTGGACCGCGACCCGGTCGCAGGTGAAGCCGCGATCGAATCGCTGCTGGCCGGCGACGAAGTGCTGTTCGCGGCGAACCCGGCACGGTACGTCACGCGGCTGACCGCGGGAAAGCGCGCGCGCGACGACATGGCGGTGCTCACCGTTCGCCTGGGCCGCTCGCACGGGCGGTGGGCATTCGATGTTGCGGATTCCGCGGCCGCGTATGCGATCAAGCGCGACTTCGTGGCGGCGGTCTCCGCGCAGTACGGTGAGACGGCCGACACGAGCGCGTGCGAGATCATCTTCAGCGAGCTCGTCGGAAACGCGCTGCGATACGCGCCCGGCCGTCTGAGTCTCGGGCTGTCCGTCGACGCGCGCGGCTTGTGGCTGCACGTCATGGACGACGGGCCCGGGTACAGCGGCCCGCCTTCGCTTCCTGACGACCTCTGGTCGGAATCGGGCCGGGGGCTGTTCCTCGTTCGCGCGCTCGCCGAAGAGTTCAGGATCAGCCGTTTGCCGGCGTTCGGCACGTACGTGAAGGTGCTGCTGCCGCGCCGGTAGCCGGACGCTACCGCGACAGCACGAGCAACGCGTTGTTCAGCGGCCGGCCGGGTGCGGTGACGTAGCGCCCGTCCAGCCAGAGCCCGGCGGACGCGCCGCCGTCGAACGCCATCGCCTGCCATGCGCCCAGGCGTTGCATGACGGCGGCCATCTGCCGGATCGTGCCGGCGGACGTCGCGAGGATCATCGTTCCGCCGTCGCGCGTGATGCCGACCGCGCTGCGCGCCGCCGATGCGAAGAGAATCTTGGGGTCACGGAAACCCTCGGCCGCCGGATCGACGGTGATCCGTCCGTCCGTGACGAGCCGCGGGCCGCAGCCGATCGCCTCGCGGGCCTGCGCGAAGTCGCCCATCGGCTCGCCGTCCGCGCGCACGATGCGGTACTGCGCGGTGCGGCCGACCGCGAAGTGCGACGCGGCCTTCGCCTCGCCGCGAAAGTAGACGACGAAGCCGTTGCGCGGGATGATCGTCGAGCTCGTCTGGATCGCCGTCACGACGCCGTCGGCGACTTGCACCTGCGGGCCGCCCGCAAGCCCCGTGCGCTCGCCCCACTCGGGCGTGAAGATCGTGATCGTGTCGCCGGCGCCCGCCGGATACCGGTTGATCCAGTACGCGTACCAGTTGTCCGGCCAGGTCCAGCGGCCGTCGAGCCCGCCCTCGATCTTGAGCGGGACGCGGTCGATCCGCGCGTGTCCGGACGCGTCGAACCAGAGCACGTCGCCGATGTCGCCTTTGAACATCATGCTGCCGCCCGTGATCAGCGTGTGGTTCGGATCCCGGATCGGTGCGTTGCCGTAGGCTTCGTAGTCGCCGCCGTTGATCGCCGCGAGCGCGTGATAACGGCGCGCGATCCCGTCGAGCGCTTCCACCCGGCCGGGGCGGCCGTCGCCCAGGCCGATCCGCACGCGCACCTCGTCGAGCCGTACCGTCAGATAGGTCGCCGGCCGTCCGGCGACGACGCGTCGCCCCGCGGCGAGCCCGTGTGCGGCCGGCCCGGCGACGGCCCGGTGCGCCGCGCCGGTCGCGAGGAGGCAGGCCGCCAAGCCCAGCAGGACCCGGGCGCGCGAACGCATCGCACCGTACAACGCGCGCGCGGGCCGAAATCGTCTCGGCGCCGTCGAAGCGGAACGCAATGGTCCGCATGGCCGTCGAGCCCGTCACTTTGCGCCGCGGCAGCGTCGTCCTCGAGCCGCTCGCGCTCGACCACGTCGCTGCACTCGCGCGCGTGGGGCTCGATCCGCAGCTGTGGCGCTGGATTCCGAGCCCCGTGACGACGGAAGCGGAGATGCGGGCGTACGTCGAGCTCGCGCTCGACGAACGGCGCCGCGGCGTGTCGCTGCCGTTCGCGATCGTCGACGCGGCGAGCGGGACGCCGATCGGCAGCACGCGCTACGGCAACATCGTCCCCGAGCACCTTCGGCTCGAAATCGGCTGGACGTGGCTCGCGCCGGCGTTCCAGCGCACCGCCGGTCAACACCGAAGCGAAGCTGCTGCTGCTCGCGCACGCGTTCGACACCCTGGGCGCGAACCGCGTCGAGTTCAAGACCGACGCACTCAACGCGCGCTCGCGCGCGGCGCTCGAACGCATCGGCGCGACGCAAGAAGGCGTCTTTCGCGCACACATGGTGTGCGACTCGGGCCGTGTGCGCGACAGCGTGTACTACGCGATCGTGCGCGCGGACTGGGCCGGCGTGCGTTCGCGGCTGCTCGCGCGGTGCTGAGCGCGGACGGCGACCGCGTCGACCGCGACGCGATCGCCGCCGTCGAGCCGGTGATTCGGCCGTACGTTCGCGAGACTCCGGTGCTCGACATCGACGGGCGCGACGCCGGCATCGCAGCAGGCGCCGTCGCGCTCAAGCTCGAGTTCATGCAGCACGCGGGCTCGTTCAAGACGCGCGGAGCGTTCGCGAACCTGCTGCTGCGCGACCGTGCCCCCGGCCGGCGTCGCGGCCGCGTCCGGCGGGAACCACGGTGCCGCGGTCGCGTACGCGGCGGCGCGGCTCGGGATCCAGGCGACGATCTTCGTGCCCGCCATCTCGTCGCCCGCGAAGATCGCACGGATCCGTGCATCCGGCGCGCGGCTGGTCGTCGACGGCGAGCGCTACGCCGACGCGCTCGCGAACAGCGAACGATTCGTCGCCGAGACGGGCGCGTTGCCCGTACACGCCTTCGACCAGCGCGAGACGATGCTCGGGCAAGGCACGGTCGCGATGGAGCTCGCGGCGCAGCGACCGTACCTCGACACCGTGCTCGTCGCCGTCGGCGGCGGCGGCTTGATCGGCGGAATCGCCGCGTGGTACGCGGGCGGCACGCGGGTCATCGGCGTCGAGCCGGAAGCGTCACCGACCTTGCACGCGGCGCTGCACGCCGGCGGTCCGGTCGACGCGCCGGCGGGCGGTCTGGCGGCCGACTCGCTCGCACCGCGGCGCGTCGGCGACCGCGTGTTCCCGATCGCGCGCGCGTTCGTCGAACGCGTCGTGCTGGTGGACGACGGCGCGATTCGCGCCGCGCAGACTGCCCTCTGGGACGTCGCGCGCATCGTCGTCGAGCCCGGCGGCGCCGCCGCGTTCGGCGCGCTGCTCGCCGGCCGCTACGTGCCGCGCGCGAACGAGCGCGTGGGCGTCGTTCTCAGCGGCGCCAACACCGTCGCCGTCGACTTCGATCGCCTCTAGCGTTTCGGCCCGCGTCGCCGTGTCGAGCAGCGTCGCGTGCGTCGCCGCAACCGTCGTCCGCGCGCGGCCGTCGCCCAGCGCGCGGAACGAGAGCGTCAAGATCGCGACGTCGTCGTTCGGACGCGACGTGCGGAAGATTGCCTGCTGGATCGCGAGCGCGGGATTCGCATCGCGCATCGACGCGTCGACCGCTCGCAGCAAGGCCTGCTCGCCGCCGATCGGATCGCGATCGTGCTCGATCACGCCGTCGGTGTAGAGGACGAGCAGCCCGTCGTTCTGCGCGTGCGCGACGAACGTGCGGTACGTCGCGCCTGGGTCCGCACCGAGCACGATACCGTCGATGGGAAGCACGTGCGCGGGCGCCCCCGGGTGCGAGATGATCGGCGCCGGATGGCCGGCCGTCGCATAGACGATCTCCATCGTTCCCGCGTCGACGTAGCCGCAGATTGCGCTCACCATCGGCCCGTCCTGCAGCACGATCGCCTTGTTCGCGCGCTCCAGCACGACGCCGGGATCGTTCTCGTGCAGCGCGGCGACGAGGATCGCCTGGCGCGCGCGGCTCATGACGATCGCCGCCTCCAGCCCGTGGCCTGCGACGTCGCCGATGGAAAATAGCAGCCTCCCGTCGGGTAATTCGAAGGCGTCGTACCAGTCGCCGCCCACGCGCGCGCTGTCTTCTGCCGGGATGTACGCGGCGTGGAGCCCGACGTGCGGCGAGAACGGCAGCGCCTTCTGGAGAAATGCGTCCTGCAGCGCGTCGGCGATCCGCTTCTCACGCTCGTAGCGCTCGCGCTCGGCCGCAATGCGCCGCATCGCGCGGCGCCGCAGAAACCCGATCGCGACCGCGAGTGCGACGACGAGAAGGCAGGCCACCACCGTTCCTTCGGTCACCGCGCGCACGGCGTCGTCGAGCCGTCTCGCGCTCTCGGCGGCCGCCGACCGCAGCGCGTCCTGCAGCGTCTCGTTTTCGCGGCGCTCGCCGTCGACGAGCGCCTTGCCGGCGAGCTGAAGCGCATACGCTCGCGCGCCGTGCGGATCGCGCAGCAGCGGCTCGGCCACGGTGGCCACCCACCGGGCGTGCAGCGCACCTTCGCGCTGCAGCGGCGCGACGTCCACGCCGGCGCCCGTCGCGTCGTGCAGCGCCGTTTGGAACGTCGAAGCGTAGTCGCGCTCTCCGGCGACATACGGCTCCAGGAACGTCCGGCTGCCGGTACTGGTGAATCCTCGGAGTCCCGTCTCCTCGTCGACTTGCAACCCGATGAGGCGGTCGCTCGTCACCTGCGCTTCGCGTACGCGCTGCTGATACGCGGACGCGCCGGCGATGGAATGCCGCGTGCTGGCGCCGGACCAGAACAGCAGCGGAACGATCGCGAGCACGATCAGCGCCGAGATGCTCAGATCGGCGGGAAGCCGCATCATCAGCCGGCGGGCCGGCAACGCGGGCACGCCGAGCCTTGCAAGAACGTGCCGGTGTTCTCGTACTTCAAACCGCACGTGCGACACACGAGCGTCGGCTTCGGGCGCTCCGCCGCGCCCTGATCGAGGTCGCGAAAGACCGCATCGATGCTGCCGGGCGAACCGGTCTTTCCGCGCGATCCGAAGAGGCGGCCGAGAAAGTCCCACATCGTGCGCGCGGTGTTCCGCGCAAAGAAGAAGACCGCCTCGTCGCCGAGGCGGTCTTCGTGCACGAACGTGCGGGGGCGGTTAGAACGCCAGCCGCATGCCGACCGACGCGCCGCGGAGCAGGCCGCCCGCGAAGCAGTGCGGGCCGGCTCCGACGACCGTGCTGGTCGTCAGATCGAACGATGCGATCGGGCTGCCGTCATGACAGTCCGTCGTGAGACCGCGCCCGCCCGCGCCCAGGTCGAAATGCGCGTCCTTGTGGTTCATCGTCTGCGCGTAGTCGACGTAGAACGACAGATGGCTGTCGACGGGATGCGTGAACAGTGCCGTGAGCATGTTCGACATGTTGTCCGGGTTGGCGCCGCCCGGCGTGTTGTGCGTGCCCGGATCGCCGGGCGTCGGGTTCGCGCGCGCCCAGCCGAAGGCGAGGTTGTCGCCGGAGGAGCTCACGTTCGTGGTCCCCGAGAGCCAGAACCCATCGCGCTGGCGTTCGTTCTGGAACTGGAGTATCGCGGGGTCGTAGCGACGCATGCTCTCGTAGATGGCGCTGAACGTCGTGCCGCGGCGGAACGTCCACATGCCGCCCACCTTGGTCGCATCTTCGTCCGCGACGTCGAAAGGCTCGAGGCCCGACCCGGCGACGTCGCCCGAACGGTTCACCTTCTTGTGCAGCTCGTACGCGACCGCTCCGTAGAACTTCTTGAAGCGGTACGTCAGACTGCTGCTGTACGCGCTGCCGAACGACCCGTCGTTGCAGTATGGCGTTCCTGCGCCGCTGCCGGGAAGGTTTCCACCGGCGCAGTCCGCGTCACCGGAGTCCAGGATGCTGTTGTCCGACGAACGGTTTTGGCCGGGCGAGGTGAGCAGGCTGACGGTGAAGCCGCCCCAGTTCGGCGAGTCCCACCAGATCGCGTGGTTGAGGCGCGTGCCGAACTCGACGCGGTTGTCGCCGCCCGTATTCCCCATGATCACCGAATAGTCGCCCAGCTTCTGGCTGAACGGATTCATCGGCGCGGTCGCGTTCTTGTACGGCGCGTCCGTCTTGCCGATACGCAGCGAACCGCTGTACTGGTTGCCGATGCCGATGTAGCTGTTGCGCGACGTAAGGCCGGCCTTGACGACGCCGCTGTTGTTCGAGTTCGTCGTCGTAATGCCCGACGCGGTCGAGACGTCGATCTGCGTCTCGAGCTGGTATTCCGGCATGAACTTCGTGCCGAGCTTGCGCGCGCCGCGCAGGCCGACGAAGGACTGGCTCGAGATGCCCGACTGCCATCCCATGTTTCCGACCGCCGGGAGGCCGTCGTTGCCGGTGGCCTTTTCAAGGCCTTTCGTCGTGTCGTCGAGCGAGAGGTCGAGCACGCCGTACACTTGCACCGGCTCGCCGTGGATCAAGAACGTGTTGCTGCCGGGCTCGACCAGCACCGGTTGCGCCGCGGGACGCGCCGGTCCCGGCTGCGGCTGCGGTTTCTGCGTTTGCAGCTTCTCGAGCTGCGTCTGCATGTCCAGAATCTGCTTCTGGTTGGCTTCCATCTGCTTTTGCAGGGTTTCCATCTGCGCTTTGAGATCGGCCGCCGTGTCCGCGCGTGCGACGCTGGTCGTCGCGAGCACGCACACGAAAGCAGCCGCGATCAGCTTCTTCATGCCCAATCCGTTTCGAAGGCGAGGTGATGCCGCTGCCCGGTTGAGGGTCCAACGGCGGAATAGGCACCGCGCTCGACGAGCGAACGATGCGCCTACGTTGCTCGGACTATCGGCAGAAGGTTTACGGTAGCTTAGCAGTTGGGCGAAGAAATTTTCGGCCGCGCGATCTAGGCCTCGACCGGCACCCGCATCGTGGCCCGGTCGCCGGCGGCGCGCTGGTACTGCACCGGCCAGGCGGCATCGGCGCCCAGCGCGCGCGCCGCGAACAGCGGCCAGTACGGGTCGCGCAGCAGCTCGCGCGCCAGAATCACGACGTCCGCGCGCCCTTCGGCGACGATCGCCTCGGCGTCGGCCGGTTCCGTGATCATGCCGACCGCGCCCGTCGCGATGCCCGCTTCACGGCGGATGCGCTCCGCGAACGGCGTCTGGTAGAGCGGCCCGACCGGGATCGCGGACGGCGGCACCGGGACGGCGCCGCCCGAACTGGCGTCGATGAGGTCGACGCCCTCGCCGCGCAGGATGCGGGCCAGCTCGACGGTCTGCTCGATGTCCCAGCCGCCGTCGGCCCAGTCCGTTGCGGACAGGCGCACGAACAGCGGCAAGCGCTCGGGCCACACGCGCCGCACGGCGCGCACGACCTCGACCGCGAAGCGCGTGCGGTTCTCGAACGAGCCGCCCCAGCGGTCGGTGCGCGCGTTGATCAGCGGCGAGAGGAACTGATGGATCAAATAGCCGTGCGCGCCGTGCAGCTCGATCACCGACCCGCCCGCGGCCAGCGTCCGCTCCGCGCCCGCCGCGAACGCGGCGATAATGTGCGCGATCCCGTCTTCGTCGAGCGGCTCGGGCACGGGATACCGCGGGTCGAACGGTGCGCCGGACGGCGCCACCGGCGTCCAGCCGCCGTCGGCCGGCGCGACGGCGCCGCTGCCTTCCCACGGCCGATGCGTCGAGCCTTTCCGGCCTGCGTGCGCGAGCTGCGTGCCGAACTGCGCTCCCATGCGGTCGCAGAAGCGCGCGATGCGCGCGAGCTGCTCGACGTGCTCGTCCTTCCAGATGCCGAGGTCCTGCGGCGAGATGCGTCCCTCCGGCGTCACCGCGATCGCCTCGGTCAGCACGAGCGCCGCGCCGCCGACCGCTCTGGACCCGAGGTGAACGACGTGCCAGTCGTCGGCGAAGCCGTCGGCGGACGAGTACTCGCACATCGGCGAGACCACGATGCGATTGCGCAGCGTCACGCCGCGCAGCGTGAATGGAGAGAACAGAGCGGACATCGTGGTTCCTGACGCTCGAAACGCTGCGGCGGTTTCGACGGCGGATCGGTGAAGCCGAACACAACGGCTTCACGCGGCGCGTGAAGGCTAGTAGGCGAAGGCGCGATAGCGTTCCTCGACCGGCGCGGCATCCGCATCCGGCACGATCGGCTCGAACCGGAGCAGCCGCCGCTGTGCGTCGCTCAAGCGATCCCACGTCGCCTGCGGGACGCGCACGGACACTTCCGGGCGCCGGAGCCACGCGCGCGAAAACCCGATGACGACCATCGGGCGCGCCGTGCCGGTGCTGTTCGGCGTGCCGCGGTGCAAATGCCGAACGTCGCGAATCACGACGTCGCCGGTCCGCAGGTGCAGGGGCTCGAGCGGCGCCTCGCCGCTCGCGATGCGCGCCAAACCTTCGTCTTTCGCGAGCATGTGCGTGCCCCGCGCGATCTCGGTCGGCCCGTTCTCCGCGGTCACGTCGACGAGCGCGAAGTTGACGGCGAGCTGATACGGCGGCGTCTGCCGGTCCCATTCCGGAAACAGCCCGGGCGAGTCACGGTGCACGGCCTGCATGTCGGAGCCGCGCATCGGCGTGTCGGTGGCGAGCTGGCACATCACCATGTCGTCGCCGACGAGCCGCGCGCAAATCGCGAGCACGTCCGGATCGAAGACCACGCGCGGGTCCGCAAACACTCCCGCGAACGGCAGCGTGACGTAGAAGCGCTGCGGTCCGCGGTTCGGGTCGTCGGCCGTCGTCGCGATGTGCGCGGCGAGCAGCGGCGCGAACGCGTCCGCCCACGCGCGCAGCGCGTCGCGGTCGAGGTGCTCGCGCAGCACGCAGAAGCTGTCGCGCCGCACCTCGCCGGCGAAGCCGTCCAGCGCCGCCGCGTCGTATCGCCCGGATCCGGTCGTCATGCCGCCACGTTCCTGGCCGCCGCGCGTCACACCATCATGGCGTGCGCTCGCTCGCCGTGGCCACGAGCGGGCGGGCAGGACGGCGGCTGCCGCGCGCAGCACGAGGGCGCCTCGTGACGATTGGGACACAGCCCGCGGAGCCGGTTCTCGCGCGACCGGATCTCGTCGCGCCTTCCGTGCGCGCCGCCGTCGCGGCCTGGCCGGACGCGGCGTCGCGGGACGCGGCGTGGGTCGCCGAGATCGACCCGTCGCTGGCCGACACGGCGGCGTTCTGCGCGCGCTACGGCGTCGCGCTGGACCGCTCGGCGAACTGCGTGATCGTTGCCGCGCGGCGCGAAGGCCGGCGCTGGTTCGCCGCCTGCGTCGTGCTTGCAACGACGCGCGCCGACGTCAACGGCCTCGTCAAGAAGCACCTCGGCGCTGCGAAGATCTCCTTCGCGCCGATGGACGAAGCGACTGCGGAATCGGAGATGGAGTACGGCGGCATCACGCCGATCGGGTTGCCCGACGCTTGGCCGGTGCTCGTCGACGATGCCGTCGCCGGCGCGGACCGCGTGATCGTCGGGAGCGGCGCGCGCCGGTCGAAGATTTCGCTGCCCGGCGCGGCACTGGCGGCGCTGCCGAACGCCACGGTGCTCGCGGGCCTCGGGCGGTCCGTCGCGGGCTAAGCGCAGCCTCGGGAACGCGGCGCGCCGGAGCGAACGTTCTCCGGGCACATGACCGTCCGTCGCTTGGCCCTCGCGCTGGCCCTCGCGCTCGCTTCGACCGTGCCGGCGCGCGCCGTCGAGCAGCTGAGCGGTCCGCTCTACGTCATCGTTCCGTTCGGCGAGCCCGGCGATACCGACCCCGTGCTCAAGCATGCGACCGCGCAGCTGTCGATCGACTTTTCCGACAAGCGCATCCGCACCGCGACCGCCACGCCGATCGACGCCATCGAAGCGGTCGGCACCGCCCGGCAAATGTGCGGCGCGTACAGCGCAGACGGCGTGTTGATTCCGCAGATTCGCTTCGAGCAGTCGAAGGAACGGAACTTGACCGGATTTCTGCCGGTCGTCGGCGGCGTCGTCTCGTCGTCGGGCGTGTTCGATCGCTCGCCGATCCGCGCGTCGCTGAAGCTCTACCTGATCGACTGCACCGGCGTCGTGCGCTGGAAGACGTTCACGACGGCGAACAAGGTGCACAAGGGCCAGAACGTTCAGGCCGGCCTCACGGAGATCACGAACGAGGCGATGTCCGAAGCCGTCGACGAGTTCGCGAACCGTCCGCCGGCGCCGGTGCTGCCGCCGGCCGGACTCTAGCTCCTCGCGGACGCGTTCAGATGCGGCAGTGCCGCAGGCCTTGCTTCTCCAAGTAGCGCTGGTGGTAGTCTTCGGCGCGGAAGAACGGGCCCGCGGGGAGAAGCTCCGTCATGATGGGGCGGCTGAACCGTGCTTGCGCGCGCGCTTTACTGGCTTCGGCGGCTGCTCGCTGCGCGTCGCCGGAATAGAAGACGGCGGAGCGATATTGCGTGCCGACGTCGGGTCCTTGCCGGTTGAGCTGCGTGGGGTCGTGCAGAGACCAGAACGCGTCGACGAGCGCGTCGTACGAGACGACGTCGCCGTCGAAGGTCACGCGGACGGCCTCGGCGTGACCGGTCGCACCCGTGCAGACGTCACGGTAGGTCGGATTCTGCGCGGTGCCGCCGGAGTAGCCCGCCTCGGCGTCGAGCACGCCCGGGATGTCGCGAAAGTCCGCTTCGACGCCCCAGAAGCAGCCGGCGGCGAAGACGGCGGTTTGCGTGTTCACGTGCGGTTCAACCGCCGCAGCCGAGGCGCGGTGGCGGCGTGAGGTCGCTCGACGCGCGGGCGATCGAGAACATCGCGACCGCGCCCGCCGAGGACAGCGACCGCCGCTGGGCGCTCGGGACCTTCGCCGCGCTGGCGGCGCTGTTCGTGGCGTCGATGCCCTTCGCTCGGTTGCGGTTTCCGGCGGCCCCGGCGTTCGTCCCGACCGTCGAGGGCGCCGCCGTCGTCGCCCTGGTCTTGACCGGCGTCCTCCTCTATGTCCAGTACCGGATCGAGCGCGACCTCAAGCTCGCCCTGCTCGCGCTCGCCTACGGTGCGTCGACCGTGGCCACGGCGCTGTACCTGCTCGCGTTCCCCGGCGTGTTCGCTGCGGACGGCGTCGTCGGCGGCCCGCAGGCGGCGGCGTACTTCTTCGTCACCGGGCAGATCGTGTTCGCCGTTCTCGTCCTGGCCGAAGGACTCGCGTCGCGGCGCGGCTGGCGCGCGAGCCGCGAGACAGTGCGCCTGATCGCGGCCTGCGTGGCCGGTGCGCTCGCCCTCTTCACGCTGCTCGCCGTCGCCGCGGGCTCGCGGTTCCCGGCGTCCGTGAACGGCGGAACGCTGACCGTGCTCTGGATGGCGGCGATCGTGCCGGCCACGGTGGTGCTGCTCGTGGTCGCCGGCGCATTCGTCTCCAACGGGCTGCGCAGCGTCACGGCGGTGTGGCTGCTCGTCGTTGTCGCCGCGCGCATCTTCTCGCTGATCAGCGGATCGGAGATCGCGTCGGGACGGTACTCGTTCGGATGGTACACGGCACGGTTCGAAGAGCTGGCGGCGGCGGTCATCATGCTCGCCGTGTTCCTCGTCAAGATCAACGAGCTGATGCTTCGCCTGGCCGCGCGCAGCCGCTCGACGGCGGAGGCGCTCGCCGTCGGCGAAGCGCGTTACGCGTCGCTCGCAAACGTGGTGCCCCAGCTGATCTGGACGACGAACGCGAGCGGAGACATCGAATACGTCAACGACCGTTGGGTCGCGTATACCGGCTACGACTTGAACGGCTCGCGCGACGGCGGGTGGCGCGCGGCGATCCATCCCGAGCAGGAGATCGTGGTGCTGGAACGCTGGCGCGCGAGCGTGCGCACCGGCGAGCCGTTCGCCGCCGAGTACCGCCTGCGCGAGGGGGCGACGGGACGGTACCGCTGGTTCCTGGTCAACGCCGTGCCGGCGCGCGGCAAGCGCGGCGAGGTCCTGGCCTGGATCGGGACGTGCACCGACGTCGACTCGCAGAAGCGGCTCGAGGAGCGCGAAGCGTTTCTTTCGCGCGCCGGCGAGCGGCTCGGCGCATCACTCGACGTCAACGCGACGGTGTCAGCGATCAAGACGCTGCTGATCCCGCGGCTCGCGGAGCGCACGTGGGTGGCACTGCTCGACGACGACGGCCGCTACGTGCTCAGCGGCCTGGGCAGCACGGAGATCCGCGACGAGCTCGATACGCGGCGCGCGATCGGCGCGCCGCTGCCGCCCGCACTGCACGATGCCGTCGCGCGCATCATCGCGGCCGGTGACCCCGTGGTGCTGGACCAGCCCGACCGCTTTCCCGACCCGTGGATCAAGGATCTGCCCGCGGGTGCAGCCATGCTCGTGCCGCTCTCGAGCGGCGACGTGACGGTCGGCGTCCTCGCGCTGCTGCGCGCCAACGGCCGCGCGTACGACCTCGACCATGTCGCGCTCGTGCGCGAGTTCGCGCGCCGCGCCGCGCTCTCGCTGCAGCACGCGCGACTGTACGAGCGCGAGCGCACGACCGCCGACGCGCTGCAGCACGCGATGCTGCCGTCGCAGCTGCCCGTGCTGCCCGACATCCGCTTCTCGGCATCGTACTCTGCTGCGTCGGAGTCGCAGCGCGTCGGCGGCGATTTCTACGACGCGTTCACGCTGCCTGACGGGCGCGTCGCCGTCACGATCGGCGACGTGACCGGGCACGGTCTCGAAGCGGCCGTCATCATGGGCGAGATCCGACAGGCGCTCCGCGCAGCGTCGTTCGAGTCGGCGGACCCGTCGGCGATCCTGGACCGCGCGAGCCGCCTGCTCGTCGCGAGCGGGCGCACGGTCTTCGTGACCGCGGTGTTCGGCGTGCTCGACCCCATCACGGGCCGCTTCGCGTACGCGACGGCGGGGCACCCGCCGCCGATCGTCGCGACGGCCGACTCGCTGCGCGCCTTGCCGAGCGCGGGCCTCCCCATCGGCTTGCGCGACGAGGAGGGCGTCGACTTCGCGCTGCGCCTGCGCGCGCCGTGCACGCTGGTGCTGTTCACCGACGGCCTGATGGAGTTCGCGCGCGACATCAGCGAAGGGCAGCGACGTATCGAGGACGCGATCCGCGCGCTCGCGCACACCGATGTCGAGCACCTCGCCGGCGCGTTGATGAAGGAAGTCCTCGGCGAGGACGAGCCGACCGACGACATCGCGATCCTCACGATGTCGATCGACCGGCTGGCGACGGACCTGCCGGGCGACGAGTACGAGTGGGGCCTCGTCTCCGACGACGGGCGCACGGCCGCAATGGTTCGCCGGCAGATCGGCACGCTGTTCGCGACGTGGACCGGGAACGCCGAAGCGCAGTACGCGTCGGAACTCGCATTCGGCGAGTTGCTCGCAAACGCGGTGCGTCACGCGCCCGGCCCGGTTCGCGTGCTCGCCGCGACGGACGGCGAGAGCACGGCGCAGCTCGTCGTGGAGGACGGAGGCCTGGGATTCACGCCGACCGACGCGGCGCCGGAGCCGCTCGCCGAGCGGGGCCGCGGTCTCGGACTCGTCCGCGCCCTCGCCGACGGCATCCGGATCGAGCGCGCCGAGCACGGCGGCACGCGCGTCATCGTGACGTTCGCGTTGGCCGCGGCCGCGCAGCCCGCACCCAGCGCCGTCTGAGCGGCTCGTCGCACATGATCCGCGCCGCGATCGTGGTCGCCGCATCGCTGCTCGTGCTGTTCATCGCGCTCCCGCTCGCGGCGCTGTACGTTCACTCGCCTCCGTCGCGCGTCGCCGCCGCCTTCGCGACGCCCGCCGCGCTGGCCGCGCTGCGCATCTCGCTGCTGACGACGGCGGCATCGTTGGCGGTGACGATTGCGCTCGGGACCCCGCTCGCGTACGCGCTCGCGCGCGGCGCGTTTCCCGGGCGCGCGGTGCTCGACGCGATCGTCGACTTGCCGATCGTCGTGCCGCCCGCGGTCGCCGGGCTCGCGCTGCTGTTCGTGTTCGGCCGCTACGGGCTCGCGGCGCCGCTGCTCGACGCGGTGCACGCACGCATCGCGTTCACGACGACGGCCGTCGTGCTGGCGCAGCTGTTCGTCGGCGCGCCGTTCTACGTGCGCGCGGCGCGCGCGGGTTTCGCGTCCGTCGATCCGTCGTACGAAGAAGCGTCGGCGACCCTCGGCCTCGGGCCGCTGCGGACGTTCGTCGCGATCACGGTACCGCTCGCCCTTCCCGCGCTCGCCGGCGGGGCAGTGCTGGCATGGGCGCGTGCGCTGGGCGAGTTCGGCGCGACGATCATGTTCGCGGGCAACCTCCAGGGCGTCACGCAGACGCTGCCGCTGGCGGTCTACCTCGGGCTGGAAAGCGGCGAGATCGACCTCGCGGCGGCTCTCGCGGTGCTGCTGGTCACGATCGCGCTCGTCGTCGTCGTCGCCGCGCGCACGCTGGAGCGGCGCGCGGCGTGATCGAGCTGCGCGCACGCAGGGTGCTGCGCACGTTCACGCTCGACGTGGCGATCGGCTTCGCGCGCGGCGTCACGATTCTGACCGGCCCCAGCGGGTCCGGCAAGTCGACGGTGCTGCGGATCATCGCGGGGCTGACGCGCCCGGACGACGGGCGCGTGGCACTCGGCGGCCGCGTGCTCCACGACGCGCGCGGTTCGCTGCCGCCGTTCCTCCGCGACGTCGCGTACGTGTTTCAGGACTACGTGCTGTTTCCGCACCTGTCCGTTCTCGACAACGTGGCGTTCGGTCTCGCGGCGCGCGGCGTCGGACGCGCCGCGCGCGCGGCCGCCGCGCGTACCTGGCTCGAACGTCTCGGCATCGCGCAGCTCGAGCGCGCGCGGCCGCGCGCTCTGTCGGGCGGCGAGCGTCAGCGCGTCGCGCTCGCGCGCGCGCTCGCGTGGCAGCCGCGCGCAGTGCTGCTCGACGAGCCGTTCGCCGCGCTCGACGCTGCGACCGCGGCGCGCGTGCGCGACGAGCTGCGCGCGACGCTGTCCACGCTCGACGTGCCGGTCGTGCTCGTCACGCACGACCAGGCCGACGCCGCTGCATTCGCCGGACCCGTCGTGCGGCTCGACGCGGGACGCGTCGTGACGTGAAAAACGGCGCCGCTCACCTGTTCTTGGTGCGAGCGACGCCGTGTTCCGAGGGCTTGTTGAAGAGTGCTGCTGAAGGCCCCTCGCGTCGGTGGGTACCCCCCGACAACGCACCTCAAACATGGGAGGACTCGTGAGACTCTGCACCTTCGCCTTAGACGGCCGTGCGCGGATCGGCGCCGAAACCGCGTCCGGTATCGTCGACTTGCAAGCAGCCGATCCGACGCTACCGGCGACGATGCTCGAGCTGCTGCAGGGCGGCGAAGAGGCGCTCGCGCGCGCCCGCCGCGCCGCCGCCGGCGCTGCCGCCGCGCACGTGCGCCCGCGTGCCGGCGTGACGCTGCTGCCGCCCGTGCCGAACCCGTCGAAGATCGTGTGCATCGGGTTGAACTACCGCGATCACGCCGCCGAAGTGAAGATGGACTTGCCCGAGCAGGTGACGGTGTTCGCGAAGTGGCCGAACACGCTCATCGGCGACGGCGCGGAGATCGTGATCCCCGCCGAGTCGCACCGCGTCGACTACGAGGCCGAGCTCGCGTTCGTGATCGGCACGCGCGCGCGCCACGTGACGGAGGAGCGCGCATACGACGTCATCGCGGGCTACACGTGCATGAACGACGTGAGCGTGCGCGACTACCAGATGCGCACGTCGCAGTGGACGATGGGCAAAGTCTTCGACACCCACGGGCCCTGCGGACCGGTGATCGTCACGAAGGACGAGCTTCCGGACCCCGGCAACTTGCGGATTCGCACCGTGATCGGCGACGAGGTGCTGCAGGACTCATCGACCGCGCAGCTCGTGTTCACGGTGCCGCGGCTCGTCGCCGAGCTGTCCGCGGTGATGACCCTCGAGCCCGGCGACATCGTCGCGACGGGAACGCCGGCCGGCGTCGGCACGTCGCGCACTCCGAAGCGTTGGATCCGGCCCGGCGAGCGCGTCCGCATCGAGATCGAAGGGATCGGGGCTCTGGAAAATCCAGCGGTCGCAAGGTAGGCTCTTCAGCCAAGCGGAACGGGCGGAGACGTTCTTTTTGGAGGTCCGCCATGCATCGTGGTCTTTTGATCGTTGCGCTCGCCGCGCTCGTGACCGCGTGCAGCGGCGGGGGCGGGGCGACGCCGCCCCCGCTCAACACGGGAACGCAGGTGACGCCGAGCCCGACGCCCAGCCCCACGCCGAACCCGGCGTCGGCGTCCGGCTCGCTGACGACGAGCACGACGCAATCGACGACGCTGACGCTGGGGCCTGTCGGCGCAGGCGACACCGGCACGACGCTGTGCGCACCGGCCAGCGGCGTAGCGCACCTCGGCATCGTCTTCACGACGTCGCAGCCCGCAAACACGCCCACCGTCCAGGCGATGAAGCGCCGTCCGCAATCGATCGGCGGGTCGGGCCTCGTCTCGCTGGCCTTCTTCCAGGTGACGCCCGACGCGAACGTCTCGTGCGGCGCTTCGCCCGCGTTCGCGCTCGCGTTCCCGGCGGGCAGCACCCCGCCGGCGGCGTCGAGCGTCTACGTCGCGATCTTCGATCCGGGCAACGCGTCGGCCGGCTGGAACACGCTGGCCGGACCCGCGACGCTCTCCGGCAACACGCTCTCGTTCACGAGCAGCGGCTATCCGCTGACGATGCTCGCCGGGACGACGTACGTCTTCGACGTCTTCACGACCACCAGCGCGGCGCTTGCCGCGGCGACGCCGACGCCGACGCCCAGCCCGACCCCCAGTCCGACTCCGTCGCCGACGCCCACGCCGCTGCACCTGTACGTCGCCAATGACAACGCGGCGGGCAAGGTCGTGCAGTTCAACCTGCCGCTGACGTCGTCGTCCTCCTCGAACTTCGGCATCACGTCGGCGAACGCGGTGGCGGTCGCGGTCGACGCCAACGGCGACCTCGCCGCCGGCGACAACGCCGGAAACCTGCAGTTCTTCGCGGCGCCGCTGTCCGGCTCGAGTACGCCGGCCGCCGCGTTCAAGAACGGCACCGCCTCGAACAACGGTCAGATCGCTTTCATGAACACCGGCGACTTCTGGGCCGCAACGGTCGGGAATCGCGTGAACCGGTTCAACGCTCCGTTCAGCAACGCGTCGGCGCCGGCCGCGTTCGTCACCGACCCGGGGATGGTCTCGGACATCGGTGTCGCGCTCGACGCCGCGCAGAACCTGTACATCGCGAACGCCGGCACGGGGAACGCCGCGTTTTGCGCGGCGACGACCTTACCGGGAGGCGGCTGCGCGAGCAACCTGTACGTCTATGCGCCGCCGTACACCGGCGCGCCCATCGTCACGCCGAACGTGACCGGACCGTACTCGAGCGCGACGACCGCGTATCGCAAGCTTGCGGTGAACTCGACGCAGGTGTTCGTAGCGAACGTTGCCGACGCGCCCGGGTGGATCGACGTGTATTCGCTGCCGCTCACGGCGGCGAGCACGCCGGCGTTCCGCCTCACGGCCGGCGTCAACTCGCCCGAGGGGCTCGCGGTCGATCCGGCCGGGAATCTGTACATCGGTAACCTATCCGACGCCACGGTGTCGGTCTACAACCCGCCGATCACCGCGACCAGCACGCCGTCCGTCATCCTGAAGGTCAGCAGCGGCGGGTTCGCGATCTTCGGGATCGCGGTCGGCAAGTAGCGCGCGGGCGGGGCGCGGTCGCTTGACCGCGGCCCCGCCGCCGTGCTAGGCTGCGCGGACATGGCGCAGCGTTCGTACGTCCTTCCGGTTGCGACGTTTATCGTCGAGCTTTGCTCGCCGGCCGGATCGTCGTTCGCGTAGCCCTCAGCAGCAACCAGCGAAACGAACGCCCCGGCCGGATCGGCCGGGGCGTTCGCGTTTTCCAAGGAGAATCGCCCGTGATGACCCGGACCGCCACGACCGTGTGGCTCGACGGCACCCTGCTCGACGACGATCAGGTGAAGCTGCACGCGCTCACACACGCGCTGCATTACGGCTCCTCGGTCTTCGAAGGGATCCGCGTCTACGCAACGCCGAACGGTCCGGCGATCTTCCGGCTGCGCGAGCACGTCGAGCGCCTGGTGACGGGCGCCGCGGCGTACGGCATGGAGCTTGGGCGCGACGCGGACGCGCTGTGCGAGGCGATCGTCACGACGGTCCGCGCGAGCGGCCGCGAAGCCGCGTACGTGCGGCCGCTGGCGTTCTTCGGCGGCGAGACGGTCCGGCTCAACCCCGGCCGCGAGTGCCCGGTGCACGTCGTGATCGCGGTGTTGCCGTTCGACGGTCTCGTTCCCGGCGGCGCGGGCGTGCCGCATTTCCGCGCGACGGTCTCGCCGTACATGAAGACGCCGTCGCGCGCGCTGCCTTCAACGGTGAAGGCCGGCGGGCACTACACGAACTCGATCCGCGCGCTCGCGGAAGCTCAGGCTCGCGGCTTCGACGAGACGATCCTGCGCAACGACCGCGGTGATGTCGCGGAAGGCTCGGGCGAGAACGTCTTCGTCGTGCGCGGCGGCGAGCTGATCACCAACGACGCCGACGCCGACATCCTGCCCGGCATCACGCGGGCGAGCGTGCTCGCGATTGCGCGTGAGGCCGGCGTCACGACGCGCGTGCGCGCGATGACGACCGACGACCTGGCGAACGCGGACGAAGCATTCTTCACGGGCACCGCCGCCGAGGTCGTTCCGATCGTGCAGATCGACGACCGCACGTTCGACGGCGAAGGCCCGGTGACGGAGCGTCTGCGCACGATCTACACCGAGGTCGTGCGCGGCCGGCGTCCCGCCCCCGGTCCCTGGCTCACGCAGGTATAGCACGTCCGGCGGGGTACGGACGCCGCTATGATCGGCGCCCGTGCTTTCGTCGCGTTCGCTCTCGCGTGCGCGCTGCTTCCCGCATTTCCGCGCGGCGTCGCCGCGGATGCGCCCGTCCCGCTCGACTACAAGGCGTACGACGGCTGGAACGCGATCCGCACGCCGAAGCTCTCCGACGACGGAAAGCACTTCGCGTACGCGCTCACGCCCGAGGACGGCGATCCGACGCTCGTCGTGCGCGACATTGACGCGGGCACGGAGAAGCGTGAGAACCGCGGCAGCGCGCCCGCGTTCGCCGGCAACGGCCGGTTCGTCGTGTACACGCACGTCGCGGCGAAGAAGGACCTCGATGCGGCGAAGAAGGCCAAGAAGGCCGAGAAGGACCAGCCGCACGGCGGCGTGGGCATTCTCGATCTGAGCGGCGCGTCCGCCGCGGAGATCGTGAACGACGTCAAGACGATCTACGTCGCGAAGAACGGCGGCGCGACGATCGCCTATCGCGCCGAACCGTCGCCGGCGCCGAGCGGATCGCCCGCGCCCGCGGCGAGCGCGTCGCCGATCGCGGCCGCGATGCCCAGCGCGCCGCCGAGGGCCGAGCCTCGCCCGCAGGTCGCGGGCGCCCCGGTGCCGTCGCCCGCGTCGAGCGCCTCTCCGCAGCCGTCGGCGTCGCCGTCGCCCGCGCCGAAGGCCGACAAGACGAAAGAGACGGGCTCGGCTTTGACGATTCGCGACCTTGCCGCGGGCAAGCGCGTGACGGCTGCCGACAGCACCGAAGCGGCGATCTCCGACGACGATCGTTTCGTCGCGTACGCGACCGAGTCCAAGGACGGCAAGAACGACGG
Organism: Vulcanimicrobiota bacterium; assembly: GCA_963818845.1. GTDB lineage: Bacteria > Vulcanimicrobiota > Vulcanimicrobiia > Vulcanimicrobiales > Vulcanimicrobiaceae > Vulcanimicrobium. The sequence continues at coordinate 312,609 of CAWFTO010000002.1, read as the reverse complement.
CTTGCACGTCTACGACGCGGCGACCGGCGCGACGGCGACCGTACTGTCCGGTGCGGGGCGGTATCACGACATCGCGCTGGCGCGCGACGGTTCGTCGCTCGCGTTCTTGAGCGACGTTGCGACGTACGCGGGCGACGTCCCGCACGACGCGATGTACGTCGTCGACCTGCGCGTGGCCAAACCGGTCGCCGTGAAGGCCGTCGACGCGGGCACGCCGGGCTTGGACGCGGGCAGCGTGCCGAGTGCGAACGGCACCCTGCGCTTCGCGCGCGACGGGCGCCGCGTGTTTCTGGGGACCGCCGCCGCGCCGACGCCGATGCCGTCCGGCACGCCTGCGCCCATGGGCGTCGACCTGTGGACGTGGCACGACGACGTGCTGCAGTCGCAGCAGAAGCACGACGCCGACCGCGAGCGCAAGCGCACGTATCTCGCGGCGTACGACCTCGGCGCGAAGCGCTACGCGCAGCTCGGCTCGCCGTCGCTGCGCGACGTCACCGTGCCGGCGAGCGGCGACGTCGCGCTCGGCGAGGACACCCGCGCGTACCGCCGCGCCGGCTCATGGCTCGGCGAAATCTATGCCGACGTGTACGCCGTCTCGCTCGAGGACGGCCGCCGGCGCCTGCTCGGCACGCGACAGGCGTCGGTGAGCATCTCGCCCGGCGGGCGCTACGCGCTGGCGTGGGACGAACGCTCGCGCCACTGGATCGCGACGCGCACGTCCGACGGGCGCCGCGTGGAGCTCGCCGCGCGCGCGGGCGTCGCGTTCCACGACGTCGACGACGATCATCCGGCGCCGCCGCCGCCGTACGGCACGGGCGGCTGGATCGAAGGCGACCGCGGCGTGCTGCTGTACGACGAGTACGACGTCTGGCTCGCGAACCCGGACACCGGCGAGTCGACGAACCTCACGCGCGGCGAAGGCCGCCGCACGCGAACGGTGTTCAGCCCCGTGCAGACCGACGACGACGCGACCGCGTTCGCGGCGAACGCGCCGTTGCTGCTCGGCGCGATCGACACCCGCGACTTCTCGAGCGGCTTCGCGCGCGTCGACCCGCACGGCGGCATTCCCGTGATGCTGTTCAAAGCGCCGGAGATCGTGCAGGGCACGCGCTTCGGCATCAACGAGTTCGTGCCCGGGATGTTCCACGATCTCACGTTCGCGCCGCTCGTCGCCAAGCACGCCGACCGATGGCTGTTCGCGCGCGAGTCTTTCCGCACGTTCCGCGACATGTGGGCGACGAACGCGTCGTTCGCGCAGCCGGTGCGCGTCACCGACGCGAACCCGCAGCAGGCGAAATACCGTTGGGGCACGGAACGCCTGATCGCGTACAAGGCCGCCGACGGCCGCCCGATGCGCGGCCTGATGCTCATCCCCGACGGGGCACGAGCGGACCGCACGGCGCCGATGCTGGTCTACTTCTACGAGACGTGGTCGAGCATGTTCCACGCGTACTACTCGCCGGCGCCCGGCACGAGCCCGAACTTCGCGCGCTACGTCTCGAACGGCTATGTGATGTTCTTCCCCGACGTGCACTACCGCGCGGGTCATCCCGGCGAAAGCGCGCTGAACTGCATCTTGCCGGGGGTCGACGCCGCGCTGCGCACCGGCTACGCCGACCCCAAGCGCGTCGGGATCGCCGGCCATTCCTGGGCGGCGTATCAGATCAACTACATGCTGACCAAGACGCACCGGTTCCGCGCGGCCGAAGCGGGGGCGGCGGTCGACGACATGTTCAGCGCGTATTCCGGAATCCGCCTCGAGAGCGGCGTGGTGCGCGAGTCGCAGTACGAGCACACGCAATCGCGCATCGGCGCGACGCCGTGGGACCGGCCGGACCTGTACCTGCAGAACTCCGGCCTCTTCGGCATCAACAACGTCACGACGCCGTATCTCACGATCCACAACGAGCTCGACGGCGCCGTCCCGCAGTTCCAGGGCATCGAGTACATCACGGCGATGCGGCGGCTCGGTAAGGAGGCGTATCTGTTCTCGTTCGACGGCGAGGACCACAACTTGCGCGGGCGCGAGCAGCAGAAGTACTGGACCGTGCACCTGGACGAGTGGTTCGACCATTGGCTCAAGGGCGCGCCGCGGCCGTCGTGGATGGACGGCGTCGACTATCTCCACCGCGGCGCGCGCGACGTGCGACCGCTCTTCGGCGAATCCGACTGACGTGAGCGCGCGTACGGCGTGCGCTGCCGTCGCGCTGGTGCTCGCGATCGCGGCGTGCACGCACGCGCGCACGGCGCCGGTGCTGCGGCTGTCGATCGCGAGCGAGCCGCACAGCATGCTGCCGCTGCTCGAGCAGTCGATCGCGGACAACGAGATCCTTCGCCTGATGTACGATCCGCTCGTCGCGTGCGACGCGGCGGGCCGTCCGGTGCCCGCGCTCGCCGTCGTCGTGCCGACGCGCGCGAACGGCGGCATCTCGCCCGACGGCCGCACGATCACGTACCGACTGCGGCGCGGCGTGCGCTGGCATGACGGCACCGTGTTCACGAGCGCGGACGTCGCGGCATCGTTTCGCGCCGTGATGGACCCGCGCAGCGTCGTGCAGACGCGGCACGGCTACGACGTCGTGACGCGCGTCGAGACGCCGGATGCGTTCACGGTGCGCTTTCGCCTCAAGCGTCCGTTCGCGCCGTTCGTCGGCACGGTGTTCGCAGAGAGCGACGCGCCGTACTACCTTGCGCCCGCGCACCTGCTCGGCGGCGACCCGGCGCGCTCGTCGCTGAACGCGGCAGCCGTAGGAACCGGGCCGTACCGTCTGGTCCGCTGGGAGCGCGGCGACCGTCTGGAGCTCGAGGCGAACGCCGGGTACTGGGGCGGCGCGCCGTCGATCGCGCGCATCGCGATCCGCTTCATCGGCGACGAGAACACCGCGCTCGTGGGCTTGCGCAGCGGCGATCTGGACGGCGTGCTGCAGATGTCGGCGAACGCGGCGGCCCAGGCGCGACGCATCCCGCACGTGCGCGTCGCCGTCTCCGCGCTCAACGCCTACTGGGGCGTGATGATGAACAACCAGCCCGGGCATGCAACGGCGGACGTGCGCGTGCGCCGCGCGATCGCGTACGCGCTCGACGCGGCTTCGTTCCGCGCCAACGTGACGCACGGCTTCTATGCGGCGCCCATCGCCGATCTGCCGGCCGCGCTCTGGGCTGCGGATCGCGCGCTGCTTCCCGTGCCGCACGATCCGGCGGCGGCGCGGACGCTGCTCGCGCAGGCCGGGTACGGCCCCGCGCATCCGCTCGCGCTCGACCTGGCGATGCTGCAGTCCTCGCAGACGCATCGCGTCGAAGCCGTCGCCGCGCAGAGCGAGCTGCGCGCGATCGGCGCGGACGTGCGCGTGCACGCGTATCTCGGCAACGTGTTCGACGAGCCCGCGCAGCTCGGCGGGATCCTGCCGCGCGGACGCTACGACGTCGCGCTGTACGGCTGGTTCGCGGGCATGGACCCCGACGACAGCGGGCAGTTCACGTGCGACCAGCGCCCGCCGGCCGGCTACGACCACTCGTTCTACTGCAGCGCCGAGATGGACGCCGCACAATCCGCCGCGCTCGCGTCGTACGACGAGCCCACGCGCAAGCGCGCGTACGCGCGAATCGAGGCGCTGCTGCTGCGCGACGTGCCGATCGCGTTCCTCGGCTCGCCGGTCGCGATCGCTGCGCTTCCCGAGCGCCTGCGCGGATACGCGCCGACCCTCGTGACCGGCACCGCGAACGCGCAGCGCTGGTCGCTGCTGCAACGGTAGCGGGCGCGGCCGCCGGCCCCGCGAACACCGAGGCATGTTCCGGCGTTCCGTCGTCGCCCTTCTCGCCGTGCTGCTCGGCACGGGTTCGCTCGCTTCGTTCGCCGGAGCGCAGACGAGCGAAGCGCCCGCGCCGGCCGCCACCGCTGCGCCGCCGCCGGTCGCCGCCACCGTCGCGCCGAGCCCGAACCCCGTGCCGACGCTGGCGCCCACGCCGCCGGCGGAGCCGCCGACCGCCGCACCGGCGGCCGCGGCGCCCGTCGCGAGCGCACGCCCGACGCTGCCGTTCGCGCTCACGCCGGGCGCGGCTCCGGCGCAGGCGTACGCGACGTTCGTGAAGTCGGCGACGCTGCAGCCCGGCGTCATCGACCTCGTGCGCAAGGACGACGAGCTCTACTTCGACCTCAAGCCGGAGAACTTCGACCGCACGTACATCGTGATGCCGTCGATCGAGCGCGGCGTCGGCGGCGGCGCGTTCGCAGGGCGCGTCTACGATCCGGTCGAGGTGACGTTCAAGCTCGTCGGCAAGCGCGTGCTGTGGATCACGCCGAACACGCGCTACGTCGCGCCCAAGGGCAGCGCCGCGGCGAACTCCCTCGCGATCAGCGTGGCGAGCTCGGTGATCCTTTCCACGCCGATCGTCGCCGAGGACCCGGCGAAGAAACACATCGTGATCGCGCCGTCGGTGTTCCTGACGGACTTCGAAGGGATCGGGGCCGATCTCGGGCGCGGCGCGGCGCCGCCGTCGCTGCCGGGGCTGCTGCTGCTGATCGCGCGACCGTCGTTCGCGGTCGACGCGTCGAAGTCGTACTATCTTTCGACGAAGGCGTTTCCGCGCAACGACGAGATCAGCGTGAACTTGGCGTTCAACGGGCCGGCCAACGCGCTGCCGACGGTCCCCGACGGGCGCGGCATCCCGATCGGCGTCCACTACAGCATCGTCGCGCGGCCCGACCGCGACCCGCGTTTCGTCCCGCGTCTTGCGGACGACCGCATCGGCTACTTCATTACCGCGCGCAAGAGCTACGGCAACGACGCCGCCGCATCGCCGTTCGAGCGATTCATCGAGCGCTGGGACCTCGACGACGGACCGATCACGTTCTACCTCACGAACGAAATCCCCAAGGAGTACCGCGGTACCGTGCGCCGCGGCATCCTGGCGTGGAACGACGCGTTCGCGAAGATCGGTCATCCCGGCGCGATCGTGGTGAAGGACCCGCCGAGCGATCCGAGCTGGGACCCCGACGACGCGCGCTACACCACGGTTCGCTGGATCACGAGCGACCAGCCGGACTTCTCCGCGTACAGCCCGCACGTGAGCGACCCGGATACAGGACAGATCATTCGCGCCGAGGTCGTAATCGACGGGGAGTCGCTTCGGTCGATCAAGTCGGGCTACGTGAACCGGGTCCTGCCCGCGCAGCGCGTGCGGCGCAACGCGTATGCAGTCGAGAACGGACGGGCGGACGGCGACGTGCTTGCGCCGGCGACGGCGGACGGTGCCTCGGAATCGGCCGACGAGTGCACGATCGAAGAGGACGGCGTCGCGCAGGCTGCGCTCGGCTCGCTGCTGCTGCAGCAGAACCCGCGGGCGACGGCCGCCGACCGCGAACGGTACGCGCAGGAATGGCTCTACAGCACCGTGATGCACGAAGTCGGCCACACGCTGGGCCTGCGGCACAACTTCGAAGGCTCGACGGCATTCACGTACGCGCAGCTGCACGATCCCGCGTTCACGCGCGCGCACGGCACCACGGCCTCGGTGATGGACTACACGCCGGCGAACATCGCCGCGCCCGGAGAACGGCAGGCGGATTACTTTCCCACCAAGCTCGGCACGTACGACTACTGGGCGATCGAGTACGGCTACCGCGCCTTCCCGAACGTGCGCTCGTCGGCCGACGAAGCCGTCCAACTCTCGCACATCGCGGCGCCGTTCGACCGAGCCGGGTCATGCGTACGGCACCGATGAGGATGCGAGCGCGTTCGCGATCGACCCGCGCATCCAGCGTTTCGATCTCTCGAGCGATCCGCTGCGCTACGTGCAGGAGCAGTTCCGCATCGACGACGACGTGACGGTGCGCCTCACGCGGCGCTATCCCGGCGACACGCGCTCCTACCAAGACCTGCGTGCCGGTTTGGTGACCGTGTTGAACAACGAGCTCAACAATGCGGTGCTCGCCTCGAAATTCGTCGGCGGCATCTACACCTCGCGCGCCCATCGCGGGCAGCCCGGTGCGCCGCCGCCGTTCGTGCCGATCCCGCGCACAAAGCAGCGCCAAGCGTTCGATCTGCTCGACCGCTGGATCTTGTCCTCGCAGGCGTTCCGCTTCTCGCCCGAGCTGCTGAACGAAGCGGCGCCGACGCGGTATGGCATCCACTGGGGCGCGAATGCCGTGCGACGCTCGGATTTCCCCGTGCGCGAGGTGATCGCCGAGCTGCAGGATGATGTGATCGGCGAGCTGTTCGCGCCGGTGAACCTCGACCGCGTGGCGGACCAGGAGCTCAAGGTGAAAAAACCCGGCGACACGATGACGCTGGCGGATTTGTTCGCGTGGTCGAACGCCGCCATCTTCGACGACCTCGGCCGCCCGACGATCGCCCCGACGCATCGCGAGCTGCAACGCCGCTTCGCCGACCTGCAGATGCAGATCGTCGCGCTGCCGGCCGCGTACGCCGATCAGCTCGACCTCCCGCGCGAGACGCAGGCGCTCGCGCGGTACAACCTGATGCGGCTTTCCGGCCGCCTGGGTCATGCCGTCGCGGTCGCCCGCGACGACGGCACGCGCGCGCATCTCGTCGACCTGCGCGTGCGCGTCGACGGCGTGCTCAGCGCGCACAACGTGCGCGCCATCTAATCTCGCGCGGCCGCATGCCGCGTACCGTGCGGGTATCCTTGTGAGCGCGGGCACAGCGCCTATTGCGCGTACGGAGCCGGTGCCCGCCGATCCCTGAGAGCATGAAACGGATTTCAGCGCTTCTCGGCGGCGCCGTTCTCGGCGTCGCCGCGCTCGCGTCATGCGGCGGCGGAGGCGGCAGCTCAGGGACGAGCGTTGCGAACGGCGCGCTTCCTCCCAGCGCCCCGACGTCGGCGCCCTCATCGTCGGCCTCGTTCACCGCTTCCAACGCCGTGGCGATCCCGACGGCTGCTCCCGGAGCGGCAACGGTGCCCGTGCCGTTACCGTCCGATCCGAGCGGCGCCGCGGCCAGCCTCGTCATCCCGGCGAGCGCGATCGTCCCGCCGGATGCCACGGTCGCCGCCGTGTACTCGACGTCCAGCGACGGCACCGTGCCTGCGCTCGGCGCGCGGCGGGCGGCGGCATCGGTGCGCGCAGCGCGGGACGACGGGCGCAGTGTGATCGCCTACCTGCGTCTGCAATTTTCGGCTGACGTCACGGTGCCCCAGGCGCCCGCGTTCACGTTCGTGGTGCCGGGCACGCTGCCGACCAGCGGCGTGACGTACTGGCTCGCGTTCGTCGATCCGATGCTCTCCGCCGCGGGATGGCAGCTTGGCTTCGAAGGACCGGCGACGGTCAGTGCGGCGCAGACGACCAGCGGCAAAGGCGGCACGCAGTTGGCGTTCGCCTCGAACGGCAAACCGCTGACGTTCTCCGCCAACCAGGTGTACTATTTCGCGGTATACGCGGTCTCCGCGACGGCCGCGACGCCGACGCCCGTCCCGTCGTCGGTTCCCTCGAATCCGCCGCCCGAGACGAAGCCCGCGCCGGTGCTCGCGTCGCCGGCGAACGTGCAGTTCGCGGCGCTGACCGACGCACCGGTCGTCGTGACGTTCTCGCAGCAAAGCTTCACCGGCACCTTCCGGTTGAGCGGCGACTGCACGGGCGTGATCAACACGTCCGGCGCAAGCCCCACGTGGACGCTCTCGCCGGTCGGTCAAGGCCGCTGCGTGATCGTCGGGCTCGGCGACAAGGGCGCGTCCGCGGTCGTCCACGTCGGCGTAGTAACGCCCTTCGAGACGCCGCGTCCGGCCTCGTCGCCGACGGTCGCCCCGACGCAATCGCCGACCAACGCGCCGACGTCGAGCCCCTCGCCGGAGCCGCAGACGTCTCACACGCCCAAGCCGACGCCGGCCGCGACCGCAACGCCGACGGCCGCGCCGACGTCGAGCCCGTCGCCGGAGCCGCAGACGTCTCACACGCCCAAGCCGACGCCGACCCCGACGCCGTCCGCGTCGCCGTCGCCGGGCACGACGGCCGCGCAGTAAGCGCTGCATTCGAGAGGCGGTGAGCCGTCGCCGCCTCTCGAACGTTCCACGCATGCGGTTGCACGCGGCCTTCGCGAGCTAGGATGCGCGTGCGGTCTCTCGGCGACGCCGGCACCGCGTCGCTGCGCGCGCGCTTCCACGGCGGGTTGAGCCGCGCCGATGCGCAGCTGCTCGCGGATCACGCGGAGTCACGGGCGTTCGTGATCGACGGCGTGGTGTCGGAAGTCGTGCGCGCGTTGCTGGAGGGTGCCGGCGCAGCCGTGGCACGCTCGAACGATGAGACGCTCGTCGCCGCTTCGCGCGCAGCGTTGCTCCGTGCGAGGCGTCGTGCGCATGCGGATGACGCCGGAGCGATCGACGCGATGCTGCTCGTGCTCGAGCGCGCATCGGAACCGCCGTCGTCGCTGCGGCTCCGGGACCGTGCGCTCGACGTGCGCGGCGAGGCGCGCGTGATGGGCATCGTCAACGTGACGCCCGACTCGTTCTACGAGCGCGTCGCAGGCGTCGACGCGGCCCTCGCGAGCGCCCGCGCGATCGTCGCGGACGGCGGTGCGCTCGTCGATGTCGGCGGTCAGTCGTACGCGGCCGGGAGCGCGCGCGTCGACGCCGCGCAGGAGCGCGCGCGCGTCGAGCCCGCCGTGCGTGCGATCGCCGAAGCCGGCCTCGACGTCGCGATCTCCGTCGACACCGTCACCGCGTCCGTCGCTGACGCTGCGCTTGCCGCAGGAGCGCACCTCATCAACGACTGCAGTGGTCTGGCCGACCCCGCGCTCGCGGACGTCACCGCCAAGCACGGGGCCGGGCTGATCGTCATGCACCTCAAGGGGCAGCTGAACGTGCGCGACCCGCAGTCGTACGTGTACCGCGACGTCCTTGCCGAGATCGTCGCCTTCCTGTTCGAGCGCACGGAGCGCGCCGTTGCCGCGGGCGTCGCGCGCGACGCGATCGCGGTCGATCCCGGGCTCGAGTTCGGCAAGGAGCCGGCGACCGACCTCGAGATCCTCGCGCGCTTCGGCGAGCTTCGTGCGCTCGGATACCCGATCGTGCTCGCGAGCTCGCGTAAAAGCTTCTTGGGGCGGCTGTTCGGGCGTCCCGCGCGCGACCTGCTCGTGCCGTCGCTCGCGACCGCCGCGGCAGGCATCGCGGCCGGAGCTCGACTGCTGCGCGTGCACGATGTCGCGCAGACCGTCGAACTGGCGCGCGTGCTCGGCGCGATCGCGGGGGCAACTCGGCTGCCGGAAGAGCGGTTCTAAGAACGCGATGCACACGGTCTACGTCGGTCTCGGTGCCAACTTGGGCGACCGGCAGAGCTCGATCCTCGGTGCCCTCCAGCGGCTGCGCACGCAGGCGCGCGTCGAGGCGGTCTCGTCGTTCTACGAGACGCCGCCAGCCAACGGCTGCTCCGGCCCGGCATTCTTGAACGTCGCGGCGACGCTGACGACGGCGCTCGAGCCGCCGGCGTTCGAACGCTTCATCCGGGGGATCGAGACCGCCGTGGGGCGCCGCTCGCGCGCGCCGCTCGACGCGCGCCCGATCGATCTCGACATCTTGCTGATCGACGACCTCGTCGCCGACTTCGGCGCCTTTGAAGTGCCGCATCCCTACCTTGCCGAGCGCGCCTTCAACCTCGTGCCGCTGGCGGAGATCGCGCCCGGCGTGGTCGATCCGCGCAGCGGCAAAACGATCGCGGATTTAGCGGCGTCCGTGCCGCACGACCCGATCGTTCGCAAGCGTCGCTCGATGCACTTCACCTCGAACCGCCAAGAAGAAGAGCCCGACGTGCGGCTGTCGCTCAACCGCGTCGGCGTCTCGTCGGTCAAGCACATCATCCGGTTGCGCGTCGGCGGCGAGGAGCGGCTGTTTCACGGGGATTTCACGATGGTCGCCGACCTGGCGCCGGACAAGGCCGGCGTGCACATGTCTCGCTTCTCGGAGCTGCTCGAAGCGGCGACGCTCGACGTGCTGGCGCGCAAGGACAAGCCATCGCGCGTCGAGGACCTCACCGAGCAGATCGCGCGCGAGATCGTCGCGTCGCAAGGCGCGCTTCGAGCCGACGTGCGCCTGCGCGCCGAGTTCGGTCTCGAGCGCTGGACGCCGGTCAGCGGCAAGCGCACCGAGGAGACGTACACGCTGGTCGGCATCGCGCACGCCGACGCGAACGGCTCGCGCCGAGTCGTCGGCGTCGAGGCGGAAGGCATGACCGCGTGCCCGTGCGCGCAGCTGATGGTGCGGGAGCACTCGCTGCGCGAGCTCCAGGACGCCGGCTTCAGCGAGGCCGATGCGGCGCGCGCGCTCGATGCGCTGCCGGTCGCAACCCACAACCAGCGCGGCCGCGGCGGCGTCTACGTCGGCGCCGACGCGCCGTACTCCGACGACGTGCGCGCGGAGGATCTGGTCGAGATCGTCGAGTCGTCGATGTCGAGCGAGACGTACGACCTGCTCAAGCGTCCCGATGAGTTCTTCATCGTCAACAAGGCGCACCACAACCCGAAGTTCGTCGAGGACGTCGTGCGCGGCATCCTGGCGCGCGTGCTCGACGTGTACGGCGACTTCCCGGATGCGGCGTACGTGGGCGCGACGCAAGTCAACTACGAGTCGATCCACAAGCACGACGCGTTCGCCGAGGCCTTCGGCCTGTTCGGCGAGTTCCGCCGGGAGCTGCGCGACGCGGTGCACGTCGACGCGAAGACGGACCTCGCGTCCTGGCTGGGCACGCGGCCGTCGCCGGTCGTCACCGTCTAAGCGGGGTCTTTCGGGCCCGTCGCGTAGACGGGCGCATGAAGCGGCTGTTCGTCGGCATCGTTCTGGTGATGACGCTCGCATTCGGCGCGGGCGGCTCTGCGGGCGCTGCGCCTTGGCCCGATCCGGCGGACGGCACCTACGTCGTGCCGCAGTTCCGGTTCGACGACGGAGAGACGCTCGACAAGCTGCGCCTGCACTACGTGACGCTCGGCACGCCGCACCGTGACGCGGCCGGGCACGTCGACAACGCGGTTCTGGTCATGCACGGCACGGGCGGCGACGCGAACCAGTTCCTACGCGACATCTTCGCGGGGGTGCTGTTCGTGCCGGGCGGGGTGCTGGATGCGAGCAAGTACTTCATCGTCATCCCGGACGGCATCGGTCATGGCAAGTCGTCGAAACCCAGCGACGGCCTGCACGCGAAGTTCCCGCACTATGGTTACCGCGACATGGTACGGGCGCAGCACGACGTGCTCGTCGACGCGCTGCACGTCGACCACCTGCGGCTCGTCATGGGCACCTCGATGGGCGGCATGCAGACGTGGCTCTGGGGCGAGATGTACCCGACGATGATGGACGCGCTCATGCCGCTCGCGAGCGTGCCTGTGCAGATCGGCGGACGCAACCGCGTGTGGCGCGACATGATCGTCGACGCGCTTCGCAGCGACCCGGCGTATGCAGGAGGCGAATACAAGACGGAACCGGCGAACGGCATGCGCGCCGCCGTCGACATCCTGTGGATCTTCGGCTCCGCGCCGCTGTACGACCAGACGCTCTTCCCGACGCGGGACGCGGCGGACGCATACTATGCGAAGTCCGTCGCGCCGGCGGCCGCACGGTACGATGCGAACGACATGATTTATCAGTTCGAGGCGTCGCGCGACTACGATCCCGAACCGGACCTCGGCAAGATCGTCGCACCGCTGCTCGCGGTGAACAGCGCGGACGATCAGATCAACCCTCCCGAGCTCGGCATCCTGCAGCGTGAAATCGTCAAGGTACGCCACGGACGGTACGTGCTGCTCCCGATCACGCCTGACACGCGCGGTCATGGCACGCACACAGTCGCCAAGGTGTGGCAGGATCACCTCGCGTCACTGCTGTCCGAGTCGGCCCGGCCGCATTGATCCATGCCGCGCGCTGAACCGCTCGATCTCGCGGTCGCGTTCCGGTTCCTGCGCGGGCTGAAGAAGAACAACGACCGGGCGTGGTTTCACGCCCACCGCGAAGACTGGGACGAGCACGTCCGGCACGGGTGGGAAGACCTCGTCACGATGGTCACGCTCGCGGCGGCCGAGTTCGACGACCGGCTGCGCCATGCCGACCCGCGCGCGTGCCTGTTTCGCATCGCGAACGACACGCGATTCCACAAGCAGCGCGATCCGTACAAGACCTGGCTGTCGGCGTGGATCTCGCCGGGCGGCAAGAGCGGGGCGTTCGCGGGCTATTATCTGCACCTCGCGCCGGGCGGTTCGGAGTTTTCGGCCGGCATCTACGTGCCGGAGAAGCCCGCGCTGCACGCGCTGCGCACGGCGTTCGCCGAAGACGCAGCCGAGGCGCGCGCCTTCGACCGCATCGCCGCATCGGCCGCGATGCGGCCGTACGGGCCCGTCGACACCGACCCGCTTCGCGTGACGCCGCGCGGTTTTCCGAAGACGCATCCACGTCTGCCGCTGATTCGTGCCCGGAACTACATGGTGCGCCGCACTGTCTCCGACGGCGAGCTGCGCGAGCGCGGTGCGTTTCGGACGTTTCGCGACGCGATACGTGCGACGGCGCCGTTCGTGCGCTGGCTGGACGCGCGTGCTGCGGCCTTCGCGCAGCGTGATCCGTTCGAGGACGAGTTCTAGGGGGCGGCGGCCTCGAGTGCGCGGATGCGTGACGCAAGCGACGGGTGCGAGGAGAAGAGCAGCTCCGCCCAACGGGGCGGGTCGAGCTCCGCGAGATTCTGCTCGCCGAGCCGGCGGAACGCGCGCGCGCCGGCCGCCGGATCGGCGGTCGCATCGACCGCGAAACGATCGGCACGGCGTTCCATCGTCCGCGACACCGCGTTGATCGCCGGCATGAGGGCGAGCTGCGCGAGCGTCGCGTAGAACGCCAGGCGCGCGCCTTGCGCCGGCGAGGTCAGCCCGCGTCCGGTCGTTCGTACGAGCGCCGCGTTCGCGCCGAGCAGCATCATCGCGAGCGCCGCGGTTCCCAGCGCGATGCCGAGCCAGGGGTCGCGGCGCACGTAGTGGCCGAGCTCGTGGGCGACGACGAACATCGTCTCGTCGTCCTCGAAGTTCTCGACCAGGGTGTCGCCGAGCGCGATCCGCTCGGTTCCGAGCACGCCGGTGACGAAGGCGTTCGCTTTCTTCGTCTGGCGGCTCATGTCGAAGCGCAGGATCGACGCGTTGCCGACGCCGTAGCGCGTCGCGAGGACGCGAATACGCGCTTCGAGGTCGCCGCGGACGGGCTCGTACCGGTTGAACAGCGGCATGACGAACGTCGGCGCGACGACGGTCGCGAACGCGAGCAGCGGCGGCGTCGCCGCGATCGCGAGCATGGGCCACCGGCGCGGCGCGCGCACGACCACGGCGTCGGCGAGCGCGACCAGCCCGCCGGTGATCACCGCGGCGACGGCCAGGCCCTTCACGTAGTCGGCCGCCCACGCGCCGGCCGTTTGATTCGACGTGCCGTAGACGCGCTCGAGCACGTGCCCTTCGACGTAGTCGCTGCCGGCGTCACGCACGGCATCGAGTGCGAGCACGGCCAGCGCAAATGCCGGCGCCCGGAGCGGTCGCGGCAGCGTGTGGAGCGCCCGGTCGAGGCGGTCGCCGACGATGAACGCCGTTGCCGCGAGCGTGGCGACTCCCCGCACCATGCTCGCGACCATGAGCGCGCGTCGTGCGGCGCCATACCGCCGCGCGTCGGGGTGCGGCAACGGTGGCACCGGCGAGCGGAGATCGCGGACGGCTTGCGCGGCGCGCGCCGCGGCGTACCCGAGCGCGAGCCCGGCTGCTGCGCCGAGCGCGACCCGGCGCAGCGGCGTTCCGTCGTTCATGTCGACGCATTACCCGGTTTTGTCGAAACGCGCGCCTGCGTCGCCTATGCGCGGCGACGCAGGCATGAGTTCACGCGAAGCCCGGGAACACCGCGCCGATGAGCTTGCGCTTTGCTGCTCCGGCGTTGACCGCATTCGCGCTCGCGGGCGCCGTCGCGACGGCGGCCCCCGCCCAGACGCCCGCAGCCGCCGCGTCCGCGCTGTATGCCTGGGTCTTCCACGGGCACGACGCGAACCGCGACCTGCATGCGATCCGCCCGGTGCTCTCGGCGCGCTTCTACGGCGATCTGACGCGTGTATTCGCGGTCGAAGCGCGCACGCACACCTTGGTGCTGGACGCGAACCCGTTCATCGACGCGCAGATCGAGGCCGATTACGCGACGGTCGGCACGCCCAGCGTGACCGGATCGACGGCGACCGTGCCGGTCAAGATCTCGTACAAGCGCTATCCGAAGGGCAACGTCCTGACGATGGTCGAGGTCAAGACGGCCTCCGGGTGGCGCATCGACGATATCCTCGACCACACCGGACACAGCACCGACGCGCTGATCCGGCGCAACCTCGCGATGTCGGCGAAGTATGCCGGACAGCACGCACGACGGCAGCCGTGAATCCCAGCGCGGCCCCTCGGTACGGCGATGCGGCGACGGTCGCGAACGAGAGCGTCGAACGCAGTGTCACGTCGCCACGCGGAAGGACGCGGTCTCGGTGACCGTCACCCGCATCGACAGCGTATCGGGATCGAACGCGGCGACGCCGCCCAGAGACCCCGGTCGCGGACAGCCGCCGGTCTGATGCGTCTCGATCGCATCGCCCAGCCGTACCCCGCGCTCGGCGGCGACCTCGTCCGCGCGTTGCCGCGCGGCCGCGAGCGCGGATTCGCGGGCGCGCCGCTCGACGGGCGGACAGTCGGCGGCGAGCCCATAGAAGGTCGCGTCGACGCTCGTGGTGGTGGCTTGGTGCGACGCCGCGTAGGTTCGCGCCGCGTCCGAAACGGCGTCGAGGCGAGCGCGCGTGAGATTCGTGAGGCGCCCGCGAATCGTCACGGGGCGAAGATCGGCGATCCGCCGCGCGCGATACACGGTGATGTTCTCGACGCCGGCAGCCCGCATCGCCGCCGCCAGCGTGTACTGGTCGACGGCGCCGCGCGCGACGACGGACACGAGAACCGTCGAGACGGGCGCGGAGGCGGTCACGCGGCTCGCCGCGTGGATCACGTCCGGAGCGGAAGTTTGCGCGAGCGCGACCAGCGGCGCCGTGAGCAGCAGCACGGCGGCGGGTGCGCTGACGCGGAAATCGATGCGCATGCCGGAGGCTTTGACGGCGTCCGAGCGTTGTCCCGGAGGGTAGGGCAGGCGCCGTGGAGGACTGAGCCTGCACGAACGCCCGCCTGTCCTCAACGTCGGAGCACGTGCAATGCCGCGCAAAACGACAGCAATCTTGAACCGCCCCGTCCTGAATTCTACCGAAGCGCAGCTCTACGTCGCCGACATCACCGCGTCGTGGCGCGTTCTTTACGTCCAAGCTCGGATTCGACGTGGCCTTCACGTACGGCGATCCGCCGTTCTACCGACAGGTTCGTCGCGACAGCGCGCGCCTGAACCTGCGATTGGTGTGCGAGCCGGTCTTCGCCGGCGATATCCGGGAGCGCGAGCAGCTGCTGTCCGCAACGATCACCATCGGCAGCGCCGATGAGATCGAACGGTTATTCATCGATTTCGAATCGGCGGGAACGCGGTTTGCGCAAACGCTCAAGACGGAGCCGTGGGGAGCGAGAACAATCAGCGTCGTCGATCCGGACGGCAACTACATCCTGTTCGCCGGCCCCGCGAAGTAGGTTGCGCGCCTTGCGTGGATGCAAATCTCGTGGGTTGGTCACGGCGTCAAGTCGCGAGTCGTCTCGGGTGCCGGTCGAATGATCGCTCCAGTGATCGTCGTTGCCGGCGCTGTGGCGGCCGCTGGAGTGCCCACCCCTGCGAGCATTCACGCGCCGTCGGCGACGGCATGTTTCCTCACTTACATACCGGCCGGTCCGAAAGCGCGCATCGTTGTGCCGCCTCCGCCGGAGGCCCTCAGGCTGGGACTATCCGGCGATGTGTACGTCGTCGTTTCCGTCGGCCCGAACGGAGCGGTAGTAGACGCGGTCGCATCGACCTGGAGCGACCCGCTGTTCATCGAAGCGGCGGTCGACACCGCACGGCGCGCGCAATACTCGCCCGCGAGGTCGAACTGTCGTCCTGTGCCGGGGACGTATGCGGCGACGTTCGCCATCCGCGTACCGCCAAAGCCTGAGCGTGTCGACGTACGCACGTTCTTCCCTGGAACCTGGCGGTGCAGCTTTGGAAGGGAAGCATGGACGACCACATTTGGCGGCGTCGCTCGTGACGCCGGGGCGGTTCATGAGGAGTTCATCCGCGACGCAGACGGCGCATGGATCTACCGGCGCCACGGGTTGCGTGCTGCCAGGGCTCGGCCGTGGATCGATGCGCACTGGGCATTCGTCTTCGGAGAATCGCCGCCGCAGCCGGAGTTCATTGAGTACACCGTGACCGGCAGAGACGCATTCGAACGGCTCACGCTGTCGCCGGGCGAGACGGGCATGGACCGCTGCGTCCGCAGCACACCACCGTAACGCTGTCGTCTACACCGCGACCGATGCGGAGCACGCTTCAGATCAGCGAGATCGTTTCTTCCGGTTTCGGCGGGCGGGCGGCCATCGCGGCTTGCAGCTTGTCGGCGAGCAGATCGACGACCGGATCGTCGATCTCCTCGACGCGGCCGTGGTCGGCTTTCTCCACGAGCATCGGGTCGATCGGGAGCCGCGCGAGCACCGGCGCTCCGGCCAGCTCCGCGACCTCGTCCGCGTAGGACGGGCCGAAGACGTCGTACCGCTTGCCGGTGTCGGGCGCAACGAAGTACGACATGTTTTCGACGACGCCGACGATCGGCTTGCCGAGCTGGTGCACGAGGTTGGCGGCTTTCCGGACGATCATCGTCGCCAGCCGCTGCGGCATCGTCACGAGCACGATGCCGTCGACCGCGAGCGACTGCAGTACGGTGAGCGGTGCGTCCGAGGTTCCCGGCGGAAGATCGATCAGCAAATAGTCGACATCCGACCAGAGCGCTTGCTCGTAGAATTGGCGTATGACGCCGGAGAGGATCGGACCGCGCCAGATCATCGCCGTGTCCTCTTTGTCCGTGAGCAGGTTCGAGCTGACGATCTCGATGGCCGAGCGCGACATGGCCGGCACCATCAGCGGCTTGGGCTGCTGGCCGGGCGGCGTGGACGGATCCGGTTCGAGACCGAGGGGCTGCGTGAGCCCGAAGAGGCGCGGAATCGACGGGCCGGTGATGTCGGCGTCGAGGATGCCGACCTTCTTGCCGGCGCGGCGGAGCCCGACGGCGAGCAGCGCGGTGGTCAGCGACTTGCCCACGCCTCCCTTGCCCGACATGACGGGGACGACGTACTTGAAGCGTGCGCGGCGGTTGAACTCGCCGGGCGCTCGGCGTGCCGGGCGGCGGTCGTCGTTCATGATCGTCGGGACGCGGCCGGAGAGGCGCGCCTGGGTCAGCGCGGCGACGATCGGTTCGGCACGCAGGCCGTGCGCGTTCGCGCCCTGCCCGATCGTCTCGTACTTGTTGACGCCGCAGCCCGCGCAGTGGAGGCCGAACTCGGTCAGCACGGCCTCCGCGACGGGCAGGTCGGCAACGAGCTCGCGAATATTGGTGTCCGGGGTGATCTCCAGCTGCACGTTCCTTCAACTCACGGCGAGGTCGGATGGTTGACACGCTGATCGCGGGAGGCGGACCGGCGGGGCTCGCCGTGGCGAAGATCCTCGCGGAGTCCGGCCGCTCGGTGACCGTGCTCGAAAAGCGGCCGATCCTCGGCGGCAAGCTGTCGTCGTGGCGCGACCGCGACGGCGACGTGCTCGAGACCGGCCTGCACGCGTTCTTCGGCGGCTACACGGCGCTGCACGCGCTGATGCGCGACGTCGGCATCGCGCACCACGTGCTGTGGCAGCCGCACGCGCTGACCTGGGCGATGCCGGCCGGCTTCTCGCCGCGCTGGAACGGCAAGCCGGTCTACGAAGAGTTCCGCTTCGTGGATGCGCCCGCGCCGTTCAATGGGATCGGTGCGGTGCTCGGCGCGCGGCACGTCTTCAACCACTGGGAGAAGGCCTTGTTCGCGCGGGGGACGCTGCCCGTGCTGATGCGCAACCACGCGTATGCGGACGCGCAGGATGCGATCACCTATGCGGAGTGGCACCGCCGGCGCGGGATGTCGGAGCACATGCTGTGCACCTTCTTCGCGCCGATGGCGCTCGCGCTGAACTTCACGCCCGTCGAACGCATCTCGGCCGAAGCGATGCTGCGCGTCATGGCGTACTTCGCGTCGTCGCGCCACGCGAGTCGCGCTGGGTTTCTGGATGGTCCGCCGGGCGCGCGCTTCGTCGAGCCGCTCGCCGCGCACGTGCGCCGCGCGGGCGCGACGATCGAGCCGGCGGCGCCGGTCGCCGAGCTGCTGTTCGCGGGCGACCGCTGCACCGGCGTGCGCACGCGTGACGGCCGAACGTATGAGGCGCGCAACGTCATCGTCGCGACGCCCGTGCACGACGCGCGGCGCATCTTCCCCGATGCAATGCTGCGCCACCCGTCGATGCGCGGCGTCGCGACGCTCGAGAGCTCGCCGGTGATCAACGCGCACCTGTGGTTCGACCGCCCGGTGTCGCGGTTCACCAATCTCATGTTCTCGCCCGGGACGATCCTGGCCGTGCACGCCGACCTCGGGCAGGCATCGCCCGGCTACGGCTGGCCGGACAAGTCGTTCATCGAAGCGTGCGTCGCGCCGGCGGATGCGCTCATCGCCCACGACGACGAGACGGTCGTCACCGCCGTGATGGACGACCTGGTCAAGATCTATCCGCTCGCGACGCGCGCACACCTGGTCAAGGCGAAGCTCGTACGCGTCCCGCGCAGCGTCTACCGCGCGGCACCCGGCGCCGAACGAATGCGGCCGGGGGTGCGCACTCCCGTGCGAAACGTCTTCCTGGCCGGGTGCTACGTCGACACCAAGTTCCCCGCGAGCATCGAAGGTGCCGTTCGCAGCGCGCGGATGGCGGCGGACGCGATGATCGGTGCCGATGATCGCGGTTGACGGAGGACACGCTCTCGAAGCGTGCTACCGCGCGTGCGGCGAGATCGCGCGCGTCCATTCCAAGACGTTCCATTTGAGCTCGTTGTGCTTGTCGCCGCCCAAGCGGCGCGCCGTGTGGGCGGTGTACGCGTTTTGCCGCATCGCCGACGACATCGCCGACCGCGAGGCGCCCGCGCGCGAACGGCTGCTCGCGCTGGACGCGTGGGAGCAGCGCTTGCGCGACACCTACGACGGCGGGCCCGACGGGCCTGTCTTTACCGCGCTCGCCCACGCGGCGGAGCGCTACGCGATCCCGATCGAGCCGGCGCTCGACCTGCTGCGCGGCGCACGCGCCGACGTGACCGTTCGGCGGTATGCGACGTACGCGGAGCTCGAGCGGTACTGCGACCTCGTCGCGTCCACCGTGGGCCTGCTGGTGCTGCCGGTGCTCGGCACGGCGGCGCCGGACGCCGAGCGGCACGCGATCGCGCTCGGGCGCGCGATGCAGATGACGAACATCCTGCGCGACGTCGGCGAGGACGCGCGCATGGGCCGTATCTACCTGCCGGCGGAAGACCTCGAGCGCTTCGGCTGCACCGAGGCGGCGATTGCGGCGGGCGTGCTCGACGCGCGGTTCCGCGCGCTGCTGCGCTTCGAGATCCTGCGCGTGCGCGCGCTCTACCGGGACGCCGAGCCCGGCATCGCGATGCTCGTTCCCGACGCGCGCTACTGCGTGCGCCTAGCGCTCGACTTGTACCGCGGCATTCTCGACCGCATCGAGACGAACGGCTATGACGTCTTCACGCGCCGCGCGTACGTCCCGCTGCGCACGAAGGCGTTCAGCGCGGTGTCGCTGCTGTTCGCCACGCGCTGAGGCTCGTCAGCCGGCGGCGTCGGAGATCGCGTCAAGACGGCGCTCGCGCGCGCCCCAGTCCGCGATGCACCACAGGATCGCGAGCAGCAGCGGTCCGCTCCCCGCGAGCCACATGACGACGCCGGCCTGGGTTTGGTCGGCGAGCGCACCGGGACGCGCGGCATAGTGCGCGTACATCACCGTGCGGTTGACGTAGAACGCGAAGCCGAGGAATGCGCTCATCGGCAGCGCGAAGAACAGCGCGAGGATGCGGATCGGGTGCGGCGGTGCGTGGGGCGCCGGCGCCACGGCGAGCAGCGGCGTCCAGAAGACGATCGCCGAGGCGAGGTAGAGCGCGTGCTCGCACGCGTGCACCGCTTCGTTCTCGAGCGCCGCCTCGTAGAGCGGAGAGAAGTGCGTGCCGTAGAGCACGACCGCGAACTGCAGCCACGCAACGCCGGGGTGCACCAGCAGGCGCAGCGGCGCGGAGTTCAGGACGCGGGCGAGCGCGGCGGCCGGACCGGGCGGCAGCGCGGCGAGCGCGAGGCGATGCGGCGCACCGAGCAGCAGCAGCGGCGCGGCGAGCGAGACCAGCACGAGATGCTGCGCCATGTGCCACGCGAGCGAGCCGTCCGCGAGCTCGTCGAACGGCCCCGACACCGAACCGGCGATCGTCGCAAGCCCGCCGGCGAACGCGACGGCGTGCCACGGCGCAAACGCGCGTCCGAGAGCGCGCACGCGCACGAGCCCGTACGCATACGCTGCCGCCGTCACGAGCAATGCGGCGATCACGGTCATGCCGGCACGCCCTTCGACAAGCTCAGGGTGACAACGAACACGCTTAGCGTGGCGGGGCCTTCGTTAGCCCCATACTTTGCGGGCCGTGTCGACGACGAGCCGGAGCTTGGCCCACTGATCGTCCTCCGTGAGAAGATTGCCTTCGGCCATCGACGCGAAGCCGCACTGCGGGCTGAGCGCGAGATTCTCGAGCGGTACGAACTTCGATGCTTCCTCGATCCGCTGCAACAGTTCGTGCTGGTCTTCCAGCTCGGGTTTCTTCGAGCTGACGAGGCCGAGCACCACGGTTTTGCCCTTCGGGACGAAGCGCAGCGGCTCGAACGAGCCCGAGCGCTCGTCGTCGTACTCGAGCAAAAAGCGGTCGACCTCGAGCGCGTTGAAGAGCTTCTCCGCGATCGCGTCGTAGCCGCCGGCCGCGTACCACTGGCTACGGTTATTGCCGCGGCAGAGGTGGATCGCCAGGGTGACGCCCGGCTTGCGCGCCGCACGGAAGCACGCGTTGTCGGACGCGATCGCTTCGTCGAGCAGCGCCTCGGGCTCGCCGAACTCCGCGCGCAGAAAGTCGCGCCACTTCGGATCGAGGTAGTAGCTGTAGCGCGGCGCGTCGATTTGTATGTACGACACGCCGTCGGCCGCGAGCGCCGCCGTTTCGGACTTCACGATCTCGACCACGTCGCGCAGGAACGCCGACGCGTCTGCGTACGCAGCATCGCTGATGCCCTTCTTGTACGCGATGGCGGGGAACTGCGTCGCGCTGGGAAGCGTCATCTTGATCGGACCGGGGCTGTGCGCGAGCATGAACGGCGTCTCGAGGCCCGTGAGGCGGCGCGCTTGGCGCAGTTTGGAGGTGACGATCCCTTTCACGGCGCTCGGTGCAACCGTGGTCGCCGCGCCGGCCGCGTTCCACGAGCGCGCGACGCCTTCACCTTCGTCGAAGCCTTCGACGGCGTCGGTCAGATCGCTCATGAAGCCGCCGCGGCGGAACTCGCCGTCGGTGAACATCTCGAACCCGAGCTCTTTCTGCTTCGCGAGGATCCGCAGGATCTCGCGGTCTTCGATCTCGCGCAAGCGCTCGGGCGGCGTGCCGCTGCCCCGCGCCTCCAAGAGCTCTTTCGGACGAAGAAAGCTTCCGACGTGATCGGCTCTAAACGCGCGGCTCGTGGTCATGCTGCGTCCGCTTCTCGGCGCCGTTTCGCGAATCCGGCTCGCGCTCCGTTGCTGCTCGCGGGCCGCCGGCTGCGCGCTCGACGGCACGTTCTGCGACCGCTTGCTTCCGGGCGGGCGGCGCGCGTCGAAGCCGAAGGCGTGCGACTTCCCTCCGGACGCCGGCGGCGCTGCCTCGCGTATACTAAGACGTCCCGCCGGAGGAGCACCGTGACCGTTCCCACCGCACCACTTCGTCTCGACGGCGCGCTCGCCGGCGGCGCCAGCTCGCCGGTGCGTGCGGGACGCCGCGTCGGCGGCGCGCCGTTCGTCTGCGCGCGCGCCGAAGGCCCGTACGCCTTCGATCCGGACGGGCGGCGTTACGTCGACTACGTCATGGCGTACGGACCGCTCCTGTTCGGGCACACGCCGCCGTTTCTGCGGGAGCTCGACGCGCTTGCCGTGCGCGGCGTGCTGTACGGTTCGACGACGTTGGACGAGGTCGCGCTCGCCGAACGCATTCGCGGTCACGTGCCGTCGATGCGCCGTTTGCGCTTCACGACGACGGGCAGCGAAGCGGTGCAGAGCGCCGTGCGCGTCGCGCGCGCCTTCACGGGCCGCGACGCGATCCTCAAATTTTCCGGGAACTATCACGGCCACTTCGATCTCGCGCTCCAGGACGCGGGCGCGTCGGCCGAGACGCCGCACGCGCAGCGGTCGGGGATCCCCGCCACGGCGCTCGCCGACCTGACCGTGGCGCGTTACAACGACCTCGACGACGTGGACCGTCAGCTCGCGCGCATCGGCGGGCGCCTCGCCGCGATCCTGGTCGAGCCGGTCTGCGCGAACATGGGCCTCGTCCTGCCGGAACCGGGCTTTCTCGCCGGATTGCGCGAGCGCGCAAATCGAACCGGCGCCCTGCTGATCTTCGACGAGATCATCACGTGGCTGCGGCTGGGTCTGGGCGGCGCGCAAGCCCGGGCGGGCGTCGAGCCGGACCTCACGACGATCGGCAAAATTCTGGGCGGCGGGTTTCCGATCGCGGCGTTCGGCGGCCGCGAGGACGTGATGGCCGTGCTGGCTCCCGACGGACCGTGCTTCACGGGCGGTACGCACGCGGGGATGCCGTTTGCGGTCGCGATGGCGCACCGCGTGCTCGATCACGTCGAAAGCGCCCCGGCGATGTACGCCGCAATGGATGAACGCGCGCAGCGGCTCGCAACGGGGATCGGTGCGACGCTGCGCGAGCTCGAACTTCCGTACGCGGTCGTGCAGCTCGAAAGCATCGTCGACTTCAAGTTCCGTGCCGGCCCGCCCACGCGGTCGTACGACGACCAGCGGCGCGACGACCAGCCGGCGTACGCGGCGTTCTATCACGCGATGCGCGCGCGCGGCGTGCTGCTGCCGCCGTCCCACAACGAGGTGATGTTCGTGTCGGCCGCGCACGGCGACGACGACGTCGCCTTCACGGCCGCCGCGGCCGGCGCGTCGCTGCGCGAGCTGCGCGACCGCAGGATCGTCTGATGGCCGCGGGCGTGCCGGGATGGACCGACGACGGGAGCGCGCTGACGAAGACGTTCGTGCGCGAGGGCTTCGACGGTGCGATCGCCTTCGTCAACGCGATCGCCGTCGTCGCGAACCGCCTTGACCACCATCCGGACATCGCCGTGTCGTGGAATCGCGTCACCGTGCGCACGTGGTCGCACGACGTGAACGCGATCACCGAGCGCGACGCCGCGCTCGCGCGCGCGATCGACGCCCTCTGAACGAGCCCTAGCGAACCGGCGTGGGGAAACCCGCGGGTGAGCGGTGGCCCTGCGCGTCGACCGCGCGCACCCCGAACTGCCAGTTGTCCTTCGAGAAGGGCAGCGTGATGCGGGTGACGTCGCCGGCGTCCTGCACCGCGGTCCACGTCGGTTCGGTCGTGAGCCGCCGAACGACTTCATAGCGGGCGGCGCGCGGGACGGCGTCCCAGAACAGCGTCGTATCGTTCGTGAGCGCCTTCGTGTCGACCGATACCTTCGGCGTGGCGGGCGCGAGGGCGAGCGCCGCGAGCGCCGCGGCGTTGTAGCGCGTCACCTTCGCGAGGTAATCGAAGTCGACGAACTGCAGCAGGTCGCCGTACTGCACCCCGTTCTCGACGCGCACGTTCTGATGCTGATGCGCGAACGTTTCGCGCGGCTCCGTGAAGCGCAGCGCCGGAAAGCCTTGCGCGTTGAACGACTCGTGGTCGCCGCCGCGCAGGAAGCGGTCTGCGCGCCAGATCAGCATCCCGCGCAAGCCGGTCGCGTACGCGTCGCTCGTCTCCTTCGCGAAGCGCGCGAGCTCGTTCGAGGGCGAGTCGTTCTGCGAGCCGATCGCGTTGAGCCGTGCGGGGTTCGTGCCTGCCGGAACGGCTTCGGAGAAGATGCGGATCGTGTCGTCGCGCTTGACGCCGTCGTCGCCGACCGATGCGCCGACGATGTCGTTGTTCAGGTCGCCTTCGACGTCGACGTGCGCGGCCTTGAGGCCCTGCGCGAAGTGCGCGCTGCCGAACAGCCCCTGCTCCTCGGAGTCGAAGCACGCGAACACGACCGTCCCGTGCATCCGCACGCGCGCCAGCACGCGCGCAGCCTCCACGACGGCGGACGTGCCGGAGCCGTTGTCGTCGGCACCCGGCGCATCGTGGACGCCGTCGTCGTTGTCGGTATTGCGCGAGTCGTAGTGGCTCGACATCACGTAGGTAGGCGCGGCCGGGTCGTCGCCCCTGAGCGTCGCGATGACGGACGAGATTTCCACGGCTCGCGGCACGCGCTTGGCCGGATCTGCGGGCTGCTCGTAGGTGTCCAGCGCGACCGTCATGCGGCCGCCGCTCGTCGCGGCGATCCGCCGGAAGCGGTCGACGAGGTACGCCCGCGCCGCAAAGACGCCGCGTCCGCGTGCGGATCGCTCCGAAAACGTCGAGCGCGTTCCGAAGCCGACGAGCCGCTCGTCGGTCGCTCGCAGTTGCGCCGGCGACACGTTCGCGATCGCTGCGGCGACGGCCGGGTCGATTGCGGGCGGCGGCGTGTCCGCGCGTGCGGGAAGCGCGGCAGCAAGCGCGACGGTGCAGCCGAGCGCGAGCAGGCGGATCGACGAACGTGAAGCCATGGCGTCGCGGCTACCGCGTCGCCGCGGTACCGACCTGCGTCTGAGGAGTGGGCGTGCGCCCGAACGAAGGCGCAAGCATGATCTGGCGCCGCCTTCGGAGCGACGAGCGAATGCATGCCCTCGCGGCAGGCGTCCTCGCGGTCGCGCTGCTCGGCGCGTTCACCGGCTTCAGAGCGGCGACGTTCGACAACTTCGTGTGGCTCGCCGACGCCTGGCTGCACGGCAAGCCGTATCTGCCGCACTTCCCGGGCGATTACATCGACGCGATTCCCTACCATGGGCGGGCGTACGTCTACGAAGCGCCGCTGCCCGCGGTGCTCATGCTTCCGCTGGTGGCGCTGTGGGGGCTCAGCGCGAACGAGACGGTCGTCTCGATCCTGCTGGGCGGCGTCGGCACGGGCGCCGCCTACTTCGTCGCGCGCACGATCGGGGTCTCACGCGCGTGGGCCGCGACGATGACGGCATTTCTCCTGTTCGGTACGAGTTACGCGTATTGCTGCGTCACGGGCGACGTGTGGTTCATCGCGCATGCCGGCTCGGTCGCGTTCACGCTGCTCGCGATCGCCGAGTGTCTGACGGCGCGCGTGCCGTGGCGCGTCGCGCTCTGGGCGCTGTGCGCAGCGTTCTGCCGGTATCCGATGATGCTCGCGCTGCCGGTCTACGCGCTCGCGGTGTGGCCGGCGATTCGAGCGCGGCCCCAGCGCGCTGCGGGCGCCGCCGTCGTCATGGCGCTCTTCGCCGTTCCGTCGGCGCTCTACAACCGGGCGCGCTGGGGAACGTTCGCCGACGTGGGGTTCACGAAGTTCTACCGCATCATGGACGTCGGCCGCACCGATCCCGCGCCGCCGTTCGCGCTCAAGAATCTCGCGATGCAACTGCACTTCTACTTCGTGCAGCCGCCGAACGTCATCGCCCGCCCGCCGTACCTGATCGCGGGGTTCTTCGGCACCGCGCTGACGTACACGAGCCCCGCGCTCCTCGTCGCGCTCCTGGCGCCCGTGCGCGAGCGCGCCGTGCAGCTGCTGTGGCTGGCGACGGCGCTGTGCGCGATCCCGGCGCTGCTGTACTACAGCACCGGCATGGTGCAGCTGGGCGCGCGCCACGCTCTGGACTTCATCCCGTTCCTGTACGCGCTGATGGCGTTTGCGATCCGCACGCGGCCGTCGTGGTGGTACGTGCCGCTCTTCGCGTGGTCGATCGTCTTCGGCGTCGTCGAGCTCGGCGTGTGGACGCACGCCTCCGGTCTGGTGACTTAACCCGAGAGCTGCGATGACGGCCGCCGCCCGACGTACCGGCCGAGGATGACCGCCGTGCCTTTGCCCGGCGCGCTGCGCACGTTGAACACGTCGGTGTACTGCCGCATGATGGGCAGGCCGCGGCCGCGCTCGGAGAGCTGGTCGGGTAACTGCGTACGCAGCGCCTCGGGGCCGAACCCGATTCCCTGGTCGATCACGGTGGCGAGCAACTGTTCGCGGTCGACGATCCAGCAACGGATCTCGATGCTCTGCGGCGTGCGCGAGTGCTCGACGGCGTTGGCGAACGCCTCCGAGACGGCGGTGACGAACTCGAGCGCGTCGCCCTCCGGCACGCTCAGCGATGCTGCAAAGGACACCACGCGCTCGCGCACGTAGCGGCTGAAACGGGCATCCGGCGGGACCGCAAGGCGCAAGGAAGCGCCGTCGCCGATCGGCCCGGTGTCGTTCACGTCGAGATGTATCAATGCGTTCTCATAGGGGGCCCGAACCCCGGTTCGTCGGCCATTCTACCCCACGACCGCGTCGGAAGAAACCTACCGGAATCGAACGGGGTGGATGCGCGGCGAGTGCCGTACCACCGGGCGATGCCCACGAACACCAAGCCCTCCGGCGACGAGCTCCGGACGCTCGCGGACGAGGCCAAGACTGCCCGCGCCCGCATCGCGACCGCGAAGGGCGACATCGTCTTCACGTTCTATCCGGACGACGCGCCGCAGCATAGCGCCGCGTTCATCAAGCTGGCCCGCGCCGGCTTCTACGACGGCCTCACGTTCCACCGGTACGAGCCCGGCTTCGTGATCCAGGGCGGCGACCCGAGCGGGAACGGCACGGGCGGCCCCGGCTACAACTTGGATGCCGAGTTCAACGAGCGTCCCCATATCGCGGGAACCGTCGCGATGGCGCGCGCCGGCAGCCCCAACTCGGCCGGATCGCAGTTCTACATCTGCCTCGACGATGCGCCGTTCCTGAATCGCCAGTACACTGTGTTCGGCCACGTCGTCGAGGGCCAGAACGTCGTCGCGCAGATTCGCGCGGGCGACGTGATGACGAAGGTGACGATCGAGGACGGCGGCGAGGCGGGGACCGGCTGAGCCTTCCGCATCTGGCGCTCGGAACGCAGGGCTGGTCGTATCCCGACTGGTCCGGTCCGATGTACGACGCGGGCGCACGCCCCGAAGCCTACCTGCGCGAGTATGCGGACGAGTTCGCGAGCGTCGAGGTCGACTCGACGTTCTACGGCACGCCGCCGCCCGCGCGCGTCCGCGGGTGGGCGGCGCAGGTACCGGCGGGATTTACGTTCGCGTTCAAGCTCACGCGCGAGATCACGCACGAGCACCGGCTGCTGCACGCGCGCACGCTCGTCGACGAGTTCGCCGCGAGCGCGCTCGAGCTCGGCGACCGGCTCGAAGCGATCCTGATCCAGATGCCGTCCGACTTCGTGCCGGCGGAGATCGAGAACGTCGAGAGCTTCGTGCGCGAGCTGCCCGCCGGGCCGCGGTGGGCCATGGAGCTGCGGCATCGCGACTGGTTTCACGGCGACGTGCGCGCGCGGCTGCGCGATGCGCTCGGCACGCACGGCGTCGCGCTCGCCGCCACCGACTCGACGTTCGTTCCGCTCGACGCGATGCTGCACGAGCTGCGCCGCCCGACCGCCTCGCACGCGTACGTGCGGTGGCTCGGCGGCCGCGACGCCGTCGCGCGGTTCAACGCGGTCGTGATCGATCGCAGCGGCGAGATCGCGGAGTGGGCCGCCGCGATCCACGACGCGGCACCGCAGCTCGCGCGGCTCGCCGGCTACGCGAACAACCAGTACGCCGGGTTCTCGCCGGGAACGGTTCGCATGGTGTACGAGGCGCTCGGCGTGCCGCACGCGATCCCGAGGCGCGTCGAGCAGACGTCGCTGTTCGACGCGTGATCCGGCTTGAAGAAGGCGAGGTCGAGCAACGGCTCGCGCGCGTGGACGTCGTGGGTGCCGTGCGCGCTGCGCTGATCGCCGTTGCGAACGCGGACGCCGGCGGCCCCGTGCGTGCGTCGTGCACGACCGCCGGCGGCGTGTGGTTCGCGGCGATGCCCGCCTGGTGCGGCGGCGAGCACGGCGCGCTCGGAGCGAAGCTCGTGCTCGCGGTTCCGGACAACGCTTCGCGCGGCTTGCCGACGCATCGCGCCGTCGTCGTCTTGTTCGATACCGCAACGGGCGAGCCGGTCGCGTGGCTCGACGCCGAGGCGCTCACCCGCGCGCGCACGGCGGCCGCATCGGTCGTCGCGACGGAGACGCTGGCGGCCCGTCCGCGCGGCGTCCATGCGGTGCTGGGAGCGGGGGCGCAGGGACGCGCGCACGTCGAGGCGTTCGCGCGCGCCGGGCTTGCGCGGTCGCTGATCGTGTGGTCGCGCACCCGCGCGCACGCGGATTCGCTGGCTGCGTTCGCCGTCGCGCGCGCGATCGACGCTCGCGTCGCGGATACCGCGGTCGGCGCGGTGCGCGGCGCGGACGTCGTGACGACGTGCACCGCGAGCGCCGAGCCGCTCTTCGCCGCCGAAGCGGTCGCCGACGGCGCGCACGTGAACGCGGTCGGCGCGTGCGTCGCCGACAAGCGCGAGCTCGCCGGCGGCGCTGATGCGCGAGGCGTCCGTCGTCGTCGACGACCTGGACGCCGCGCGGCGTGAATCCGGCGACATGATGCTCGCGGTGCGCGACGGCGCGACGTCGTGGGACGGCGTCGTCACGCTCGGCGAGGTGCTCGCGAAGCAGAAGCGTCCGCGGGCCGGGCGTGTCTCGGTGTTCGTCTCGCTCGGCGTCGGCGTCGAAGACGTCGCCGCCGCGTCGGCGGTGCTGCGCGCGTGAGACGCGACGCCTCGATCGGCCGCGGCGTCGTGCTCTGGCTCGCCGGACTCGACCTGAGGCTGACGCTGCTCGCCGTGCCGCCGGTGATCCCGCTGATCCACCGGGATCTCGGGCTGAACGAGTCGGGGATCGCCGCGCTCTCGAACTTGCCGGTGCTCACGCTGGCGGTCTCGTCGATGTTCGGAGGCTTGCTGACCGCGCGTCTGGGCGCGCGTGGCGCCGTCGTCGCGGGGCTTTGGGTGATCGCGACCGCAGGCGCGCTGCGCGGGCTAGGCCCGTCGATCCCCATGCTGTTCGCGATGACCGTGGCGATGGGCGCGGGGATCGCGATGATTCAGCCCGCGTTTCCGGCGCTCGCGCGCGCATGGTTCGGCGAGCGCGTCGCGCTGGGCACGGGCATCTGGGCGAACGGCTTGCTCTGCGGCGAAGCGCTGAGCGCATCGCTGACGATCCCGCTCGTCCTGCCGCTGGTCGGCGGCTCGTGGGAGGAAAGCTTCGTCGTCTGGAGCGTCATCGTCGCCGTCACGGCGGTCATCGTCATGCTGGTGCGCGAGCCGCCCGGCGCCGCGGACGGCCGGGCAGCGCGGGGCGCGGCGTGGCTGCCGAACTTCCGCGATCCGCGCGTGTGGCGGCTCGGCACGTTCCAGTCCGCGGCGAGCCTGGCGTACTTCGGCGCGAACACGTTCTTCCCGGACTATCTGCACGCGACCGGACAGCCGGGTCTGGTCGCTGCGTGCCTGACGGCGCTCAACGTCGGCCAGATTCCGGCGTCGATCGCCGTCGGGCTGATTCCGATGCGCATCCTCGGCACGCGACGCGCGTCGTGGTTCGTCGCGGCACTGATCGTCGTCGCGCTCGGCGGCGTGCTCGCCTTCGGCGGAGCGGTCGCCGTCGCGGGCGCCGCGCTGCTCGGCTTCACCGCCGCGTACGTCCTCACGCTGAGCTTCGCGCTGCCCGCGCTGTCGGCGCCGCCCGCCGAAGTTCCGCGTCTGGCGGCGGGAACGTTCACGCTCGGATACTCGATCTCGTTCATCACGACGCTGCTCTCCGGTGCGGCCTGGGACGCGACGCATCAGCCCGCCGTCGCGTTCCTGCCGATGCTCAGCGCCGCCGCGATCGTCGGTCTGCTCGGTTCGCGGCTTGCGCCCGCGCTCGCGGACTCGCCGCGCACTCCCGCGTCATCCTGAACCTTGTCGAAGGATGGAGCCGGCGCCCTTCGACAAGCTCAGGGTGACATCTGGCGTGTGCGCCTTACCGTGTAAATCGCGTTACGCGGCGCCGCGGAGCGTCGCGTCGACGCGATGGGCGATCGCGGCGATGCCCGCGTCGCCGGCGGAGGAGTCGCGCAGGCTCTTGGTGAGGACGACGAGCACGTACGGCGCGTCGCCGAACGGGTCGACGACGCCGGCGTCGTTGCGCGTGTAGTCGATCTCGCCGGTCTTGTGCGCGCACGGCGTGCCGGCCGGCAGCCCGCGCACGATCTTCGAGCGGTCTTCGTTCTGCAGCAGCACGTCGATCATCGCGCGGCAGCTCGCCGGCGAGGCGATCGTCGGGATGCCCTCGCGCGCGCCGCGCTCGATCGCGTACAGCAGCGTCGCCGTGTCGGCCGGCGTGATGACGTTCTCGTTGCGGCGCCACGCCGGAACCACCGAAGCGAAATGTCGCGCCAGCCGCGAGCTCGTCATGCCCGCAAGGCGCATCGTCGCGTTCACCGTGTCCATGCCGAACGCCGTGATCAGCGTGTTCGAGGCTGCGTTGTCGCTCACTTCGATCATCGCCCGCACGAGCGAGTCGAGCGTCCACGCTCTCCCGGGCGCGGAGCCGGCCAACACGTCGGACCCGCCGATGAGATCGGACGCGCGCGTGCGCACGGTATCCGCGGGCTTGGCGGTGCCCGCGTCGTACGCGCGGTAGACCGTCGCGAGGATCGCAAGCTTGATGACCGAGGCCGAGGCGAATCGCTCCTCGGCACGGATCGCAACGAGCGGCGGATCGTCGCCCATCGTGCGCACGACGACGCCGGTGACGCCGGGAATCCGGTCGACGAGGTCGGCGACCTCGATGGAGCGCTGTGCGGACGCGCGCCGCGGCAGCACAGCGAGCGCGGCGGCACCGCCGAGGAACGCGGCGCGCCTCACCGCGGCACTTGGTCCATCAAGAAGGCGGCGACGCGGTCGCCGAGCTCGCGCAGACGCGGCTGCATCCACGCGAATTGCGCAGGACAGGTCATCTCGCCGAACTCGATCAGCATCTTCTGCGGTGCGTCGACTTTGCGGAACCCGTAGTACTTGTGCTCGTTCTCGGTGAAGTTCTCGCCGACGAAACGGAACGGGAACCACGCGCGGTACCGCGACTCCCACGCGTCGACGAACGTGCGGTCCGTCGTGTCGGGAAAGCCGACCGAGGCTCCGCTCGCGCAGGGGGTTGCACCGTCGAAGTGCAGGAACACGGCGGCGCGCACGGTGTCGTGCGCGTCGTAGTCCGCAGGCCGGCGAATCACGGTGTAGCCGTGCTCGCGCAGCACACGCGCCGCTTCGTCCGCGACGATCAGCGTCCAGTCGCGCTCGCGCGCGCCCTGCGCGCCCGTGCCGAGATTGCATTTCGTCACGTGGAGCGGCGCGCAACTCGCCGGCCGGCCTTCGTGTCCCGCCTGCACGAGGATGTCGCCGTCGTCGGCGCGTGCCGGCCCGGGTAGCGAGAGCGCGAGCACGGCGAGAGTAGCCGCCGCCGCGGGAAGCCGCATCACTCGGCGATAATGCACGGCTCCAATGGCCACTCCTCTCGTACCGAGCGACCTGCTCCGCTTCGTGCTCGTCTCCGACCCGCAGATCGCCCCCGACGGCTCGTCGGTGTTCTACCGCCGCGCCTGGTTCGACAAGGAGAGCGACGAGATCCGCGGGGCGATCCACCGCGCGGCGCGCGACGGCGGCGACCGCGCGTTCACGAGCGGCACCAACGATCGGCTCGCTCGCGTCGCACCCGACGGTTCCGCCGTCGCGTTCGTCGCGGACCGTGACGGCAAGACGCGGCTGTTCGTGCTGCGCCTCGACGGCGGCGAGGCGGTCGCCGTCGGCGCCGAGTACAAGAAGATCACCGCCGTCGCGTGGTCGCCGGACGCGAAACGGATCGCCTTCGTCGCGACCGGGCCGTACGATGCGTCGAGCGCGCGCATCTATCACGACGAGAAGAGCGGCGCGCGGCACATTCGGATGCTGCCGTTCAAGAGCGACGCCGACGGCTTGCTCGACGGCACGCGCACGCATCTCTTCGTCGCGGAGCCGGCGGGTTCGCTCCCGCCGCGCCAGGTCACGTCCGGCGACTTCGACGTGAACGGTCCGTCCTGGTCGCCCGGCGGCAAGTCGATCGCGTTCTGCTCCCGCGCGCACATCGCGCCGGGCGAAACGGAATGGGCGACCGCGCTTAGCGACATCAGCGTCGTGGACGTCGACAGCGGCGACGTCCGGCGCGTGACGACCGGTCAAGGTCCGGCAATGCATCCGGCGTTCTCGCACGACGGCGAACAGATCGCGTACATCGGACACCTGCACGGCGACGACGGCGGCGGACGCTTCGACTACGAGCTGATGATCGTGCCCGCACGCGGTGGCGCGTCGCGATCCCTGTCGGCGGGACTGGGCCGCACGGCGGGCGACGTGCTCGCAGGCGACCTGCGCAGCGGCGCGAGCTCGCCACCGGTCTGGAGTGCCGACGATCGCGAAATCGTGGTGCAGGTGAGCGACGAAGGCAACGTGTGTTTGCGTTCGTTCGCGCGTGACGGGAGCGGCACGCGCGTCGTCGCCGGCGGCGACCGTCACGTATTCGGATTCACCGTCGCGAACGACGGCGCGATCGCGCTCGCGTTCAGCACGCCCACGGTTCCGAACGAGATCGCGCTGATCGAACCGTACGGCGGCGAGCGGATCCTCACGTCGTCGAATGCATGGCTCGCCGAGAAGAACGTCGCCACGCCGAAGCGCTACCGGCCTCGCTCGGCGGACGGCACCGTCCTCGACGGCTGGCTGCTGGTGCCGCAGAACGCGCGCGAAGCCGCGCCGCCGCTCGTGCTCGAAGTGCACGGCGGCCCGCACGGCGCCTACGGCCATACGTTCTTCCTCGAGTTCCAAGTCCTCGCGTCGCACGGCATCGCGGTCGCGTACGGCAACCCGCGCGGGTCGCAGTCGTATGGCCACGCCTACGCCGACGCGATCCTCGGCGACTGGGGCGGCATCGATGCCGACGACGTGCTGCGCATCCTTGACGGCGCGCTCGCGCAGGGAACGTTCGACACCGCGCGCGTCGGCGTCGCCGGCGGATCGTACGGCGGCTTCATGACGAGCTGGCTGATGGGCCACAGCGACCGCTTCGCGGCGGGTGTCTCGATGCGCGCCGTCAACGACTTCGTGAGCGAGATCGGCGCGTCCGATCTCGGCTGGTTCCTCGAGCGTGAGCTGGACACGAAGTACGCCGACGACGCGGGCCGCAAGCTGTTCGAAGGATCGCCCATGCGCGCCGCGAGCGCGATCGGCGCGCCGCTGCTCGTCGAGCACAGCGAGCGCGACTACCGGTGCCCGATCGATCAAGGCGAGCAGATGTTCACCGCGCTGCGCCGCCTCGGCAACGCGCGCAGCGAGTTCGTGCGCTTCACCGACAAGGGACACGAGATGTCGCGCGCGGGCAAGCCGCGCAGCCGCATCCTGCGCCTGCGCGCGATCGTGCAGTGGTTCATCCGTCACCTTGCACCCGCCGGCGCCGTGGCGGAAGCCGACGAGGCGGGCTCGCTGTTCCGCCCGCTCGCTGGAGAGGACTCCCTCGATGCGGCGTAGCGCGTTCACCCGGAGCCTGGGCGGCACCGACTGGGCGGCTCTCGGCCTGGGTGCCATCCTGAGCGTCGGTGTCATCCTGAGCCTGTCGAAGGGCGCGCCGGCGCAGACCGTGCGTGCCGTCGACCCGTCGCAGTTTGCCGCGCTGCGCTGGCGCAACATCGGGCCGTTCCGCGGCGGCCGGGCGCTCGCGGTGTCCGGCGTCGCGGGCGACGGGCACACGTTCTACTTCGGCTCGGTCGGCGGCGGCGTCTGGAAGTCGACGAACGCGGGCGCAGCATGGTCGCCGGTCATGGACGCGGCCCCGGTCGCGTCGATCGGCGCGCTCGCGGTCGCGCCGAGCGATCCGAACACCATCTACGCCGGCAGCGGCGAAGCCGACATGCGGTCCGACATCCAGCACGGCAACGGCATGTACCGTTCGCGCGACGGCGGCGTGACGTGGACGCACGCCGGGCTCGACGACTCGCGGCAGATCGGCCGCATTCTGGTCGATCCGCACGATCCGAACGTGCTGCTCGTCGCGGCGCTCGGACATCAATACGGGCCGAACGACATGCGCGGCGTGTACCGTTCTACCGACGGCGGCGCGACGTGGACGCGCACGCTGTTCCGCGACCGCGACACCGGCGCGATCGACCTCGCGAGCGATCCGTCGATGAAGGTCGTGTACGCGTCGCTGTGGCAGACGCGGCGCCCGCCGTGGAGCGTCTACCCGCCGTCGAACGGTCCCGGCACCGGCTTGATGAAGTCGACCGACGGCGGCGTGACGTGGGCGCCGGTGCGCGGAGGCGGCTTTCCCACCGACGGCCTCGGCAAGATCGGACTCGCCGTCGCGCCGAGCGACCCGAGTCGCGTGTACGCCATCGTCGACGCGAAGGCCGGCGGCCTCTATCGAAGCGACGACGCGGGAGCGACGTGGAAACTCGCCGACAAGGACCGCCGGCTCTGGCAGCGCGGCTGGTACTTCTGCCACGTCGCGGTCGATCCGAAGGACGCGAACGTCGTGTACATCTCCGACACGTCGTTCTACCGGTCGACGGACGGCGGCGCGTCGTTCACCGCGATCAAAGGGTCGCCAGACGGCGACGACTTCCACGGTCTGTGGATCGATCCGGCGGACGGTACGCGCCTCGCGCTGGTCAGCGATCAAGGTGCGTCGATCAGCCTCGACCGCGGCGAGACGTGGAGCTCGTGGTTCAACCAGCCGACGGGACAGTTCTACAACGTGCGCGCCGACACGGCATTCCCGTACCGGCTCTACGGTTCGCAGCAGGACAGCGGCGCGGCGATGATCGTCTCGCGCAGCGCGCACAGCGGCATCGAGGAGCGCGATTGGCGCCCGATCGCGGCGGGCGGCGAAAGCGGTTCGACGGCGCCCGATCCGCGCGATCCCGATCTCGTCTACGGGAACCAGCCCGTCGGGCGCGAGGACCTGCGCACGGGCCAGTCTCGCCTGATCGCGCCGACGACCGCGTTGCCCGGCGTGTGGCGCGCCGAGTGGACGCAGCCGATGGCGTTTGGGCCCGACCATGCGCTCTACACGGCGAATCAGGTCGTGTTCCGCACACGCGACGACGGCGCGCATTGGTCGCGCATCTCGGGTGACCTGACCCGCGCGCGGGCCGGTGCACCGCCCAACCTCGACGCTGCGACCGCCGCGGATGCCGACGGGCCCGAGCCGCGCGGCGTGGTGCTCGCGCTCGCGCCGTCGCCGCTGCGGGCGTCCGTGCTGTGGGCGGGCACCGACGACGGACGCGTGCAGGTCACGCGTGACGGCGGCCGTTCATGGCGCGACGTGACGCCGCCGGGCGTGACCGCGTGGAGCAGCATCGACGCGATCGAAGCGTCGCGCTTCGATGCGAACACGGCGTACGTCGCGGTCGACCGGCATCGTCTGGACGACGACCGTCCGTACGCGTTCGTCACGCACGACGGCGGCCGCACCTGGCGCGCGGCGGTCCGGGGCATCGCGGACGACGCGTTCGTCTACGTCGTGCGTGAAGATCCCGTGCGCCGCGGTCTGCTGTACGCGGGAACCGAAAAGGGCGTGTACGTCTCGTTCGACGACGGCGCCGCGTGGCAGTCGCTCCGCTTGAACATGCCGCAGGCGTCGGTGCACGATCTCATCGTCAAGGACGGTGACCTCGCGATCGCGACGCACGGCCGCGCGTTCTGGATCCTGGACGACGTCGAGCCGCTGCGCGAGCTCGCTGCGAACGCGTCGCCCGGGGCGCGCCTCTTCGCTCCGCGCAACGCGGTGCGTCTGCGCCCATACAACGACGAAGCCGAAGCTTCGCCGCCCGAGGTCCCGATGGGGCAGAACCCGCCGTACGGCGCGCCGATCGACTACGTCGTGCCGAGCGGCACGCGTGCCGTCGCCATCGACATCGCCGGCGCAGACGGGACCGTGCTGCGCCGCTGGTCGAGCGCCGATGCTGCGGCGTCGCCGGATCCGAACGCCGTCGACTATCCGGCGTACTGGTTGCCGGCGCCGATGCGCGTTTCCGCGGAACCCGGCATGCACCGGCTGTTCTGGGACATGCACGCCGCGCCCAAGGCGGTCGGTCGCCGCCGCCGCAGCGGCGAAGGCGCGTTCGTGCCGCCGGGGACGTATCGCGTGCGGCTGACCGCCGACGGCCGCGTGAGCACGCAGACGATCGCGATCCGCCGCGACCCGCGCGTGCGCGCGACCGACGCCGACCTGCGCGCGCAGTACGTGCTCGCGACGGCGCATCGACGCGCAGCTCGGGCGCGTGCAAGCCGCGCTGGCCGCCGCCGCGGATGCGCGCAAGAAACCGGGCGCGGACGTCGCGCGCATCGATGCGATCGCCGGCGCGCCGCCCGTCAGCGACCCGCGCAACTCGGTCGGCTCGCCGGCGACGCAGTTTACGACGCTGCGCTGGTACGCGAGCGCGCTCGGCGACCTGTTCGGATCCGTCGAAAGCGCCGATGCCGCTCCGACGCCGGACGAGCGTGCGATGTGGACGCGCCTGCACGCGGCGTCGCATGCCGCGCTGGAGCGCTGGAGCGCGGTGCCCTAACCGTCCGGGTGCGCGTCG
Source organism: Vulcanimicrobiota bacterium (assembly GCA_963818845.1). Classification (GTDB taxonomy): domain Bacteria; phylum Vulcanimicrobiota; class Vulcanimicrobiia; order Vulcanimicrobiales; family Vulcanimicrobiaceae; genus Vulcanimicrobium. Next base: position 275,813 of record CAWFTO010000002.1, on the reverse strand, counting down.
TCGTATGCGACGGACACGATTCGCAGCGTCGCGTCGCCGACCGGGCGGTGCCACGTGACGCGCTGGCCCGCGCGGGCGCCGAGCAGCGCCTGCGCCAGCGGCGAGTCGAATCCGAGGCGGCCGGAGGCGAGATCGCTTTCGTCGGGCGCGACGATCGTGAACGTGCGCGGCGACTGGCCGGCGCCTTCGACCACGACGGTCGCGCCGATGCCGGCGACGCCGTGGTCGGCCGGAGGCGGCGGCATCTCGTCGCCGTAGAGGCGGCGGGGTCGCAGCACGAGCGCCGGTTCGGGCGCGTCGTCGCGCTCTTTGGTGAACGCACGGCTCATGGTCGGTCCTCGATCCGGCCGGCTCGCCTCGCGCGTTGCGGGCGGTAGCTTAACCGGTCTTGTGGTGTTCCCGGGGCGGGCGGTTCGGAAACGGCTGGGCGCCGGCTCAGGCGGCCGCGCCTGCCCCCGCGACGCGCTCCACGAACTCCCGGGCTCGCGCCAAGAGCGCGTCGCCTTCCGCGATCAGCAGGTTTCCGCCGATCAGCAGCATGGTGTCGGAGCCGTAGAACGCCAGCAGCTCGTCGATTCGGTCCAGCCGCATGCCGCCGGCCGGAACGGGCAGCGCCGGCCGCAAGGCGCTCCACGGCGCGCGGGCGCCGTCCGCGAGCGCTCCGCACTCCTCGCGCGAGTAGCCGAAGCGGCCGCCGTAGTTGACGAAGATTGGTGCGTCGGCGCCGAGCAGCCGGAACAGCCGGCCGAAGAGCAGCGCCGGCGCGATGCGCGCGGCGCCGGCGAACGACGGGTGCGCGAGGTACACGAAGTCCGGGAACTCGTCGACGAGATCGCGGAACGCCGGCAGCCCGACGAGCATCGGGGCGACGAGCACGACACGGACGCCTTCGTCGCGCGCGATGCGCGCGCGCTCGCGCAGCACGCGCGGCGTTCCGATCAGGTGCGGCGCGTAGAACGACGGCCGTCCCGTGACGGCTTCCGCTTGCCGCACGGCGGCCTGACAGGCGGGGACGCGCTCCGCGAACGGCGAGTACGCCTGGTCGGCGATGCCGTGATCGTCCTTGATGATGTCGACGCCGGCCACCGCGAGCGTGCGGCACATCGCGGCGAGTTCGGGGACGCGCATCCCCTGCGGCTTCATCGCCGCGCTCGTGAGCGGCCGCCGCGGCGCGCGCACGAGCGCGCGAATTCCGTCGATGCCGTGACGCGGCCCAGGGAAACGCGCCAGCAGGTCCGGCGGCAGCTCGAAATCCGCGAGCTGCACGTGCTCCCACAGCGAGGCGTTGCCGAAGATCATGTTGATCAACTGCGCCGTGTCGCCGGCGACCGTCTCCGCGGCGATGCGCACGCCGACGCGAAAGCGGCGCTCGCCCAAGGGCTGGATTGATGCGACCTGCGCGACGACGTCGCGACGGATGCGCTCGTCGTGGATCGCCTCCATCGGACACTCGACGCTCTGCTCGACGGCCAGAGCCTGCGCGCGCTCCTCGATCCGCTCGGGCTCCGAGTCGATCAGGTAGGTGGCCTCGATCCACGCCATGCTCAGCTCCCCGTTCCCTGGTAACGGTCCAGGCCAACGCGCCAGAAGGCGTACGCGACCGCGAACGTGACGGCGCCGACGACCGGTGTGAGGAGCCCGATCGCCGGGTTGAGGTTCAGTCCGGACTCGCTCTTGTGCAGCAAGAACGTCGCCGGGAAGTAGTTCATGAACGCGAACGGCAGCACGAAGGCCAACACGACGCGCACGCCGCGCTGGTAGATCGAGATCGGGTAGCGCGAGAACTCCTGTTCGAGCGACATGAAGACCCAGCGCAGCGAATCGACGCGCGTGAACCAGAACGACGCCGTCGCGATGGCGAGGTTGATGCCGAAGTCGATGAGCGCGCCGCCGAGCGCGACGAGCGGCACGTACGCGATCAGCACCCAGTCGACGTGCACGCCGGCGAACGGCGTGACGATGCAGAAGTAGACGATCGCGAGGATCAGCTCGTCGGGCCAGATCTGCTGCGGCACGGTCAGCGCTTGAAACAGCGGATCGAGCGGGCGAATCAGGAAGCGGTCGAACCGTCCCTCGCGCACGAACTCCGGCACGCTGCCGACCGTGAAGAAGATCGTGTTGTTGAGCGCGTGCCCGAGCATCCACAGCCCGTACATGAACGCGGTCTGGCGGAAGTCCCAGCCGTTGATCGATGGAAAGTTGCGCAGCGTCACCCAGAGCGCCGCCACGGCGGTGGCGTGGTAGATCACGGTGAACCCCGCCCACATGAGGAAGTTCGACCGGTACTCCAGCATCGTGAGCACGTTGATCCGCCAGTAGCGTGCGTACGTCGCGAGGTACACGGGCTCAGCGTTCCGTTCACGAGGCGGTGGTCCCCGTCCGCACGCCCTACCGGCTCGACCTGACGGCCGTCGTGCTGCGGCGGCTCTCGACGAATGCGGTCGACGTCTTCGACGGCCGCGCGTACCGGCGCCTGATCGGCGACGCGCACGATCCGCTCTTGCTCACGGTCGAGCAGCCGGCGGTCGACGCGCTGGCCGTGCGCCTCGAGGGACCGGGCGCGAACGGCGTCGATCTGCACGCCGTCGTACGCCGCGCGCTCGGCACGGACGTCGAGCTCACGCCCTTTTACGCGGGCGCCGCGCGTGTGCCGTGGCTGCACGCCATCGCGCAGCGGGCGCGCGGCGTGCGGCCGCCCCGCTATCCGTCGCTCTGGGAGACGGTCTGCAACGCCGTCGTGTACCAGCAGGTCTCGATCCACGCCGCCGGAGCGATCCTGCGCCGCGTGATCGAACGCTACGCGACCGCGGTCGACGTCGCGGGCGTGCGGCTCCGCCCATTTCCCGCACCGCGAACGCTGCTCGACGCCGACCCCATCGAGCTGCGCGCGCTGGGCCTCTCCGTCAACAAGATCAACGCGCTCAAGGCGATCGGCGCGGCGATCGAAGCGGGCGAGCTCGACGAGATCGCGCTGGAGCCGCTGGCGACGCCGGAACTGCTGACCGCGCTCATCGCGCACAAGGGCATCGGTCCGTGGACCGCCGCGGTCGTCGCCCTGCGCGGCTTCGGCCGCCTGGACGTGTTCCCCATGAAGGACTCGGGCGTCGCGCGCGCCTTGCGCACGATGTCGGGCGATCCCGAGACGCAGCCGGAACCGATCCTCGATGCGCTGCGCCCGCAGCAAGGGATGCTGTACTACCACTTGCTGCTCGGGCGGCTGGACGCGACCGGCGAGGTGTCGCTCTGAGCCGTCGGTCCGCCGGAACCCCGCTCCGGCGGGGCGGGTCCGGAGGCTCACGATGGCTACCCAAACCGCACCGGTCTTCGCGGTCCAGCGCGCGGCGGATCGCGCCTTCTTCGACTTCGGTTGGCTGCAGACGCGCCACTCGTTCAGCTTTGCAGACTACTTCGATCCCGCCAACCTGAACTGGGGTGCACTGCGCGTCTTCAACGACGACGTCGTGCAGCCGGGAAAGGGCTTCGGCACGCATCCGCACCGCGACATGGAGATCGTGACGTACGTGCTGCGCGGCGAGCTCGAGCACAAGGACTCGTTGGGGCACCACGGTGTCGTGCCGCCCGGCGGCGTGCAGTACATGAGCGCGGGCACCGGGGTACGGCACAGCGAGTTCAACCACTCCGCGGAGCACGACGTGCACTTCGTGCAGATGTGGGTGCTGCCGCGCAGCACCGGCGAGCCGCCCGCGTACGGGCAGCACGCCTTCGCGGAGGACGAGCGGCGCAACCGCTGGTTGACGATTGCGAGCGGCGAGTCGCACGTCGACGCTCCGATCTCGCTTCGTGCGGACGCCACCGTCCGGGTCGCGAAGCTGGATGACGGCGCGCTCGCCTACGCGTTCGATTCGGATCGGTTCGGCTTTTTGTTCGTCGCAGACGGCACCGTGCGCGCCAACGGCGCCGATCTCGCGACCGGCGACGCCGTGCGCATCCACGGCGTGCGCGACCTCGAGGTGTCCGGTACGGGCGAGATCGTGCTTTGGGACGTTCCGCCCACGGCGGTCCGGTTGGAAGACGCGTGAACGGCGTGCCGTGCGCGCACGCGGCCGGCGTGGCCGATCCGCCGCCGCGGACGCCCGACGGGTGCGAAGAGTGTCTGGCCCTCGGTGACGGCTGGGTGCACCTGCGGCTGTGCGAGACGTGCGGCCACGTCGGGTGCTGCGACAGCTCGAAGAACACGCACGCGACCAAGCACTTTCGCGCGAGCGCGCATCCGGTGATCCGATCGTTCGAGCCCGGCGAGTCGTGGAAGTGGTGCTACGTCGACGAGGCCCTCTGGGAGTGAGGCCGCCGTGAGCATGTGGGAACCGTTCAGCGCCTCCGCGCGGCACGCCGTCGTGCGGGCGCAGCAGATCGCGCAGATGTTCGGATCATCGTCGATCGAGACGCAGCACGTCGCGTTCGCGCTGGCGGAAGGCGACGACGACGTTGGGCACCTGCTGGCGAATGCGCTCGACCGCGGCGCGATCCGCGAACGCCTCGGCGTCGCGCGCGGTGCGCCGCAGACCGAGATGGTGTTCAGCGCCGACGCCAAGCGCATCATTGAGGCCGCGTTCGCCGAGGCGCGCAAGCTCAACCACGACTTCATCGCGAGCGCGCACATGGCGCTTGCCGTGCTCGACCTCGACGACCCGCCGGCACTCGCCGAAGGGACGGACGTTCGCGTGCTGCGCGCCGAGCTGGCGCGCGTCGCGGCGACGCGCGGCTGACTTCTACCGCAGGCCCGAGTGCAGGTTGGCGCAGGCGTCCATCGCCTGTTGCCGCGCGGTCGCGTTGCGCACGTCGAGCAGGTAGTTGCCGGACTGCAGGTTGGTCAGCGGCATGGAGACGACCGTCTGCGACACGCGGCCGGTGAACGGGTTGAGCAAGATCGCATGCGGCGCGTTTGCCACGCGTGCGCCCATGCAGTCGCTGCCGGGACGCAGCTGCGCCGTGGTCCCCGCGGCCGGCGTCCTCAGCGTCACCGTGATGCGGCTGTGCGTGGCGCCGATGCGCCGTAGGTGCACCGTCCCGATGTTCGAGCCGGTGCCGCGGTCGAGCAGCGCGTAGGTGACGTCTTGCGCTTCGCGCGTCGCGTCCTGCGCGGCCTTCACCGCCGTCGGCGACTGCGCGGCGCCGGCATTCGCCGTCGCGAGCACGGCGGCGAAGAGGGCGGTCGAGAACGCGAAGCGCGAGTTCATGATGACCGGCTTGTACCCGTAGAGTCGGCCGCCACCCGGCGTCACATCGGCCAGGCGCGCCGCACGATCGACGCATGGTCCGCCCCCGGCGGAAGCGTGCCGAACGCGAGCCCCGCGTCGCGGCCGAGACGCGCCGCGCAGAACGCGTCGGCCACGGCGCTCGGTGCGTGGCGCACCAGCAGCGATGCTTGCAGCACCAGGGCCATGCGCTCGACGACGCGCCGCGCGCTCGCCTCGCGCTCCGCGGCGTTGGCCGCGAGCTCGTCGCGCAACGCGGCGAGCGCGCGGTCGAAGCGCGCATCCGCGCCGGCGGCGGCGCTCACCTCGTCGACGTACGCGGCCAGCGACGCGGGCTGCTTTGCGAGCGCGCGCAGCACGTCCAGCGCGTTGACGTTGCCGGAGCCTTCCCAGATCGAGTTGACCGGCGCCTCACGGTACAGGCGCGGCATGATGCTCTCCTCGACGTAGCCGTTGCCGCCCAGGCATTCCATCGCCTCGGCCGTGACCATCGGCGCGCGCTTGCAGACCCAGTACTTGCCGAGCGCGACGCCGACGCGCGCGAATGCCGCCTCCTGCGCATCCCCGGGTGCGCGGTCGACGGCGCGCGCGAGGCGCAGCATGAGCGCCGTCGCCGCTTCGGACTCGAGCGCGAGGTCGGCGAGCACGTTGCGCATCAGCGGCTGGGCGTCGAGCGCCGCGCCGAACGCGCGCCGGTGACGCGCGTGGTGCGCCGCCTGCGCGAGCGCCTGCCGCATCAGCGACGCGCTGCCGCTCACGCAGTCCAGGCGCGTGTAATTCACCATCTCGATGATCGTGGCGACGCCGCGTCCTTCGTCGCCGACGCGGAGCGCGAGCGCCGAATCGAGCTCGATCTCGGCCGACGCGTTGGAACGGTTCCCGAGCTTGTCCTTGAGGCGCTGGATCCGCAGCCCGTTGCGCGTGCCGTCCGGCAGCACGCGCGGCAAGAAGAAGCACGTCAGCCCTTCCGGCGCCTGCGCGAGCACGAGGAACGCGTCGGACATCGGTGCGCTGCAGAACCACTTGTGGCCGGTGAGTGCGTACGTGTCGCCGTCGAACGGTTCCGCGCGCGTCGTGTTGGCGCGCACGTCGGAGCCGCCTTGCTTCTCCGTCATCGCCATCCCGCACAGCGCGCCGCGCTTGGTGCGCAGCGGTGCGAGCACCGGTTCGTACGCCGTCGACGTGAGCGCGGGTTCGAAGAGTGCGGCAAGGTCCGGACGCCGGCGCAGGACGGGGACCGACGCGTACGTCATCGAGATCGGGCAGCCGTGGCCCGACTCCGCCTGCGACCAGACGTAGAACCGCGCCGCGCGTGCCACGTGCGCGCCTTCCCGCGGCTCGCGCCATGGCGCGCCGTGCAGACCATGGCGCACGGCGACGTCCATGAGCCGGTGCCAGCTCGGGTGGAAGGCCACCTCGTCGATGCGGTTGCCGAAGCGGTCGTGCGTGCGCAGCTCCGGCGGATGACGGTTCGCTTCGAAGCCCCACGCGATCGCGTCCTCGGAGCCGGCGAGTACGCCGAGGTCGTGCACGCCGTCGAGGTCCCACGCGGCGCCCTCGCGCCCGGCACCCTCGAGCAGGGCCGCGTCGCGTGCCGCGACGTCGTAGCCGGCGAGCGGCGGCGGCTGGTTCGACACCTCGTGCGTCGCGCGGATGGGGCGGTCGATCGTGTCCATGAGACCTCCGCCGCATGACTTGCCGACGAGGATTTGTGTGTTCCTTCGTACGATCAAGCAAGCCATGATCAGCTCACTCCGCCTTGCCGGGGCAGCGGCGCTCTGCACCGCCCTGCTGCTGGGGGCGTGCTCGAAGAAGACCACCGATTCGACGACAGCGACGTCGGCGGACACGACGACGGCGACCGCCGCGCCCGCCGGCGAGGCGTCGACGACGGCTCCGGATGCGACCGCGAGCACCGCACCGGATGCGGCTGCCGCGACCGCGGCGCCCGAAGCGGCGACGAGCGCGACGCCCGGGACGACCTCGACGGCCGCCTCGACGACGACGTCGGCGACGACGTCTTCCGCGGCGAACGGGAGCGGCGGCTTCGTCACGCTGCCGATCTATCCCGGCGCCGTCGCCGCGTCCGACGGTAGCCTCTCGACGTCGTCCAGCACCGGCTCCGTCGAGATGAAATGGTACACGACGAAGGACGACTCGAAGAAAGTCGTCGACTGGTACAAGGCGCATCTGCCGGCGAGCTTCGAGAACTTCGCGATCTCGGCGAACGGCAAGACGACGGGCACGTTCACGGACGAGCACAAGGACGGAAGCGGCGACCAGTCGGTGCTGGTCGCGGTCGACAGCAACACCACGGACACCCGCATCCAGCTCACGACCAAGCACGGCAAGTAGCGCGGTGCTCGAGGCTGCGGTCGCGGTCGGCGTCGGCGTCGTGTGCCTCGGCGCAGCGATCGCGGTCGTCCGAGCCCGCGTGCCGACGGCCTTGCGCGTGGTCGCGATTCTCGTGCTGCTGTACGGCGCGTCGGTCGTTGCGACGGTCGCGAACGGCGGGTTCGCCGCGGCGCTCGACGGCGCGCCGCTGCCCGTCCTGCCGTACTGGCTGCGTGCGGCGTATCTCGACGGTGAGCTGATCTTGCCGGCGATCGCGCTCGTCGCGGTCGTCGCCGCCGTCGTGCTGCTCGCGCGGCGCCGCGCCGCCGGCGCGCTGACCGCGTTCGTGCTCGGGCTCGCGGCGCTCGGCTGCGCACAGATCGCGGCGTTCGGCGCGGGTGCCCGCGCGCTGCCGACGATCGTCGCGTTCGAACGTCCGGCGCCGAAGGCGCTCGCCGGCGCGCCGTGTCCCGATCCCACGGCGAACCCGCTCGCGGGAATCGAAGGTTATGCGCCGGGCGCGGGTGGCGCGAATCAAATCGGCGGCGGCTTGGGCGGGATGCTCGGCGGCGGCGGCAATGCGGCTGCGAACGCGACGCCGAAACCGACGCCCGCGCCGGTCGTCACGTGCACCGTCGACCCGAACGTGGTCGGATTCTTCGCGCGGGTCCACGAGCTCGACGCGAAGCTGCCGCAGGACGCCGCGCGCGTGCCCGCGCTCGCCGCTTCGCTCGGAACCGCGGACGCCGCGTATGCGTACGTGCGCGACCGCATCGCGACGGAGCGCTATCCCGGCGCGATGCGCGGCGCGCTCGGCACGCTCGTCGCGCGCGGCGGCAGCAGCGCGGACAAGGCACTCCTGCTGGCGGCACTGCTGCAAGCGCAGAAGATTCCGGTGCGGTTCGCGTTCGCGACGCTCAGCGACGCCGAGGTCGCGTCGCTCGCGCAAGCGCCCGCGCCGCCGCCCGATCCGGGCGACAGCGCGGACGGCGCGCTGGACGCGCAGGCGCGCGCGACGACCGCAAAGCTGCAGGCCGCCGAGAGCGCGGCGATCGACGCCGCGGTCACGTCGGCGGCGCCCCTCGTCGACGACCTGCTCGCGCGCGTCGCATCGAGCGGCACCGCGCTCGGCGGCGCGAGCCCTGCATCCGCCTCCGTCCGCACGCACTACTGGGTGCAGGCGCAGAGCAACGGCGCGTGGACCGATCTCGATCCGGCGTTGCCGTCGAGCGCGAAGGGCGCGCACCTCGGTGCAAACCCGTCGACGAGCGACGTTCTCCCCGACGACGCGTATGTGACGCTTGCGATCCGCGTGTTCGCCGACCGTGTCGGGGCGGCGAGCACCGCGCCGGTCGCGGACGTCAGCAAGCGCGTCGCCGATCTCGCCGGAACGCCCGTCATCATTTCCTTGGCCGACCGCAACGCCAAGCTCAAAGATGCGGCCTCGGTGCAGAACGTCACGGCGACCGTGACGGCCGCAGGCACCGACACGTCGAGCGATTCGATGGCGCTCGCCGGACTGCAGACCGTTCGCTACGAGCTCACGATGACCCAGCCGGGGCGCGCCGCGCGCGTCTACCGTCGCACGCTGTTCCGGGCGACGTCGAGCGACGCGCGTGTCGTGGCGGCCGATGCGACCGTCGCCGACACGCTGCTCGTGACGGCCGGTGACTACGACGGCGCCTTCGTCGACCGGCGCGAAGTCGACGACTTGCGCGCAGCCGAGCCGCTGTTGATCTGGGCGACCGAGCACCGCACCGGCCCGGTGCCGCTGCCGCCGGCGAACGCCGGCGAACCGTTCCCGATCGAGGTGCTGCGCTACGCCGTGGCGGACGCGCGCGTGCGCGCACGCCTCGCCGCGACCGTAGCACCGCAGGCGCGGTTCGTCTACGACCGCCCAACGCTCGCGCTCGTGCGGCGCGGCTTTCACGCCGAACCGAATCGGCTGCGCGGCCACATCGAGTTCGACGTGGTCGACAACGGCATGCTCGTCCTCGGCGGCGACACGCAGCGCGCGTTGCGTGCAAACGCGCTGCGCGGCGCCCTCGACGCGAACGTCGAGCAGCACGTGATCGGCGCGTCAACGCCGGGTGGGACCCGCGCGCTGTTCGACGCGGCGAAGAGCGCGGGCGTCGCCGAAGTCGTCGTCACGCCGGGCCCGGGCGACCGCACCGCCGCGGTCGCGCTCGACGCGGACGCCCGTGCGCACTTGAACGATACGCTCGCGCTGCACGAGGTCGCGGTCGTGCCGCAGCACGCCGTCGCGATGAGCGGCGCGCAGCGCGACGGCTGGTGGGCGTTCGATCCGGCGAGCGGCGACCTCGTCGGCCGCATGGAGGACGGCGCCGGACAGGGTGAGGTCGAGTACGTGCTGGCGCGTCTGAACGACGACGCGACGCTCTACGCGATGATCCAGTTCTACGGGGATTTCTTCCGGTGCATCGCGATGGGCGTCGAGGCCCCGCTGGTGGGCGACAACGCGAAAGTCCAGCAGTGCATGTCGCTCTCGCTCTGCAACTACCTCGAGTCGCTCACGTTCGGGTTCGGCATCGACAACACGATGCTCGCGTTCGTGTACACGCTGCTCGACATCACGTTCTACGCGAACACGCCGGGGCTCTCGTGGAAGCAGAACTCGGCCGCGCCGGGCGGCGCCGCCTGCAAGCACGAGTTCGACCCCAACGGCACGTTCTCGTTCCACTAGCGCGGCTCACGGGTTGAGCAGGTAGAGCTCCACGCGGCGGTTGAGCGCCTTGCCGGCGGCGGTCGTGTTCGGGGCGACCGGCTTGGAGTAACCGAAGCCTTTGGGGACGAGCCGGCTGCGCGCGATGTGATAGCGCTTCACCAAATCGTTCACCACCGACTGCGCCCGGTTCTGCGAGAGCGTCGCGTTGTGCGCGAGCCCGCCGTCGGAGTCGGTGTGGCCTTCGACGCGGAAGCGCCACGCCGGGTTGGACCTCATCAGCTGCGCGATCTGCGCGATGACGGGCTCGGACTGCGGCTTGATCGTCGCCTTGTCGACGTCGAAGTGGATGCCGTAGATCCGGATCCGCCGCTGGGCCTTGATCTGCTTGACCATCGACACGTCGGCGTGCAGGTGAATCGTGGCCTGCGCGGTCTGTCCGCCGCCGCCGTCCCCGTTCACGATGACCGCGTAGACGCCCGGCTTCGCGCTCGGTGGAACGTGCACCGCGACCGCGAGCGGCTGCGTGCCGCCCGCGACGTCGAACGAGCTCGGCGTGACGGTCGCGGGAAAGTCGCCGGTCGTGGTGACGGTGACGTGGCCTTTCCAGCCTTGGTTCGCGAACAGCTCCATCGCGAACGGGAGCGTCGCGGCGGCCCCCGGCGCGAACTTGCGATCGCGATCGGGCTCGACGACGAACGCCAGCGACGCGCTCCGCGTGCACGGCAGGTCCGCAGGCACGGGCAGCGTGAGCTCCAGCCCGCGCACGCGGCGGTACGCGGGGTTGTCACGGTCGTCAGCGTCGAAGCCGTCGTAGATGATCACGCCCGTGCCGTAGGCCGCGTACATCTGCATGAAGCCATTGACGCGGTTCGCGTTCGTGCCGAACAGGTGGCCGCACCAGTGCGGATCGTGCGTCGTCACGGTGTTCGCGTCGCCGAGCTCGTTGATGCCGTTGACCCAGGGCCGCGGATCCAAGAAGTGCGCCTTGTCCGTCGCGTCGGACGTCCCCAAGGCGTCGTCCTCGACTTGGATCAGGCGGTCGCCTTTCGCGGCCCTCGCGCCGGGGTTGTCGCTCGCGAAGGTGTACGGCAGGAAGGCGTAGTGCGTGTGGGTGCAGGCGTCCGAGTCCGTGATCAGGAGCTTGTGTCCGGCTGCGACCCACTGCGCGATCGCGGTCCCTTCCGCGGGCGAAACGGCGTCGCGCGTATCGCACAGGCTGTTGAGCCAGACGGCCGACGCGCCGTCGAGCATCGAGCGGTCCACGATCGCCGCCGACATTTGATCGATGCGCGTCGCCGGCACGCCGGTGACCCACGTGTCGTTCGCGGGATACACGCCGTTCCACGCGATCGGCTCCAGCAGCAGCACGCGGTTGCGGCCGCTGCCGAACACGACCGGCGCGCAGAACTTCGGCCGCTGCGTCGTGCGCAGCCAAAACGTCGGCTCGCTGCCGACGCCGATCAGCAGCGTGCCCTCGTCGTTCGCCACGAACGTGCCGGATGCGGCGGAGCGGTTCCACGCCCAGACACGGCCGTCGAACGTCCCCGGAAACGCGTCGGTCGCACGGTCGTCGGCGCACATCACGCCGTTCGCTCCGCCCGGCCCGAGCGTCGCGACCTGCAGGTGCTGCGCGTCCGCCGCCGCGGGCGCGCTCGCGAACGCTCCGTTCGCGTACGGCTGACTGGATTGGACGTACGTGCCGGCGATCGCGGCGGAGCCCGGTGCGAGCGTACCGTACACGGCGAAACCATCGGGTGTCGGGGCCGCGCCCGTGCGCGACACCGTCACCCGCACCCAGCGTGCGCGCGGCGCGGGGAGCGAGGCGCTCTGCTCGTCGCCGGTCGCGCCGGCTGCGATCGTGGCGACGTCGGCGAAGCCGCTCGTCGCGCTCGTCGTCGAGACGGCGAACGCGACCGTCGCGCCGTCGCCTTTGTCCGTCTTCGCCGCGAGCTTCGCCGACGCGCGCGCGAGCGTCGCGACGCCGGGCAGTTCGTACACGAGCACCCAGGGGCCCGCGTCGTTGTCTTGCACGTGGAAGCCGTCGACGGCGCCCGCCGCGTCGCTCAGCGACGGGCTGTACGCGCGCACGATCGTGCCGCGGGCGACCTCGAGCAGGTTCGGCACCGGCGTCTCGCTCGGCATGGCGGACTCCGCCTGCGGTGCGCCCGTCTCTGCTGCACCCGTGGCTTCCGCGAGCGCGCTCACCGCGGGCGCCGGGGTGACGCTGTTCGCGCCGGGCGCCGGCGTGCCGGTGCCGGCGCTCTGCGGCTGCGGCCGCGCGCACGCGGCGCACACGCCGAGCGCCCCGGCCAGCGCGAGGGTGACCAAGATCCGGCGTACGGCGATCACGGCGGTTCTGCTCCGATCATGGGTTCAAGAGGTAGAGCTCCACGCGGCGGTTGAGCGCCTTGCCGGCGGCGGTCGTGTTCGGTGCGACCGGCTTGGAGTAGCCGAAGCCCTTCGGGACGAGCCGGCTGCGCGCGATGTGATAGCGCTTCACGAGGTCGGCGACGACCGACTCGGCCCTTTGCTGCGACAGCACGCCGTTGTGCGCGAGGCCGCCGTCGGAGTCGGTGTGACCTTCGACGCGGAAGCGCCACGCCGGATTCTGCTTCATGACCGCTGCGATCTGCGCGATGACGGGCTCGGACTGCGGCTTGATCGTCGCCTTGTCGACGTCGAAGTGAATGCCGTAGATCCGGATCCGCCGCTGCGCCTTGATCTGCTTGACCAGCGACACGTCGGCGTGGAGGTGAATCGTCGCCTGTGCGGTCTGGCCGTTCCCGCCGTCGCCGTTGACGATGATCGCATAGGTCCCCGGTTTCGCGCTCTGCGGGATGCGCACGGCGATCTTGAGCGGTTGCGTGCCGCCGCTGACATCAAACGAGCTCGGCGTCACGGTGCCGGGAAAGTCACCGCTCGTGGTCACGTTGACGTGACCTTTCCAGCCCTGGTTTGCGAGCAGCTCCATCGCGAACGGCAGCGTCGCCGCCTTGCCCGGCGCAAATTTGCCGTCGCGGTCGGGCTGGATCACGAAACCGAGCGATGCTTTTTCCGTGCACGGAAGATCGGGCGGCACCGGCGCCGCCAGCTCGAGCCGTCGTACCCGCTGATACTCCGGGTTGTTGTCGTCGTCGTGGTCGAAGCCGTCGTAGATGATCAACCCGCGGCCGTACGTGGTGTACATCTGCATGAAGCCGTTGACGTGGTTGGCGTTCGTGCCGAAGAGATGACCGCACCAGTGCGGGTCCTGGGTGGTGACGGTGTTCGCGTCGCCCAGTTGGTTGCCGCCTTGCACCCACGGCTGCGGATCGAAGACGTGCGCCTTGTCGGTCTTGTCGGACGTGCCCAGGACGTCGTCCTCGACCTGGATCAGGCGATCGCCCTTCGCACCCCGCGCCCCGGGATTGTCACTGACGAACTGGTACGGCATCATGGCGTAGTGCGTCTTGTCGTTGCACATGTCGGCGTCGGTGACGAGGAGCTTGTGGCCGGCGGCGATCCATTGCACGAGCGCGACGTCGTCGCCCGCGGAGAGCATGTCGTCGCTCTTGCACAGGCCGTCGAGCCACACCGTGGAGGCCCGGTCGAGCATCGACTGATCGAGCATCGACGCGCCGATCTGCTCGAACCGCATCGACGGCGCATTCGCGATCCACTCGGGATCGGCGGGGTAGATTTGCGACCAGCTCGGCGACTCGAGCACGAGCACGGTGTCGCGTCCGGTCCCGACGACGATCGGCTCGCAGTACTTCGGGTGATCGCTCGAGCGAACCCAATACGTCGTCGGGCCCTGCGTTCCGACCAGCAGCGTGCGTTCGTCGTTCGCGACGAACGCGCCGCTCGTGTCGCTCCGCTTCCAACTCCACGTGCGGCCGTCGAGCGTGCCCGGATATGAATCGCCGAGGTGCCCGTTGAAGCACTGCTCCCCGTTGACCCCGCCCGGACCGAGGACGGCGACGCGGAGGTACCACGGATCTTGCGTGCTCGGCGCGCTCGCGAAGGTGCCGTTCGCGTAGGGCTTCTCGTACTGCACGTACGTGCCGGCGATCGGGAGCGGCGCGGCCGGCGCGAATGCGCCGTACACCGCGAACGCGTTCGCCGGCCGGACGGCGCCGGTGCGCGAGACCGTCACGCGCACCCATCGCGCGCGCGGCGCGCTCAGCGAGACGCTTTGCTCGTCGTCGGTAGCCGCAGACGCGATCGTGCCGATGTCGGAGAAGCCGCTCGTCGCGCTCGTCGTGGAGATCGCGAACGTGATGTTCGCGCCTTCCCCTTTGTCGGTCTTCGCCTGCAGCTTCGCCGACGCGCGCGAGAGCGTCGCAACGCCGGGCAGCTCGTAGACGAACGTCCACGGTCCGGCGTCGTTGTCCGGCACCGAGAAGCCCCCAACCGCGACCGCCGGGCTGTCTAGCGACGGATTGTATGCGCGCACGATCGTGCCGCGCGCGACGTCGAGCAGGTTGGGCACCGGCGAGGCCGTCGGCTGCGGTGTTGGCGCCTCGGGAATGCCCGACGCCCCCGGCTCCGCCGACGTCGCGGCTTGCGGCGGCGTCTCGGCCGCGGCCGGCGACGCTTGCGCGACCGCGCTCGCCGCCGGTTCCGGCGTCGAGGTCGTCGTCTGCGACTGCGGCTTGGAACAGCCGGCTCCGATCAGGAGGAGGACGATCCCCAAGGCGGCGGGCGCAAACGCGCGGCGCAAGTCGATCACGTGGGCACCTCGCAGCGGCCGCCGGGCGGTCGGCCATCCCACCGTTTGCTTGCCCGGGCTTACCCGCCCTGCACGACGACTCGACGCTGCGCTGCCTGCCACACCACCGCCGCGAGCCCCGCGAATGCGGCGCACCAGGCGATCTGGACGGCGAACGCCCGCGCGTAGTCCGACGGCGGAATCGTGCCGAGATAGATCAGCAGCGGCGTCGAGTAGATCGCTGCGAACGGCAGCGCGAGCACGACCTTCTGGAACACGCCCGGGAAGAAGATCAGCGGCACGATCTGCCCGCTCAGCAGGTCGCTGACCCACCGCACCATCAGCTGGATCGCGAACGTCTCCAGCGTCCAGAACGCGATGCAGTTCATCAGGAAGTTCAAGCAGAAATTCACGAGGTAGCCGAGAAAAAAGCTGAAGGCGAACGCGAGGAGCACGTGCCACGGCGGAACGTCGATCCGCACGATCACGAGCGAGAGCACCAGCGCCGGAACGATCAAGACGGCGTGCAGCAGCGTCATGCCCGCGCCGTCGCTGAAGAAGTACAACGGCAGGCTGATCGGCTTCATCAGGTCCGTCGCGATCGTGCCCTCGCGGATCTTTTCGCGGATCGCGCGCGTTCCGTCGATCTCGAGCACGAGCGACATCAGGAGCGCGATCGTCGTGTACGTGATCACCGCGTGCAGCGGCACGCCGGCGGGTGCTGCGTTCTGCGCGTACAGCGCGGTCCAGACCGCCTTCATCAGGTACAGGCGCACGAGCAGCGACCCGACGTTGGTGAAGACCTCCATGCGGTAGGTCGCCTCACGCGAAAACGCCTTGGCCGCGAAGGCGGCGTACGGGGCGATCAGGTCGCGAAGGGAACGCGGACCGCCCTCGAATCGTACTAAGGACATATGCTAGCAGCCGTATTCCTGACGCTCGCCGCCGTCACGTTCCAGCCGGTCACGGCGGTGAACACGGCGCAGCCGCCGCAGGTCTTCGTCCGGGACGTCAGCGCGCAGGCGCAGACCGGCGACAACGCGCACGACTGGGGTCTTCGGCCGCCGAACGACGCCGACTCGGACGCCGCCCCGCTGCTCAACGCGCACGGCGACCCGATCCACACGGCGTACGGCGTCTGGCGCACCGCCGTCGGCACCGCGACGTTCGAGCCCGGCCCGCAGAACACGACGACGGTTCGGACCGAGTTCCGCGGTCTCGTCCCCGGCGGCCGCTACAGCCTGTTCGTGCGCCAGCTGGCCGGCCGCACCGGCGTCGCGTTCACGCCGCTCGATCTCGTCGGAACGGCGAACAGCTTCACCGCCGGCGCGGACAGCCGCGGCGCGCTCGTCGTGAGTTCGCCGCTCCAGATGCCGCCCGGGTCCACGATCGTGCTGGTCTACCACAGCGACGGCTCCGACCATCAGTCGTCGATCGGCGTGCTCGGCATGACAGCGCATCCGCAGCTGATCACGCGCGTGCCCTAGTGGCTTCGGCTTCGCCGAAGCCTTCGCGTTCCGGCTGCGCCGGAGCCGCGGCTTCGTCGGGCGTGTAGCCTTCGCGATAGATCCGGCGGATGATCGACTCGAGCTCCGGCTCCTCGATCGAGAGGTCGCTCACGCGGTAGCGGTCGGCGACGCGCCGGATCAGCACCTCCGCCGACACGGTGCGCCGGTCGAACCGCAGACGCCACACGTTGCCCTCGCGCGACTCGATGTCCGCGCCGTCGACCTCGATGCTTTCCACCGGATCGGGCTCGCAGAGCGTCACGACGAGCGTGCGGTGCGTTCCGTACCGGTCGCGCAGCGCTTCGATCTCGCCGTCGTACACGAGCGTGCCGCGGTCGATCAGCACGATGCGGCGGCAGAGCCGCTCGACGTCGGCGAGATCGTGCGTGGTGAGAATGAACGTCGTGCCGCGCTCGCGGTTGACGCGCGCGACGAACTCCCGGATCGCCTCCTTCGCGACCACGTCGAGCCCGATCGTCGGTTCGTCGAGGAACACGACGCGCGGATCGTGCAGCATCGCGGCGGCGAAGTCGCCGCGCATGCGCTGCCCGAGCGACAGCTGGCGAACCGGCGTGCGCAAAAACGGGCCGAGGTCGAGGACGTCGGTGAAGTGGTCGAGGTTCGCGCGGTACCGCGCGGCCGGGATGCCGTAGATCGCGCGTAGGAGCTCGAACGACTCGATCAGCGGCAGATCCCAGTAGAGCTGCGAGCGCTGGCCGAAGACGACGCCGATGCTCCGCGCGTTCGCGCGGCGCTGCTCGTACGGCACCAGACCGGCGACGCGGACGGTCCCCGACGTCGGCACGAGGATGCCGGTGAGCATCTTGATCGTGGTCGACTTCCCGGCGCCGTTGGGGCCGATGTAACCGACGAGCTCGCCTTCATCGAGCGCGAACGTGACGCCCTCGACCGCGACCTTGTCCTCGTAGTCCCGTGAGAAGAGCGTGCGGAGCGTTCCCGCGATCCCGGGCCGGCGCACGAGCGAGCGAAAGACCTTGCGCAGCTCGTGGGTCTCGATGATCGCCATCGGCGTCGCCTTCGTCGGGCAGCCGCAGGGGTCCGGCGCAGGGGAACGAGCGGACGGCGACGAGAGCAAACTCCACGATGAGCCGGATCCATGACATGGGAGGGCTGCACGGCTTCGGACCGCTCGCCGTCGAGGCCGGCGAACCGCCGTTCCACCACGAGTGGGAGGCGCGGGTGTTCGCGATCAACGCGTTCCTGCTGCGTGCGGGCGCGTATACGCTCGACGAGTTCCGCGCGACGATCGAGCGCATGCCGCCCGCGGAGTACCTCGCGGCGTCGTACTACGAGCGCTGGCTCTTCGCGGTCGAAACCCTCGTGCGGGAACGGCGGCTGCTCGATGTTCTCGGTCGGTGACCGCGTGCGCACGCGCCTGATGAACCCGCCCGGCCACAGCCGGCTTCCGCGCTATCTCACCGGCCGGCGCGGGCGGATCGACGCTGTGCTCGGCACGCTGCCGTATCCCGATCGCCGCGCCGACGGTGAGCGCGCGGCGACCGCGACCGCCTACACGGTGCGCTTCGTCGCGCGCGACGTCTGGGGCGACGACGGCGGCGCGGGCGACAGCATCTGCGCGGATCTGTTCGAGCCGTATCTGGAGGCCGAGCCGTGAGCCACGCGCACGAGTCATCGGCGGGCGCCGCCGTCCGCGTCAAAGCGCTCGTCGCGTCGTTCGAGGCCGCGAACGTCCTGTCAGAGCGCGAGCTCGACGCGACCGTCGAGACGTTCCTCGCGCACGCGCAGCCTGCGAACGGCGCGAAGCTCGTTGCGCGCGCATGGACCGACGCCGCGTTTCGCGAACGCGCGCTTACCGACGGCAACGCGGCTGCCGCGGAGATCGGCGTCGATCTCTCGCACTGGGCGCCCGTCAAGCTGCGCGTCGTCGCGAACGAGCCCGGTGTTCACAACCTCATCGTCTGCACGCTGTGCTCGTGCTATCCGCTCGCGCTGCTCGGGCCTTCGCCGAGCTGGTATAAGAGCGACGCGTATCGCTCGCGCGCGGTGCGCGACCCGCGCGGCGTCCTCGCCGAGTTCGGCACGGTCCTTCCCGGTGGCGTCCGGATCACCGTGTGGGACAGTACCGCGGAAGTCCGCTACATCGTGCTGCCCGCACGTCCGGCGAACACGGCCGACATGACCGAAGAGCAGCTGCGCGGCCTCGTGACGCGCAACGGCTTGATCGGCACCGCAATCGTGTAGCGAGACGGCCGTGCTGCCGGCTGAGAGGCTTTCGACCGCCGAGGGGAATTCCGGACGCCGCGGTAGATACGGGCGGTGAGGCTGCGCCGCTCCAAGACCCCGTTGACGCTCGTCGTCGCGGCGATGGGTGTCGTCTTCGGAGACATCGGAACGAGCCCGCTGTACACGCTCAAGGTGTGCCTCGGGCTGGCGGGCTCGAAGGGCAGCCTCGAAGATGTCCTGGGCATCTGCTCGCTGCTGTTCTGGACGCTCGTGGTCGTGGTGTGCATCAAGTACGTGACCTTCATCATGCGCATCGATCACGAGGGCGAGGGCGGCATCCTCGCCCTCCTCGCGCTCGCCTCTCCGCCGCGTCCGTTCGGCACGACGATCAAAACGAGCATCCTCACCGTGATCGTCATCGTCGGCGGGTCGATGATGATGGGCGACGGCGTGATCACGCCCGCGATCTCCGTCATCTCCGCGGTCGAAGGCATCGGCATCGCGTCGCAGGCGTTGGTGCCGTACGTCGTGCCGATCTCGCTCGCCGTGATCGTCATGCTGTTCGCGCTCCAGCGCAGCGGAACGCACGCCGTCGGACGGCTGTTCGGCCCCGTCATGCTGGTCTGGTTCGTGGTGATCGGCGTGCTGGGCGCGCGCGCGGTCGCCGTCAACCCCGAAGTGATCCACGCGCTCGATCCGCGCTACGCCGCGGCCTTCCTCACGCACGGCGGGCTGGGCGGTTTCGCGATCCTGGGCGGCGTGGTGCTGGCCGTCACGGGCGTCGAAGCGCTGTACGCGGACCTCTCGCACTTCGGGCGCGGCCCCATCGTGACGGGCTGGTACGCGCTCGTCTTTCCGTCGCTGATCCTCAACTATTTCGGACAGGGCGCGAACCTGCTCGCCGATCCGCGGACCATCGTCAACCCGTTCTACTCGCTCGCGCCGGCGTGGGCGTTGATCCCGATGACGGTGCTCGCGACGGGAGCGACGGTCATCGCTTCGCAGGCACTGATCTCCGGCACGTTCACGCTGATCGAGCAGGCGATCGCGCTGAACCTCGCGCCGCGCGTGCTCGTGCTCCACACGTCGGACCGGCACAAGGGTCAGGTGTACGTGCCGGCCGTCAACCTCTGGCTCGCGGTCGGGTGCGCGCTCCTCGTGCTCGGCTTCCGCTCCAGCGAGCGGCTCGCGTCGGTGTACGGCGTCGCGATCGTGTTCACGATGCTGTGCACGTCGCTCTCGTACTACGTCGTCATCTCGCGCGTAAAGCACTGGAACCGTGCTGCGGCGCTCGCCGTCGTGTCGCTGTTCGTACTCGTCGACGGCAGCTTCGCGATCGCGTCGCTCCCCAAAGTGCTGCACGGCGGCTACATTCCGCTGGGCATCAGCGCGACGCTCGTGCTCATGAGCCTGACGTGGCTCGAAGGGAGGCGCGCGCTCTCGCGCGCGCTCGCCGAGCAGCAGATCCCGATCGAGGACGTTCTCGAAAAGCTCGCCCCGGGGATGGGACAGGAGGGCACGATGGTCTTCCTGACGCCCGACCCGCGCGGCGTGCCGTTCCTCGCGCGGCACCGGTGGGTGCGCGAGCGCGCCCGTGAAGAGCGCATCGTCGTCCTGAACATCGCCCGCGCCGCGACGCCGTACCTCACCCACGAGGAGCGCGTCACGGTGGAGCGGCTCTCGCTGCGGCTCGTCCGCGTGATCGCGCGCTTCGGCTACATGGAAGCGCCGCGCATCGATCCCATCGTGCGCGCGTGCGACGCCTTCGGGCTTCAGCTCGACCGCGACGACACGTCGTTTTTCTACGCCGACCCCAAGATCGAGGCGGCCGCGGAGCACGGGATGCCGGACTGGCGACGGCAGCTTTTCGCAATGCTGCAGCGGAACGCTCGCCCGCTGCCCGACGACCTGCGCATCAAGGCCGAGCGGCGGATCGAGCTCGGCGTCACCGTGTCCATCTGAGCCGTTTGAGCGGCGGGCGGGTAGCAACGTCCAGGATGGATGCGAGCCTCGCTGCGCAGACGCGGTCGACGGAGCCCGGGCGGGCGGAGCATGCAAGGCTCGCTCCGCTCGCGCTTGCGGCACTCGGCGTCGTCTTCGGCGACATCGGCACCAGCCCGCTGTACGCGTTCAAGCAGTGCTTCACGACGGGGCGCGGTTTCACGGCGGCGCCGGAGCACGTGCTCGGGATCCTCTCACTGATCACGTGGGCGCTGATCCTGGTGGTGTGCGTGAAATACGCGACCATCGTGCTGCGCGCCGACAACGAAGGCGAGGGCGGCACGCTGGCGCTGCTCGCGCAGCTGCGGCCGACGAGCCGCGTCGGTATCCCCGCCGCCGCTCACGATGGTGACGTACATGCTGCTGTTCGCCGCCGGCATGGTCTTCGGCGACGGCGTGATCACGCCGGCGATCTCCGTGCTGTCGGCGGTCGAAGGGATCGGCATCGCAACGACCGCGGCGCACGCCTTCATCGTGCCGATCACCGCCGGAATTCTGATCGCGCTCTTCCTGGTGCAGTCGCGCGGGGCCGGCAAGATCGGTTCGGTCTTCGGCCCCGTGATGGTGCTGTGGTTTCTCGCGCTCGGCGCGGGCGGTGCGGTCGCGCTCGCGCACGATCCCCGCGTGCTGGTCGCGCTCAACCCGCTCTACGCGCTCGCGTTCATCGGCCGAAACGGAGTCGCCGCGATCCTCGTGCTCGGCGCCGTCGTCCTCTGCGTGACCGGCGTCGAGGCGATGTTCGCCGACCTCGCGCACTTCGGCCGGCGCGCGATCCGCGTCGCGTGGTACGCCGCCGTGCTTCCGGCGCTCCTCGTCAACTACTACGGTCAAGGTGCGCTCACGTTGGGCGATCCGCACGTGCTCGAGAACCCGTTCTACTCGCTCTATCCCGGCTGGGTGCTGCTGCCGATGGTCGCGCTCGCGACGGTCGCGACGGTGATCGCCTCGCAGGCGCTGATCTCGGGCGCGTTCTCGCTCACGCAGCAGGCGGTGCAGCTCGGCTACCTGCCGCGGCTGCGCGTCGTGCACACCTCGCACGACGTCGAAGGGCAGATCTACATGCCGTTCGTGAACGCGCTGCTCGCGCTGGCGTGCCTGACCCTCGTGCTCGTGTTCCGCAGCTCCGACCGCCTGGGCGCCGCGTACGGGCTCGCGGTCACGATCACGATGCTCGCCGACTCGATCGTGATCGGCTGGGTGCTGCGCATGCGCTTCCGGTGGCAGCTGCCGCAGACGGTCGCGCTGGTCGCGCTGTTCCTGATCGTCGACCTCGCGTTCCTCGTCGGCAACCTGCCGAAGTTCCTCGAAGGCGGGTACATCCCGGTCGGCATCGCGGTGGTGGTGTTCACGCTGTTCACGACGTGGGTCGCCGGGCGCCGCCGTCTCGCGAAGTCGCTGGCGGACCTGTCGACGCCGGTCGAGGAGTTCGTGCGCGAGACGGGCGACAAGCCGCCCGCGCGCGGCAGCGGCACCGCGATCTTCCTCACGCCGCACCCGGACGGCATCCCGTTCGTGCTGCGTCACCACTGGCTGCGCACGCGCGTGCTGCGCGAGGAGATCGTGCTGCTCACGCTGGTGTCGACGCGCCGGCCGTACGTCGATCCCGCCGAGCGCGTTCAGATCGAGCGCCTCGCGACGCGCCTCACCCGCGTGACGGCGAAGTATGGGTTCATGGAGACGCCGAACGTGAACGAAGTGCTCGCGCACTGCCGCCCCGGCATCCCGCCCGAAATCGATCTCGAGGACGCGGACTATTTCCTCGCCCGGCCGCGCATCGTGCCGAGCGATGACGCGCGCCGGTTTCCGGCGTGGCGCCGATGGCTGCTCGGCGTGATGATGCGCAACGCGAACCCGCTGACCGACTCGCTCGGCATCGCGCCCGACCGCATCATCGAGTTCGGCGTCGCGCTGCGCGTATGAGCGCGCGCCGCGCATGATCGTGACCGTGTCGCGCGTGTACGGCGCGAACGCCCTCGCGGTGTCGCGAACCGTCGCCGGCCTCCTCGGCTACCGGCTCGTCGACGAGCAGCTGCCGGTCGTCGCTGCCGCGTGGCTCGGCACATCGGCGGACGTCGTCGAGACCGTCGCGGAGCGGCCGCGCGGGTACGGCGAGCGCGTTCTCGAGCAGCTCGGCGGCGGCGTCCCCGAAGTAGCGCAGCCGCCCGCGAGCGACCCGTTTCCGGCGG
Source organism: Vulcanimicrobiota bacterium (assembly GCA_963818845.1). Taxonomy (GTDB): domain Bacteria; phylum Vulcanimicrobiota; class Vulcanimicrobiia; order Vulcanimicrobiales; family Vulcanimicrobiaceae; genus Vulcanimicrobium. The sequence continues at coordinate 252,987 of CAWFTO010000002.1, read as the reverse complement.
AAGCACGCCAGGCGATCGAAGCCGCGGTGCGCGAGGAGGCGACCGCGGGCGATGCGGTGATCCTCGGCCGCATGGCGGGCGCGGTGCTCGGCCGCCGCGACGACGTCGTGCGCGTCTTCCTTCATGCGCCGCTCGCTTGGCGCGTGGAGCACGTCGTCGCGTCGCTGGGCGTGGGCGAGGCCGCCGCGCGCGCGGAGATCGCGCGGATCGACGAGGCGCGCCGCACCTACGCGCGCGAAGGCTATCGCGTGACGTGGGGCGATGCGCGCAGCTACGACCTCGTGCTGGACACGTCGCGCTTCGGCGTCCACGGAAGCGCCGCCGCGATCGTCGCCGCCGTGCACGCCGCCGGCGCGTGAGCGACGCCGAGCCGCGCGTCCCCGACCGCCGTCCCGGCTTCCTGGGCGCGTTCCGCTACAAAGACTTCCGGCTGCTGTGGGCCGGGCTGCTCGTCTCGAACCTGGGGACGTGGACGCAGTTCACCGCGCTCGGCTATTACGTCGCGTCGCTCGCGCCGAACGAGGCCGTCGGCGCGCTCAACATCGGCCTGCTCGGCGCCGCTCGCGCGGCGCCGGTGCTGCTGCTCTCGCCGTTCGCGGGCGTCGTCGCGGACCGCTACCCGCGCCGCACCGTGCTTTTCCTCACGAACGGGGCGACCTCGCTGCTCGCCTTCGTTCTGTTCGTGCTCGTCTGGACGCATCACGCGCCGATCTGGACCTTGATGATCACGAGCGGGCTGCAGGCCGCGACGCAGTCGTTCGACGCGCCGGCACGCCAGAGCTGGGTGCCGCTGATGGTGCCGCGCGAAGCCGTCGGCGGCGCGATCGGTCTGAACTCCGTCGCGTTCAACGCGCCCAGCGTCGTCGGGCCGCCGCTCGCGGGCCTGACCATCGCGGCGATCGGCGTCGCGCCCTGTTTTCTCGTGAACGCGCTCGCAACGCTGGCCGTCGTCGCGGCGCTCGCGTTCATGCAGGCGCCGCCGCCGTCGAGCACGCGGCGAGGTAACGTGCTCGGCGCGATCGTCGAAGGCATCCGCTTCCTGCTCGGCCATCCGGTGCTGCGCTGGGTCGTGCTGCTGCTCGTCGTCACGTCGCTCACGATCCGACCGTACAACTTCTTGCTGCCCGCGTACGCCGTGCACGTCGTCCATACCGGGGCGCAGGGCCTGGGGCTCCTGATGGCCGCGACCGGTGTCGGCGCGATCGGCGGCGCGTTCTTCACCGCCGCGACGGGCGGGGAACGGCGCGGCACGATCTGGCTCGTGTCGTCGGTCGCGGCGTCGCTCGGCACGATCGCGCTCGGCTCGACGGCGCACTTCGGCGTCGCTGCCGCATCGCTGAGCGTCATCGGGCTGGCGACGCTGAGCTTCATCGGCTCGTCGAACATCCTGCTCCAGACGCTCTCGCCCGACGACATGCGCGGGCGCGCGATCTCCGTCTACGGTATGATCCTGCTCGGTTTCGTACCGTTCGGCTCGCTGCTGGTCGGGTCGCTGGCCACGCTGATCACCCTGCGCTGGACGTTCGTGCTCGGCGGCGTCATCTGCGTGGTGTGCGCGATCGCGATCGGCCTCACGCAGCCGCAAGTGCGCGACGCGTGACCGGCGCGTTTCTCGTCTCGGTGCTGGCCGCGATCGTCGCGCTGGCCCTGATCGCGAAGCGGCTGCACGTTCCGTACCCCGTCGTGTTCGTTGTCGGCGGGCTCGTGCTCGCCCTGGTCCCCGGCGTGCCGACGATCGAGCTGTCGCCGGACATCGTCTTCCTGCTGTTTCTTCCGCCGCTGATCTTTGGCGACGGCTGGACGACGGATTACCGCTCGTTCAAGCGCTTCGCGCGGCCGATCTTCATGCTCGCGATCGGCCTGGTCGCGTTCACGTCTGCCGTCGTCGCGTACGTCGCGCATTGGATGATCGGCGTCCCGCTCGCCGTTGGGTTCGTACTCGGTGCCGTGCTTTCGCCGACCGACGCGGTCGCGGCGGACGCGATCGCCGAAGACGTCGGGCTGCCGAAGCGCTTGATGACGCTGATCGGCGGCGAGAGCCTCGTCAACGACGCGACGGGTCTGGTGATCTACGCGTTCGCGGTCACCGCGGTCGCGACCGGAACGTTCTCGCCAGGTGACGCGGCGCTGCGCTTCGTGTACGTCGTGGTCGCGGGCGTCGCCGTCGGCTTGGCCGGCGCGTGGTTGATCGCGCGAATCATGTTCGCAATTCGTGCTGCCGGACTGTCGGACTCCGTCATCGCCGTCTCGATCTCGCTCGTCACGCCGTTCGCGCTGTACGTGCCTGCCGACGCGCTGCACGCATCCGGCGTGCTGGCCGCGATGAGCGGCGGCATCTATCTGAGCCGCAAGTCATCGGCGATCTTCGACGCCGGCTCGCGGCTCGCCGCGTCGTCGGTGTGGAACCTGCTGTTCTTCGTGTTCAACGGCGCGGCATTCGTGCTGATCGGCCTGCAGCTGCGCACGATCGTGCGCGGCCTCGCGCAGTACTCGCTCGCGACGCTGATCGGCTGGTCGCTCGCGATCGCGCTGGTCGTCGTCCTCGTGCGCTACCTCTGGATGTTTCCGGCCACCTACGTCCCGCGCGCGCTGTTTCCGGGAATCCGGCGGCGCGAAGGGCCCGATCCGCCGTGGCGCTGGGTGTTCGTGCTGAGCACCGCCGGGATGCGGGGCATCGTGTCGCTCGCCGCCGCGCTCGCGCTCCCCGTCACGATCGCGCCCGGCGTGCCGTTCCCCGACCGCGACCTGATCCTGTTCGCGACGTTCGTCGTCATCCTGGTCACGCTCGTCGGCGAAGGGCTGCTGCTCCCCGTGCTCATTCGCCGATGGAACGTCGCCGATGCCGAGGACGACGGCGTTGCCGTCGCCGCCGCGCGCGTTCGCGTCTCCGACGCCGCGCGCGAACGGCTTCGGACCCTGGAGACGACGTTCTCCTCGCCGGGGGAATGGGAGGTCGCGGGCCGTCTGCACGCGGGCTACGAGCAGCGCAGCGCGCACTTCGCGGCGCACGCCGGCGGCGCCGAGCCGGAGGACGACGCGAAGCTGCACGCGATCGAACGCCGTCTGCGTCTGGAGGCGCACACGGCCGAGCGGCGCGCGCTCGAAGAGATGCGGCGGCGCGGCGAGCTCACCGATGCCGCGTACCGCGAGCTCGAGTGGCAGCTGGACCTCGAGGACGCGCAATTGTGAACCTCATCGCCGCGCAGGCGTACGCGGAGCGGCACGGCCTGCACGCGCTCGTCGTGCGGCGCGACGGCGAGGTCGTCGCCGAGACGTACGCCGCCGGCTACGACGCGGACAAGCCGCACGCGCTCTACAGCGGGACCAAGAGCTTTTGGGGCATCGCCGCCGTCGCGGCGCAGCACGACGGCCTGCTGCACCTCGACGAGCACGTCGCCGAAACGTTCGCGTCGTGGACGGAAGGCGCGAAGGCGCTCGTCACGCTGCGGCACCTGCTGCAGCTCACGAGCGGGATCGGCTTCGGCGGCCTCGGCGCGAGCGTGCCGCTGTATGACAAGGCGCTCGCGACGCCGATCAAGGACGCGCCGGGCGAGAGATTCACGTACGGCGGCATACCGCTGCAGGTGTTCGGAGCGGTGCTCGCGCGCAAGCTCGCGCCGAGCGGACGCACCCCGCACGCGTATCTGCGCGAGCGCGTGCTCGACCCGGCCGGCGTGCGCGTCGGCTGGTGGCGCACGCTCAAGGACGGCACGCAGCCGCTGCCGACGGGCGCGGGGTTGACCGCGCGCGACTGGGTCGCGTTCGGCGACCTCGTGCTCGGCGGCGGCACCGCACACGGCCGTACCGTCGTGTCGCCCGACGAGCTCGCGGCGTGCTTTACCGGATCGCTCGCGAACCCGCGGTACGGGCTGTGCTGGTGGCTGAGCCCGCTGAAAACGGTGGCCGACATCGTGTACGCGAGCGGCTCGGGCGGACAGGCGCTGTACGTCGTCCCCTCCGAGCGTACGGTGATCGCGAAGTTCGGGGGCTCGGCGTCGTACAAGCACGACGCGTTCCTCAAACGGCTGCTCGGCGTCGCGTAGCGCCGCGACGCACGCGAAAAGAAGAAGCGCGCCGCGAGATTCGCGACGCGCTTCGTTCCTGCTGCGAGCGGCTTACGCCGCTGCTGCGGCCTTCCGGCGACCGCCGGTTTTGCGAGCGGCCTTCTTGCGGCCGCCGGCCTTGCGGACGGCTTTCTTTGCGCCGCCCGCTTTCTTGCGTGCCGTACCCTTACGGCTCGTGCTCTTGCGAGCGCTGGTCTTTTTCTTGCGCCCGCCGGCCTTCTTGCGGCCCGTGGTCTTCTTGCGCCCGGTGGTCTTCTTGCGAGCGCTGGTCTTGCGGCTGGTGCTCTTGCGCGCTGAGCTCTTGCGAGCGGTCTTCTTGCGTGCCGTCGTCTTACGTCCGGCGGCTTTGCGAGTCGATTTCTTGCGCGTGGTCTTACGACCCGACGCAGCCTTCTTTGCGGCCATTCGGTAGAACTACCGTTCCTTTCCGCGTCCGCGGTACCCGACGGACGCGCGGAGTTCCGGCGGGGCGACCGCCGGCGAGTTGCCTACCTTATACCACTAATGCAACAAGCGCGCAACTTTTGCGCCCGATGCGGGAGGAGACGCGGCGCGAAACGTCGTCGCGAACAGGAACCGCGCGGGGCTCCGGGAAGCGCGTTTGCATGATGAGACGTGTGTGGCTCGCGTGCGCTTGCGCGTGCGCGGCGTTTGCCTTCGCACCGGCTGCGGCGCTCGCCGACGTGTCGGCCGCGGGCGCCCTGAACTCCGGGCTGGTCGCTCCGGCGAACGCGTCGCTCGAGCGCGTGCTGCGCGATTTGCGCGACATGAAGCCGCAGTCCGCGCCGTCGGACGTCGCGCAAGCGAATCCGCCGGGGACGCCGCAGGCGCCGCTGCGGCGGCCGAGTCTGCCGCGCGGCTTCACCTACAATCTCGACCTTTCGTTCGCGTACCCCCTGAGCAACGTCGGCTTCAACGCGGGCGATCCGGGCGGCATGGACGCGGGCTTCGGCTACTCGTTCTCGCGCACGCAGCGGCTGACGGCGGGCTACTACGAGATCCAGCAGATCCCGGTCGGCTTCAGCAACGTCAACGTGCCGTTCTACCTGCAAGGCTTCACGGGGCCGGGAAGCACGCTGCCCGGCGCTTCGCTCGGCACGGTGAACACGGGCGTGGTCGACGCGACGACCAAAGACAAAATCTTTCAGATCGGCCTGCAGAACCTCTTCGTGATCGGCAACAAGCTGCCGATCGTCGATGACGCCGACGTACCTCACGCACACCGCGACGGTCGGCGGTCACTCGGACGAGCAGCTCATCGAGTACAACGGTTTCCCGACCGTGGTGAGGCTCCGCACCGAGCAGGAGTACCTGGTGCCGGTGACGCTGCCGTTCCTCGCCACGTCCAAGATGTTCGGGACGCTCACGTTCGCGCCGCAGTGGCTCGTCCACCCCGCCGGCGTGAACCAGACGAACCACGTCCAGCTCTTCACGCTCGGATATCTGGAGTATCGCGCGAGCCCGTCGACGACGTTCTTCGTGCAGCCGTCGCGGCTCGTCCAGTACAACCCCGTCGATCCCTATCCTGAATACACGCCCTCGCTTGATCTACGGGCTCTCGCATCATTTCACGAAACAGACGTTCGTCCAGATGACCGTCCTCGAAGGCGGCGCGACGAACTACAACCATCAATGGGGGATCGTCGAGCTTGACGTGTCAACGGCTTCCGTGCTCGCAGAGCCAGGTCGCGCCGCAGTTCGCCGGACTGCATGCGGCCGAGGTGCAGGTCCAATTCGGCATCGGGTCGCCGACGGTGATTCCGCTGTGATCGCGCGCTCGCGTCTCGCGGCCGCGCTCGCTGCCGCGCTCGTCCTCGCCGCGTGCTCCGGCGGCGGAGGCGGCAAGAGCCTCATCAACGTGGTGCCCACCACCGGCAACGCCGGCGCGCTCGCGCCCGCGCAGAAGCTCTCGATCGCCGGGGTCGGCGACAGTCTCACCGCCGGCACGCAGTCGAGCGGAACGATGGGCGCGGACCTGCCCGTGCTCGGCGTCAGCCCGCAGCTCGGACAGATCGGCCCCGTGCAGCGGACGCAGGAGCACGGCTTCTACGCGCTGCTCTGGGAACAGGCCAACGGCGTCGACATCACGACGATGAGCGACCCGACGAAGTCGCCGCTGCCGCTGCTCACGCCGCCGGGCATCGGCGGCCTGCTCGCGCCGACGTCGACGCACATCTTCCCGGCGCCGGTGACGAACGTGTGCGACGCGCACCAGCTGCCGGCGAACGCGTTCGGCACCGCGCTCTCGCTGCGCGAGAACCCGGCGTTGAACCCGTACGACGTGGCGATCCCCGGCCAGACGGTGCACGAGGCGCTGTACATGACCGGCGCCATCGGCAACTGCGGCATTACGCCGGCCAATGCTTCGCCGACGTTCGCGGCGCTCAACTCGCTCGTCAACGGCGAGAGCCAGAATTTCTGGCCGATTCTGGCGGGATTCGGGCAAGGCGTCACGCAGGTGGACGCGGCCGTGTCGACCCACGCGCAGGTCGCGACCGTGTGGCTCGGGTCGAACGATCTCCTCAAGATCGCGTTCTCCGGCGGCGCGGCGCCGGTGACGTCGCCGCAGTCGATGCACGACGACATCGCCGCGATCATCCGCAAGATGCAGGGCGCGGGGTCGAAGGTCGCCGTCGCCAACCTGGTCGACGTCATGGGCGCCGCGACGTTCATCCCGCAGCCGGCGTATCAGCCGACGCTGCAGGCGTACATCGCCGGCGTGCTGATCGCGCAGGGCGTGCCGGCGGCGCAAGCGCAGGCGGCTGCGGCCGGATACTCGACCGCTTACGCATCGCAGGAGACCGCCCAGACCGGACTCGGTCCGGCCGGTTACTTCACGATCAGCGCGCTCTTCGCGACGCTGCAGACGGCGGCGGCACAGATTCCCGCAAGCGCGCCGCCGGTCGCGCCGGCGATCCCCGCCGGTGACTACGTCGCCGACGCCGTGGCGAACAACGTCAAAGCGCTCAACACGGCGTACAACGCATCGATCGCGCAGGCGGCGTCCGAAACCGGCGCGGCGCTGGTCGACATCCACGGCCTCTTCGCGCAGATTGCGACCGCGGGCGGCGCGCCGGTCAACCCGCCCAAGTGCTGCAGCCTCGTGTACCGCGGCGGCCTCACGAGCCTCGACGGCCTGCACCCGTCGAATACCGGCTACGCCCTGATCGCAAACGCGTTCATCGCGCAGCTCGACAGCTCGTACAACCTCGGCATCCCGCAGGTCAACGTCGCCGCCGTGTACGCGACCGACCCGTACGCGCCCGGCAACGGCGTCTCGGGCTTCTCGCAGTACCGGCTCGCGCAGTGACGCGCGCGCTGCTCACGGTCTCGCTCCTCGGCGTCGCGCTGCTCGGCGCAGCGCCGAGCGGCGCGGCCGGCGCCTTCCTGGACGCCTGGGCGAAAGTTCCGAGCTATACGGCGGACATCAAGGCGCATCAGGTCAAGGGGACCGACGTGCAGGACCGCACGTATCATTACGCGTTTCTCAAACCGCACTTCGCGAAGATCGACATCACCGGCGGACCCGGGCGCGGCGGCGGCGCGGTGTGGAAGGGCGGCGACACCGTCAGCGGTCACCAAGGCGGCTTCTTGAGCGGCATCCACCTCAACGTTTCGATCCACGACGCGCGCGCGGTCGACCTGCGCGGGCACACGATCGACGAGGGCTCGTTCGACGCGATCGCGACCGGCATCAAGGACGCGCCGTCGGTGACGAGCGGCGAGGAGACGTTCAGCGGCACCGCCTACGACTCGGTCGCATATCCGTGCAAGGACCCGTTCGGCGCGACGCGCTGCACCGTGTACTTGTCGCGCACCACGCACATGCCCGCGCGTCGCGTGACATACGAGGGCGACAAGGTCGTCGAAACCGAGGACTTCAGCAACGTGACGGCGCCCGCGAATCTCAAGGAAAGCGACTTCTAAGGACGGTGCCCTCGATCTCCGTGGACGGCCGCCGGATCGCCTACGACGATACCGGCGGCGACGCCGCGCCCCTCGTGCTGCTGCACGGCTTTCCGCTCGACCGGACGGTCTGGGACGACGTGCTCGGGGGCCTGCGCGGCGCCCGCGTGATTCGCATCGACCTGCGCGGATGCGGCGAGTCGGAACCCAGCGACGGGCCCGCGTTGATGGAAGCGCTCGCGGGTGACGTGGCGGGCGTGCTCGATGCGCTCCGCGTCGAACGCGCGGCGTTCGCCGGGCACTCGATCGGCGGCTACGTCGCGCTCGCGTTCTTCCGCATGTACGCCGAGCGCGTCGCAGGACTGGCGCTGGTCGCGAGCCACGTGTCGGGCGATGCGAGCCGCTACCCGAGCCCCGATCCTGCGCAGCGCGAGCTCGCCGCCGGACGCGACACGCTCGCCGATCGTCTCGAAGCGGAGGGCACGATGGAGCCCGCGGTCGCGAGTTACCTGCCCCGCTACTTCGCGCCCAGCGTCTACGGTGACCGCCCGGAGCTCGTCGAGCGCGGGCGCGCCATGATGCTGCGGCAGAACGCCGCAGGCTGCGCGCAGCTCGTGCGCGGCATGAAGGAGCGGCTCGATTCGCACGACCTGCTCGCGGACGTGACCGTTCCCGGCCTCGTGATCGCGGGCGACGTCGACGCGTACCTGCAGCCCGATTCCCTGCGCGCGACCGCGGCTGCGATGCCCGACGCGGAGTTCGTGCAGTTGCAGGACGTCGGTCACCTCCCGATGTGGGAAGCGCCCGAGGCGACGGCGGACGCGCTGGCGCGGTTCGCGCAGCGCGCCCGCGGACGGAGTCTCGCTTAGGTCGAGAACGTTCCGACGAAGCCGGGCGTGCAGTTCGTGTTCGGTGCGTTCAGGTAGACGCTGTACGTACGGCCGCCGAGGATGTTGCCGTTGTTCGTGGTGCCGGCGTAGAAGTAGTCGTACGTGTACGGATGCGGCCCGTTCGGATCAGGTACGGCGGTGAGCCCGTTCGTCACAAGCTGGTTGCCGAAGTTGTCGTTCAGCAGCAGGTCGAACTGGCCCGTGTACTGGTTGAGATAGTCTTGGTTGGTGCTCGCCACGATCTCGACGGTGTTGCCGCTCGTCATCGGATACCCGGGCGTCGGCCTGGCGAGCGTGATGCTGCCGGCATTCGTGTCGCAGATGGAGTTACTGCCGGCATTCGGGATGGTGCTGCCGCCGCCGCCGCAGCCTGCCGCCACGGCAACGAGCGATGCGGCAATGACGGCGCGCAGCAAGGGCGCGGGAGAAGAGCTGGATGTGCGCACGACGACCTCCTGACGGGGGCGCGGAGTAGAGAGCGATGCAGTCCTACCCGGCGCGCGCCGGCGCGCTCGGTTGCGAAAAAACGTGCGCGGTCCTTGAATCGTCCTGCGAGTTCGCTGGGAACGAAAAACCGCTCGCCGTTTCCGGCGAGCGGTTCGATTGGTCGGTGTCGCGGGACGCTACGCGTGCGCCACGCTCTTCTCCGGCGCGACCTCGAAGCGCTCGTGCTTCGCGGAGTACGTCCCGAGCCCGGAGCTCGCGGTGCGCAGCTCCGTCGCGTAGCGCCCGAGTTCGGCTTGCGGGACGAGCGCCGTGATGCGATCCCAGCCCGTCTTCTCCGCGCCTTCGAAGCCGAGAATCTGTCCGCGCTTCGCCGTCAGCTGCGAGACCGCGGCCGAGAGGAACGGCGACGGCACGACGGTCTCGATGCGCATCAGCGGCTCGAGCACGACCGTGCCGAGCTTGGCCAGCGCGTCGCGCACGCCCATCGACGACGCGGTCTTGAACGAGGCTTCGCTCGAGTCGACGTCGTGGAACGCGCCGTCGAACAGCGTGACGTGCAGGTCGGTGACGGGAAACCCGTGCGGGCCGCCCGACGCGAGCGCTTCGCGCACGCCCTTCTCGACCGCGGGGAAGAACTGCCGCGGCACCACGCCGCCGACGATCTTCTCGGCGAACGTCACGCCCGCGCCGCGCTCGCGCGGCTCGAAGCGCAGCCGCACGTCGGCGAACTGCCCGTGGCCGCCCGTCTGGTGCTTGTAGCGCGAGTGGATCTCGGTGCCGCTCTGAATGGTCTCGCGATACGCGATCGAGGGCGGGTGCGTCTTGACGTCGACGTTGAACTTGCGCGCGAGCCGCTCGGTCGCCGTCGAGACGTGCGTCTCGCCGCTTCCGAGCAGCTGCAGCTCGTTGGTGAACTCGGCGCGCGCGACGCGCAGCGCCGGGTCCTCGTCGATGAGCCGGCCGAGCGCCTGCGAAAGCTTGGCCTCGTCGAGGCGCTGCGCCGGCGCGATCGCCACGGCGAACAGCGGCTCCGCGAGCGGGACCGTGGGCATCAAGATGCCGGCGTTCGGCGAGCTGAGCGTGTCGCCGGTCGCGACACCTTCGAGCCGAGCGAGCGCGACGATCGAGCCGGGGCCCGCGCTCGTGACCGGCTCCTGTTTCTTGCCGAACAGCCGCGCGATGCCCGACAGACGAACCGTCGCACTGCCGCGCGACGCGTTCACCAGGGGCGTCGAGGCGGAAAGCGTGCCGGTGAACACGCGAACGACGGACAGCTTTCCCTGCTGCTGGCTGACGATGGTCTTGCAGACCTGCGCGACGACCGGACCGTCGGCACGCGGCGTGACCGCGCGGCCGTCGACATCGGCGCGCGGCTGTGTTTCCGGCGAGGGAAACCACTGCGCGGCCGCGTCGACGAGGGCGGAGATGCCGATGCTCTCCTGCGCGCTGCCGACGAGCACGGGGATGATCTGGTCGTGCGAGCAGTCCTCGCACAGGTCGCGGTCGATCTCGTCCTGCGTGGGGTCCTTGCCGTCGAGCAGCTCTTCCATGAGCGTGTCGTCGAAGTCGGCGAGCGCTTCGAGGAGTACGGTGCGCTGCGTGTCGACCGCGCTCTGCATCTCCGCGGGAACCGCTGTTTGCGTGCCGTCGCGGCCATGCGCGGTCGCGTGCGTGAGGTCGACGTACCCGGCGAACGACGGGCCGCTGCCGATCGGGAGCTGCGTCGCGACGACGTGCGGGCCGTATGCATCGCGCAGCGCCGCCAGCGTCGCATCGAAGTTTGCACCCGGGCGATCGAGCTTGTTGACGAAAAAGAGATGCGGTGTTTTGCGCATCTCCAGGTGTTCCACGATGCCTGCCGTTTGCGCGACGCGCTCGGGCTCGGCGTCGATCACGATGACCGCGGCATCGACCGCGGTGAGCACGGTCTTCGTCTCCTCGAAGAAATCGACGAATCCGGGCGTGTCGACGAGGGTGATCTCGACCGGGCCGCACGCCGTGTGTGCGAAGCCGCAGCAGACGGATTGAAGGTGCCCGATCGCCTCGGGCTCGCAGTCGGTGGTCGTCGTCCCGTCGCGCACGGAGCCTTTGCGCGGGATCGCCCCGCAGTGTGCGAGCAGCGCTTCGACCAGCGTCGTCTTGCCCGCATGGTGCGGGCCGACGACGGCGACATTCCTGAGGCGCGCGATGTTTTCCACCGGGCAGCCCTCCTGCTATCACGGAAAGGTCGCCGAGCCTTCACCCGCCGTAGGGCGGCTCCTCCCGGCAGGGCGGCTCGACCGTAGGGGAAGCGCCCGCAGCCGCAAAGCTTTGTGCATGCAGACGCTGCCGCTTACCACGCTCGGGCACTTCGTCAAAGGACGCGCCCTCGACGGTACGCCCGGCCGTTCGGGCGACGTTTACGACCCCGCGACCGGCGAGCTGAGCCGGCGGGTCGCGTTCGCGACCGCGGCCGACGTCGATGCGGCCGTGCGCGCCGCCCGCACGGCGTTCGCCGGGTGGTCGGAGACGCCGCCGATCCGGCGCGCCGCGGTGATGTTCGCGTTTCGCGAGCTCGTCGTGCGCGACACCGACCGGCTCGCCGCGATCATCACCAGCGAGCACGGCAAGACGCTCGCCGACGCGCGCGGCGAGGTGCAGCGCGGTCTCGAAGTCGTCGAGTTCGCGTGCGGGATTCCGCACCTGCTCAAAGGCGACGTCACCGAGAACGTCGCGCGCGAAGTCGACAGCATCGCGATGCGCCAGCCGCTCGGCGTCTGCGCCGGCATCACGCCGTTCAACTTTCCGGCGATGGTGCCCATGTGGATGTTCCCGATCGCGCTCGCGGCCGGGAACACGTTCGTGCTCAAGCCGAGCGAGAAGGACCCGTCAGCGGCGAACGCGCTCGCCGAGCTGCTGCGCGAAGCGGGCCTGCCCGACGGTGTCTTCAATGTCGTGCACGGCGACCGCGAGGCGGTCGACGCGCTGCTCGCGCACCCGGACGTCGCGGCGATCAGCTTCGTCGGCTCGACGCCCGTCGCCGAGTACGTGTACCGGACGGGCACGCAGAACGGCAAGCGTGTTCAAGCGCTCGGCGGCGCGAAGAACCATCTCGTCGTCATGCCGGACGCCGACCTGGATCAGGCCGTCGACGCGCTGATGGGCGCGGCGTTCGGCTCGGCCGGCGAGCGCTGCATGGCGATCTCGGTCGCGGTCGCGGTCGGCGACGCAACCGCCGACGCGCTCGTCGAGCGCCTGTCGGCGCGCGTGCGCGAACTGCGCGTCGGCCCCGGCACGGCGCCGGGCGTCGAGATGGGCCCGCTCGTCACCGGCGAGCACTACGCGAAGGTTCGCTCGTACGTCGACGCCGGCGTCGAGGAGGGCGCGAGGCTCGTCGTCGACGGCCGCGCGTCGCGCGAGGCGAGCTGGGGCGACGGGTTCTTCCTGGGCGGTTCGGTCTTCGACGGCGTGACGCCCGAGATGCGTATCTACCGGGATGAGATCTTCGGCCCGGTGCTCGGCATCGTGCGCGTGCACACGGTCGACGACGCGCTGCGCCTGTGCAACGACCACCCGTACGGGAACGGCGTGGCGATCTTCACGCGCGACGGCGGGGTCGCGCGCACGTTCGCGCACCGCGTGCAGATCGGCATGGTCGGCATCAACGTGCCGATTCCGGTGCCGATGGCGTTCCACTCGTTCGGCGGCTGGAAGCGCTCGCTGTTCGGCGACCACGCGATTCACGGCGCCGAAGGCGTGCGCTTCTACACGCGTCTCAAGACGATCACCGCGCGGTGGCCCCAGACGCGCTCCGGCCCGGAGTTCACGTTCCCAACCACGACCTGATCTTCGGTGCGCGGTAGGGTCAACCCCGAACGATGATCTCCACGTTCTCCGCGGCAACGTTGAATCGGGCTGCTATACCGAGCTTCGCCTCCTCGATCGATAGTGGCGTTACGCCGTGACGCGATTGCGCCGGAGCGTTGGCAGAGTCAGGCTCTTGTGAGACGCGGACGAATTTCAACGTGGCGAGATCGATGCCGAGTTCGTCCAGGTCAACATACCGAAATGGTAGCCGTTGGCCATTCCATGCCTTGGTCTTCGATATTTTTGCGTACTCGTGGAAGCGGACGATCCACCGTTGCGGTTCCTGCGGCGACGGTTCGATTGAATCAATAGGCGCGATTAGGAAAGCCTCTCCGTGGGCGAGATGATCCGGTTCACTTTGCGCGTACGCGCCGCGCGCATTCCAAACGCAAACGAGCCATCGGCATGAGCGAGCGCTTAGTGGACTGAATGTCCACGCTTGCGAGCCTCCCTCCCGCAACATGCGATCGAGGGTCCGACTAGTAAAAACGACGAGCGCTGGTTCGGCCATTGGGCTCTCCTTTGCGTGTATGATTACCGGGGCATAATACGGTAATTATCATGTAAATGTCAATAGGCGGGATATGTGACGGTCTGTTGACGGTTAAATGTCAGTTGCGTATGCTAAGCCCATGGCGCTGGATCAGTTTCCTCTCGAAGCCGAGATTTCGCTCACCGAATTTCGCTCCGAAGATACCGTAACGAGCCGGCTGCGTGATCATCATCGACTGCGCGTGCGGCGACGGGGCGATCTCATCGGCGTGTTTCTGGATGTCGACGCGTGGCGTGGCCTCGTTCGGCACGTCGAGTGCCTCGAGGCTGAAGCCGAACAACGCGAGATGGAGATCGCGCGGGCGATCGTCGATGCGCGCGCGCCGCACGCGGAATTCCGGTCCGGATCGGCTGGGGCGGTGGAGGCGATCGACAAGGAATACGAGCGGCTCACAGAGCGGCGCGAACGTAAGGGCGCTCGTCGCTGAAGCCTGCTGAGGCGAAGCGAATACTGCTTGCCGTCTTCGCAAGGGCGGACGTGTATTCGGTGCCGGCGTATGTCGCCGCCGATTTGGCGGCACTGCGATTCGCTTTCCCGAAGGACGACCGATTCACTTCGGCAGTTTGCGCCGTCGCGAATGAAATCGGGATTGTCATCGCTAAGCGCGGCGCGTACGGTACCGCGCTCGATCACCAATTGGGCGCGTGGCGGCGTAGCGCATTTCCGTCCGCGGCGGGAGGTGCGGCTGACTTGCGGCTGGTCTTTCGCCCGAGAGATGGAGGCGGTTTCGAGGTGCTCATGTTCGGAACGCGCTGGGGCGCCGACTCGATGAGTATCTACCTTCACGCCAAGGCGCGCGCGTAGGCCGAGCGCCGTTCGATCTCAGCGCGATACGATCAGGTGGACGTCGCCGAACTCGTGCTGCAGGTAGCCGCGCTCGGAGGCTTGGGCGTAGGCTGCGTCGAGAACGGCACGTGAGAGGAAGGCTTCGAGGATCCAGCGGTGCGTCGCGCCGGCCGGGTGAAAGCCGCTGAGCAGGCCGTCAACCGTGCGCACGCGGTGCCGCTCGTCGATCACGAGTCCGGTCCATCCGCTCGCGGCGACGACACGGCCGCCGGTGACGGCGCTCTCGAGCGCGCGGAGGACCGTCGTGCCGACGGCAATGACGCGGCGTCCGTCCGCGCGTGCGGCATTGACGGCGTCGGCCGTCTCGACCGGGACCGCGAACCGTTCGATCGTCGGCCGCTCGGGCGCCTCGAAGCTCGAGACGCCGCAGTGGAGCGTCACCGTCGCGAGCTCGACGCCCGCGTGACGGAGCGTGTGCAGCACGCGCAGTGAGAACGGGCGCGCTGCGGACGGCATCTCCGAGGAGCCGTCGTCGCGCGCGAAGATCGTCTGGTAGTCCTCGAGCGGAAATCGTTCGTCGACGTAACCGTACCGGATCGGCGCGCCGTACCGGCGCAGGTACGCGTACATCGGCTCGGGCAGGGCGAACGCGACGTACCAGACGCGCGGCGCGTCGGGCGACGCGGGCGCGAGCATCACGGCCCGGCCGTTCCCCGGCAGGTCCAGCGTCTCACCGGCCACCACGAGGCCGCGCGGTTCCGCGAGCCAGAGTGCGTCGTCGATGCGGGTCGAGACGTGCAGCGGCACGGTGCCGCCGTTCGCGCGCCGCGCCTCGAGCGCGGCGGGAATGGTCGCCGACGTGTTGACGACGAGAAGATCGCCGCGCCGAAGATGCGTCGCGAGATCGCGGAAACGCGCGTGGACGCTGCGCCCGCTCTCGCGCTCGGTCACCAGCAGTGCCACGTCGTCGCGCTGCATCCCGCGGCGCTCGGGCGGCGCGACCGCGTCCGACAGGTGTGGCCGAGTGCCGATACCGCTCACGCCGGCGTTCCCGCCGGGGCCGCGACGCGCGCGAACCGCCCGCTCATCGAGGCGACGGCCTGCACGATGAAGCGTGCGGACGCGGCCGGGTCGCGCAGCTCACGCGGATCGGCGTCCGGAACGGCGGCGCGGTGCATCGCCGTATTCATCTCACCCGGGTCGACGACGAGCACGCGCACGGCGGAACCGTCGAGCTCGAGCGCGAGGGCGCGCGACGCCGCTTCCAATGCGGCCTTCGAGGCGCCGTAGCCGCCCCAGCCGGGGAACGGCTCGACCGCGGCGTCCGAGGTGACGTTGACGATGGTTGCGAGGTCGCCGCGCCGCAGAAGCGGCAGCGCGTGCTGCGCGAGATGGATTGCTGCGACGACGTTGACGTCGAAGAGCCGGCGGAAGACGTCCGCGCCGAGATCTTCGAGAAGCGGCAACGGCACCTCGCCCAGCGTCGAAGCGTTGTTCACCAGCAGGTCGAGCCGCCCGAACGATTCCGCCGCCGCGATCAACGCGTGCACGTGCGTTGCGTCGGCGACGTCGCCCGCCACCGCGACGACCTCCCCGAGCGCCGAGAGCTCCGAGCGCGCCTCTTCCAGCGCAGCATGGTCGCGCCCGTCGATGATCACGCGCAGCCCGTGCGCAAGGAGCTCCCGTGCGAGCGCGCGGCCGAGTCCGCGTGAGCCGCCCGTCACCAGCGCGACGTGACCGGGTTCGTACCAGTGGTTCGTCATGCCGCAACCATACAACCTCAAGATTACTTGAGGTCAATAGCGATGGACGATTTTCTGACGGTGGGGCAGTTGGCGGCGCGCAGCGGCGTCGCCGTGTCCGCGATCCACTTCTACGAAGCGAAGGGCCTGATCGCCGGCGTGCGCACCGCCGGCAACCAGAGACGTTTCCCGCGCGCCGAGCTGCGCCGGATCGCCGTCATCAAGGTCGCGCAGCGCGCCGGCATTGCGCTCGGCGAAATCGGCGACGCGCTCGCAGCGCTGCCGCGTGGCCGCCCCGTATCCGCGAGCGACTGGGCGCGGTTGTCCAAACGCTGGCGCGGCGATCTCGACGCCCGCATCGAACGCCTGCGCGCGTTGCGCGACCAGCTCGACGGCTGCATCGGCTGCGGCTGCCTCTCGCTGCGAAGCTGCCCCTTGCGCAACCCGATGGACCGCGCCGGTCGCGACGGACCGGGGCCGCGCTATCTCGCGCTTGACGCCGTCGCGGAGGGCGCGGACGTCCGGCGCGCCACGACGACGTAGGCCGCGGCCGCGGCGAGCGGCGCGAGCGCGGTGACGGCAAGCGCGGCATCGGGGCCGGAGCGCGTGACGACGATGCCGATCAAGGCGACGCCCAGCGATCCGAGCCCGAACGCGACGCCGTTCATCAAGCCGAGCGCCGTGCCGAGGTTGCGCGGCAGCAGCGACTGCGCCAGCGCGACGCCCGGCGCGTTCTGAACGGAGATCAGCGCGCTGCCGAGCATCAGCATGAGCACCGCGGCCGGTCCGTGCAGCGCCAGGCCCAGCAGCAGCGGCCCGACCGATGCGATGAGTCCCACGACGGCGACGCGCGCGGCGCCGAAGCGGTCGGCGAGCGCGCCGCCGAGGTACAGTCCGAGCGTCGCCGCGATCAGGAACGCGGTCACGAGCGCTCCCGTCGCCGTCAACGGCAGCCCGCGCGCGGTCAGCAAGTTCGGGAGGTAGAACGCGAACGACGCGCCGGTGAGATAGCGCAGGCCCGTGCTGGCGATCAGCAGTGCGAGGGCG
This sequence comes from Vulcanimicrobiota bacterium, assembly GCA_963818845.1. Lineage (GTDB taxonomy): Bacteria > Vulcanimicrobiota > Vulcanimicrobiia > Vulcanimicrobiales > Vulcanimicrobiaceae > Vulcanimicrobium. The sequence continues at coordinate 235,706 of CAWFTO010000002.1, read as the reverse complement.
GTTCGGTCGACCCGCGTACGCGAGTCGTCGTCCGACGGCGTGCGGCGCGGCGAGCGCGCGTCGGCGTCGCGCGCGAACGAGGGCAGCACGACCGCGACGGCGAGCGCCGCGATGACGCCTGGTGCGCCGAGGGCGAAGACGCTTGCGGCCCCGGCGTGCGCGATCAATGCGGCGGCAACCAGCGGCCCGATGCCGTAACCGATCTGGCCGCCGATCTGAAAGATCGAGATCGCCGACGCACGCTTCGAGCCGCCGAGCAGCGAGGAGTAGCGACCGGCTTCGGGATGCATCACGGCGGAACCGATGCCGCCGAGCACGACGAAGGCGATCAGCAGCGGCAGGCTCGTCGCCGCCGCGACGGCGGAGACGCCGACGGCCGTCAGCGCGACCGACGCCGGCAAGAACCACCACCGGCCGCGGCGGTCGCTGTACGCGCCGACCAGCGGTTGCGCGATCGAGCTCGTGAGGTACCAGGCGAACGCGAGCGCGCCCTGACACCACGGCGGCAAGCCGGCGCGCGCGACGTCGACGAAGATGACGAACGGCAGGATGCCCGAGTACAGATCGCTCGCACCGTGCGCGAACGCCATGAGCGAGACGCCGCGCAGATCCCAGGGCCGCGCGAGCGAGGAAGACGCCGTAGTCACGGCAAGCGCGTTTCGCCGCGGTGCGGCCCATCGCATCGCGCGTCGGAAAAAAAAAGAAAGGAGGCAGCCGCCTCCCGTTACGGGGCTCCGACGAAGCGGAACCCTCAAGCCCGCTGAACGCGGGGTACGAGGAGAGCGTACATCAACGCTCCGCCGTCGTCAAGACGATCGTCCCGGTCGCGTGAGCGACCGCTGTGAGAACCCGCTCGAAGTCCTCGCTGCGCAGCTGTTCGGTGAAGTGAAGTCCCCGCACAGCGACCCGATCCAATCGACGCAACGCAACGCAACGCACTGAGCAAGGGTATCAGCTTTCGCCCAAACGCGGACGCTGATCGAACGATATCCCGACGGTTCGATCATCGCATGGTAAATCTTCACGGGTCGCGGTTCCGTAGCGCTGAGCGGTACCACGAGCGCAATCAAACCAAACGTCCGCAGGACGACCACCCGTCGACGCTTTACCATTTCCGGCGCGAGGAAACCGCCGCGATCGAAATCGCACATCACGATCATGCGCCGCTTCGGATAGAAGCTTCGTTGGTCCACGCGCCTCGTCCAGCTCGACCGATAGGCCCCACGGCGCTCGGTGCCCGGCCGAGCGCAGGAGTACCGCGCTGCCCGGGCGAGAAACACGCCGCACATGGCGTACGGCCGCATCGCTCTGCTCTTGCTGGTGGCAGTCGCCGTGCTCGTCTGGTTCGTGCCGTCGTACTACACGGGGCTGCTGACGCAGGTCGGGCTGTACGCGCTCGTCACGATCGGGCTGAACCTATTCATGGGCTATGCCGGCCAGGTCTCGCTCGGGCAGGCGGCCTTCATGGGGATCGGCGCGTACACGTCGGCGGCGCTCGCCGTGAAGGGTCACGTCACGCCGTGGCTCGGGCTGATCGCGGGCGCGGTCGTCGCGGCGCTCGTTGCGTACGTGCTGAGCTTCGTCGCCCTGCGGCTGCGCGAGAACCTGCTCGCGCTGGCGACCCTTGCGCTGGGGATCGTCATCAACGTCGTCTTCAACGAGTGGGAATACATCGGGGCGTCGTCCGGCTTCAAGGACATCCCCGGCTTCACCATCGGCGCGTATACGTTCGACCAGCGTGCGTACGCCGTGCTCGCGTGGGCGCTCGTCGTGATCGGCATCGCGTTCGCGGGCAATCTCGTGCGCTCGAACTTCGGGCGCGCGCTCATCGCGATCTCCGCGGGCGAGCTCGGCGCGCAGGCGCTCGGCGTCGACGCGGAGCGCCTCAAGCGGCAGACCTTCGTGCTCAGCGCCGTGTACGCGGGCGTCGCAGGCGCGGTGTACGCGTCGTCGTTCAGCTACATCGATCCCACCTCGTTCGGTTTCTTGCTGTCGGTCAACTTCGTCCTGATGTCGGTGATCGGCGGCATTCGCAGTCTGTGGGGCGCGGTGATCGGCGCGCTCGTCGTCGTCGCGCTGGGCCAGATTTTGCAGAGCGTCGTGCCGATCGTGCTGCCGAGCGCGCGCGGCGACTTCCAGTCGTTCTTCCTCGGCGTGATTCTGGTCGCGATGCTGATCCTGCTGCCGCGCGGGATCACGAGCCGCTTCCGGGAGGCGCGCGCGTGATCGCGCAGATTTGGCAGTACGTGCTGGCCGGCGTCGCCGTTGGCGCGATCTACGCGCTGATCGCCGCCGGCTTCGTCTTGATCTACCAGGTCACCGGCCTCATCAACTTCGCGCAGGGCGAGTTCGCGATGATCGGCGCGATGACCGCGTGCTCGCTCGCGACCGGCGGGATGCCGGCGCCGGCGGCGGCCGCGCTCGCCGTGCTCGCCGCGGCGGTCACGGGCGCTCTCTGTTACGTGCTCGCGATTCGCCCGGCGCACGCGGCGACCGGCGTCACGCTGATCTTCATCACGCTCGGCCTCGACGTCGCGCTGCGCGGGCTGGGCCTGTTCGTGTGGGGAACGAATCCGCTGAGCCTGGACCCGTTCACGAGCGGTGCGGCGATCACCATCTTCGGCGGCGCGCTGCCGCCGCAGGCGATGTGGGTGCTGCTGACGGACGTTGTCGTGTTCGCCGCGCTCTACCTGTTCTTCCGGCACACGTACGCGGGAACCGCGGTGCGCGCGGCGGTCGCGAACCCGCCGATCGCGTCGACGTTCGGAATTCCGCTGCGCACGTTCGCGTTCTGGAGTTTTGTCGCCGCGGCCGCGATCGGCGGGCTCGGGGGCGTCGTCATCGCACCGATCTCGGGCGCGACCTACGACATGGGCCTGAGCTTCGGCCTTGCGGGCTTCGTCGCGGCCGTGCTCGGCGGTTTGGACTCGCTGCCCGGCGCGCTCGTCGGCGGTTTCGTGCTGGGCATCGTCGAGAAGCTCGCCGGCGGATTGCTGTCGACCGGATGGGAGCAGGGCGTCGGGTTTCTCATTCTCGTCCTGGTTCTCGTCGCGCGCCCGCAGGGGTTGCTCGGTCGCGCGGTGCGGCGCGCATGACGGCCGCGGCCGTTCGCAGCGCGGCGACGCTCGACGTGCGCGGCGTGACGATGCGCTTTGGCGGAGTCGTGGCGGTCGACGACGTGACGTTCACCGCGGCGACCGGCGAAGTGCTCGGCGTGATGGGTCCGAACGGTGCGGGAAAGACGACGCTCTTCAACGTGATCAGCGGCGTGCAGCGTCCGACGGCGGGCAGCGTCTCGCTCGGCGGCGTCGCACTGACGGGCCGCTCGGTGCACGACGTCGCCGCGCGCGGCGTGACGCGCACGTTTCAGACGCCGGTGATGTTCTGGGGCCTCACCGTGCGCGAGAGCATCGAAGTCGCGCTCGCCGCACGCACGTTCGGCCGCACCTACCCGCCGCCGCCGTGGCGCGAGCTGCTTCCGTCGGGCGCGGGCGCTCCGTCGACGCGACGCGCGCGCGCGGCACTGCGCGAGCGCGCCGACGCGATCCTCGAAGCCGCCGGGGTCGCCGCAATGGCCGACCGCGCGACCGAGTCGCTCGCGTTCGGCGAGGAGCGTCTGCTGGAGATGGCGCGCGCGCTTGCGGTCGACCCCGTGGTGCTGCTGCTCGACGAGCCGCTGTCGGGACTCAACCCGGACGAGATCGGTGCCGTGATCGCGTCGATCCGCGCGGCGCGTGCCTCCGGCATCGCCGTGCTGCTCGTCGAGCACGCCGTCGGCGAGCTGCTCGCCGTCGCCGATCGCGTCGTCGTGCTCGATCACGGCCGCAAGATCGCCGAAGGCGCGCCGCAGGCCGTCGCCGCCGATCCGCTCGTGATCGACGCCTACATCGGGGACGAGCTCGAATGACCGCCCTTCGACACGCTCAGGATGACATGACGCCGGTGCTCGAGGTGGAGAACGTCTCGACCATTCGGGGGCGCGTGCAGGTGTTGTGGGACGTCAGCCTCACGGTCGCGCGCGGCGAGACGGTCGCGATCGTCGGTCCGAACGGTGCGGGGAAAACCACGCTCGTCGGCTCGATCACGGGTCTCGTGCCGCCCAAGTCGGGACGGGTGCGTCTGGGCGGCACCGACGTCACGGGGCTCTCGCCGGAGAAGCTCGCGACGCGCGGCGTGGCGCTGGTCCCCGAGCGCCGCGGCATCTTTGCGCCGCTGACGGTGCGCGAGAACTTGCTGATGGGCGCGTATGCGAGGCGCGCGAAGCGGGCCGAGCTGGAGGCCGGCCTCGACGACGTCTTCGGCCTGTTCCCGGCGCTGGTGCGCTATCGCGACGCGATCGCGGGATCGCTCAGCGGCGGAGAACAGCAGATGGTCGCGATCGGACGCGCGCTCATGGCGAACCCGGACCTGCTGCTGCTCGACGAGCCGAGCCTGGGCCTCGCGCCGAAGGTGCGTGCGGAGAACTTCGGCGCGCTCGCGCGGCTCGCCGAGCGCGGCGTGACGATCCTGCTCGTCGAGCAGAACCTGCGCCTCGCCGCCCGCATCTGCAAACGCGCGTACCTCATGCAGCGCGGACGCATCGTCGGCACCGAGACGTCCGACGAGCTGGCGCGTTCCGCGCGCAGCGTCTACCTCGAATCGCACGAGGACGGCTAAAAGTGCGCGCTGCGAACGGAGAGTTCGCCGTCCCTCGCTAACGGTTCGGAAACGCTCGAAACGAAGGAGGTCCGGATGAGTCGGATTCAAGCCCGGGTCGCGGCTGCTGCCGTCGCCGCGCTCGTCATCGCGTCGGCCGCGCCGCCGCGTCCCGTCATTGCGGCGAACGAGCCGTATCTGGTCGGCGCGGTCGTCTCGGAGAGCGGTCCCGGTGCGACGCTGGGTCGCCCGGAGGCCGACAGCATCCAGATGGCGGTCGACGAGATCAACAAGGCAGGCGGGGTCAACGGGCACCAGCTCCAGGCCACCATCATCGACGACGAGTCGAATCCGACGACCGCCGTCAACGCGACGCGCAAGCTGCTCGACCAGCATCCGGTCGCGATCATCGGCTCTTCGCTCACGCAGACGTCGCTCGCGATGATCGCGCTGACGCAGCCGGCGCAGGTCCCGCTCATCTCGCTCGCGTCCAGCTCGCAGGTGATCGAGCCGGTCGCCGACCGGCGCTGGGTGTTCAAGATGCCGATCACGGACTTCCACGTGGCGCAAGTGATGCAAGAGTACATGCGCAAGAAGAAGACGACCAAGGTCGCCGTGATCTACCGCGACGACGATTACGGCAAGACCGGGCTCTCCCACTTCAAGGATGCCGGCAAGAACTTCGGCTTCGAGGTCGTCGATGCCGAGGCGATCAGCGCGCGCGCGACCGACGCGACGACGCAGCTCACGCACGTCAAGGCCGCGAACCCGCAGGCCATCGTCGCGTGGACGACGCTGCCGTCCGCGGCGGTCATCATCAAAGGCTACCGCGAGCTCGGCCTGACGGCGCCGATCTACTATTCGGACGGTTCGGCGACCGGCGTGTTCCCGCAGCAGGCGGGCGCAGCGCTCAACGGGGCGTACATCGCGAGCACGAAGATCAACGTCGCCGACGTGCTGCCGAGCGGCGACCCGCAGAAGAAGATCCTCGCGCACTACATCGACGCGTTCGTGAAGGGCTTTCCGAAGGACGCGCCCGTGAGCATCTTCGGCGGCTTCGGCTACGACAGCGTCTACATCCTCAAGCAGGCGCTGCAGCGCGCGAAAGGCGCCGACGGCGCCAAGGTGCGCGACGCCCTCGAGCACACGGACTATCTCGGCGTCACCGGGCAGTTCCGCATGTCGGGCGGCGACCACAACGGGCTTTCGGTGTTCTCGCTCGTGCTCACGCAGGTCGAGAACGGGAAGTTCACGCTCGCCAAGTGACCCTTCGACAAGCTCAGGGTGACGGGCGGCCGTGACCCTTCGACGAGCTCAGGGTGACGGACGGGGCTTGTCGCGGGACGGGCGCGAGCGTGCGTACCGCGCGATCTCGCTCGCGCGCGCGCTCGACGAGCGGATGTGGCGGCTCGCGCGAGCGGGCCGCGCGCATTTCGCCGTGCCGTGCAGCGGCCACGAAGCGATCGGCGCCGGGTACGCGATCGCGATGCGGCCCGGAGTCGACTGGCTGGCGCCGCACTACCGCGACCTCGCGGCGCTGCTGGCGCTCGGGATGCCGGCGCGCGACGTCATGCTGTGCTTCTTCTCGCGGCCGTCGGATCCGAACGCGCGCGGGCGCCAGCCGTACGCGCACTTCGGCTCGCGCGCGCTGCACGTGCTCTCGCAGCAGGGCCCGCAGCCAAACCACTGCTCGCACGGCGTCGGCTGCGCATGGGGATCGAAGCTGCTCGGCGACGGCAGCGTCACGGTCATCGCGTTCGGCGACGGCGGCGCGCAGAAAGGCGAGGCGCACGAGTCGATGAACGTCGCGGCCGTCCACAAGCTGCCGTGCATATTCGTCGTGCACCGGAACGGGTGGACGCAGTCCGTCAGGCGTGAGGACCAGTACGCGACGGAGACGCTCGTTGCGCGCGCTGCGGGGTACGGCATCCCCGGCGTCGCGGTCGACGGCAGCGACGTCGAGGCGATGCACGCGGCCGTCTCGGACGCGTGCGTGCGCGCGCGTGCCGGGGAAGGCCCGACGCTGATCGACGCCGCGTGCCTGCGCTTCATGCCCAACACGTCGAACGACGACGACTCGCGCTACCGCGACCGCGACGAGCTCGAGCGCGAGCGTGCAACGCGCGACCCGCTGCTGCGCGCGCGTGCGCTCGTGGACGAGGCGTTTGCCGCTGCGGTGGATGCCGAAAGCGCCACAACGGCCGAGGACGCCGCAGCGTGGGCCGAGGCGCAGCCGCTCGGTGATCCCGCGACGGTGCTGGAGCACGCCTATGCGTGAGCTGACCGTCCTCGAAGCCGTGCGCGAGGCGCTCGCCGAAGAGATGGAGCGCGATTCGCGCGTGATCGTGCTCGGCGAGGACGTCGGCAAACTCGGCGGCGTGTTCCGCGCGACCGACGGCCTGTACGAACGGTTCGGCGCGGAACGCGTCGTCGACATGCCGATGGCGGAAACGGTGATCGCGGGCGTCTCGGTGGGGCTTGCCATGCGCGGAATGCGGCCCGTCGCGGAGATCCAGTTCGCCGACTTCATCCACGCCGCCATGGACCACCTCGTCGGTGAAGCGGCGAAGATGCGTTGGCGCACGGGCGGCGACTGGACGTGTCCGATGGTGCTGCGCACCGCGTACGGCGGCGGCTTTCGCGGCGGTCCGTACCATTCGCAGAGCGTCGAAGCGTACTACGCGCACGCGCCGGGCCTCAAGGTCGTGGCGCCGTCGACACCGGCGGACGCGAAGGGGTTGCTGCTCGCCGCGATTCGCGACCCCGATCCGGTGCTCGTGCTCGAGCACAAGCGCACGTACCGCGCGATCCGCGGCGCGGTGCCGGACGGCGACGCCGTCGTGCCGATCGGACGCGCGGCGATCGCTCGTGAAGGCCGCGACGCGACGGTGATCGCGTGGGGCATGATGCTGCACGAGTCGCTCGCCGCGGCGCAGACGCTGGCCGGCGAAGGCGTCGACGTCGAGGTCATCGACCTGCGCACGCTGCTGCCGCTCGACCGCGCGACGATCCTGCAGTCGCTCGAGAAGACGCGCCGCTTGTGCGTCGTGCACGAGGATACGCTCACGATGGGTCTGGGCGCGGAGCTCTGCGCGATCGCCGCGGAGGCGGGCGTACTCGACGTCCCGCCGGTGCGCGTCACGATGCCGGACATTCCCGGCATTCCCGTCGACGACAACCTCGAAGACGCCATCATGCCCAACCGCGCGAGAATCCGCGACGCGCTCCTCCGACTCGTCGACCCCAAGCACGATCGCGCAAACCACGTCACCCCGAGCTCGTCGAAGGGCCGTAGCGTCACCCTGAGCTCGTCGAAGGGCGCGTACGATGCAGCGATTCCGCAGGCATCGAGCGTCGTCGAGGTCGCCCTGCCCGAGGAACACACGCGCCTCGTCGTCGACGCGCTGGTCGCTGCGGCGCGCACGATCCCGCGCTGTAACGCGACGTTCTCCTGGTCGGGGATCGTCGAGCACGACGGCGTGGTCGTCGACCTCGACCTCGGTCCCGCATCGCCCGACGCCGGTCGCGGCACGATCACGCTCGTCGACTACGGCCCGGCGGGCAGCGATCTCGCGATCCCGTTCGTCCGTCCGGGACAGACGGCGGCCGTGCGCGTCGGCGCGGTCCGCGACGGCCGCGCGTACGTCGCATGCGCCGTCGATCATCGCGCGGTCGACGGCGCGGACGTCGGCCGCTTCCTCGCCGCCTTCAAGTCCGCCGCGGAGACAAGGGCATCGTGAGCGTCGAATTCCCTAAGCTGGCGGATACCCTCGTCGAGGGCGTCGTCTCCGCGTGGTACAAACGCCCCGGCGAATCCGTGCGCCGCGGTGAGCCGCTGTTCGCCGTCGAGACCGACAAGGTCAACACGGACGTCGAGTCACCGCAGGATGGTGTGCTCGCCGAAATCCTCGTCGCCGAAGGGGAGCTCGCGCAGGTCGGGCAGGTACTGGCGCGCTTTGCGGGTGCCGAGGGCGCGCGCGTGGACGAAGGCGTGCACACCGCGGTGTCGCGGCCGATCGCGCCGGCCGACGGCGCGAGCGGCGGTCTGTCGCCGATGCGCCGCCGCATCGCCGAGCGGATGACGCAAGCGCGCGCGACGATCGCGCAGGGCTCGTGCGCGCGGCTCGTCGATGTGAGCGGCTTCAACCGCGGCGGTGCATCGTGGACCGCGTACTTCGTCAAGGCGTTCGCGCAATCGCTCGAAGCGGACCGCATCGGCGTCGCGGTCGAAGTGCCGGGCGGTCTGGTCGTCCCGGTGGTTCCGGACGCACGCGACGCCTCGGTGCACGACATCTCCGTGCGCATCGGCGAGCTCGCGGAGCGCGCGCGCACGAACGCGCTCACCGCCGTCGACGTCGGCCGCGCCGCCGCCACCGTAACGAACGTCGGGGCGACGGGAACGCTCCTCGCGTTTCCGCTCGTCGCGCCCGGCGAGCCGGCGATCCTGGCACCCGGCGCGATCGCCGGCGACCGCTGTTGGCTCGCGCTGTGCTACGATCGCGCGCGGTACGACGAGTACGCTGCGGATCGACTGCTGGCGGACGTCGTCACGCGGCTCGCCGCGCTGCGTTGACCGGCGCAAACGAAGAAGACGCTCCTTGCGGAGCGCCTTCGCCGGAATCGTTACGCGGACGTGATCAGGTGTGGTGCCGGCGGTAGTACGCCTGCCGGCGCGCCGCAGCGGCCCGCTGCTCGGCGCGTTTCTGACGCACCTTGTGGTTGTAGTTGGTGACCAGCACGGCTGCGGCCGCGCCGCCGACCAGGATGTTGCGCGTGCTGGCCGCGCCGTCGGCGAGCGCCGGCGCGATCGCCCCGAAGGTCATCGTCGCGGCGAGGGCCGCCGCCGCTAGCGTCTTTTTCATTGCGCGGGTTCCTACCCGAAAAAGCGCGATCACTTACCTTTCGACCGGCCGCCGACCTTGTGGCGCGAGGATCAGGTCGCGCGCGGCTTCATCGCGCCGAAGAACGCAGCCTGACCGCGAACGATGCGATCGACGGTCGCGGCGTCCGGCTCGAGGTTCGTTGCACCGTGCTCGAACGTGCCGCCGAGCACGATGCCGTCGCTGCGCGGAAACATGTAGAGGCCGCCCGGGTGCAGCACGATGTAGTCGACGGCGGGCTCGGGAACGAGCACGGAAAGCTGGCCGCGCACCGGCTCGAGCTGCGCGTCGCCGAACAGTTCCTTCGAGCCGAGTCCCGTACAGTTCATGACCAGCGGCTCGGGCGTCGCGAGCATCTCGGCGGCGCTGGCGAACGTCCGCACGATCGTGCGGCCGCCGCGCGCGGCGAAGTCGCGCTGCAGCGCGCGCAGGTAGCGGTTCGGCTCGATCAGCATCGTGTCGAAGCGCGACGCGTAGCGCGTCGGGAACGGATGCTGCCCCGGGCCGTACGTCTCGACGATCTGCGGATACATCCCGGCCAGCGGACGAACGCTGTCCGCGTTCAAGAACGGTGACTGGGGCTCGTCATGCGCCTCGTAATTCTCGATCCAGCGCACGCCGTAGTCTTCGCCGAGCAGCGTCTGATAGCGACGGTACGCCAGTCCCGAGGCGCGGACGTATTGCGCGCGAAACGTATCCGTGACGTGCGCCGCCTCGAATCCCGACGACGGCGTCCACTGCGCGCCCGACATGTTCGACGTCGTGTTCGGCGGAACGTCGCGCGCGTACACGGTCACCGTGAAGCCGGCGTCCTGCAGGACGCGCGCGGTCGTCAGGCCGATCACGCCGCTGCCGATCACGGCCGCCTCGCGTTTCTCGGTCTGCAGCGCGAGCTCCGCGGCCATCAGCGCCGTGCCCCACGAGAGCGACATGCCGCCGCCGCCGTGCCCGAAGTCGTGAACGATCGTCTTTCCGTCACGTCCCTCGGCGCGCAGGACGAAGCCGCCCGCGCGATAGGGCCGCAGCCCGACCGTCGTGCGCGTCACGCGGTCCGGCGAAACGGCCGCCGGGACGAGGGGACGTACTGTCGGGCCGCCTTGTGCGCGCGCGGCAAGCGGCATCGTTGCGCTCGCGGCCCACGTGGCCGACGCGAGCCGAACGAATGATGCGCGCTTCATGCGTCCCGGCGTTCCGCGGCGACCGGTCGCCCCCTGCGATTCGATGTCCCGGCGAGGGAGCAGCAATCCTCGTGACAAACGGCGGCCGAGCATGATCGGCGAAGAACCCTCGAAGATTCGCGCGCGCGAAAGCGATGAGGTCGACTTCATCGTCCGCGCGCTGCGCGCGGTGGGCGTGAGCGAGTCCGACTCACGCGACGTCGCCGCCGTGCTCGTCGCAGCCGATCTGCGCGGAGTCGAGTCGCACGGCATCGCGCGGCTCGACACGTTCTACGTGCGGCGCATCGAGGCGGGCGTCGTCAACGCGCGTCCGGTGTATGCGACGCTCTCCGAGACGGCGACGCAGTTCGCGCTCGACGCGGGCAACGGCCTCGGCCACCCGGCGGGCATCGTCGCGATGCGCAAGGCGATCGAGAAGGCGGAGACGAGCGGCATCGCGTTCGCGACGGTCCGGAACTCGAACCACTACGGGATCGCCGCGTACTACGCGATGCTCGCGCTGGAGCGCGGCCTGATCGGCATCTCGATGACGAACTCGACGCACCTCGCCGTCCCGACGTTCGGGCGGCAGAAGACGCAGGGAACGAACCCGATCGCCGTCGCGATTCCCGCCGGCGAGCATACGCCGTACGTGCTCGACATGGCGACGACCGGCGTCACGTTCGGACGGCTCGAAGTCAGCGACCGCAAGGGCAAGCCGCTCAAGCCGGGCTGGGCCGTCGATCGCGACGGTCGCGAGACGCTCGATCCGGCGACCGCGATGACGGCGGGCGCGCTGCTGCCGCTCGGCGGTATCGGCACCGACGGCGGCGGACACAAGGGCTACGGGCTCGGCGCGCTCGTCGAAATCTTGTGCGGCGTGCTCGCCGGCGGGATGTTCGGCACGAGCCTTGGCCTGGACGAGCGCGGCCTGCACGGCGGCACCGTCTCCCACTTCTTCGGCGCGATCCGTCCGGGCGCGCTGCGCGACGAGGACGCGATTCGCCGCGACGTCGACCGCGAGCTCCGCACGTTCGAGTCGAGCGCACCCGCGCCCGGCGCAGAGCGCGTGATGGTCGCGGGCGAGCCGGAGCGCGCCTTCACCGAGCGCTACCGCCGCGAAGGGGTACCCATCGACCCGAAGGTGTGCGACACGATCGACGCGATGGCCGAGCGTCTCGGCATCGAGAAGCTGGAGAGGTTCACCGTTGCCTGACACGCCGCGCGTTCGTGAAGCCGATCTGCTCGCGTTCGTGTCGACCGCTCTCACGACGGTCGGCGTCGGCGAAGACCAGGCGCGCATCGTCGCCGACGTGCTGGTCGCCGCCGACCGGCGCGGCATCGAGTCGCACGGCGTCGCACGGCTGCGCTGGTTCTACGTCGACCGCATTCGCAACGGCCGCATCGCCGCGCGGCCGCGGTACGAGATCGTGCGCGACCGGGACGGCGCGTTCCTCATGGACGCGGGCAACGGCCTCGGGCACCCGGCGTCGCACTACGCGATGACGCGCACGATCGAGAAGGCGCGCTCGAACGGGATCGCGTTCTCGGCCGTCCGCAACTCGAACCACTACGGCATCGCGGGCTACTACGCGATGATGGCGCTCGAGCACGACATGATCGGCATCTGCACGACGGATTCGATCCATCTCGCCGTGCCGACGTTCGGGCGTACGAAGATGCAAGGGACGAACCCGTTCGCGTTCGCGATTCCGGCCGATGAGGAGCCGCCGTTCGTGCTCGACTTCGCGACGACGACGGTGACCTACGGCAAGCTCGAGGTGTACGAGCGCAAGGCGCTGCCGCTCAAGCCGGGATGGGCCGTCGACGACGCCGGCAATCCGACCACGGATCCCGGCGCGCGCCACTGGGGATCGCTGCTGCCGCTGGGCGGATTCGGCACCGAGGGCGGCGGCCACAAAGGCTATGGCCTCGGCGCGCTGTCCGAGATGCTGACGGGCGTGCTCGCCGCCGGGTGGTTCGGCGCCGCGCTCACCCTCGTGGAAGGGCCCGAGGCGCCGTCGGGGATCACGTCGCACTTCTTCGGCGCGATTCGCATCGACGCGCTGCGCGACGCCGACGAGTTCAAGCGCCAGATGGACCGCGAGCTGCGAACGTTCAAGACGAGCGCGCCGGCGCCGGGAGCGGATCGTGTGTACGTCGCGGGCGAGATCGAGCACGAGAACGAGATCGCGTTCCGCCGCGACGGCATCCCGCTGATCGAACCCGTGCTCGACGACCTCGACCGGCTCGCCGCCGACCTCGGCCTCGACCGGCTCAACCGGATCCCATAGTCGCGTCCGGCGTACGGACGTGCTCGGGGCGTGGACCGAGCCCGAGAAAGCGCGCCGGAAATCGCCGCAGGAACGGAAACCGGCGCAGCAGCCGCAACGGCCACGGAATCCAGCCGGGACGCGCCGCGCCGCCCGCGTTGCCGAAGATTCGCGCGGCCGCGAACACTTGCGCCGCTTGGATCACGCGCGTCGGAAACGTGCGCCGCCGTTCGACCGCCGCGAGGTGCGCCTCCGTGAGCGTGCCGCGCGCGAGCGGACCGGCGAGAACGTTCGCCGCCGCGACGGCGTCTTGGATGGCAAGATTGATCCCGACGCCGCCCATCGGAGACATCGCGTGCGCCGCGTCGCCGATGCACAGCAGCCCCGGCCGGTGCCAACGCGTGAGCCGGTCGACGACGACCGTGAGCAGCTTGACGTCGTCCCAGCTGCGAAGCTCGCCGACGCGGCCGGCAAGAAACGGCGCGAGCTCTGCGACGCCGTTGCGCAGCACGTCGACATCCTGCGCGCGCAGCGCATCGAAGCCGCCCTTCGGGATGACGTACGCGCACTGCCAGTAGTCGCCGCGGTCGAGCGTGACCAAGAGCCGGCCGCCGCTGAAGTACCCGAGCGTCGAGACGCGGTCGTCCGCGTGTTTCGTGAGCCGCATCCACAGCACGTCGATCGGCGCGCCAAAGTCGCGCACCGTCATGCCGGCGCACGAGCGTACCGTCGAATGGCGTCCGTCCGCCGCGACGACGAGATCGGCGCGCACGTCGAGCGGTCCGTCCGGCGTGCGGACGCGGACGCCGGCGACGCGGCCGCCGTCCTCGATCAGGCCGGTGACTTCGCTTTGCATCATCAGCCGGAAGGCCGGATACCGCCGCGCGCGCTCGGCGAGGAAGTTCAAGAAGTCCCACTGCGGCATGAGCGCAACGAACCGGCAGCGCACGGGGAGGTGGGTGAAGTCGCCGATCGGCACGTCGACCCCGTTGATGCGTCCGCCGATCTTGCGCAGCTCCTGGTGCGGCCGCTCGAGAAAGGCGTCCAGCTCGCCGAGCTCGGCCATGATCTCCAGCGTCGACGGGTGCACGGTGTCGCCGCGAAAGTCGCGCAGAAAGTCCGCGTGCTTTTCGAGCACGATGACGTCGACCCCGGCACGCGCGAGCAGGTACCCGAGCATCATGCCCGCCGGGCCGCCGCCGGCGATGCAGCACCGCGTTCGCAGCGCCTTGTCCGCGTCCATGGTGGAAACGTTTGCACAAACGTGCTACAGTCCCGCCCATGGCGACGTTGCGTGACGTGGCGAAGCGGGCCGGTCTCTCGGCGGCGACCGTGTCTCGTGCGCTCAGCGGGCACCCGCACGTCGACGAAGCGACGCGCCTGCGCGCGGTGCACGTCGCTCGCGAGCTCGGATACCGCCCGAACGCCCTCGCGCGCGCGCTGCGGGTTCGAACGACGCGCACGATCGGTCTCATTATCCCGGACATCCGCAACGACTTCTACGCGGAGTGCGCGACGGTGCTGCAGGGCGCTCTCGAGGCGCACGGCTACCGGCTCATCCTGTGCATCTCCAACGGCGACCCGGAGCACGACCGCAGCTACCTGCGCACGCTGGCCGAGCATCGCGTCGACGGCGTGGTGCACGTGCCGTCGACGCCGACGGACGCGCGTGAGCTCGATGCCGGCGGGCGCACCATTCCGATCGTCGAGCTGCTTCGCCACTCGCCCGAAGCCGCCGTCGACGCCGTCGTGTCCGATGACCGCGAGGGCGCCGCGGCGCTCACACGCCATCTGGTCGAGCTCGGCCACCGGCGGATCGCGATGCTGACGGGACCGGACAGCTACAGCACCACACGCTATCGCGTCGCGGGGTACCGGGATGCGCTGCGCGCCGTGGCTCGCGCGGACGGCCTGGAGCGCGTGCTCTACGGGGCGTACACGCCGGCGTCGGGGTACGAGCTCGCGCGCGAAGCGCTCGCCGCGACGCCGCGACCGACGGCAATCTTCTCGAGCGGCAGCCCGCTGACGAGCGGCGTGCTCCGGGCGCTCGCCGAAGCACGCGTGCGCGTGCCGCGTGATGTGAGCGTGGTCGCGTACGAGGACCCCGAGTGGTACGCGATGTCGGTTCCGGCCTTGACGTGCTATGCGCTGCCGCTGCGCGAGATGGGGCGTGTCGCGGCGGACCGCATCGTCGCGCGCGTCGCCGACCCGGCGGTGCGCGCGGGCCCCCCGGAGGTGCTGCGCTTCACCGGTCGTCTCGTCGTGCGCGGCTCGACCGCGCCGCCGTCGGGCTAGTCCTACTTGTCAGAGACATTTTTCCGAGTATACTCGGCTGCAATCGATTTCAGACGGAGCGTTTTCACGCATGCAAAGCCCGGTCCTCGCCGATAACCGGCCGATTCCCGCGCCCGGGACGATGGGCGTCGACTTTGAAGCGCGCGTCGACTTCGACCGCCTTCGAAAATATCGCCTGGGCCGCGCGCGCGCGGCGCTGAACGCGAGCGATCTCGGAGCGCTGCTGCTGTTCGACGTCAACAACATCCGCTACGTCAGCTCGACGATGATCGGCGAGTGGTCGCGCGACAAGATGACGCGCTACTGTCTGCTCACGCGCACCGGGGACCCGATCGTGTGGGACTTCGGCTCGGCCGCGAAGCACCATCGCCTGTACGCGCCGTGGCTGCGGCACCACGACTGCAAGGCGGGACTGCTCGGACTGCGCGGCGCGATCGGTCCCGAGGTCGGCTTGTTCGAGAGCGCCGCAGCGGAGATCGCGTCGCTTCTGAAAGAAGCCGGCGTGGACGGCATGCCGGTCGGGCTCGACATCGCCGAGCCGCCGCTGCTGTTCGCGCTGCAGCGGCACGGTATCACCGTGCGCGACGGGCAGCAGACGATGCACGACGCGCGCGAGATCAAGTCGTACGACGAGATCCTGCTCCTCTCGACGTCGGCCGCGCTGGTCGACGGCGCGTATCAGGACATCGTCGAGGCGCTCAAGCCCGGCGTGCGCGAGAACCAGATCGTCGCGCTCGCCACCAAGAAGCTCTACGAGCTGGGGTCGGACGACGTCGAGTCGATCAACGCCGTCTCCGGCGAGCGCTGCAACCCGCACCCGCACAACTTCTCGGACCGGCTGATCCGGCCCGGCGATCAGGCGTTCTTCGACATCATGTCGGCGTTCAACGGCTATCGCACGTGCTACTACCGCACCTTCAGCGTCGGTTACGCCACGCGCGCGCAGCACGACGCGTACAAGCGCTGCCGCGAGTGGATCGATGCGTCGATCGAGCTGATCCGGCCGGGCGTGACGACCGATACGGTCGCGCGTGCGTGGCCGAAAGCCGAAGACTTCGGCTTCGCGAGCGAGATGGAGGCGTTCGGGCTGCAGTTCGGCCACGGCCTCGGCCTCGCGCTGCACGAACGCCCGGTCATCTCGCGGCTGAACTCGATCGACCACCCGATGGAGATCAAAGCCGGCATGGTGTTCGCGCTCGAGACGTACTGCCCGGCATCGGACGGCTACTCGGCGGCGCGCATCGAGGAAGAGATCGTGGTGACCGAGACCGGCGCCGCCATCATCACTCGCTTTCCCGCCGAGGAGCTCTTCGTGACGAATCCGTACGACTTCGGGAGCAAGCCGCGATGAGCACCGTCGGCGTGGTCGGTCTCGGCGACATGGGCGCGGGGATGGTCGAACGGCTGCTCGCCGCGGGGCACGAGGTGCACGGCTGGAATCGCACGCGCGCGAAGGCGGAACGCCTCGCGCCGCGCGGGCTGAAGGTCGCGGAGTCGCCGCGCGCCATCGCGGAGGCGTGCGAGCTCACGATCACGATGGTCACCGACAACGACGCGCTGCACGCGGTGTGCGACGGTCCCGACGGGATCCTCGCCGGTCTGGGCGCGGACAAGCTCTTCGTCGAGATGAGCACCGCGGCACCCCAGCTCGTGCGCGAGCTCGACGAGCGCGTGCGCGCGACCGGCGCGCGGCTCCTCGACGCGCCCGTCTCCGGCAGCATCCTCACGCTGCGCGAAGGCAAGCTGCTGATCATGGTCGGAGGCGAGCGCGCCGCATTCGATCGCGCGGAGCCGGTCTTGCTGGCGATCGGGCCGCAGGTGCGGCACGTCGGGACCGTCGGTCAGGCCAAGGCGCTCAAGATCGGCGTCAACCTCTCGCTCGCGGTGCAGATGCTCGCGTTCAGCGAGGGCGTGCTGCTGGCCGAGCGCACCGGCGTGGACCGGCGCGTGGCGTTCGACGTGTTCCTGAACAGCGTGATCGCGTCGCCGATGCTCAAGTACCGCGCGCCGTTCGCGCTCGATCCGCCCGAGTACGCATGGTTCGACTGCGCGATGATGCAGAAGGACATCGCGCTCGCGCTCGCGCTGGGCCGCGCGCACGGCGTACCGCTGCCGGCGACGGCTGCGGCCGACACGATGCTCTCGGCGACGCGGTCGCTGGGATTCGCGAAGGAGGACTTCGCGGTGCTGTTTCACGGGCTGGCGGCGATGGCGGGCATCGAACGCGAGCCGGACGCGGTCCCGCCGTACGCGCGCACAGCCGGATGATCGTCGCGCAGCTCGCGATCAACGGCATCCTCCTCGGCGGCGTGCTCGCGCTCTCGGCGCTCGGCTTCAACATCATCTTCGGGGTCATGCGCGTGGTCAATCTCGCGCACGGCGACTTCGTGGTGCTCGCCGCGGTCTTCGCGGCGTTCGCCTTCGCGCAGTTCGGCGTCAACCCGCTGCTGCTGCTGCCGCTGACGATCGCGGTCGGGCTCGTCGCAGGCGCGCTCATCCATCATGTCTTGCTGCGCCGGCTGCCCGGCGACACCGCGTCGGCGGAGGCGTCGTCGCTGACGCTGACGTTCGGGCTGTCGTACTTTCTCGCCGGCGCCGGCTTGGCGACGTTCGGCGGCCGCTTCGTCTCGGTGCCGTATCTCACGGGCTCGTTCGCGCTCGGGCCGTTCACGATCCCGCAGGCGCGCCTGCTCGCGTTCGCGGTCGCGGTCGTGCTGTCGCTCGCGTTCGGCTTCGTGCTGCGCGCGACGCGCATCGGACGCGCGATCCGCGCAACGAGCCAGAACCTGGACGGAGCGCTCGCGTGCGGCGTCGACGTCGGCGGCGTGCGTACCGCGGGCTTCGCGATCGGCACGGCCGTGGCGACCGCGGCCGGAACGCTGATGAGCTTTCTGTACAACCTCAACGTGCAGCAGGGCGTTCTGTTCACGGTGAACGCGTTCGCGGTGGTCGTGATCGGCGGGCTCGGCAACTACACGGGCGCGGTGATCGGCGCGCTGATCTTGGGTCTGACCGAGTCGTTCGCCAGCTACTATGCCGGCGCGACGCTCGCCGAAGCCGCTCCGTACCTGTTGTTCATCCTCGTGCTGCTCGTGAAGCCCAGCGGCATCCTTGGACGGCGCGCCGCGTGAAGCGCGTGCTCGTCGCGGCCGCGGTGCTCGCTGCGGCGGCGCTGCTGATCGCCGCGCCGCTGCACCTCAACGGCTACCTGCTCAACCTGCTGTACGTGACGGTGCTGTCCGTCGCGCTCGCGTACGGCTGGAACATCATCTCGGGATACGCCGGGTACTTCTCGTTCGGCCAGATCGCGTTCTTCGGCATCGGTGCGTACGCTACGGGGCTTCTCGTTGCGGACGCACACTGGCCCTGGATGCTTTCCGCGCTGGCGGGCGGCGTGCTGGCCTGCGCGCTGTCGGTGCCGCTCGGCTACGTCATGCTGCGGCTGCGCGGGCCGTTCTTTGCGATGGGCATGTTCGGCATGGCGCAGATGGTGCGCGTGCTCGTCACCGCCGTTCCGGCGACCGGCGCGGGCGCCGGACTGTTCCTGCCGCCGAACTCAGGTCTGCTCGAGGTGTATTACTGGACGCTGGCGATCGCCGCCGGCGCGCTGGGCCTCACCGTGTGGATCGACCGCAGCGCGTTCGGGCTGCGCCTGCAAGCGCTCCGCGAGGACGAGCAGGTCGCCGGCACGCTCGGCGTCGACGCGACGCGCGCGAAGATCACGGCGTTCGGTTTGAGCGCGCTGATCCCGGGCCTGCTGGGCGGCGGGTACGCGCTCTTTCTCACGTACATCGAGCCCGATGCGGCATTCTCGTCACGCCTGGACCTGCAGTCGATCGTCATGGCGATTCTCGGCGGCGTGGGGACCGTGTGGGGTCCGCTCGTCGGCGCGCTCGTGATGACGCAGATCTCCGAAGCACTGTGGGCGCGCTTCCCGCAGATCTACCTGATGATCTTCGGCGGCCTGCTGGTCGTGCTGCTGATCGCGCTTCCGCGCGGCATCGTGCCCGCCGTCGCGGCGCGGCTGCGCTCGGGCCGCGCATGAGCGCGCCGCTGCTCGAGGTGGACGGCGTCTCGCTGGCATTCGGCGGCGTGCAGGCGCTTTCGGACGTCTCGCTCGACGTGCGCGAAGGCGAAATCTTCGCGCTCATCGGTCCGAACGGCGCCGGCAAGACGACGCTGTTCAACGTCATCAGCGGCGTGCTGCGTCCCGACCGCGGCGACGTGCGGTTCGCGGGGCGCTCGATCCTCGGCTGGCCGGCGCACCGCATCGCGCGCGCCGGCGTCGCGCGCACGTACCAGATCGTGCGGCCGTTCGGCCGGCTGAGCGTCGTCGACAACGTCGCGGTCGGTGCGCTCGTCCACGCGCCGACGATCGAGCGCGCGCGGCGCGACGCGCGCGATGTGGTCGGCTTCGTCGGGCTGGGCGCACTCGCCGACCGGCCCGCGTCGTCGCTCACGCTCACGCAGCGCAAGCGACTGGAGGTTGCGCGCGCGCTCGCGCTGCGCCCGAAGCTGATCCTGCTC
The DNA here is from genome assembly GCA_963818845.1 of Vulcanimicrobiota bacterium. Classification (GTDB taxonomy): domain Bacteria; phylum Vulcanimicrobiota; class Vulcanimicrobiia; order Vulcanimicrobiales; family Vulcanimicrobiaceae; genus Vulcanimicrobium. The sequence continues at coordinate 215,939 of CAWFTO010000002.1, read as the reverse complement.
GACGAGGTGATGGCGGGGCTCACGCCCACGGAGATGGACGGTATGGCGGAGTTCGTCGTCGGCCTGCGCGAGCGCGGCATCGCGGCGGTCGCGGGCGTCGAGCACGTGATGCGGCTCGTGATGCGCATCTCGCACCGCATCGTCGTCCTCGATGCGGGGCGCCGGATCGCGGAAGGCGACCCGGCGAGCATCCAGGCGAATCCGGCCGTGATCGAGGCCTATCTCGGCGCGCCGTCGGCGGGCGCATGAGCGCTTCGACAGCCTGGGGACAGGCTTTGCTGACCGTCGGCCGGATCGAGGCCGCGTACGGCGACTTCCGCGCGCTGCACGGCGTGTCGTTCGCCGTGGGGGCGGGCGAGATCGTCAGCGTGATCGGCGCGAACGGCGCCGGCAAGAGCACCGCGCTCAAGAGCGTCATGGGCATCGTGCGGCCGACGTCCGGGTCGATCGTGCTCGACGGCGAACGCATCGACGGGCGCGCGCCGCGCGACGTCGTCGAGCGCGGCATCGCGCTGGTCCCGGAGGGCCGCAATCTCTTCCGGGAGATGACCGTCGAGGACAACCTCCTCGTCGGCGCCCACGTCGCGCGCGTTCGGTCGGCGGCCCGCAAGCGGCTCCGCGACGCATACGCGCGGTTTCCCGCCCTCGGCCCGTTGCGGTCGCGCCTTGCCGGCACGCTCTCGGGCGGGCAGCAGCAGATCGTCGCGATCGCGCGCGCCCTCATGTCCGACCCGCGCATCTTGCTGATGGACGAGCCGTCGCTGGGCTTGGCGCCGAAGACCACCCTTGAGATCTTCGGCGTCGTGCGCGAGGTGAACCGCGCCGGGGTCGCCGTCGTCCTCGTCGAACAGAACGTGGTGCAGGCGCTCGACATCGCGACGCGCGCGTACGTGCTCGCCGAAGGAACGACCGTCATGGAAGGTTCGGCCGCCGCAATTCGCGGCGACGCCGCCGTCAAACGCCGCTACTTGGGAGAAGTGTGACCGCATGAAGAGAGATCGGTTCATTCGCGCCGCTTCGGCCGCGGCCGTCGCGCCGTACGCCGCGAGCGTCGCGCCCGCCGGCGCGCAGGCGACGGGGACGCCGATCACGATCGGCGCGTCGCTGTCGCTCACGGGCATCTTCGCCGACGGCGGAAAGTACTCGCTCGAAGGCTATCAGCTCTGGATCAAAGCGGCGAACGCGAAGGGCGGGCTGCTCGGACGTCCCGTCGCGCTCAAGTTCTACGACGATCAGAGCGAACCGGCGACGGGCGTTCGCCTCTACGAGCGGCTCATCAACGAAGACAAAGTCGACATCATCATGGGACCGTACGGCACGGCGATAACCGCGCCGGCGGCGAACGTCGCCGAGCGCTACAAGATGCCGATGATCTGCCCCGAGACGGCCGACGTCGCGATGTTCCGCCGCGGCTTCAAGTACATCTTTCAGGGTCTGGGGCCGGTGCAGACGTACCTGTACGGCGTGCTGCAGATCGCGAAGGACCGCGGGCTGCGGACGCTCGCGCTGATCGGACCGGACACGGCCTTCGCGCACTCGCTCGTCGACGCGGTGCCCGAGATCGCGCGCGGCTTCGGCCAGAGCATCGTCTACACCGAGTTCTATCCGGCGCGCGCGAGCGACTTCGCCTCGGTGATCGAGAAGGTCAAGGGGGCAAACCCGGACGTGCTGCTCGCGATGGCGTTCCCGAACGACTCGATCGGCGTCCTGCGACAGCTCAAACAGTCGAACTACGCGCCCAAGATCGTCTACGAAGCCGTCGGCGCGTCGGACCCGCGCTACGTCGAGAGCGCCGGCAAGGATGTCAACGGCGTGTTTTCGGTGACGGCGTGGGACCCCGATGCGAAAACGGCGGCGAACGCGGCGTTCAAGAGCGCGTATCGCGCGGAGTTCAAGCGCGATCCCGACTATCACAGCGCGAGCAACTTCTCCGCGCTCGAAGTGCTCGCCGCGGCGCTCAAGCGCGCGGGCTCGCTCGACCGCGAGAAGCTGCGTGACGCGCTGGGCGCCGTGCACGTGCGCACGCTGATCGGCGACTGGCGCGTCGACCCGCGCACGGGCATCCAGCTCGGCTACACGTCGTACATCCTGCAGTGGCAAGGCGGCAAACAGGTCATCGTCTATCCGGGCAACGTCGCGCACGGTAAGCCGATCGTGCCGTTCCCGTCGTGGTCGGGCCGGTAGTGCGATGGCTGCCATAGAGGCCGCGCCGGCTGCAGCAGAGCGTTCGGCGATCACCGCGGAGGCCGTCGCGAGCGCAGGCGCGTGCGACGACGCGCGACTCAAAGCAGTGTATGCGGCGCTGATCCGGCACCTGCACGGCTTCGTCGCCGAGGTCGGGCTGACGCACGAGGAGTGGCTCGCCGCGATTCGCTTTCTGACCGCCACGGGACAGGCGTGCGACGACGTGCGGCAAGAGTTCATCCTGCTCTCCGACACGCTGGGCGTCACGGCGCTGATCGACGAGCTCGCGGCCCAGCGCACGGCCACGCCCGGCGCGACGGAATCGTCGGTGCTCGGCCCGTTCTTCGCGGAGCAGGCGCCGGACGTCGAGCGCGGCGGCAGCCTGTCGCGCGGAAACGGCGTGCCGCTCCTCGTGTCAGGCACGGTCCGCGACGCGGCCGGCCACGGCATCGCGGACGCCGTGCTCGATGTGTGGGGTACCGACGGCGCCGGCAAGTACGACTCGCAGTACGCCGACCGGCGCGTCGACTGCCGGGGCCGCGTGCGCACCGACGCGGGCGGTACGTTCGCGTTCCGCACGGACGTCCCGGTCAGCTATCCCGTGCCGACCGACGGTCCCGTCGGAACGCTGCTGAACGCACTCGGGCGGCACGCGATGCGTCCGGCGCACCTGCACTTCCGCGTGCACGCGGACGGCTTTCATCCGCTGACCACGGCGATCTACGTCGCCGGCGATCCGTACCTGCGCTCCGACGCGGTGTTCGGCGTGCACGACTCGCTGATCGAAGAATTTCGTCCCGGCACCGATGCGAGCGGTGAGCCGCTCGCAACGCTCGAGCGCGACTTCGTCCTGGCGCGCGCATGAGCGCCGCGCGGCTCGAAGTCGTCCACCACGAAGGATACGACCCGAGCATCAACTCGCTGTTCGTGCCCGCCATCAAGGTTGCGCGCGGACGCCTCGTGTTCGTCTCGGGCGTCACCGGTGCGCCCGTGTATCACGATCACCCGCACCGCCCGGAGGTCTTCGACGCGATCCCGCCCGACGCGGCATCGCAGGCGCGGCTCGCATTCGAGCACCTCGCGCAGGCGCTCGACGCGGCCGGGTGCGTACCGGCGGACGTCGTCTCGCTGACGCGGTTCTTCACCGACGTGGGCGCCGATCAAGACGCCGTGAACGCGATCCAAGGCGCGTTCTTCGGCGGGCACCTGCCGACGAGCACGACGGTCGAGGTGAAACGTCTCGCCACCGACCCGCGCCTGAAGCTGGAGATCCAAGCCATCGCCGTCGCCCCCGACTAAACCCCCCGTCACCCTGAGCGTGTCGAAGGGCAATTGTCACCCCGAGCTTGTCGGAGGGCAATTGTCACCCTGAGCTTGTCGAAGGGCATGTCATCCTGAGCTTGTCGAAGGGCGACAGGCGCGGCGTGACACGGGTCGTACACGTTCGGCGACATGGCAGAAGCTTTCGTCGTCGACGCACTTCGCACGCCCATGGGCCGGTACGGTGGGGCGCTTGCTTCCGTGCGGCCGGACGACCTCGGTGCGATCGCGATCCGCGCGCTCGTCGAGCGTACCGGCATCGACCCGCACACGATCGACGACGTCTTTTGGGGCGCGGCGAATCAGGCCGGCGAGGACTGCCGCAACGCCGGCCGGATGGCGACGCTGCTCGCCGGTCTTCCGACGAGCGTCCCCGGCACGACGCTCAACCGCTTGTGCGGCAGCGGGCTGCAGGCGCTCAACTCGGCATATCACGCGATCGCCGCGGACGTGCTCGACGTCGCGATCGCGGGCGGCGCCGAGTCGATGACGCGCGCGCCGTTCGTGATCCTCAAGTCGGAAAAGGCGTACGACCGCGCGCCGGAGATCCACGACACCACGCTCGGCAACCGCATGGTGAACCCGCGCCTGGCCGCCATGTATCCGCCGATCTCCTTGGGCGAGACGGCCGAAAAGGTCGCGGAGCAGTTCGGCGTGACGCGTGAAGACCAAGATCGTTTCGCGTTCGCGAGCCAGGCGAAATGCAAGGACGCCGTCGCCGCCGGGCGCTTCGGCGACGAGCTCACGCCGGTGCGCGTCGAGCAGGGGAAGAGGACGGTGGAACTGGCGGCCGACGAACCGCCGCGCCCGGACACGACGCTCGAGTCGCTCGCGAAGCTCAAGCCCGCGTTCAAAGCGAACGGCACGGTGACCGCGGGGAATGCCTCGCCGCTCAACGACGGCGCCGCCGCGCTGCTGCTGTGCAGCGGCGCCGCCGCCGAGAAGCTCGGCCGGCAGCCGCTCGCGCGCGTCGTGACGTCGGCGACGTACGGCGTCGATCCGAGCGTGATGGGAATCGGACCGATCGGCGCCGTCCGCAAAGCGCTCGAGCGCGCGAAGCTGACGGTGCGCGATCTGGATCTCGTCGAGCTCAACGAGGCGTTCGCCGCGCAGAGCGTCGCGTGCGTGAACGAGCTCGGCGTCGATCCCGAGATCGTCAACGTCAACGGCGGCGCGATCGCGCTGGGTCACCCGCTGGGATGCAGCGGCGCGCGCATCGCGACGACGCTGCTGCACGAGCTGCGCCGCCGCGGCGGCCGCTACGGACTCGCGACGATGTGCATCGGAATGGGCCAGGGCATCGCGACGATCTTCGAACGTGCCTGACGCGTCGTCCGCGGCACGCTCGTTCGCGTTCGAGCACGTCGACGTCTTCACCGAGCGCGTCTTCGAGGGGAATCCGCTCGCCGTGTTTTCGGAGCCCAGCGGCCTGAGCGGCGACGAGATGCAGGCGATCGCGCTGGAGCTCAACCTTGCGGAGACGGTGTTCGTGCTGCCGCCCGTGACGCCGGGTTCGCTCGCGCGCCTGCGGATCTTCACGCCGCGCCGCGAGCTGACGTTCGCCGGGCATCCCACCGTCGGCGCCGTCGCGACCATGGTCGCGAAGCGGCCGGACACCCCACGTGCGTTCACCGTCGACGAAGGCGTCGGCCCCGTGCCGATTCGCGTCGAGCGGCGCGACGGCGCACCGCCGCGCATTTGGCTCACGACGCCTCCGGTCCAGCTCGGTGCGCCGGTCGAGCGCCGCGAAGCCGCGCGCATCCTCGGGCTCGACGTCGCGGACCTCGCCGAGGCGGCCCCGCGCTATGCCAGCGCCGGCAGCCCGTTCTTGTTCGTCGCGCTGCGCGATGCCGCAGCGGTCGACCGCGCAGCGTACGCGGCAGGCACGATGCCGACGGACGCCTGTCCCGGTGCGGTCGGCGTCTTCCTGTTCACGCGCGCGCATGTGCATCCCGATGCGCCGCACGCGGTGTATGCACGCATGTTCGCGCCGTGGTCCGGCATCCCGGAAGACCCGGCGACCGGCAGCGCCGCAGGGCCGCTGGCGGCGTACCTGATGCGCGAGAACATGCTGCCGTTCGACGCGGAGCTGCATCTGGTCAGCGAGCAAGGCACGCGCATGGGACGCCGGAGCATCGTGCACGTGCGCGTCGCGCGCGAAGGCACGAAGCCGCCGGTCATCGAGGTCGGAGGAAGCGCGGTTCCCGTGCTGCGCGGCGTGCTGACGATTCCGGGCGCGGACGACGCGCCCGTGCGAGGCTGACCGCGTGGCAAGCGACGTCGCAGCGGCCCGCGCCGCGTTTCGCGCGCTTCACCGCCAGGGCTGCTTCGTGTTGCCCAATCCGTGGGATGTGGGCGGCGTGCGCCGGCTGGAGCGGCTCGGTTTCCGCGCGCTCGCGTCGACGAGCTCGGGCTGCGCGCTCGCGCTCGGTCTCGAGGACGGCGAGATCACGCTCGACGACGCGCTCGCGCACCTGCAGTTTCTCTGCGCCGCGACGGAGCTGCCCGTCAACGCCGACTTCGAGAACGGGTTCGCTCGCGACGAGCGCGGCGTCGCCGAGAACGTCGCTGCCGCGCTCGACACCGGCATCGCCGGCATCTCCATCGAGGACCGCGAACGGCGCGGCGATCTGTATGCGTTCGACGCCGCCGTCGCGCGCGTCGCTGCCGCACACGACGCGATCGCCGGCAGCGGGCACGACGTCGTCCTGGTCGCACGGTGCGAAGCGTTCTTGGCGGAACGGACCGACCTCGACGAGGTCATCGAACGTTTGCGCGCGTTCGTCGCGGCCGGCGCCGACTGCGTGTATGCGCCCGGCGTTCTGCAAATCGCGCAGGTGCGGCGCCTCGTCGATGCCGTGGCACCGGCTCCGGTGAACGTGCTGCTGCACCGTCCCGGCATCACGGTCGCCGAATTGGCTGCGGCCGGCGTCCGCCGCGTCAGCGTCGGCGGCGTGCTCGCGCGCGCCGCATGGAACGCGTTCGACCGCGTCGCCGTGGCGCTCGCCGAAGACGGCGCGCTCCCCGGCTAGGGCGCCGAGCCTGCTAGGGGCGGAAGTAGAGTCCCATCTCGTCGAGCGGTTCGAAGCCGAGCGCCGCGTAGAGGCCGCGCGACATGTCGGTCGGGTGCAGCGTGAGCCGCATGATGTCCGCGTCGCGCGAGTATGCGAGCAGCATCTGCATGAGCGCGCGTGCGATGCCGCGGCGCCGGGCGTCCGGAAGCACGTACACCGAATGCACGCGGCCGTCGCGATCTCCGCGGTACCCAGGGCGCGGTATCGCCTCGTGCACGAGCAGCGCCGCGCTGCCGAGCGGCTCGGCGCCGTCGCTCGCAATGAACGCGACGTACGTTTCGCGTGCGAGCGCGTCGAGCATCCATGCTTCCCAGACGGGGACGTGGGCGGCGATCTCCGCGTCGTCGCGGTCACCGTGCTGGTACCAGTTCTTCGCCCGGTGATCGGCGAGCAGTGCCGCGTCGTCCGGCGTCGCGCGACGGATCGCGACGCTCACGCGCCGCGGAAGACCGGCGCGCGCTTGTTCGCGAACGCCGCGATGCCTTCGGCGAAGTCGTCCGTCGCGCCCGGCGACGCTCTGCAGGTGGCCTTCGTATGCGAGCGCGCCCTGCAGATCGCCCAGGCCGTTGCGCAGCAGCTCGCGCTTGATCAGCCCGAGCGACTTCGGCCCGCGTGCGAGCGCCGTCGCGAGCGCCTGCGCCTCGGGGAGACAGCGATCCGCCGGCACCACCTTCGTGCACAGCCCAAGGGCGTCGGCGCGCGCCGCGTCAACCTTCTCGGAGAGCATGCAGAGCTCGAGCGCGCGCGCGTAACCGATCAGGCGCGGCAGCGTGAACGAGAGCGCGCTGTCGGGCACGAGCCCGATCTTCGCGAACGCCGTCGTGAACGACGCCGTGTCCGCGACGATGCGGAAGTCGCACGCGCACGCGATCCCCATCCCGGCGCCCGCGGCGACGCCGTTGACGGCTGCGACCACCGGCTTCTCCAGCGTCATCACGGCGAGGATGAGCGGGCTGTAGCGCGCCTCGACGGTCGCTCCGATGTCGATGGGTCCGTCTTTGGGCAGTGTGCGCTCGTCGTCGAGCGCTTGTCCCGCGCAGAACCCCTTCCCCTCGCCCGTGAGCACGAGCGCGCGCACCGCGGCGTCGCGCGCCAGCGCGCGAAACGTCGCGAGCAGCGACTCCATGAGATCTGCGGTCAGCGCGTTGTACGCGTGCGGCCGCGCGAGCGTGATCGTCGCGACGCCGTCGGCGATCTCGACGCGGTGGTCGACCGGGGTCAGCGCTGCTGCCATGACGGTCGGCGCTTTTCCAGGAACGCCGCGACCCCTTCGCGCGCGTCGTCGGTCTGCAGCAGCGCCTGGAACGCGCGGCGTTCCTCCAACAGCGTCGCATGGAGGGAGCCTTCGAACGCGCGCGCGATCGCGCGCTTCGCCGTGCGCACCGCCCCGGGTGCCTTCGCGGCGATGCGGCGCGCGATGTCGAGCGCGACGGGCAGCACGCGTTCCGCCGGAACGGCGCGGTTGGCGAGCCCGTGCGCCTCGGCCTCGCGCCCGCTGATCTCGCGCCCGAGCAGCACCATCTCCGTCGCGAGCGTCTTGCCGACGGCGCGCGTGAGCCGCTGCGTCCCGCCGGCGCCCGGCATGACGCCCAGGTTGATCTCCGGCTGACCGAGGCGCGCGTCGTCCGCGACGACCATCAGGTCGCACGACATCGCGAGCTCGAGTCCCCCGCCCAAAGCGACGCCGCGCACGGCGGCAACGACGGGCAGCCCGGTCGCCCACAAGCGGTCCCACACGTCGAGCTGCGGGCCGTCCGCGGCGAACTCGGCGATATCCGCGCCGGCCGCGAACGCGCGATCGTCGCCCGTGATGACGACCGCGCGCGTGACGCCGTCGGCGTCGAGCGCCTCGAGCGCTTCGGCCAGCTGCGTGACGAGCGCGTTCGAGAGCGCGTTGAGCACCTTCGGGCGGTTCAGTCGCACCAGTGCTACGTGCTCGTGCGGCCGTTCGACGATGACGACGGCCGCGTCGTCGCCGCCCCCGGCAGCCGTGCTCACAACGACCTCCGATCGATCACGCGCTTGGCTTTGCCGGCTTCGATGCGCTCGATGGTCCCCGGCCGCACGACCTTCGTGTCGAGCGACACGAGCAGCGTCTCCGCGAGGCGCGCCGTAACGCGGCGCGCGAACGCGTCGAGATCGTCGACGGTCGCGCCGTAGTGGTGCTCCACCTCGACGGTCATCTGATCGAGGCCGTTCGGCGGGCGGTCGACGAAGATCCGATAGTTCGCCGACAGCTCCGGGAAGCGCAACAGCACTTCTTCGACGGCCGACGGGAACACGTTCACGCCGCGAATCACGAGCATGTCGTCGACGCGGCCGGTGAACCAGTCGATGCGCGCCGTCGTTCGACCGCACGAGCAGCGCTCGCGCACGAGCGACGTCAGATCGCGCGTGCGGTAGCGCAGCACCGGCATCGCCTCGCGCGTGAGCGTCGTGATGACGAGCTCGCCGCGCTTGCCGTCGGGGAGCGGTATACCCGTCTCGGGATCGACGATCTCGACCAGAAAGTGGTCTTCCTGGACGTGCATCCCGTTCTTGGCGAGGCACTCCTGCGCGACGCCGGGCCCGATGATCTCGGTGAGCCCGTAGATGTTCGTGGCGGTGACGCCGAAGAGCTCTTCGAGCTCGTCGCGCATCTCGCGCGTCCACGCCTCCGCGCCGCAGATCGCGTACCGCAACGCCTTGGGTTTGCGTCCCTCGGCCTGCAAACGCTCCGCGAGCACGAGCGCGTACGACGGCGTCGCGCCGATGCCGATCACCGGCAGATCGCACAGCAGCTGCAGCTGCCGCGCGGTGTTTCCGCTCGACGCCGGAATCGCGCACGCGCCGAGCGTCTCGCAACCGCCGTGCGCGCCCAGGCCGCCGGTGAACAAGCCGTAGCCCCACGTCACCTGGAACATGTCGTGCGGACGGACCCCGCCGGCGGCGAGACTGCGTGCCATGACCTCGCCGAAGATGCGCAGGTCTTCGCGCGTGTACGCGCCGACGGTCGGGTTCCCGGTCGTCCCGGACGACGCATGGATGCGCGCGAGCTCGTCCTCGCGCACCGCCAGGAGCCCGAGGGGGTACGCGTCGCGCATGTCGGCCTTCGTGCTGAACGGCAGGCCCGCAAGGTCGGACAGGGACTCCGGTGCCCTCGCGCCTCGCAGCCGCTCGCGGTACGTGTCGTTGGCATCGCGCAACCGCTCGATCAGCGCCTGCAGGCGTTCGAGCTGCAGCGCCTCGAGCGCGAAGCGGTCGAGCGTCTCGAACTCGGGCTGGTAGATCAGTTGCGTCTGGAGCACCGCGTCAGCGGCCCGCCAGAACGCCTCGGATCGACCGGAGCACGTTCTGCGGGCGCATCGCGTCGGCCGCGGCAGTCGCTTCGAAGCCCGAGTGCACCATGCAGTCCTCGCACTTGGGATTGCCGCTCGCGTGGCCGTAGTTGTCCCACTCCGTGTCGTCGAGCAGCTCCTTGTACGACTGCGCGTAGCCTTCGCCGAGCAGATAGCACGGCTTCTGCCACCCGAAGAGCGAGTACGACGGCATGCCCCACGGCGTGCAATCGTAGTCTTTCTCGCCGGTGAGAAAGTCGAGGAAGAAGGGGCTCGCGTTGAACTCCCATTTCGTCTTGCCGGCGCGATACGGCGCGAGGATCGAGCGGAACAGCGTGCGCGTCTGCTCCTTGGCGAGAAAGTGATCCTGGTCGGGCGCCTTCTCGTAGCGATACCCCGGCGAGATCATCATCCCGTCGACCTTCAGCTCGTTGGTGAGGAAGTCGAAGAACTGCTGGAACGTCGCGGGATCGGCGCCGTCGAAGATGGTCGTGTTCGTGGTGACGCGGAAGCCGCGTGCCTTCGCGGCCTTGATGGCGCTGACGGCGACGTCGAAAATCCCGTTGCGCGCGACCGCATGATCGTGCACGTCGCGCGGGCCGTCGAGGTGAACGCTGAACGAGAAATACGGCGACGGCGCGAACTTGTCGAGACTCGCCTCGAGCCTGATCGCGTTGGTGCACAGGTAGACGAACTTCTTGCGATCGATCAGGCCGCGCACGATCTCGTCGATCTGCGGGTGCAGCAGCGGCTCGCCGCCCGGGATCGACACCACGGGCGCTCCGCATTCCTCGACCGCGGCGAAGCACTGCTCGGGCGAGAGATGGCGGCGCAGCACCTCGACGGGATGCTGAATCTTGCCGCAGCCGCCGCATGCGAGGTTGCAGCGGAAGAGCGGTTCGAGCATCAGCACCAGCGGGTAGCGCTTACGGCCTGCAAGCCGCTGCCGGACCACGTACGATCCGACCGCTACCGCTTGCTTGAGAGAGATCGCCATCCATCCTCCGCGTGACGCGAGCCGCGGGCGACGAACCCGTGGTCTCGAAACCAGGTGACCGCATCCGAGAGCGCGCCGGTTACAGGCGACTGCGGCAGCCCCAGGTCCCGAACCGCTTTCTCCGTCGCATAGAACATTCGCTGCCTCGCCATCCGCACGCCGTCGAGGGCGACATCCGGCGGGATTCCCGCACGGGCAAGCACGAGCTCGCGAAATGCCGCGTACGCCAGCGGGACCACGTGCGGCAGGCGGATGACCGGCGCCGCCCGTCCGGTCAGCGAAGCGAGCCGCGCGAGGAGCTCGCGCAGCGTCACGTTCTCGTGGCCCAGGATGTAGCGCTCGCCGCAGACGCCGCGCTCGTAGGCGAGAACGTGCCCCGCAGCGACGTCGCGCACGTCGATCAGGTTCAGCCCCGTGTCGACGTACGCGGGCATCCGTCCGTTCAAGAATCGCAGGATGATGTCGCCGGTCGGCGTCGGCTTTGCGTCCCACGGTCCGACGGGCGTCGTCGGATTGACGATCACCACGTCCTGACCGCTCGCGACCGCACGCCGGGCTTCTTCCTCGGCGAGTGCCTTCGAGCGTTTGTACGTCCCGACGAGGTCCGCGGTCGCGGTCTGATACGTCTCATCTGCCGGCTCGCCGTCGTCGCGCACGCCGATCGCCGCCACCGAGCTCGTGTGCACGGTGCGCGGGACGCCGGCGGCGCGCGCGGCGTGCAGCACGGCACGCGTTCCGTCGACGTTCGCGCGCAGGACCGCATCGCGGTCGCGCCGCCACAAACTGTACGTCGCCGCGACGTGGAACACGGCGTCGCAACCACGCATCGCGCCGGCAAGGTCCGGCAGAAACAGATCGCCGCGCACGCGCGCGACGTTCAAACCGTCGAGCGAGAGCGCGTCGCCGCGCACGAGCACGCGCACGGACCACCCGCGCGCGAGCAGCGCGCGCACCAGGTTCGCGCCGACGAAGCCCGAGGCTCCGGTGACGAAGGCCGCGGGCACGTCAGCTCTGCGCGCTTACGCGCCGGCGATCGTGAACGGGCGCTTCCGAACGCGGTCGGCGAGCCAGCGCAGCGAACGATTCGTCAGCGTTGACGTGGTGCCGGCGACGACGAGCGATCGAACCTCCGAGCGCGCGATCTTCACGCCGCCGCCCGGGACCAGCATCGCGTCGGTCTGCTCGAGTTCGCGCACCGTCGCGATCGCAAAGAGGACCGGCAGTACGCAGAAGAGCCGCACGCGCATCGCGGTCGCCGGCAGCGCCTCGATGTAGCGCAGCGCACGCTCGATGTCGTCGTTGGCGAGTGCCATCAACGGCTCGAGCGCGAGCCGGTTCGCCGTGCGCTTCTCCGCATGGAGGATCGAATCGTGCGCGCTGCCCACGGCCGCGAGCGCATCGGCGGGAATGTAGATGGCGTTCTCCTGCTCGGCGTCCCACGCGACGTCCTTGAGGATGTTCACCGTCTGCAGCGCTTCGCCGAACGCCTCGCAGTCGTCGAGCAGCCGCGCGTACGTGCCGGCGCCGACCGAGACAGAATGCGCGTGCCACAGATCCGTCAGCAGATGCCCGACGGTGCCCGCGACGTAATAGCAGTACTCGCGGAACTCCTCGAGCGAGGCGATGCGGATGCCGTGCCCGTGCCGCAACACGAAATCGCGCATGCCGCGCACCATCTCCGCGATCCACCGGCGCAAGATCCCGCGCGAAATCGCATCGAGCCCGCGATAGATCTCCAGCACCTGCGCGGTCGTCGCGACCAGCTCGAGATAGTCGGCGTTCGCCGTCAGCTCCGCCACGCACAGCGACAGCTCGTCGGCGACGCGCGGATCGTCGAACGCGGCGACGAGTGCATCCAGCAGCGCGGCTTTCCGCTCGGGCGCGAGCGCGAGATCGTCTTCGATCGTGTCGGCGATGCGGCAGAGCAGGTAACCGATCCGCACCGGAGCCTCCAGCCGCGGGGGCAAGAGCTTGATGCCGAGCGCGAACGTGCGCGAGACGCGGGGAAGCAGCAGGCGCGACGCGCGCTCCGCATCCGCCGGCATCGTCTCCCGTGTCGTCACACCGGAACGTACTGCCTGCACCTCCGGTGCCTTCCGCCGTTGGGTCGTTCGGGCCTCTCCCTCGGGCAGGGAGCATCTCGCCGTAGCGTCGCATAGCGACCCATGCGAGTCGGATCGAGCGAGCATCGGGAGCTGTTCTGCCGGGCCTTCATCGATACGCACGTCCCGTTCGTCCCGGAGAAGCTCCCGTGGCCGGAGCTCGGCCCGGTGCACCTCGCGCGGCTGCGCGCATTTCCGTTCTGGAGCTACGCGCGGTCGATCGAGCAGCGCGCGGGGCGCATGGTCACGGCGTTCGCGCGCACGCTCGAAGACCCGCTCGTTCGCGAGGCCGTCGCGGTGCAAGGCGTCGAGGAGACGCGGCACGGCAAGCTCATGTCGCACGTCGTCGACCGCTACGGCGTCGAGGCGCCGCTGATGTCCCTCGGTGACCCGCCGGCGCGTCACGAGGACTTCTGCATCTTCGGCTTCGGCGAGTGCACCGACTCGTTCATCGGTTTCGGCGCGTTCGCGCTCGTGCGCGAGCGCGGGCTATTCCCCGATCCGCTGCTCGCGATCTTCGAGAGCGTGCTGTACGAAGAGGCGCGGCACATCGCGTTCTTCATCAACTGGTGGCGGTACGAGGAAGCGCGTGCCGGACGCGACAAGCCGTTCGTCCGCACGTGGACCGCGCTGCGCTACCACGTGCGCGCGGCGATGGGCACAGCGTCCGGCGCGACCGAGATGCCGGCGATTCCGACGACGTTCGACGACCCCGAGCTCGACGCGATCGTGAAGAGCATCACGCCCGTGATGTTTCTCGAAGCCGCGCTTGCGGAAAACCGGCGCATGATGGCGCGGTTCGACCGCCGGCTGCTCAAGCCCGCGATCATGCCGATCGCGGCGACGCTGCTGCTCGCCGGCATCCGCATGCTGCCGCCGCGCGCCGGCGCGCCTGACCTCTATGCGGCGCGGCGCGCGGCGTAGCGTCCCAGCGCGGTGAGCGGGAAGTGCAGCCGGTACAGGTGATAGTTCAGGTAGAAGTTGTTCGGAAATCCGGTACCGGTGAATTCCGGCTCGTCCCACGAGCCGTCGGCGCGCTGCGTGCGCAGGAGATAGGCGACGCCGCGCTCGATCGCGGGCTCGAACGCCGCGGCGATCTGCGGTAGCCGCTCGACGCACGCCAGCAATCCGATCAGCGCCCACGCGGTTTGGCTCGCCGTCGCCGGACCGATCCCGCGCAGCGCGGGGTCGCGATAGCTGTCGGTCGTCTCACCCCAGCCGCCGTCGCGCTGCTGCACGCTCTTGAGCCACACCGCGCCGCGCACAACCGCTTCGTCGACGCGCCGCGTCATCCGATCATCCTGAGCGGCACCGTTGTCATCCTGAGCGGCACCGGTGTCATCCCGAGCTTGTCGAAGGGCGCCGAGTGCGGCGAGCGCGCCGCTCGTTCCGTACACGTAATTCACGCCCCACCGCCCGAACCACGCGCCGTCGCGCTCCTGCTCGCGCAGCAAGAACGCGACCGCGCGGTCGAACCGGCCGCGGTCGAACGCGTCAAGGCCGCAGCGCGCGATCATCTCGAGCACGCGCGCGGTCACGTCGGCCGTGCTCGGATCGATCATCGCTCGCAGGTCGCCGTAGGGGATGCGGTTGAGCCAGTCCTTGTCGTTGTCGACGTCGAACGCGCCCCAGCCGCCGGTGCGGCACTGCATCGAAGCGACCCAGTCGGCGGCGCGGGTGATCGCGGCGCGCACGCGCTGCGCGTCGGGATGGTCGACCGCGCCGAGCGCCATCGCGACGACGGCCGTGTCGTCGACGTCCGGATACCACGCGTTCTCGAACTCGAACGCCCAGCCGCCCGGCTTGCCGGTGCGGTTCTTCACGGACCAGTCGCCGTACCGCGCGACGATCTGCTTCTCGAGCAGCCACGTGACCGATTCGACCAGCCGCGGATCGTCGCGCGGGACCCCCGCGTCGACGAGCGCGCGCACCGCCAGCCCCGTATCCCACACCGGTGAGATGCACGGCTGCACGCGGTATGCGCCGCCCTCGGTGATCGTGAAGCCGTCGAGCGCGGCGAAGCCTCGCACGACGACGGGATCGTCGACCGCGTAGCCGATGGCGCGCAGGCCGAGCATCGCGTTGAGCATCGCCGGGATGATCCCGCCCCAATCACCCGTGTGCTCTTGCCGCTCGACCGTCCAGCGTTCCGCGAGCGCAAGCCCGCGTTCTCGCAACGGCGCGATCCCGGCCGCTTCCGCACGCTTGAGCAGGGCGTCGACGGCCGTGAAGAACCGTTCGGATGCATCGCGCCCCGGCGGCAGCGCGAAGCGCGCGTTCGCGCGGCCTTCCGCATACAGCTCGTCCAGGTTCAGGAGCGGGCCGTACACGGGTTTGCGGTCGAACAGCAGGATGAGCGGGACGGTGCTGCCGCGCGCCCAGCTCGACAGATCGTAGATCGAGAACGGCCCGCGCTCCGGAAGCAGCATCAGCCACGCCGGCAGCGCCGGCAAGCCGGCCCACGCGTATGCGCCGGTGAGCGCGAGGTGCATCTTGGTGAAGATGCGCGACCGCGTGATCCCGCCGCGCGCGAGCACGAACGCGCGCGCGCGCTCGAGCGCCGGATCGTTCGCCGGGACGCCGAGCATGCGCAGCGCCATGTACGCCTCGATGGTGACGCTCAGCTCGCCGCCGTCGCCGAACGCGAGCTCCCACCCGCCGTGATCGCGCTGCTCGTCGCGGAAATAGCGCTCGGCCGCCGCGCGCGGGACGCGGTCGAACGTTCCCCACACGTGGTGCAAGAGCAGGACCTCGGCCGTGATCGTCACGTTCGACTGGAGCTCGCCCCACCAGAAACCCGCCGGATCCCGGCGCGCAAACAGCGCGCCGGCGGCGCGTGCGATCGCGTCCTCCAAAGGAGATGATGATGGACCGAGCGCAGGACTATCGTGCAGTGCTGACATGCTTCTTGCGAGGTCGGATCGGGGGCCCCACGCATCGCGTGGGGGGCGCGCAGCCTAGGGCGGAGCGCCGTTGAACGTTCTCGAGCGCAGGACTATCGTGCAGTGCTGACATTGGTGTTCGTCTGATCAAGCTGCTTCGCGCCGCGGCATGGGTCTCGCTTGCGGCATGGGCCGGCCTCGCCGTCGCCCGCGGTCGTTTTTGGGACGCGAGCGCGGACCGCCTGCGAGAGCCGTCCGCCGCGGGTGCCGCGCCCGACGTGCACGCGGTCGTGCCGGCCCGTAACGAAGCGGACGTCGTCGCGCGGACGCTGGCGTCGCTGCTGGTGCAGGACTACGCCGGACGCTTCGCCGTGACGCTCGTCGACGACCGCAGCGACGACGGAACCGGTGCGGTCGCGCGCGACGTCATCGCCGCGTCGGCCGACCGCGTGCGCGCGGACGTCATCGTCGCGCGTCCGCGGCCCGGAAGGCTGGACCGGCAAGGTATGGGCGCTCGCCGAAGGCGTCGCGGCGGCGCGCGCGTCCGGCGCGCGCCCCGCGTTCTGGTGGTTCTCCGACGCCGACGTCGAGCACGATCCGCGCACCCTCGCGCGCCTCGTTGCGACGGCGCAGCACGATCGCCGCGCGCTCGTCTCCCACATGGTGGCGCTGCACTGCGCGTCCGACGCGGAGCGCCTCCTGATCCCCGCGTTCGTCTTCTTTTTCCGCATGCTGTATCCGTTCGCATGGGTCAACGACGGCACGCGCGCAACCGCCGCGGCTGCCGGGGGCTGTGTGCTCATCTCCGACGAGGCATTGGTGCGTATCGGCGGCGTCGAGCGCATCAAGGGCGAGCTGATCGACGACTGCGCGCTCGCATCCGCGGTGAAAGGCGACGGCGGTACGCTCTGGCTCGGGCTCGCGACGCGCTCGCGCAGCGTTCGCCCGTACGCTTCGGCGGGCGCGATCTGGTCGATGGTGGCGCGCACCGCGTACACGCAGCTGCACTACTCGCCGCTCCTGCTCGCGGGCACCGTCGCCGGGATGCTGCTGCTCTACGCGGCGCCGGTGGCAGCGACGTTCGCGGGGCTGCGCCGCGCTCGCGCCGATCTCGCAGTGCCGGGCCTCGCGGCATGGTTCACGATGGCGGCGCTCTAC
Source organism: Vulcanimicrobiota bacterium (assembly GCA_963818845.1). GTDB lineage: Bacteria > Vulcanimicrobiota > Vulcanimicrobiia > Vulcanimicrobiales > Vulcanimicrobiaceae > Vulcanimicrobium. Next base: position 198,905 of record CAWFTO010000002.1, on the reverse strand, counting down.
GCGCCGACGCTGCGGTTGTACGGCGTGCCGCGCAAGAACGCCGTGCTGCTGCCCGCGGCCGCCGCGCTCTATACCGCGATGACGGTCGACTCCGCACGCCGGCACGCGCGCGGCGCCGGCGGTGTTTGGAAGGGCCGGACGTTCACACCGGGACGGCGCTGACGGCGCGCACGACCTCGGTGAGCGTTGCGAGCGCGCCGCCGATGTTGCGCACGAACGACAGCGCCGCGAGCGGCGCGCGCGCGAACGCGAGCGCGATCGGCAGCGGCTGCATGCGGCCGGCGGCATCGATCGCCTCGTCGAGCGGCGGCAAATCACGCGCCGCGTCGTCGCTCACGACGCGCACCATGCCGAACCGCACGCCCTGCGCTTGGAGCGCCGCGGCGAGGTGCGTGCCCTCCATGTCGACGACGTCGGCGTTGTAGCGCTGCGCGAGCGCCGTGCGCGCGTCGACGCGCGTCACGACGCGGCGCGTCGTGCAGGCGTTCGCGACGATCGCGCGCGGCAGCGCGGCCGTCAGGCGATCGACGACGGCCGGGTCGAGATCGATCGACGTGGTGGCGTCGCGCACGCGCCCGTAGATCGCGACGTCGCCGGCGCGAAGCCGCCACAGCCCCCCGCACACGCCCGTGACGAGCACGCTCTCGCCCGGCTCGAACTCCGGCAGCTCCACGACCGCGGCGGCGCCCGCCGACAGCTCGACGATGCGCGCCGGGACGCGGGCGCGCCGCACTGCGGCGGCCTCGGCGCCCCGAGGGACCAGGATCGTCGTCGGGGTCATCGCACCGCGTTGTTCCGCGGCCGGGCCCCGACGCCTCGTCAGCGCGCGGTGGGCGCCTGCGGCGCCGAGTCGCGCACGATCGCGTAGTCGCTGAACGTCGCGTGCGCGACGACGTGATACGCCGGAAGCTTGATCTCCGCGTCCTCGCTGGCCGGCACCGGAACGCCGTCGACGACGACCGGGTTCACGTGCACGTCGATCTGCCCGCCGTTCGTGTAGTGCCATGCGATGCGGCGCAGGCCGTCGTTGTCCAGTTCCGCGTGAATGTTCTTGATGTTGCCGGCGACCTTGTCGCGCATCTCGACGTGCGTGCGGTCGCCGTCGTGCGCGATGCTCGCGACGTCGTAGTGCTCGGGCCACGTCTGCGGCTGCAGCGGGTCCATCTTCATGTCTTCGAAGCCCTTGCCGAACCACGGCACGTGGTCGAAGTGCACGGAGTACAGGTTCGGGCGTTTGTACGCGATGCGGCCTTCGAGATGAAACTTCAGGTACGGGAACGAGCGCAGCGCGAAGTCGACGTGCAGCTTCGAGGTATACGACTGCACGGGCGCGGAACGCGCGCCGTTGAGCGCGAACACGCGCGCCGCCTCTTCGGCGGGAGCGGACGGTCCCGGGGCTTCAGCGAGCATGCCGACGGACGCCGCGATCAGAGCGGCGCGCTGCAGAAGGGTGCGCACGGAGCGTGTGACACGCCTCGGTTCAGGTGGGTTGCTGCTGCCGCGGCAGGGCGTTTCGGCGAGGGGAGCCCCGGGAACGTCTCGGGCGCGATGGTTGCGGAATATCAGGTCCCCGAATCGGTCCCCGACGTGCCGGCGATGCCGGACGCGCCGCCCGACATGCCGGGGATTCCATCGGATCCGACGACGCCGAGCGTCGATCCCGAACCGATGGACCTCGCAGCCTGACATCTTCCAGGAGGTAAAACGTTGCGGACTCTCTCTCGATTCTCGATCTTGGTCCTCGCGCTGTTCCTCGCCGTCGCACCGGCATTCGCCCTCGCGCAGACGACGGGCGGCAGCACGGCCGGCGGAACCGGCGGAACGACCAGCGGCAACACGGCGGGCGGCTCGACCGGCACCGGCACCAGCGGCGCGACGAGCGGGACCGCGACCGGTTCGTCGACGACCACGACGACCACGACCGACAACAACGGCGGCATCAACTGGACGTGGATCGTCGTCGGCGCGGTCGTGCTGGTCGTCATCGTCGGGCTCGTCGCGATGTCGAACAACCGTTCCAGCTCGACGTCCACGACGGTTCGCCGCGAGTAGCGCTCACCGGCGGAACGAAGCAGACACAAGGCAAAGAGTCGGCCCGTGAACGGCCGGCTCTTTCCTTTCCTCCTCGAACCGCGCCTGATGCCGGCCATCTGGGGCGGCGACGCACTCGTGCGCGCGTACGGCAAGCCCGGCGATCGCGACGCGAAGCTGGGCGAGTCGTGGGAGTGCTGGGACACCAACCGCGTTCACAACGCTCCGTGCGCCGGCGTGACGCTCGCCGACCTGCGTGCGGCCGAAGGCGCCGCGCTCATGGGGCCGCTCGATCCGGCGCAGCGGTTCCCGCTGCTCACGAAGCTGATCGACGCGCGCGACGCGCTGTCGGTGCAGGTACACCCCGGCGACGCATACGCGCAGCGCGTCGAGCACCAGCCGAACGGCAAGTCCGAGTGCTGGTACGTGCTCCGCGCGCAGCCCGGCGCGCAGATCGTGCTGGGGTGGTCGCGCGACACGTCGCGCGAAGAATACCTGCGGCGCGTTCGCGACGGGACGCTTGCGGAGATCTTGCGGCACGTTCCCGTCGCTGCGGGCGACGCGTTCTACCTTCCCGCCGGCACGCTGCACGCGATCGGTCCGGGCATCGAGCTGTTCGAGGCGCAGCAAGCCAGCGATCTGACGTACCGCATCTTCGACTGGAACCGGGTCGGGCCGGACGGGAAGCCGCGCGAGCTGCACGTCGGCAAAGCGGCCGACGTGCTCGACTACCGCGCCACATTCCCCGGCGCGGTGGAGCAGCTCGCGTACGAGCTCGATGGGCTCGAGCGCACGCTCGTCGTCGCCGAAGCGCGCTTCTCGCTCGAGCGGGTTACCGTGCGGACGCTCGATGCGTACATCGAGACGGACGGACTGCCGCTCGCGATCACGGCAATGGGAGCGCACGTACGCGTCGACCTCGCCGCCGGCGACGGCGTCCTCCTCGAGCCGTGGCAGACGGCCGTCGTCCCCGCCGCCGCGGCCCGCGTTGCGATCATCCCGGGCGGCGAGCCGACGAGCGCTCTCCTCTCCCAGCCGTCGCCCGACCTCGCTGCCGCGCGCCGCCGGATTGCCTCGGCGGGCGTCTCGCGGTCGCGTAGCGACGCGTTTTTCGCGCAGTTCGGGTGACGCTCGCTCGGGACGGCACCCTGGCAGCGTCCTGAGAACGATTCTCATCCAAACTACCGCACTTCAGGGGCTGACCGAGCGTAGCCGGTACAGCCATGTTTACACTGGAGCGGCCGGCGACGAACGGCCACGTATCAACCGTCATCCTCCAGCCCGCGCGCCGTCGCCCGCGCTGGTGGTTCGTCGCCGCGGCGATCGTCCTGATCGCCGCAATCGTCGCTTCGGTCGTCGCCGTGCGCTCGCGTGCCGGCGCCGTCACCTACACGTCGGTCCCGGTGCAAACCGGTTCGCTGGCGCAAACGGTCACCGCGAGCGGCACGCTCAACCCGCAGAACACGATCAGCGTCGGCACGCAGGTCTCGGGGACGATCTCCGAGCTCGACGTCGACTTCAACTCGCATGTGAAGAAGGGCCAGGTTCTCGCGAAGCTGGACCCGACCACGTTCCAGGCATCCCTCGATCAGGCGAACGCGACGCTCGCGCAGAGCATCGCGCAGGCGCAGGCGTCGGGCGCGACCGCGTCCGGCGGTCCTGACGCGGTCGCCGCGGCGCAGGCGCAGGCGCAATCCGCCGCCGCGAGCGCGAAGGTCGCGCAGGCGACCGCAGCCGCATCGCAGAGCGCGATCGCGACCGCGCAGACGAACGTGACGAAGTCGCAGAGCGCGCTCGCGCTCGCGCAGCAGACCGTCACGCGCGATCGGCAGCTGCTCGCGCAGGGGTACATCGCGCAGAGCCAGGCCGACGCGGACCAGTCCGCCGAGGTCGCGGCGCAGAGCGCGCTCGACGCGGCCCGCACGGCGGTGACGCAGGCACAGGCACAGGCACAGGCGTCGCAGGCGCAGATCGCTCAGGCGAGCGCGCAGGAAGCGGCGCAGTCCGCAACCGCCGGCGTTTCGGCGGCGACGGCGCAGAGCCAGGTCGCGACGCACGACGCCGGCGTCGCCGCGATCGGCATCCAGGAAGCGAACGTCAAGACCGCGCAGGCGAACCTTGCGCACACGATCATCACCTCGCCGGTCGACGGCACGGTGATCTCGCGACAAGTGTCGATCGGCCAGACCGTCGCGTCGTCGCTGCAGACGCCGACGCTCTTCACGATCGCGCAGAATCTCGGCAAGATGGAGCTCGACCTGTCGGTCGGCGAGCCCGACATCGGGCACGTCGCGCCCGGCGACCCCGTGTCGTTCAGCGTGCTCGCGTACCCGAACCGCACGTTCACCGCGAACGTCGCGCAGGTTCGCCAGAACCCGACCACCGTTTCGAACGTCGTCACCTACACGGTCGTGACGTACGTCGCGAACGCCGACGGCGCGCTGCGCCCCGGCATGACGGCCAACGCCACGATTCAGGTCGCGCACGTCGACAACGCCACCATCGTCCCGCTCGCAGCGTTCACGTACGCCCCGCCGGCCGGCGCGTTCGCCCGCAACCACCGCGGCACGCGCGGTCAGAGCAGCGGCACGACCGCAAAGAGCGCGACGAGCGCAACGAGCGGATCGTCGGCGGCCTCGCCGTGGGGCGTGACCAGCGCGTCGAGCGGCGGCGCGGTGACGCCGGGCGCGACCGGACGGATCTTCGTCCTGCGCGCCGGCAAGCTGCAGCCGGTCCCGGTCAAGGTCGGGCTCGTGGGCGCGACGCAGGCGACGGTGACGCCGCTGCGCGGAACGCTCGACTCGACGGAGGCCGTCGTGACCGGCGACAACCACAGCGGCAGCGGCTCGCGCGGCACGTCGTCGTCGGGCAACCCGCTCGCCGGCACGCAGCGCAGCTTCGGCGGCGGCGGCGGCCGCGGGCCGGGAGGATAGCGCGATGACGCCCGTCGTCGACGTGCGCAGCCTGCGCAAAGTCTATCCGCTCGAGGGAGGTGACGACGTCGTCGCGCTGCGCAGCGTCGACCTCACCATCGAGAGCGGCGAGTTCGTCGCCGTCATGGGACCGTCGGGGTCCGGCAAGTCGACGTTCATGCACATCGTCGGGTTGCTCGACCGGCCGACCTCGGGTTCGTACCGGTTCGCCGGGCACGAGCTCGGGTCGCTCGGCGCCGACGAGCTCGCCGACCTGCGCTCGCGCGCGCTCGGGTTCGTCTTCCAGGCGTACAACCTGCTGCCGCGCACGACCGCGATCGAGAACGTCGAGCTGCCGATGATCTACGCCGGCGTCCCCGCCGCGCAGCGCCGTCGCGCCGCGATGGACGCGCTCGACGCGGTCGGCCTCGCGAAGTACGCGCAGCACCAGCCCAACCAGCTCTCGGGCGGACAGCAGCAGCGCGTCGCGATCGCGCGATCGATCGTGAACTCACCGCAGCTGATCCTCGCCGACGAGCCGACCGGCGCGCTCGACACCGCGTCGTCGGAAGACGTCATGGCGCTGTTCCGGCGGTTGAACGCCGAGCGCGGCATGACGGTCATGCTCGTCACCCACGAACCGGACGTCGCAGCGCACGCGCGCCGGCTCGTCACCTTCCGCGACGGCAACATCGTCTCGGACGAACCGGTGCGCGAGAAAGCATTCGTATGATTTCCCTCGTGCAAACGCTGCGGCTCGCGCTTCAGGCCCTCGTGCGCAATCGCTCGCGCTCGCTGCTCACGATGCTCGGCGTCGTCATCGGCGTCGCGGCGGTCATCGTGACGGTCGCGATCGGCACCGGCGCGAAGACGTCCGTCGCGAACCAGATCAACGGCTTGGGTTCCAACCTCGTCATGGTGATCCCGGGCAGCGTGCAAACCAGCGGAGCGCGCACCGGCAACGGCGGCGCGTCGACCCTGACGGTGCAGGACGGCCTCGCCATCGCGAAGCTGCCCGGCGTCGCCGCGGTCTCGCCGCAGGTGAGCGTGCGCACGCAGCTCATCGCGAACGGACAGAACTGGCAGACGACGGCGACGGGCGTGGCGCCGACGTTCCCGGTCGTGCGCAGCTGGGACGTCGCGAGCGGCCGGTTCTTCACGCAGAACGAAACCGACGAGGCGGCCAAGGTCGTCGTGCTCGGCCAGACCGTCGTCAAGCAGCTGTTCCCGACCGGCGATCCCGTCGGCCAGACGGTGTTCGTCAAGAACGTTCCGTTCACGGTGATCGGGACGCTGACGGCCAAAGGGCAGAGCGGCGCCGGTCAAGATCAGGACGACACCGCGCTCATCCCGTACACGTCCGCGCTCGAGCGCCTGACCGGCGGGACCAGCATCGGCGCGCTGATGGTATCCGCGACCGACGCGGATCACGTCGACTCCGTGCAGTCGCAGATCACCGGGCTGCTCGAGCAGCGCCATCAGATCACGGCCGGCCGGCCCGACGACTTCCAGGTGCGCAACCTGCAAGACATCGCGCAGGCGGCGTCGGCCACGGCGTCCATCCTCGGCTTGCTGCTCGCGGCGGTCGCCGCGGTGTCGCTGCTCGTCGGCGGCATCGGCATCATGAACATCATGCTCGTATCCGTCACCGAGCGCACGCGCGAGATCGGTCTGCGCGTTGCGCTCGGCGCGCGCGGCGCCGCCATCCTGCGGCAGTTCTTGATCGAAGCGGTCGTGCTGTCGACGGGCGGCGGCGCGATCGGCGTGCTGCTCGGCGTCGCCGGTGCGGCCTCGATCGCGATGTTCGCGCACTGGCCGGCGACGGTTCCGCTCGTCGCCGTCGTGCTCGCGCTGGCGTTCAGCGCGGCGGTCGGCGTGTTCTTCGGCTACTGGCCCGCGCGCAAGGCGGCCGCGCTCGATCCGATCCGCGCGCTGCGGTTCGAGTAGAGTACCGTCAGCGTGACGACTCGACGGCGCCGTTGCGGACGGCGCCGTCGAGCACGGCGTCAATGATGCCGTACTCGCGCGCTTCGGTCGCGCTCATGTAGAAGTCGCGCTCGAGGTCGCGCAGCACGACGTCGGCCGGCTTGCCGGTCGTGCGCTCGTAGAGCTCCGCGATGAGGCGCCGCGTCGACACGAGCTCGCGTGCGTGGATCTCGATGTCGGTGGCTTGGCCGCCGATCTGGCCGATGGACGGCTGGTGGATCAGGATCTTGCTGTACGGCAGGGCCATGCGCTTCCCGGGCGCGCCGCCCGTCAGCAGCAGCGACGCGGCCGACGCCGCGAAGCCGGCGCAAATCGTCGCCACCGCAGGCTTGATGAGCTGCATGGTGTCGAACATCGCCAAGCCTGCACTCACGCTGCCGCCGGGACTGTTGATGTACATGTCGATGTCGCGATCCGCGTCCTGCCGCTCGAGAAAGAGCAGCTGCGCGATCACGACGTTGGCGAGCTCGTCGTCGATCGCGCCGGTGACGAACACGATGCGCTCCTGCAGCAGCCGCGAGTAGATGTCGTACGAACGCTCACCGCGGGCCGTTTGCTCGACGACGATCGGAATCAAGCTCATGGCGCCGAGTATAGCGGCCGCCGTCGCGCTGCGCACCGGATGCGAGCCCAAAAGCGGCCACGCGGCGCAGGTTGCGACGCGCCGCGCGCGCGAACGTGCGCTCATGAACACGCTGACCGACGCCCAGCGAGATCGTGTGCTGCGCCTGCTGCGCGACGGCAAGTCCCTGCGCCGCATCGAGCACGAGACGGGCCACCGCCGCGAGACGATCGCGGAGTACGGCCGGCGTGCGGGGCTGCTGCCCCAGAAGCGCTACGTGCGCCGCGCGGCGCCGAGCGCGACCACCGCGCTCTTGCGCGCGGCCTGAGTCTCGCGGCGGCCGGCGAGCACGCTTCCGCACAGGCCGGCGATCACGATCACGAGACCGGCCGCGGTGCGCGCGGGCGGGACCGCGCCAAGCTGCAGCCAGCCGCTGAGCGTCGCGATGACGGGGATCGCGAACGACGCGAGCGCGACGGTGTTCGCGGGGAGTGCCGCGAGCGAGCTGCCCCACCAGAGCCACGCGACGCCGCTGCCGACGACCGCCGCGAAGACGGCGGCACATGCGACCGGCACGTCCAGGTGGGCGACCGGTTTGCCGAACGCGGCCGCGAGCGCGACGAGCGGAACGGTGGCGACGAACTGCTGCCACGCGACGAGCCGCAGGAGGTCGATGCGGTAGGCCGCGCGGCGCTGCAGCACGTTGCCGAGCGCCCACGACGCGCCTCCGCACGCCGCGAGCACGCCCCCGATGATCTCGCCCTGCGTGTGGATGCCGGAGGCGACGACCGCAATTCCGGCCGCCGCGACGACCAGCCAAACGATGCGCGCGCGTGAGAGGTGCTCCGCCAGGATTGCGTACGCGAACACCGCCGTGAACACCGGCATCGTGAAGATCAGCGCCGTCACGTTCGCGATGCCGCCGAAGTGCAGCGCCAGCGTCGAGAAAGCAACCAGGCCGCCGACCTGGGCGATGCCGATGCCGACGAACGCGGCGCCGGGCGGGCGCGCCATGCTGCGACGCGTCACGGCCAGCACGATGAACAGCGTCAGCGCGCCGCCGACGACGCGCCACGCGCCGAACCACCACGGATCGATCGCCGTCGCGCCCAGCTTGAGCGGAACCCAGTTGTATCCCCAGACCACCACGGTGAGGACGAGCAGGATGAAGTTCCGGGCGGGCACGCGCCCCACAACCCCAGTGATGCCGCGGCCGATTCGCAGCGTCCAGACGCGCCCAAGGATTCCTTGCTACACCTACAGGACCATGGAAGCTTCGCCGTCGGTCCTCGTCATTGACGACGAAACGCACATGCGCGACGTGATCGAGATCGGTCTGGCGCAGCGCGGCTTCCGGGTCCACACGGCGCCCGACGGCTTGGCCGGCCTGCGAGTCGTCGAGCGCGAGCAGGTCGACGTCATCCTCCTGGACCTGATGCTGCCGAAGATCGACGGCATCTCGCTCATCCCGGTGCTGCGTCGCACGACCGAGGCGCCGATCGTCATGCTTTCGGCGAAGGGCGACGTGCAGGCGCGCGTCACCGGGCTCGAAGCCGGCGCCGACGACTACCTGGCCAAGCCGTTCGATTTCGCCGAGCTTGCCGCGCGGCTGCGCTCCGCGCTGCGCCGTCCCGCGCTCAAGGACGTGACGGCGATGACGTACGCCGACCTCACGATCGACGTCGAACGGCGCCGCGTCGAGCGCGACGGCGAGGAGATCGAACTGTCGGCGCGCGAGTTCGACCTGCTCGCGACGCTCGCACGCCGGCCGGAGCGCGTCTTTACGCGCACGCAGCTCATCGATCTCGTGTGGGGCGCCGACCGCGACGTGAGCCCGGCGACGGTCGAGAGCTACATCAGCTATCTTCGCGCCAAGGTTGACGCGCCGCCGCGGCGCCGTTTGATCAAGACGATTCGCGGGGTCGGCTACAGCTTGCGATGAACCCGCTGCAGGTGCTGCTGCGCGCGCCGGCGATCGGCGCGCGCGCCATCTCGGTGGCGTTCGCCTTCGTCGTCCTCGCGGTGCTCGTCGCCGCGGGTGCCGCCGTGCAGACGCTGGCGGACAGCCAGCAAATCACGGCCGACCGGGCCGCCAAGAACTCGGTCGATCTCGTTCGCATCTCGCGCATCACGCCGCAAAACGACCGGACCGCCGCCGACGGTCTTGCGGTCCGGCTTGCGGGGAGCGGCCTCGACGTGCAAGTGCGTCCGCGACCCGTTCGCGGCTCCGACGTGCCCGCTCGCATCGGCGCGCCGCCGGGTCGCGCCCCGGGTTTCGGCGGCCCGATCAACGGCGGCGGCGCCCGTCCGGAGCTCGGAATGTTGCTGGTGCTCACGATGACCGGCGTGCACGCGGACCGGGTGCCGGTCGGCCGCTTCGAGGTCTCGATCGGACCGGACTTGCGCGGGCTCGCGACCATGGCCAAGCGGATTTTTGCGGGCGCGCTCATGCTGATCACCGTGATCGGCCTCGTGCTCTTCGCGGTGCTGCGCGTGTTGAACCGCGAGGCGATTCGGCCGCTCCAGCAGACGACGGAAGCACTGCGACGTCTTGCCGCGCGCGATTTTACACCGCGTGCGGTCGACGGGCGCCAGCGCGGTCAGATCGGCGAGCTCGCACGCGCGTACACGCAAGCCGCGGAAACCGTCGCGACCGCGCTCGACGAACGGCGGCTTGCCGAAGCGGAGATGCAGCGCTTCATCGCGGACGCCGGCCACGAGCTCAAGACGCCGCTGACCGTCATCATGGGTTTCGTCGACGTGCTCGAGCGTGGCGGCCTCTCCGCGGCGACGTCGGCACGGCTGTACGCCTCGATGCGCGCGGAGACGGGCCGGATGCGCGGCATGATCGAGAACCTCATCGTGCTGGCGCGTCTGGGCTCGCCCGACGCACCGAAGCTCGACTTGATCGACGCCGCGAGCGTCGCCGACTCGGTCGCCGAGCATCTCGCCGACGCTGCGGCGCCGCGCGCCGTCACCGTCGACCGCGACGGATCGCCGGCGATCGTCGTGGCGACGGAAGACGATCTCTACGACGCGATCTTCAACTGCGCGGAGAACGCGCTCAAGTACGGCGACGGGTCGGACGTGCGCATCACCGTGGGCAATCGTGCGGGCCGCGTCGCGATCGAGATCGCCGACGGCGGCCGCGGCATGACGCCCGACGATCAGCGCCGTGCTTTCGAGCGGTTCTATCGCGGCGACCACACGCGCGGCATCGCAGGGTCGGGCCTCGGGCTGTCGATCGTGAAGCGCGTCGTGGAGAAGTTTCACGGAACGGTCGCGATCGCGAGCGGCGCGTCGGGGACGACGGTTCGGCTCGAGCTTCCCGCCGTGCCCGACCACGGGCGAGAGGAGCGCGACGGCTCCCCTCTGCGCGGCGTGACCCCGCGCACGTATTGATTCCGTAAGGGCCCGGGGCCTAAGGTCCCGCCCGGGTCCGTCGATACCTGGAGTAGACCTCCCGTGGACACGTCCGCTCCCGCCGATGCTCGAACGGCGGAAACGGTGGTGCCGAAGCGCCTGGTTCGCGATGGTTTGCCCGAGCAGTGACGTTTCGATCCGAAGCCCGCGCCTCGCGGTCCCCGCCGCGCTCGCCGTGCTCGCCGGACCGATCGAGGATTTGTCGCATGAAGACCGGCGCCTTGGCATGGATGCTGACGCTGATGACGTTGTCGGCGTCCACACCGTACGGGAAGTACACGCCTCCCCGCATCGTGTTCTCGTCGCAGCACAGCGAAGCCGTCGTGACGATCCCGCTCGTGGATCCGCACTATCCGGCGAATGTCACGGCCGACGCGGACGCTCTCGCCGGCGACGTCAACGCCGAGCGCGCGAAGCATGGTCTCTCGACGCTGGTTCGCGACGACACCCTGGACCGCTTCGCCTACGCGAAGGCCGTCGAGATGGCGGCGCGCGGTTACTTCGGCCATACCGATCCCAACGGCATCACCTTCCAGGACCGGCTGCGCACGTGGCGCTGGCCGACGGCGTACGCGGCCGAGAACATCGCGTTCGACTGGGACGAGCCGCACGCGCACGCTGCGTTCATGAACAGCCCGCCGCACGCGCAGAACGTGCTCGACGGCAACGAGCGCAAGATCGGCGTCGCGGTGGTGACGGTCGGCGACCGCGAGACGTTCTACGTGGAGGACTTCTCGCAGTAGCGAGTCGCCCGGCTCACGAGGCCGGCGGAAAATAGAATACGGCCTGGCCCGTGCCGATCGCGGCCTCGTACCGGCCGAACTGCTCGCCGCGTGCTCGCCATGCGGCGCCGCCGTGTGCGCCGGCGAGCACGAGATAGTGCGCGAAGCGCCCTTCCGGCGAGCACGTTCGCCGAAAGTCGTCCGCGTGCGCGAGCACGGCGGCGTGGTCGCCGGCGTGCCACCACGCCATGATCCGCTCGTCGTACGCGCGCAGCGCGGGATCGCTGATGTCGGCCGGATCGGCGCTCGCGCGCTGCCGAATCGTGGCGAGCGGCCAGAACCGGTGCGACATGCCGCCGGAGGCGACGAGCACGATGCGACGGCCGAGGCGGCGCGCGGCCGCGGCGATCGCTTCGCCGAAGCGCAGGTTCGGCTCGATCTCCGCCGTGTCGAGCACGGAAATCGGGAGCACGCGCTTGCGCGCCGGGCCGGGGTTGTAGTAGTGCATCGGGTTGAGCGTGCCGTAGTGGATCGGCAGGCCGCGATGCGCGGCGGCCTCGGCCGGAACGCCGCGCGCCTGTGCCTCGGCGGCGACAGCGGCGGCGAGCTCGGGATCGCCGGGATGGTCGTACGCGTACTCGTGGATCATCCACGGGATCTCGTCGGACGTGTAGATGCCCTCGTGGCGCTCGTGCGCGTTGAGGATGAACTCGAGCGTCGAGTGCCAGTGCGTGTCGACGACGACGAACGTGTCGAAGGCGAGCGCGTCGAGCCGTTCGCGCTTGATCTGCGGCAGCGCGTCGTAGAACGTGGTCACGTTGCGGCCCATGTACTCGCGCCGCGCATCCGGATCCAGGATCATCAGCCGCGGCACGTGCGTCGAGAAGAGCCCCGCCGCGATCACACGGTCGGCCCCTGGTACCGCATCGGCGGCAGGTTGGGGATTTTCGCGCGAAAGACCTGATACTGACGGAAGCCGTCGAGCTCGAACGCGCGCTTGTCGGCGATCATGCCGGCGTCGTAGAGCGACTGCGCGATGGCGGAGTCCCGGCCCAGCTTGCGGATCGTGATCGGCAGCAGCCGTTCTTCGAGGTCGAGGATGCGGAACGCGGCCTCCTCGGGATCGGGCGCCGTCTCGATCGCTTCCTGCACGACGCGCAAGCCCGTCGCGATGTGCCGGACCTCGTCGCGCATCACGTGCTCGTACGTGTACGCCGTCGCAAGGTCGCCGTACTTGCGCGCCAGGTCGGCGATCGAGTTGAACAGCACGTGCGCGGAGTACGCCTCGAGCGTGCAGACCTGTCCGTAGACGATCTCGACGAACGACGGCAGCCCGTTGACGAAGCGAAAGAGCTCCGTCTGCTCGTAGGGGACGTCCAGCGAGTCGGCCAGGTCGAGATCGCGGATGCGGCGCCACTCGATCTGCGTGTGGCGCACCTCGTCGAGCGCGTGCGTCGCGTAGAAGTACTGGATGTTCGGCCGGTTCGTCTTGGTGATGATCTGCGCGACCTGCGCCGTCGTCTGCGCCTCGCCCCAGCACGTCGTGAGCATGATCGGCCGCATCGCGTTGCGGTACTCCGCCGAGAGCTCGGGATCGTGCGTCGCGTGCTCGCGGTACTTCTCGAGCAGCGCCTTGGAGTCGCGGTACTGGTGCTCGATGTACGCCTCGTACGACTCCAGCGTGCCGAACGTCCGCAGCTCCTCGGCCGGGACGTGCTTGGGGATGACGGTGACCGGGTTCACGAACGACATAGGCGCCCTTCGACAAGCTCAGGATGACAACGGTTCGCTCAGGATGACAACGGTTCGCTCAGGATGACAACGGTTCGCTCAGGATGACGGCGGTTCGCTCAGGGTGACGGCTAGTAGGCGATGCAGACGAGTTTGGGTTCCGTGAAGAAGTCCAGCGACCAGCGGCCGCCTTCACGTCCGAGGCCGCTCATGCCGACGCCCCCGAACGGCTGGCGCAAGTCGCGCAGGAAGTAGCCGTTGATCCAGACCATGCCCGCGCGCACCTCTTGCGCGAAGCGCATGCCGTTGGCGACGCTCGCCGTCCAGACGTACGCCGAGAGCCCGAAGCGCGTCGCGTTCGCTCGCGCGACGACGTCGTCGAGCGTCTCGAACCGGAACACCGAGAGGACCGGGCCGAAGACTTCTTCGCGTGCGACCGTCTGCGACTCGTCGCGCGGCGCGTAGATCGTCGGGCCGAGGTAGTTGCCGCGCGCCAGCGCGGCGTCGCCGGGCCGTGCACCCCGCAGCAGCGCTTCGACGCCTTCGTCGTCCGCCTCCGCGCAAAAGCGCTCGACGCGCTCGCGGTGCGCGGCCGTGATCAACGGACCGAGATCGCTTTCGCGCGACTGCGGGTCGCCGACCCGCAGCGCGCGCACGCGCTCGAGAAAGCGCGCCATGAAGCGCTCGTAGACGCCGCTCTGCACGTACAGCCGCGTGCCGGCGAGGCACACTTGGCCGCTGTGCCGGAACATCGCCAGCACGCTGCCGTCGACGGCCAGCTCGAGATCGGCGTCGTCGCAGACGACGTTCGCCGACTTGCCGCCGAGCTCGAGCGTCACTTTCTTGAGCGTCGCCGCCGCCGCGGTGTTGATCGCAATGCCCGTCGGCTCGCTGCCCGTGAACGCGACGGCGTCGACGCGCGCGTCGGCGACGAGCGGCGCGCCCGCCGACGGTCCGAAGCCCGTAACCACGTTGACGACGCCGTCGGGGATGCCGGCCTCCGAGCACAGCTCGGCGAGCCGCAGCGTCGAGAGCGGGGTGAGCTCCGACGGCTTGAGCACGCACGTGTTGCCCGCGGCGACCGCCGGTGCGATCTTCCACGTCGCCTGCATCAGCGGCGAGTTCCACGGCGTGAGCAGCGCGCACACACCGACGGGCTCCTCGCGCACGAGCGACACGACCTCGCGCTGCGCGCCCAAGAACGGCCGCCGCGCGAAGTACGCGCTCTGCTCGCGCTGCTCGATCGCGCTCGCGAAGAACGCGCAGTTGTCCGCGGCGCGCGGGACGTCGCGGTCGGCAGTCTCACGGAATGGTTTGCCCGCATCGCGCGACTCGAGCTGCGCGAGCTCCTCGCGATGGTCGACCAGCAGGCCTGCGAGCGTGCGAAGCACGGCCGCGCGTTCTGCGGCGGTCGTGCGCGGCCACGGTCCGGAGTCGAACGCGCGCCGTGCGGCCGCGATCGCGCGGTCGACGTCGGCTGCGCCGCCGTTCGCTACGCGCGCGATCGTCTCACCGCTCGCCGGGTCGACGTCGTCGTACGTCTCGCCGGACGCGGCGTCCGCGTAAGCACCGCCGATCCACAGCTGCGTGCGCGGAGCGCGCGATGCGGTCTCACCCTTCGACCCTTCGTCAGGCTCAGGACTGGCCGACCTCAGGGTGACATCGAGACGATCGTCGTCATCCTGAGCTTGTCGAAGGACGCCGTGACGTGGCGTCACGACGTCGCGTGGAGCGCGACGCGCTTTTCGGGACGCATCGACGGCACGACCTCGTAGAGCTCGGGGAGCCGCTTCGTGATGCGCTCCTCGGCGTCGTCGGGCGCGAGGTACGGCGGGCGCGCCGGGCCCATGTCGATGCCGGTCACCACCGAGGCCGTCGCCTTCGTCATGCCGAGCGCGCCGAGCGCCGCCTCGCCGCCGCGCGGGAACACGCGGTTGAGGCGGCGCTGGATCTCTTGCGCCGTCGCGACGTCGCCGCGCTTCCACGCCTCGTCGATGGCGACGCACGCCGGTACCGCGAACACGTTGATCTGGCCGCCGTTCGAGCCCAGCATGCGTCCCGTCAGGTACGCGCGGAATGTCTGCAGGTAGATCGCGCGGTCCGCCAGCGCGTCGGCGACCTGCTCGAGGTGCTGCAGATCCGTTTCGACCTCTTTGACGCACGCCACGTTCTCGAGCTCGGCGACGCGGCGGAAGAACGCCGGGGCCATGTGGAACTTCGAGAGCGCCGGGTTGTGGTAGACGCACACCGGCAAGAGGTTCGCTTCCGCGACCGTGCGGAAATGGTCGAACGCTTCGCGGTCGCCGATCTTCCAGTAGTACGGCGCGATCACGACCGCGCAGTCGTAGCCGAGCTCGGCGGCGACGCGCGTCCAGCGCAGCGCCTGCAGCGTCGTCGCCCCGGACGTCATCGCGAACGCGGATGCGCCGGGACGCTTGCGCGTCTGATCGAGCACGACCTCGAGCACGCGGCGGCGCTCGTCGTCCTCGAGGTGCAGGAACTCGCCGATCGAGCCGGTCGCGACGATCCCGGTCGCGCCGTGCGCGAAGCACCAGTCGATCTGCGCGCGCAGCGCGCCCTCGTCGACCGCGTACGTGCGGTCCATCGGCGTGACGACGAGCGCGATGACGTCTTTGAAGCGGTCGCGGTAGCGTTCGATCTGCACGGCGTCCTCCGAAGCGGGTTCCCGGACACCTTCGCGAATCTTCGACCATGGCACCTCGCGCCGGGGCAGCGCTTGCCGCCGTTCTCTTGGCCGCCGCGCCGCTCTGCGCAAGCGGCGCGGAACGGGCGCCGCTCCGGGCGCTCACGTACGCCGTCGACGTGTCGACCGCGGACAGCGTCGACACGTCGGGCGGCACCATCAACAACGGCGTGCGCGCCGGTATCTTCGTGCACGGCCGCTTGGTCGGGGGCGACACGCCGACGAGTGGCAGCGGCGAGAAACACTCGACGGCGTCGCAGGCGTCGAAGGGCACGATTTCGGTGGACGTGGTGCAGGCGACGACGGACGCCGGGCTCGTGATCGACATCGCGGAAACGACGGATGCGCTCGCCCGGCCGAAGGTGCGTATGGTGATCGCCGGCGACGGGACGCTGTTCTTCGAACCGGCCGAGGTCACGAAGCTCTCGGAAGAAGAGCTGGTCGTGGCGCGCTGGCTCGGCCGCGGGTTCTACGGCGACCACCCGACCGACGTGGGGACCGCGTGGGTCGTGGACCTGAGCGCGAACGGGCGAAGCGACGTCGAGCACTACCGCGTGCTCGCGCACGACGCGCAGCAGGTCACGCTCGCGTACGCGTTCGAGGAGCGCACGACCATCGCGAACGCCTTCGCCGGCACGCGCCAGGGGTCGCTGGTGTACGACACCGCGCTGGTCGTTCCGGTGAAGGCGTCGTTCCAGACGATCGCGCGGCGTCAGGTCGGCGCTGCGTACGCCACGGTCCGCACCGCGGTAACGCTGACCCTCACCGCCGACACGTTCCGACGCCGTCCCGGCTAGTTGTCGAGACTACGCGCATCGTTGACGGGTCGCGGCCCAGCGTGAGGCGGGGGTTTCGTAGTTGATGGCCGTATGGCGGCGCTCCTCGTTGTAGTACCGCAGCCAAGCGGGGAGGGCGTCGCAGCGCTCGTCGCTCGTGCGATAAGCGACCGCGTACGCCCACTCGCGCAGCATCGTCTGGATGAAGCGCTCGGCCTTGCCGTTCCAACGCGGCGTGTACGGCGGTGTGAAGATATGTCTGGCGCCCATCAAGCGCAGCTGCGACTCGAAGGCGATCGAGCTGAACACCTTTCCGTTGTCCGTCATGACGCGTTCGATTCGCACGCCGCGACGACCGTACAGAATCGCTAGCCGGCGTAGGAAATCAGCCGCCGATCCGGCATCCTCACGCCGGTAAATGCGTGTTTCCGTTCGACGGCTCGCATCGTCGACGGCCACGAAGATGACATCGTAGCCGACGCGCCTCGAGCGCTTCGTGCGATCCCCATGGATCCGGTGCCCGACTCGCTCGAAACGCGCGATTTTCTTGATGTCGATGTGGACCAGCTCGCCCGGTCGTCGGTACTCGTACCGGTGCGTAAAGCGCGCCGGCTCGAGGTCGCGAAGGCGTGCGATGTTCAGCCTCTTGAGGACCTTGATGACCGTCGAGCGTGGCCATCGAAAGGGCTTCGGCGATCTGCCAACCCAGTAGCCGGCGACCGCGACGAAGACGTTCGATCTGCCGTTCAACCGCCTTGCGGACGCGAGTCGGAAACCGATTCGCCACGGACCGGCGATCGCAGAGCCCGGGCTCTCCGGCCTGCGCAAAGCGGGCGAGCCACTTGTACACCGTCGGCCGGCTGATCTTGAAGCGCCGAGCCACGGCGGCGACGGCCTCGCCGGCATCGACCAAAGCGACGATTTCCCGCCGGATGAGAGGCGTCGTGCGGGCCTGAGGGTGCATAATCATAGGGCTGACCTCCGAAGATGTGAGCGTCGAACACCCACCTCTTCGGGGTCAGTCCTTCTCAACGATGCGCGTGGTCTCTACAGCTAGCCCACCGACTAGACGCGGATGGAGAGCGTCGGTATATTCGCCGGCGGATTCACGATCACCGCGGCGGAGCGGTTTGATGGATTCCAAGAGGCGGAGAATTGCGCCGCGCGGCCGGACCTCGACGCTGGCGTGCCGCGCCGGTATCGCACCATCGGCTAACGAAGCTTCATGCCAAGAATCTCTTACGAAATCTGCAAGTGAAGGGATCCACGACCGGCGGGAAGACGCGAGGCGGGATCTGGCAGGTGGTTTTTACATCTCGCCGGGCCCCTCCGTATCGGTCTGAACTCGTGGACCGCAACCACGGCGCTCCGGGTAACCGCGGGGCTGCTTCAGACCATCGGTGCTGCTTTGCGGCCGCGTAGACGCTCGCCGGAATCTCAGCACCGGCGGCAGGTGCGACCGGCGCACGGCGCTACCGCGGGTTCAGTGTTAGCGGCGGAACAGTCGAAATGACGGCGAAAGGCCTTCACTGACCCTGCAACCTCGCTTTGGACTGCGGCATGATTGATCGAGACGGTGGCAATGCGCCGATTGTGGAGCGGCGACTCGTGTGGAACGCCAAGGAAGACCTCCACGATGTCGTCGTCCTGATCTATCGCGCGAGGGCTGACGGTGACGACTGTGTATGTGTCATGCAGATCGATGGTCTGCCAGCACCGATACGGACAACGGTTTACGGCGTGGACTCTCTTCAAGCCGTCATCAACGCGATGTCCGCGGCTCGAGCTGCGCTTGCACCGTACATCGATTTACTGTCATTCTGCGAGCAACCGCGCCAGCACGGTTTTCCGCTAATTGTGCCGCTTATCGATCCTGATGAGGATCGTTACATCGAGCAAATCGTCACACGTGAGCTGCAGCACTTCGTCGATATCACTGGGCGGGCAGATGCGAAGCGCGCCTCGCGCCTTGCTGAATCGTACGGGCTGCCGCCATTTGATGCGCCGCAGTCTGTATCAACCGAACAGCTCCACGTCATGCTGTCGGCCATGTCCGAGGGCGACCCTCGCTTGGCCACAGACGCGACATATGCGTCTGCATTCGCTCTGCGCCGCGAGGCGATTCTGAACGAACTGCGCAAACGCGCGACACTAGCAGAAAAGCCCTGACCTTATTCCCTGTTCTAGTACCCAATGCGGTTGCACGCAATGAAGCAGCGGTATTCGGCGTAAGCCTCGTCGAGCTTTGCCACGCCGGTAAGGCGTTCGATCGGCGTCGGTTCGCGAACAAATGGCCGCTTGTCGACCGTCTTTGAGTAGTACTGCAACGAACAGGCGATCGCGGCGTCCGACTCGGCGGTGCGCTTCGTCTGGAGCACGGTATACAGTACGGATGATACCGACCGATGATCGAAGAAGTCATAGTCTAAGTAAAGTGTCTGGTCCTCGGCGCACGCGACCGCTTGTTGAAAGTATGCAGCGAGCACAGGCGCGCAGCGGCGACGAAAGTCTGGATCGGTTTTAATATCTGCGACGAGTGCGGTCCTGAGACGTTTGTCGCTTTCGTAGAGCATGCGGACCCAACCGCTTGGAGCTCGTTGCAGTGAGTCGAGCACATCGGCAGGCCGGCGCGACAAAAATGACCATGGAATATTGCCGAAGTTTCGTCGGACGCTTGCGATGTCGCGAGACAGCGTACTAGGAAACTTCAGCACCACACGATGACCAGGGTATTCTTTAAGCGTGGCTGCTAAAATCGCACCGACCAAGCGCCGGCGCTGCTCCGGTGAAACGACTACGCCGTTG
The DNA here is from genome assembly GCA_963818845.1 of Vulcanimicrobiota bacterium. Lineage (GTDB taxonomy): Bacteria > Vulcanimicrobiota > Vulcanimicrobiia > Vulcanimicrobiales > Vulcanimicrobiaceae > Vulcanimicrobium. Next base: position 179,253 of record CAWFTO010000002.1, on the reverse strand, counting down.
ATATGCGCAGTCCGCAGCAACGTCGTGAGCACGCTAGGCTCCGAAAGCACGAGCGTCCGCTGTACTGCACGAAATGCATTTGCAAGAGCTGTTGAACCACAGCGCGAGACATGAAAAATGAGGCCCGCGACCTTGTGCGCTTCAAAAACATCGGCATACCGTTCGAGATCCTCTAGCGCGGTATATTCGATCCGAGCAGATCGAAGTGCCCAATCGTACATCGGCTCTTCGAGAAGGGATCGAGTCGGTTCGGCCCAGCCGACGATAGTGCGTGCACCATCTGCGCGAATCGACGCCGGCACTTTGCCGCGCAAGCTCTTGGTCGTCATGGCATCATCGGTCGTCCAGGTCACGCGGAGATTCAAGCGCACGTCGAACGGTACGTTCGTACTTCAAAAGGGAACCAAAATGCCCCCAGCGGTCGACCGAATCGACAATCGCGATGCTAGAGAGCGACTACTACGCGTCGCGAACTACCCTTGCTGAACTTGAAGTCGACCGCCCCTCGTCCGGAGTTGACCTCCGGAGACAGGTCGAGGCCGTTGTAGCCGCAGTGGACCGCCGCGACGGTCTGCAGCGCGGCCTGGAAGTAATTTTCAGGGCGCACGTTGTCGTCTACGAACAGCAGCTGACGCAGACGACCGTTTTCGACGTGGTGCCTGAAATCGTTGATAATCTCGCCGACGACCGCGTACACCTCCTCGCGCGTCGGGCGCTCATCCAGCTACAGCGCGATGCGGTGCTGCGCAACCGTCCTGCGCGCTGCCTCGAGGATGCGCGCGTGGCGGTCGGGATCGCGCGTCGCGTCGTAACGGTTTCCTCGCGCGCGGCGGTACTCGTTGATCGTGCGCCGCAGCGCGTCCGGATGGCGGAAGATCTTGCGAGCTTTCCGCTTCGACGCGTGCACATCGCGCAGCCACCCCTTCCGGACCTTCTCATTGACGAACGCGCGTAGATCCTTGTTCGCGGCAACAACCTCGGCGACTTCGGAACGGTCCATCGCGAGCGGAATCTTCGAGAGGATATCTTCAGGGACGAGCACCACCGGCCGATTCTTGCCGTCATCGACGTACGCGGGAAGTTCGTAGAGTCCGCCGCCGAGACGCGGTTTTTCGGTCGGCACACCGAGCCGGTCGCAGACGCGCTTGGTGAACGCGGCGAGCCGTCCCGCGAGCAGGTTGCCGAGCATGTCGGAGATGTGGTCGGCGCCGATTCCGTCCTCGAGCAGGCTCGACAGCTCGAAGATCGTCGGATCAACGAGGCCGGCCTCGACGATTTGGGACGCGGTCTTCAGCGTGCGCGCACGGTCCAGCTCGCTCCATCCACGTCCCCGTGTCGAGGCCTTGGCGTATCCGAGGCTGCCGCGCGGAACTCCGGAAAGTCGAACCGCGTGAGCGCACTCCGCCACAGCGCGTCGCCCTCGCGCTTGCTGCCGAGAAGGAGCTTCAAGACGCCCCCGAAGTGCGCGTGGATTGACTCGGACGCGCCGTGCATCTCGGCGACCGCGCTCTCGTCGAGCAGCTTCGGACCGATCTGCAGCCATTGATCTGCCCACCCGCCGTGCCTGTCCAATCGGACAGCGAGATGCGGTGTCCATAACTATTGAGCGGCTGAAGCGTGAGATCAACGTCATGGATGAACTGATCCAGGCTCTTCGTATATATATATTAAGCGAGCCGTCCGGCTTGGCCCAGTGCTTTTCACCTTGCGTCTGATCGCGCTGACGACCGATCCGCGATTACCCTTGCAAATTTGATGTCACGGTTGGCGCGAGGCGGTGAGCGCGTCGAGTTCGGTGGTCGTGCCAGGCCCTGCAAGTTAGTCGTCGCTGTATACGTAGCGCTGGTTTCGCACCCAGGCGACGTGACGTCCCGTGGCACTCGTCGCGTCTCCACGGACGGCGCGCGCGAACCGGACCGTCGGCGGATCGTCGAGCTTGCTTAGAACAAACATCTGAAGCACGCTTTCCTCGGGCACGTCGCCGCCTTCAATCATCTCTAGAACCATCTCATAAATCGGATCGCTCTGGCCTAGGCACGAATCGGTTACGCTGAGCGCGACGACCGTGTCGAAAACGACGTCGCCCCTTCGATGCACAATGCGCGCCACGTCGGGCTTGATCTCGCCATCCGCGTAGAAGCCAACATAGCGAACGTGCTCGCTAATCGTCCGGCCGGGCTGGCATAGGTACACGCCTCGCCGATGATAGAGGGTCGAGACTCTGGGCATTTACCGGTACGACCACGACGTCAACGCTGCTAAGAAATCCGTCGCGATCGAACAGCCCGAAGTTGGGGGCAAGACGCCCGGGACACCAAGCGCGCCGCCGAGCGCTAGTTTGGTCGCGGCTTCGAAGGCATCAGGCGGAAGCGCCTAGCTGGCCGCCGCCACTCGCCTAGCTGTCGAGACTACGAGCATTGTTGACAAGCAGCTAAGCGAGAAGCGGGCGGTCGAAACTTGAGCGCTGAGTGGGGTCGGTCCTCGTTGTAGTGCCGGTTCCACGCCTCGAGCGCCGCTCGACGCTCGTCGCTGTTGTGGAAGGCGATCGCGTAGGCGCACTCGCGCAGCATCGACTGGATGAAACGCTCCGCCTTGCCGTTGGTCCGCGGGCAGTACGGCCGCGTTCGTACCGCTCGCGCGTCGAGCTCGCCGAGGGCGTCGCGCCACAGCTACGAGCCGAACACTTTGCCGTTGTCGGTCATCACCCGCGCGAAACGCACGCCGCGCTCGGCGAACCAGGCGGCCGCAGAACGCAAGAACTCTGAGGCGTCGTAGCGATCTTCACGCCGGCGGACTTCGAGATAGGCGAGCCGGGTAGCGTCGTCGACGCAGACGTACACGTGTTCCCAGCCGGCACCGTCAACGCGTGTGGTGCGATCACCATTGATTCGATGGCCCACGCGCGAAATGCGGCCGAGTTTCTTGATGTCGATGTGGACCATCTGGCCGGGCTGGTTGTATTCGTATCGCTGCACCAGCAGCGGAATCTCAAGCGCTGACAGACGCGCCAGCTTGAGACGCTTGAGGATCTTGATGACCGTCGAGCGCGGTAGCTCCAACGCTGCAGCGATCTCGCGTCCGAGCAGCCGACGTGTTCGTCGCAGCCGCTCAACGCAGCGCTCGACCTCAAAGGCGACGCGGCTCGGATGCCGCCGGGCGATCGGACGGCGGTCCATCAGCGCCGCCGCACCACCCGCACGGAATCGGGCGAGCCATTTGTACACCGTCTGTCGGCTCAGGGCGAAGTCGCGAGCGACCTGCGCGACAGGGGTACCGGCGAGAACGCGTTGGACGATAACGGCGCGGCTGACAGGCGTCGACCGGGCCTGAGGGTGCATAATCAAGGTGCTGACTCCCGGAGAAGTAGGCGTCGAACACCCACCTCTTCGGGGTCAGTCCCTGTCAACGATGCGCGTGGTCTCTACAGCTAGTCGTCACCGCCTTCGTCGGCGCCGCCGACGACGTCCGACCGTTTCGCGCCCGACGTCGCGAGGGCCGGCTTACCGGCCGCCTTGAGCGCGTCGTTCGCGCGCGGGACGTCCCCGTGCTCGAACGCGGCGACGTCGGCCATCGCGGCCGCGTACGCCGCGTCGACGCGCGCGGCGTAGTCGAGCGTAGCCGCCGAGGGCGGCGCCCCCGCCGCGAACAGCAGCCCGCCGAAGTCTTCGCGCAGGCGCCCGGGGCGCTGGATGAAGTCCTCGTCGTTGGTGAAGTCCGCGGTCAGCTCGGCGCGCAGTGCGAGTGCTTTCGTCCGCACCGACGCGAGCGACGACGCGAGACCGGCGGGCGCGCCGTGCGCGCGCTGCGGTGCGGACGCGGCGTACGCGTCCAGGCGCGTAAGCGCCGCGTCCAGGGCCGAATACTCGTCGAGGTGTTTCTTCGCGAACGCGTACGCGCTGCGATACTGCGCCGCCGTGTAGCTCGCGCGCGGATCGGCCATCACCTGCAACGGCTGCGAGAACGTCTTGCCGCCGAGCGCGACGCGCACCGTGTACGTTCCCGGCACGACGGCAGCCCCGACGCGCGGCCCGCGGAAGTCTTCCTTCGCCGCACCCATCCACCGCACGGGGCCGTCCTCGCGCAAGTCCCAGCCGGCGCGGTTGATGCCGGTGAAATTGGTCACCGCCGGGATCTCACGCTCGCCGACGCGCTGCGTGCCGCGGATGTGGCGCACGACGCGTCCGGACGCGTCGAGGATCTCGATCTCCGGCGCCTTCGCGCTCGGCTTCGCCTGGTAGAAGGCGATCTGCGCGCCGCCGGGCGGGTTCTTGCCGGCGAAGCGCGTGTACAGGCCTTCGTCGTTCGCGTGCTGCGAGAACGCGTACGCGGGGCGCGGCGCGAAGAGCATCACGCCGGCGGCTTGCGCCTGCGGCAGCTGCTGAAGCGGCGTGAGGTCGTCGAGAATCCACGCGGCGCGCCCGTGCGTGGCCACGACGAGGTCGTTCCAGCGCGGCTGAACGCGGATGTCGTACGTCGCGACGGGCGGCAGCCCGAGCGCAGGTTTGCGCCAGTGCGCGCCGTCGTCGTACGAGAGCCAGAACGAGTTTTCGAGTCCCGCGTAGACCAGGTGCGGGTTTCGCGTGTCGGCGCGAATCGCGCGCGCCGATTCCGCCGGCAGCCCGTCCGTGATGCGCGTCCAGTGCGATCCCCAGTCGTGCGTGACGAAGGCATACGGCGCGTAGTCGCCCAGCAGGTGCCGGTCGATCACGGCGAACGCCGTGCCCGCGACGAGCGGAGACGGTGAGACCATCTCGGCGCGTCCGTCCGTCGCGACGCCGGGCGGCGTGACGTTCGACCAGTGCTGCCCGCCGTCGCGCGTGAGCTGCACCACCCCGTCGTCGCTGCCCGTCCAAATCTCCCCGCGCGTCTTCGCCGACGGCTCGATGTCCAGCAGCGTCCCGGTGAACTCCGCGCTCGACACGTCCAGGGCGAGCGGTCCGCCCGCGGGCTGCTGGTGCGCCTTGTCGTTGCGCGTGAGGTCCGGTGAGACGACGCGCCACGTAGCGCCTCGATCGCGCGTCGCGAACACGACGTTCGCGCCGAAGTACGTCGTCGCGCGGTCGAACGGATCGAACGCGATCGGTGCGTCCCAGTTGTAGCGATACTTCGCCTTGTCGAGCTGGAAGTCGTCGATCGCGCGGCCGCGCCACGGCTGCACGAACGTTCCGCGCTGTGCCGTCCGGTCGTACACCTGCACGCGGCCGGTCTGCAAATCGGTCCACACGAGGTTCGGGTCGCGCGGGTCCGGCCAGGCCCACTGGCCGTCGCCGCCGATCACGCGATCCCACGCGTCGTCGGGGATGCCTTCCGGGTTGAGACTGTTCGACGGACCGCAGAACCCGTTGTTGTCCTGAAGCCCGACGCAGATCGAGTACGGCGTGCGGTCGTCGAAGCCGACGTGATAGATTTGGCCGATCGCGAGATTGCGCGAGAACGCCCACGCGGCGCCGCCGTCGACCGTGATCGCGTACCCGCCGTCCTCACCGACGATCATGCGCTTGGGATCGTTCGGCGCGATCCACATGTCGTGATAGTCGACGTGCACCTGCGATGCAATCGCCTTGAACGTCTTGCCGCCGTCCTTCGACTCCGACAGTTCTTCGGAGACGCCGTACACGTGGTCGGCGTTCGACGGGTCGACGCGCACGTGCGAGAAGTAGAAGGGCCGCTGGTCGACGAGCGTGTTCTTCGTCATGAGCTTCCACGTCGCGCCCGCGTCGTCGGAGCGCCACAGGATGCCGTCCTTCGACTCGATCAGCGCGTAGACGCGCTGCGGGTTCGACGGTGCGACCGCGAGACCGATGCGTCCCGTCATGCCTTCGGGCAAACCGCCGCCGGTCAGGCGCTTCCACGTCTTGCCGCCGTCGGTCGACTTCCAGATGCCGTCATCGGTGCCGCCCGACGTGAACGTCCACGGCCGGCGCTGGAACTGCCAGATGCCGGCGTAGACGACGTCGGGATTCTTCGGGTCGGCGACCATCTCGCTCACGCCGCTGCGCGGACCGACGTAGAGTGTCTTCGTCCACGTCTTGCCGCCGTCGGTGGTGCGGAACACGCCGCGTTCCGGCGAGTCGGCGAACACGTCGCCCAGCGCGCCGGCGAGCACCGTGTCGGGGTTGCGCGGGTCGATCACGATCGACGCGATCGCGTGCGTCGCGCGCAGGCCCGCGTTCGTCCACGTCTTGCCGCCGTCGGCGGACCGGTAGATGCCGTCGCCCCACGAGACGTCGTTGCGCGGGTTCGTCTCGCCGGTGCCGGCCCAGACGACGTCGTGCTTGCCGCGGGGATCGATCGCGACCGCGCCGATCGACGAGACGTCCTGTGCGTCGAACACCGGGCTCCAGGTCGCACCGCCGTTGACCGTCTTCCACACGCCGCCGCCGGCCGACCCTAGATAGTACAGGTGCGGATCGTCGGAGACGCCGACGACGGACGTCACGCGGCCGCCCGCGACCGCCGGCCCGACCTCGCGGAACGCAAGCCGGTTGTACGGCGGCGTCGGCGTCGCCGAGGGGGCCGCGGACGGCGAAGCCGCCGGTGACGGCGAGGTCAGCGCCGGCACGGGCGGCGAGGACGGGTTCGATTCGGGCGCGGGCGCTTGCGCGACGGCCAGCGTCGTCGCCGACGCGCAGAAGAAGGCCGCGAGCGCGGCACGGAGCGAGATGCGGTGCACAGCCGCGTCCTACGCGGCCGCGGCGAGGCGTCCTGCGGTCTTAGCGGATGCGCCGGGCGTCGTACGTGACGACTGCCGTCCGCCGGCGCCGGAAAACGTTCGCGACGGCGACACCGGCGACGACCAGCGCGGCGACGATGGCCGCCAGGATGACGATCTTTAAGACGAACGCCAGGACGATCAGCGCGACGATGGCCCCCGCCACGAGGGCGGTGACCCGGACGAACAAGTGCATCAAAGCCTCCGACCTCACGTACCGGCAGGCCGGGCCCGGGGTTTCACGCCCGCCCGGCCGGCCGCGGCGACCGCCAGGGGTCGAACGGGCGTTCGATGAAACGCCCGCGGCTCCCGTGGACGACGCATTCGCCACGTTGCACCCCGACGTCGCGGCGTGGTGCGACGCGCACCTCGGCACCGCGACCCCGCCGCAACGGCAATCGCTGCCGCTCGCTGACGGCGGCCGCGACACGCTCATCTGCTCGCCGACGGGGACCGGAAAGACGCTCGCGGCGTTTTTGCCCGTGATCTCGCGCCTGGCCGCGCTCCGCGACGCCGACGATCTGCTCGCGCGCACGTACTGCATCTACGTCTCGCCTCTGCGCGCGCTCGGCTACGACGTCGAGCACAACCTGCGGCGGCCGATGCGCGAGATGGGGCTTCTCGAACGGCCCAACACCGAGCGCGCACAGCGCCGGCGCGGCCGGATCCGCGAGCGCTTCGCGCGGACCGGCGTCCGGACGGGCGACACGCCCGTCGAAGAGCGCCGGCTGATGATGAGCCGTCCGCCGCACGTGCTGCTGACGACGCCGGAGTCGCTCGCGCTGATGGTCGCGATGGAAGGCTACCGCAAGAACCTCACGCACGTCGAGACCGTGATCGTCGACGAAGTGCACGCGCTCGCCGGTGCGAAGCGCGGCGCGCACCTCGCGCTGCTGCTCGAGTCGCTCGCGGAGCTGACGCGCGTCCCGCTGCGGCGGGTCGGCCTGTCGGCGACCGTCGCGCCGCTCGACCGCGTCGCCGCATACCTCGCCGGCACGGATCGAGACTGCGCCGTCGTCGACTGCCGCGGCTTGCGCGAGATGCGCCTGGACATCGTGGCTCCGTTCGCCGGCGCGATGGCGCCGCTTGCGCAGTGCGCGCGCGCGGCGAACGAGCTGTCGCGCGACGTGCGCTCGACGCTCGTCTTCACGAACGTGCGCAGTCAGGCCGAGCGCATCGCGCACGAGATGGAGATCCTTCGACAGGCTCAGGATGACAACGGGCGAGTAGCTCAGGATGACATCGGCGCAGCGCGGGATAAAAACGGGCGCGGCGGCGTGGCGATGCCTGAGAATGCGCCGCGCAGCGAGACGGCGACGCGCGACCGCCGCATCGGCGTGCATCATAGCGCGCTCGAGCGCAACGTGCGCCACCGGACCGAAGCGGAGTTGCGCAGCGGCGCGCTGCGCGTGGTGGTCTGCTCGTCGTCGCTGGAGCTCGGCGTCGACATCGGCTTCGTCGACCGCGTCGTCGTGCTCGGCGGCGCGCGCGGCATGACGCCGACGCTGCAGCGCGTCGGGCGCGCGGGCCATCGTCCCGGCGCGGTCGCCGCGGGCGTCGTGCTCGCGCAGGATCGCGACGACATCGTCGAGGCGGCCGCGACGCGCCGCTGCATCCGCGACGGCGTCCTCGAAGAGATCGTCGTGCCCGACGCGCCGCTCGACGTCGTCGCGCAGTGGCTCGTCGGCCTGTGCGCGCCGGATCGCCGCATCGAGATCGGCGACGCGCTCGCGATCGCGCGCCGCGCGTACCCGTACCGCGAACTGCGCGAGGGCGACCTGCGCGCGTGCATCGCGTACCTGTCGGGCGGCGGCGCCGGCGGCGAGGAAGCGCACGTGCGCCGCATCGGCACCGACGGTGAGGCCGTCTACGGGCTCGGGCGCGAAGCGTCGAGCGCGTACTTCGAGAACGTCGGGACGATCCCGGACGAGTCGACGATGCCGGTCGCGGGCACCGGTGGACGCGGCATCGGACGCCTCGACGAAGGGTTCGCGAGCGGTCTGAACGTCGGGGACGTCTTTCTGCTCGACGGGCGCAGCCTGCGCGTGAAGGAGGTCGGGCCGCGCGGCCTGCGGGTCGAGCCGCACGCGGGCCGGCCGACGGTTCCGCAGTGGAGCTCGCACCTCAAGGGGATCCCGAGCGCGCTCGCCGCCGAGATCGGCGTGCTGCGCACGGGCGTCGCCACGGCGCTGCGCACCGGCGGTACGCAAGCCGCGCTCGGGTACCTGCGCAGGCGGTATGCGCTCGAGGGGGTCGAGGCGGCGCACGTCGCGCGCTACGTCGCGCAGCAGATCGCGCTCAGCGACGTGCCCGATGAGGCGCACCCGATCGTCGAAATCTACCGCATGGACGAACGGCAGACCGCCGTGTTCCACACCGGTGCGGGCCGCCGCATCAACGAGACGCTCGCGCGCGTCGTCGGCGCGCGCCTGCAGCGTCTGCTGCGCGTCGGCTCGACGCTCACGACCGACGACAACGGGTTCTTGGTCGCGCTTCCGCGGCGGCGCGGCGTCCCCGATCACGTGTGGGCCTCGCTGCTGCGCGCGGAGGGCTTCGACGACGATCTGCTGTCCGGGCTGCGTTCGGGCTGGCTGCTGCGCGCGCAATTCCGCCACGTCGCCAACACCGGTCTGCTCGTGCTGCGCCGTGCCGGCGGGCAATCGGTGCGCGGCGGCGCTCTACGGTGGAACGCGTCCAAGATCTTCGACCGGCTCCGGCACGCCGATCCCGACTTTCCGCTCGTGCGTGAGACCGTTCGCGTGGTAACGCGCGAGCTGCTCGACGCGCCGGGCGCGCTGCGCTACGTCGAGGGTCTCGACGGCGACCCGCGCGTGCTGCACCCGCGTGCGGCGACGCCGTTTACGTTCGGGATCGTGACGTCCTCGTTCGGCGACTCCGTCGTGATGGACGATCGCGCGAGCATGATCGAAGCGCTGCACGAGCGCGTCCTGGCGGTACTGGGCGAGCCGGACGCGGCCGACGCCGCCGACGCGGTCCCCGAGCCCGCTGCGCCCGCCGTGGCGCAGTTGCGGCTGCTGTGATGCAGCCCGCGGCCGCGTGCGACGCGTACGAGCTCGCGCACGGCGTCGTCGCGCTGCCCGGCGGCTTCGCGCTGCTCTCGGCGTCCCGCACGCTGCTGTGCGCCGACGCCCACCTCGGCTACGAGGACGTGATGGGCGGCGGCGCGGGCCTGCCGCTGTGGAGCACGGGCGAGATCGCGTCGTCCATCGCGGTCGCCGCGCGTCGTCACGCGGTGCGCGAGATCGTCTTCCTCGGCGATGCCATCCACGGCGCCGGCCTGAGCGAAGGCGCCGCGCGCGCCGTAGCGTCGGCGCTCGACGCGTTGCGCGCGATCGCGCGCGTGACGTGCGTTGCCGGGAACCACGAGGGCCGCTCGCGTGGCGCGGCGGTGCTCGGCGCGACGGTCGAAGCGGCGGTGCGGGACGGCTGGACGCTCGAGCACGGCGACCGCCCCGCACTGCAAGCCGGCGGACGCACCATCATCGGCCACCTGCATCCCTCGATCCATCTCGGCGGCGACGTCACCGCGCCGGCGTTCGTCGGTTCACGCACGCTCGTCGTCGTGCCCGCGTTGACGCCGTACTCGCCGGGTCTCGACGTCACGAGCGAGGCGTGCGCGGACGCGCTGGCCGCGTGGAACGTGCGCCCCGGGGACGCGCACGTCGTCGGCGCGACGTCCGAGCGCGTCTTCCCGTTCGGGAGGCTGTCCGCGCTGCGCGCGCGCCTGCACGTCCATGGTCCCCAGGCCGCCGAGCGGCTCGGCAAACGCCGGCGGCTTCGCCCATCCGGCGGATCACCTTAGGGCGCGGGCGTCCGGCGCACGTAGTCGACCGCGACGAGAACCGCCGCGACTTGTGAGCCGGCCGCGATCCGGCCATCGAGCGCCATCGCATGCACCTCTTCGAGCGGCGCGGAGCAGAGTTCGATGTCCTCGGTGACGTCGAACGATGTGGTCGCCGTCGGCACCGCATCACGCACGACGAACAGGTGAAAACGTCCGGTGGCGTTCGTTGGGTCGGCGAAAAACGTGCGGACGTGCTCGGGCGCAGCGCCCGCGTACCCGGTTTCCTCCGCCAGTTCGCGAACGGCGCATGCCTCCGGCGTCTCGTCGGCGTCGATCATCCCGGCGGGCAGCTCCGTGAGAATCTCGCCCGCACCGTGCTTGTACTGCCGCACGAGCAGGACGTCTCCGGCCGGCGTCATGGCCAGCACGACGCAGAAGCCCCGCGACTCGCGCACGAAGTAGTCCTCGACGACCACGCCCGTCGGCAGCTCGACGCGGTCCGCGCGCAAGCGCAAGAACTTCGTCTCGATGCGGTACTCCGAAGAGAGGATGCGCCAGGGGCGCAGTCGCGGCTCGCTCACCTGACGGGTATACCACGAGAGGACGCGGAAAAGGTGTGCAGATCACGCGACGTCCTCGGGGGAACAGGACGATCGAGAAGATTCAGATCGGCCGTTATTACGACACGACGTACGGTACCTTATGGAAGGACGGTACCTACTTTGCGCGCGGCACGCGCGTGCTCGTCACCGGGCTGCACGTGGAGCAAGGCTTTTGCGTGCGCTTCCCGGCCGATGTCGGCGGCGAGCCGCTGGAGACGTGGGAGGACTGGGACGAGATCGATTTCCTCGCGCAAGACGGTTCCGTCGAGTCCGGCGGCGCGCTCCCGTCGCACGTGATGCACGAGGCGCGTGAGGTGCTCGACGACGCCGAAGACGGCTGTCACCTCCACCTGCACGAAGGCGAAGACTGACGGTCCGGCTGCAAAACGTCGCGGCCTTGATCGCGACGATGCTGGCCGCCGGGGCGCTGCTCCCGCTTGCGCCGCGGCTGCGGTTTCTGCTCATCGGGGTTGCGTTCGCGTCGATCGTCGTGCTGCTCGTCGTGCGCCTCCGCGGCCATGCGGCGCTGCGCCGCACGGCGCGCACCTCGAACACGTACGAGCGGATCGAGCGCATCCGGGCCTCGCGGACGAGGCGCCCGCGGTAACACCGCGTACATGTGGCGACATGACGACGTTTCGCACGCCGGCCGGCGCATGAAGCGGTTTGTGTTTCTGGGCCTCGTGCTGGCAGCGGTCGCGCCGGCGGTACCGGCGGGTGCCGACGACCGCGCGATCACGGTGTTCGCCGCAGCATCGCTGCGCGAAGCGTTCGAAGCGGCGGCGCCGGTCTTCACGCGCAAGACCGGCATCGCGGTGACGTACTCGTTCGGCGGCTCCGACGCGCTCGTGACGCAGCTGCGGCAGGGCGCTCCGGCCGACGTGTTCGCGTCCGCGAACGACGCGCAAATGGCGATCGCCGCCGGCGCGGGACTGCTTGCCGCGCCGGGACGCACGTTCGCGCGCAACCGTCTCGTGCTCATCGTGCCGAAGGACGATCCGGCGAAGGTGGGCGGCGTGGCCGATCTCGCGCGGCCGGGCGTCAAGGTCGTCCTGGCCGCGCCGTCGGTCCCGGTCGGAGGCTACGCGCGTGCCGCGTTCATCAAGCTGGGCGGCCAGCGCGGCTATCCCGCCGGCTTCGCCGCGGCCGTCGAGCGCAACGTCGTGTCGAACGAGCTCGATGTCAAGGCCGTCGCGACGAAGATCGCGCTCGGCGAAGGCGACGCGGGCGTGGTGTACGCGACCGACGTGACGCCGTCGATCGCGCCGAAGGTACGCACGTTTGCGTTTCCCCCGTCCGCGTCGCCCGACGCGATCTACCCGATCGCGGCGTTGAAGAACGCGCCGAATGCTGCGGGCGCGCGGGCGTTCGTCGACTTCATCCTCTCCGCGGAAGGCCAGTCGTTCTTGCGGGCACGCGGCTTCCAGGCGCCGTAACGGACCGCGAAGGATGACCGGCGTTAGCGCGCGCCGGAAATTCCTTCGCGCGCGAGCATCTCGTCGTAGATTTCGCGCACGCGGTCGATCGTGTCGGCATCCTCGGGGCGCTTGTCCGGACGGAGCCGCACGATCCGCGGGAACCGCAGCGAGAACCCGCTCGCGTGCAGATCGCTGCGCTGGATGATGTCGAAGGCGATCTCGACGACGATGCTGGGCTCGACCACGATCTCGTGCCGCTTGAGCTCGAGCCGCTCGTACGCCGCGCGCGCCTGCGCCGCCGGGAGACGATGCTCCTCGAACCAGGCCGTCATCTCCGCGATCTCCGCGTCGGTAAGCCCGCTGTACGCCTTCCCGATCACCGCAAGCCCCCCGTCGTGATCTAGCCCTCCGGTGTCATCGAGCCCTCCGGTGTCATCGAGCGCTCCGTGTCATCCTGAGCTTGTCGAAGGACGCGCACGGCGAACGTGTAGTCGGAGAGCACGTTGATGCGGCGGCCGTGACCGCGCTCGACGGCGACGACGACGCAGTCCAGCGTCGCGAGCTCGCGCTTGAGCTTGAGCCATGCCTTGCCGCGCCGGCCGGGCGTGTACGGCGAGTCGGTGCGCTTGAAGACCAAGCCTTCGTTGCCGCTCGCGCGCGAGCGCTCGAACCGCGCGTGCACGTCCTCGGCGGTCGCACCCGCTTCGAGCGCCGTCCACGGAGCGGCCGCAACGGCATCGCCGGCGCCGGCGAGGAGCTCCGCGAGCCGCTCGCGGCGATCCGCCAGTGCGTGGTCGAGCAAGAACTCGTCGTCGCGCGCGAGCGCGTCGAACACGACGTACCGCACGGGGACGTCGCGCAGCAGATCGTCCGCGACGTCCTTACGCTGCAGCCGAGCCTGCAGGTAGCGGAACGGCAGCACACGGCCGTCGCGCACCGCGACGATCTCGCCGTCGAGCGCGAACGAACCTGGTCGCGCGCGCAGCGCGTCGACGACCTCCGGATAGGATGCGGCGACGTCGTTGAGCGTGCGCGAGAACAGCGAGACGCGCTCGGGCGTTACGTGCGCCTGTGCGCGAATGCCGTCGTATTTGTCCTCGACGAGCCAGGCGGCGGCGGCGAGGTCCTTGTACTCCGAGCCGTACGCGATCGGCGACGCCAGCATGAACGCGACCGGCGCGTGGTACGCGATCGAAACCTGGTCGAGCGCGTCGTGCTTGGCCGCGAGCGCGACGGCCCCGAGATCGCCCGCGGCCATCGCCGCACGCCGCACGGCGCGCGGATCGCGCGCGAACGCCTGCGCGACGGCATCGACGACGAGACCCTCGCGCAGGCCGATGCGAAGCTCGCCGGTCATGATCTTGACGACGTACGTCGCTTCGAGCTCGTCCGCGCACGCGGAGAAGATCCGTTCGCAGACGATGCGGCGCCGCTTCTGCGCGTTCTTTCCGGCGGCGTCCGCCATCTCGGCGAGCAGCGCGTAGAGCCGCGCGGGCGTGAGCGTCTCCCGGAACAGCCCCAGATCGTGCGAGGGGCGCACGAACCGCCCGAGCGCCGCGCCCAAATCGCCCGTCGCGCGGTACGCGACCGACAGCGCCGCGTCGTCGATGCCCCACGTCACCTCGGCCGCTTCGATGATCGTCCGGCCGCCGACGGCGAGGCTCCGCTCCTGTGCCTGCGGGAACGGGTTGCCGGTGAAGTAGCGCGTCGCGGGAGCGAGGTCGTCGTCGTCGAGGCCGGCGAGGTATCGCGCGACGAGCGCGATCTTCTCGAGCTTGCTCGCGGTCGACGCGATCTCGGCGCAGGTCCGCGCAAAGCCGATCACGGCGACCTTCCTTCGCGCGTCCGCGCGGGTGTCATCCTCGGCCTCGCGGGTGTCACCCTGAAGCCCCGCGGGTGTCACCCTGAGCCTGTCGAAGGGCGCTGCGTGATCACCGCGATCGTTCTCATGAGCGTGGAGCCGGGGCGGGTCCGGACGCTGGCCGAGGAGCTGCTCGAGATCGACGGCGTCACGGAATGCTACAGCGTCGCAGGCCCGTACGACCTGGTGGCGATCGTCCGAGTGCGGGAGCACGACCAGCTCAGCGACCTCGTCACGGAGCGCATCGCCTCGCACGCGGGGATCACCGCAACGGAGACGCTCATCGCGTTCCGGTCGTTCGCGAAGCGCGATCTCGGCATGGTCTGGGACGTCGGCAGCGAGTAGAACACTTCCGCCCGAAGGAGGCCTCGTGAAACGACTCGTTCTTGCGGCCGCGGCAGGCGCGCTCGTGCTGGGTACCACCGTGCCGGCGAAGGCCGACGCGACGGGCGACGTGCGCGCCGCCATGCAGAAGTTCGCGTCCGTGCAATCGTTCGAGATCGTCACGCAGAACGAGGGCAAGACGGCGACGATGGACATGACCAATCGACCCGCAGCGGTGCACATGAGCGGCGGCGGCATGGAGATGATCAACGCCGGCGGCGCGACCTACATGAAGATGGGCGGCTCGTGGAAGAAGTACCCGAGCTCGTCCGGGATGCCGTTCTCCGACCCGATTCGGCATTTCGCCGACAAGGCCAACCAGATCAAGGCGACGGACCTCGGAATGAAAAGCGTCGGCGGTGAGACGCTCCACGCGTACAAGATCGTCGACAGCGGCGACGGCGGTACCCTCTTCATCGGCGGCGACGGTCTCCCGCACCGGTTCGAAGGCAACGACCACAGCGTCGTGCGGATCACGAAGTTCAACGCGATCGCACCCATTCACGCACCGATCTAGAACCGTGTTCGACGGTTTCGAGCTCGCGTTCGTCGAGACGGGCGAGGCGACGATTCGGGTGCGGCGCGGCGGCTCGGGCCCGCCGCTGCTGCTCTTGCACGGGCATCCGCAGACGCATGTCATGTGGCATCGCGTCGCACCGCGGCTCGCGCACGAGTTCACTGTGATCGCCATGGACCTGCGCGGGTACGGCGATTCGTCGAAGCCGCCGACCACCGCCGACCACGAGCCGTATTCCAAGCGCGCGATGGCGCGCGACGCCGTCGCGGTGATGCGGCACTTTGGCTTCGAGCGCTTCGACGTCGCGGGGCACGACCGCGGTGGGCGCGTCGCCTACCGGCTCGCGCTCGACCGTCCCGACTGCGTGCGCAAGATCGCGACGCTCGACATCTTGCCGACGGGCGAGCACTTCCGCCGCGCCGACATGAAGTTCGGGCTCGGGTACTGGCACTGGTTCTTCCTCGCGCAGCCCTACCCGTTGCCGGAGAAGATGATCGGCCGCGATCCGGACGTGTTCTTCACCGGCCGCCCGAACCGCGCGAGCGTCCATGCGCCGGAAGCGTTGGAAGACTACCTGCGCTGCTACCGCAACCCGGAGACCATCCACGCGGCGTGTGAAGATTATCGCGCCGGCGCGACGTACGATTTCGCGCTCGACGAAGCGGACCGCGGGAAGAAGAAGATCGCCGCGCCGATGCTCGTGCTGTGGGCCGAGCGCGGGGAAGTCGGCAAGTGGTACGACGTGCTCGGCGTGTGGCGCGACTGGGCGGACGACGTGCGCGGCTTTTCGATTGAAAGCGGTCACTTCATGGCCGAGGAAGCGCCGCTCGAGACGTACGACGCGCTACGCGAGTTCTTTGGATCGGCGTAAGCGTTTAGATCGGCCTCGCCTACCTGTCCGGCGGCGCGATCGGCAAGCCCGCGAAGAATCCGTTCGCGGTCGTCGCGAAGCCCGGCAACGCTTCGTGCGCGAATGCGTCGTCGCCACGCAGCGTGCGCACCTCGGCGGCGTCGTGCAGCGTCACCGTCCGATCTCGCGGATCGACGATTACCACGAGCGCCGTTCCGGAACGCAGCAGCACGTCGATCTTCGCGCGCACGAGGCGGTCACGGCTCCCCGTCGAGAGGACCTCGAACGCTGCGTCGGGCGGGGTGGCGGGTGCGTCGGCCGCGTCGTACGCCTCGCGCGGCAGCCGCGCGAACGAAACGTACGCGACGTCGGGGACGAGTGGTCGTCGCGGCTCGCCGGGCGGCTTGAGGCGAAAATGCCACTCGGTCCCGACGCGCCCGCGCTCGTCTGCCCACGGCCCCAGCAGCCGCACGATGCGCGCCTGTACCGCGGCATGCACGTACAGGGGGCTCATCTTGCGGACGGCGCGGCCGTCGAGCCACTCGGTGGCGGGCTTCGTCTCCGGCACGACGATCTCGTCGGGTTCGCGGTCGAGTTCCAGCATCGGGTACACGCCTACGATATCACGGCGCGCGGCGCCGGCGGCAAGGGTTAGAAGAGCGCGAGCTGTTCGTTGGCCTGAAGGTACGTCGCGTCGATGCCCATCCGCTTCAAGCGCCAGGCGAAGTCGTTCCAGCCGTGATTGAGCAGCACTTTTTTCGGTTGCGCGAGCTCGATGTAGCGGAGCAGCGCCGCGTAGTCGGCGTGGTCGCTGAGCGGGATGCATGCGTCCGCGCCGTAGCGGTACTGCGCGCTCTTGTCGAGCGCCCAGCCCGACAGCATCGCCGTGCGCGTGGGTTTGCCTTTGAGGGCCTTCGGCAGGTGCTTCCCCGACGGCGGCCAGATCAGCGCGCGCGTGCCGTCGTAGGTGAGCGCGTCGTACCGCTCCCACGCGGGAAGCCGTACGCCGGACTCTTCATAGACGCGCGAGATCGCGTGCACGGCCCCGTGCACCGTGATCGGGATTCCGGCCTTGCCGAGGATCGCCATCGCCTCTTGCGCCTTGCCGAGCGAGTACGCGAAGAACACGGGCGCGCAGCCGCCGGCGAGCGCCTGCGTCGCGAAGTCGACGATCGCGTTCTCGACCTCGTCGCGCGAAGGAAAGACGTACTGCGGGCGCCCGTACGTGCACTCCATCAGCAGCACGTCGCACTGCTTCACCTCGGTCGGCTCGCACGTGTACGAGCGCGCGAGCTTGAAGTCGCCCGTGTAGACGAAGCGGCCCCGTTCGCCTTCGATCAGCAGCTGCGCGCTGCCGAGCACGTGGCCGGCGGGAAACAGCGTGAGGGTGTGCTCGCCGTCGGTCCACGGCTCGTTGAAGCCGTGTTCCTCGAAGGCGCACGCCGGGCGAGGCCGCTGCGCGAGCAGCGAGGTTTGCTTGGCGCGCGCGATCGATCGTTCGAAGCGCGAGGCGCAGATGCGCGCGTTCGCCGGGGTCGTCACGATGCGATCGTGCTCGCGCGCATGGTCGCTGTGCCCGTGCGAGACGTAGCATCGCGAGCGCGACCGCATGGAGTCGATCCAGAGGTCTAGATCGCGCACGTAGAGCGACCGTTCGGCCAGGGTGAACACGGGCGAACGTACGTTCGCGCCGCCGCGGCCGCCGTCCCTTTCCGATGCGCACCCTTTCCGCGACGCCGCGGGTCTTGCCGGACATCATGCGCGTCTACGACAACATCGCCGATACGTTCGGAAACACGCCGCTCGTCCGCATCCCGCGTCTGAACAAGGGGCTCGGTGCGGAGATCCTCTGCAAGCTGGAGTCGATGAACCCGGCGGGCTCGGTGAAGGACCGCATCGGCGTCGCGATGATCGAAGCGGCGGAGCGCGACGGCAAGCTGCGCCCGGACTCCGTCATCGTCGAGCCGACGAGCGGCAACACCGGCATCGCGCTGGCGTTCGTGTGCGCGGCGAAGGGCTATCCGCTGATCCTCACGATGCCGGAGACGATGACGGTCGAGCGCCGCAACCTGCTCAAGGCGTACGGCGCGCAGCTCGTGCTCACGCCGGGCAGCGACGGCATGAAAGGCGCGATCGCGAAAGCCAAGGAGATCGTCGCCTCCAATCCCGCCAAGTATTTCATGCCCGGGCAGTTCGACAACCCGGCGAACCCCGCGATCCACTACCGCACGACGGGCGAAGAGATTTGGCGCGACACCGACGGCAAGGTCGACATCTTCGTCGCCGGCGTCGGAACGGGCGGCACGATCACCGGCGCAGGCCACCTGCTCCGGGAACGCAAGCCGTCGGTCGAGTGCATTACCGTCGAGCCGGACACGTCGACCGTGCTGTCGGGCGGCTCGCCCGGCCCGCACAAGCTGCAGGGCTTCGCGGCGGGCTTCGTCCCCGCCATCCTCGACACCAAGGTGTATTCCGAAGTGATCAAAGCGTCGTTCGAGGACTCGATCGCGACGTCGCGCCGTCTGGCGCGCGAAGAAGGCATCCTCGCCGGCATCTCGTCGGGCGCGAACCTGTGGGCCGCCATGCAAGTCGCCGCGCGGCCGGAAAACGCGGGCAAGACGATCGTCGTCATCGTCTGCGACACCGGTGAGCGGTACCTGTCGAGCCCGCTCTATGCGGAGCAGGAAGCGAACGTCTTCGAACCCGCGCTCGTCTGAGCGCGCCTTCCCAGCGGCGTCACTGCATCAGCCGGGTACACTTGGAAGCAGACGAAGCGACGTCGAACGGGAGGCTCGCGATGCGTACGATGACGGCGAAGGCGGGGACGGTGCTCATGGCGGTGCTGCTCGCGTTCGGCGCGGCGGCACCGGTCGCGGCCCAGCCGCCGGGGCAAGTCCCGTCGTACGCGCGCCCGGCGCCGCGCGGCGCCGAGACGATCCACGGCACGATCGCGTCGGTGATCGACGCGTACCACATCACGGTCAACGACGACCGCGGCTTCCTCGACAACGTCACGCTGCAGCGCGGCACGGTGATCGAACCGCGCGGCTTGCGTCTCGAGCCGGGAATGGTCGTCACCATCTCGGGCACGAACGCCGGTTCCTCGTTCGTCGCGATGGACATCGAAGCGCCGGGCGAGTTCGCCGCGGCCCAATCGTACGCCGCGGATGCGTACGGCGCGTATCCGGACTATGGATACTACTGGCCGTCGGCACTGCTCGACGCGGGCACGTCGATCATCGTGCAGCCCGCGCCGGGCGGGTCCGGCGGTACGCCGCCGGTTCCGTCGCATCAGCGCGGCATCGAGCCGCCGAACCCGAAGATGCCGATGCGCCGTCCGCTCGACGGACCCGACGCGCGCGCGGCCGCATCGCAGCCGAACAACCCGCCTGCGGCGCGCACGTACAATGCCCCGCAGAACGACGCGCCGCGGTACAATGCGCCGGTGCCGCAGTACCGCGCGCCGGCCGTCGAGTCGCGGCCGGCTCCGGCTGCCGCCGCGCCGGCGCGCACGGAGTCACGCGCGCCCGAGTCGCACGCGTCCTCCGGCAAGCACTGACGCTTTAGTACTGCGCGGGGTCGGCGTCGATTGCGGCGCGATACAGCCGGTACGGCGGTGTGCGCAGATCGCGTCCGCCGTGCCAGGTCGGCATGCGATCGACTTGGCTGTCGGTGACATAGACGATGCGGTCGGGCCCGAGCTTCACCGCGTCGGGCCAGATGAAATGCCCTTCGCCGCGCAGCAGCGTCTCGTAGCGGTTCTCGGCCGGAATGAAGCGCTGCAGCGTGCCGTGCGTGCAGTCGGTGAAGTACACCCGTCCTTCGCGATCGCAGTCCAGGCCGTCGCTTGCGAAGGAGCGCGCGTCGTGCGGGACCACGTGCCGTTCGACCCATCCAGGCTCTGCGTGTGCCGCGGTCAGCACGTCCGTGTCGATCGAGTACACGTCGTACGAGCCGAGCGGTGTCCACCAGAGTGTGCGCCCGTCGGGCGAGAGCGCGATGCCGTCGATGCCCGCCGTCACCGGCAGCGTTCCCGACTCCGTCGCGATGCCGAAACCCGGGCTCTGCCGAGCGCGCACGCTCGCGTGACCGCTCAGCCGGCGCCACGACATTCCCGAGTCGAGGTCGACGACGATGATGGCGCCGGGTCCCTTCGCGCCCGAATCGCTGATGTACGCGTATCCGGCCTTGCCGCGCGCGTAGTCGATCACGAGGTCGTTCAAGTACGTCGTCGGGAGGCACACCTCGCGCGCGAAACCGATGCCGTGCACGATCGCGTTCCGTTCGAGGTCGATGACGTAGAGCTTCGCCGCATCCGGATCGCAGCCGTCCAGTGAACGCGCTCCGGTATCGAGGGCCAGCAGCCGCCCGCCCGGGCCGAGCGCGATGCCGTGGACGTTCACGAAGCGGTGCCGCGCGTCCGTCGGATCGATGGTGTTGACGAGCTCGTCGGGGTAGGGAACGAGCTTGCCGTCGATCAGCTCGCCGAGATTGATCGGCGCCGGCGTCTCGTCGAGGCGCGGAAAGCTCAGGAACAGGCGACCGTCTCGCGCCGGCGCGATGCCCGAGGGCCAGTGATCCGGAAACTCGGCGACGACCTCCGGCAGGGCCGAGACGTTGGTGCCGTGCGAGGTGCGTGCGTCCATGGCGGGCTCGTACCCATGCCGGGTTGAATCGGCGTCGGCGACATGTTCTGGGAGCTGGCCGGGGTACCGGCCGTCGCCGCTCGACGCGGCGCGCGCGTCGAGTCGCTGCACCACGTCGCCGCGTGCGTCACGGACGAAGCGGGCGAGGTCGTGCTCAAGGTGGGAACCGTCGAGACTCCTGTCTTCCTGCGCTCATCGGCCAAGCCGTTCATTGCCGCCGCCTCCGTGCGCGCAGGCGTGCTCGACCGGTTCGGCTTCGGCGACCGTGAGCTGGCGGTCATGTGCGCGTCGCATAACGGCGAGCCGGGGCACGTCGAACTGGTCGCCTCCATGCTCGAGCGCGTCGGCGCAACCGCCGGCGATCTCGCGTGCGGCGCGCACCCGCCGTCGTACGAGCCGGCGGCGGCCGCCCTCGCGGCGCGCGGCGAGCGTCCCTCGCAGCTCCACAACAACTGCAGCGGCAAGCACGCGGGGATTCTCGCGCTCGCGAAGACGATCGGCGCGCCTTTCGAGGGCTACACCGAGCCGGGGCACCCGGCGCAGCGGCTCGTGCTCGCGATGTGCGAGCGCGTGAGCGACGACACGTTCGACGGTGACAAGCTCGCCGTCGACGGGTGCGGGATTCCGGTCTATGCGACGACGCTGCGCAAAGCCGCAATGTCGTTCGCGCGGCTGGCGACGCTGCGCGGCGTCGCGGACGACGACGCGACGGCGCTGGCGCGGGTTGCCAATGCGATGGCGACCGAGCCGTGGTATGTCGCGGGGACCGGCCGATTCGACACCGACCTCATGCGCGCGACGAACGGACGGATCGTCTGCAAGGCGGGCGCCGAGGGCGTGCACTGCGACGCGCTGCTCGACGCCGGTCTCGGTCTCGCACTCAAGGTCATCGACGGCACGCGCCGTGCGGCGCCCCCGGCGACGCTCGCCGTGCTCGATGCCCTGCGCGGCCTCCAGCCCGAGGCCCGCAGCGCGCTGCGGCAGCATGCCGTCGTGCCCGTGAAGAACGTCGCCGGTCGCGTCACCGGCGAAGTCGCCGCGCTCGACCGGTGGCTCTCGGCCGAGTAGCAACCCGTCGCGGCGCCGAGCGGTCGAAGGCTCCGTGATCGACTTCTTTCTGCACCGGCCGATCTTTGCGTCGGTGTTCTCGCTGGTGATCCTGCTGCTCGGGCTCATCTCGATCCCGACGCTGCCCATCGCGCAGTTCCCGAACATCGCGCCGCCGATCGTCACCGTGACGGCGCTCTACCAGGGCGCCAGCGCAGAGGCCGTCGAGTCGTCGGTCACGACGCCGCTCGAAGAGGCGATCAACGGCGTGCAGGGCCTGCGGTACATCTCATCGTCGTCCGGCAGCGACGGGACGTCGACGGTCACGTGCACGTTCAACCTCGATCGCAACCTCGACCAGGCCGCCAACGACGTGCAGAACGCCGTCAACCTCGCCCAGGGGCGTCTGCCGAACGAGGTCAAGCAAGTCGGCGTCACCGTCTCGAAGAACGCCGGAACGTTCGTCGCGGCGCTCGGCGTCACGTCGACCGACGCACGCTGGGATCAGACGTACCTCACGAACTTCCTCGAGACGAACGTCGTCAACGACCTCAAGCGCATCAGCGGCGTGTCGGACGTGTTCGTGTTCGGCGAGCGCAAGTACGCGATGCGCCTCTGGGTCGACCCCAAGCGCCTGGCCGACAACAACTTGACCGCCGGCGACGTCGTCACCGCGCTGCAGGCGCAGAACGTGCAGGTCGCCGCCGGCGCCATCGGCGCGCCGCCGACCAACGGCCACCAGCCCTACGAGTACTCCGTGCTCGCGACGGGGCGGCTCCACGACTCGACGCAGTTCGCGAACATCGTTCTGCGGACGAACCCGGACGGCGGGTTCGTCAAGGTGCGCGACGTCGGCCGCGTCGCGCTCGGCGCCGAGAACTACGCCGGCTCGCTCTGGTTCGATGGGCATCCGGCGATCGGGCTCGGCATCCTGCAGTTGCAGACCGGCAACGCGCTGCAGGTCTCGCAGCAAGTGCACGCCACGATGGACCGCCTGGCGCAGAAGTTCCCGCCCGGCGTCACGTACCACGTCGCGTTCGACACGGCCGAGTTCGTGCACGAGTCGATCAAGGAAGTCGTCGTCACGCTGCTGATCGCGATCCTGTTGGTCGTGCTCGTCATCTTCCTCTTCCTCCAGGACTGGCGCACGACGCTGATCCCCGCGCTGACGATCCCCGTCTCCCTGATCGGCACGTTCTTCCTGATGAAGGTGCTCGGGTTCTCGATCAACACCCTCACGCTGTTCGGGCTCACGCTCGCGACGGGACTGGTCGTCGACGACGCGATCGTCGTCATCGAGAACATTGCGCGCTTCATCCAGGAGAAGGGAATGTCGCCGCTGGAGGGCGCGCGCGAGGCGATGCGCGAGATCACCGGTGCGATCCTCGCATCGTCGCTCGTGCTGCTCGCCGTGTTCGTGCCGGTGGCGTTCTTCCCGGGGACGACCGGCCAGCTCTACCGCCAGTTCGCGCTGACGATCGCATGTTCGATCACGATCTCGCTGTTCTGCGCCCTCACGCTCACGCCGGTGCTCTCGTCGCTGCTGCTCGGCAACCGCCCGCGCAAGGATCGCGGCTTCTTCCGGCCGGTCAACGCCGGGATCACGTCGATCCGTTCGGGTTACCACCGCGCGCTGCCGTTCATGCTGCGCCGGCGCTGGGGCGTGCTTGCGGTGTTCGCCGTGCTGCTCGCGGTGACGGGCTGGGTCTACACCAGCACGCCGACGGCGTTCATTCCCGACGAGGACCAGGGGTTCGCGATCGTCAGCCTCCAGCTGCCCGAAGGCAGCTCGATCGATCGCACGCACGAGGTGCAGCGCGTCGCCGAGCAGGTGCTGCACGACCAGCCCGAGATCACGGACGTGTTCGACGTCGCGGGCTTCAGCTTCACCGGAAACGGATCCAACAAGGCGACGATGTTCATTCGCCTGCGGCCGTGGGGCGAGCGGCCCGGCGCGCAGCACGTGCTCAGCGCGGTCGTCAACCGCATCAACTACCGGTTCTTCAGCGACTTCAAGACGCGGTATCCCGACGCGCTTGCCATTGCGTTCCAGCCGCCGTCGATCCCGGGTCTCGGCTTCCAGGCGGGCTTCACGTACGAGCTCGAGGACCGCGCGAACCAAGGCATCGCTGCGCTCGACGCCGCCTCGAAGATGCTGATCTATCCGGCGTACGCGCCGGGCTCACCGCTGACCGGCGTCTACACGACATTCCGCACGGACAAGCCGACGATCCTCACCGATGTCAACCGCGACAAGGCGGCGCAGCTCGGCGTCGCGCTTCCGGACATCTTCAACACGATGCAGGTGTACCTGGGATCGGTCTACGTCAACGACTTCGACATGAACGGCAAGGCGTACCGCGTGTACGTGCAGGCGGATACGCCGTACCGTTCGCGCGTCGCCGACTTGGAGAAGATCTACGTTCATAGCGACACGCCGCTCGTCGTGAACGGTCAGCTGCAGACGCCGCCCGCGATCCCGCTCACCGCGCTCGTGAGCCTCACGGAGACGAAGGCGCCGCCGGTGATCACGCACTTCAACCTGTACCGCTCGATCGAGATCAGCGGCGCGCCGGCGCCGGGGCACGGCTCCGGCGAGGCGCTCGCGACGATGGACCGCTTCGCGGCGAACCTGCCGCCGGGCTTCGCGACCGAGTGGAGCGGGATCTCGCGCGAGCAGGTGGAGGGCGGCGGCCAAGCGGCGCTGATCTTCGGCCTGGGCATCGTCTTCGTGTTCCTGGTCCTGTCCGCGCAGTACGAGTCGTTTGCCGACCCGCTGATCATCCTGCTCGCCGTGCCGCTCGCGCTGCTCGGCGCGATCGGCGGCCTGCTCTTCCGCCACTTCTTCTCGGACGTCTTCGCGCAGGTCGGCTACGTCATGCTGATCGGCCTGGCTTCCAAGAACGCGATTCTGATCGTCGAGTTCGCGAACCAGCTTCGAGAACAAGGGGTCGACATCGTCACCGCGGTGACGCGTGCTGCGGAGACGCGGCTACGGCCGATCCTCATGACGTCGATCGCGTTCGTGCTCGGCGTGACGCCGCTCGTCTTCGCGAGCGGCGCCGGAAGCGCGGCGCGCAATTCGCTCGGCACCGCCGTGTTCGGCGGCATGATCCTCTCGACCGTGCTGAACCTGTTCGTGACGCCGGTGCTCTACGTGTTCATCGCGCAGCTCGAGACCCGGCTGGGGATGGGCCGAGGCGGGCACACGCCCCCGTCGACGATGGATCAGCCGGGCCGCACGCCCGCGGTGCCGCAGACGACGGCCGGCATCTAAGAAGCGGTCGCGGCGGGCGCCGCGACTCGATTCAGCCGGCCAGGCGTTCGTGCCCTTCCGTCGCGTCCGGCTGCGACGGCAGGTCGTACGCATCGATCGCGTACTGCGCGAGCATGCGCTGCGCGTTGAAGTGCGAGCCGTTGTACGCGATTGCGCCGCGCATCGTCGCGAGGTAGCGGCGCCGGTCGTGCACGTAGGCGGGCAGGATGACGTACTCCAGCAGACCGTACACGGCGGCGGCCGTACGATCGTCGTCGGCGCCCGTCTCGGCATCGATCGACCAGCCGGTCACGCCGTCGAGCGCGCCTTCGATCCACCAGCCGTCCATCACGGAGAGGCTCGGGACGCCGTTGAGCGCCGCCTTCATGCCGCTCGTGCCGGACGCTTCGTTCGGGGGGCGCGGCGTGTTGAGCCAGAGATCGGCGCCCGACGTCAGCGAGGCGCCCCAGCTCATGTCGTAGTTCTCGACGTACACGATGTCGACGACGCCGGAGAGCGACTGCGCCTGCTCGACGATGTGCCGGATCATGGCCTTGCCGTCCCAGTCGCGCGGGTGCGCTTTGCCGCCGAACACCAGCTGGATCCCGCCGAACTGCCGCGCGATCGCGGCGAGCCGCCCGGCGTCGCGCAGGATCAGGTCGTTGCGTTTGTAGGCAGTCGCGCGGCGTGCGATGCCGATGGTGAAGCGATTGGGATCAAGCAGCTTGCCGGTCGCATGGGCAACGCGCTCGATCAGCGCCTGCTTGGCTTCGGCGTGCGCGTCGGCGATCTCGCCGAGCGTGATACCCACGGCCTGGCGCAGCTGCCAGTTGTCGCGGCGCCACTCCGGGATGCGGCGGTCGAAGAGCGCGCGGAACGCCGGCGACGTCCACGTCCCGGCGTGCACGCCGTTGGTCACCGCGCCGACGCGCTCGTCGGCGAACATCGCGCGCGAGACCTCGCCGTGCCGCATCGCGACGGCGTTCGTGAAGCGCGTCGCGCGCAGAGCGAGGTGCGTCATGTTCAGCGTGTCGCCGTCGGCGAGCTCGAGGCTGCGCAGTGTCGCGACCTTTTCCGCGTCGAGCACCTCGGATGCGAGGTCGAGCCCGAAGCGGTCGTGTCCCGCGGGCACCGGCGTGTGCGTGGTGAAGACGCAGCGCGCGCGCACGCGCGCAAGGTCGTCGAACGTGGGCAGGCCGTGCGGCGTCGCGCGCATCTCGTCCAGCAGCGAGAGCACGAGCAGCGCGGAATGGCCCTCGTTCATGTGGTAGGTGCCGACGCGCTCGTGCCCCAGCGCCCGCAGCAGCGGTGCGGCGCCCAAGCCGAGCAGCGTCTCCTGCTCGAGACGGTAGCGCGCGTCGCCGCCGTACAGCGCGCGCGTCAGACCGCGCGCCGCCTCGTCGTTCTCCGCGCGGTCCGTATCCAAGAAGTAGACCGGAACGACGTGTCCGTCGACGCCGGTGACCGGGAAGCGCCACACGCCTGCGACGACGGTGCGGCCCGAGATCTGCAGGGCAATCGAGAGCGGCAGCGCCTCGAGCGACACCTCGGGCGTCCACGTCTGCGGCCCCTCGGTCTGCGTGCCCGAGGCGTCGAGATGCTGGCGAAAGTATCCGTCGCGGTACAGCAGCGTCACGCCCGCCATCGGATAGCCGGCGTCGGCCGCGGCGCGCACGACGTCGCCGGCAAGCACGCCGAGGCCGCCGCTATACGTCGCGACGGTCGATGCGACGGCGATTTCCATCGAGACGTAGGCGACCAGGGGTTCGTGCATGCTGCTCTATCTCTTCGGCGTTCAGGCGGAATCGGATGAGGCTCGGGCCGCATATGCAGCGACCCAGGGGGCGGTCGTAAACAACCGTCCCTCGCGGCGGACGACGCGCAGCCGTCCGCGTTGTGCGGCTTTGTAGAGCCGGTCGGCGCGGCCCTTCGGCCCGAAGTCGGTCAACGGGCGCAGCTCGTCGATCGGCTCGACCGCGTCGCGGAGCCGTTCGAGCCCGCGCGCGAGGGCCGTTCCGAGAACGCGCGCAAGCGGCGTCGCATCGCCCGCCAGCGCGGCGCCGAGCGCCGTGCCGTACGCCTGCCGGGCGCGGGCGTCGAGCACGATCGGCGGCAGGCCGCGCCGGTACGCGAGCAGGTTCGCGACCAGCCGCGCGACGCGGCCGTTGCCGCTCGCGAACGGCTGCAGACGCACGAGGCGCGCGACCGCGCGTGCGAGCGCCAGCGGCGCGGGGTCGTCCGCGCTCAGGGCGAGCCGCCCGACGTAGGTCTCCGTCTCGAACGGCACGAGCCAATGCGGCGGCGGCACCGTGCCGTCGGCGAGGGGCGGGACGGTTTTCGTCCGCCATGCCCCGGCGTCGTGCGCGATCCCGCGGACCGCGAGGTGGTGCAGCGTCCGCAGGTCGTCGGTCGAGACGGGCGCGGGCCGCGTGCCATGGCGTGCCGCCCACGCGGCCGCCTCGCCGTAGTCGCGGACCACAAGGTAGTCGTCGAAGGTATGGCCGCCGAGCGCGCGACCGCGCTCGACCAGGGCGCGCACCTCCGTGAGGTCGAGATGCGCCCCGGCAAGCCGGGACGACGACGCGACCTCCTCGATGCGCAGGCGCTCGAACGCCGTCCGCAGGGCCGCCGACGGCGGCGCGCCGCGCACGATCGCGGACAAGGCGGCGAGCCGGCTCACCGTCTGTCCAATCGACTCCATCGCCAACATATTGGACACGCGCCGCAGCCGTTCCGGCCCCCTGAGCCGATACGATGCGAAGAATGGCCGACTATCTCGAAGCGCTCCGCGACCGCGTCCTCCTGTTCGACGGAGCGATGGGCACGCAGTTGATGGACCGGCACCTCACGGACGCCGACTTCGGCGGCGCGGCGTACCACGGGTGCAACGAGGCCCTCGTCTTGACCCGGCCGGACGTCATCGAGGAGATCCACCGGGCGTACCTCGCCGCGGGCGCGGACGTCCTCGAGACGGACTCGTTTACCGCCTCCCGGCTCAAGCTCGACGAGTACGGCCTCGGCGCGAAGACGCGCGAGATCAACGTCGCCGCCGCGCGCATCGCGCGCCGGGCGGCCGACGAGTTCTCGACAGCGGAGCGCCCGCGGTTCGTCGCCGGCTCGCTCGGCCCGACCGGGATGCTGATCTCGTCGTCCGACCCCGCGCTCTCGAAGATCACGTTCGACGAGCTGGCCGACCTGTACGAGGAGCAGTCCGCCGCGCTGATCGAGGGCGGCGTCGACCTGCTGATCCTCGAGACCAGCCAGGATCTGCTCGAGATGAAGGCCGCCGTCGCCGGCATCACCCGCGGCTTCGCGAAGGGCGTGCGCCGCGTGCCGATCCAGGCGCAGGCGACGCTCGACGTCACCGGTCGCATGCTGCTCGGGACCGACATCACGGCCGTATGCGCAACGCTCGACGCGCTGGCGATCGACGTGATCGGGCTGAACTGCTCGACCGGTCCGGAGCATATGCGCGACCCGATCCGCTATCTGGCGGATAGCTCGCGCTGCTTCGTGAGCGTCATTCCCAACGCGGGCTTGCCGCAGATGGGGCCGCGCGGCGAAACGATCTATCCGGAGACGCCCGCTGAGATGGCGTCGCAGTTGTGGTCGTTCGTCGAAGAGCTCGGCGTCAATGCGATCGGCGGCTGCTGCGGCACGACGCCGCAACACATCGCTGCGTTCGCCGAGATGCTGCGCGGGCTGCACGCTCGCGGCCACCGGCCGCGCATCCCGGAGCCAAAGCCGCTGCAGCTCGCGGCGTCGGCGATGACCGCGGTTGCGCTCAAGCAGGAAGGCACGGTGCTGCTCATCGGCGAGCGCGTGAACAGCCAAGGTTCGCGCAAGATCAAGCGGCTGCTGCTGGCCAACGACTACGACGAGATCACGCTGGTCGCGCGCGGACAGGTCGAGGGCGGCGCGCACCTCCTCGACGTGTGCACCGCGCTGACCGAGCGCACCGACGAAGACGTGCAGATGGCCACGATCGTCAAGCGCCTCGCGCAGTCGGTCGAGGCGCCGCTCGTCATCGACTCGACCGAGCCCAAGGTGATCGAGGCCGCGCTCAAGATCTACGCCGGCCGGCCCGTCGTCAACTCGATCCACCTCGAGAACGGGCGCGCCAAAGTCGACTCCGTCATGCCGCTCGTCAAGGAAGCCGGCGCGGCGGTCGTCGCGCTGACCATCGACGAAACGGGCATGGCGAAAACCGCGACGGCGAAGCTCGCGGTCGCCAAGCGCATCCACGACATGGTGGTCGACGAGTACGGCATCCCGGCCGGCGCCTTGATCTTCGACGACCTCACGTTCACGCTCGCGACGGGCGACGCCGAGTACATCGACTCGGCCGTCGAAACCATCGAGGGCATCCGGCTCATCAAGCGCGAGCTGCCCGGCGTGCTGACGTCGCTCGGCGTCTCGAACGTTTCCTTCGGCCTCAAGCCGGCGGCGCGGCACGTGCTCAACTCCGTGATGCTGCACCACTGCGTCGAGGCCGGCCTCGACATGGCGATCGTCAATGCGGCCGAGATCACGCCGTACGCGGAGATCGACGCCGCCGAACGCGAGCTCTGCGACGATCTCGTGCTCAATCGCCGTCCCGACGCGCTGCAGCGCGTGATCGAGCACTTCGAGGCGAAGGCTCCTTCGGCGAGCTCCGGAGCGGGTGTCGCGGACGACGATTCCGAGGCGCCCGTCGAAACGCGCATCCACAACGCGATCCTGCGCCGGCGCAAGGACGGCATCGAGGCGAAGGTCGACGAGGCGCTCGCGACGCGCGACCCCGTCGACGTCCTCAACAACGTGCTGCTGCCGGCGATGAAGGAAGTGGGCGACAAGTTCGGCGCGGGCGAGCTGATCCTGCCGTTCGTGCTGCAGTCGGCGGAAGTGATGAAGAAGGCCGTCGCCCACCTCGAGCAGTTCCTCGAGCGCAAGGAAGGCGTGAGCAAGGGCATCGTCGTGCTCGCGACGGTGTTCGGCGACGTCCACGACATCGGCAAGAATCTCGTCGGGACGATCCTCTCGAACAACGGCTACACCGTGCACGACCTCGGCAAGCAGGTTCCGGTGAACACGATCCTCGACAAGGCCGTCGAGGTCGACGCCGACGCGATCGGCCTGTCGGCGCTGCTCGTGTCGACGTCGAAGCAGATGCCGACGCTGGTGAAGGAGCAGGCGTCACGGTCGCTGTCGTATCCGGTCGTGATCGGCGGCGCCGCCATCAACCGCGACTTCGGACGCCGTGTCGCGTTCGCCGCCGACGATCGCTTCTTCGAGCCCGGCGTGTTCTACGCGAAGGATGCGTTCGAAGGCCTGGACGTGATGGACGCGCTGACCGACGAGTTCGCGCGCGGCCGGCTCGTCGAGCGCGTGCGCGTCGAAGCCGAGCACTTGCGTCTCAAAGATGCGGGCGCGCTCGCGGCACCGTCACCAAACGGACGCACCGCGCGCGGAGACGTCGGCGACGCGAACATTCCCGCCGCGCCGTTCTTGGGACCGCGCACCCTCCGCAGCATCGACCCGCGCGAGCTCTGGGATTGCTTCGACCTGCGGAGCCTGTACCGGCTGTCGTGGGGCGGCGCGAACACCAAGGGCGCCGAGTGGGACCGCATCGTCACGACGGAGTTCGAGCCGCGTCTGCGTCGCTACGAAGCAATGGCCGAACGGGAGCCGTTCCTCGATCCGCGCGTGGTGTACGGCTATTTCCCGGCCGCGGGAAGCGGCGACGACGTCATCGTGTACGATCCGGCGGATCGTACGCGCGAGATCGCGCGCTTCACGTTCGCGCGCCAGGCCGGCGGCGAGCATCTGTGTCTCGCGGACTACATCCGCGAGCCGGAGAACGGCGCCGCGAGCGATGTCGTCGCGCTGCAGGTCGTCACCATCGGCGAGGAGGCGTCGCGGCGCACCGAAGCGCTGCAGGCGCGCAACGACTACAGTGAGTCGTACTTCCTGCACGGGTTCTCGGTGCAGTCCGCCGAGGCGCTGGCGGAGTGGACGCACCGTCGCATCCGCGCGGAGCTGGGTCTCGAGAACGACCGCGGCAAGCGCTATTCGTGGGGCTACGGCGCGTGCCCGGACCTCGCGCAGCACGAGCTCGTGTGGAAGCTGCTCGACGCGGAGAACGCGATCGGCACGTCGCTCACGTCGGCGTATCAGATCATGCCGGAGCAGTCGACGGCGGCGATCGTGATCCACCACCCGCGCGCCGCGTACTTCAACGCTGCTGCCGTACGCGAACTGACGACGGTATAGACGCGCACCCGCGGCGGCGCGATTGACGGCCGCCGTGGGCCCTGCTCGAGTTACTGAAACCGACTTTCAGTTTCGGCCTCGTGGGCCGCGCATGGTACACTAGGGACAGAAGATGCTTTCCCAGCCCGTCCCGCCTCGGTTGCCCAAGAATTACCGGCTCGTCAACGACGTGGTCCGCGAGCATGGCCATGGCCGCCACCTGACCACGGGAGACGTTCACTCGCTCGCTCGGCGGAGCCAGCCGACGATCGGCTTCACGACCGTCTACCGCGCGCTCAACCGCCTGACGGAGCTCGGCCTCGTGAGCGAGGTGCGCGTCCCCGGCGCCGGCATGACGTACTACGAGACGCACGCCGATCCGCACGCGCACTTCCACTGCGAGGGCTGCGGACGCATCGAAGACCTCGACTACCGGCTGCCCGACCCGGTGCTGCGGCGCATCGCGCGCGCGCACGACGTGAGCGTGACCGACTCGCTCGTCACGGTCGTCGGACGCTGCTCCGGCTGCCGCACGACCTAGAGGCGCCCGGCCGCCTCCCCCGGCTCGGGACGAGGGGCGCGCCTGCACCCGGGCGTACACAGGGCCGATTCGCTTCAGGTCCCAGGAGTCGCGCTTGATGACCGTGTCCCGACTTTCGCGTATCGCGGCTGCGGCCGTCCTGGCCGCCGCCCTCGCGGCGTGCAACAACTCGAACTCGAGCAGTTCCGGGTCGACGAGCTCGACGTCGAGCTCCGGGTCCGCCGCATCGAGCAGCGGCACGACGGTGAAGATCGGCATCGACCTGCCCGTCAGCGGCGCGGACGCCTCGATCGGCATCCCGACGCAGAACGGCGCCGTGATGGCGATCGAAGAGGCCAACAAGAACGGCTTCGCGGGCGGCAAGTTCAAGCTCGAGGCATCGCTGCTCGACGACGCCGTGCAAGGAAAGCACGACCCTGCGGCGGGCGCGCAGAACGTGAAAACGTTCATCGCCGACTCGGCGGTGCTCGCGATGATCGGGCCGTTCAATTCGAACGTCGCGAAGTCGGAGATCCCGCTCACCAACGACGCCGGGCTCGTGCAGATCGCACCGTCGACGACGAATGACGGGCTGACGGTCGGCGACGACGCGAAGAAGCTGCGCACCGCGCACCCGGACGTCAACGCGTTCTTCCGCGTCTGCACGCGCGACTCGCGGCAGGGCTCGACGCTCGCGCAGGTCGCCGCGCAGCGGCTCGGCTTCAAGAAGGCGTTCATCATCGACGACAACGAGACGTACGGCAAAGGCTTGGCCGACGTGTTCGAAGCGTCGTTCAAGCAGCTCGGCGGCGCGGTGCTCGGTCACGAGCACACGACCGCGAACCAGCAAGACTTCAAAGCGCTGCTCACCAAGGCGAAGTCGCTCGGTCCCGACGTCGTCTTCTACGGCGGCACGACGTCGACGGGCGGCGGGCTCGTGCGCAAACAGATGGCCGATGCGGGCCTGGGCACGACGCCGTACCTCGGCGGCGACGGCATCTCCGATCCCGAGTTCCTGACCGTCGCCGGCGACTCGGCGAACGGCACGTACGTGACGACGGCCGCGCCGGACGCCACGAAGCTGCCGTCGGCGAAGGCGTTCGTCGCGGCCTATAAAGCGCGCTTCAACGGCGACGTCGGACCGTACTCGGCGAACGCGTACACCGCCGCGAAGATCGAGATCGCCGCGATCGAGAAGGCGATCACCGACAACGGCGGCAAGCAGCCGACGCGCGCGGACGTGCTCAAGAATGTCGCCGCGACCACGAACTTCGACTCGCCGATCGGCAAGATCGGCTTCGACGCCAACGGCGACACGACCGCGCCGATCCTCACGCTGTACCAAGTGAAGAACGGCAAGTTCGTGACGATCGACCAGATCACCGTCAAGACCTAGCTTGGCGCTCTTTCTCCAGCAGCTCGTCAACGGGCTGTCGCTGGGCGGCATCTACGCGCTGATCGCGCTCGGCTACACGATGGTCTACGGGATCATCGAGCTGATCAACTTCGCGCACGGCGACGTGTACACGCTCGGCACGTTCTTCTCGCTGGCGATTCTCACGCTGCTCGGCGTGACGGGGATCGTGAGCGGACCGATGCTGATCGTCGTGGTCGTCGTCACGATCGCCGGCGCGATGATCCTGTGCGGTTTGACCGGCGTCATCGTCGAGCGGCTCGCGTATCGGCGGCTGCGCAACGCGCCCAAGCTCGCGCCGCTGATCACCGCGATCGGGATGTCGTTCATCCTCGAGAACGTGATGCTGTACTGGCGCGGACCGTCGCCGGTGCCGTTCCCGCAGGTGATCCCGAACCCGGCGTTCGCGGTCGGCGTCGTCTCGATCCAGGCGAAGCAGATCATGGTCATCGTGCTCGCCGTCGTGTTGATGGTCGCGCTGCAGGCGTTCATCGGGCGGACGCGGCTCGGCAAGGCGATGCGCGCGACCGCGCAGGACAAGGACGCCGCGCAGCTGATGGGGATCGACATCAACACGACGATCGCTCTGACGTTCCTGATCGGTTCGGCGCTCGCGGGCGCCGCGGGATTCGTCTCCGGCGTATACTACGGCTCGACCTGGTTCTTCAACGGCTTCGCGGCCGGTCTCAAAGCGTTCACCGCCGCCGTGCTCGGCGGCATCGGCAATCTCGCGGGCGCGATGCTCGGCGGGTTCCTGATCGGCCTGATCGAGGCGCTCACGACGCAGTTGATCGGGGACCAGTGGGCCAACGTCGTCGTCTTCTCGATGCTGGTGCTGGTGCTGATCTTCCGTCCGACCGGCCTGCTCGGCGAGTCGGTGCCGAACAAGGTATGAAGACGCGGGCCGTCAAGCCGGCTCTGCGCAACGCGCTGATCGTCTTTGCGATCGCGATCGTGCTGCCGTTCGCCGGGCACAACGGCGCGTTCACGAACTTCTTGGCGGACGCGGGCGCCTTCGTGCTCCTCGCGCTCGGCTTGAACATCGTCGTCGGCTTCGCGGGCCTGCTCGATCTGGGCTACGCGGCGTTCTTCGCGATCGGGTCGTATGCGTTCGCGATGCTGGCCTCGCCGCAGTTCGGCGTCCATTTGCCGTTCTGGGTGCTGCTCTTCGTCGCGTCCGGCATCGCCGCCGTCTTCGGGATCCTGCTCGGCGCGCCGACGCTTCGTCTGCGCGGTGATTACCTCGCGATCGTCACGCTCGGTTTCGGCGAGATCGTGCCGCAGACGTTCCTCAACCTGAGCCAGTGGACGGGCGGTCCGAACGGGATCGGGTCGCTCGACCAGCCGACGTTCTTCGGACTGCGCTTCGGGTTCGATCCGCTGCCGTACTACCTGCTGATCCTCGTGCTGATCGCGCTCGCGATCTGGGTCGCGAACAACTTGCGGCAGAGCCGTCTGGGCCGCGCGTGGATGGCGATTCGCGAAGACGAGCTCGCCGCCGCGCACATGGGCATCAACACGACGACGACGAAGCTCGCCGCGTTCGCGATGGGCGCCTCGTTCAGCGGCCTGGCGGGATGCGCGTACGCCTCGAAGCTCCAGCTCGTCTCGCCCGACCAGTTCGGGTTCAACGTGAGCGTGTTCATCCTGGCGATGCTCGTGCTCGGCGGGATGGGAAACATCCCGGGCGTCATCGCCGGCAGCGTCATCCTCTCGGCGCTCGAGCGCTTCATCTTGCCGCAGGGAACGAACTTCTTGCACGGGATGGGCGTGAACGTCGACCTGACGAACTCGCGCTTTCTGATCTACGGCGTGATCCTCGTCATGATGATGCTGTTCCGGCCCGAAGGGCTCATTCCGAGCCGCCAGCGCAAGGCGGAGTTCCACGCGGCCGAGGAAGACACGAACGTCGCCTCGCAGGAGCAAGAGCTCTACAGCGGGGCGGCGCACTGAGATGGCGCTCTTGACGCTCGACCACGTGACGCAGCGCTTCGGCGGCCTCGTCGCCGTGAACGACCTGAGCTTCACGATCGACGCGGGGTCGATCGTCGCGATGATCGGGCCGAACGGCGCGGGCAAGTCGACGGCGTTCAATCTCGTGACGGGCATCTACCGGCCGTCCGCCGGGCGCATCACGTTCGACGGCGCCGACATCACCGGCCGGGCGACCAGCGCGATCACCGCGCGCGGCGTCGCGCGCACGTTCCAGAATATCCGGCTGTTCGCGTTCATGTCCGCGCTGGAGAACGTGATGACCGGCGAACACGCGCGGCTCCGCGCGAACCTGCTCGCGTCGCTCCTTCACACGCCGCGCCAGCGCGCCGAAGAAGCGTCCGCGCGCGATCGCGCCGTCGAGCTGCTGCGCTTCGTCGGGCTCGAGCGCAGCGCGCACACCTACGCGCGGAACCTTGCCTACGGGATGCAGCGTCGCCTCGAGATCGCTCGCGCGCTCGCGTCCGAGCCGAAGCTGCTGCTCCTCGACGAGCCCGCGGCGGGGATGAACCCGAGCGAGAAGCGCGACCTCATCGACTTGGTCCGCCGGATTCGCGAGCGCGGCGTAACCGTGTTCCTGATCGAGCACGACATGGGACTGGTCATGGAGATCAGCGAGCGCATCACCGTGCTGGATCACGGCGAGAAGATCGCCGAAGGCGCGCCGGCCGACGTGCGGCGCGACGCGCGCGTCATCGAAGCGTATCTCGGCGCCGAGGCGGAGGCGAGCTGATGGCGCTGCTCGAGGTGGACGGGCTCGTCGCGCGCTACGGCCGAATTACAGCGCTCCAGGACGTCTCGCTCACCGTTGCCGAGGGTGAGATCGTCACCTTGATCGGCGCGAACGGCGCCGGTAAGACGACGACCCTCCGCGCGATCAGCGGGCTCGTGCGCGCCGCGGCGGGGACCATTCGATTCGCCGGCCGCGACCTGACGAAGGTCGCGCCGAACGAGATCGTGCGCGCCGGCATCGGACACGCTCCTGAGGGACGGCGCGTGTTTCCGCGGATGACGGTGCGCGAAAATCTCGAGCTGGGCGCGTTCACCAGGCGCGACAAGCCGGCGATCGCGGAAGACCTCGAGCGCGTGCTGACCGTCTTTCCGCGGCTGCGCGAGCGGTTTGCTCAGAAAGCGGGCACGATGTCGGGCGGTGAGCAGCAGATGCTCGCGATCGCGCGTGCGCTCATGTCACGCCCGCGGCTGCTGATGCTCGACGAGCCCTCGCTCGGGCTCTCACCGAAGCTCGTGCAGACGATCTTCGAGGTGATCCGCGACATCAACGCACGCGGAACGACGGTGCTGCTGATCGAGCAGAACGCGCG
Source organism: Vulcanimicrobiota bacterium (assembly GCA_963818845.1). Taxonomy (GTDB): domain Bacteria; phylum Vulcanimicrobiota; class Vulcanimicrobiia; order Vulcanimicrobiales; family Vulcanimicrobiaceae; genus Vulcanimicrobium. The sequence goes on along the minus strand of CAWFTO010000002.1, from coordinate 142,676 downwards.
ACAGGCGCTGGCGATCGCATCGCGCGGCTACGTGCTCGAAGTCGGCCGCATCGCGCACGGCGGCCCGGCGGCGGAACTCGCCGCGAGCGAAGCCGTGCGCGCGGCGTATCTCGGAGGTGCAGCATGAGTTCGACCGGTCTGGGACCGTACAGCACGACCGTCACGCTGGTTTTCGTCGCGATCGTGATCGTGCGCTTCTTGATGCGCGAGCTGCGCGAGCGGACCGTCCGCGCGAGCCGGGTATGGATTCGGCCGGCGGTGCTCGTGGTGCTGCTCGTGATCTCCGTCGCGGGGGCCTTCGCCGTGCCGAGGATCAGCGCGAACCTGAGCGTGCCCGTGATGGCGCTGTCCGTACTGATCGGCGCCGCCCTGGGCGTCGTCGCCGGGCTGCTCGTCGTGCGTTCGACGACGTTCTCGCCCGCGGGCATGGCGGGCGCCGTACGCGCCAAGGGCAACATGACCACCGTCGTGGTGTGGGTCGTCGCGCTCGCGCTTCGGTTCATCGCGCGCTACGCCGTTGCCGGCGCGGGCGCGAACGTCGCGCAGCAGTACGAGCTCAACGTCGGACTGATCGCTCTCGTCACCGCGGCGTTCGCGGTCGTGGCGTATCTGTTCCACCGGCAGATCGACCGCCTGGCGCCCGAGCCGGGGACGCGCACGATGTAGTTCCGCGCCGTTCGCGTGCCCCGCCCGCCCAGGACGCATCGCTGCCGAGCGGCGAAGGACGCTGAGATGGCCAGGGCGCGAGAGGCCGCTCGACGTTTCGTCCTGCGAATCCGGACGCAGGCGGTGCTGCTCAGCGTGGTGCCGCTGACGTTTCTCGTGGCGTTGCTGGTGATCGCCGGCTTGCTTCGTACCGAGACCGAGCAGATGGCCGCGACGTCGCAGCGCGCGACGATCGCGCTCAACGATTCGGAAGCAATCCGCCGCGTCATCGCCCAGGCCGACAAAGCCGCAATCGACTACACGCGCGCACCCCGGCCGGCGACGCTGCGCGCGTACGAGTCCGCGATCGCGACGTTCCCGGCCCGCGCGGCGAGCCTGCAGCGCGACACCTCCGGCAACACGACGGAGGTCGCCCGCGCTTCGCGCTACGTCGCTCTGACTCGAGCCGTCATCGACGAGGCGCTGACGCCCTACATGAAGCTGCTGCAGGCGGGCAAGAAAAAGCAGGCGGCGGACTTCGGCCGCAGCGCCGGCCTGCGCCGGCTCGGCGACGCGTGGGACAAGGCGCGCGCCGACTTCGAAAGCGGGCAGCGCGGCGTCACGCTGGCACGGATCGACGGACTGCAGCGGGACCTCGGCCTGCTCGGGGGCGGTCTTCTTGCGGCGTCGGTCCTCGGCGTCCTCGCCACGGTGCTGGTGACGGGACTCTTCGGCCTACGCATCGCGCGCCGCCTCGAACGGCTCGCGGACAACGCGCGGCGGCTGGGCCGCGGCGAATCACCGCCGGTCATCGGCGGCGCGGACGAGATCGCCGATCTCGACGGCGTCTATCACGACATGACGCATCGCGTGCAAGAGTCGCTGCACGAAAAAGAAGAGGCGCTGGCCGCATACGAGCGCGCGCATCACGTCGCGACGACCCTGCAGCGCGCGCTTCTGCCGCAGGATCTTCCCGCGCTGCCGGGCGTTCAGTTCGACGGCGTGTACGTGCCCGGGCGCCGCGCGCAGGTCGGCGGCGACTGGTACGACGCGCTGCGCTTGAGCGACGGTCGCGTGCTGCTCACGATCGGCGACGTCGCCGGGAGCGGCCTGCAGGCCGCGGTCATCATGGCGGCGATGCGCCAGGTCATTCGCGGCGTCGCGCAGTTGTACGCCGACCCGGCGACGATGGTCGACGCCGCCGATCGCACGCTCAAGGCCGAGCATCCCGACCGCCTCGTGACGGCCGTCGTGGCGGTGTTCGACCCGGTCGCGCGCACGATCGCGTACTGCTCGGCCGGCCACCCGTCTCCGCTCCTGCGCACCGCGGACGGCACCGTCGTCGAGCTCGAGGCGCGCGGCTTGCCCCTGGGGCTGCGCGCCCGCGACGAAGCCGACGCGCGGGTCGTCGAAATCCCCGACGGCGCGACGCTGCTCTTCTACACGGACGGTCTCGTCGAGTCGACGCAGAACATCATCGAAGGCCAGCACCGCGTGCGCGAGGCCCTCGCCGACGCGAACGTTGCGTCACGCCGTGACATCGCACGCGCTCTGTACGAGCGCGTGCTGCGCGACGGGACGCACGACGACGTCGCAATCCTCGCGATGCGCTTGGCGGACGTGCCGGCGGACGAAAATCATGGCCGCGTGTGGTCGTTCGACACGCGGGACACCGCGACGGCGCAGCGCGCGCGGGTAGACTTCGCGGCGCTGCTCGCGCAGCGCGGCATGTTCGCCGACGACGTCTTCACGTCCGAGCTGATCTTCGGCGAGCTGCTCAGCAACGTCGTGCGGTATGCGCCCGGCCAGATCGAGGTCGTGCTCGACTGGGGCACGGCGGGGGCCATCGTGCACGTGCTCGACCGCGGTCCGGGATTCGTGCTGATCCCGCGCCTGCCGAGCGACCTGCTCGCCGAGCGCGGCCGCGGTCTGTTCCTCGTGTGGTCGCTGTCGGACGAGTTCAACGTGACCAAGCGCGCCGACGGCGGATCGCACGTGCGCGTCTTGCTGTCACGCCGGCGCCCGCTGTACCACGGAGAGACGGTCGCGGACGCATCTCCCGCCGCGGCGACGTGATCGTCCGCGAGCGCTTCGCGCGCGACGGTTTCCTCGTCGTGCCGGACTTCAAAGGCGCGGAAGACGTCGCCGCGCTTCGCCGTCGCGCCGAGGAGATCGTCGAAGCGTTCGATCCGGCCGGTCACTCGGGCGTCTTCAGCGCGCGCGAAGGCGCGAGCACGACGTCGGAGGAGTACTTTCTCACGTCGGGCGGCGCGGTGCGCTGCTTCTTCGAGGAAGAGGCCTTCGACCCGGACGGCGCGCCTCGCGCGCCGAAACACCTCTCGATCAACAAGATCGGGCACGCGATGCACGATCTCGATCCGGTCTTCTCGCGGTTCTCGCACGATGCGCGGCTCGACGCGCTCAGCCGCGATCTCGGCATCGTGGACCCGCGCGTCTACCAGTCGATGTACATCTTCAAGCAGCCGCGCATCGGCGGCGAAGTGCGCTGGCACCAGGACGCAACGTACTTCGAGACCGATCCGGTGACGGTGACGACCCTCTGGTTCGCGCTCGAGCGCGCCGATCGCACCAACGGCTGTCTGTGGGTGCAGCGCGGCGGCCACCGCACGCCGCTGCGCGAGCGGTTCGTCGTCGAAGGCGGTCGCGGGCGGCTGGAACCGGTCGACGACACGCCGTGGCCGGGCGAACGCGACGCCGAGCCGGTCGAGGTCGACGCGGGCGCGCTGGTCGTGCTGCACGGACTGCTGCCCCACTGGAGCGCGCCGAACCGCTCGGAGCGCTCCCGGCACGCATTCACGCTGCACTTCGTCGACGGGCGCGCGCGCTACTCGCCGGCCAACTGGCTGCAGCGCGGCGCGTCATTCCCCGCGCGCGGCTTCACCGCGGCGTGATTGCAGCGCCGCCGTTCGAGCTCGAGAGCGACGGCGAGCGCGTCGTCGTGCATCGCACGCTGCCCGACGGGCCGGCGAAGGCGTCGGTGATCGTCGTGCACGGCATGGCCGAGCACGCGCTGCGGTACGCGCGTTTCGCGAGCGAGCTCGCGGCGCACGGGTACGCGGTCTATGCGCCGGATCACCGCGGTCACGGAGCGACCGCCCGCGGCAGCTACGGACTCGGCGGCACGGACGCGTGGAACGGCACGATCCGGGATCTCGCCGCGCTCGGCGCGCTCGCGCGCGAAGGGACCGGCGGCGCGCCGCAGGCGATGTTCGGTCACAGCATGGGCTCGGTGCTCGCGCAGCGCTTCGCGCAACTGCACGGCGCGCGGCTTGCCGCGCTCGTGCTTTCCGGCACGACGGGATCGGCTCCGGGGCTTGCTGCCGGCGTCGCCGCGGCGCGGCTCGTGCGCGCGATGGCCGGCGACGGCGCGCCGTCGCCGCTGCAGCGGCGGATCTTCGCCGGCTTCAACGCACCGTTCGCGCAGCGCACCGGCTTCGAGTGGCTCAGCCGCGACGACCGCGAGGTGCAGGCGTATGCCGACGACGAGCGATGCGGGTTCACGTTCTCGAACGGCCTGCTGCACGACATGCTGCGCGGCTACGCGCAGACCTGGCGCGCCGAGAACGAGCGCCGCCTCCCGCGCGAGCTGCCGGTGCTCATGATCTCCGGCGACCGCGATCCGGTCGGGCGGTCCGGTGCCGCCGTGAACGAGCTGGCAGCGCGCTACCGCGCGTTCGGACTGCTCGACGTCGACGTGCGGCTGTACGCCGAGGCTCGGCACGAGCTGCTCAACGAGGTCAACCGCGACGAGGTCGTGCGCGACGTCGTTGCGTGGCTCGACGCGCGCCTCTAAGCCGCGTGGCATTCGTTTCGCGCATCTTGTCCGATGGCTGCCTCAAAAGCCGTTATGACGTCGACTAACTCGCCAGCATTATTGCGATCCCGCAGTGCCGCTACTCGGCGGCGATGGCCAGCCGCGATTGTCGCTTCTTAGAACGGGGCGGTCCACGCCGAACAAGTCGTCGTCTGGGCGTCAGAATCTGTGTTCGGCGCTGGGCCCGTGGTGGAGTGTCGCCGTAAGCCATATTGCTCCCAGCGTAGGCGTACGCCTGCGGCTCGATCAGGGTTGGGCCAAGCGTGACGGTGCCTGGCGCAACGATCGCAATGGCGCGCACGCATCCCTAGCGGCTTGAGTAATCATGTCTTCAATCCGTGCGCTATTCGGAGTCGCTTCTGCCGGAGTACAGGCACGCGAAAAGCTCGAACTAAGAATGGTGCAGGCTCAGGGCCCGTCGAAGGCGCGCGTATCCCAACTGCGCTCGATCTGGGCTCGATTCAGGTAAGTAATTAGAGTCTGCTGTCAAGCTGGATAGCCGAGCAGCGCAATGTGCGCGTCCGAGCATGGAATGGGAGGGTGTCGCTTGATAGCAACTCCTCATCTGCGCATATACCGGCTCGGATCGGCATCGGATCGTAGCAGCAGTTCTCGCCGCTGTGCGCGCACGTGCCGCGTCGGTACGCACGCCGGTCAACGGGACGGATCGGTATGGTGGCGTATGGCAGCTTAAGCCCGACCTCAACGCGGTGGCGAGCAACAGCGACTGCCTAACGGCGGCGTCGGCCTGCGCCCATTCATAAATTCGATATGGCGCATCTCCGAGCGGTCGTACCAATCCTGGCCGTTCGGGTCCGGGCGCGAGACGCGCGCTTTTCATAGTCGCGTATGCGGCCAATCGCCGCCACCATCTAGGAACGCGCGCCGCACAGTCACTAGCACGGGGACCTGCGACCGCAGCACCCAGTCAACCGTATGTTCTGTCGCTCTATGCGGTAGCGGCCGCGTCGCACGATCAGTTCAATTCGGCAGACGTCGTTTACACTGTATTCGCGGCCACGCGCCGCTTGCGCGACGCGCGCCGTGCACGACCTGCTCCGTATGCGTACGCAGCCTGGACATGGTAATATCCTCAGACGCTCCTCAATACTTGTGCAGATAAAACGCTGCGTGCAGCGCCGTTCGAATGTCAATTCGCCATGTCGTCTCCATCGGGACGAGAGCGCCTCACATGCTACTACGACATCGACCAATTGATCATCGATGTTCCGCCGCTCTTTGCAAGACGCACGGCGCATCGCGACGTCAAGACTATCGGCTATGACTGCGCGCAGAGTTTCCAATAGTGCATCAACGTTTCCGCGGCATCCTCGTCGAGTTAGCGGATCGGCAAATGCGGCCCATCTTCAAGCGCGGCGCGGACCATGGAGTACATCTTCCCCACGATGACCACGGATCGACGTCGTTTTAGTCATCACGGTGCCGGCCGACGGCCGGCGCGACAGGCCAAGACGTCGACAAGCGACTCGCTCGTCGAGTGACCGGCAGCCGAAGTTTAGCGTCCGCAGCGACCTCGTCGGGATGTGGAGGCGATCCAAACTTGGAGCGGCCGTGTCCAGCGCATGCGGAGGCAGAGGTCGTTGCCTGGACGTGATCGTGAAAATTATGTGACGCAGAGTCGCCCACGATTGCCTTTTGGCGAGCGCCGCAGTCGTTTCTTCATCGTCTAACCGATCTATAGTAGTCCCGGCTCGAGCACAATAGCGTAGCGCAAGACGCCCAGGTGGCACGACGAGCTGAACTCGAGTTGTCTGCTTGCCAGCGTGTCGCTGAGTCCGCCCAGAATCGGCAATTAGGTTGGCATCGGCTCGAGCAGGTCTGGCTCGTCGTAAACGTCGTCCCGAACCAAACACTTCTGCCCAAAGACCTGCGCATTAACTAACAATAAGTTGCTGTCGGCGCCGAGCCATTTTCCGTAATCGGCGGAGCACCCGGTCCCGCCATCGCGTCCGCAATGCATTGCATTGCAGGTAGCGCATCAGAACGGCATCGTCTCGATACGTAACTCGCGTTCCCGCAGCGATGCTCATATCGCGTTCACTCGTTTTACGTAAACGAGTCACAAAATGTGCGATATCCACACTAAAAGCGACGCCGCGACTTGTTGCTGCCACAGTACAACGCTTCCCCACTGCTCATGAGAGCCGAAAGGCGAGCATTTGCTTCGGTCGTTTCCAATGGCACACCTCAGAGTGAGACGCGGTACCGTCGTCGTGGCTAATCCTGCTTGCAAATCGCGACGAACGGAATGCGCGTACCGCCTCCGGCGCGTCTAGCCGGGCGCGCTGGAAGAACGCGCCCATCGCCGCGCGCGCCTCCGCTGATGCGAGGCGTTCGTTGAACGCGGCGCTCTCGCGGCCGATCGCCGCCCGCACGACGTCACGGTCCCAGTTCGACAGCCGCTTCGTCTCGCGCACCGCTTCGCGCGGCTTCGCCGCGATCGCGCGCGCGGCAGCGTGCGCCTCGGCGTCGAGCGCATCGTCCGCGACGATCTTCGTGATCAGCCCGTCGGCGAACGCCGCTTCGGCGCCGATCGTCTCGCCGAGGTACAGCGCGGCGCCGGCACGCGCGCGTCCGATGCGCCGCTGCAGCAGCACGCTGCTGCCCGCTTCGGGGACGAGGCCGAGGTCGACGAAAGGGACCCGCAAGCGCGCCGTCGGCGCCGCGTAGACGAGGTCGCAGTGCAGCAGCATCGTCGTGCCGATGCCGACCGCGGCGCCGCGCACGGCCGCGACCACGGGAACGTCGGTCTCCAGCAGCCCCAGCAAGAAGCGGAACACGGGCGCGTCGTCGCCGTGCGGCGGGTTGTCGAGGAAGTCGCGCAGGTCGTTGCCCGCCGTAAACGTGTCCCCGGAAGCCGACACCAGCAGCGCGCCGACGCCGTCGCGCGCTGCGGTCGTCACGGCGTCGGCGAGCGCCGCGTACATCGCCACGGTCAGCGCGTTCTTCTTACTCGGGCCGGTCGAGGACGATCCCGCGGACCCCCTCGCGGTCGGTGACAGGCAGGCTGCTGGCCATGCGTCGCTATTATCACACTGGCCGAAAGCTCCTAGGCGTGGCGAGCAGGCGCAAGAGTGGCTCGGTCTGAATTAAGTCTGCACTGCGTAATTGGGAGTCAGATGGCTAATAAACGGGGACGCGAGGCGAGCCGGCTGAAAAAGTATAATGACAAGCGGCGTTTCGCGCTGAACCAGCCTTCACAGGAAGTGCTCAACGAGCTGGCCGCGACCTGTCAATATCGTGGAAGTCCGTACCACAAGCGTAATCCTGGCAATTTTGCTCTCTCACCGCCGAGCGCTCCCCGTGCTGACAAAACGTTGTGCGATCTAGTTGAGATTTTCGATGTTCGCGAAGCACAACGTTTGCTCGAGGTTGGTATTAGGCGCGGAATGATTAGCAACGCGCTACCTGGGCATCGCTTCCCGGAACAAGTTTGGGTTGTGACTGAGGACGGGTTCGCTCTCGAGGCGCAGCTTCAGAATCACGAGCAGGGCGAATACCACGGATACCCTATGGACGATCCTGACCCGTTTCGCGACGCAGTATTCGACCGCTGGGAGCAGCACTGATGGCTACATTTTCCCTAGAGTCGGGAAACTGGACAGGCTCAACGGCGGCGGGCGATCCCGTGATTGCAACCGAGCTTCCATTGCGCCTGACTATTGGCGACCGGTCAGTTACGCGACTACTGGACAATGAATCAAAAACCACACGAGACGTATTGTATGTGTCCGGCTACGCCTTAGCGAAGTGGTATCTTGATGAACTGGTGGCGTCTATGTTTCGAGCCGATCGAAACTGGACGCACCTCCAATGAATGGCGGATGGCGCACGAATTGCCGGCGATTGGGCGCGGCTACGTATGGCCTCCAGTGGCTGTCGCGGGCGACGGTCACTCGGTGCATTTTCGAGAGGTCATAACCCGCACGCGACGATCGGTCAACTCGTTGCAGTTCTTAACAACGCTTCCCGAAGAATCAGTCTCGCGAGCCGATTTCGAAAGTGAAAGTCGTGAATTCATCCGGCTCGTGGTGGCGCGATTGGAGGCACTTAATATTGCATCGGACCTTTCTGAGATATTTGAAATTGTGAGCGAGGAACAGCGTGACGCGAGTGTTAGCAGGGAGCGCATATTCGAGGCGCTACTCGGTTGCGACGTTGATGAAGGGGACCCTCAAGAGCTCGCATTTCTCGACCTTGCGGCTCATCGCATTGGGGTGAGTGCAATCGAAGAAGTTGCCGTTGCTTCGAAGCGAGGCCGCGTCGCCAAGACGGTCGACGACTTGCACCGAGCGCTCGAGGGTGCCGCTAAGGTGGCAGAGATTGAGGATTTCTCTCAAGTTAAGCGCGTTTATGATGAGAACGCAACGCGATTCGCGTACCCGTGGCAACGTGGGTATGCAGCAGCCGACCTTACACGAAGGTATTTTCATTTGCCTAGCGGGCGACTACCGGACAAGACGCTGTCAGAGTTATTCGGTACTGACATTAAGTCGTTCGCCGAGCCGGCGACGCGCGCCACTGCAGTATTCGGAGTCGCTGCACGAAGCGTGGGTAAGCCCCTTCGTGCAATCTTAAATTCACCTACTCATACGAGTACGCGATTTGATGTTTCTCGAATGCTTGGTGATCACGCATTCGTCGCAGGCGATGATGTTTAGTCGCCACTTACTAAGGTGAAGACAGCGCGTCAGGCATTTCAGAGGCATTTGCGGCGGAATTACTATGTCCGATTGGAGCCCTGCGAGAGCACTTTCCAGAATCCCTATCGGTGAATTCGGCTGAGGAGCTTTCGGATGCAGCGGCTGCATTTGATGTCAGTCCCTTTGTTGCTGCTTACCAACTGAAGAATGCCGGTGTGCAAGTGGCGGAATCGCTCTTGCTCTAGCTGGCGAAAGTATGCGCCTCGTTTACGGCAAGGGCCCAACGTGAGGCGGTCTCGTAGTCAATGCCGTGGGCCGGCGCTCCGCGTTGCAGTATCGAGCGAAGCGGGGAGGCGGCGTCGCTCGTCGCTCGTGCGGTAAGCGATCGCGTACGCCACTCCCGTAGCATCGCCTGGACGCGCGAGCTTCAATCGTTTGAGAACCTTACCACCGTCAGCGCGCCAATGAGAGCGCCTTGGCAGCTCCATCCGGTCGGCGTCTCGCGCCGCGCCGCGCGATCTTCCGTCCGCGATTGCTCGTCATGCGCCTCGGAGCGCTTCCATCGCCGGCGCTCCTCAGCGCGCGGCCCCGCGCTCGCAAAGCGGGCCAACCACTTGTAACCGCGCGCAGCTGATATTAACCGGCGAGCGACGGTCGCAACCGCCTCACCGCTGCACCAAGCCGCCCGCTAAGCGTGGTACGCGCCTTAGGCTGCATAATAAAAGCTCACTCTCTGCTTCCACACCACTTCTTCACGCTATCCCTTCACAGCGCGTCCCTGCCCAGCTGCGTGTGCTATCGGCGAGGAGCGCCGCGACGAGCAGCGCCGCGGGCGTGACCGCGAAGCCGACTGCCGCGAAGCGCAGCGCCGATATCTCGACGCCCGCGCGCCGCAGCACCGCGAGCCACAGCAGCGTCGCGAGCGATCCGTTCGCGGTGAAGTTCGGGCCGGCGTTGACGCCGACGAGCGCGGCGGCGCTGAGGTGCTGCGCGGGGTGCGCGCGACCGACATACCGCCCGAGGTCGAGTGCGACGGGCAGGTTGTTGACGGCGTTCGAAGCGGCCGCGCTCGCGAACGCGACGGCCGCGTGCGCGACGGGCGTGCTCGCGTGCCCGGCCCACGCGAAGAGCGCGCGCGGGAGGGCAGCGGCGCCGGCGAGGTCGAGCGCCTCGACGAGCACGAAGAGGGCCGCCGTCAGCGCGACGACCGGCCATGCGATGCCGCGCGCGATGGCGGCGGGCGCGGAGCGCGTGCGAGTCGCACCCACGAGCGCGGCGACGACGCCCAGCACGAACGACGTCTGACCGAGCGGACCGCTCAGCGAGGACGTCACGACGAGCGCGACGGCGGCCGCGCCGAGCGTGACGAACGCCGTCGCACGCGGGACCGGCGCGAATCCGTCGTCGACGGCGAGCGGCGCCGCAAGGTCGCGCCGGAACAGCAGCGCGAGCGCGCCGTAGGTCAGCGCGACGGACGCGACCGATGCGAGGCCGAACGACGCGAACCACGTGCCCAGCGCGGGGACGCGATCGGCGAAGAAGAGCAGGTTCGACGGGTTGGCGATCGGCAGGATGAAGCTCGCCGCGTTCGCGACGAGCGCGCACGCGAACACGTACGCATGCGGCCGGGCGTCGGTGCGCGCAACGGCCGCGAGCACCGCCGGCGTGAGGACCACGATCGTCGCGTCGTTCGAAAGAAACGCGGTCGTCACGACACCGGCGCCGTAGACGAGCAGCAGCAGCCGGCCGCGTGAACCGCGCGCGGCCCGAACGGCGCCGCTCGCGATCCAGTCGAAGAGGCCTTCCTCGCGCGCGAACTCCGCGAGGGCCATCATGCCGATCAGGAACAGGTACACGTCGACGCCGCGCGCGAGCGCACCGCGGGCCTGACCCGGCGAGATCGCGCGCGACGCGACGAGCACGACCGCGCCGCCGCACGCCCACCACGCCTCGTTGATCCGGAACGGCCGAATCAGGACGCCGAGCAGCGCGAGCCCGGCGATACACCCGCCGAGCAGAGTGCTAGCGGGTGACGTTCGCCGCGCGGGGCGCGCGGTAGAGATGCGCCGCGCCGTGCACGGCGATGCCGCCGACGATCGTCGCGAGCACCTGGTACTCGTCGCTCCAGATCGACAGGTCGGCGCGCTTGCCCGCCTCCACCGTGCCGAGCTCGCGGTCGAGGTTCAGCAGGCGCGCGGGACTGCGCGTGGCGTTGACGATCGCGGTGGCGAACGGAATGTCCGCGTACGCCATGAGGTTGCGCACGGCTTGGTCGACCAGCAGCGCGCTGCCGGCGATCGTGCCGTCCTCGGCGCGCACCACGCCGCCTTCGATGCGGTATCCGCTGCCTGCCGGCGGCATGTTGTCCGTCGCGAGGACGAGCCGGTCGTGCAACGTGCGGTAGAGCAGGTCGACCATCGGCGGCGAGACGTGGTAACCGTCGCAGATCAGCTGGACCGTCGTGCGCGACTCCTGCATGAACGCGGCGAGCAGCGACGGATCGCGGTGATCGAGCGGCGGCATCGCGTTGAACGCGTGCGTGAGCGTGCGGAATCCGAGCCCGATCGCGAGCATGCCTTCACGGTAGCGCGCGCCGGTGTGCCCGGCCGAGCACACGACGCCCTGATCGAAGAAGAAGCGCGCGACGTCGTCGACGCCTTCGGCCTCGGGCGCCATCGTCACCATCACGAGCGCGCCCTTGCACGCCTCGATCATCTCGCGCGCGCGGTCGATCGTCGCCGGCACGATCCACTCGCCGCGATGCACGCGCCGGAACTTCGAGTTCAGGAACGGGCCTTCGAAATGAATGCCGATGCAGCGCGCGCCGATCGGATCTCCCGCTTCGATCTGCTCGTTTGCCGCTTCGGAGACTTCGGCGGCCGCGTGCATCATCGATTCCCACGGCGCCGTCATGATCCCGGCGACGTAGCCCGTCACGCCTTGGCGCGCGTACGCGCGCGACGCGGCCGTGACCGCGTTGCCCTGATCTCGGTTGAACAGCGCGTCGTCGGCGCCGTTCGTGTGCACGTCGATCAAGCCCGGCGCGACGATCGCGCCGTCGGGCAGCCGTACGTCCGACGGTCCGTCCTCGGGGAGGATGCGGGCGATGCGCCCTCTGTCCACGGCAACCCGTCCGTGGGCCAGCGTTCCGTCGCCGAGCGCGAGGCGCGCCGGGCCCAGGATGTAGGTGTCGGACACGTCCGGTTCGATTCGGGCCGGGCGCGTCCAACCCCCTTGACCGCGGACCGTCATCGCCCGCCGAAGAGCCGGCGCAGGAACGAGCTGCGCGCACCCGGTGCGGCGTCGGCGGGTCGAGCAGCCGGCTTTGCCAAGCGTTCGAGCTCGGCACGTTCGCGTTCTGAGCGCGCGAGGTGCGCCATGTGCTCCTCCGCGTGCGCTTCCAGCGTCGATCGGAGCGCGACGAGCTCGTTCCATCCGGCGGGCGCGCGCCCGGCGGCCGTCGCCTCTCGATACTCCAGCGTCGAGGTGCTGAAGATGCGCTGCGGCGTGATCGACCGCTCCCGCAAGTAGCGGTCGGCAAGCATCACGACGTTGCGGCGCTCCGCGGAATCCTCATGATCCGCCATGGTGTGCACGAACGTCATCGGCTTCCCGGTCTGGGCGATGCGACCATACACTTCCAGCTCGCGGTCCGAGAGCTGTCGCGAGAACAGTGCCAAGATCTCGCTGCCCGCCGACGCGGCGGCGACGACGATCTCGTTCGCGAGCGCGACGCCGGAATCGAATGCGGGCGTGTGCACGAGCACGAGCTGGCGCGGGAGCGACCAGGGCGTCTCGATCAGGACGGGCGTCGTCGCCGCCGCTTCGAGCGCATCGGCCAGCGCGATCGGGTTCCAGCCCGCGTCCTCGCCGAGCGCATAGGCGCGGTGCTCCTCGCCGTAGCGGACGTGCACCGGGAAGTGCATCTCGAGCTCCGCCCCCTCGTCGGGCAGCACGCGCGAGCCGGCGATCGCGTTGATCAAGCTGGACTTGCCGCGCTTGAACGCGCCGATGACGGGCACGCGCCAGCGCTCGGGGCGCAGGCCGTGCTCGTACGTGAGCGGGTCGAAGCGCGCGTTCTCGGTTGCCGCGACCCGCTCGCGGCCGGCGTGCGGATCGAGCGGGATCGCCGGATCGGCCAGCTCCGCGCGGCCGGCACGGCTCTCGCGCGCGAACGACTCGCTGCGCGTCTCGATGCGCGTCGCCAGCGCGCGCACCTCGTCCGCGTGTTGACGCGCCGCGCTCGCCGACGCGCCGCGATCGTCCCCGGCGGCGTGCGAGGCGAGCGCGCGTTCGAGCGGCCCGAGCGCTTCGGACCGCACGCGCGGCGCGAGCGCGGCCGTACGCGCGCCCAGTCCGCGCGCGATCGCTTCGACGCGCACGGCGATGTGGTCGAAATACGCTTCGAGATCCGCGTCGAACGCGGCGTACATGCCGGCGTCGAGGTCGGCGAGAAGCTCGCGCTTCATGTACGCGTCGGGCGGCGCTGCCGCGAAGCGTCGCGCGATCGCATCGACGAGCGCGACGGCCGGGCCGCCGAGCGCGCCGAGGACGATCGAGCTGCGCAGCCCGGTCTCGAGGTCGGTGCTCCAGGCGCCGCTCGACGCGTCCGCGCCGAACGCGCGCGCGGCATCCTCGGTGACGGGCAGACGCTCCGCGCCCACCGCATCGAGCAGCGGCGCGAGCGCACCGTCGGGGTCGGCACGGCGCGCGGCGTCGACGACCGACGCCGACGCGTCTCGCGCCGCGTCGCGCAGCCGCTTCGTCACGAGGTCGACGGCGTCGGTCGCGAAGCGTCCGACGGCCGCGGCGAGGACGTCGTCGACGAGGATGTGGAGCTTCGCGCGATCGCGGAGCCGCGCGACGTCGGCCGTGTCGAGCGCGCGCGTCAGCGTGCGCGCGAGCGTGGAACGCGCGTCTCCGCCGCGCGAGCGCAGCGCGTCGCCGAGCGCGTCGCCGGTGTCGTCCAGCCGGCGTCGGGCGTCGTCTGCCGCTGCATCGAACGCGTCGAGCGCCGGCGCGATCGCGTTGCGCCGCGCCGACAGCGCCGCGGCGTCCATCTCGAGCGCGGCCGCGTCGAAGGCGAGCGCATCCGCCGCGCGCGTCGCGATGCGGCGCGCCTCGGCGGCGGCGCGGCGCAGCCGTGAACGGCCCGTCGTCGCAACGAGCGAGACGTCGAGCGCGGCGTGGAATTGCGGGAAGCGGCTCTGCGCGAGCAGCGCGTCGTCCCCGGTGAGCAGGCCTTCGGCGTACTCGCGCGCGGACAGCGGAAACACCGGCGTGCCGGGCGCGTGCTTCGCGGCTTGCACGACGATGCGCTGCGCAGCGGCTTGCCACGCTTCCTTGCCGTCCGCCGCCCCGTCGTCCGGCATGCGCCAGAGATCGATCTTCGTCTGCACGATGAACAGCGATTCGATGTAGCGGCGGACGATGCCGAGGAACGCCGCGTCGCCGTCCGTGAACGGCTGCTGCGTGTCGATCAGGTAGAGGACGACGTCGGCGCGCGGCAAGTACGACAGCGTCGCCCGCCGGTGCGCGGGGTTGATCGACGCCAGCCCCGGTGTGTCGGCCACGATGAAGCCGTTGCGCAAGAACGGCGAGTCGACCGCGACGCGCACGAGCACCGGCGCTCCGCCGTCCTCCTCGGCCGTGGCGTCGTGCAGCTTCCCCTCTTCGGCGACCGCGACGAAGCGCGCGAGGCGCCCCATCGGCACGCGCTCTTCGCGGCCGCTCGCGTACACCGCGGTCGCGGACTCCTCGGCCGCGTACTCGAGTTCGGTGATCGTCGCGGTCGACGGGTTGATGTCGGTCGCGAGAAGCCCGGTGATGCGTCGTCCGCCCGGTCGCGCCTCGAACTCGACCTTGCCGAGCAGCGCGTTGAGCAGGAACGACTTGCCGCTGGAGAACTCGCCGACGACCGCGAGGACGAAGCGGCCGTCGCGCAGCCGGGAGACCGATCGCGCGAGCGTCGCCGCGTCCTCGCCGGCGTCGTACCATCGCGCCGGCTCGCCTGCGACCAGCTCGCGCAGCTCGTCCAGCGCGCCCGCGACGTCGTCGCGCGCGCGCCGGTAGGTCTCGAGGGGATCGTGCACGCGGGCGGGATCAGCCCTTGATCACCGCGAGCGCTTGATCCCGGCCTCGCTCCATGAGCTCGCGCGTGTCGCCCTCGACGTTCAGGCGCAGCAGCGGCTCGGTGTTCGACTTGCGCACGTTGAGCCACCAGTCGGCGTACTCGACCGTCACGCCGTCCAAGTGGTCGATCGTCGCGTCCTTGAAGCGCTGTTCGATCGCGCGCACCTTCGCGTCGGCGTCGTCGACCGTGGTGTTGATCTCGCCCGACCGAAAGCGCGTGTTGTACGGCGCGATCGCGGCGGTGATCGGGCCGTCGATCTCGCTGAAGAGGTCCAGGCACTGGAGCAGCGCGATCATGCCCGAGTCGGCGAACCAGTTCTCGCGGAAGTAGAAATGGCCGCTGTGCTCGCCGCCGAACGGGATGTTCTCCGCTCGCATCTGCGGCTTGATCAGCGAGTGGCCCACCTGCGAACGCACCGGGATCCCGCCGTTCGCGAGGACCGCTTCCGGAACGCTGCGCGAGCAGATCAGGTTGTAGAGAATCTTCGAGCCCGGGAACTTCTTGAGCGTCGCCACGCCGACGGCGGCCGTCACGATGCTGCCGTCGGGAAAACCGCCCTGCTCATCGACCAGGAACATGCGGTCCGCGTCGCCGTCGAACGCGGCGCCGAGGTCGCAGTGTCCGTCGAGCACCGCTTTGCGGAGCGCTTCTTTGTTCTCGTCCTCGATCGGCGAGGCCGGGTGGTTCGGGAACGTGCCGTCCAGCTCGAAGTACAACGGCACGACTTCGACCTGAGGCAGGTACTTGAAGACGTACGGGACGGTGAGGCCGGCCATGCCGTTGCCGGCGTCGATCGCGATCTTGTACGGTTTGATTTTCGCCGGGTCGCGCACGAACGAGACGCAGTGCTTGCCGAAGTCGTCGAGCACCTCGCGCGAGGAGACCGTGCCTTTGCGCGCCGGCTCGGTGAACGCGCGCGAGAGCGCGAGGTCGCGGACGTCGCCGAGGCCCGTGTCGAGCGAGATCGCCTGCGCCTGGTCGCGGCAGAACTTGAGCCCGTTGTACTCGGCGGGGTTGTGCGACGCCGTGATCATGACGCCGCCGTCGAAGCCGTAGTTGCCGACGGCGAAGTAGAGCGCGTCGGTCGAGATCATGCCGATGTGCGTCACGTCGGCGCCGCCGTCGACGGCGCCGCGCGTGAGCGCTTCGAGCAGCTCGGGGCCCGACGGCCGCATGTCGATGCCGATACAGATGTTCTTTCGGCCCAGCGCTTGGACGAACGCGCGGCCGATCAGGTATGCGAAATCGGGCGTGAGCTGCTTGCCGACGATCCCGCGGACGTCGTAGCTCTTGAAGATCGAAGTGTCGAAGGTGGTCTGCACAGTCCTCATCCGCGCTTTCTGGCGAGCACGCGGCGTACCGCGGCGACGATGGCCGCAACGCCCATACCGTATTCTTCCGTCAATTCTTGCGGTGAACCGGACTGCCCGAAACGGTCCTGCACGCCGACGAACTCGATCGGCGCAGGATGCTGCGCCGCGAGGATCTCCGCGACCCGCGAGCCCATTCCGCCGTGCACCTGGTGTTCCTCGACCGTGACGACGGCACCGCAGTCCCGTGCGGCCGACACCACGGCCGCCTCATCCATCGGCTTGATCGTGTGGTTGTTGACGACGCGGCACGCGATGCCGTCCTTGGCAAGCTCTTCGGCGGCGACCAGCGCGTTGTAGACCAGAATGCCGCACGCGACGATCGCGACGTCGCCGCCCTCGCGGAACGTCTGCGCGACCCCGATCTCGAACGGCGTCGCGTCCGTCGTGATCACCGCGGACTCGGCGCGCGCGAAGCGCAGATATGCCGGCCCGAAGCGCGCCGCGAGCGCAACCGTCGCTTTCTTGGTCTGCACCGAGTCGCAGGGAACGACGACGGTCATCTTCGGGATCACGCGCATGATCGCCACGTCCTCGATCGCCTGGTGCGTCGCGCCGTCGGGCCCGACCGACACGCCCGCGTGCGCGCCGGCGATCTTGACGTTCGTCTCGTTGAGCGCCATCGTCGTGCGCACTTGCTCCCACGAGCGGCCCGGATTGAACATCGCGTAGCTCGCGATGAACGGTATCTTGCCGGTCGACGCGAGGCCGGCGCCCATCGCGACCAGCATCTGCTCGGCGACCCCGATCTCGACGTAGCGCGACGGAAACGCCTTCTTGAAGCCCTCCATGCGCGTCGATTCGGACAGGTCGGCGCAGATGGCGATCACGTGCTCGTCGCGCTTCCCCGCCTCGATCAGACCCTCGCCGAAACCGTTCCGCGTCGGCACCTGCGAAACGGGCGCCGTGTAGTCGACCAGATGCATCGCCTCGACCGAGCGCGACGCCGTTCCCGCGGCGGCCATCAGCGTCCGGCTCCGATCGCTTCGCGCGCCGTGCTCAGCTCGCGCAACGCGAGCTCGGCCTCGTCCTTCTTCGGCGGCTTGCCGTGCCAGAGGTAGTCGCCTTCCATGTAGGACACGCCCTTGCCGAGCACCGTGTGCGCGATGATCACTTGCGGCTTGTCCTTCACGCGATGCGCTTGCTCGACGGCACCGACGAACGCGCCGATGTCGTGTCCGTCGCACTCGAAGACTTCCCAGTTGAACGCGCGGTACTTGTCCGCCAGCGGCTCGAGCGGCATCACGCGTTCCGTGCTGCCGTCGATCTGGATGACGTTGCGGTCGACGATGCACGTCAGGTTGCCGAGCTTGAACTTGGCGGCGGTCATCATCGCTTCCCAGTGCAGGCCGCACTGGTGCTCGCCGTCGGACGCGACGACGTACACGCGCCAGTCGGCGGCGTCCATCTTCGCCGCGAGCGCCATGCCCGTTCCCTGAGCGAGCCCTTCACCGAGCGGGCCGGACGTCGTCTCCAGGCCGGGCAGGCTCACGCGCTCGGGGTGGCCTTGCAGACGCGTTCCGAAGTGCCGCAGCGTGAGCAGCTCCTCGACCGGAAAATAGCCGGCATGCGCCATCGCGCTGTAACGGACGGGCGCGATGTGTCCGCACGAGAGCAGCAGGCGGTCGCGGTTCGGCATGTCGGGATTCTGCGGGTCGTGGCGCAGCACGTGGAAGTACAGCGCCGCGAAGACGTCCGCCATGTCGAGCGACCCGCCCGAGTGACCGGACCCCGCGGCGACGCAGCGAGCGAATGATTCCGACGCGGATATCGTTCGCGTGCAGCTGCAGATCGGCAAGCCGTTCGGGCGAGAGAGACTCCATACCGGGCGAAGTATCCCGCACGAAGCCGGGAGTCCTCACAGGAAGGCCCTTGCTTCCTTGGTCGACGCCCATGCCGTGCCTGCGCGAACGCCCGGGCGGGCACCGCGAGCGGTGTGCGGTCTCGTGACGCCGGATTTTCGCTGATCGACGTCTTGCTGGCGGGCGCGTTGTTCGCGGTGCTGGCGCTGGGCGCGTTCGAGATGCTGCGCCAGCTCGCGGCTGCCTCGCGCCATGTGGCGGCCCGCCACGCGGGCTATGCGGCGGTCGAAGCGCTCGCGATACAGCTCCGCGCGGAGGCGCGCACCGCGACGGCGATCTGGTCCAGCGCGCCGTCGGCGGGCGGCGCACCCGACGACTGCGTGCAGCTCGACTTCTACGCGGCCGACGCGAGCGGTCCGGCGTTCTGGAGCTACCGGCAGTTTCCGAACCACGCGGCCGGCGGAACGCCGCCCGGCGACGTGCTGCAGCGCGTCGCGGCGCGCGCCCCGGTTGCGCCGTGCGATCCGTCGCTCGCGGGCGCGGCCGTCGTGACCGGATTGCGCGCGCCGCTGTCCGTGAACAGTACGCCGCCGGCCGCACTCGCGGCGCACCGCGATCCCTACGCCGGCGTCGCCGACTCGGCGTTCGTCGGCGCCGCGGTACCGGCGACGGCGCCGATCCCGCTCGGCGTGCTCGATGCCGCCGGCGTGCCGGTGTCGGGCGGCAACGCCGTCGTCGGCGTTCGCATCACGACGGCCGATGCCGACCGCAGCCTCGATCTCGTTCCCGGCGTCTTTCCGAACGGCTTCACCGAGGTTCTCCGCTACACGTGCACGGCGCGGTGCGACGTCGGACACGACGTTGCCGCGCCGAAGACGCTCACGACGTGCACGATGGCGTGGCAGCCCGGCTGGAGCACGTTCCTCGCCTGGCCCGACGCGTCGCCGCGGCTCGACGGAACGCTCGTGTTTCCGAGCGGCTGGTTCATCGGCGGCACGTTCACGTTCACGTACGCGGGCACGCGCGCAAGCGACGGCGCCGCCGACACGTTTGCGAAGCCGTATGCCGCGTCGAACTGGGATCCGGCGCGCGATTACGGCGCGTTCCCGCCCGACCGCCCCGCCGCCGACGGGACGCATGCCGGAAGCTTTGCACCGTGGGACGTGCGTGGCGAGGCGCCCGATGCGTGGCTCGCGGATTTCGGCCCGTACCTGGCGGCCGGCGAGAACGCCGCGATCGCCGCCGAAAAGGCGCGCTGCGACGCCGTGCGCGCGCAAGGCGCTGCGGGCGGATTCTATGCGAACGGCTGAACGGGGCTTCACGCTGCTCGAGCTGCTCGTGTGCGCCGGCATCCTCGCGGTCGCCGGCGCGGCGACGGCCGGTGCGGTCGCGGCGCTCGCGCGTCAGGCCGCGCCCGCGGTCGCGCGTGACGCCGCCTTGTGCGCCGCGGAGAACGCGCTCGCGCGCGCACGCGCGGCCGTCGCGTACGCGCCGTCCGCCTCCGGCGCCATCGCCGGCCGCACGTGGGCGCTCGTCGCCGGGGCGACGCAGTCGACCGTCGCCGCGCAGCTGCCCGCTCCGGCGATGTGCGGCATGAGTTCCTCGCCCGTCGTCCGCATGCAATTGACGGCGACGTACGACCCGTCGCAGGAGCGCTTCACCGTCGCCGTCGCCTATCCGCGCGATCCGTGCGCCGCGAACGCCGACGGCTCGTTCGCGCCGGCGAACACCGCGACGGTGACGCTCGGCGAGACGCTGCCGCCGTCGGCCTTCGCGCCGGGCACCGCGGTGTACCGCGACGTCGCCACGCCGGCTCGGATGTAATGCTCGGCACGACGCTCTGGATCGTCATCGCGATCGGGTTGCTTGCGACCGCGCTGCTCGATGCGGGCGCGATGCTCGCCCGCGCGTCCGTGCATGCCGGCGCGGATCACGCCGTCGAGAACGCCATGCACGACGCGCTCGCCGCATATCAGAACCGGCTCGGCGCGGCCGTCGCCGCGGACGACCCAGCCGACGCGCAAGCGGGATACGGCGTCGCGCTCGCATCGATGCCGAACCCGTTCGCCGGAACGTCCGCGCCCGCGGACGGCGGCGCACCGCCGGTGTCGTACGCCGTCGTGCCGACGACCGTCGTCGCGCCCGTCTGCTCCGATGCGCCGGCGCCTGCCGCTGCCGGCGACGTCGTCGCGTGGCTGCAGTGCGGAGGCGACATCGCCGAGTCGCGCGTCTCGCTGCGCGTCGACGTGCGCGTCCTCGACCCCGGCGGCGCGGTCCTCGCCCAGCGCACGCAGTACGTCACGCTGCGCCTGTTCGCGCAACCGCCGTACAGCGCGATCGTCGGTGCCATGGACGGCGACGCCGACGCGCCCGCGAGCATCGGCGGCGCGCCGCCCGCGCACGAAGGCGATGTCGGCGGCGATACGGTGAGCGGAGTGCAGCCCGCGCCCGCTGCGAGCGCGTGGCCGGCGGGCGGCACGCTGATCCACGTGCGGTTCGAATGTCACGACGGTGCCGGCTCGTGCGCGAACGCCGCGCCGCCCGATCCCGACGGAGCCCTGCGCGCGAACGCGCGCTGGCAGAACGGGAATGCGCCGCCGCCCTAGCGGCTCACGCGAACCCGTCGCCTTCGGCTACGCCGATCGGCCGGTCAGTGCGCCTTCGCCCAGGCGGCTTGGAAGAAGGCCGTGCGGTTCAGCTCGGTGTGGCGGCCGCACGGCGTGAGATCGCACAACAGGCCCTGCTGCCGCGCGGCGCAGCCGCAACGCCAGATGTGATCCTCGCAGTTCGGCAGGCCGCTGCCCATGTAACGGAACGTCCGCGCCGGCGTACCGAGCGCCGAGCGTAAAACGTCAAACGAGTGCTGATGAAAACGCACCACCGAAAACCTCGCCCCAAGTTTCGCCTGCTCGGAGACCGAGCGAGCGGCCTTCAGCGTACGGTAGACCGCGTGGGCTGGCAAGCACGCGGACGAATTTCTTACGAAGCGTCAACCCCGCGTTGACGCGTCAACGCCGTTCGCGTGCGAAGCGTCCGCCGGCAGGAAGCTCGCGAGCGCGTCGGCGACGGCGTCGGGTTCCTCTTCGTGCGGCAGCAAGCCGCTTTGCGGGAACACCGCGACCGTCGCGTCGCGCGCAAGCCGGACGAACTCGTCGGCGTTGCGGCGCGGATTGCTCGCGGGCGCCTTCTCGCCCCACAGCACCTGCAGAGGTACGTCCAGAAACGGCAGGTCGCGTGCGACGTCGCACGCGAGCGCACCGCCGAGCAGCGCCGCCGGGACGAATCGTGCGCCGGGCTGGTGCGCGACCGCGTAGTAATGTTCGACGATCTCGCCGGTCACGTGCGCGGGATCCCCGTAGACGTGGCGTTCGAGCATCCACCGGATCGACGCACGTGACGCGAGCGCGTTGAAGGCCGTTTCGCCGACCACGGGCGCGCGAAAGAGTGCCGTAAGCGCTGCGCCGCGACCGCCGCCGCGTTCCGGCGCGTCCACGAGGCCGGTCGGCGCGATCGCGGCGATGCGCGCGATGCGCCCGCGAGCGCGCGTCGCAGCGCGGATCGCGAACGCCGCGCCCTCGCCGGATGCGACCACGGACGCCGGCTCGCCGCAGAGATCCTCGACCGCGTCGACGATCTGCTCGACGAACAGCTCCGCGCTGTACGAGCGGCGCGGGTGCTCCGACAACCCGCACCCGAGGAAGTCGAAGGCAAGGACGCGATGACGGCGCGCCAGGAGCGGGACCAGCCGCCGGAACTCATAGGACGATGAGCCGGGCCGCACGCCGTGGACGAGCACCACCGGCGGACCAGAGCCGGCCTCGGTCGCGAAGATCTCCGCCCGGTGCCACGTCCACGGGATGCGCGTCCCGCCCAGAGCATTGGTCGGAAGCGGAGCGTTGCCCAGCGCGCGGTTCGTCGCGGCAAGCGCGCCGGTCACGCCGGCGCCGGCCAAGAGCGGTCGTACGAGTCTCTTCACGTTGGGGTCCTGAACCAGGGAACGGCTCCGGCGCGGACTTCGTTGCAGAGGACCGCTCGGAGCGCCCGTCGCAACGGCCGGTAGTGGTCGCGCGCGCTCTCGGCGGTCTTGCTCTGCTTGCCGCGCTGAGTATCCCCGTGCAGGCGGCGCCGTGCGGCGTCTCCGTCGGGCGCGCCATCTTCCTCAAGTCCACGGACCTCGACCCCGACGTGTTCGTGTGGGACGCCAAGCAGCGCGTCGTCGATTACGCCTCCGGTCGCTGGGGCGACACGCACGACGTGATGACGCATACCGTGCTCGCGAAGCCCGGTACGCGCGCCGTCATCGTCCAGTGCATCGCCGGGCTGGTGCACCGCGAGGGCTCGGACGTGCGCGACGCGATTGGAATCAGGCTCGTCAACGGACCCAACAAAGGCCGCTACGGTTGGGTCACCTCGGACGACGTTCACGAAGTCGCGATTCGGTGAAACGGCGGCTCGCGTTCGACATCATGTCGACGCGAACGCGAAAACGTTTGCCAAATCCCCAATTGCCGCCGTCCGCGTTGACCGTACAATGACCGCCTAGCGCGCCTCCCTCTTGCGCGCGTCCAACGAGGTACGGTTTGAGATTAGCAGTTGCGGCGTTCGCGACCGCGTGTTTTTCGTGCACCCTTCCTGCCCTCGCGCAGACCACGCCGCCTCCCGCGGCGCCCGGCGCGTCCCCCGCGGCGTCGCCGTCGCCCTCGCCATCGCCGGCCCCACGACCGTGGCAGGCGTCCGGATTCGCCGCCGCGTCGTACAATGCGTCGTCGCTCGGACCAGGGACGCAAGGGTTCTCGTTCGCGAACGGCGGTGCGTCGCGCGTGTTCGACACGATCAGCCGGCAGCCGATGCTCAACGCGATCAACGTGCAGCTGCAGAAGAACGGCACGGTCTTCGGCAAGATCGAGCTGACCGCGGGAACCAACGCGAACGTCATCGCGTCGTATCCGTACGCGAACAATCCGGACCCGCTGCAGACGGCGTTCGACGTCACGCAGGCGTACGCCGGCGTCACGAGCGGCCCGTTGTCCGTGCAGGCCGGCAAGTTCGAGACGCTGGCCGGCGCCGAAGTGATCGAAGACCCGGCGAACGCGAACATCTCGCGCTCGATCCTGTTCGGCTACGCGGTTCCGTTCACGCACACCGGCGCGCGCGCGACGTACGCCCCGTCCTCGCTGTTCTCGTTCATCGCGGGCATCAACAACGGTTGGGACAACCTCAAAGGCCCCGGCGGTCCGAAAACCGCCGAGCTCGGGGTGGCGTACAACGGCACGGCGTTCTCGCTGACCGCGCAGTCGTATCTGGGGATGGAGCGCTACTCGAACGCGATGTGGTCGGCGACCGGCGACTCGCCCGCCGGACATCGCGCGCTGGTCGACGTCGTCGGCACGTATCATGCAACGTCCGCGCTGACGTTCGTCGCGAACGTCGACAGCGGACGCCAGACGGCGGTCCCGCTCGTCGACTCGACCGGGACGCTGCTGCCGGGCGGTCTCGGCACCGCGACGTGGAGCGGCGTGGCAGGGTACGCGCAGTACCAGATCACGCCCAAGCTGTCCGCGGCACTGCGGGCGGAGACGTTCAACGACAACGGCGGTTACCGCACGGGCTACGACCAGCAATGGCGCGAGGGAACGCTCACGTTCGCGTACGCTCCGTCGGCGCCGATCGTGCTGCGCCTCGAAGGACGGACCGACTCGTCGAACCATCCCGTGTGGGCCGACGCCGTCGGCGCGGCGCACGCCGCGATGCAGTCGATCGCGGCCCAGGTGCTCGTGAAGTTCTAAACCTTGCGGTGGAACGCGAGGCCGTCGGGCCGGCGTTCCACCGTGACGGTCACGCCGAACGCGCGCTCGATCGCATCGGAGGTGAGGGCGTGCGCCGGCGTTCCGTCGGCGATCACGCCGCCGTCGCCGAGGACGACCACGCGATCGGCGAAGGCGGCGGCCTCTTCGAGCTGGTGCAGAACCGCGACGACGAGCGCGCCGCGCGCGGCCAGCCCGCGCACGAGGCGCAGCGTCTCGACGGATGCGCGCAGGTCGAGATGCGACGTCGGCTCGTCGAGCAGCACGACGGGCGCGTGCTGCGCGATCGCGAGCGCGATCCACACGCGCTGGCGCTCTCCGGCAGACAGCGTCCCGAGCTCACGCTCGCGCAGCGCGCGCAGCCCCGTCTGCGTGAGCGCGTCGTCGACGGCCGCGTCGTCGTCGGCTGTCTCGCCCCACTCCCACCAGCGATGGTACGGAAACCGTGCTGCGGCGACGGCGTCCGTCACGGTGAGCGCCGTCAGCACGGGTTCGGTCGGATCGATCAGCGCGATGCGCCGAGCGCGCTCGCGCGGTTCGAGCTCGCGCACGGGACGGCCGCCGAGCAGAACCTTCCCGCGCGCGGGCGGCGGCGTGCCGGCCATCGCGCGCAGCAGCGTCGTCTTGCCCACGCCGTTCGGTCCGACGATCGCCACGACGCCCTGCTCGAACGCGAGCGACACGTCGCGCAGCAGCGTGCGGCCGCCGCGCTCGACCTCGACGTTTTCGAGGGTGAGCCAGCCGGTGCACGTGCCGGCCTGCACGGTCATGCGTACGCGCGCGCTGCGCCGCGCAGGTAGAGCACGAGGAACGTCGGCACGCCGATGAACGCGAGCAGCACGCCGAGCGGAACTTCCGCCGGAGCCGCGATCGTGCGCGCGAGCGCGTCGGCGAGGACGACGAGCGCCGCGCCCGCAAACGCCGACGCCGGAAGCAGCACGCGCAGATCCGCTCCCACGACGCGTCTTGCCAGATGCGGCACGACCAGACCGACGAACCCGACCAGGCCGGCGAGCGCGACGGCGGCCGCGGTGAGCAGCGTCGACGCGACGAGCAGCATCCATTGCAGGCGCACGACGTCGACGCCGAGCGCCGCGGCGCGCACCTCGCCGAGCCGCAGCACGTTCAGCGACGGGATCGCCGCAGTGCCGAGCAGCGCGCCGGCGATCGCTTCGGGCGCCGCCGCGGCGAGGTCACTCCAGCCGCGGCCGGCGAGCGATCCCGCGAGCCACGAGAGGATCGCTTCGCTCGCCGCTCCGCGGGCGAGGCGTTCGATCGCCAGCGCGACGACGGACGACAGCAGCGCGGACAGCGAGATGCCGGCGAGCACGAGGCGTTCGGGATCGAGCCGCGGACCGCGCCGCGCGAGCACGGCGACGAGCACCGCGGTACCCAGGCCCGACGCGAACCCGATCGGCGGCACGAGCAGCGGCGCGACGCCGAGCGTCGCCGCGACGGCGATCGAGGCGCCGGCCCCGCTCGCGACGCCCGTCAGATACGGATCGACGAGCGGGTTGCGAAGCAGCGCTTGCAGCAGCGCTCCGGCGAGCGCGAGCGCGGCGCCGACGGTCGCCGCGATCGCGACGCGCGGCAGGCGCAACTGCCAGACGATGGTGGCGACGTCGCCGCCCGACGACGGGTGCAGAAGCGCGTGGACGAGCGCGCCCGGCGCGATCGCCGCGCCGCCGACCGCGATGCCGAGCAGCATCGCGAGCGGAACGAGCAGCGCGAGCGCGACGAGCCGCGTCATTGTGAGTTGAATCAGCGCGTCGAAAGCTCGAGCGCGAACGTCCTGCCCGGCATCGGGTAGCCCGAGACGTCCGCGTAGCGCGCGTCACCCAGGTTGTACACGCGCAGCGAGAGGAGCGCGCCCGGAGCCGCGCGCAGCCGCGCGTACGCGTCGACGCGCGTGTACTCGGTATCCGGCGTGTCGTGCGCGCCGACCACGTGCGCGAGGAAGCCGGCCGACGCGAGCGCGCCGGGACGCGAGCTGACGTACTCGAGGTTCAGATCGCCGGCGACCACCGGCCGGCGCGGCAGCCGCGTCGCGGGGCCGGTCAGGTCGAGGGCGCGATACGTGTCGGTGATCGACAGGGACGACCGCACGTCGCGCAGCGGCTTCGTGCGAATGGTGCCCACGAAGCCTGCGATCGAGAAGCGCGAGACGTTGATCAAGAACGGATTCGACGGCGACGTCGGCGCCGTGTAGTCGTACGCCGGGTTCGGCGAGATCAGGTCGTTGCCGTTCTCGACGAACCAGCGCAGCGTCGCGCCGCCCAGCACGGGCGCGTCGAGCGACAGATCGCCGCCGTGCGACCGCTCCGGCCGCAGGTTCGGATTCGAGAACGTCGGATACGCGAGGTCGGTCACGTCCGGGACGCGGAAGCCGGTCGCGTAGTTCGCGCGCAGCTGGTAGCCGCTGCCGAGCGGGATGCGGGCGCCGACGGACGGTGCGAACACGCCGCCGTACGCGCCGTCGCGCTCGCCGCGCAGGCCCGCGTCGATGCGCGTGCCGCCGCGCATCGTGAACGACTCTTGCGCGTACGCCGCGGTTTCCGCGAACGGCAGCGTCGCCGGCGCGATGCCGTCGTCGACGCGTGCCGCGCCGTGCGCAAGGTCGATACCGGCCACCAGCGTCGACGCGTCGCTCTGCACGACGTCACGCACGCTGAGCTGCACGCGACCTTCGCGCGTGATCTGCGTGGTGCCGCCGAAGAGGTTGCCCGCGGCGTACGCCGGATCGTTCGCGTCGAACGCGTACGTGGACGTCAGCGTCGTGCCGCTCAGCTCGAGCGTCGCCGACGAACGCGCGCGGTCGAGCGCGACGCGAATGCGCGCGTCGCCGCTCGTCGTGTTCTCGCGCGCCGTGGTGGAGAGCGGCGGAAACGCCGCATCGCCGGGCGCGCCGATGTGGTCGGCGCGCAGTCCCGCGCCGCCGTCGACGCGCAGCGCGCCCAGGCGTCCGGCGGAGGTGAAGCGCGCGGTCGTGTCCGATGCGTCCGCGTTGACCGCGGAGCCGGGCGCCGCCGGGCCGATCGCAGGCCAGGCGAAGCGGTTCGGGTCGACGCGCCGCTGGAACGCGAACGTGCCGTTGTCGAACGCGAAGCCTCGACCGCCGAGCGAGTCGGCGTCGAGCGCGGCATACGGGCGCGCGCGTCGCGCACCGCCCGTCGTGATGACGTTGACGACGCCGCCGAGCGCGCCCGTTCCGTACAGCGTCGCGCCGCCGCCCTCGACGATTTCGATGCGCTCGACGCCGGCGATCGGCATCGTGTCGACGATCGGAAACTCGACCTGTTCGCCGCCCGCCGGCCGTCCGTCGATCAGCAGCAGGATTTGGTTGGTGCGGTAGCCGTCGAGCGTGAGATCGGACAGCGTCCCCGCCGGGCCGCTGCGCTGGACGTTCAGGCCGGGCACGCGCGCCAGCGCGTCGGCGACGGTTTGATCGCCGCGGCGAATCATGTCGTCTTTGGTCACGACGAACGTCGTCTTGATGACGTCGCGCAGCGGCTCGTCGCGGCGGTCGGCCGTCTGGACGCGACCGATCTCCGGGATCGGTGAGGTGGACGGAGCGGGCGATGGCGACGATTGCGCCAGCGCAGGCGCGGCGCAGACGATGGAGCAGGCGGCGAAGAGTGCCGCCGAAACGCGGTACGGCATCGGTTCCTTCCCTTGACGCGAGGGTGGATGGTGCGTCCGCGCGGCGGTATCCTGACTTCGCGGATCGATGCCTGGTGCCGCGGCCTTCCAGCCCTTCCGGACCGTGACCGCGGCGGCTCCCCGCTGACAGTGGCGCGACCGTGCCGGATTTCAACCGGCTTCCCGCGCACGCGAACTCTGCAGCGGGCGGTTCGCGGGCTGCGCGCGGCGTCCTCGTCGGGCGAGGTGCGCCGCGCCGCGCGGCGTACGGCTCCTCGGTGATCCGGCGCCTCGGTGTGTTGCTTCTCGCCGTGCTCGCCGCGTGCTCCGCGCCGGTCGTCGTCCGCAAGGTCACGGTCGTCACGCGTCCGCCCGTGCGCATCGCGTCGCTGGTGCCGTCGATGACGGAAGACCTGTTCGCGGTCGGCGCCGGGCGAAGCGTCGTCGCCGTGTCCGCGTTCACCGACTTTCCGCCGCAGGCGAAGAAGCTGCCGGTCGTCGCGACGTTTGCGTCGATCGCGACCGAGCGCATCGTCAGCCTGCGCGCAGACCTCGCGATCGGCATCGTCGCGCAGGAACGTCA
Source organism: Vulcanimicrobiota bacterium (assembly GCA_963818845.1). GTDB lineage: Bacteria > Vulcanimicrobiota > Vulcanimicrobiia > Vulcanimicrobiales > Vulcanimicrobiaceae > Vulcanimicrobium. The sequence goes on along the minus strand of CAWFTO010000002.1, from coordinate 114,201 downwards.
GGCCGGCGATCTGCGGCGGGCGGGAATTCCCGTCATGCTGCTGCGCGACGACCGGTTCGAAGACATCTTCGCCGACCTCACGTCGATCGGGGCGGCGACGGACCGGACGGTCGAAGCGCGCGCGCTGATCGCTCGCCTGCGCGCACGAACGGGTGCGCTGATTCGCACGGTCCCGCGTCGCGCACGCAAACCATCGGTGTTCGTCGTGCTCGGCACGGCGCCGGTCTTTACCGTCGGGAGCGGCTCGTACATCGCGACGCTGATCGGCATGGCCGGCGGCCGCAACGCAGCCGGCGACGTCGGCGCGCCGTACGCGCGGTACAGCGCGGAAGCGCTCGTCGCGCGGCAGCCCGACGCGCTGATCGTCGATCCGGACGTGCACCTGAGCGGCGTGCTCGGTCAGGCGCCGTGGAACGCGCTGCGCGCCGTGCAGCGTCACCGCGTCTACGTGCTGCCGGACGCGGCGATCCTCGAGCGTCCCGGCCCGCGTTACAACGAAGGCTTGGCGTGGCTGATCCGCACGGTGAACGCCGCCGCGCGCTGACCGCGGCATTCCCGTTGAAGCCGCGCGAGCGGGCGGCGCAGGCGCGCCGCGTTGCGGCAGCCAACGCCGCGACCTTCATCGTGAACGAGCACCGCCGCCTTTATCCCACGGATGCCGGGCCGCAGCGCGCGCTCGTCGTCGCCGTCGACCTGCAGGATCCCCAACGGCCGCTCGCCCCCGAGCTGGCCGAGCTCGCCGCGCTGGCGAAGGCCGCCGGCGCAGACGTCGTCGGCGAAGTCGTGCAGCGTCTGCCGCACGTCGATCCCGCGACGCTGGTCGGCAGCGGCAAGGCGCGCGAGATCGCCGACCGTGCGGCCGAGCTCGGCGCGGACGTGCTGTTCGTGTTCAACGATCTGCGGCCGCGCCAGCGCACGAACCTCGAAAAGGTCATCCCGCTCCCGATCGTCGACCGCACCATGCTCATCCTCGACATCTTCGCGCAGCATGCCCGGTCGCGCGAAGGTCAGCTGCAAGTCGAGCTCGCGCAGCTGCGCTACCGGCAATCGAATCTCATCGGCGTCGGCGCCGCGCTTTCGCGCCTCGGAGGCGGCGTCGGCACGCGCGGACCCGGCGAGACGAAGCTGGAAACCGACCGGCGCCGCATCGCGCAGCGCGTTTCGCTGCTGCAGCGGCAGCTCGACGAGGTGCGCAAGCAGCGGGAGACGCGTCGCGCGTCGCGCAGCCGCGATCCGTTCGTCGCGCTCGTCGGCTATACGAACGTCGGCAAGTCGTCGCTGCTGAACCGCCTGGCGGGATCGGGCCGAGACGAGGGTGCATTCGTCGCGGACCAGCCGTTCGCGACGCTCGACCCGACGCTTCGGCGCGCGTACGTGGCGCCCGGCGTCCACATCCGGCTCGCGGACACGGTCGGGTTCATCACCGCGCTGCCGCAGGAGCTCGTCAACGCCTTCCGCGCGACGCTCGAAGAGCTCGATGCGTCCGACGTGCTGCTGCACGTGCACGACGCGTCGAATCCCGATTGGCCGCGCCAAGCGTCGTCGGTCGAAGCGATTCTCGGCGAGCTGGGCCTCGGCGAGAAGCCCGTGCTGCAAGTGTTCAACAAGGTCGACCGTCTCGACGCCGCATCACGGGCGGCGCTGCCGCCGGGCGCGCTCGAGGTGAGCGCATCGACCGGCGCAGGGATCGACGCGCTGCGCGCAGCGATCGCGGAGCGCGTGCGGGACGGCGCATGACGGCCGTGCGCGCCGTTGCGGCGCTCCTCGCCGTCACCTGCGCGACGGCGTGCGCATCACGCGACGAGCCGAGCGCAGGCGGAGGCGATCGGTACGTCGCCGCCTTCCGGCGGCTGCATCCGTCCGTCGTGTTCTTCTCGATGAAGATTCCGTCGAACGATCCCAAGCACCGCGGCGGATGGGACGACGCCTATGGGAGCGGCGTCGTCGTCGACAGCGGTGCGTGGGGGACGCGCGTGCTGACCGGCGCGCACGTCGTCGCGGACGCGCGCGACCTCGTCGCGACGGTCGGGGACGGAGCGCACGCGACGGCGCGCGTCGTCGCAACGACGGGCGAAGACGACGACCTCGCGATCGTCGACGTCCCGATCCCGAACCAGCGCGCGGCGCGGCTCGGCAGCATCGCGGGACTGTCGCCCGGAACGGCGATCGGCGTCCTCGGCTATCCGATTCCCGACGCCTTCGAGGACGAGCACCTCGACCGGACGGCCTCGCTGTACACGGGCCGCGTCGCGAGCGTGCGCAAAGGCGCCCTCGAGCTCGACGTGCCGATCATCCCCGGCGAAAGCGGCGGCCCGGTGTTCGACGTCGCGACAGGCGATGTCATCGGCATCGCGGAGTCGCGGTTCGACGAAGAGCGCGCCATCGGCTTCGCGACGCCGATCGACGCGGCGACGCGCTTCCTCGCGTTACACCCGCGCACGCAAGCAGCCTCGCGCCGCTGACGCGTCAGCCCGCGCTGCTGCCGACGTTGATGTGCGTGCGGACGCGCGAGCGGTCGCCCACCCAACGCGCGGGCGGGATGCGCCACCAGCGTGCCATCGCGTCGAGAGGTGCGGCGTACGCGGCACGTTTCGCCGAGAACGCCGTCCACGCTTCGTCGAGCGGGTGCAGCGGGACGTCGAGGTCCCGCAGGGTCTCGTAGGCAGCAACGAACTCTTGCCGCTCCACGCCCGCCTCCTCGCTGGGCGGCAGACGGAAGAAGCCGCTGAAGTCGCGCACGAGGTGCGTCCCCAAGCGCGCGGTGATCTCGGCCTGCCCGCGGTGATCCAGGTCGACCGTGGTGATCAGCAGCGTCGTCGCGTCGAGAATCGCACCGAGCGTGCCGACCCACGACTCGTCGTCGTGGCTGGATCGAAAGTACGTGAGGACCGGGTACGCGAGGTGCGTCTCCATCACTTCGGCGATCCAGAGCTGCGCCTCGCGCAGGATCGGGCCGACGTCGCCCATCATGCGCAGCTTGGCGTGCGTTCGCACGAACTCGACGCCGCTCGGAGGGGCGCCGGTGCGTTCGGAGATCGTCACGACGAACGCCTCGCGGCGCTGGAATGCGGCGAAGGTCTGAAACAAAAAGGTCGTGACGATCGCGAACGTCGCGAGCCCACCGGCCGCCGCGACCAGCGCGAGCGCGCGCGTGTACCATTCCGTCGGCGCGATGTCGCCGTAGCCGATCGTGAGCAGCGAGGCGCCGGCGAAGTAGATCGCGCCGCCGAGCTCCGGGACGGGGCGCAGACCGCCGCGCAGCGCCCAGAACAGCAGACCGTACCCGAGTACTTCGGACAGCACCCAGTATGCGAGCAGCGATACGAGCAGCGTCGGCGCGAACACCGCGAGCGTGTCTTCGCGGCGCTCCGCGTCCGCGATGCCCAGCGCCCGTTCGCGCCACCAGCGCCAGCCGTAGCGCGAGATGCGCGGGCTCGCGCGGAACCGCGACCCGACGGAGCGCGGCACGACGACGGACTGGAACAGATCGCCGAGCGACGTGAGGACCAGCGCTGCACCGGCCAACGCGGCCAGGACGTCGAGGACGATCACACGGCGGCGCTTATAAGCCGGTCGACGACGACAGCCCGATCACGCCCAAATCCGACGTCTGGTCCTTGCGGACGACCACCTGGTTCTGGTACGTGGAGTAACCGATCGCGCTGATCACGATCGTCTGCGTCCCCGTCGGCACGTTGCCCAGCGTGAAGCGGCCATTGTCCGACGGCGAGAGCCGCTGCACGACGAGGCCAATCTGGATGGTTGCGTTGGGGATCGCCTGCGTCGGCGTGCGCGCGTCGACGATCGTGCCGACGACGGAACCGGTGTCGGTGACCCCTTGCCCGTTCGGATTCGGGCCGCACGCGCTCAGCACGGCGACGAGACCGAGGACGAAGGCTCGAAGGCCTGCGTTCGTGTATATCTTCAGGTCGTGTCTCCCTATGGTCCCGTCGCTATCTATCTCGCCGTCGCGTTCCTGGCGTCCCTCGGGTTCTGCCTGCTGCCCGGCGTGCTCGCCCGGAAGAAACCGAATCCGGTGAAGTCGGAAGCGTACGAGTGCGGCGTCGAGCCGACCTCCGACGTGTCCGGCCGCTTCCCCGTGCGGTTCTACCTCATCGCGATGCTGTTCGTGATCTTCGACGTCGAGGCTGCCTCGTTCTATCCGTGGGCAGTGCAGATGCACTCGCTGCGGCTGTTCGGCCTGGCCGAGATGCTGATCTTCGTCGTCGTGCTCGCAATCGGGTATGCGTACGTGTGGAAGCGAGGCGGTTTTCAGTGGCGTTAGGTTCGGGCGGTGACTTTCTTCTGACCACGGTCGACTCGGTCGCCCGCTGGGCGCAGGCGTCGAGCGTTTGGCCGCTGACGATGGGCCTCGCGTGCTGCGCCATCGAGATGATGACGGCGACGGCGCCCGAGTACGACATGGCGCGCTTCGGCTCGGAAGTCTTCCGGGCGTCGCCGCGCCAAGCGGACCTGATGATCGTGTCGGGCCGCGTCGCGCAGAAGATGGCGCCCATCGTCAAGCGCCTCTACGATCAGATGGCCGACCCGAAGTGGGTCATCTCGATGGGCGCGTGCGCGTCGAGCGGCGGCGTGTTCGACAACTACGCCATCGTGCAGGGCGTCGACACGATCGTTCCGGTGGACGTCTACGTACCGGGCTGCCCGCCGACGCCCGACGGATTGCTCTACGCGGTGAACCTGATCCAGCAGCAGATCAAAGCCGGCGGCCGCGGCGGCGTGCTGGCGCGCGCATAGCCGATGCCGTCTTCGCAAGCACCGCCGGCCGGCGCGACCGCGCTCGACCCGACCGCCGTTCGGCCCGACCTCGACGACGCGCGCATCGTGCGCGTCACCCCGGGCGAGCTGCGCTCGACGCTCGCGCCGCTGCGCGGCGACGGGTTCACGATGCTGCTCGACGTCGGCGCCGTCGACTATCCCGGCCGCGAGCCGGCGCGCTTCGACGTGGTCTACCATCTGCTCAAGCTGCCGGTCGCGCCGGCGAGCGTCGCGGAGGTCGGCCGCCCCGAGCGCATACGCGTGCTGTGCGGCGTCCCGGAAAACGAGCCGGTCGTTCCGAGCGTCGCCGACGTATGGCCGAGCGCCGACTGGGCCGAGCGTGAAATCTTCGACCTGTACGGCATCACGTTCACCGGACACCCCGATCTGCGCCGCATCCAGATGCCGGACGACTGGGAAGGCTATCCCCTGCGCAAGGACTATCCGCTGCGCGGCCCCGCGCGCGAGCGCACGCCGCGTCCGTCGTTCGCGCTCAAGTCGAACGTCGCCGCGGGCACGCCCGCGTCCGGAAAGACGGCCGCGGCGCTGCAGCGCCAGATCGCGCAGGCGCGCGGACGCAACGAGTTCCACGGCGCAGCGGATCCCGCGGCCGCGGCGCAAAGCGGGAAGCATCCCGGCGGCACGGTGACCGGCGGCGCGGCGACGCCCGAACAGCTCGCCCAGCGCCCCGTCAACCTCAACACGAAGGACAGCACGCCGTGACGATGGCCAGCGTCGCACCCGAAGCCGAGGGCGGCTACAACGTCGACGTCATCGAGCGCACCGACAGCAGCATGGTGCTCTCGATGGGTCCGCAGCATCCGTCGACGCACGGCGTGCTGCAGATCATCACGAAGATCGAGGGCGAGATCGTCACCGAGGCGTCGCCCGAGATCGGCTACCTGCACACCGGCATCGAGAAGAGCGCCGAGAACCTCTTCTGGTCGCAGGCGTCCACCGTCATCGAGCGGATGGACTACCTCTCGCCGCTGACCAACGCGCTCTGTTACTACCTGGCCGTCGAGAAGCTGCTCGGCATCGAGAGCGCGATCCCGGTGCGCGCCCAGCGCATCCGCGTGCTGCTCAGCGAGCTCTCGCGCATTGCGTCCCACTGCGTCTGGCTCGGCACGGGCGGGATCGACCTCGGCGCCCTGACGGGATTCTTCTACTGCTTCGACCTGCGCGAACGCATCCTCGACCTCTTCGAGATGTCGGGCGGCGCGCGCATGCATCCGAACTACATTCGCATCGGCGGCGTCGCGCAGGATCTGCCCGCCGGTTTCCTCGAGAAGCTCGACGCGCTGATCGCGATGTACGAGCCGCGCATGCGCGACGTGCGGCGCCTGCTGCAGAAGAACCCGATCCTTCAGGATCGCATGATCGACGTCGGCATCATCTCGCCGGAGGACGCCGTCGCCTGGAGTCTGACCGGCCCGACGCTGCGCGCAACGGGCATCGCGTACGACGTGCGCAAGGCGATGCCGTATAGCGGTTTCGACCGCTATACGTTCGACGTGCCCGTCCGCACCGAGGGCGACGCGTATGCGCGCTTCTTGGTGCGTCTCGACGAGATGGACGAGTCGATGCGCATCGTCCGCCAGGTACGCAAGGACCTCGACGAGCCCGGCCCGTGGCAGATTCCCGACACGAAGTTCGCGCCGCCGCCCAAGGAGACGATCGCGCTCTCCATGGAGGCGCTGATCCACCACTTCAAGCTGGTGTCCGAGTCGTTTCGCGTGCCGCCCGGCGACGTGTACCAAGCCGTCGAAGGGCCGCGCGGCGAGCTCGGCTACTACGTCGTGTCGAACGGCGACAACCGGCCCTGGCGCGTGCGCACGCGGCCGCCGTCGCTCTACAACCTGCAGGTGCTCAAGAAGATCGCGGTCGGTGAGCTGATCGCCGACATGGTCGTGATGATCGGCAGCCTCGACCCGGTCTTCGGCGAAGTCGACCGCTAGTGGCTTGAGCCGAGAGCTCAAGCCGTCGTGTTCGGCTTCGCCGATCCGCCGTCAGCGCGTGTTCGGTAGCGCGGCTGCGCCCGCGGCGCAGACCGTCGCGTCCTGATCGCCGGTGCCGCCGCTGCAGCCGATCGCGCCGATCAGCCGCCCGTTGTCGATCAGCGGGAAGCCGCCGGGCGACGCGACGAGCGTGGGGTCGAGCGTCGACACGTACGGGTGTCCCGTCTCGTACGCGTTGTAGAACGTGCGCGTCTCGCGGCGGAACCGGGCGGCCGTGCGCGCCTTGCCCTGCGCGATCGTGATCGAAGCGAGCTGCGCGCCGTCCATGCGGTAGAAGTAGATCAAGTCGCCGTTCGGATCGACGACGGCGATGTTGAACCGCCACGTCGGGTGCTTCGCCGCTTCCGCAAGCACCGCGTTCGCGAGCTGCTGCGCGCGGCCGACGCTGATCGGCGTGCCGTACGGCGTCGCGAACGGCATCTGCTCGGGCGTGCCGCCCGACGGCGGCTGGGGCGGAGGCGGCGCCGACGGGGCTTGCGCCAGGGCGGCGCTCGCGGTGAGCACGGCTGCCGCCAGTGTGAAGAACGTCGCGATCGCGCGCATGGAGTGTCCTCCGGAAGGAAGGTGCGCTTGCCCGGCGCCCCGCGACGTTCGTGGGCTAGCTTGTACCGCCCTCGTCACGCGACGCGTCCCGGTAGACCTGCATGATCGACGCGAAGCCTCCGGGTTCGTGGCCCTGCAAGAGCAGCAACCGGAAGAGCGTCGCGACCGACTCCGTGACCGGCATCGGCGATTTCGTCGCCCGCGCCATGTCGCCGACGATGTCCAGGTCCTTGAGGATGATCAGGCCCGGCGTCCGGCGGAAGCGACCCGCGACCAGATCGTGACCGTGGACGCGGCGGATCGCCGAGTCGGCCCAGCCGCCGTCGAGCGCATCGACGAGCACGTCGGGGTCGATGCCGCACCGCCGCGCGTACGCGATCACTTCGGCCCACAGGCCGACGGTCGCCGCCACGATCGCCTGATTGCATGACTTGGCGATCTGTCCGCTCCCGGCCGGCCCCATGTGCGTGACGTTCCCGGCATACGCGGCGATCCAAGGGCGCACGCGATCCACGTCCGTGACCTCGCCCCCGAGGAAGACGGAAAGCGTCCCGGCCGCGGCGCCCTTCGCGCCGCCGGAAACCGGCGCGTCGACCCAGCCGACGCCGGCCGAGCGCAGCCGCCGGCCGGCCAGGCGCGTGGTCTCGGGATGGATGGTCGAGTGGTCGACGATCAGGCTGCCGCGCCGCGCGCCTTCGGCGACGCCGCGCGGTCCGAACACCACCTCTTCCACCGCATCGCCGTCGGTGACGCACAGCAGCACCGCCTCGCACTGCGCCGCGAGCTCCGCGGCCGACGCAGCGGCCGTCGCGCCGGCGTCGAGCGCCGGGGTCAGGCGCGACGCCGTGCGGCCCCACACGACGACGCGGTGTCCCGCGCCGAGCAGCTGCAGCGCCATCGGCGTTCCGATCTCGCCCATCCCGATCCATCCCAGCGTCGCCATCGGCGCGGCTTTCGCGAGGCGCGGCCGGTGTCCCAGCGGGTTGTGAGCATCCTCGCCGATACCGTGAGGGAATGACCGCCGACCTCGACGCGATGCTCGCGCGCGCCGCCGCGCTGGAAGCGCGCGGCGAGCTCGACGCTGCGGTGGCCGCGTACTTGGACGTGCTCGTTCGCGACCGCTACCACCGCACCGCGATGCTCGGCGTCGGAGCGCTGTTCGCCGCGAAGCACACGCCGGAGCTCGCTCGTGCAGTCTATGCCGAGGCGTCGCAGCGGTACCCGGAGTGCGCGACCGCGCACATCGGACTCGGCAACGCGCTGCTCGCGCTCGACGACCTCGCGGGCGCGCGGCGCGCATTCGAAGCGGCCGTCGTCGCCGATCCCCGCGACACCGAGACGCACATGCACCTCGCGCTCGCGCTGGAGCGCGAAGGCGACCGAGCCGGCGCGTCGGCAGCGTGGCTGCGCGCGTACCCGGACGGCACGCTCGCGCCGCTGCCGTTCCGCGGCTCCGGCGAACCGGTGCGCCTCATGGCCGTCTGCTCCGCGCTCGGCGGCAACGCGCCGCTCGACCGCGTCATCGATCCGCACGTCTTCGAGCGAACGACGCTCTTCGCCGAAGGCTTTCGCGACGCGCTCGCTCTGCCGCGCGGCGCGCTGCTGCTCAACGCGATCGCCGACGCCGACCTCGCGCCGCAGGCGCTCGACGTCGTCGAACGTCTCGAACGCGCCTCCGGCAGCGTTGCGTTCAACCGGCCTGCGAACGTCCGCGCGACCGCGCGCGTCCCGAACGCTCGCCGCATGGGCGCGATCGACGGCGTCATCGCGCCGCGCGTCGCGGCGTTCCGGCGCGACGTGCTGACGAGCCCGCACGGCGCGGGCGTGCTCGAGGCGGCGGGGTTCACCTGGCCCGTTCTCTTGCGCAGCGCCGGCTTCCACAACGGCAAGCATTTCGAGCGCGTCGCGGACGCAGGCGCGCTGGCGGGCGCCGCAGCGTCGTTGCCGGGACGCGAGCTGCTCGCGATTGCGTTCGTCGACGTGCGCGGCGCGGACGGCATGGTGCGCAAGTACCGCGTGCTCTCGATCGGCGGTGAGCTGTATCCGCTCCACCTCGCGCTCTCGCACGACTGGAAGGTGCATTACGTGACCTCCGCCATGGAGGAGCGCGAGACGTTCCGCGACGAGGAGCGTGCGTTCTTGCGCGACATGCCGTCGGCGCTCGGCGCGCGCGCGACCGCAGCGCTGCGTCGCATCTCCGACGTGCTCGCGCTCGACTACGCGGGGATGGACTTCGCGCTCGACCGCGACGGGCGCGTCGTGCTGTTCGAAGCGAACGCCGCGATGGTGATCGTACCGCCGAAATCCGAGGCGCGCTGGGAGTACCGCCGCGAGCCGTCACGTCGCGCGGTCGAGGCGGCGCAGGCGCACCTGCGCGCAAAGGCGGCGGACGCGACGAGCGTCATCGCCCGCTGAGCAAACGGGTTTCCGGCCTATGGCCTCGGTGAGCAGGTCGAGCTACGCACAGTCGGGGTCACGCTGAACGTCGCACACTCGACGCGGGTACGAGGCGTGTGCTGAACGCGTAGCCGAAGGCACAAGGGCTTTACATTTCGAAGGGGAGCCGGTCCATGTCGCGGGCCCATTCTCTTCCCACGCACCTCGAGGCGGATCACCGGTGAGCACCCAGACCGACGCCGCGGCCGGCGTCCATCCCGGCGGCGCCGCCGAGCAAGCGGGCTGGTCCCCGCACCGCCGGCGCGCGGGCAACGCCTTCGACGACCTGTACGCCCGCCTCGAACCCGAGATCGGAGCGCTCGTCGCGCAGTACGAGCAGCGGCGTTCGGCGCTGATCCCCCTCGCGCAGTTGTTTCAAGAGCACGAAGGGTTCGTCTCGGCCGACGCGGTCGCGGCGATCGCGTACGTCGTCGGCGAGACGCTCGCGACGGTCGAATCGACGATCTCGTTCTACACGCTGCTGTACCGCAGGCCGGTCGGCAAGTACATGGTGCAGATCTGCCGCAACCTCTCGTGCATCCTCAACGGTGCCGACGACATCATGGCGTACGCGCGCGAGCAGCTCGGCATCGGGCACCTCGAGACGAGCGCCGACGGTCTGATCTCGTACGAAGAGGTCGAGTGTCTCGCGGCGTGCGACCGCGCGCCGTGCGCGCAGGTCAACCTGGAGTTCGTCTACGACCTCACGCGCGAGTCGGTCGACGCGATGATCGCCGGAATCCGGTCCGGCAGCTACGGCATCGAGCCGCTCGCGCAGACCGTGAAGCCCGGTCGCACGTGGAAAGTCGCGCAGGACACGGGCCGGAAATCGGCCGGCGCGCTGGACCAGCCGGATCCCAACAATGCGGGCGGCATCGGCGATGCGAGCGGCGTGCGCATGTTCGACCTCATCGTCGGCAAAGCGAAGTACGAGTCGCGTTCCAGCGAGCGTCTCGTGCGCGAGACGACGCTGCGCCCTGAACCCTCCACGAACGGGCACCACTGACATGGCCGCCGATCTGATTACGCCGGTCCTCACGAAAGGGATCGGAGAGCTCGACCTGCGCGACATCGCGGTCTACCGCGAGCAGGGCGGGTACGAACAGCTGCGCCGCGCGGTGACGGAGCTCTCGCCCAAGGATGTCGGCGATCTCTGCAACGGCTCGAACCTGCGCGGCCGCGGCGGCGCCGGTTTTCCGACCGGCCGTAAGTGGTCGTTTCTGCCGAACAACGGGCGCCCACGCTACATGGTCTGCAACTGCGACGAGGCCGAACCCGGCACGTTCAAGGACCACATGCTCTTGGAAGAGACGCCGCATCAGATCATCGAAGGGATCCTGATCGGCGCGTACGCGATCGGATGCAATCACGCGTTCATCTACATCCGCGGCGAGTTCAAGCGCGGCTATCAGATCATGCGCGACGCGGTCGCGCAGGCGCGCGCGGCGGGCTTCATCGGCGAGAACCTGTTCGGCACCAAGACGAAGCTCGAGTTCACCATCCATCGCGGCGCGGGCGCGTACATCTGCGGCGAGGAAACCGGACTGCTCAACTCGCTCGAAGGCAAGCGCGGCGAGCCGCGGCTCAAGCCGCCGTTCCCCGCCGTCAAAGGACTGTACGGCGAACCGACGGTCGTCAACAACGTCGAGACGCTCGCCTACCTGCCGTACATCATGAAGAACGGGCCCGCGTGGTTCGCGAAGGCGGGTCCCGAGCGCTCGCCCGGTTTCAAGGTGGTATCAATCTCCGGGCACGTCGTGAAGCCGGGTAACTACGAGGTCGCGATGGGGACCACGATCCGGCAGCTGATCTGGGACTGCGCCGGCGGCTTGCGTCCCGGCCGGTCGTTCCGCGGCGTGCAGCCCGGCGGCGGTTCGTCGGCGTGCCTGTTCGAAGAGCACCTCGACGTGCCGTACGACTTCGACTCGGTGGCGAAGGCCGGCTCCATGCTCGGCTCCGGCGCGATGGTCGTCTTCGACGACACGACGGACTTCGTCAAAGCGGCGTACTCGCTGATCCGCTTCTACGCGCACGAGTCGTGCGGCCAGTGCACGCCGTGCCGCGAAGGCGGTCATTGGATCCAGCGCACGCTCGAACGCATCCTGGCCGGCGGCGGCGTCGACTCCGACATCGACGTCATCACGTCCGCGGCGCATCAGTTGACCGGCTTGAACCTGTGCGCGCTCGGCGACTCGATCGAACCGTTTCTGGCGTCGGTGATCACACGCTACGAGGACCAGTTCCGCGCGTACATCAAGCCGCCGGTGCTCGTGGACGCCGCGTCGTGAAGGATCTCGCTCGCCGCTACTACGTTTTGACGGAGTCGACCGCCGGCCGGCGCAGGCTCGTCACGATCGCCCTGTGCGGCGCCGTTTGCATCAACCTCGTCGCCAGCGCGCTGTCGATGACGCCCGGGTACCGCGCGGACGCGCTCGCACTGTACGCGTTCGGCGGCGGGATGCTGGTGGCGTGCGTCGTTTTCATGCTGCTGAACCGGAAAGTTTCCTAGTGTCCGCAACCGTGCCCCAGACCGATCTCGTGACGCTTTCGATCGACGGCGTCCAGGTGCAGGTGCCCAAGGGCACGCTGCTCGTCGAGGCGGCGAAGACGATCCACACCGACATTCCGGTGTACTGCTACCACGAGAAGCTCGGGCCGGCCGGGCTGTGCCGCATTTGCCTGGTCGAGATCGAGGGCATGCCCAAGCTGCAGATCGCGTGCAACACGCCGGTCGCGGACGGCATGAAAGTGCACACGCAGAACCCGCGCGTCGACGACGGGCGGCGCGCCATTCTCGAGTTCTTCCTGCTGAACCACCCGCTGGACTGCCCGATCTGCGACAAGGGCGGCGAGTGCGATCTGCAAGACTACGCGATGGCGTGGGGCCAGGGCAGCTCGCGGATGCTCGAGCCGAAGATGCCCAAGCCCAAGGCCGTCGACCTCGGCCCGACGATCGTGCTCGACGAAGAGCGCTGCATCGTGTGCCAGCGGTGCGTGCGCTTCGACCAGATCATCACGCGCGAGGACTCGTTGCGCACCGACGACCGCGGCGCGCACACGATCATCGCAACAGCGACGGGCAAGCCGTACGTCTCGGACTTCACGGGCAACGTCACCGAGCTGTGCCCGGTCGGCGCGCTCACGTCGAAGACGTACCGGTTTCGCTCGCGGCCGTGGGACAACCACCGCACGACGACGACCTGCGCGCAGTGCAGCGTCGGCTGTCAGATGCACGTCGACGAACGCGGTAACACGCTGCTGCGCACGATGAGCGTGCCGGAGGACGACGCGATCTCCGACGCGTGGCTGTGCGACCGCGGCCGCTACAACATCGGCTTCGTCAACGACGAGCGCCGCGTCACGATGCCGCTGCTCAAGCACGGCGGGGCGTGGACGCAGATCGACACGGCCGACGCGCTCGACCTGTGGGCCGGCAAGCTCAAAGCGGCGATCGCCGCGGGCGGCGCGTCGCGCGTTGCCGTTCTCGGCGGCGGTCGCCTTCTCAACGAAGAGGTGCTGCTGCTCGCAGAGCTGCACCGCGCACTCGGCGTCGAGAATCTCGACCACCGCGTCGGCATGCAGACCGTCGTGCATCACGCGGGCTTTGCGAGCCACGTCGATCTCGAGCAGGCGAACACGATCGTCACGATCGGGCGCCCGCCCGCGCAGCTGGCGCCGGTGCTCGACCTGCGCATCCGCAAGGCGGTCTCGCGCAACGGCGCGCGCCTGATCTCGGCCGGCGACTACGCCGCGAACAGCTTCGTGCCCGAGACGCACGTCACGAGCGGCGAGGAACTGCGAGCCGCGCTCGGCGACGCGCCGGGCCGCATCGCGCAGATCTGGGACGGCGTGTTCTTCGAAGGCGGCCCCGAGCTGACCGGTGCTCTCCACGACGTGCCCGGGGCAACCAGCGTAGACTCGTACGTGCTGCCCGAGACGCCGAACGGCCGCGGCGCCGACGCGCTCGGCATGCGGCCGCGCGACGGCGCGCTCGACACGCGCCGCATCCTCGAAGCGGCGCGCGACGGGAAGATCGACGTCCTCGCGATCGCAGGCGCGAACCCGCTGCTGCACCATCCCGACCGCGCGCTGGTCGAAGCGGCGCTGCGCGCCGTGCCCTTCGTCGTCGTCACCGAGCTGTTCCTGACCGAGACGGCCGAGTTCGCGCACCTCGTCTTCCCCGTCTGCAGCGCGTTCGAGAAGAGCGGCACGACGACCGACCTGGCCGGCGACGTGCTCCCGGTCATCGGCTCGGTGCGTGCGCCGGAAGGCGTGCTCGCCGATGGCGACGTCGTCGTCGAACTCGCTGCGCGCCTCGGCGTGTCGCTGACGCTGCCTCACGAGCTGGAGGAGAAGGTGCGTTCGCTGGTCCGAACGCCGCCCGGCCCGCCCGGCGACCCCGTCTACGTGCGCGCGACGGCCGCCGCACCGTCGGGCGCACTGCGCGTCATCCCGGAGGCCTCGATCTTCAGTGGCGGCGGTACGCTCGCGCACGACACCACGATCGCAGAGCTGCGCCCGCATCCACGCGCGACGTTCAGCCCCGCGACCGCGGACGCTCTCGGCATCGGGGACGGCGATCGCGTCGACGTCTCGGGCGAGCACGGAGCCGTGCTGCGCGATCTTGCGGTGCGCATCGACGGCCGGACGCCGGACGGTGCCGTCGCGCTGCTGGACGGCGTCGTCGCCGCGCCGGCGAACGCGTTCGGCCCGGCGCACGCCGTGCGCGTCGTCAAGGCGCTGGTGACGGCGTGAGCGCGATCCCGATCTGGCTGATCGTCCTGGTGAAGGCCGTCATCGTTCTGTTCGTCGTGATCACCACGTTCGCGTACTCGATGCTCGCGGAGCGCAAGATCATGGGCTGGATGCAGCTCCGCCCGGGCCCGAACCGCGTCGGCCCGTGGGGCATGCTGCAGCCGGCCGCGGACGCCGTCAAGATGATGTTCAAGGAAGACCTCACGCCGGACACCGCCGATCCGCTGATCTACCGGCTCGCGCCGTTCATCTCGCTGATCTGCGCGATGGGAACGTTCGCGATCATCCCGTTCTCCGCCAACGCCGACGGAACGCTGTGGTCGGTCGGAAACGTCAACGCCGGGATTTTGCTGATCTTCTCGCTCACGTCGATCGGCGTGTACGGGATCTCGCTCGCGGGGTGGGCTTCGGGCTCGAAGTTCCCGCTGCTCGGCTCGGTACGCTCCACGGCGCAGATGATCTCCTACGAGCTGGCGATGTCGATGTCGGTGATCGGCGTGCTGATCCTGGCCGGCTCGACCGCGCTCGGCGACATCGTCGGCGCGCAGTTCCGCGTATGGTTCATCGCGCCGCAAATCGTCGGCTTCATCATCTACATCATCACGGCGGTCGCGGAGACGAACCGCGCGCCGTTCGACCTCGTCGAAGCCGAGACCGAGCTGGTCGGCGGGTTCCACACCGAGTACTCGGGTTTGCGCTTCGGCCTGTTCTTCATCGCCGAGTATCTCAACATGATCACGGTGTCGTGCCTGGCGACGCTGCTCTTCTTGGGCGGATGGAACGGCCCGTTCGGGCTGCCCTCGTACGGCCTGCTCGGCCTGTTGTGGTTCGTCATGAAAGCCGGTTTCTTTCTGTTCTTCTACATCTGGCTGCGCTCGACGCTGCCGCGCTTCCGCTACGACAGGCTGATGAACTTCGGGTGGAAAGTGCTGCTGCCGGTGGCGACGCTCAACTTGATCTTGACGGCAGTCGCCGTCGCCGTGTGGCCCGCCCATGTCTGAGATGAACGAACGCTCCCCCGACCGCCGTAAGAACCTCTTCAACGTCGGCGCGATCGTGCGTGGGCTGTCGACGACGTTCAGCTACATGTTCAAGAAGAAGCCGACGGTCGAGTACCCGTCGGTGCGCAAGCAGCACGCGCCGCGCTTCCACGGCCTGCACGAGCTGCGCCGCTACGCGGACGGCAAGGAGCGCTGCATTGGCTGCGAGCTGTGCGCGATCGCGTGCCCGGCCAACGCGATCACCGTGATCGGCGCCGAGAACTCGCCCGAGGATCGCCGCTCCCCGGGCGAGCGGTTCGCCGCGCGCTACGAGATCGACGAGCTGCGCTGCATCTTCTGCGGCCTGTGCGAAGAGGCGTGCCCGACCGACGCGATCGTGCTCACGCCGCGCTTCGAGATGGCCGACTATCGCCGCGGCGCGTTCGTCTACGCCAAAGACCGGCTGCTGGTGCCGCCCGAAGCCGGGGTCGGCACGCCGCCCGACGAGCGTCCCAACGGCATCCCGGCGGACCTCGGCGGCGTATACCGCACCAAGGACACGGTCGACATCACCGAGGGGTACGAGGCGACGCACCGCGGTCACCAGCTCAAGCTCACGCGCAAGGGCCTCACGCTGCAATGATCGCGTTCGGGATCCTCGCGGTCCTCATGATCGCGAGCGCGATCTTCACCGTCACCGCGACGCGCCCGGTCTACTCGGTCGTGGGCCTGCTCGCGAACTTCGTGTGCCTCGCGGCGATGTACCTCACGCTGCAAGCGGAGTTCCTCGCGGTCATCCAGATCGTCGTCTACAGCGGCGCGATCTTGATCCTGTTCGTCTTCGTGATCGCGCTGCTCTCGAGCGGCGTGCGGCCGTTCGACGTCGGTCCGGACCGTGCGCCGCGCATCCTCGTGCCGGCCGGCATCATCGCGGCGCTCACGCTCGTCGCGATCGCCGTCACCGCATTGCGGGTGCCGTTCCACGCCGCGAACGCCGTTTCGCCCGCGGGAACGACCGGCGATGCCGGCGCGTTCGGGAGCACGGCCGACTTCGGCGTCGCGCTGTTCACGGCGAACCTGCTGCCGTTCGAGGTCACCGCGTTCATCCTGATGGTCGCGGTGATCGGCGTCGTGCTCATCGCCGGGGACCAAGACCCCACGACCGGCGCGACGACCGAAACGAACCGCCGGCGCAAACGCTCGGGCGCGCGCGAAGCGATCGTGAAGGACCCCGCATGACGGTTGCGCCCGAAGCCTACGTCCTGCTGAGCGCCGTGCTGTTCTTCATCGGCGTCGTCGGCGTCATCGCGCGCCGAAATCCCCTGATCATGCTGATGTCGATCGAGCTGCTGTTCAACGCCGCGAACCTCGCGCTCGTCGCCTACGCGCGCGCGTGGGGCAACAACGCCGGACACATCTTCGCGTTTCTCGTGATCACCGTCGCGGCCGCAGAGGCTGCCATTGGACTCGCGATCGTCGCGGTCACGTTCCGGCGCACCCGCTACGTCGACGTCGACGAAGCGTCGGCGCTGCGAGGCTAGCATGCTCTATCTGATTTGGCTGCTGCCGCTGTTCGGCGGCGTTCTGCTGTGGGCGTTCGGCCCGCAACTCCGGTCGTGGGGCGGCCCCGTCGGGTCGGCCTTGATCGGCGTCGCGTTCGTTGCAACCCTGCTGCTGTGGAACGACGCGACGGCACCCGGCGGCCTGCATGCCGCGCTCGTCACGTGGCTGCCCGGGTGGACCTTCGGCCTGCAGCTCGACCGCCTTTCGCTGATCTGGTCGCTGATCATCACCGGGGTCGGCTTCCTGATCCACGTCTACTCGATCGGGTACATGGACGGCGACCGCGCCTTCGCGCGCTTCTTCGCGTACATGAACTTCTTCGTGTTCGCGATGATGACGCTCGTCCTGAGCGACAACGTCGTGGGACTGCTCGTCGGCTGGGGCCTCGTCGGCCTGGCCTCGTATTTCCTGATCGGCTTCTGGTTCGACCGCCCGTCGGCCGTCGCCGCCGCGCGCAAAGCGTTCGTGATGAACGTCGTCGGCGACGTCGGGATCATGTTCGCGGTCTTCCTGATCGTCCGCCACATCGGGTCGATCGCCTATGCCGACATCTTCACGCGCGGGACGGCGAGCGGCGGCTTCACGTCCCACGAGCTGTTCCTCGTGTGTCTCGGGCTGTTCATCGGCTGCGCCGCGAAGTCGGCGCAGGTTCCGCTGCACACGTGGCTGCCCGACGCGATGGAAGGGCCGACGCCCGTCAGCGCCCTCATCCACGCCGCAACGATGGTCACGGCCGGCGTCTACTTGATCGCGCGGTTCGCGCCGCTGTGGTCGGCGTCGCCCGACGCGCAGGAGCTCGTCGGCGTCATCGGCGCCCTCACGGCGATCTCCGGTGCGATCCTCGGCTGCGCGCAGTGGGACATCAAGCGTATTTTGGCCTACTCGACGATGTCGCAGATCGGCTACATGATCATGGGGGTCGGCATCGGGGCGTACGACGCCGGCGTGCTGCACTTCTTCACGCACGCGTTTTTCAAAGCGCAGCTCTTCTTGGGCTCGGGCATCATCATCCACGCGCTGGCCAACGAGCAGGACGTTCGCCGCATGGGCGGCCTGCGCACGCGGCTTCCCTTCGCGTTCGTCGCCATGCTCGTCGGCGTGCTCGCGATCTGCGGCTTCCCCGGGCTGAGCGGCTTCT
This sequence comes from Vulcanimicrobiota bacterium, assembly GCA_963818845.1. Lineage (GTDB taxonomy): Bacteria > Vulcanimicrobiota > Vulcanimicrobiia > Vulcanimicrobiales > Vulcanimicrobiaceae > Vulcanimicrobium. Next base: position 95,989 of record CAWFTO010000002.1, on the reverse strand, counting down.
TCTCGAAGGACGCCGTCGTGTACGGCGCGCTCGCGAGCGGACACCCGTGGCTGTACGCCGTCGGCGTGATCACCGCGGGCATCACGGCATACTACATGTTCCGGCTGCTCTTCCTCACGTTCTTCGGCGCGTACCGCGGTGAGGTCGATCCGTCCGACCTCGGCATCCGCCACCCCGAGTTGGCCGGCGTCGAGGAGACGACACCCGGCCGCGCCGCGTCGTCGGGCCACCATCCCGAGGAAGAAGAGCCGCACCATCACGCGCCGGCCTGGATCATGTCGGTGCCGGTCGGCATCCTCATCGTGCCGACGGTGCTGATCGGCTGGCTCGACTTCGGCTCGAACGCGCCGTGGAAAGCATTTTTCGCGGGATTCTTCCCCAAGCCGGCCGAGACCGGGACCGTGCCCGTGCCCGAAGGCGTCTCGACCGCGCTGGTGCTCGTCGTGGTCGCGATCGGATTCGCCGTCGCATACGTGCGTTACGCCACGCCCGCAGCGCTGCGCGACGCGGTCAAGCGGCTGCGCGCCGAGACGGTGCGCATGCCGGCCGCGCTCGTCAACGCGTACTACTTCGATGCCGCGTACGAGGCGTTGTGCGTGCGCCCGGCACGCGCGCTCGGCGCGTGGTTCGACCGCTTCGTCGACCCGCACGTGATCGACGCGGGCGTGCGCGAGGCCGCAATCAGCTCGCAGTGGCTCGGTCATCTGTTCCGAAGCTTCCAGACCGGCCTGGTGCGCACGTACGCGCTCTCGATCGCCTTCGGCGTGGTATGCGTGGTCGCGTACTACGCGATCGCGTTCGCGGGGGCCGCACGATGACCGTCACCGCGCTGGTCCTGGGCCCGATCGTCGCCGGCCTGCTGCTCTATGCGGTGCCGCGCCGCAACGGCGCCGCCGCCGCGATCGCTGCGGCGGTGATCGCCGCGCTAACGTTCGCGCTCGCCGTCGCCGACCCGCATGCCGGCGACGCGTCCGCACGCTGGCTCTCGCGCCCGTTCGCGGCATCGTTCCATCTCGGCTTCGGTCCCGTGTCCTACTGGATCGTGCTGCTGCTGTCGCTCTCGACGTTCGGCGGCGCGCTCGCGCTGAGCGGGCCGCGCGCGCGCGACGTCGCTGCGCAGATGCTGATCTTGCAGGGCGCGATGAACGGCGTGTTCCTCGCCAAGGACTTGCTGCTGTTCGCGCTGTTCTGGGACTTGATGCTGATCCCGGTGTTCCTCGTGCTGATCCAGGCTGGACCGCACGCGCACGCCGCGTGGAAGTACTTGATCTACAACCTGTGCGGCGGGCTCGCGCTGCTGCTCGCGACCGCGGCGTTCGGCGTGGTGGCCGGCACGACCGACGTGATCGGCAACGCCGCTGCGCACGTCGCGATCGGCACGGCGTGGGGACTCTGGATCTTCGCCGGCTTCGCGTTCGCGTTCGTCGTGAAGACGCCGGTCTTCCCGTTCCACACGTGGATGCCCGACACGTACGCGGAGCTGCCTGCGCCCGTGGTCGCCGTCGTCTCCGCGGTGCAGTCGAAGGCCGGACTCTACGGGTTCCTCGTGATCGCGCTGCCGTTTCTGGGCGAGGAGGTCGCGCAGGCGCGCACCCTGATGATCGTGCTCGGTGCGATCGCGCTCGTGTACGGCGCGCTGGTCGCGCTCGCCGAGCGTGACGCGAAGCGCATCGTCGCGTACAGCTCCCTCTCGCACCTGGGGCTGATCCTGATCGCGCTGTTCAGCGGCTCGGCGCTCGCCGTGCAGGGTGCAGCGGTGTACATCATCGCGCACGGACTGTTCAGCGCCGCGCTGTTCCTCGCGCTCGGCGCGGTCGAGCAGCGTGAGGAGACGCGCGACCTCACTCGCCTCGGCGGCTTGGGCGCGCGCAATCCGAAGCTCGCGGGCGCCCTGCTGCTCGGCGCGCTCGCCGCGTTGGGGCTGCCCGGCCTCGCGGGCTTCAGCGGCGAGATCCTCATCCTCACGGGCGTGTACTCCGCCGGGCTCGTGTGGCCGGCGATCGTCGCGCTGATCGCGATCGTCATGGCGTCGGCGTACATGCTCCGGCTCTTCCAAGGAATCATGAACGGACCAGACGTGCCCGATCTGCCCGAGCGGCGTGACCTCACGTGGATCGAAGGTCTCGCGATCGCGCCGCTCGTCGCCGGTTTCCTGGTGCTCGGCCTGAACCCGGGCCTCGTCGCCGGCGCGCTCGCGGAGGTGACGCATGTCGTCGCCCGTTAGCTTCCCGAGCGGCGCGGACTACGCGGCGCTGTACGGCTGCGGGATCGTCGCGCTCGTTCCGCTGCTGATCCTGTTCGTGGACTTGTTCTTCCGCGGGGGCGGCGCGCTGCGGCGCGGCGTTGCCGTTGCGATCGCGCTGCTCGGCCTCGCCGGCGCGGGCAGCGTGCTCGCCGCGCAGTACGGGCACGACTACGCCGCGTTCGGCGGCGCGTTCGTGCAGGGCGGGTTCTCCGTCGCGTTCAGCGAGATCGTCATCATCGCGACGATCGCGACGCTGCTCCTCACGGCGGGCGTCGGCCGCGACGATCAGGTGGCCGGCACCACGTCGCTCCTGCTGTGGAGCGCTGCGGGCGCGATGCTCATGGCCGGCGCGTCGAACCTGATGGTCGTCTTCCTCGGCCTCGAGCTGCTCTCGCTCGCGCTCTACTGCCTGTGCGCGATGTCGAAGCGCCGCACCGCACGCGAGTCGGGTCTGAAGTACTTGATCCTCAGCTCGATGGCGTCGGGCTTTCTGCTGTACGGCTCGGCGCTGCTGTTCGGTGCCACCGGGTCCGTCGCGTTCGCGGCCATCGCGGCCGCGCCGGTGACGCCGCTGCTCGCGCTCGGCGCAGGCCTGTTCCTCGTCGGCATCGCGTTCAAGCTCAGTCTCGTCCCGTTCCACGCGTGGACGCCGGACGTGTACGAGGGCGCGCCGTTGCCGGTGACCGCGTTCATGTCCGTCGTCACCAAAGCCGGGACGCTGGCGGTGCTCGCGCGCTTCGCGTATGCTGCGCTGCCCACCGAGCGCGCGGCGGAGATTCTCGCGCCGATCTGGGTGCTCGCGGCGCTGTCGATGCTCGTGGGCAATCTCGGCGCGCTGGCGCAGACCGACATGAAGCGTCTGCTCGCGTACTCCGGCATCGCGCAAGTCGGGTACATCGTCACCGCGCTCGCGGGCACGAGCACGCTCGGGCTGCGCTACGCGCTGCTGTACCTCGCCGGCTACACCTTCATGAACCTCGGCGCGTTCGCGGTCGTCGCGCTCCTCTCGCGCGAAGGCGATGCCGTCGTGGGACTGTCGCAGTTCGCCGGCTTGGCGTATCGCCGGCCGTGGCTCGCGGCCGCCATGACGTTCTTCCTCATCGGCCTCGCCGGGCTGCCGCCGACGATCGGCTTTACCGGGAAGATCCTGATTCTCGCGGCGTCGGTCGGCGCAGGCTACGCGTGGCTCGCCGGCGTTCTGATTCTGGGCACGGCGATCTCGGCGTACGTCTACTTCAAGATCGTGCGCGCGATGTTCGCGCGCGTCGACGAGCGCCACGTGCGCGACGAACGCTCGACGAACCCGCTGCCGTGGGTCGCCGTCGCGGTCTGCGCCGTCGCGACGTTCGCGCTCGGGCTCTTCCCGCTCACGCCGTCCAACGTGCTGCCGCTCGTGAAATGACGCGGGTTCGCGAAGCGCGGCCCGACGACGAGGCGTTCGTCGCCGGCCTGGTGCCGCGCTTCGTCGAGCACGGCGCGGCGGACGGGCACGCGCCCGCCACGGTGATCGAAGGGACGGTGCGCGTTCTCCGCGAGGCGCTGCGGTCGCCCGAGCCGGACGACGTGGTGCTGATCGCCGAGGACGAGCGCGGAGAACCGCTCGGCTTCGCCTACGCCGTGACGGAGCGCGACTTCTTCACGCGCGAGCGCTACGCGCACGTGTCCGAGATTGCGGTCGCGCGCAGCGGCGAAGGCGCCGGCGCGATTCTCATGGACGCCGTCGAGCGCTGGGCGCTCGAGCGCGGATACCGCATCGTGACCCTCAACGTCGTCGAGGAGAACGCCGCGGCGCAGCGGTTCTATGCGCGCCGCGGATTCGGAATCGGGCACCGCCACTACGTGAAGCGGATCGGCGCGTAGCCGTTAGGGTGTGCCGATCCGGACGTCGCCGCTGCTCGACCGCAGCACGACCGACGGCGACGCCGCGGGCACGACGTGCGCATCGTCCGTGACGGTACCGGAGCTCGTATGGGTCTGCAGCGCGGCGCGGAAACCGCTGGGCACGGTGAGCGCAACGTCCCCGCTGCCGCTGGTCGCAACGACGGTACTGCCGCGGAATGCGGCATCGAAGACGAGCGTGACGTTGCCGCTGCCCGCTTGGGCGTGCACGTCGCCGCGCGGCGACGAGATGGTGACGTCACCGCTGCCGGTTCGCCCGTCGAACGCGCGCGGCATCGCGGCGGCCGTCACGTCGCCCGAACCGGTCGACACGGCGACGTCGACGGGCGAGCGCAGCGTGACCGTCGATGTGATCGACTGCAGGTTCCAGCCGCTGTGCGGGCGGTTCTCCGCGATCGTCACGACGGCATCGTCACCGTCACGCGAGACGCGGATTGCGGCGTCCTCGACGTGGTTGCCGCGCGCGTTGAGGCGAACGTGCACGCCGGGCGGCCCGCCGGACGTCCGCACGGCGATGTCGGCCGAGCCGCCGCGCACGACGAGCCGTTTCGCGCCCGCCAAGCTGACGTCGGCGTCGACGGTGCGCGAGCGGACGGGCGATGTGGACCGTGCGTGCGTGAGCTGGCCGGTGACGGCCATCCCGACGGCGACGACCGCGAGCGAGAGCACGATGACGGAGCCTCGATCCATGCCGCAGCTACGCTTCGCCGTCCGGCCGTGTTTCGCTACGCGGGTACGCGGCGGCGGCCGGCCGCGCGGGCCATCTCCGCGATCCGGGCGGTCAGCGGGTCGCGCGGGTCGCCCAGCCGCTCGAAGAGCGTGAAGTGATCGTCATCGGAGTCCGCGTATGCGGTGTCGCAGCCGTGGACGCGCCACGCGTCCGCGAGCACCCGTCCTTGCGACCGGAAGTCCTCGCTCTCGCGCGTGCCGGCCCACGCGAGGACCGGCGTGCGGCCGGCCGGCGCGAGCAGGGCGGGGCTCATCGCGGCGGCGCGAGCCTCGTCGAGCTGCAGCCACTCCTGCACCTGCGAGAAGCGCAGCGGTCCAAGGTCGTGCAGTCCGCTGAGCGTCGCAACGCCTGCGACCTGGGCATCGACGGCGCACATTGCCGCCAGGTGGCCGCCGGCCGAGTGGCCCGCGACGACGAGGCGCGTCGCGTCCGCGCCGTGCTCCTTGGCGTTTGCGCGCAGCCAGGCGACGCTGCGGCGCGCTTGCGCGACGATCGTCTCCAGCGGCAGCCCCGGCGCCTTCCCGTAGTTGATGATCGCCGTCGCCACGCCGTGCGGCGCGAAGCCGCGCGCGACGAACGTCGCGTCGTCCTTGTGCAGCCGCCGCCAGTAGCCGCCGTGAAAGAACACGAGCAGCGGCGCGCCGGCGTGCGGCACGACGAGGTCGAGCGTCTCGTCGGCGGTCGGACCGTAGCGCACGTCGCGCGCGTGGAGCGTCTGCGCGCGCACCTCGTCGCTCCACGTGCGCCAGCGGCGGAAGAAGACGTGAACGTCGTCGACCGTCGCGGAGGCGTCGTACGGATCGGCAGCGTTCACCGCGCCGCTCCGAAGGCTCCGAGCATGCCTCGCGCCCGTTCCACCCCGAACCGACCGAGCCTCCCGCTCACCCAGAAGTCGCGGGCGAATCGGCCGCAGGCCGAACGCGAAGGCTTCGCGCGTCAGCGCGGGCGGATCGGCCGCAGGCCGAACGCGAAGGCTTCGCGCGTCAGCGCGGGCGGATCGGCCGCAGGCCGAACGCGAAGGCTTCGCGCGTCAGCGCGAAGCCACTATGGGTGCGTCATGTTCGCCGGCACGACGTACCGGTCGAAGTCCTCCGAGCTCACGTAGCCCAGGCCCAGCGCCGCGTCCTTGAGCGTCGATCCCTCGTGGTGCGCCTTCTTGGCGATCTCGGCGGCTTTGTCGTAACCGATCTTCGGCGCGAGCGCCGTGACGGTCATCAGCGACTCGCCCAGGTACTTGGCGATGACCGGCTCGTTGGCTTGGAGACCCTCGACCGCGTGCTCGCGGAACATCACGCACGCGTCGCCGAGCAGACGGCACGAGTGCAGGAAATTGTAGATCATCACCGGGTTGAAGACGTTGAGCTCGAAGTTGCCCTGCGAACCGCCGAAGCCGATCGCGACGTCGTTGCCGAAGACCTGCACGCAGACCATCGTCATCGCTTCCGACTGCGTCGGGTTCACCTTGCCCGGCATGATCGAGGATCCCGGTTCGTTCTCGGGCAGGATCAGCTCGCCGATGCCCGCGCGCGGACCCGATGCCAGCCAGCGCACGTCGTTGGCGATCTTCATCAGCGACGCGGCGAGCGTCTTGAGCGCGCCGGACGCCCACACCACCTCGTCGTGCGACGCGAGCGCGGCGAACTTGTTCGGATGCGACCGGAACGGGAGTCCCGTGAGCTCCGCGATCTTCGCCGCCGCGCGGTCGGCGAACTCCGGATGCGCGTTGAGGCCCGTGCCGACGGCCGTTCCGCCGATCGCGAGATCGTAGAGGTCGTCGAGCGCGAGCTCGCAGCGCTTGATGTCGCGCTCGAGCTGGCTGACGTATCCGCCGAACTCCTGGCCCAGCGTCAGCGGCGTCGCATCCTGCAAGTGCGTGCGGCCGACCTTGACGATGTCTTTCCACTGCTCGGCCTTGCGTGCGAGCGCGTCGCGCAGCGCGCGCACCGCCGGCAGCATCTTCACCATCGCTTCGGCGGCCGCCATGTGCATCGCCGTCGGGAACGTGTCGTTCGAGGACTGCGACATGTTGACGTGATCGTTCGGGTGCACGGGCTTCTTCGAGCCCATCTCGCCGCCCGCGATCTCGATCGCGCGGTTCGAGATCACCTCGTTGACGTTCATGTTCGTCTGCGTGCCGGAACCGGTCTGCCACACGCGCAGCGGGAAGTGCGCGTACAGCTTGCCCGCGATCACCTCGTCGGCCGCCTGCGCGATGAGCTTCGTCTTTTCGTCGTCGAGCTTGCCGAGATCGCGGTTGACGAGCGCCGCCGCCTTCTTGAGCACGGCCATCGCGCGGATGATCTCGCGCGGCATGACGTCGCGCGGCGCCGCGTCGTCGCCGATGTCGAAGTGGATCAGCGAGCGCGCCGACTGCGCGCCGTAGTACTTGTCGCCGGGGACGTCGATCTTCCCCATCGAGTCGGTCTCGACGCGCGTGCGCCCGAGCGAACCGTTCGTCTGCGTGGTGGACATAGCCGGGCAGCCTTCGTCGCCGGCCCGCCGCGGCACTCCGCGAGAAACGTCGGACCCCTTCCCGCAAGCCCGTAAGGATGTATACTTGAGACGTTCGGCGCCCGAGAGGAGCGTGCTCCATGCGATGGTTTCGTTGTCTGGCAATGGCGGCTGCTCTCGTCGTAGGGCAGGCCGGGTACGCGTTTGCGACGGAGCGGACCGTGCTGCCGGCGGACGCCAATCCGAACGATCCGACGGTGCTCGACGCCGCACGCGCAAAGGTCGCCGCGGGCGACACACGCGGCGCGATCGCGGGCCTCGAGCCGTACGTCGAGCGCCATCCCGCGGACACCGCGGCCGGCCGTCTGCTCGGCGATCTCTATTTCCGGGTCCCGGACTACGCGAAAGCCGAACGGGCCTGGAAGGCGCTGCTCGCGATCGATGCGGCGGACAAGGAGACGCACAGCCGCCTCGGCGCGCTGTATGCCGCCGAAGACCGCATCAGCGAGGCGATCGACCACTTCAAGCAAAGCCTGCCGAACCGCAGCGCGTCGGCCGGGCTCGTCATGATCCACAAGCGCACGGGCGACTTGCAACAGTACATGAACCAGCTGCAGTTCGACGCCGAGTCGCACCCGCTCGACGCCGCGGCATGGGAACAGCTGGGCCAGGCGCGACAGACGCTGCACCGGTACACCGCCGCGTACGAAGCGTTCAGCCGCCTCGTCATGATTCGGCCGTCGTCGTGCGGCGCGCGCGTCGACATCGCGAACTCGCTGGTCGACCTCGACAACGTGGACGGTGCGATCGGGCACCTGCGCACGTGCTTGGCGAACGACGCCAATTACTACCCCGCCGTGGTGAACCTGGGCGAAGCCTACATTCACAAGCACGACTTCACGACGGCGCGTTCGTACCTGGACCGCGCGCTCACGCTGCGTGCGGAAGGCGTCGAAGCGCTGGTCGACATCGGTTACATCTACGAGCAGCAGGGCGACTGGAAGACGGCGGTGTCCTACTATAACCGCGCGATCCGCTCGGATCCGATGAAGCCCGAGCCGTACATCGACCTCGGCTGGAACTACACGGAGCGCCGCTACTTCCCGCTCGCCGAGGCGGCGTACATCAAGGGGATCAGCGTCGCGCAGGACGATGGCCGTCTGCACTACTTGCTGGCGGTCGCGTACAACGAGCAAGGGAAGATCGCGCTCGCGCGGGATCAGTACCGCATCGCGAGCGGCTCCGACGAGCCGGTCGTCGCGCGCGCCGCGGAGCGCGAGTTGGCACTGCTTCCCGCGAAGTAGCGGCCCGCTGGGGCCGGTTCTGCGCGGGCGCGTGCCGCTGCTGGTCGGCGCGCTCGTCGCCGGAGGCGCCGCGATGGCGCTCAGCGACGTGCCCGCGACGAAGGCCGGCGCGACGAATCCCAAGACGTTGGGCCGGCAGGGCTGGATCGCGGACGCCGTGCCGCACGCGCTGTACGGCCTCGCGCTGGCGCTCGCGTTCGACGCGCTCGACGCGCAGGCGAACGGTTAGCTCGCTTCGCGCGCACCCCGGGCCGGCAGCAGCAGGCGGACCGGGCCGTCGCGCGCGACGCGCCAGCCGGCGCGCTCGGCAGCGAGGTCGAGCGCGCCGCGGCGGTTCACCAGCATCGCGTCGATCCGGTAGCCGCGCACCGTGCGCCGCCAGTCCGGACGAGCGTGCATGATCGTGTCGTAGTCCTCCCACACGCGCGGCGGGAACGGATCGGCCCGCCCGTCGAGGAACACGCCGATCGTGCCCGTGGCGTCGCCGCACCAGGCGAAGTCCTCGCAGAAGAGCCGATGCGCGGGCGTGCGCTGCGCCGCCGCGATCGCTGCCACGGGCCGGTCGTCAATGACCGCGTGCGCCGTCACCGTGCGCGCCGCGGCGGTCAGCACGAACGCGGCGATGCACATGGCGGCACCGGCCGCACGGGCGCGTAGCGGCCGGAGGGCGGCGAACGACGGCAGCGCCGCGTCGAAGCCGAGCGCAGCGAGCGGGGCGAACGCGATCGCGGCGAGCGGCACGTTGCGTACGGCAACAAAGAGCAGGTACACGAAGGGCAGCGCGAGCGCGAGCGCGCGCCGCGGCGTGCGGCGGATCGAGAACGCGGCGAATACGAGCAGCGGCAGCAGCCCGAGCGTCATCGAGCCGTCGTGCAGCGTGACGGCATGCCACTCGCGGATCCAGTGGCGGATCGGGCTCTGTGCGAGCTCGTACGCGTACACAGGCAACCCGACGCCGAACGGCGTCGCGCACACGGCCACGGCCGAGGCGGCCGCGATCGCGAGGTCACGTCGTGCGGCACGCGTATCGCGCGCCGCGAAGCTCCCCGCCGCCGCGGCGCAGCACAGCAGGGGCGCCATCACCGCACTCGCGTGAACGTTCGCCCAGGCGGCGGCAACCAGCACGGCGATCCAGCGCGCGCGGCCCGGCAGCTCGAGTGCGAGCAGCAGCGCGGCCAGCATCGCCCATCCGATCACCTGCGCGCGCACGCCGAACGACTGCACCATCGCGATCTCGGTGAAGACGAGCGCGAACGCGGTCGCCGCCGGGCTCGCACCGGCGCGCGCGCAGCGCACCGCGACGCAGACGAGCGCGACCGTTGCGCAGGCCGCGACCGCGAGCGCGAACAGGTGCTCCAGGCCGTGCGCGCTCGATGCCGCGAGGAGGGCGGCGAAAATCCACTCGTGCGCGACCCACGGCGCGCCGGGCGCCGCGAACGACTCGGCCCCGAGCGCGCGCGGCAACGTTCCGTGCAGCACCTGCGCGCCGAGCCAGCGCTGCCAGCCCAGGTCGCCGTCGGCGGGTGGAAGCCCTGCGGCGGCGGCCGCGTTCATCCCGGCTAGCGCGCAGAGCACGACCGCCGGGAAGGCGCCGCGCCGGGCGGCGCCGCCCGACTCGAGGGCATCCTGCATACCGTGGGTATCGGCGTCGCGGCGGTCGTCCGCGAATCAGGCCGGCTCGACCAGGCCCACGGGCTCCCGCCGCAACATCGGCGTTCGCGGCTGCCAGCAAGACGCGCGCGCGTCCTCAGGCCGTGGCGAGCAGCTTCGCCAGCTCGCCGGCGGGCATCGGTCTGCCGGTCAGGAAGCCTTGAATCTGGTCGCAGTGCAGCCGGCCGAGCAGGTGCGCCTGCTCTTCGGTTTCGACGCCTTCCGCCACGACGCTCAGGTTCAGCTCGCGGCCGAGCGTGATCACCGTCGAGACGATGGTGTGCTTCATGTCGTCCGTGGTGACGCCGTGGATGAACGTGCGGTCGATCTTGAGCGTGGTGATCGGGAGCTGCAGCAGGTTCGACAGGGACGAGTAGCCCGTGCCGAAGTCGTCCATCGCGACGTGCACCCCGCACGCGCGCACGCCGCGGAGCACTTCGACCGCAAGCCGCACGTCTTCCATGACGGCGCTTTCCGTCACTTCGATGTCCAGCCCGGAGCCGCCGTGCGCCGCGATCGCTTCGCAGACGTCGTCGACGAAGTCCGCGCCGCGGAGCTGCACCGGCGAGACGTTGACGGCGATGCGCGGCGCGTCGAGTCCTTCGCGCACCCACGCCTGGTACTGCGCGCACGCCTCTCGCAGCGCCCAGCGCCCGACGTCGACGATCAGGCCGGTCTCCTCGAGCGCCGGGATGAATTCCATCGGCGGAACGAGGCCCGCTTCACGCCGGGGATCGCGCCACCGGATCAGCGCCTCGACGCCTGCGATCCCCCGGCCGGCGACATGGACTTTCGGCTGGTAGTGCAGCACGAACTGCTGCTCCGCCGCAGCGGAGCGCAGCCGGTTCTCGAGGTCGAGGCGGTGCCGCAGCCGCAGCTCGAGCTCGCGCGAGTAGAAGCGATACGGCACATCCGAGATCTTGGCGGTCTGCAGCGCGGCTTCGGCGGCACGGAACATCGCGTACGCATCGCGGCCGTCGTCGGGAAAGACGGAGCAGCCGACCTGCGCGGTGATTCGCACGTCGCGTCCGGCCGCCGGGACGGGCGCGCGCAGAATCGCGAGCCCTTCGTGACCGAGCACCGCGACGACATCGCGCATGTCGCGCAGCTCCGGCAAGAGGATCGCGAACTGATCGCCGGCGAGCCGCGCCACGCGCGCCGCACCGAAGCGCTCGACGAGGCGCCGGGCGAGCGCGCGCAGGACCTCGTCACCCGCGGTCTGACCGAGCGTCGTGTTGATGGCAGCGAAGGCGCGCACATCAACGATGAGCAGCGCGATGCGCGACGCGCCGCCCTTGGCGGTGACGATCGCCGCGCTCAGCCGGTCGAGCGCGAGGGTCCGGTTCGGAAGTTCGGTGAGCGGATCGTACGAGGAGAGATAGTCGAGGCGCTGCCGCTTCGCGGCGAGCTCGAGCGCGAACGCGAGATTGCTCGCGAGCGACGAAAGAAGCTCGATCTCGTCGGGGCTGAAGAAGTCGCGCTCGAACGACCCGAGCGCGAGCACCCCCGAGCGCGTGCCGTCGATCGTGAACGGAAAGGACGCGATGGCGCGCAGTCCCGCGTCGAACAGCTCTTGTCGTCCCGGAACGGTGCCGATCGTCGGCTCGAGGTCGTTCACGACCGCCGGCCGCCGCGTCCGCAACGCCTCGGCCAGCAAGCCCGGTGCTGCGAGCGGGTCGCGAAGGGCCTCGCGCGCGCTCCGCTCGGCGCCTTCGATCCAGAACGAGCCCGCCGACGCCGGGATCTCGACGGTTCCCGCATCGCCGTCGAAGATGATCACCATCGCGCTCGGCAGACCGCCGACGCGCGTCGCGATTCGGCAGGTTTCGCGCGCGAGTTGCTGCGGCTCGGTCAGGCGCACGATCGCCGAGTCGAGGGCCGACAACAGGTCGCGGATGCGCCCGAGACGCTGCAGCTGGCGGCGCTGCTGCACCGTTTCGGTCACGTCCGTGCCGACGCTGTCGACGCGGATCGGCAGGCCCGCATCGTCGAACGCAACCTTCGCGCGGTGCGCGATCCACCGTATCGCGCCGTCGGGGCAAACGATCCGGTATTCCAGGTCGGCGCGACCGTCGTGCATCAGCGCGTCACGGGTCGCGAAGAACGCGTCGATGTCGTCCGGATGCACGAACTCGCGCCACACGTCATGATCGCGGTAGAAGTCTTCCAGGGGGCGTCCGTACACGCGCTCCGCGGCGGGGCTCACGTAAAGGTATCGCCTTTCGGGGATCGAGTACGACGACACCGCGCTGTCGACGTTCTCGAGCATCGCCGCAACCGCTTGGCGCGACGCCTTCAGGTCGGCTTCGGCGCGTCGCCGCCGCGCCGATTCGCGAGCGGCGCCGACGACCCGCACGAGAGCGTCCGGCAGGCGCAGGAGATGCGTCTCGAGCACGCAGTCGACGCCGGCGCCGCGCACCGCCGCGATCGCACTGGGCGGCGGCGTGGCTCCGGACACGAAGATCACGGGCGTATCGGGCGCCATGTGGCGTGTCGCGCGCAGCGTGTCGGCGGCCTCCTCGTCCGCCGGCATCGCGCCGTACAGAATCGCGTCGGGCATCCCGCCCCGCAGCGCAGCCCGCAGATCGGCGGTCGTCGACAGCCGCCGCGGCGCAACGCGCAGACCGGTCTGCCGCAGGACGCGTTCGATCTCATCCGCGGCGGCCGGCTCGCGTTCGACAACCAGCAGCGCCAGCGGCGGCTCGCCGGCAAAACGGTCGCTCAGCGGCACGGCACCGTGCCGATCAGCAGCAGACGGAAGCTCCGAAGTTGCGTCACCCGACCTCGCGGAGTGTTGACACCAGTGGAGTGAGATGCCGCCCGCGCGTCCAATACCGCAAATACCGCCGTCTGAGACCTCGACGGCCGGGCGAGCGCCTCGAAACGCCGATTCGTGATCCGCATCGCCTTTCGTAAAGCGGCCTTGACACGAAGCCCGCCGGGCTGCCATTTGATGGCGAAGTGTTAACGGGGCGTCAACGCGCCGTTATCTTCTCCTTGCAAAGGCGCGGAACGGGTTCTCGTCTGCTCGCCTTCCTGGTAGGATGGCCGCGGCTGCCATGGAGTGGGGGCGGCACCTGCATATCGTTAGGAGTCAAGGAAGATGCGAAGGATCGCAGCGGCGTCGCTCGTCGTTCTCGCGCTCGTCATGCCGCAGATCGCTTCGGCAAAGCCGAGCGTCTCGTTGAAGCTGACCGGGTCGGTCGTTTCGAGGTCCGCGGACGGACACACGACGCTGACCCCGGTCGACAAGACCGAGCTCAAGTCCGGTGACGAGATCGAGTACGACATCGTGGCGTCGAACGCGGGCGACTCGGCCGCGCTTCGCCTCGTGCCGGTCGGACGAATCCCCGCGGGCACCGCGTATGTCGAGGGTTCGGCGAAAGCCGCGCGCGCGCACGCCGAGTTCTCGCTGGACGGCGGGAAGACGTGGTCCGCATCTCCGACGGTCAGGGTGCGAGCCGCCGACGGCACGACGGTCGTGAAGAAGGCGGACCCCGCGCTCTACACCGCGGTGCGCTTCGTCACGGACGGAGCGATCGCCGCGCACCAGGCACTGACGTACGCGTACGAGGTGCGCATCAAGTGAAGCGCTCCTCGCTTGCATCCGTCGCGCGCATCCTCGCGGTCCTCGCGGCGCCGGTCGCCGTGGCGCTCGGACTCGCGGCTTCGGCGCCGGCCGGTGCGGCCACCGCCGCCGGCACGGTGATCTCGAACACCGCGACCGCGACCTATTCCGACGGGACGAACACGTACAACTCGCAGTCGAACACGGTCACGACGACGGTGCAGAACGCGCCGTCGATGACCATCTCGCCGACGACCGGCGCGCCGGGCAGCAATCCGGTCAGCCCCGGCGGCTCCATCACCGACACGTACACGCTCACCAACACGGGCAACGGGGCCGGCTACTTCCAGATGGCGGGTTCGCTGGGCACGAACGACGGCGTCACCGCGGGCCAGGGCACGTTCACGCAGTTCGTGGTGAACGCGGGCAGCGGCAATCAGAACTTCACGACCGTCGCCGCGGTGAACACCTACCTCTCGACGGGTAACGCCGGCGGCCCGTTCCTCACCGCCATCAACGGCACGATCACGATCGCCGTGACGTACGCGGCGAACGTGGGCGCGTCCGGAACGATCACGACCAACGTGACGGCGAACATCACGCAGCCGGCCGGCAGCGGCACGACGGCACAGACCTCCACGCCGAACACCGCGGGGCAGTACAACGACACGGTCGTCGTCGACGCGCGCATCGACGTGCAGAAGACGGCCGCCGTCGGCGGCACGGTCGCAGCGCCGACGGTGACGTACACCGTGCGCTTCGCGAACGGCGGCGCCCGCAACCTCGCCGCGGTGTTCAAGAACGCGCTGCCGGGCGGCAATGCCGGCGCGTACAGCGGCTGCGCGAACAGCACCGCGTGCGGCGTCGTCTTCACGGACAAGCTGCCTTCGTATAATGCGACGCAGTTGACGCTCAGCGGAACGCCGTCGAGCAGCGGTGCGACCGGTACGGTCATCTACTCGACCGACGGCACGACCTGGACGACGACGTCGACCGGCGCGGTGTACGTGGGCGTGTTCCTCCCGGCGACGTCCATCACGGGCGCGGGACTGAATACGTTCGCGCCCAACACGAACACGACGACGCAGGGCAACGTCCCGCCGGCCAACGCGTCACTGACACTCACCTACACGATCAACGGCTCGACGGCGACCGGCGCCGCCAACGCGACCGCGATCACGAACGTCGCCAACGCGACGTACGCTGATCAGAGCGGCTACATCGAAGGCCCGGGCATCACACTGCAGAGCATCGCCAACGGCAGCGGAGCGACGACGGCGCAATCGGCGCCCGCGGTCGCCAACGCCAACGGCGCGCTGACCGGCGCGGGCTCGGCGACGTCCGCCGCGTCGCCTTCGTCGAACTCGGTCCTCAACGGTCCCAGCGGATTCCCGGGTGCGATCGGGCCGGACGCGACGACCAACACGGACTACACGGCCGTCTCGTACACCGACGGCGGCACGATCCTCGCCGCCGTGAACGGTTCGACCGTGTCCGTTCCGGCCAGCGCGGCGGCGATCACGACGACCAACTCGCTGCAGAACACCGGCAACAAGGACGACACGTACAACCTCACGGCGGCGACGGGAACCGGGCTGACGGCGCTGCCGGCCGGGTGGACGGTGACGTTCCAGAGCGCCGGCCAGAGCGCGAGCGGCAGCTGTGCCGCCGTCTCGGCGGGCACGACCATCACCTCGGTCTGCGTGCCGTCGGGTGCCACGCAGAACTACCGCGTGCTGTACACGGCGCCGGCGAGCGTGACGACGTTCAGCGCGTTCGCGGGCTACGGCGACGCGGTCACCGCGACGTCGACGAACGACAACACGAAGACGAACGTGACGGTCGACGAGATCTTCGTCGGCGGTTACGTGAAGCTCGTCAAGTCGCTGAGCGTCGCGTCGGGCCAGCCGTGCGCGACCGCGTCGGTCTGGACCGCGGGCGCCACGAACGTCAATCCTGGGGACTGCGTCCAGTACACGATCGCGTACACGAACATCGCTCCGTCGGGCGGAACGAACAACATCACGCTCGCGGCGAGTGCGTTCGTGATCACCGAAGACGGCGCGGCGTCCGGAGGCTCCGGCGGCACGACGTACGCCAACACATGGGCGGCGAACACCAACGGGCTGTACGCGGCGCCGGTCGACTCGAACGGCGGCACGCTGGGCGCTTACAATCCGGGTCCGGGTGCGGTCGGCTCGTCGAAGTTCACCGACACGGTCGGTGCGCTGGTGGCCGGTGCCTCCGGGACGTGCACGTTCAAGGTCCAAGTGAAGTAAGGAACTCCATGCCGGGAGTCGTCGGGCGCCTCGTGCGCGCGATCGGTCTCGCCGTGTCGCTGACGGCCGCGGCCGCCGGCGCCGGCGAGGCCTCTCCCGCTGCGGGCATCGTCATCAGCAACACCGTGACCGCCCAGTACGCCGATCCGCACGGAACGACGTACGGCGTGCAGTCGAACACCGTCGCGACCTCGGTCGCGTCGGTGTCGGCGATCCTCGTTTCGCCGAAGGAGACGGGCGCGGACGCGGTGACCGAAGGCTATCCGGCCGGCACTGCGATCACGCGCACGTTCACGATCGTCAACGGCGGCAACGTGGCCGATGGGTACGTGCTCGCATCGGTGACCGCGGGTGCCGGCACGGTCGGCGCGATCGCGTTCGTCACCGCGTCCGGTGTGCTGCCCGCGACGGTCGGCGTCACGCGCACGCCGTCGCTGCAGCCCGGCGAGTCCGTCAAGGTCCAGGTCGCCGTCACGACCGCGAACGTCGCGGTCGGCACGTCGTTCCCGATCGCAATCGCGGCGCGCTCGACGAACGCGACGACGTCCAACGGCGTCGTGACCGACAGCGGCAAGGAGTGGGCGCTCGCGCAAGCCGGCGCGTCCATTGCCGGGCCGGGCGGCCCCGCCACGTCGATCAACAAGCTCGTCGATCAGGTGCGCACGCACACGGCGAATCCCGGCGAGACCGTCACGTACTCGATCGTCTTCAAGAACTACGGCGGCTCGCCCGCGACGAACGTCGTCGTCACGGACGACGTGCCGGCGGGGATCACCGCGCTGCCGCAGACCGTCGCGATCAACGGCGTGTCTGCCGCGACGTCGGCATCGCTTGCGGGACAGCGCCTGTCCGTCAAGGCCGGCACGCTGTCTGCCGGCGCCGTCGATACGCTCACGTTCGACGCGACCGTGCAGAGCGGTTCGGCGGCGGGATCGACGTACGTCAACGTCGCGTCGCTGTCCGCGGACGGCGTCGCCCCCGTTTCGACGACGCCTGCCAGCGTGCTGGTGGGCCTGGGCAACGTCGTGTACGACGGGTACGCCGGTTCCGGCAGCCCCGTGAACGGCGCGACCCTCACGCTGCGCGACTTCGTGACGAAGGCCGTCGTCACGCTGCCGCAGGTCGGCACGTCCGCGTCGGCGTTCCGGTCGCCCCAGGATCAACTCATCGGCGTGCCGCCCGGCGGTCTCGCGCCGAACCTCGCGAACCGCAATCCGTTCACGACGGGCGGCGACGGCGCCTACAGCTTCGTGTTCGCGCTCGGGCAGCTCGGCACGGCGCCGCAGCCGGCGCAGTACGAGCTCGACATCACCGCGCCCGGCTACCGCGACCGCCGCATCGAAGCGACGATCAGCCCCGACCCGAGCGGGCTGCTGTACAACGCGACGCTCAAGGAGCTGGACGACCAGATGCTCGCGACGCCGGGCGGCTTCACGCTCGTCGCGAACTCGGTGTCGCTCTCCGAAGTGTTCGGGCTGCTCGGGAACCTCCCGCTCTTCACGCCCCACCCGCTGGCCGTCTCCAAGACGGTGGACCGCGACGTGGCGTCCGGCGGCGACCGCCTCATGTACACGCTGCAAGTGGGCAGCTCGGCGGCGCAGTTCGGTGCGACCCGCGTCGTCGACACGCTGCCCGCCGGCGTCGCGTACGCGCCGGGAACCGCGCGCGTCGACGGCGTCGCGGTCGAACCGCAGCGCGAAGGACGCGTGCTGACGTGGACGTTCCCCGCGCTGACCGCGCAGCACACGATCGCGTACGCATGCGTCGTGATGCCGTTCACCTCCGAGGGCGCGACGCTGATCAACATGGTCGACGTCGACGCCGCCTCGAGCGGCGGCCCGCACGTCCACGCGTCGGCCACGGCCGACACGCGCGTCGTCGCCGGCGCGCTCGGCAACCGCATCGTCATCACGGGCCGCGTCTTTGCCGACGTCGCGCGCACCGGACGCTTTCGCCAAGGCGACAACGGCGTCGCGGGCGTGCGCATCTACCTCGAGGACGGATCGTCCGTGACGACCGACCGATACGGACGCTTCACGTTCCCGTCCGTGCATCCCGGCCAGCACGTGCTGCGCATCGATCCCGCGTCGATTCCGTCCGGCGTGCGCGCGTACGACGATCGTCGCTACGACAGCACGCGCAGCCTCCAGCGCCTGCTGCACGGCATCTTTGACGCGGGACTGATGCACGACGTGAACTTCGCACTGGAGCCCGCACCGTGAGCCCGCGCGGGCGCATCCGCCGCACGGGCGTCGCCTTCGTCATCATGGGCTTGCTGCTGTCGATGGTCGACGTGAATCCCGCGGGCGAGATCCGCGGCGCGTACGCCGATGAAGCGCCCGTCGCGGCGGCGTCGCCGGTGCCGTCGGTTTCGCCGCTGCCGTCGGCGTCGCCGCGTTCGGCCGCGTCGCCCGATGCGCCGTCGGTCGCGCAAGCCGACGTGCAGGCCGTGGCGGCCACGCTGCTGACCCAGCCGAAGGCGCCCGAAGGCGGCGACCTCACGCACCTCACGTTCACCGCGACGGAGAACCTGAGCGCTTCCCTCGTCGCGCCCGCGGACGGCGACGTCGCGCCGGCCGCAACGTCCATCGAAGTCGAGACGGTGAAGGGCGCCGGCGTCGAGCTGAAAGTCGGCGACGCCGTCGTGCCGTTCTCGCGCATCGGAAAGCGCACGGTCGACACGAAGACCGGCGTGACGCGCTACACCTACTACGGCGTCGCGCTCCAGCCCGGGCCGAACGTCGTGACGCTGACGCCGCTCGGCGCGAGCGGCATGCGCGGCGTCCCGCAGGTCGAGCATCTGTTCGGCGCCGGCCGGCCCACGTCGCTGCGCATCGTCGCGAGCGGAGCATTCCGCGCGGACGGGACGACGCCGGACCAGCTGCGCATCGAGGCGCGCGATGCATGGAACCACCACGCCGCCGGTGCGACCGTCGTCCACGTCGTGCTGGTGCAAGGCGACGCGCGCCTCGAGCGCACGGTCGCGCCGGACGCGACCGCGGGACCGGCCGCGTCGCCCGAGCCGCTCGCCTCGTCGTCGCCGTCGCCGGCGTCCGCCGCTCCGATCCGCCAAGCCGTCGACGTCGCGCTCGGTGCCGACGGCAGCGCGACGCTGCGGCTCGTTCCGGGGCTCACCTCCGGCGCGCTGGTGCTGCGCGCCGAATGCGGCGACGCCGCGACGGAGTCGCACCTGTTCCTCGCGCCGAACCTGCGCAAGCCGTTCGTGACGGGCCTCGTCACCGCCGGTGCGGGCGCGGTCCCCGGAATCCCGGACGCACCGGATGGGCAAGCCGACGGCACGAGCTCGCGGCGCGGACGGGTCGCGCTGTTCGGCACGGGCGCGCTCGGCACATCGCTGGCGACGTTCGCCTACGATACCGCCGACACGCTGCAGCGCAGCGCGCAATACGGCGGCGCGTCCGGAACGTACGCCGGCGATCCGAGCGACCGGCCGTACACGATCACCGGCGACGCCAGCACGCGACGCGACGACGCCCTGTCGCGCGACCACCTCTTCGCGCGCCTCGACAACGGCCGCACGACCGCGCAGTGGGGCGAGTTCCAGGCGCGCACCGGCGGCGACGCCAACGCGCTCGGCGGCTTCGACCAGCTCGTCGATGGCGCGCGGCTCACCCTGGGCGGCGAGAACCGCCGCGCGACGCTGTTCGCGGCGCGCAACGACGTCGGCTACGACCGCCGCGTGTTCGCGCCGACCGGTCTCGCGAGCGGCGTGCTGCTGCGCCCCGACATCGTCGTGGGCTCGGAGCTCATCATGCTCGCGACGCTCGACGCGCGCACCGGCGCCGTGCTCGCGCAAACTCCGCTCACGCGCGGCGTCGACTACACGATCGAGTACGCGACGGGGCAGTTGACGTTCATCGAGATTCCGCTGCCCCTGGACGAAGCGTTCAACCCGCGGCAGATCGTCGTGACGTACGAGTTCGACGCGCCGGGGAACGCCGCGAAGACGATCGGAGGCCGCGCCGAGACGGCGTTCGGCGCCAATCACGCGGTCAAACTCGGCGTCGGCTACGTGAACGACACGTCGGGCGCCGGCAACATCTCGCTGGCGACGGAAGACCTCAGCGGCACGATCCCCGGCGGCGGATGGCAGATCGTGCACGCTTCGAGCCGCGGCTCGCTGCTCTCGACGTCGTCGGACGTGCCACTGGCGGGGAACGGCGGCAGCGCACTGCACGCCTCGCTCACGCGGTCCGCCGGCGGCGACCGGTTCTCGCTGCTGCTCGACCGCACCGATGCCGGCTACGACGACCCGTTCGGCGGCCTCTCCACGCCCGGGCTGCTCAACGAGCGCATGACGTGGGCGCACAAGTATGCGGGCGGCGCGGGCGAGCTGGATTTCGACTTCGGGCACCAGGCGAACGAAGGCGCGGGTCTCGCCGGCAGCACCGAGACGACGGCGTCGCTCCGCACGCGCCGCGCGCTCACGAAGCGCTTTACGCTGACCGGATCGCTCGAACGGCGCATCGCAACGAGCTCCGCATCAGGGCCGTCGCTTGCGACGGCGACGCCCGCGCCGCTTCCCGTCGGCTTTCTGCCCACCGCCGGAACACTGTTCGCCGGCTATCAGCCCGTGGCGAGCGAGGCGTCCACGCAGGCGGCCGTCGGCGTCGACTGGCGCGCGACGTCGGCGCTCGACCTGAGCGTGAACCACCTGCAGACCCTCAGCGGGCAGAACGACGTGCAGCCGTCGCAGACCGACGCGCAGCTCACGTACGACCTGGGCAAAGGCGGCCGCGCGTTCATCCGCGAGCGCTGGAGCGCGGCGCCGATCGCCAGCTTCGCCGCCGCGACCCAGTCGCTGACTGCTGCGACGGGCGGGACCCACGCGACGGAATTCGGGCTCTCGCGCCGCCTCGGCAACGCGACGAGCGTCGACACGTCGTATCTGGTCGATCACACGGCAAGCGGCAGCGACCTGTACGCGGCGATGGGCGTGCGCGAGCGCATCACGCTCGGCCTGACCAAGGGCGACGCCTTCGTGCAGCACGCGAGCGCGATCGGGGACGGCGCGGGCGGCTTCGACCTGTACGGCCTCTCGCTCTCGTACGCCGATTCCGCGAACCGGTTCCGCGCGACGGGTTCCTCGCAGCTGCGTACCGGGAGCGGCGGGGGCTTTTCCGTATCGCTCGCGGCCGTCGGCGCCGTCTCGCCGGACCTCTCATCGTTCGCCAGCATCAACGACGCGCGCGCGGCGGGGAGCGATCAGTCGGACGAGCGCATCGGCCTGGCGTGGCGACCCTCGCGCAGCGATGCGGGCGTGACGCTGCTGCAGTTCGAGCGCAGCACCGGCAACGCGGAGCTGACCAGCGCGCAGAGCGGCGTGCTCTCCCTCGAGCAGGTACTGCACCTGCGCTCACGGACCGAATTCGTCGGCCGATACGCATATAAGATCGATGGTGATTCCTTCTACGCCGCGAACAGCTCGCTGGCGGCCCTGCGCGTCGATCAGCGCGTCGGTTCGCGCTTCGACGCCGGCGCCGAAGTGCGCCGCGCCGCCGTCAAAGGCATCGACGGCTCGCAGGCGACGGCGGTCGCGGTCGAGGCCGGCGTGCGGCTCGGAGAGTCGACGCGCGTCGGGGTGGGCTACAATCTCAGCAGCACGGCGGACCCGTCGCTGGCGACGACGCCGACGCACCGCGGTGCGTACGTGACGCTCACCAGCGTCGTGGACCGTCTGTTCGGCTGGGGCAGGCGCTAGGGTAGGCCCGGTGCGACGCGCCCTCGCAGCGCTCGTCTCCGCGGCCATCACCGCGTCGCTCGTCGCCGTCGTGCGCGAGCCGGCACGCGCGGCGGCGCTGTGCGCGACGCCCGGACGCGACGGCACCTCGACGATCACGGGCATCGTCAACACGTACTACGCGGGAAGCGCGAGCGCGGCTGCGGGCGCCACATCGATCACCGTCGCGGCGCACGCCACGGGCGACGCGGGGACCGCGATCGCGAGCGGCGATCTGCTGCTCGTGATCCAGATGCAAGGCGCGACGTTCAACTCGGGCAACTCGTCGTCGTACGGAGGCGGCAGCGGCAGCGGCGCGACCGCGACGACGGCCGGGCATTACGAGTACGTCGTCGCGAACGGCGCGCTGGCGACCACCGGCGGCAGCGTCGCGATCAAAGGCACGAACAGCGGCGGATTGATCAACGCGTACGCGACCGGCGGCAACGCGAAGTTCCAGGTCATTCGCGTGCCGCAATACAACGCGCCGACGATCGGCTCGGCGCTCGTCCCCCTCGCGTGGAACGGCGCTGCGGGCGGCGTGCTCGCGATCGACTCGGAAAATCTGGTTGCGGGCGCCGGCTCGACGATCAGCGCGGACGGCCGCGGCTTTCGCGGGGGCGGCGCGCGCGCGCTCAACGGTGATGCGACGGCCGGCGCAGGCGACTGGGCCAACTCGAATGCGAAGAATGCGCACGGCCAGAAGGGCGAAGGCACGGCCGGCACGCCGACCTACACCTACAGCTCGGTCACCACGACCGAGGCCGGCAGCGGTACGGCGGACGGCTATACCGGCGGCGACATGGGCCGTGGCGCGCCGGGCAACGCCGGCGGCGGCGGCTCCGACGCGGACCCGAGCGCGAACGATCAGAACACCGGCGGCGGCGGCGGCGGCAACGGCGGTGCGGGCGGCGTGGGCGGCAAGTCGTACAGCTCGAACCTCGCATACGGCGGCCTCGGCGGAACGTTCTCGCCGTCGGCGACGCAGCTCGTCATGGGCGGCGGCGGCGGCTCGGGCGTGCGCAACAACAGCAGCGGCTCCATGTCGTCCGGCGGCAGCGGCGGCGGGATCGTCATGATGCGCTCCGCGGGAGTCACCGGCGGCCTCACCGTCACGGCGAACGGCATGATCGGCGTCGATCCGGACAACGACGGCGGCGGCGGCGGCGGCGCGGGCGGCACGGTGGTGCTCACCGCGCTGGCGTCGCTCGCCGGCGTAACGGCGAATGCGAACGGCGCGAACGGAACGGACGCCGACGTGCTCAACAGCGGCGGCAACGCGCACGGCCCGGGCGGCGGCGGGGGCGGCGGCGTGGTCGCGCAAAGCGGCGGTCTGACGACCGGCGTGACGGGCGGAACGGCGGGCGTCACGGACGGCAGCCCGACGCCGGACGCGCACTACGGGGCAGCGGCGGGCAGTGCAGGCCAGGTGCTCACCGTGTCGGCCGCGGGCGTCCCCGGGGCGTCGTCGGGCGCGGAGTGCGGCTCTTCGTCGGGCACCGTGTACATCGGGCCGGTCGGCGTGCCGGCGGCGACGGGCAGCTACGACGGGAGCGTCGCGACGACGAACAACAACGACTTCGTCGAGAAGTCGTTCGCACCGGCGGGCTTCACCGCGATCAACAGCTCGACGGTCGTCGGTTCGCCGAACGGCAACACCTACACGTCGGCGGTCACCGGCATCGCGATCCGTCATGAGGTCAAAAACACCGGCGGTTCGACCGGCTATTTCATCTTCTACGCGCAGGCGCCGACGTCGCCGGCAGGGTGGACCGTGGCAATCTACGGCGACAGCGCCGGCGCGCTCGGAACGCAGATGACGGGGAATGCGAACGGAAACTCGTACCAGACGACGGCGACGCTGACGATTGCCGCCGCCACCAGCGCGTTCGTCTGGACCGTGTACGCCGCACCGACCGGAATCCAGGCGTTCAACCGCTTCGATGCGATCCTCGCGGTGCTCGACTCCGGCAACTACGCGAACAACAACGAAGTGCACGACGAGCTCTACAGCGGCTACGTCGTGCAGACCAAATCGTACACGATCACGTCGACGGGCTGCTCGGGCGGCGTGCCGGCCGGCACGTGGTGTCCGGGCGGCATCCTCAAGTACACGATCGACGTGCGGAACGTCGCCGTGGCGGCGAACGGCACGACCCCGGCGTCGGCGACCCTGAGCGCGGGGACCCTGACGCTCACCGACGACGGCTCGAACGCAAACTCGTGGGCGAAGGACGGCGGCTATATGAACACGCCCGGCTATTCATCGACGGGCACGGCACCGACGACGGTGACGTACTACTACAACGCGTCGAGCAACACGACGTTTCCGGCGAGTTACAGCACCACGAACAAGGTCTTTAAGGTCGAATCCGTCTGGACCTCGCTGACCGCGGCACAGAACTGCCAGCTGATGTTCAGCGCCGTGCAGTTCTAGCGACGGAGCGCGATTGCTTCGATCTCGACGCGCGCGCTGCGCGGCAATGCGGCGACCGCGACGGTCGAGCGCGCGGGAGGCGTCGTGCCGAACGACCGGCCGTACACGTCGTTGACGGCGGCAAAGTCGTTCATGTCGATCAGGAAGATCGTCGTCTTCACGACGTCGTCGAGCCCGAGGCCCGCCGCTTCGAGCACCGCGCCCAGGTTCGCCATCACCTGCCGCGTCTGCGCGGCTGCGTCGCCTTCGACGAGCTGACCGCTGTGCGGATCGAGCGCGATCTGCCCTGACGTGAACACGTAGTGGCCGGCGGCGATCGCCTGCGAGTACGGGCCGATCGCGGCCGGCGCGGCGGCGGTGGCGAGCGCCTCGCGCACGCTCACGCGTGCGCCGGAACGACCGCGTCGGGCGGCGGAGACATCGTCCCTTTATAGCGGTTCTGCTCGCGCCCGACGCCGAAGTTCGTCGCGCGCAGCTCCGCGATCTTGGCGAGCTCGTCCGCGGTGAGCGGCGGCGTGTCGGGCGCCGCGGCGAACTCGCGCAGCTGCTCGGCGTCGTAGATGTTCGGCAGCACGGTGCCCACGCGCGGCTGCGCGAGAAGCCATTGGATCGAGGCCTGCCCGAGCGTGCGTCCCGGCTGCTCGAGGAAGCGCAGCGTCTCGATTTTTTGCACGCCGTTGATCAGCCATTGGCGCGGGCGATGGCTGCGATGATCGGTCGGCGGGAAGACGGTGTCCTTCGTGTACTTCCCTTCGAGCATCCCGGAACTGTGCGGCACCCGAATCCAGTACGTCGTGCCGGTGCCGAACTCGTTCGCCGCCTCGATCATCTCGTCGCCCGGGTACTGCTCGAGCATGTTCCAGATCATCTGGACGACCGGCGCGTTGCGGCGCGCCGCTTCGATGCCTTCCCACAGCCAGCCGATCGCGGGGCCGAGCGCGACGCCCCACGTGCGAATCTTGCCCTCGCGCACGAAGGCGTCGAGCAGCTCGATCAGCGTGCCGTCCTGCACCTGCTCCATGCGCGCGTTGTGCATCTGCCACACGTCGATGTAGTCCGTTTTCAGACGGCGCAGCGACTGTTCGAGCGCGTAGCGTACGAACTGCGGCGAGAAGTCCTGCTCGATTTCGTTCTGCCCCTTGCGTTCGCCGGCATGGTGGTACCAGTCGTAGCCGAACTTGGTCGCGTAGACGACGCGGTCGCGCCGATCGGCGAACGCGGTCGCGAGCTGTTCTTCGCTGCGGCCGTTCCCGTATGTGTCCGCGGCGTCGAACGTCGTGATGCCCAGGTCGAGCGCTTCGTGCAGCAGCGCGACCGCGCCGGCGTCCGACGTCTCACCCCACCAGCCGGTCGAGGTGGTCCACAGGCCGAAGCCGACCTCGCTGACGGTGACGCTCGTGTTCGGAATCAGGCGGTACTTCATCGGACCGCTGGTGTTCGGGACGCGTTTGGGCGGGTCATCCCGACACGCCGTCCCCAAGCGAGCGCGCCCCGGCGCTCCGACGCAAGCACGCCCGCGGCCGTGCTTCGCGAGCGCGCCTGCGCCGGTGCTTCGCGAGCGCGCCCGCGGCGGTGTCACCCTGAGCGTGTCGAAGGGTGCGCCACGATGCTCCATTCCCAGGCGCTCGGCGCCGACGAGGACCCCGGCTTTCGCGCGGCGTTCGACCGTGTCGCGACGTGGATCGACGACTACTACCGCGAGACGCGGCGCTATCCCGTGCTCTCGCGCGCGCAGCCGGGCGACCTGGTGCGCGCGCTGCCGTCCGAGGCTCCGGACGAAGGCGAACCGTTCGAGCGCATCTTCGAAGATTTCGAGCGGTTCGTCGTGCCCGGCATCACGCACTGGAACCACCCGCGGTTCTTCGCGTACTTCGCGATCAGCGCGGCGCGCGTCACCGTGCTTGCCGAAGCGATCGCTGCCGCGCTCGACGTGAACGCGATGCTCTGGCGCACGTCACCCGCGGCGACCGAGCTCGAAGACGTCACGCTGGGCTGGCTGCGCCGCATGCTCGGACTTCCCGACGGGTTCCACGGCATCGTCTACGACACGGCGTCGATCGGCGGGTTCACGGCGCTCGCGGCGGCGCGCGAGTCGCTGGGCCTGGACGTGCGCGCGCGCGGCATGGCCGGGCGCGCGGATCTGCCGGCGCTGCGCGTCTACGTCACCGAGCACACGCACTCGCACATCGAAAAAGCTGCGATTGCTCTCGGCATCGGCCGCGAGAACGTCGTGAGCGTGCCCGTCGACGGCGCGTTCGCGATGCGTCCCGACGCGCTCGCGAACGCGATCGACGACGACGTCGCGCGCGGCTTCCGCCCGATGTGCGCGGTCGCGACGGTCGGCACGACGTCCACGACGTCGACCGATCCCGTCGATGCGATCCGCGCGGTGACGCGCGAGCGCGGCGTGTGGCTGCACGTCGACGCGGCGTACGGCGGTCCCGCTGCGGTGCTGCCCGAATTCCGCTGGCTCCTCGACCAGGCGCACGGCGCCGACTCGATCGTCGTCAACCCGCACAAGTGGCTCTTCGTTCCGGTCGACCTCTCGGTGCTGTACGTGCGCGACCTCGAGCTGCTGCGCCGCACGTTCAGCCTCGCCTCCGACGTGCTCGTCACCTTCGAAACAGGCGTGCACAACTACATGGACTACGGTCTGCAGCTCGGGCGGCGGTTTCGCGCGCTCAAGCTGTGGTTCGCGCTGCGCACGTTCGGCGTGCACGGCATCCAGCAGCGGCTGCGGCGGCACATCGCGCTCGCGCAGGAGCTCGCGTCGTGGGTCGAAGCCGAACCGGGCTGGGAGGTCGCCGCGCCGCATCCGCTCTCGGTCGTGTGCTTCCGGTTCGCGCCCGATCCGGAGGAAGACGCGGCGAAGAACGACGCGCGCAATCAGGCGATCCTGGATGCGGTGAACGCGACCGGCGAGGTGTTTCTGTCGTCGACGCGCCTCCACGGCCGTCTCGTGCTGCGGATCGCGATCGGCAACGAGCGCACGACGCGCGACGACGTCGCGCTCGCCTGGACGCTGCTGAAGGAGAAGGCCGCTGCACGATGAGCGCGTCCGCCGCGCGACGCCGGCGGACACCGCCGGTGCGCGCGCGATCCTCGACGAGTACTGCGACGCGTACAGCGTCGTGCAGCGCGACGACGCTGCGGCGCTCGACGGCTATTTGCGCGGCCCGGGCGCGCTCTGGCTTGCGTACGCCGGCGACCGCGCAATCGGGTGCGTGGCGGTGCGCCCACTCGACGTCATCGAGCCGGACGCGTGCGAGGTCAAGCGCCTGTACGTGCAGCATGCGCACCGTGGCGCGCGCGTTGCGAACGCCCTGATGGACGCGCTCGAAGCGTTTGCGCGCGAGACCGGCCGCAGCGCCGTTTACCTCGACTCGCGCAGCGACTTCGACGCCGCCATCCGGCTGTACGAACGCCGCGGGTACGCGCATGTGCCGCGTTTCAACGACAATCCTGAGGCGGCGGTATTCATGCGCCTCGATCTGCGCGCTGCCGCGGTGAACCCCGATGCGTCCGGCGTCGTCCGGATCGCGTCGCGCGCGAAGTTCTGTTAGCGGCGTCGCACCCGGGCGAGGGGCGCGCGGCGGCGCCGTCTCTCCCGCAGCAGCAGCACCGCGAGGGGGGCGGGCGGCAACAGCATGACGAGCGCGACGGCGTCGTGGTGCAGCGACGCGGCGACGCCCGAGTCGGGCAACCCGCAGCGGTGCTCCACCGCCCACGTGACGTGGACCGCGATACGGCGGATCGGATCGTGCGCCAAGCCCGCGACCGCGCCGGTGACGGCAGCCGCGTCCTCCGGCAGCCACAGATTGCCGTCGATGCGGTCGGCGACGCGTCCGGCGCCGTCGAGGACGATGAGCCGCTCCGCATGATCGAGCGCACCGTCCGGGTCGCGGTCGGTGCCGGTGATCGTGAAGCGCGCGGCGAGCGTGCCGACGGCGCGCGCGTCGCCGGTCACGAACGTCAGCCGCGCCGGGTCCGCGTGGAACGCCGCGGCGTAGCGCCGCAGCACACCCGGCGTATCCGCTCGCGGCACGATCGTGACGAGCGCCAGTCGGACGCGCGCCGGATCGACGAGACGTTGCAGCTTCACGAAGCGCGCCGTCGTCAGGGGGCAACCGTCCGCGTCGCGGCAGGCCGTGTAGACGAACGAGAACGCGACGACGCGACCGGTGCCGTCGTCGAAGCGGAACGGGCGCCCGCTCTGCGCGATCAGGCCGCGCGCTTCGACGCGGTCGCCGAGCGCGTACGGCGCACGTGTCTCCGCCGCAGCGGCGCCGTGGAGTGCGAACGCGGCCGCCGCGAGCGCGGCGGCCGAGCTTGCGGCGCGCAACGCGCGGGACGCAATCACGCGCGGCCGGCCGCGACGCCCCCGGGCTCGGACGCGAGCAGCTCGCCGGTCACGCGCCCCACGTTCTCGCGCAGGCGCTCGTTCCGGCTCACGATGGCGTCGGCTCCCAGCAGCACCTCGCCGGCGCTGCGCCCGACGCGCAGGCTGGCGTCCGCGACGCGGTCGATCGCAAGGCGCACCTGCTGCGTTCCGGCCGCGACCGTACCGGCGACGCCGGCGATCGTCTGCGTCGCGCGGGACTGCTCTTCGACCGCGTTTGCGACGTCGCTCGCGGCGGTGGTGAGCTCGCCGACCGAGGCGTCGATCTCGCCGAGCGCCGAAGCGACGTCGCGCGATGCGCGCCGCATCGACGTGACGACGCCGGCGATCTCGCTCGTCGCGGTCGACGTCGCTTCCGCGAGCTTGCGGACCTCGTCCGCGACGACCGCGAAACCGCGTCCCGAGTCGCCCGCGCGTGCCGCCTCGATCGCCGCGTTGAGCGAAAGCAGCCGGGTCTGATCCGCCACGTTCTCGATCAGCGCCGTCACGGCGTCGATGCGCTCCGCGGCGTCCGTCAGCGAGCGCGCGAGCTCGGCACCGTGAGCGGATTCGCGCTCCGCCCGCTCTGCGACGTTCACGGCGCGGCGCATGCGTTCGAGGATGTCGGCGCTCGTGCGGGACAGCTCGCCGGCCGCCGACGCCACCTCTTGGATCCGCGCCCCGGAGTCCGACGTGATCTCGGCGACGCGATCGACCTCCTCGCGCGTCTCGGACGCCAGCTGCTCGGCTTGACGCGCCGAGACGAGCATCTGCTGTGATGCGGCGAGCACGTCGTCGACGACGTCGCGCACGGAATCATCGATGCGACCGACCACGTCGCGCACGATCGCGTCGCGCTGCATCGCGGTGGTGCGCTCCGACTCGATCCGCAACGCCTCCTGTCGGGCCGCCGCGATCGCCGCGGTGCGCGCTTCCTCGAGCGCGCTCTCGGCGCTGCCGAGCGCGGCGCTGCGCGCGTCGGCCTCGTGCGAGAGGCGGTCGCGCAGCCGCTGCGACTCTTCGAGCGCCGCGTTCGCACGGCGGTTCTCCTCGTCGGACGTGACGAACAGCGCGCGGACGTGCGCGGTGATCCAGAACAGCACGCCGCACTCGACGACGACGACGGCGGCGTGCAGCAGCACGCGCGGCACGCCGGCGAGGCCGCTCTGGTCGGGGAAGACTGCCGACGGCAGCACGAAGTCGAGCACGAGGTGGTGCGCCGCGGTCAGCGCCGCCGAGAGCGCGATCGGGCGCCAGTCGACGTATGCGGCGAGCATCGCGAAGACGGCGAAGAAATACATGTGATAGTCGATCTGCCACACGCCGCTACCGGCGTGGACGAGCAGCATCGGCATCCCGGTCAGGGCGTAGGCGACGCCCAGGCGTCCGCCGAGACCGGCGGGCGAGACGCGCGCGGCGACGGTGCCGATCCCGGCGAGCACGGCCGCCAGGACGAGCGTCACCAGCGGCGCTGCGTGGTTCCATGCCGCGACCGCTGCGATCACCGGAACGTGCGCCCAGAGGACGACCACGAACACGCGCGACGTGCGCGCGCGCAGCGCGAGAAGCGCGCCGGGTTCGGCTTGACTCATCAAGTGCCTCCGTGCATGCGATGAACCGCGGCCGCCCCCAACGCGCGGAGCAGCCGCGCCTGCGGCTACCGATACTGCATCGGCGCATCCGGCGCCCGAATCAAGGGTTCCGACGAAAGTCAGAACGTGCGCAAGTAGGCTTCCCGCTCCCACGGATGGACCGCTTTGCGGTAGCGCTCGTACTCGGCGAGCTTGGCGTCGCGGAACGCATGGTAGATATGATCGCCGAGCGCGCCGCGGATCACGAGGTCGTCGTCGAGCGCCGCGATCGCCTGGCGCAGCGACTTGGGCAGCTGCCGGATTCCGTGCTCCGCCCGGTACCGGTCGCCCAGCTCGTACGTCGAGCCCGTGAACGGATCGCCGGGCAGGCTGCGCGTGCGGATTCCATCGGCGAGCGCCTCGACCAGAACCGCCATCGCCAAGTACGGATTGCACGCCGCGTCGGGACTGCGCACTTCGAGCAGCGGCGGTTCGCCGCCGGACGGTTCCGGCACGCGGACCAGCGCGTTCGCGCTGCGGTGCGACCAGACCGTGAACACGGGCGCGTCCCACGCGGCGACGAGGCGCTTGTACGAGTTCACCGTTTGATTGCACACCGCGGTGAATCCCGGAGCATGATCGAGCAGGCCGGCGATCGCGTGCAGGCGCACCGCCTCGTCGACGTCCCCGAGCGCGAAGTACACGTGCAAGCCGCTGCCGGCCGATTCTTCGAGCGGCTTCGGCATGAACGTCGCGTGCAGACCGTGGCGCTGCGCGACGCGGCGTACGACGCCGCGCACCGTCATCAGGCGGTCGGCCATCGACAGCACGCCGGAGGCGGCGAGGTCGAGCTCGTGCTGTCCGGCGCCGTGCTCGTGGTGCGCGCTCGAGATCGGCACGCCCATCGCTTCGAGCGCGGCGCTGGCATCGAGGCGCACCGCTTGGCCGCGGTCGGCGGCGGAGAAGTCGAAGTACGACCCCGCGTCCGTCGTGCGTGTCGTCGGCGATCCGTCGGGCGCGAGCTCGTAGAGGTAGTACTCGATCTCGAGGGCGGCCTGCACGCGCTGCAGCACGTCGCCGGCATCCTCGAGCACGCGCTTGAGCGTCGTACGCGAGCAGCCTTCGAACGCGGTGCCGTCCGGCATCGCGATGTCGCAGAGGATGCGCGCTTCAACTTGGCCTTCTTCGACCCACGGCAGCACGGTGAACGTCGCCGGATCGGGACGCAGCACCATGTCGATCTCTTCGCCGCGCACGAACCCGTCGATCGAGCCGCCGTCGAAGGTCACTTTGCCGTCGAAGGCCGCGTCGAGCTCGCTCGCCGGGATGTAGACGCTCTTCTGGACGCCGAGCACGTCCACGAACGCGAGACGCACCCAGCGCACGCCGCGCTCCTTCGCGAGGTTCAGCGCCGCCCGCCGCGTCGCGGCCGCGTCTTTCACCGTCGTGAGCGCCATGTCAGGAGTCTAAGGCGTCGACCGCGAGCGCGGCGCGCACCGTGAGCTGATCGTGCGGCGAGTCGAGGTCGAGGCGGCCGATATCGCCGATCTGCCGGAGCCGGTAGAACACGGTGTGGCGGTGCACGTTGAGCCGCGCAGCCGCCTCCTTGATGTTCTGACCGACGTCGAAGAACAGCTTGAGCGTGCGGACCAGCTCGGTCTGGTGCTTGTCGTCGTACGCGCGCAGCGGGTCGAGGACGCGCGTCGCGAATGCGCGCCAGTCCTCGCGGGTAGCACCCGTGCGGTGCAGCAGCGGGTAGACGCCGAGGTCGTCGTACGGCATCACGCGTCCGCCGCCGAACATCCGTCGGGCGATGATCATCGCTTCACGCGCTTCGTCGACGCTCTGCGCGACGTGCAGCATCTCCGCGTGGCGGCCGACGCCGCCGACGATCTTGACGTCGAGTCCCGCGCGCTGGACGCCGCGCGGAATCAACGTCGCCGCGGTGCGCGCGTTCGCGGCGTCGACCTCGAGCGGCGCGGGCACGAGGAAGAAGAAGCCGCCGCCGCGCTCGACCACGACGACGTCGCCGGTGCGCGTGCCGAGCGTGTCCAGGCATACGCGCCGAATCTCCGCGTTGCGCGTCGCCGCGACCGTCTCGTCGAGCCCGTCGCCCTCGACGGAAACCGCGACGTACCCGGGCGCGAGCGTGATGCCGCGCGCCTGCGCGTCTTCCTTGGCTTCCAGCGGATCTTCGTAGGCGCGCGCCAGCAGCCGATCCCAGAACCCGCGCCGCCGGCCGCGGCCGCCGCCGGCGTCGCGCGAGATCTCGACCGCGATCTGCGACGCGGTGAGACGGATCAGGCCGGCACGTTCCTCCAGAATGCGCGTACCGGTCGCGGGGAAGACCGTGAGCCACCCGAGGCGCGCCTCGCCGGCGCGAAGCGGGAAAGCGCGCGCGTGCGGCTCCGCTGGAGTGGCGAGCGCGGCGGACTCGTCGCCGTCGGCATCCTTGCGCAGCAGGTCGCGGACCGACGGCGGGATCGCGCGCTCGCCGGTTCCGGCGACGGCGAGATGCCTCCACTGCGCGTCCTCGACGAGCACCGCCGCGTCGATCGCCGCCGCCAGATGCGCCGCGAGCGCCTGGGCGCCGCCGCCTCCCGCAGCGACGCGCGCGAGCGCTTCGGCGTAGACGAGCAGCGCCTCGAAGCGGTCGCGGCGCAGAGGCCGGGCTGAAACGATCGCATCCTCCTGCAAGCGGATGACGTTTCGGCGCGGCGGGAGCGCTCCTGCGGACGACGGACCGGTCGCGGGACGTGCCTGCCGCGCCGCGTTCGCCATTTGCACAATGCCGTGCGCGCGGATGCGGCTCTCGTGGCCGGCAGTCGATCCGCCCCGCGCAGCGAAACGCGTCCCCGTGACCACGCTGACCATTCACCTCTACGTCGGATTCCTCGTCGCGGCGCTGGCGGTGCTCGCGGTCTGGCGACGCCCGGAGCGGCGGATCACGCTCTACGTCGTGACGCTCCAGATCGTCCTGGGCATCGTGCTGATGGCGCAGCACCTGCGCGTGCCATGGTATCATCCCGCGCTCGCCGTCCTCGCTTGGGCCGGTTACATGGTCGCGAACGCCCTGGGGCGCCGGCCCGGCAAAGCACGCGTCGCGCTCTTCATCGCCGCCGGCTCCTCCGTGCTGATCTTGCTGGCGTACTACGCGGGCATGGAGGCGGTCAAGCACGCCGCCGCGGGCTGACGCGTCAAGGCTTCGTTAAAGCAGCGATACCGGTCCCCGGCGTGGGAACGGGAGGGACGCCATGGAAGGCGCACGCACGGCGACTCCGTCTCTTTTGCCCGTCCGTGCCGCGGAGCGTGACGCCGTTGCGCCAGCCGTCTCCGAGGCGGCGCTGCGGCGTTTGGCCGAGGCCGCGCGCAAGCCCATCGCTATCATCGCCGCGCCCGCGGGGACCGGCAAGAGCACCCTTCTGCGCGCCTTCGCCGCGCGCGAGAACGCCGTCTTGATCGACGCCGCCGCCGGGAAGCCGACCTTCCGCGACGCGGTCCGCCTGCTGTGCGAAGCCCTGCAAGACATTGCGCCGGGCGCGCGCCTCGCGTTCGCAAGCGCGTTCAGGCGTGCAGAGGAGCGCGGTCAGCGCACCACCGCGATGGCTCGCTGGCTCGCGAGCTATCTGCACGGGACGCCGACGACGATCGTGGTCGACACCGTCGACAGGCTCGGCGTAGAGACGCCTGATTTCGCGGAATTCGCCGAGGCGCTCGTGCGGTGCGCTCCCGGGGTCCGGCTGGTCGTCGCGGCCCGCGACCACGCCGACCTGCCCATCCCGCGTTGGTTCGCGGCCGACTTGACCTCGATGCCGCTCGGCGTTGACGACCTCGGCCTCGCGCCGGTCCGCGCTCTTCCCCCGGCGGCATCCGCGCCCACGTGCAATCCGGTCGCGTCCCGGCCGATCGGCGTCGTCATCGACGAGCTGGTCTCCACAGGGCGCATCCGCGAGGCGATCGAGCTCGCTTCCGCGGCGGCGTCATCGGACCGTCTGATGCCGTTGTTACGCGATCATGGACTCGCTTTGGAAGACCGCGGTGATGTCGACGCCGTCGACGCCGCGCTCGATGCCCTGGATGAAAGCCCGCGCGATTCAATCGTGCTGCTCCTGCGCGCATCGCGCGAAGCTCGTCTCGGCCGCACCGACACGGCGGAGGCATGGTATCGCCACGCGATCGACGCTGCGGACTCACAGTCCGTCGCGGCCGACGCGGCGTACCGGCTGGGGCGCGAGCTCGTGCGCCGAGAGCGTGCGGATGCGGTCGAGCTACTCGAGCCGTACGCCTCGGACACCGCCCTCGACGTTCCGCGACGGTGCTCGACGGCGTCACTGCTCGCCGAAGCGTACCTGGTCGCCGGGCGTCCGGCGGACGCGCTGGAAACGCTTCACGCGACGCTGTGCCATGCGGACTCGCTGCTCGTGCCGGAGCGCGCGCAGCTTTTGACGCGAGCTTCGTACATCGAGTTCTACGCGGGCGACCGGGCGAAAGCGCGCGAATACGCGACGCTCGGCGCCGTCCTCGCGGACGAGGCGCAGCTCTACGTTTTGGCCGTCGGCGCGTACAGCGTGCTGTACAACATCGCATATGAGGACGCCGGTCCGGCGGAAACGCTCGCCATCCTCGAACGGCTCGCCGAATCGGCGATACGATCCGGGAACGTCGACTTTCATCTGTACACGCTCGTAGCCGCCTACGAGCTGTACGTCGAGCAGGGTGATGCTACCGCAGTGGAGCGGGTCGAGCGCGACTTACGCGAGTTCGACTTGCACTACGGCGCCGCGTCGGCCGTGCAAGGCCTGTTGCCGTCGCGCGCGGTCGTCAAGGCGTGGAGCGGCGCATTCGGCGCAGCGTATGAACTACTCGCGGCGACGGCATCGCAGCAGGTGGATGATCCCGACCGTGAAGCGCTGCGCTGTGCTGAGATCGCGCTCTATGCTGCGGCCGCGCAGATGCCGGCGTCGGCAAACGATGCGCTGCGCGCCTTTGAGGCCGCGTATGCTCGAGATGGCGGCGCGACGCAATACGGCGCGCGCGGTGCGATCCTCGCGGGCCTTGCCGAATCACTGCTCGGCCGCGTGCCGGTCGTGCGGGAACGTGCGATCTCGACGCCGAGGGTCGCCATGATTGCGGGCGCTGCACGTGTGGCGCTCGCCTGGCGCGAACGGCGCGCGACGGCGAGCGAATTTCTCGGTGCACTGGCGGACCTGCGCCGCCATGACCTCGGCGGGTTCGCGAAGCTCTTGGCCGCGCTTCCCGAACGCGCGGCATGAGCACGGTCTGCACGCTGGTCGAATCCGCCGTCGCGCACGAACTGCGAGGGCTGCTCTCGTCGGCGCATTCGGCCGACGCGGCCGACGCGTTGGTCGCGTGGGTCGAAGACGTCGCCGTCTCGTACGGAGACCTCGACGCGCTCATACCGATGCTGGACGAATGCACCCGCGATCTCGGTGCGCTCGGCGACGCGCTGCGGCAAGCCGTGCGCCGCTCGCGGCGAGCGTTCGCAGCGCATGCCGATCAGCCACTGGACGAGATCGACGCGCGTATCGATGCACTCTTTGCGAAGCTGGAGGCGCGCGATCCGCTCAGCTCGGAGCATTCGCGCGCGGTGGCCGCGTGGTGCGCGCGCCTCGGGCGTCGGCTGGGCCTCGACACCGCTGACGTCGCGTTCGCGTCGCGGTGCGGCCTGCTCCACGATATCGGGAAGTCGTTCACGCCTCTCGAGGTGCTCAACGCGCCGCGAGCGCTGGACGAGCACGAATGGCGGATCATGCGCGCGCATGCGCCGGCCGGTGAAGCGCTCGTCCTGCGGGTCGCCGAGCTGCGACCGTTCGCACCCGCCGTGCGCAGCCACCATGAGCGGCTGGACGGGCGCGGGTATCCGGACGGGCTGCGTCTCGGTTCGATCCCGCTGATGGCGCGCATCGTCGCGGTCGCAGACTGCTTCAACGCGATGATCGGCCGGCGGCCGTACCGCTTGCCCCTATCCCCGACACGGGCACTCGAAGAGCTCACCCGCAGCCGGGGAACACAATTAGATCCCGAGATCGTGGACGCGATGGTCTCGGTCGTGTTAGGTTAAAGGTCCCTAGGACTAGGGAACGATCAAGGGGGCGTGCGCCAGGATGGAGGCACGCCGGCCGTTCGCGGCCAGCGACAGGGAGGTCGACGATCATGAACATTCGTGCTTGGGCAATGCTGGCCGTCATGGTGCTGTGCGTGTCCGCCTGCGGGTCCGCCACGATGGTGCCGGGGGACGTCGCTCGCAGCGGCTCCGCGCTCAAGGCGATACCGGTTCAGCCGACGCCGACGCCGGCTCCGAATCCCGGCTTGCTCGGCGGGTTGCTCGGCGGCGTTCTGGGCATCGTGGGCGGCCTGACGTGCGGATTGACGGAACTCACCTGCCATATCATCCAGGGCTCCGGCCCGCAAGGCCAGCCCGCAGGAACGCCGGCGAGCGAGTTGGCAGGCCTGCATCCGGCCGACCTGCAGAGCGCATACGCGCTACCGTCGGCGACAGCCGGCGAGGGACAGACGATCGGGATCGCCGTCGCATTCGACGATCCAAATCTCGAAAGCGACCTTGCCGTCTACCGCAAGACGTTCGGTCTGGCGGCGTGCACTACGGCGAACGGGTGTTTCAAAAAGATCAAGAACGGCGCCGTCGCCGGTAACCAGGGCTGGGGTCAGGAAGCCTCGCTCGACGTGCAGATGGCCTCGGCCGTCTGTCCGAACTGCAAGATCGTCATCGTCGAGGCGCCGGCAGCGACGGATACGGCGCTGCTCGCCGCCGCGATCACCGCGGTCGCGAACGGAGCAACCGTCATGAGCGACAGTTACAGCGTGCAGGAGAGCTCCTCCGAGGACGACGCGGCATACGACATCGGCGTCCCGTTCGTCTTCGGATCCGGCGATGCGGGCGCAGGTGCCGGATGGCCGGCGTCGTCCACGCACGTCATCGCGGTCGGGGGCACGTCGCTGGCTCGCGATCGCAGCGCGCGCGGGTGGTCGGAGACAATCTGGTCCGGTTCCGGCGGCGGCTGCAGCGCGTACGTCGCGAAGCCGTCCTGGCAGCACGACGACCGTTGCGCGAACCGCACGTCGAACGACATCGCTGCCTACGCTGACCCGAATCCGGGCGTGTCAGCGTTTGACAGCTACCTTTCGCAGAAGCCCGGCTGGCGCACGTACGGTGGCACCAGTGCGGCTGCGCCGATCGTCGCCGGCGCGATCGCCCTCGCCGGCAACGGCAAGAGCGTATTGCTCGACGCGTCGTACATCTACGCACACGCGAGCGCGCTGAACCCCATCACGTCGGGCAAGACCGGCACATGCGGAACGTACCTGTGCACGGCGCAGGACGGCTACAGCGCGCCAGCGGGGAACGGTTCCCTCAACGGCCTCGGCGCGCTTTAGAAGAACAACCGGCTCCAGCGCCCGGCACAAAGACGAAGGGAACTGCGCATCACGCGCGCAGCTCCCTTCGCTCGTTGCGGTTCTGTGGAGTAGATCTAAATCGGGACCGCTTTGAGGGTCGCGATGATCGCCACGATGATCAAGCCGGTGAGCATTGCCATGCGCCTTTCGTAGTGCCGCACCCGAGGGTACGAAGGAGATAGCGCGGCCCTTCGGTGCGAGCAGGCGGCTTCCTGTTCGCGGTCAGCCGCCGCTCGCGAGCGCCTGCCAGGCGTAGACGAGCGCGAGTCCGCCGATGATGATCGCCGTCGCCCAGCCGACGACGTTGCCGAACGTGGAGTTCACGTACGCGCCCATGACGCGCTTGCGGTTGATCACGATCAGCATCAGCACGAGCTCGAACGGCAACAGCACGCCCTGCAGCACCTGCGCGTAGAAGATCAGCTTGAGCAGCGACGCTTTCGGGACGAGCAGCACGAGCCCGGCGCCGAGCACGATCGCACCGGCGAACAGCGTGTAGAAGACCGGCGCTTCGCGGAAGCGGCGGTCGAGCGACGCCTCCAAACCGAACGCCTCGCAGACGATGTACGCGGTCGAGAGCGGCAGCACCGTCGCCGTGAAGATACCTGCGTTCAGAATGCCGAACGCGAAGAGCATTTCGGCGAAGTTTCCGGCGAGCGGCTTGAGCGCCACCGCGAAGTCGGACGCCTGCGCGGTGTCGATGTTGAGCGGCGGCTTGCCGCTGTGCAGCGCGGCCTGGTAGATCGTCGCGCCGTTCGCGATGATCATGAAACCGGCGAGAACGATCGCGAGGATCGATCCGACGACGATGTCCGCGCGGATCGCGGTCAGGTCGCGCGCGCGCGAGCCCTTGTCGACGACCGCCGACTGCAGAAAGAACTGCATGTACGGCGAGATCGTCGTTCCGATGAGGCCGACGACGGTGACGAGGAAAGCCGGATCGCGCTCGAGCGTCGGAACGAACGTGCCGCGCGCGACCGCGCCCCAGTCCGGGTGGGCCGCGATGCCGGACCAGACGTAGCCGAGATAGATCAGCGAGAGCCCGACGAAGATGCGCTCGACGATCGTGTTCGGAAGGCGCAGCACGAACAGGAAGACGACCGCCATCGAGACGGGCACCGCGATCAGACGGGACACGCCGAACAGCTCGGACGCGGCGCCGATGCCGGCAAACTCCGTCGCGGTGATGCCCGTGTTGATGAAGAAGAGCGCGAGCATCGCGAGGAAGGTCGTGCGCAAGCCGAAGTTCTCGCGGATCAGGCCCGCGAGCCCCTGACCCGTGACCGCACCCATACGGCCGGCCATCTCCTGGACGACGATGAGCGACACCGTGAGCGCGACCAGCGTCCAGAGCGTCGAGTAGCCGAAGCGCGCGCCCGCCGCGGAGTACGTCGCGATGCCGCCGACGTCGTTTCCGGCCGACGCCGTCACGAAGCCGGGTCCGAGCACGGCGAAGAAAGCGAGAAGCACTCGCCAGTTGCGGCGCACGTCGGTCTCCTACCGCGCCGCTTCGGTACGCCGTCGCTGCGCGCGTTTGGTGAAGCGCGGCAACTGCTTGGTGAGCCGTTCCGGGATGATCGCGTCGATGGCGTCGTCGACCGTGACGATGCCGAGCATCTTGCCGTGCTCGTCGGTGACGGGGCACGCGAGCAGGTCGTAGCGTGCGATGGTCGCTGCGACGTCTTCGGCGGGCGTGTCCGGCCGCACCGTC
Organism: Vulcanimicrobiota bacterium; assembly: GCA_963818845.1. Taxonomy (GTDB): domain Bacteria; phylum Vulcanimicrobiota; class Vulcanimicrobiia; order Vulcanimicrobiales; family Vulcanimicrobiaceae; genus Vulcanimicrobium. Next base: position 56,589 of record CAWFTO010000002.1, on the reverse strand, counting down.
ACGAGGTCGGTGTCCATGATCGTGTGGATCGTCGCGTCGGGCGCCGAGAGCAGCAGCGTCCGCAGCGAGAGCGTGCCGAGCAGCTTCTCCGACTGGTCGGTGACATACAGGTAATAGATGAATTCGGTCTCCGGCGCGATTTGCCGAATCTTCGCGATCGTCGCCGTCACCGTGCGGTGCGGGTAGATCCAGAAGTAGTCCGTCGTCATCATGCCGCCGGCGGTGTCTTCGTCGTACGCGACGAGCTCGCGCAAGTCTTCGGCGGTCTCGACGTCCATCTCGCGCAGCAGTTCTTCGGCGCGTTCCTCGGGGAGGTCGCCGAGGAGATCGGCAGCGTCGTCGGAGTCCATCTCCTCGATGATGTCGGCGGCGCGCTCCGTGCCGAGGTCTTCGATGATGGAGCGCTGCACGTCGGGCTCGAGGTGCTCGAGTGCGTCGGCGGCGCGCTCGTCGTCGAGCGAGCCGACGACGCGCGCGGCATCCTGCGCGGAGAGGTCGCTGATGATGTCGGCCAGCTCGGTGGGATGCAGCCGGGCCAAGCGGTTCTCGCTCACCGACAGCCGGATCTGCGTCGGGCTCAGATCGTGCAGCGGCGCCACGTTGTCCCACGCGATGAGCGAACGCGGCACGCGCTCGACCAGGCGCGGCAGCACGCGCGACACGCGCAGCCGGCGCAGCAGTCCGCCGAGGCCGATGTCGGCAGCGACGACGCGCAGCGCTCCGCCCGTGCGCGCAACCTCGATGTCGTTGATGCGGACGACCTTACGGCCGTCCACGTCGACGATCTGCTTGTCAAAAAGATCCTCGACGAGGTACAGAGCCTCGTCGTCGGGCGGCCGCACGATCTTCGGCGGCGCGGTGAGCACGACGCAGTCGGCGTCGAGCGACGCGACCTCGGAGATCGGCGCGGCCAGCTCGCCGTACCGCGTCTTCACGACGACGGCGTCGATCCGCGGGAACGTGTCCTCGGGGTGCTCCACGACGAAGTCGGCGATCTTCCCGACGACCTCTCGGCGGCCGTCCCGCTCGACCACGGCCGGTCTGCCGACGAGCTCGGAGACGAACCCCTCGTGAAACGTCGCAGTCGTCGTCGCCATCGTGCTCACCCCCTCTCAAAAAGAGAAGACCGTCCGGGAGATTGTCCCCGTCCGGCCGCTCGGCGCGATGGCGTCCCCCCGCCCTACGGGCGGGAGGCGTCCTCAACGTCGAGCTTCAGCACCACACGCCATGACCTCGACAGTCGGTCCTGACTGTCGAAGGGCCGCGTTGAGCGCCGCCTTGATTCGGCGGAGCCTGGTCAACCACGTCGGGGTCTCTCGACCTTTCCGGGCAGCGGCATATCTGCGTGCGGACGCCTCACCTAACGAGGAATCCACAATCAAGTGTACGCTGGAGCGTCAAGGCCGCCGATGACTGAAACGGTGGCTACCTCGATGACTCGCGCCCGCGGCGCCGCACCGGCGGCTCTCGTCGCCGCGCTCCTGCTTCACGGCTGCAGCGGCAAAGCCGCCGCGCCGGCCTCGGCCGCAACGGCGATCGCTCCGGCCTCGGCGGCCGCATCGGCCGTTTCGACGGGGCCGGCCAACGCGCTCGCCTCGCGTGCGGGAAGCGCCGGCGCGATCCGGCTCGACCCCGACGAGCGCCGCCTGCTCGACGAAGCCGTCGCGCACGCGCCGGCGGCCGAGCGGAAAAACCTTCGCTACGCGCTCGCCACGGACGATCGCGGAACGCCGCACCTGGTGGTCTACGACGGCCAGGGCCTAGGCCCGGACGGGCGCGATCCGGCCAAGCGGCACGAGTACGTCGTGTTCAAGGTGCTCAACGTGCCGGGCGGCGTCCACTACGACCCGCAGCAGAACAGCATCATCGACCCGATCCCGCCGCCGGTGCAGCGGGACGACGCCGTCAGCGTCCGGTAGCCGGCCCGGCCGTCACCGGCGCAACCGTCCGCGCTCCGCGATCGTCGCTGACCAGCACGGAACCGCTCGCCGTTGACCCGTAAACCGTCGTCTCCAGCTCCGGCCCGGTCGACGCCGCCGTCGCCGCGCGAAGGTCGGGGCTGAACCCAAAACCGGAGCCTTGGCGCTGCGCCGCGACAGTCCGGCCCAGGCAGTCGAACGCCGTGAGCGTCGCCGAGCCGTTGCGCGGGACGGTCAGTGGCGAGGAGCCGGTGCCGAGCTGGATCTCGTTGACCGCGTACGGCACGAGCAGGATGTCGGCAGGCCACGACCAGGTGAAGAACACGAGCCAGCCGCGCGCCGCGGCGGTTGCGAGCGTCGGGGTGAGCGTCATCCCGGGCGCGACGTCGGACGTCGATGCGAACGTGTTCGACAGCGCCGCGACCGCCGGCCGCGTGTTGAACGAGACGATCGGCGGCAGGTGCGTGCCGTTGTAGCCCAGCGCGAACGTTGCCGGACCGTACGCGACGACGGGCGACGCCGGCGTGAAGTCGGACGGAAACGACGTTGCGTTCGTGCAGAAGTCGAGGACGGGCGGCGTCGAGGCCGCGACCGACTGCGTCGCGCGCGCGCTCGACCGCGTGCCGTGCGGGCTGCTGCTCCAGACCCACACCGAGCAATCCGTCGCGAACGTCCCGTTCCCGCAGTTCGCGAGCACCGGGAGGACGAGCTGGCTGCGGCCGCCGTCGTCCGCGTCCGCGGCGCTGAGCACCGCGCGGGCGCCGCTGCCGGCGCCTGCAAGGATCACCTGCGCGGCGGACGAGCCGGACGGCGAGGACGGGCTTTGTGCGGGCGCGACGGCGCCGCCCGGCGAGCAGCCGGCCGCGAGCGCGAGCACGAGCACGAAGACCAACGAGCGGCGTCCAAACACGGCAAAGCCTCCTCCAGCGTTTGGAGCAGTGTTCGGCACGCGTAGGTCCCGGTTCACCTACTCGATCGGAGAGAATCTCAGGCGGTCGGGGAAACGATCGAGTCGGCGACCAGCGTCGCGACGATGTGCGACATGTGGTCCGCGTCGGAGACGAGCTTGTTCTGGAACTGCACCTGGATCTGGTCCTTGGTGAGTGCCGTCACGGCCTGACCGACGTTGACGTCGCGGATCGCGCTCTCGGCGGCCTGCTCGTTGACGCTCGCGACGTTGCCGTTGTCCGCGGTTTCCTGTAGCGAGACGGTCTGCGCACCCACGACGGCGCGCGCTCCGTTGACCGACGAGATCGCGTAGTCGATGCGGTACTCCGCGGCCTCGTTCTCGAGATCGTCGCCGAGCGTCACCTCGTTCACGCCGAGGTTCAGGCTGCTCATCCCCGGGATGTCGACGGACACGACCGCACCTTCGGCGTCACCGGTGTTGACCTGCAGCGCGCCGCCGTTCGCCTTGACCTGAGCCGGCAGCGAGATGATCAGCGCGCTCGATCCGACGTCGCTCGGCGACAGCGTGCCGATGTTGAACGAGAGCACCTGCGGGCCAATGCCGTTCTGCGAGTTCTGCTGAAACGTCGGCGCGCCGGGCGACGGGGGCGACAAGCCGATCGGCGTGTTCGAGCCGTTCGGGACCTGCAGTCCGGAGACGGTCTGCTCGGGGCCGAACGTCGGGTCTTGGCTGCCGATCGTGACCGTCATGCTCAGCGTGTCGCTGACCGGGTCGTACGAATCGACGCTGACGTAGTTGACGAACTGCGGCGCGTTCGCCGGAAGGTACGGCGAGTTCGGATCGATCGACTGGTCGATGAGTTGACCGCCGTTGGCGAGGTTCGCGTTCTCGATCAGCACGCGCGACGACTGCGGCAGCACGCTCGACGCGCTGCCGTCGAGCAGCGGTCTCCCGTTGAAGCTGGTGTTCTGCGCGATGCGGTCGATCTCGAGGCGCAGCTGGTCGAGCTCGGCCTGCGTGTCGGACAGATCGCTCGCGCTCATCAAGCCGCTGCGCGCCTCGACGACGAGCGTGCGCATGCGCTGCAAGATCGAGCTGATCGAGGTCATCGCGCCGTCGGCGACGGTCAGCGCGTTGCTGGCGTTCTGAATCTCGTGGACGCCTTGGTCGATTCCGGCGACGCGGGACGCAAGCGACTCCGCGATCGCGAGTCCGCTCGGATCGTCGGCAGCCGTGTTGATGCGCAAACCGCTGGACAGCCGCGTAGATTCGGCCGTCAACGATTTCTGCGTTTGCAGGCTCGCGCTAAGCGCGAGCCCCCCGAGACTCTGAACGTCCATGGTGGTGGTGCCGTCTTCCCTCCGTGGAAGCTGCCCGTCCGTGAAAAACGGGGACGCGACGCGCCCCCAAGCTCTCTTATGGTTCCTATCGGCAGTCGGCGCACGGGGCTTAGCTGGGCGAGGCGCCTTCCGTTAACGCTCCGTATGCGTGTTGACGCGGACTTCAGGCGCGGCACGGCCGAGCCGATGGTACGGGAGTGCGTGCTCGTCTGCGCGACGCAATCGCGGTCGTGGGGGGCGCGTGTCTGACCGCATCGGCCTTCTGCCTCGCGTCGGATACGGCGCTCCGCGCGGCACCGCTGGTAGCGGTTCGTCTTCATCTTCCTTTGCCGTCCGTCATCGCGCTCGACGTCCCGGCTCCGAGCCCCTCGCCGTCGGCTACGCCCGCTCCGGCGAGGGCGCCGCGCGCGCGCCGGTCGATGCTGGGCTCCGGACCGATCGTCTTCAAGGGCGACGGAACCTATCAGCTCGCGCTCAACCGGCAAAGCCGCAACGGGCTCGGCGCGACGGCCGACAACTACGCGACGGCGCTTTCGATGGTCGCCGAGCGCCGCACCGAGCAGAGCGCGGTCTCGATCTCGAGCGCGTTCGGCTACGGGGCCGGGACTCTGGCCGCCGGCTCCCTCGTCATCGGCTACCGGACGCCCAAGTACGCGTTCACGTACGGGCAGGTCACGGGCGCCGGCGACAGCCAGTTGCAGATCGGCGGCTTCGCGCGCGGCCTGAGCCTGGCGGTGCCGCTGCGCAACGGCGACGTCAACTTCCTGTACTCCACCGCCCAGCAGCAGGATCGCACGACGTTCCGCGTGCTGGGCGTGCGGCGCACCTGGAACGCGCTCGGCGGGTTCCTGACCGCCGCGCGAGTACTACGGCGCCGGCGAACAGACCGCAGGCCGCCAGTCGATCACCGACATCGATTATCACCGGTACGGCGCAAAGCTCAGCACGGATAGTGAGGTGGCCGTTTCGTCGACGCATGGCGTCGGCGGCGTCACGGACGGGGCGACCCTCGCGACGGCGTTTCATGCGGACCTTCAGGGCAAGACCACGTTCGCGAGCCTCGGCGTGCGCTTCGACCCGGCCGGCTTTCAGACGCTCACGGGTCAGACCGATCCCGGGATGAGCGCAGACCTGTCCGTGCGCCGGCACACCGACCGGTTCGGCGATTTCGATCTCGACCTCGGCCACACCGACGACCGCTCCCCGGGCTCGACCTCGGATCACGAGAACCACGCGACCCTCTCCGGCGGCAAGTCGTGGGGTAAGGTCAACGCCCAGTACGTGCTCGGGCTCGACAACATCCGCTCGGACGGCACGTCGTCGCTGCAGCGGACGGGGGCGGTGACCTTCACCGAGCAGCTCAAGTCGCTCTCGCTCTTCGAGACGTACCAGGCGACCTCGACGAGCGCGACCTCCGGGTTCGCCGGACAGCGGCAAATCGCGGTCGGCGTGAGCCGGCAGCTCTTCGGAGGGACCGCGGCCTACCAGTTCTCGCGCAACAACGCCGACGGCGGCGGCGGAAGCCTGGGCGACGGCAGCGCGCAATCGCTGTCGTACCGCCGCGCGGTCGGGCGCAAGCTCGACGCGCAGGTGAGCGAGAGCATTCAAAAGTCGAACAACAACGGCGTCCCCACCAATCTCTACGAGACGACGGTCTCGCTGGTGCGACGGCTCTCGTCGGTCGTCGCGCTGCAGGTCAGCGGCGACGTGTTCCGCCAGACCGGGTTCGGCGGCGGGAGCGGCTCGGGGATCCAGGCGTCGCTGGTCGGGCCGTTCGGTTTCGGACAGCCGCGGCAGACGATCGGGCGATCGAACCCCAACGTGCCGGCCGTGATCCGCGGCACCGTGACCTATTCGTACTCCTCGACGCCTTTCGCGTACAACGCGCCGACGCCGCGCGGCTTCAACAACGCCCTGATCATTCTCGACGGCAAGATCACGCAGCGCACCGACGCGAGCGGCGAGTTCGAGTTCCGGTTCGTCCCGCAGGGCACGCACACGATCCGCATCGACTCCGCGACGATCCCGCCGGGGCTCATCGCGGACCGCGAGTACCAGTCGGTCACCGTCCAGGGCGGCCAAACGACGTCGATCGAGTTCAACGTCGGCAACTTTGCCGGCGTCGGCGGGACCGTCGTGGTGCGTGACCCGAACGGCACGAAGCGCGGCCTGCCGGGCGTCGGGATCGCGATCGACGGCATCCAGGCGACGTCGACGACGCCCGACGGCCATTTCTCGGTCGGCCACCTCAGCCCCGGAGCGCACACGGTCGAGATCGTCGAGACCACGCTGCCCTCCACCGTCGCGTTCGTCTCCGACAAGAAGAAGACCGTGACCGTGACGCCGGGCGTCGCCACGCCCGTCGAGTTCGTCGCGACGCCGCTCGGCTCGATCGGCGGCAACGTCGTGGCCCCGGCCGACGGCGGGTTCGGCCAGATGGTCGGTCTCAAGAACGTCTACGTCGTGGCGGAGCCCGGCGAGCACGCCGCGATCACGGACGACGACGGCAACTTCCTTCTCGACAACATGCCTCCGGGGTCGTACACCCTCACGATCGACCAGGACACGATCCCCGACGGCATGAGCCTGCTGTCCGGGCCGGACGGGCCGCTGTCCGTCGAAGGCGGCGCCTCGGTCTCCGGGCTCATCTTCAAGCTCGGTGCCGGGGCAAAGAACGTCGTCTTCACGTTCAACGAGGGCAAGCGGCAGCCGATTCAGGTCACCGTCGATCCGGCGATGGTGCCCCCGGGAGCGCACGCTCAACATCGTGGCGCACACCTCCGCGAAGGACGTGAAGGCGCTCTTCGTCGAGAGCGATGTGTTCGGGGCGTTCCCCCTCCGGGGCGACCCCCGCACGGGCGTCTGGACCGGCTCGGTTCTCGTGCCCCCGCTCGCGAAGGGCGACTACTCGCTCAACGTGACGGCGCACCGCAAGGACGTGACGGACGCGACGGCGCTCGTCCCCGTCGACCCGCGCTTGCCGCTGTTCGCGATCCGCTTCCAGCCGCGCTCTCCCGAGCCGGGGCACACGATTCGCGTCTCGCTCAAGGCGCTCGCGCCGCTCGAGGAAGGCGACACGATCATCTTCGAGGACGGCTACAAGGTCGTGCTTCCGAAGCCTCGCGGCCACGTCTTCGGCTTCGACATGCGCATCTGGGGGAAGGGCTTGCCGTATTCGGGCAACGTGGTGACCAAGCGCGGCCGGACGTACCCGCTAAGTCTGCGTTAAGCCGCGCCGATACGCGTTTGAAGCGCTAAGTAATGTCCGGCGTCACGTCGATCAACCAAGGGAGGGGGCGCCCTGTCCTCCTCATCTTGCGTCCCTCTCGAAAGGATTCGAACGTGAAAAGAGCAGCTGCTGCTCTCGTCATGCTGGGGATCGCGACCGCGACGGCAGCGCCATCGATGGCGTCCACGACGGTCTACGGTTCTGCTCAGCTGAAATACACCGTCAACGCGACGGCCGCCGTCTCTATCGCGGTCAACTACAACCCGGCCACCGGGTCGATCGGCAACGCGACCGCCAGCACCATTCTCGCGTCCGCCGCGGGCAATTGCTCCGCCGGCGTCGCAGAAGAACGCGAATGCGACCTTGACCTTCGGCGGCATCACGCCCCCGGCGGCCGGCTACACGGGTTGCTACTACGAGAACGCCGTCTCGGTCGGCGTGCAATCGAACGACACCAACGGCGTCAAGGTCATGGAATACCTCGACGTCGCCCCCGCCGGCACCGCCGTCTGCGTCTTCCCGCAGGGTGCGGCCAACACGCTGGCGGCGCTTCCGTCTGGCTTCGGGCGCGAGCGGCAACCCCGCCGCGTACACGGGCGCCACGTGCCCGACGGTCAATGCGGTCGCGGGCCAGCTCCTGAGCGCGCTCGGCGCGACGACTGCCGGCACCGGCTACGGCGCCGCAGGCGCACCGGCCGGTGTGACGACGGACGTCACGGCGACCCCCACGGCAACGACGTACACGGCGGGCGGCTACCAGCTGTTCAACGGCGCCGCAGCCAACGGGCTCTCCGGCGTGGCGTTCAAGTATGTCGGCCAGGACGTGCAGATGAACGTCAACGGCAATGCGGCTTCGGGCGCGGCGACGTCGGTGATCACCTTCGCCGTCATCCCGCTGTAAAATCTCGCTCTGCCGGGCTTGACGGAGTGAAGTCGACGGTCGGAGCGGCCGAGATTATGAACGTAGTGCGAAAATCTCGTCTTCTTCAAACTCTCGGGACGATCGGAGTCCTCGGACTCGCGCTCACCGCTCCCTCGTCGGCGGACATCTCCGTCGACGTCGCTCCTGCGAAGTACGAGCTGCAGACGCAGCCGGGCAAGCAGGAGACGTTCCCGATCACCGTTCGCAACACGAGCGGTGCAGCGGTCCACATCGTGGCGTCCCTCTCGGACTACGCGGTCGGGCCGACCGGGAACTACGCGTTCACGGCGCCGGGCAAGTCGCCGTACTCGCTCTCGAAGGACATCTCCATCAACCCGCGTGAGTTCGACCTCGAACCGGGATCGTTCACGCAGGTGCGGTTTTCCGTCGAGGTCCCGACCAACGCGGCCGGCGAGTACAGCAACCTGGTGTTCTTCACGACGCGGCCCACCCGCCACGGCGGCGGCCTCTCGATCGTCGAACGCATCGCCTCCAAGATCTACGTCATGATTCCGGAGACGACGCGCATCGGCGGCGAGATCGATGACGTGAAAGCGCAGACGCTCGGCGATGGTCAGCACTACCTCGTCGGTTTCCACAACACCGGAAACGCCCACGTCTACCTGAGCGGGCGCGTCGAGATCAAGCAAGGCGGCATGGTCGTCGACCGCATCCCGTTCCCGCAAGGCATGCTCGTCGAGCGGAACGGCAAACGGCTCATCGACGCGGTCGGCAAAAAACTCGCACCGGGATCGTACTCCGTCGTCGCAATGGTCGATTACGGGGGTCCGAACCTCGTCGCGGGACAAGCGAACATCACGGTGCGCTGAGCGCACCATCCGAGCAACGGAACGGATTCCGGAGAATTCATGCACCACTTGACGCGGACGCTGGCGCTCGGCGCCATCGTCACCGGTACCCTACTGGGTACCGGTGGGTTCGTCGCTCTCGCGCAGTCGGCACCGTCGGCGCAGCGCACGATCGCGGCCCCTCGCATCGCCCCCTCGAACGCGCCCACCGCGCCTCCGCTGCCCTTCGGCGATCAGTCGAAGGCGGCGTCAGGCGAACGGCGGTCCGTGGTCGGCGGCGGCAGCGGCAGCGTGCTCTCCGCGTTCGCACGCCTTCCGATGAGCGAGAAGCTGGGCAACGTCGCGGCTGCGTAAGTACACCGGCCGGCGTCCGCCGATTCCGAAGCTCACCGATCTTTTGACGCACAAGTACCGCAAGCCGTTGAACGCGGCGGGCGGCACGATCGTGCTGACCGGCACCTCGTCCGTGCCGTATCTGGACGACCAGACGCTCTCGTACGCTTCGAACGTGTACTGGCTGTGCGAGAACCTCACACCGAACACGAACTACCGCTACCTCGTGTTTCCGCCCGACGGCACGGCGTACAGCGTCGAGCCGCGCGACTACACCGTGGGCGCGTACGTCGCCAACTTCACGACCGACGCGACGGGTCGCTGCGAGAAGACCTCGGGTACGGCGCAAATGCCGTGGTACGCGCAGCTGACGCTCTCGACGCCGATCGCCGGGCCTGCCGACATCGTCTCCTTCGCCGGCGGAAGCAACCGCGCCGCCGGCGCCGCCGACGCGGCATACTCCGGCGTGTGGGCGATCGCGGTGCAAAACACCGCCAACAACAACTTTGAAGCCGTCGCGTATGCCGTCGTCCTCGGCACGCTCAACTTCACGACGTACTCGGATCCGGCGTACAGCGTGAAGTCGAACGACTTCGCGTCGGGCTCGACCGTCTACGTCTCTGCGAACGGACTCAACCCGGCGCACTTCTATGCATTCGGGTTCGTCAACACGTCGGCGAACGGCATGCCGTGCGTCGGCGCAATTCCGACCGGGTCGCAGAACTATGCGAACGCGACATGCTTCATCCAGGGCGCCAGCGGCATCTTGCCGACGAACCAGCAGCTGCAAGGTTCGTATTCGACGCCCGGGGCAGGCGCGAACAGTTTGGGGAGCCAGACGGTCCAGCTGTTCGACACGACCACGAACGACTTGATCTCCACGCAGCAGATATCGCTCAACCCGTCGACCCTGACCTGGAATCCGCTGGTTCCGTACAATAGCGCACTGGGCAACGGAGTGAATCTGGGCGATACGTTCGCGACGGACGGCATCATCGGCTCGCCGGGCGGCGCCGGCCTCGTCACCGAGCAGTCGGTGACCGGCTTGAACTACAACGTCTCGGGGCTGACGAACGCGCACGTGTACCGTATCACGGTGAGCAACTCCAACGGCGTCGTGCTGAGTTCGACGACGACCGACACCAACCCGTACTTCGGCGCGCCGCAGTTGTTCTCGCACGCCGTACCAGTTCACGGCGGCCGGCGTCGCGAGCGGCAACCAGCAGGTTCCGTTCCCGATCAACACGACGAACTTCACGTCGTTCGGCGCGACACAGATCCCGTTCGCACCCAGCGTGTACACGGCGCAAATTTACGACGTCACGGCAGGCGCGGTGCTCGGCTCGAAGTCGTTCACGATCCTCTCGTACGACGGCACGTTCCAATGGACGAACCCGGCGGGCTCGTACGTCAACGCGAACGCGGCCGGGCTGCCGACGAACGTCACGGCGACGCTCCGGAACGACGCCGGCACGCTGTTCGGCAACTGGAACGCGGATGCGATCAAGGCGATCTCGATCCGCAGCGACAGCGGGAACGTGGTCACGCTCAACACCCAGGTGCCGTCCGGGAGCTGCGTTCCCATCACCCAGGCGTGCGCGTTCGACTCGTCGGGCCAGCAGTGGAACATTACGCGCGTCTCCGCGAACCAGCTCACCCTCGCGCCGAACGTCGGGGGCCAGTCGCTGGCGGTAAACGCGACGATTCCGATTCCGTTCACCGTCTCCGTCGCCACGGGCAACTGCGCGACGGTCTGCCTGCTGCAGACGCAGATCACGCCGCTGCACGGAATCGCGCCGAGCAACTACAATGCCACGATGGCGAACACCGCGACGAATGGTCTGCCGGTCTTCGGTAACGGCGTCGTCGGTACGAACACCGAGGCGACGTACTCGCTCACCGCAGGAACGTACGGAACGGGCACGCAGCTCAAGGCGCCTCGCTACAACCAGGCGATGTACCGGTCCGGCACCGATTCGGCTCCCGCGAACCCCGGGTTCCCGGCCACCAGCTACTACCCGATCACCTTCAACGTCACGAACGACTCGGGCAAGGAGATCTGGTACTTCGAGTTCACGATGCCGGCGACCGTCAACCCGAACACCTTGACGCCGGCGGTCGCGTCGGCGACGGTCGCGGGTGCGAGCCAGACCGCCAACTACAAGATCTATACGCAGAACGGCGGCAACGGTGCGACCGCCGACAACACGCTCGGCCCGAACTCGTTCGCGATCGTCGCGTCCGCAAAAGCCGGCCGGCCTGATCACCGGCAAAACGGCGTCGTTCGTGCTGAACCTTCCGATCCAGACGTCCGCGTTCCCGTTCCAAGAAATTCCGGTCCTCGCGAACTATCGCGACGTCAACGGCTACGGCTCGTCCGGCGCGTTCGCCATGCAGCCGACGACGACGCTGACGAACGCGACGGCGGGCACGACCAACATCGACTCGACCGAGCTCGGCGTGTTCTCCCTGGATCCGAGCCTGATGTCCGCGGCGATCGCGCCGGCGGTCGTTCCGGCACTGGCGAACCAAAGCTGGACGTTCACCTACACCAATACGTCGACGGGCCTCGATCCGAACCCGGACTACATCAGCCAGTTCCTGATCACGGTCCCCGCCGCCGGCGGCGCGAACTATCCCGACCGTCACCTCGGTGGTCGCGTCAAACGGTGCGACGTTCAATGCGACCGCGACCGGAACCGCCGGCCAGTGGCTGCTGAGCCTCTGCGCGGTGGCGACGGCGCCGAACGTCGCGGCCCAGACGTCGACCCCGTGCGCGGGCACGACCGATACGAGTTCTCTGCCGCCGGGCGGCACGCTGACGATCACCTTCAAGTACGCGGCAGCGCCGGCGGTCGGCACCTATCCGATCAACTGGACCGTGGTCGGCGCGAACGGCGGCGCGGTCGTCCCCGCGACCGGGACGCAGATTCCGAACCTCGTCGTTGCCAATACGACGGCGCAGACGTACTTCACGTACGCGGGCGGCTACTACGCCAACCCGGCGCATCCGCCGGCGAGCCCGCCGATCAACGCCGTGCTCGGCAACACGCAGCCGCAAGTCGGTGCGTGGGCCGACTACAACGAGGGCAACGGCTACGTGTTCGAGCTCTACAACAACGGCTCGACGACGATCACGGACGTGAGCGTCGCGATCCCGTGGGCGAACACGTCCGGCCAGCTCTTCGACACCGCGTACCCGTGGTCGGTCGACGGCACGTCGGTCTTCACGTACGGTGCGGGAGCCGCGGGCGCGAAGTGCAGCGGCGGCGGCTACAACACGCTCACGCAGGCCGTGAACGGCTCGCCGGGCACGTCGGGACTCCTCACGCTGACGGGCTGCAACCTGCTGGTCGGACAGACCATGGACGTCTTCTTCTACGCGAAGAACCCGTACGACGTCGGCTCGACGTTCCGGTTCGACGCCAGCGTCGCGACCGGCGGCGCGACGCCGCCCGATCCGCGCGTGTCGGGCAACCCGAACACGCTCGCCAAGTGGAGCCTCTCCAACACCGTCAAGATCATCAACGACGCGCGTCTGGAGATCCAGATCCCGACCGGTGCGTGGCCCGCGTCGACGTACACGCCGGCGCTGAACGGCCAGTCGACGCCGACCGGCATCGGCTGCCCGACCTGCACGTTCTCGTCGGCCGGCCTCACTCCGCTGATCAACTTGAACAACATCACCGGCACGGTCACGGTCACCGACTCGCTCGCGGCTTCGGTCTTCAGCGACGAGACGGCGGGATGGAGCTTGTCCGTCACCGCCGACCAGAACCCGGCGACCTCGAGCGGCCAGCTCACGACGTGGGTCGATCAGACGAACTCCTCGCATCCGGGCGCCGGCACGTACACGGTCAACGTCGCGAGCGGTCCCGGAACCCTGGTGCCGACGGCGGGCAACCTGGCTCTGTCGAGCTTCAGCGGTGCGGTGCAAAAGCGTCCGATCGACAACATCATGGGCTACACCGTCACCGTCAACCCGTTGTCCGTGAACAACAACACGACGACGACGGTCACCCTCACCTACACGCTGATCGCGAATTGAGTTTGACGTGAGGCGTACGATTCACGCCGCGGGAGCGGCACTGATCCTGGCGATGGCGGTTCCGGGGATCGCGCAAGGCGCGTTCACCGGGTCGGCGCAGCTCAACTACAAAGTGCTTCCGACCGTCAAGGCGCAGATCATCCCGAACTATGCCGCCGGCTTCGGTCCGCAGGGCGGTCTGGGCAGCGGCTCGACGCCGACGCCCGGCCCGAGCGCGGTCGCGAACGGCGGGACGGTCGATTTCGGCAACGTGGTCGTCGGCTACCAGTATCTCTACAAGTACGCCGCGCAGGTCAACGTGCAGACGAACGACACGGCGGGCTTCGTCGTGTACAGCGAAGGCGCGACCGATCTGAACGGCAGCAATCCGATCCCGTCGCCGGCGACCTTCCCGATCTTCTCGACGCTCTACTGGCTGCCGACGAATGCCGGGAACACGCCGTTCAGCCCCGCGACGTCGTTCAACAAGACCAGCGGCACGCCGATCGCGGGCGGCGCGAACGGCATCACCTACGCGGGCGCGCCGCCGTCGACGTCGTCCGTGTGGTCCAGCCCGACGGCGGGCAGCCTCACGCAAGGTTTCGACTACCAGTTGCGGCTGCCGGGGTCGATCCCCGCAAGTCAGTTCAACGTCTACATCGTCTACACGGTGATCGGAAATTGAGAGCCCGTAAACTCTTCGGCCTGTTCGGTTTCCTGCTCGTCGCGGCGCTCGCCGTGTGCTCGCAGGCCGATGCCCTGACCGGCCTCAAGACCTACAAGATCGTCGTCATAAACATCGTCGTGACGCCGAGCCCGGCGCCCGTCGGTCTGTTCCCGCCCGCGAAGGGCGCCCTGCCGGCACCGGTCGCCGTCGCCAAGGCGGATGTATCCGTCGCGCCGCCGCTGCAGCCGCTGCCGGAGCCGTTCCAGATCGCGTCGTCGGGCACCGCGTGGGACGTCGCGCCCGGCGCACCGTTCGAGATCGCGCAGTCGACGGTGCAGCCGACGCCGGTTCCCGTCCAGTTCGTCGCCAAAGCGGATCCGAACGCCGCGTACCTGCAGATCACGCCGAACCCGCCGGGTTCGGGATACTTCGCGGCGTCGTACGGGTCGAACACGTTCCCGTGCGCGTTCAGGATCATGACGTACTACACGAACAGCTACCACCTTCAGGACTGGGGCTACAACACGAACAAGACGAGCGGCGGAAGCTCAGGGACGTTCCCGATCGAGAACTATCCGACGACGAGCTACCTCTCGTGGGCGGTTCCTGATTTCTCGACGCCGTTCACGGCGTACTGGAACCAAGGGCCGGGCGGCGAGCTGACCTGGTCGGGCGCCGTGAAGCAGTCGCAGACGCACTGCATCGACCTGCAGCTCACGGTGCCGAACACGCAGCCGGCAGGGTCGTTCACGGCCGCGATCCAGTACAACCTGTACGTCACCCTGCCGTAACGCGAGCCGTCAGTCGTCGCGGCGCGAGGCCGCGAGCACGACCGCGATCAGCGCGAGCAGGGTGACGCCGCCGTACACCGCGGACGAGCGCGCGTGCAGCGCGCGATACTCCGGGGAGCGAACGTCGGTCGTCGCCTCCATGGCAGGCACGATCGCGCGCTCTTCGTACGTCGCCAAGCCGAGCGCGATCAGCACGAGGGCCGCGCGCGCGAAGTCCCACGTGCGGTCGGCCGCGGCGGCCGAGCGGATCAGGGCGACCACCACGGCGAGCGCGCCGAGGACGTAGCCCCAGACGGTCAGCGTGCCGATCGAGGCGGCCGTCAGGGCGGCAAACCGCGCGACGTCGAGCGGCGCGACGATGCGGAACGCGAGCGGCGCCGACACGAACGCGAAGCCCAGCAGCGCGCCGCACCACAGGCCGAGGGCGGGGATCTCGAGCGCCGCGAGGACGCGGTCGCGCCGTCCGGAAGGAAACGTTCTCATCACTGCGCCACTTCCGAGGAACGTACGCGTTGGACCCGCTCGCCTTCATCACGACGCTCGCGCACGACGCGGGCGCGCTCTTGTGCGAGCGGCTCGACGACGCGCGCGACGTGCGGGAGAAGCGCCCGCACGACCTCGTCACCGACGCCGATCGCGCCAGCGAGGCGATGATCGTCGGCCGCATCCGCGAGGCGTTCCCGCGCGCCGCGATCCTCGGCGAAGAGTCGGGCACGCACGCGGGGACGAGCGATGAGCGCTTCATCGTCGATCCGCTCGACGGAACGACGAACTACGCGCACCGGTATCCGCTGTTTTGCGTCTCGATCGCCTACGAGCGCGCCGGCGTGGTCGAAGCGGGCGCGATCGTCGCGCCCGTGCTGCGCGAGACGTTCGCGGCGCGGCGCGGCGGCGGCGCAACGCGCAACGGCGCGCCGATGCGCGTTTCGAGCACGCCGCGTGTGGCGGATGCACTCGTGTGCACGGGCTTCAACCCGGCGAACTACGCCCGCAACGGCCCGTACTTCGCGCACCTTTCGAACCGCGCGCAAGCGCTGCGCCGCGACGGCAGCGCCGCGATCGATCTCGCGTTCGTCGCGGCCGGCGTCTACGACGCGTTCTGGGAGTTCGACCTGGGCGCGTGGGACATCGCCGCGGGCGCGCTGATGGTCCAAGAGGCCGGCGGCCGCGTCACCGCGCCGGGCGGCGGCGAGCTCGACCTCGCCGCCGGTTCGATCCTCGCGACGAACGGTGCGGTGCACGCCGAGCTCGGCGGAATGCTGCTCGCGGTTGGGGCGTAGCTCAGCGCACCAGCGCGTCCATCGCGTCGAGGAACCGCTCGACGTCCTCGTCGGTGGTGTAGAAGTGCGCGCCGATGCGTAGGCCGCAGCCGGGACGGTAGTCGACGTAGATGCGGCGCGCGACGAGCTCGTGCAGCACGCGCGCCCCGTCCGGGACGTCGATGCCGACCCAGCCGGTGCGCCGTTCCGCTTCCAGCGGCGTGCTCACGCGCCAGCCGCGCGCGAGGGCGGCGTCGGTCACGTGCGTCGCGAGGCGCACGTTGTGCGCGCGAATCGCGCCGACGCCGATCTCCCGAATGAGGTCGTGACCCGCCCTCGCGACGACGTATCCCGGAATCGTCGGCGTGCCCGTCGCCCACCGCAGCATGTCGTTCGCGTAGTCGATCGGCGGCGGCTCGAACGCGAACGGCTCGCGATGCGCGAACCAGCCCGTCACCATCGGGCGAAACGTCGCCGCGAGCGACGGCCGCACGTACATCCAGCCGCACCCAGGACCGCCGCACAGCCACTTGTGTGAGCCGCCGACCGCGACGTCGACGTCGAGCGCGTTCACGTCCCAGGGATACGTCCCGGTCGTTTGGTACGCGTCGAGCACGACGAGCGCGCCGACCTCGTGCGCGCGCGCGGCGATCGACGCGACGTCGATCACCACGCCGCTTTGGTAGTACGCGTGCGAGAGCACGACGATGGCGGTGCGCTCCGTGATCGCCGAGCAGATGCGATCCGTCGGAATCGTGCGGCCGTCGTCGGTCGGCACGCGCACCGTCTTCGCGCCGGCGCGCTCCCATGCGGTCCAGACGTACGCCAGCGACGGAAACTGCAACGCTTCGTAGACGACCTCGTTGCGGCCGGCGGCGAACCGCATCGACGACGCGAGCGCCGACTGGAACAGGCTCACGTTCGGCGCGAGCGCGACCGAGCCGGGCGGCGCGCCGATGATCGCGCCGATGCCGTCGGCGATCGCGCGCGCCTCGTCGAGCCACGCGGGCCACGCGGCTTCCGGCCCGCCGTCCGCCCACTGCTCGTGATACCGAACGAGCGCGTCACGCGCGGCCAGGGGCGGCGCACCCATCGAGTGCGACACGAGCCACGTGTTGCGGCCAAGGCCCGCGAATCGCTCGCGCGCCCGATCCGGGAGAGTCAGCGCGGAGGCCGTGTCGATCATGCGCGCCCGCTTCCGCCGAGCACCGTGCGGACCTCCCACAGCTCGGGGAAGAAGCGGCGCTGCAGCGTGCTCTGCAAGTACGCGACGCCCAGCGAGCCGCCCGTGCCGGGCTTCATCCCGATCATGCGCTCGACCATGATCACGTGACGCCCGCGCCACAGGCGCACGCGCTCGTCGAACTCGATGAGATCCTCGAGCAGCAGGTAGAGCGCATAGTTCGATTCCTCGTTCTCGTAGATCGTGCGAAACGACTCGACGAGCGCGTCGTGCGTGTCGACCACGAAACCATGCCGCGCGAGGTAGCCTTTGAGCGCGTCGTACAGCGTCGGCTCCCGCAGCCTGCGATCGAGGTTCGTGCGCTCGGCCGGCGTGACGTCGAGATGGCGCAGGGCCTCTTCGGGCATGCGCAGACCGCAGCGAAACTCGATCTCGCGGAACTGCGCGGACTGAAAGCCGCTCGCAGGGTTGAGGCCTTCGCGGAACGCGTTGAAGTCCTGCGGCGTCATCGTTTCGAGCACGTCGACCTGCGTCTCGAGGATGCGCTGGATCGCGTGGATGCGCCGGAACGCCTTCGCGACCCGCAGCAGGTCGTCGGAGTCCAGAAAGCGCACCGACGCGTCGAGCTCGTGCAACGTCTGCTTGAACCACAGCTCGTACACCTGATGGATCAGGATGAAGAGCAGCTCGTCGTGGTGTGGCGGATCGCTGAGCGGGCGCTGCAGCGCGAGGAGCTCGGGGACTCGCAGGTAGGAACCGTAGGTCAGGGGCGCGGTCGTCACGCGACCGCTCTTCAGATGTCGACCCGAACGTCCCCGCCGCTGGAATCGACATGGTCCCAGTCCGTGAACCGGCCGTCGTTCGAGCCGGGCGTGCTCTCGCGGCGCCACCACGCCTGCGATCCCGCGGTGTCGACCTCCCAGAGTTCGCCGCGCGCGAGCTTGCGCGTGCCGTACAGCGTCGCGGCGTCGAGCGACGAGCCGACCCGGACCTCGAGCGTGACACCGTCGAACGACGCGTTGCGGAACCGGATCAGCCCGTCCGCGCGCGCGCGGCGCGGCGCCAGCACCAGCGCGATCGCTCCCGCCGCTGCGAGAGACTGCTTGCGCGTCATCGTCCACCTCCGAAGCCGGCGCGTGTCCCGTACAACGAAAGAATACAGAGCGGTCTGAGACCCATCTGAGACGCGTTACGACAAGGACTCGCTTACCTCGGTCGCAGCCCGCTGCTCACGAGCTGGTGCGGCGCTCACGCGCCGCCGCAGTCGTGCTCCTCGTTCATCCCGGCGTACGAGGCGCGCTGGCGGTAGTCGTACACCCGATACGTGCGGCCGCGGCCGTCTCGATCGGGATCGCACGTCGCGGTCGGCGCGGGCCCGCCGAGGAAGCAGAGCTGAACGCGGTCGCCGGGCCGCTCGGCGATCATGACGGCGTTGCCCGGCGTGTCTTGATAGTGCGTCACCGTCGCGTACTGCTTGGGAAACAGCGGATCGACGCCCAGGTGACTGGCGAAGAACACGACGACGCCGCTGGCCGCGAAATCGGCCGGCCCGAAGGCCGTCCGGCCGTCCGAGAGCAGGCGCGGCACGACCTTGGTGACGGTCGTGTCCGCGCACGCGATCGAGCGGTAGTGCCAGGGCCCGGGCTTGTAGTCCGGCGCGGCCTGCGCGAAAGCCGGCGGCGCCGCCGTGCCGAGCACCGCCGCGGCTCCGGCGGCGGCAAGTGCCGCCGCCGGGCCGCGAAAGGCGCTCACCGCAGTTGCGACATGAGCCGCGGCACGCGGTGCACCTGCTGCATCGTGCGCGCCGCGAACGAGGCGGACCGGCCCGGCGCGGTCGCGCCGGCGGCGGTTTGAATCGCCCCGCTGCACGCGCCCATGCTGCCCGCGCACGTCGTGATGTTGGTGAACAGGAAGCCGTTGCCGGCCGTGTCCGTGTGTGAAGGTCCGCTCGAACGCTGGTTGCAGTTGCTCGCGTAGTCCGCGAAGTTGTTGCACGTGTCGACGTTGCCGGGATGGAACAGCAGGTCGTTCACCGCGCGCGAGTACGGCTCGGTGTAGCCGGGATCGCTCTCGGTGTCGTACAGATAGTAGTCTTCCCACGAGCGGAACTGCTGCTTCTGGATCCCGGCGAGCTGTCCGTCGACGTAGAACTGCACCACGTCCTTGTCCGGCGCGACGAAGCTCATCGTCATCCCGATCGTATGCGGCTGCGTCGGGTCGACATAGGCCAGCTCGTACGGAACGAAGTCGGCGCACTGGAAGCACGGCGGCGAAGCCCCGATCACGTCTTCGACGTCGTTCGTGAACACGAGCAGCTTGTTGTTGCTGTTCGCGTCCTGCGTGTGCCACAGGCCGATGTACTGCATGCGCGCGCCGTCGTTGTTCCACACGGGCGAGATCGACATCTCGAGGGCCGGCTGGAATCCGCCGGTCGCCGACGTGACGACGAACTGCGTGGTGAAGTACGGCTTGCAATCGGGACCGCACATCGCCGCCGTTGACGGGTTGGTGAGCGCGGTCACAATGCCCGCCGTCTTGAGCGTGAGCGGCGTGCCCAGCCCGGAGAAGCAGCCCTGCGTGACCGCGTTGTCGACCTGCAGCGCCTTCGTAGGCGGCGTGCCCGTCCACTGCGCGCTCGGATAGGAGCTCGTCTGGACGACGTTCGCGTCGTAGTCGTTGCCGCCGCAGGAGTTCGACTGCCAGCCGTTCTGCTGGCGCACCGGGCCGTTGGAGTATCCGTTGAACACGATCGGTCCGGCGATCGGGGACGGCGTCGTCGCCTCGGCGGCGAACGGCGATTGCGCGATCGCGAGGCCCGTGATGTCGCTCGGATTTCCCGGTACCGGCAGCGCGATCGCGCGCACGACCGTCGGCGAGGCCGTCGAGACGTCGTAGACCTTGACTGTGTTCGCTTGAGCGGCGCCGTGGCCGTAGATCGCCGACAGGCCGACGTACAGCAGACCTTGCTTGTCGACGGCGAGCGCGGTCACGTTGAAGTTGGCGAACGGTCCGACCACGACCGAGGGCGTCGAGCTGTAGGTGCCCGACGTCGGCCTGAACCCGTCGACGACGGCGTTGCCGCTGTTGTCGGTCGTCGCGACGTACACCGTCGACGTGTTCTGCGACGTGACGATCGGGCCGCTCGACGCCTGCGGCGTGCTGAACGTCGTGAGACGTGTGGACGGGTCGCTCGCGTCCGGGGCGTACTTCGAGACGTTGCCCGACGTGTCGTCGATGAACGAGAGACCGTTGGGATTGCCCGCGATGGCGCGCATCGCCGCGCTCACCGTCAGCAGGCCGAGGGACGTACCGTTTTCGTCGATGTGGCGCACGTACTGCGCGGACTGCGCATCGTCGTGGTAGAGCACGTCGAACGCGTCGCCCAGCGGAACGTCGGTCGAGGCGCTTGCCGGCGCGTTGTTCGCCGATACGCCGTATCCGTACGCATTGTCGTACTGCTCCGTGCAGTCGTAGTTGTGGAGGATGCCGGCGGTGCCGCTGGCGGTCGCCGATTCGATGACGAGCCGGCACTTGTGACCGCCGGTGCTGGGATAATATTCCTGGAGCACGCCGAGGTTGCCGTCCGCCTCCGTCGCGATGGCGACGTTGCGGTACTGGTCGCTCGCGAGCGGCGTGAGCGTCCGCTGCGGACTGATCTGCCCGTGGCCGGTGACGTCGTACGCGTACACGGCTTTGGCCGACGAGACGTACAGCGTTCCCGCCGTCGTCGGCGAAGCCGACTCAACGCTGCGCGCGTTGTCGAGTGGTATGGGAACGGCGGACTGCCCGCCGGCGCCGTGGCTACACGCCGAAAGCAACGCCGCGGTGACGACCGCGCACGCCGATCGAGACAGTACTCTCATGGGTCCCTGCCGATGTCAGGACCGCCCTTCGCAAACCGAAGGACGGGAAGGGGGAATGGGGCGGACCTTGGCACCGGCCGGAAGGTCCGCCTTGAGGCGCAAGTCCCATGACGCCGCAATCTCCCCGATCCCATAGGTGCCTAGAGTCGAACAGGCGGCTCCGGGGCGAGGGAGCGAGCGCGCCGGGCAAAAACACGGGACGAGGCTCGCGCATGGAGAGATGGCGGAGCGGTTGAACGCGGCGGTCTTGAAAACCGCAGGCCCTTCACGGGGCTCGTGGGTTCGAATCCCACTCTCTCCTCGTGTTATGGTTCCACTATTCCAGAATTTTGGAACCAACCCGAATTCTGACGAGAATAGTGGAACCAACACCCAGCCGAGTCACGATGCATTCCGGAGATGGACAACACCGCCGTCGTGATGCAGGCGGACGGCGGCTGAAGCCAACATCAAGGAATACGCCGAGAGGCTCAGGCTGGATCGGAATCGCGAGGAACCACGTTTAGCCACTGTGTAAGTGACCCGTTCGGTAATCGCATCGAACTCATCGGGTAAATCGGGAACCACTGAATTTGAAGCCGAGTGATTCGGTGAACACAATATCCCACCCAACTTAGAATAGCAGAACCTGAACGCTCTGCTCGTGTACAGGTTCCATTAACCACGATGAATCGAAAAATCAGCGCCTTCGCGTCGATGCTCGATGGGCTCAACGCTCGATGGCGGAAAACGCCTCCGGCGCGCGTCGAGTGGTACAAGCCGCCGCTCCGGCGCACGCTGCCGCTCCTACGCTATGCGGTGAATCCGGGCAAGACGATGATTTTGAAAGTCATGATTCTACCCGCCGATTCGCAATGGCCCGCTGTCATTTCGGTCGCGCTCTTCCAGATTGACGGCCGGTTCATGTTCGACACCAGCTTTGCTCTTGACGACGCCGGAAGAGCCATGGTCTGGCTCCGGCGCTTGTTGACAGAAAAGTCTGTCGTCGAAGTAGCGGAGAAGAACGGACAGTGGGCTGCGTCGTACTGTGGCAGGCCGAAACGGCATCTTCCGGGGCTAAGGATCTACCCAGCCTTCAAACGTTCCTGGTTCGGTAAATACGATACCGCGTGATTTTGAGAGCACGTTCCCGAGCGGGACGACTTGTGCAATCAAGACGTAAGTCTGGGAACGTGAACGCTCTCGTCGCGACGAGACGGCGCCTCGCGGCTACGTGATTTCCGCAGCCGGGACGAGCGCCGTCACGTCGATCGTGGGCGCGGACGGAAGGTCGATCTTGAGCAGCAGCGGCGCAACGTCGCCGGGCGGGATGATCGCGAGCATCGGAACCGTCGCGTACGATGTCGTGCCGTCCCCGGTGGCGATGCGCAGCTTGAACGCTGCCCGCTGATCGGGCGCGAGGATGAACTCGTGCGGCGTCCCCGAGAATGACTCCGACGCGATGCGCGGGTGCTTGAGCGCGTCGAGCAGCCGGACCGCGGGATAGCCGTCGATCGCGCACGCGCTCGCACCAGCGTTCGTCAGCGCGATCGTCAGCTCGCGGTGCATCATCGCGCCGGTATCGGACGTCACCGCGGCGCGCAGCTGCGTGGCCGGACACGGCCGCAGGATCGCCATGCCGTGCGCGGCTGCGGGCCGCGGGGGCGCCGTCGAGACGAGCGTAGCGGACGCCCCGGCCGGCAGGGCGGCGGTGAGCAGCGCGATCGCGCAGGATGGCGAGCGAAGCTTCATGACGACGCAACGCGGCGGAAACGTCGAACGTCGCGCGAAGCGTGCGTGCCATGCCGCGCGCATCCCGCCAGACCGTGCTCGCCGAGCTTCGCGCGTACACGCCGTCGGACGAGCGCGAGCGAGCGATGCGCGACCGCATCGTCGCGTTCGTCGCGGCGCACCCGGACGCGCTGGAACGCTCGCAGCTCGCGGGACACGTGACGGCCTCGGCGTGGATCGTCGATCCCTCCCGCACGCACGCGCTGCTCCTCCACCACCGCAAGCTCGATCGCTGGCTGCAGCCGGGCGGGCATGCCGACGGCGACGCCGACCTGCGCCGTGCGGCGCTGCGCGAAGCGGCCGAAGAGTCCGGTCTCACGCAGCTGCGGCTCGCGTCGCAGGCGATCTTCGACGTCGACGTGCACGCGATTCCCGCGCGTCCGGGCGAGCCGCAGCACGATCATTACGACGTGCGCTTCGCGCTCGAAGCCGATCCGCGCGACCCGCTCGTGCGCAACCGGGAGTCGAAGGAGCTGGCGTGGGTGCCGCTCGACGGGCTGGCCGCGTACGGCGTCGACGAGTCGGTGCTGCGTCTTGCACGCAAGACGTCCGCACTCACGCCGCGGCGATAAAAAAGAGAGCCGCGCTCAGCGCGGCTCTCTCACATGCGACGAGCGTCGTGCTCGGCGCTCAGCCGGGCAGTGCGCGTCCGCTGTCCGTGGTGGGTGGCGGAATGACGATGCCCGGCAGCGCGCGTCCGCTGTCGGGAGTCGGCGTCTGCGTGAGACCCGGGAGGGCACGTCCGCTGGCAGGCACGCGCATCACGGAGCCGGGCAGGGCGCGCCCGCTGTCGGTGCTGGGCGTCGGCACGGCGACGATCCCCGGTAACGCTCGGCCGCTATCGGGTTCGGGCGTAGCGGTGAAGCCCGGAAGGGCGCGCCCGCTCTCGACGGACTTCGCGCCTGCCGGCAGGAGCGACGTGGTGCCCGACGAGCCGCACGCGGAGAGCAGCAAAGACGCTACCGCTATGGTAGCGAGGGAAAGGAATGGCTTCACCCCGGATACCTCTTGGAAGAGTGGTTGCCGTTGAGTACCACACCGCGGCAGGCGAGCACCTAGCAGCGGCTGGCCCCCAGGACCCAACGGCGCTTGGTACTTTGGTCGCTATTGTGCGAGAACGGCCAGGGCTCGGTCGAGTTGGGGGTCGTGGCCGGGCTCGCCGGGATGCGCGTCGGCGGGCTGCGCGACCACGCACGTCGGGCGTGATCCCGACCTTGTCGATGTCTCGTCCCGCGGGCGTGCGGTAACGCGCCGTCGTCAGCTTGATCGCGCCGCCGTCGGGCAGCGCAAAGGTTTCCTGGACCAGGCCTTTCCCGAACGTACGCGTTCCGACGAGCGTTCCGGCGTGGTCGTCCTGCACCGCGCCGGCGACGATCTCGGCAGCCGATGCGGTGTCGCCGTCGACGAGCACCGCGAGCGGCTTGTCGATGCGCGACACGCCGGACTTCGCGGCGAACACGGCCGGCGGCGCCGAGCGCTCTTGCGTCGTCACGACGGTTCCGCGCACGAAGTGCGACGCGATCGCGACGGCGGCGTCACGATAGCCGCCGCCGTTCGCGCGCAGATCGAGAACGTATCCGGTGGGATTCGCGCCGCGCAGCTTCGCCAGCACCGCATCGAGCTGCTGCGGCGACTGCGCGCCGAACGAGCGCAGCCGCACGTACGCGACGCCGTTCGGCGAGCGCGCGGCCGGTGACGTCCGGCGCGACGACGATCGCGCGCACGATCGGCACCGCGTCGTGCGCGATTCCGTCGCGCGCGAATGCGACGCGCACCGTGGTTCCCGGACGCCCGCGCAGCGCGGCGGCGACGCGTGGCGTGTCGGAGGCGGGCGCGGCGCCGTCGATCGCGGTGATCACGTCGCCGGGCTGCAGTCCGGCGCCTTCGGCCGGCGTGCCGGGAAAGACGTCGGCGACGCGCACGGCGTGCGTCTGCGGGTCGACGTCGAGCTCGGCGCCGATGCCCGCCGTCGGACGCCCGTCGAGCACGCCGACGAACTGCTTGAACGCGGTCGGCCGGAAGAGCACGCTGTACGGGTCGTGCAGCGCCGCGAGCTCGCCCTCGATCGTCTTCGCGACGAGCTCGGACGTGCGCACGCGGGCGCCGTAGCGGGCGACCGCCAGCGCCACGTCGCGGTCGATGTCGCTCTCGGCACGATAGCGGTCGGCGTGTGCCGGCGGCAGCGGAACCTGCGCGTTCGCGATCCCGCGCGACGCGAGGTAAGCGATGATCCCGCTGCGCGCGCCGGCGAGCAGCCCGGCCGGATCGGCCGGCTGGTAGTACCGCGCCATGATGGTCGTATAGCAGATCTCCAGCGCGATCACGTCGAGCGCGCCGAGCGACGCGGGCGCGACGCGGGCCGTCGCTCCGGCACCGGGCGACGGAACGGACAGCACGGCGAGCGCGGCGAGCGCGGCGACGACACGCGACATCGGCGTGCTTGTTCCCGCTTCAGGCGTCGTCGCGCGCGAACGCGTAGAAGAGAGTACGCGCCGCGTGAGGGCGAAGCCCCGGCGCGAACGGGAAGCCCGTCGTCCAATCCCAAGGAACGGGCTCGATCGCAAAGATCTGGTTGCCCGACGGGAACTCCAGGCTGCCGGCCACGGTTCCGGAAGCCGCGTCGACGGCATGGATCGCGCAGCGGCTGCGCGCGACGTCGAGCCCCGGGGCGTACTGCGCGAAGCGCGGGATGATGCGCGATGTCCCGACGAACGCGAAGCGGCCGGCGAAGGCCAGTCCGCGCGTCCAGCCGGGAAGCCGCGCGACACGCTCGAACCGGCCGTCCACGGCGAAGCCGACGTCGCCGTATCCGCTGTCGTCGACCCAGATGCGGCCGTCGCGAAGCCGCGCGGAATGAGGTCGCGTCAGTCCTCGCACGACCGGCTCGCGCGTCGCGCCGGAGAATACGACACCGCGGCGGTCGACGGGAAAGCGCGGGTGGCCCGGCCGGTACCGCCCCTCGCGCTCGGCCGACGCCGAGAAGTACGACGAGGCGACCTCGGCGCCGGCCGCGATCGAGTTGAGCTGCAGCACGTTCCGCTCGCTCATCGGCGCGCCGTTGCGATCGACCGACGCCGGCCACCACACGGTGCGCGCACCGTCGTCGCCGATCTCGACCACTGCGTTCTCGCCGACGGCATTGGCGTGCAGCCGGCCGCCGATCATGGCGAGGTCGTGCACGTACGAGCGTCCGGGCAGGAACGACGTGCGGACCGGAAGCAGCCGGTGCTCCGCGTGGTGGCCTGACGCCCGGGCGAAGGTGACGATCGCGTTGGGGTTGCGCGTCGAGGCGACATGGAGCCGTGCGCGGGCGGCATCGTACGCGACGCCGGACGGATGCGGCAGGCGCACGTACGAAACGCGCGGACGCGTTCGGGCGGTGATGGCGAGCACGAGGTGCTCGTACTCGCGCGTCACGACGAGCGTTACGCCCGACGACGCGAGCGCGTCCCACCATCCGCCGCGCGCGCGCATCCGCATCAGCTCCGGATCCGCGGCGCCCGCATCGGCCCACTGCGCGATCACCGCGGCCGGGTCGCGCCACGCGCTGCCGTCCGCCTCGTCGCGCCGCGCCGCCGCGTCGCTCACGACCTTCGCGCGCGCATCCGCCGCGCGAGGCGCCAGGCGCCGGCGTACATCTCGAGCGCCGACCGGTACGTCGTCGTCGACGCCATCCCGTGGCGCCGCACGGAGAAGATCGGCACCTCGAGCATCGCGTAGTCGTGGCGGCGGCATAGCGCGACGAACTCTGCGTCGATGAGATCGTCGTCGCACTGCAGTCCGAGCAGCGCCTCGAATGTGCGCGGAAAGATCTTCGGCGTGCCGTTGACGTCCCAGCACGAGAGGTCGAACAGCGTGCGGCACTCGATGTTGTACAGCAGGGAGCCGACGCGCCGCACGAGGCTCTCGCGCACCTTCCGGTTCGCCTTGACGACGGTCTGCGGAAAAGCGCGCGCGTACAACAGCATCAGGGTCAGGTCACGCGCGGACGTTCGCGCCGAGTTCGCGTAGCACAGCGCCGCTCCGCGCGCCTCGCGCAGGCCACGCCGCACGGCGCGTCCCCAGCCGGAACGGTTCTCGGCGAATACGCGCACCAGCTCGTGCCGTTCGGCGAGCCGTTCGGCGACCGCGAGGGACGCATCGCGCGAGCCGTTCACGACCAGGAGCAGCTCGTGATCGATCCCGGCGGCCGCGAGCGCGCGCCGGTACTCGTCGACGATCCGCTCGATGTGATCGGCTTGATTGTAGACGGGCAGCACGATGGAGACGGCCGGCTGGCTCACGCGCGTTCCGCAAGCTGCGCGAGCACGCGGCGCACGATCGCGCCGCGATCGAGCCCGTGCACCGCGTTGTAGTAGTCGCGGCCGCCGCTGCGCGCTTGCGGCGGCGTGCGAACGCCGATGCGCATGAGGCGGGTCCCGGCTCCATCCTCGGCGATCGCCTCGGCCGCGAGCGAGCCGAGCGCGCCGTCGACGTACTGCGCTTCGACCGACACGATCAGCGGAAATGAACGCGCGAGCTCCGTCAGGTCGGCGACGGGCGACGGGTTGAACGTCGATGCGATCGCGACCGCTGCTGACAGGCCGTGCTCTTCCAGGAGAACGGCGGCCGCGCATGCCTCGGAGGCGGCAGTGCCCATCGCGACCACGGCGAGGTCACGGCCCTCTCGCACGAGCTCGAGGCGGCCTGACCGGAAGCGTCCGTGTAATCCCGGGATCGTGACCTTTTCGTCCTTGGCGAGCCGGTAGTAGACCGGTCCGTCGTGCTGCCACGTGTCGAGCAGCGCGGCGCGAAATTGTTCGTGATCAGCCGGCGTGACGATCATCAAGCCGGCGAGCGGGCGCAGCGCGGCCGCGTCGTCGATGCCGTGATGGGTCGGTCCGGCGCTGCCGTACTCGAAACCGGCGCCGACGCCCACGATGCGCACGGGCAACCGGTGCAGGACGGGGCCGTCGCGAATGAACTCGTACGGGCGCAGCGCGGCGAACGGCGCGATCGAGTACACGAACGGGATGAAGCCGTCCGCGGCAAGCCCGGTCGCGATCGCGATCGCGTTCTGCTCCGCGACGCCGACGTTCAAGAACCGGTCGGGCACGCGCTCCGAAAACGGTTCGAGCGCCATGAACCCGAGGTCCGCGGTGAGCAGCATGACGCGCTGGTCGCCGAGGGCAATGTCCCCCAGCGTCGTCGCGAAGGTCGCCCTCACGCGGACGCCACCTCGCTCATCGCCTGCGCGTACTGCTCGGCCGACATCGGCAGGTAGTGCCAGGCGATGCGGCCTTCCATGTACGAGACGCCGCGGCCGAAAATCGTTCGGGCGACGAGTGCGTGCGGGCGCAAATCGCCGGCTCCCTCATCGACCGCCGCTTCGATCGCCGCGACATCGTGCCCGTCGACGTCGCGTGCATCCCAACCGAATGCGGCAAAGCGCTCGGCCACGTTCGCGATCGCCATCACGTCGCGCGTGTATCCCAGCGCCTGCTGGCCGTTGACGTCGACGATTGCGTACAGGTTGCCCAGGCGCTGCTGCGCGGCGAACATGACCGCTTCCCACGTCGAGCCTTCGTTGAGCTCGGCGTCGCTGATCACGACGAAGACGCGGCGCTGCGAACCGCGGCGGCGCGCGGCGAGCGCGCTGCCCGCGCCCAGCGCGAGGCCGTGGCCGAGCGATCCCGTCGAGAAGTCCACGCCGGTGAGCGCGTGCTCCGGGTGGACGCCGAGCAGGCTGTCGTCGGCGCAGTACGTCGCGAGGTCATCGCGCGAGATCCAACCGCGCAGCTCCAGAGCGGCGTACAGGGCGAGCGCCGCATGACCTTTCGAGAGCACGAAGCGGTCACGGTCGGGATCGTCGGGGGACGCGATACGCAGGATGCCGCCGTACAGCGCCGCGATGATGTCGGCGATCGAGAGCGCCGAGCCGATGTGGCCGACGTTCGCGCGGCGCGACTCGCGCAGCACGTGCTCGCGCACGAGCTTGCCGGTCACGGCGGGATGACGAAAGGATTCGCTCATGCGGTGCTCATGCCGGGGGCGTGCGATCCGATTGGTAGAGGGCGCGGCGATCGGCGTCCGACGCGAGCCAAGCTGCGGTGCGCCGGAACCCGTCGTCGAACCGCGTCGACGCGCTCCAGCCCAGCTCGGCGCGCGCGCGAGAAGGGTTGGCGATCCACACGCTCGTGTCCCACGCGCGCGGCGCGAGGGTTCCCCAGTCGGGTTCGTCCGCGATCCCGAAGTAGTCACGTGTCACCACGGCCACCTCGCGCAGCGACGTCTGCGCGCCGGTACCGATGTTGTACACCCGTCCGGCGGGGATACCGGCACACAGCGCGGCCTCGAACGCGTCCGAGACATCGTCGACGTAGACGAAGTCGCGAGCGGTTTCCGGCGCGGCCAGCGGGGGCAGCTTTCCACGCAGACCGCACACGATCGCGGTCGGGATCAAGCGCGACGGCTCCTCGTACGGGCCGTAGACCGAGTACAGGCGCAGCGTCGTCGCATGCACGGCGCGGGAACGTGCGGCGTGCGACGCATACGCCGTCCCGGCGAGCTTCGTGACGGCGTAGAGGCTGTTCGGCTCGGCACGTTCATCCTCGGCCGGCGGATGGTCCTTGTAGCCGTATTCCGACGATGTCCCCGCGTGGACGAAGCGCTCGACGCCGAACGCGGCGGCGGCGTCGAGCATGTGGACCGTCCCCTCGACGTTGGTCCGCACGCAGCGCGCAGTATCGGTCTGCGATGAGTACGCGCCGTACGCGGCGAGGTGCAGCACCCAATGCGGGCGCACCGCAGCGAATACCGCGTCGAGTGTGACGGCGTCGCCGACGTCGCCGGTGTGCGTCTCGATCGCATGCGCGATGTCGCGTAGGCGCCAGGCTCGGTGCGAAGGCCGCAGGAGCGCGTGGACCTGGTGTCCGCGTTCGAGCATGCGGCGCGCGACGTTCGCACCCACGAACCCGCTCGCGCCGGTGATCAGGACGCGCCGTCGCGCCGCGACGCCGGCACGGTCAGAGAATGGCACCGTAGCCGAAGTGGTCCAGGTACGGCCGCGCACGCTCGCGGATCTCGTCGCGCTCGGCGGCACTGAGCTCGCGCGCGGTCGCCGCGTTCGCATCCGGTGTAGCCGTGCGGATCGTACCCCACGGATACACCTCGCCGAGCGGCTTGCCGTTCCACGACGGCGCGCCCAGCGAGTCGCTCGCCTCGAGTCCCAAACGCTCGCACAGTGCGCCGAGCGCAGCCTTCGGATCCGCGAGCACGTCCTCCAGACGCACGACGTGCAGGCGTCCCGGAAACATGCGCTCGTTCACGAGCGCGTGGTACTGGTTCGTCACCCAGGCGGTCAGGTAGTGCTCGAGGGAGAGCGGCACCGGCCGCTTCTTCGTGTCCGCGTATGCCGACCACGGGTTGCGCACGACGTGCACCACGTGCGCGCCGGCGAGGTCGCGCAAGATCTTGGCCGCGTCCACGACGATGATCGGGCTGTAGCCGACGTACACGGTTTCGCGGCCGCTCGCGCGCCGGTCGCGCCACGTCTGGAACGTCGCGCGGAAGAACGCCTCGACGTTGTGCGCCCGCGAGCGTCCGAGCTCGCCGACGATGCGCTCGTACGCCGCGCAGCGCGCTTCGTCGTCCATCTCGAACGGCTCGTGCCGAAACTTGCTGACGTTCGGCGTGCGAGCGCGGACCTTGCACTCCTCGTCGATGATCGCCTTGTAATCCTGGTGCGCGCTCGCGTCGAGGGCGAACTCCGGCCACCGGTACTTCACCGGGAACATCGAGGTGAGGTGGTCCTGAACGTGCCGCGTGCCGATCTGTGATTCGAACGGATACACGAACATGTCCGGGTGCCCGTCGAGAAACCGGTGCGTGGTGTTGCCCCCGTTCTCGTACATCGCGCCGATCATCACGAGGCGAAACATTCGCCTGCTCGTTGTCGGAACGGGCCTGAAAACCTCTTGCTGAAAGGAGGAAGCGCTCCGAGAGAAGGATGCGGATGCGTGGATCGCCGAGCCGTCGCCGTGATCTTTGCCGCCGCGCTCGCGCTGTGCGCGCTGCTCACGAAGCCGCACGTCGTCTCGTGGAACGACGGCTCGCGCATCGCGACGATCGACGCGCTGACGGCCGATCGCACGTTCCGCATCGACGGCTCGCCGTACGCGGTGCACCTCGGCGACAAGATCCGTTACAACGGCAGCACGTATTCGGACAAGCCGCCGCTGCTCGCGCTCCTGGGCACCGCGGTCGCGCTGGTGCTCGCGGCGGCGGGCATCACGCTGCGAACGGCTCCCGGGCCGGCGATCTACACGATCACGTTGTGCACCGTCGGCGTCTCGTTCGCCATCGGGTGCTGCTACGCGTACGCCTACGAGCGGCTCCTCGGGTTCTCGCGCCGGACGTCGGCGGCGGTCGCCGTGCTGACCGGCACCGGAACGCTCGCGCTGCCGTACGCGATCGTGCTCGTGAACCACGTGCCTGCCGGGGCCGCCGTGCTCGCCGGATGCTATCACGCGGCGCGCGCACGCGAAGCGCGCGCGCACGCGCTCGCGTCGGGCGCGGCGTTCGCGCTGGCGTACGCGTTCGATGCCTCCGCCATTCTGCTCGCCGTCGCAGGCGGCGTGCTGCTCTGGGGCGCGCCGCTTTCGCGCTGGCTGCTCGCCGCGTGCGCCGGCGTTCCGATCGTCGCGCTGCAGCTCGCGTACAACGTGCACATCACCGGCAGCATCATGCCGCCGGCGCTGAACGCGGCGGTCTGGAGCGATCCGTCGCTCCCGCTCCACAGCTGGAGCACGCAAGTGTTCGGCGTCTTCTCGTTCTCGGAGTACGCCGGCTTCGCCGCGAACCTTCTCGTCGGCAGCCGCGGCCTCTTCGCGTTCACGCCGCTGATGGTGCCGGTCGCCTTCGGCGTCGCGCTGCTCCTGCGCGCCGGCGGGCCGTGCCGCCGGCTCGGCACGGCGATCCTCGCCGCGGGCGCGCTGTTCTTTTTCGCGATCCTGTTTCTGCAAAACGACACGATCTCGAGCAACTTCGGCGAACGGCGGTACGTCGACGTGTTCTTCCTCGCGTGCACGGCTCTCGGCCCCGTGCTGGTCGCCGCGCGAAGCGCGCTCGTGGTGGCGGCAGTGCGCGTAGCGATCGCCGCGTCCGTCGCGATCGCCGCGCTCGGGACCGTCGCCCCGTTCGCCGGCCGCCCAAACGAGTCTGGCTTCGCGTTCGGTCGCGCGGAGTTCGTCGCGCTCGCGCAGCGCGCGCCGGTGCAGGCCGCGCTCGATGCGATCCTGCTTCTGGCCGGGATTGCGATCGTGCTACGCTTCGTGCGGTTCGGGGCCGCTACGCGCGCGGCGCCGCCGCTCGCGTGAGGCGGTCGCGCACCGCGGCGTGCGCCTCGGAATCCGGCGGCAGCGTCGCGACGATCGCGTCGTAACCGCCCGCGTCGAGCGCGCGCAAGGTCGCGTAGAGCGAACGCGCGGCGGCAGCGGGATCGTCGGGCAGCGCCAGCAGCGCGACGCGCTCACCGCCGGCCGTCCGCCGTTCCAGCTCGGCCTCGCGGTCGTCCGCGCCGACCAAGACGACGCGCGCCCGCGGCGCGTAGTGCGAGCGCAGCATCCCGGGCGCGCGCACCGCGCCGCCGGCACGCGCGATCACGGGCATGCCGAGCGCGTCGCCGAGCTCGCCCGGCGTAATCGCGCCCGCGCGCAAGACGGCCGGCACCGCGCCCGTCAGGTCGACGATCGTCGACTCGACGCCGACGGTCGCCGGGCCGCCGTCGACGATCAGGTCGACGGCGTCGCCGAGGTCGGCGCGTACGTGCTCGGCGCGCGTCGGCGACAGCGCGCCGAAGCGGTTCGCCGACGGCGCCGCGAGCGCGCCGCCCAGCGCTGCGAGGATCGCGCGCGCGATCGGATGCGCGGGCACGCGCACGGCGACCGTCTCCTGGCCGCCCGTCACGGCGAGCGGCGTGCGCGGGCCGCGCCGGACGACCGCCGTGAGCGGGCCCGGCCAGAAGCGCTCGGCGAGCGCGCGCAGCGCCGCCGGCTCGTCCGCGATGAAGCCGCGCAGCGCATCGATGCCGGCGGCGTGCACGATCAGCGGATGATCGGGCGGGCGGCCCTTGATCGCGAACACGCGCGCGATTGCAGCGGCGTTCGTCACGTCGGCCGCGAGACCGTAGACCGTCTCGGTCGGGATCGCGACGACGCCGCCCGCGCGCAGGATCGCGACCGCGCGTTCGACGGCGCCGTTCACGTCAACGGACGGAGCCGTCGGGTTCGATCGACGCGAATCCGGCGAACGGCTGCAGCACGGCGGGAACGTCGATGCCGCCGTCGGCGCGCTGATAGTTCTCGACCACCGCGATCAGCGTGCGCCCGACGGCTCCGCCGGAACCGTTGAGCGTGTGCACGAGCTCGGGTTTCGCGCCGGTCTCGCGGCGCGCGCGCACGTTCATACGGCGCGCCTGAAAGTCCGTGCAGTTCGAGCACGAGCTGATCTCGCGGTACGCGCCCACGCTCGGCAGCCACACTTCGACATCGTACGTCTTTGCCGCGTTGAACCCGGTGTCGCCGGCGCACAGCAGCACGACGCGGTGCGTGATCCCGAGCTCGCGATAGAGCCCTTCGGCATGGTCGACGAGGCGTTCGAGGTCGTCGAACGAGCGCTCCCGGGACGTGAGCCAGACCAGCTCGACTTTCTCGAACTGGTGCTGGCGATACAGTCCGCGCGTGTCGCGGCCGGCGGCGCCCGCTTCTTTGCGAAAGCACGGCGTGTACGCCGTGTACTGCAGCGGAAGCGCGTCGCCCGCCAAGATCTCGTCGCGGTGCAGCGCCGTGAGCGGCACTTCGCCCGTCGGAATCAGGTAGAGCCCGTCGTCGGAATCGTCGCCCGCGACGCTGTACATCTGATCGGAAAACTTCGAGAGCTGTCCCGTGGACCACATCGTCGCGCGGTTGACCAGGATCGGCGGGTCGATCTCGACGTAGCCGTTGCGGCGGGCGCGGTCGAGGAAGAAGTTCACGAGCGCGCGCGAGAGCTGCGCGCCGGCGCCGCGCAAGACCGCGAAGCGCGAACCGGCGAGCTTGGTCGCGCGCTCGAAGTCGAAGATGCCCAGCCGTTCGCCGATCTCCCAGTGCGGCCGCGGCTCGAAGGCCGGCGCCGGCGGCTCCCCCCAGGTCCGCACGACCGCGTTCGCGTGCTCGTCGCTGCCGTCCGGGACGGACGAATCCAGGACGTTGGGGACCTCCGACAGCTCCGCGTCGATGCGCTCGTCGAGCAGCGGCACGCGCTCGCCGGCCGCCGCGATCTGCGCGTCGAGCGCCGCGATCTGCGGACGCAGCTCCGTTGCGGCGGCCTTCTTGTCGGCCGCGCGCGCGATCTGCGCGGTCAGCGCGTTCTTCTCGGCCTTCAAGGCTTCGGCGCTCGTGATCGCGGCGCGGCGGTCGCGATCGAGCTCGAGGATGCGGTCGACGAACTCGGCGCTCCCGCCGCGCCGGCGTGCCGCGGCGCGAACGTGGTCCGGGTCGCGCCGCAAAAGTTCCAGGTTGAGCACAGCGGCGCGCGTTCGCGATGGCAGAGGCCCCCTCCGCGTCGAAGCCCACGAGGATGCGAGCGCTGCGCGAGGGTGCGACCTTCGAAACGGACCGCCTGCTCGACCCCGCCGAGGGAGTCGCGCGCTATCTCGAGGCCGTCGGCCTCGGGCCGCTCGGCGTCGAGCACGTTCCTCTGGCGGCGGCCTTCGGGCGCGTCCTCGCCGAGGCTGCGGCCGCCGATGCCGACTACCCCGCGCACGACCGGTCCACCATGGACGGTTTTGCCGTGCGCTCGGCGGACGCCGCAAGAGCGCGCCGGATCGTCGGCTCGATCCGCATGGGGCAGGCGCCGCCCGGGGCGATCGGGCCCGGCGAGGCAATGCGCATCCCGACCGGCGGGGTGCTGCCGCCGGGCGCGGACACGATCGTGCCGCTCGAAGAGGCGGTCGAGCGCGACGACGAGCTCACCGTCGCCGGGCCGCCCGCACCGCGCGATTCGCTCACCGCACGCGGCGACGACATGCGCGCCGGCGACGCGGTCCTCGACGCCGGGCGCCGAATCGGCGCGCCGGAGCTCTCGGTGCTGGCGACCCTCGGCTACGATCGCGTGCCCGTCTACCGCCGCCCGCGCGTCGCGGTCATCTCGACGGGCGACGAGCTCGTCGACGTCGCGGCCCGCCCGGGGACCGGGCAGGTGCGCGACTCGAACCGCTGGGCGATCGCCGGCGGCCTGGCGGCCTTCGGATGCGACGTACTGCACCTGCCGCGCGCCGTCGACGACGTCGCGGCGATCCGCGCCGCGATCGCGCAGGGGCTGCACGATGCCGACGCCGTCGTGCTGACCGGCGGTTCGTCGGTCGGCGCGCGCGACCACGTGCCGGCCGCGATCGACGGCCTGGGCGCACCGGGCGTCGTCGTGCACGGCCTGCGGGTGAAGCCCGGCAAGCCGACGGTGCTCGCCGCGATCGGAACGCAGCCGGTGATCGGCCTGCCCGGAAACCCCGCCAGCGCGCTGACCATCCTCGACGCCGTCGCGGCACATGTCTTCTTCGCGCTCACCGGCGAGCGGCGTCCGGTCCGCGCGACGGTCGCGTCCGTCGCGGCTGCCCCGTTTGCGGGCCGCCCGGGCTGGACGTGGTTCGTGCCCGCCGTGCTCGCGCACGACGGCGCGCGGCCGCTCGCGCTGCGCTCGTCGCACACCAGCCTGCTCGCGCGCGCCGACGGCTACGTGGTCCTCGGCCCCGCCGGCCCGCCGATCGCGGCCGGCGAGCCGGTCACCGTCGTCCGGTACGGAGGTGCACGATGAGACGCGCGTTCGCGTTGGCCCTGGTGCTCGGACTCGCCGGCTGCGGCGGTTCCGGCTCGTCCGACCGCGCGCCGGAGGCGGTCGCCAGTGCGGCGACGTCGACGCTCAAGGACGCGCTGATCCTGAGCGCAGTGAAGGCCGCGCTCATCGCCGAGGATCCGGACTCGACGACCACGGTCGGCGTCGCCGCGAGCAGCGGTGTCGTGACGCTGCGCGGCAGCGTCCGCAGCGCTGCGATCAAAGCGCAGTTCGACGCGCGCGCCCGGCAGGTGACCGGCGTGAAGAGCGTCGTCGACGAGTTGCGCGTCGATCCGAACGGACCGCGCCTGCGGCAGCAGGTTTCCGACGTCGCGCTCGCCGCGCGCATTCAGGCTGCCATCGCGGCGCAGGTCGGCTTCGAGCGGATCGGTGTCGAGGTGCGGGACGGCGTCGCGACGCTCAGCGGCACGGTGCCGGACGCCAAGACGAAGGCGACCGCGCTCGCGACCGCGCGCGGCACGTCGGGGATTCGCAACGTCGTCGACCGCATGCGGGTCGCAGGACCGTGACCTCGCCGCCCGTCCGCGTTCCGCCGCCCACCGCGCAGGTGCTCGCGATCCCGCCGATGACGCCGTTCGTCGCGCCCGAAGAGCTCGCGCGGCGCGTCGGGCGCTCCGAGCTGTTGCGGCTCGGTGCGAACGAGAGCGCGTTCGGGCCCTCGCCGCGCGCGATCGCGGCGATGCGCGACGCGGTCGCGCTCACGTCCTGGTACGGCGATCCGGAGTCGCTCGAGCTGCGCGCCGCGCTCGCCGCGCGGCATGGGTGCACGTCCGACGAAATCGTGGTCGCGAGCGGCATCGACGACCTGATGGGACTGATCGTGCGCGCGTACTGCGGCCCCGGCGAGGCGTGCGTGGCGACGCGCGGCACGTACCCGACGCTCTTCTATCATCTCAATGGATGCGGCGCGCGCGCCGAGTACGCCGAGCCCGACGCGTCGGGCGGCATCGTGCCGCAGAGCATCGTCGACGCGGTGCGCCGCTCGGGCGCGCGGCTGGTCTACATCGCCAACCCCGACAACCCGTCGGGATCGTTCGTCGATCGGGCCACGATCGCGGCGCTTCGTGAAGCGCTGCCGGATGACACGATGCTGTTCCTGGACGAAGCGTATGCCGACTTCGTGCCGCGCGAGTCGCTGCCGCCGGACGTCATCGATCCGCGCATCGTGAGGACGCGCACGTTCTCGAAGGCGTACGGCATGGCGGGCGCGCGCATCGGCTACGCGCTCGGCGCCGCCGAGCTGATCGCGACGTTCCAGAAGCTGCGCCTGCACTTCGGCGTGAACCGGACCGGACAGGTCGGCGCGCTCGCGGCGCTCGACGACGCGGCGTTCCTGCGCGGCGTGATCGCCGAAGTCGAGCGGGGGCGCGAGGAGTACCACGCGCTCGCGGCGAGCCACAGTCTGCCCTCACTGCCGTCGCGGACGAACTTCGTCTGCATCGGGATCGGGACGCGCACCCAGGCGGAGGCGATGGTCGGCGCGCTGCTCGAGCTCGGCGTCTTCGTGCGTAAGCCCTGGGCTCCGCCGATCGACGGCTACGTTCGCGTGACCGTCGGCACGGTTGCGGACCGTGCGGCGTTCGCCGAGCGTTTCGCCGAGGCACTCGACCGCGTGCGGGAGAAGGCCGTCACGTGAGATACGCGGTGGTCTCCGACGTCCACTCGAACATCGAGGCGCTCGACGCGGTCTTCAGCGGCTTGCGCGAGGACGACGCCGTGCTGTGCCTCGGCGACATCGTCGGATACGGCCCCAACCCGAACGAGTGCGTCGAGAAGATCCGCGCCCGCGCCACCGCGACCGTCCTTGGCAACCATGACGTTGCCGCGATCGACAACTTCGGGCTCGCGTACTTCAACCCGGCGGCGCGCGAGGCGATGAAGTGGACGCAGAGCGTCCTCACGCCGGAGAACCTCGCGTGGCTCGACGGGCTGGGCTACGAGTTCCGCATGCCGGATTTTCTCCTCGTGCACGGCGCGCCCGTGAACTACTTCGAGTACGTGCTCGACAAGCCGGCCGCCGCACGCGCCTTCGCCGCGACGGATGCGCCGCTGATCTTCATCGGTCATACGCACATCGCGGAGGTCTACGCGCTCCGGCCGGACGGCTCGATCGAGCACGCGCACCTGCAGAAGGGCGGCGAGGTGGCGCTCGAAGACGGCGTGCGATATCTGATCAACGTCGGCAGCGTCGGTCAGCCGCGCGACCTCAACCCGCGCTCGTCCTTCGGCGTGTACGACGCTGCGGCGCGCACCGTGACGATCACCCGCGTCGAGTATCCGATCGCGCGCGTCCAGGAGAAGATCGCTTCGGCGCACCTGCCCGACGCGCTGGCGCGTCGCCTCGTCGTCGGCCGGTAGCGTCCCTCGCGCCCGGCTACGTCGCGACCGCGACCTCGCGGGCGACGACGTCGCCGAGCTCGTCTTCGGCGCGCTCGAGGTCGTACCGCGACTGCAGGTTCATCCAGAATTGCGGCGAGGTTCCGAAGTACCGGGCAAGCCGCATTGCCGTCTCCGCGGTGATGGAACGCTTCGCGCGCACGATGTCCGAGATGCGATTGGCCGGCACGCGCAACGCGAGGGCCAGCGCGTGCGCGGTGATCCCGCGGTGGGCCATGTAGTCCTCGGCGAGCACTTCGCCGGGGTGGATCGGCGCAATCTTCATATCAGGCAACCCATGCCCCGAGGCGGGGCCGACGCGAACGAATCATCATAATGGTCAACGTAGATCAGTGGTAGTCCGTGATCTCGACGTCGTATGCGTCGCCGTTCTTCCAGACGAAGCAGACGCGCCATTGATCGTTGATCCGAATCGAATGCTGACCGCGGCGGTCGCGCCCGAGCGCTTCGAGCTGCATGCCGCTTCCCTTGAGGTCGGAGAGTGCGGTCGCGGCGTCGAGGGCACCCAGTCGCCGCAAGGCGACGCGCTCGAACGCCTGAAAGCGGCGCACGCGCTCGCGCCGGTTGATTCGCTCGGTGTCCTTGTCCGCGAACGTGCGGATCACTGGCCTAGTATACTATGCGGTGCGTATAACGTCAAGCGTACAACTCGGCTCGGCCCGGAGCAGGTCGCGGCGGCGTCGAACCCGTCCGCCGTGGAGAACCGACCCGCGACGCCGTCCGTCCCGCCATTCGTTGCTCTCGCCGCGTTTCTCGTCGCGTTCGGGTCGGTGGTGCCGCTGCTCGGCGCCTCGCCGGCGCCCGCGCCCGTGGCGAGGGCCGCGCGCAACGACTACGCGAATCCGGCGTTCACCGCGCCGCTGTCGCAAGGGCTGCGCGCGTTCTACGCGCGCGATTTCGACGGCGCGCGCAAAGGCTTCGACGACGCGCTCGCGGTCGTCCCCGACAATACGCTGGCGCTCTCGTTCCTCAACGCCACGGCGACGCAGACGCCGGGCAAGCTCGATGCCCTCATCGACGCCGAGGAAGACGCGCTCGCCAAGA
The DNA here is from genome assembly GCA_963818845.1 of Vulcanimicrobiota bacterium. Lineage (GTDB taxonomy): Bacteria > Vulcanimicrobiota > Vulcanimicrobiia > Vulcanimicrobiales > Vulcanimicrobiaceae > Vulcanimicrobium. The sequence goes on along the minus strand of CAWFTO010000002.1, from coordinate 17,259 downwards.
GCCCGAAGAGCGCGCTCGCGCACGTGCGCCTCGGGTTCTCGTACCTGTTCGCGTCGATCGCGGGACGCGACCGCAACGTGGACGCGCGCGAGGAGCTCAACGCTGCGGTGCAGCTCGACCCCGAGTCGCAGGCGGCGCACACGGGCCTGGGCATCATGCGCGAGTCCGACCGCAGCGCGAACCGCGCGAAGACCGAGTTCCTCGCCGCGCTCGCCGCCGATCCGCAGAACGTGCTCGCGCGCGAATACCTCGCGCGCATCTACCAGATCGACCTCAAGGATCCGCAGCGAGCGCTCACGACGATCATCGGCGTGCCGAACATGGTGCCGGACTACGCCGACATCTACTTCCACCTCGCTTCCCTCATGCACGACCTCGGGCAGTACGATGCCGCCGTGTCGTACGCGACGCGCGGCTTGCAGGCCGACGTCGGCCACGTCGGCGAGGCGGGACAGCACGGGTACACCCTGCTGGCGCGCATCTACCTCGACGAGAAGAAGCCCGACGACGCGCGCCGCGTGCTGCGCGCGTCGATCACCGCGGGCACCGACACCGCGTACGCCAGCACGCTCTTGAAAAAGATCGACGACGGCGCGTACGGCAAGCTTGCGACTCCCTCGCCCGGCCCCAAGCCGACGCCCGCACCGAAGAAGACGCCGTGACGGCGGCCGGACCGATCGACGACGGCCGCTGCTTCGTGTGCGGCCCGTACAACGCCGACGGCTTGCACGTGCGCTTCGAGCCCGACGCCGAGGGCGGCGTGCGCGCCGAGATCACGCTGCCCCCGCGGTTCCAAGGCTGGCGCGGCACCGCGCACGGCGGCGTCGTCATGATGCTGCTCGACGAGGCGATGGCGTACGCATGCGGCGCGCAGGGCGAGCGCGCGATGACCGCAGCGATGCAGCTGCGCTTTCGGGCGCCCGTGCCGCTGGGCGAACGGCTCGTCGTGACCGGCACGGTGACGGGCAAACGGCGCAACGTGCTCGGCGTCGCGGCCGCGGTGCACGACGCGAGCGGCAAGGTGCTCGCGAGCGCCGAAGGCTCCTTCATGTCGATGGGACCGCTCGGAAAGGAACGGCTCGGGATTCCCGACGCGGTCTGATGCCGAAGATGAAGACCGTCCGCACGGCCGCCAAGGCGGAACGTGCGGCCCAGGCGCCGGAGCCGTCGCTGGACAACCGCCGCGCGCGCCACGAGTACGAGAAGCTCGAGTCACTCGAAGTCGGGCTTGCGCTCACCGGCACCGAGATCAAGTCGATCCGGCGCGGGAACGTCTCGATCAACGAGGCGTTCGCGCGGCTGCGCGAGGGCGAGCTCTGGCTCGTGAACTTCACCGTCCCGACGTACAAGGAAGCGTCGTACTTCAATCACGAGCCGACCCGGCCGCGCAAGCTGCTGCTGCACCGCGAGCAGATCCGCCGTCTTTCGGCGCGCGCCGCCGAAAAAGGGCTCACGCTCGTGCCGTGGCGGCTGTACTTCAAGAACGGGCGCGTGAAGATCGAGCTCGCGCTGGTGCGCGGCAAGAAGCTGTGGGACCGCCGCCGCGACATCCAGGCCCGCGACGTGGAACGCGAAATCTCGCGCTCCGTCGCGCGCTGACCTCGAAGGGGCGTCTCTGCCGGGCGTGGTACGACAACCGCCCGGCGGACTTGCTCCCCCGTCGCAAAGGACCAGCGTGGTTTTCGATCGTCGCGTGCGAGGCCTCATCGGCACGGTCGCGGCCGTGACGGTGACCGCCTGTTCGAACTCCGCCGGCACGCCGCCCCCGCTCGGCACGGGCACTCCGGCTCCCGTCGTGCAGTTGGCCGCGACACCGAGCTCGATCGTGTTCTCGGGGACCGGCGCTGCGTATGCGCAGACCGTCACCGTCACGGCGAGCGCGCCGGTGTCGGCGATCGCGGTGAACGCCGGCTCGTGCGGAAGCGGCGCGAGCGCCATCGTTACGTTCGGTACGCCGACCGGGTCGGGCCTCACGTACAGCGACGGCGTCACTCCGCAGAACCCGGGGACCTGCTCCGCGACGATCAGCGCGTCAGGCGCGAGCGCCACCGTGTCGTTCGCCGTCAACAGCGGCTCGGTCACGATCTCTGCAGCCGGAGGCGCGTCCGCTCGATGAAATCGCACGTGTTTACGCTGGTCGCGTCGCTCGGTGCCCTCGCCGCATGCGGGGGCGGCTCGGTGCCGTCGCAGCAGCAGTCCAACTCCACCGCGTCGATCCCGACGCAGAGCGCGACCGTGACCCTGTTCGTTCCGCGCAGCGGCGCATCGTCGAGCGTGCGAGCGCCCCGGTTCGTGTCACCGAACGCGGCGACCCTCATCGTCACCACACTGACCGTCAACGGCAATGCGCCGACGTCGGCCCAAGTGCCGCCGAGCGCGAACCCCACGACCGCCACGCTGAGCACCGGTACCGGCGGAAACTGCACCGCGGTCACCGGAGGATTGTCGTGCACCGTCGCGGTGCCCGCGCCGACGGGCGCGGTCAAGGACAGCTTTCAGCTCGAGGACGGCGCATCAAACCTACTCGCGACGAACGTCGCGACGCTCAACGTAACGGGTGGAAGCCAGACGTTCGCCGTGCAGCTCATGGGCGTCGTCCGCACCGTGACGGTCGTCGCTCCGTCGCTCCATTACGGTACGGCGTTCAGCGGTCCCATCACGGTCAGCGCGTTCGACGCGAGCGGCGCGCAGATCGTCGGAAGCGCTGCGTTCGCGAATCCGTTCACGCTGACGGACGGTGATGCGACGGGTCATACGTCGCTGACCGACAACGCCACCACGGGAACCTCCGTGACGGTTGGTAGTCCGAATGATGTCGTCATCCTCAACTACGACGGCTCGAACGCCACGCCGACATTTGCGATCACCGCGAACGGCGGGACGCAGGCGGGTACGACCGCGGTCAGCGGCGGCGGCACGGTGACCACTGGACCGTGACGTAGCCGGCGGGCCGTGATCGCGCATCCCGAGGAGTAAGACCGTGCGTGGTGCGCGTCCCGAACGCGCGCTCGACGCGCTCGTGCGGCGCGCGGGCGCATTGCCGGCCGGAACGCGCGTCGCCGTCGCGTGCTCGGGCGGACCGGATTCGGTCGCGCTCGCGTCGGTGCTCGACCGGCTCGGCCGCGAGGACGGGTTCGACGTGGTGCTCGCGCACGTCGATCACGGCGTGCGCGCGAGCGCGGCGCAGGACGAGTGCGTCGTGCTCTCGGTGGGGTCACGCCTCGGCCGCCGCGTGCTGCTCGCGCGCCCGGGCGTCGAGCGCGACGACGAGGCGGCTCTGCGCGATGCGCGCTACGCCGCGCTCGGCGCGCTCGCGCGCGAGGCGGGCGCCGCGACCGTCGCGACGGCACACACCGCGGAGGACCAGACGGAGACCGTGCTGCTCGCGCTGTTTCGCGGCACGGGACTCGACGGGCTCGCAGGCATCGCGGCGCGGCGGCCGCTCGAGCACGGCATCGATCTCGTGCGGCCGCTGCTGCGCGTCACGCATGCGGAGCTCGCCACGGAATTGCGCCGCAGCGGACTGCCGTACGCGATCGATCCGACGAACGCACAGGTCCGCTACCGCCGCAATGCGCTGCGCGGTCCGCTCGACGCGCTGCGCGCGGAGTTTCCGCACCTCGACCGCGCCGTCGCGCGCTGCGCGGAGATCGTCTCGGGCGAGATGGCGGAGACCGGGCGGGCCGGCGAGCGGCGCGCGCTGCGCGAGCGCCTGCGCGCGGGCGGGCTGCTGCGCGACGTCCCCTTCGAGCGCATCGAGGCGCTGCTGGACGCCGACCCCGGAACGGGGACGCCGCGCCGCGAATAGCACACGGTGCAGCAGCAGACGCTCCCGCCCGGCATCGAGCGGATCCTCGTGAGCGCCGAGGAGATCGCCGACGCGAACCGCCGGATGGCGGAAGCGATCGCGCGCGATCAGGCCGGAGACTCGCTCGTGCTGGTGGGCGTGCTCAAAGGCGCCGTCTTTGCGACGGCGGACCTCGCGCGCGCGCTCGCCGAGACGCCGGGCGCGCCGAGCGACGTCCAGCTCGACTTCATCGCCGTATCGTCATACGGGAACGCCCACCGCTCGAGCGGCGAGGTGCGGCTGATCCAGGACACGACGCACGCGATCGAGGGCCGCCATGTCCTCATCGTCGAGGACATCATCGACAATGGTCACACCCTGCACTACCTGCGCGCGATGCTGGAGAACCGGCGGCCTGCTTCACTGCGAGCGGCCGTCCTGCTCGACAAGCCGTACCACCGGGCGGTCGACGTGACGGTCGATTACACAGGTTTGACGTGCCCCGACGAATTCGTCGTAGGGTACGGTCTGGACTACCAGGAACGCTACCGGACCCTCCCTTATCTCGCGAAGCTCCGGCCCGAGGTCCTGCCCGTATGAGCGGGGCCACCTTTTCGGCGCGAGACGTGTTCTTCCGAGCAACGTTCTCAGTAAAGAACGGTACAAAGGTCTCGCAATAGTATGGGCAAGCACCTCAAGAGCATCCTCGTCGTCCTCGGCATCTTCATCCTGGTGATCTTCATCGTGGACAAGCTGGTGATGGGGCCGCCGAGCATCACGCAGCTCACGTATTCGCAGTTCTACGACAAGGTCGAGAAGCACGACGTCAAGCGCGTCACGATCTCCGGCCGCGACATCTCCGGCGAGCTGGCCGATTCCGCGCAGACGAAGTTCACCACGACGGCGCCCGACGACCGGGATCTGCTGCCGACGCTGCGCGCGAATAAGGTCGACATCACGGCGGTCAACGCGCAGGCGACTCCTGTGTGGGGCCTCGTGCTGCAGTTCGTGCCGTTCATCATCATGGCGCTGCTGCTCATCTTCATCCTGCGGCAGGCGCAGAGCGGCGGGAGCCAAGCGCTCTCGTTCGGCCGATCGCGGGCGAAGCTGCTCAGCGAGAACCGGCCGAAGGTGACGTTCGCCGACGTCGCGGGCGTGGACGAAGCGAAAGAAGAGCTGGGCGAAGTCGTCGAGTTCCTCAAGTATCCCAAGAAGTTCCAAGCGCTCGGCGCGCGCATCCCCAAGGGCGTGCTGCTGCTCGGACCTCCGGGCTCGGGCAAGACGCTCCTGGCGCGCGCGATCGCGGGCGAAGCGGGCGTGCCGTTCTTCTCGATCTCCGGTTCGGACTTCGTCGAGATGTTCGTCGGCGTGGGCGCGTCGCGCGTACGCGATCTGTTCGAGCAGGCGAAGAAGTCCGCTCCGTGCATCATCTTCATCGACGAGATCGACGCGGTCGGGCGCCAGCGCGGCGCCGGCCTCGGCGGCGGCCACGACGAGCGCGAGCAGACGCTCAACCAGCTGCTCGTCGAGATGGACGGCTTCGACCAGAACACCGGCGTCATCCTGATCGCCGCGACGAATCGTCCGGACGTGCTCGACCCCGCGCTGCTGCGTCCGGGCCGCTTCGACCGGCAGATCGTCGTCGACCGCGCCGACGTGCGCGGCCGTCAGGCGATCCTCGGCGTGCACTCGAAGAACAAACCGCTCGCGAAGGACGTCTCGCTCGAGACGCTCGCGCGGCGAACGCCCGGTTTTTCCGGCGCCGACCTCGAGAATCTGCTCAACGAAGCGGCGCTCCTCGCCGCGCGCCGCAACAAGTCGGTCATCGAGATGAACGACTGCGACGAGGCGATCGACCGCGTCATGGTCGGCCCCGAGCGCAAGTCGGTCGTGATGTCGCAGCGCGAGAAGGAGAACACGGCGTACCACGAGTCCGGTCACGCGATCGTGGGCGGCCTCACGCCGAACTCCGACCCGGTGCACAAAGTCACGATCATCCCGCGCGGCATGGCGCTGGGCATCACGTGGTCGCTGCCCGACGACGATCGCCACTCGCAGACCAAGAACGAGATCCTCGCGATCATCAAGCGGATGCTGGCGGGGCGCATCTCCGAAGAGATCAAGTTCGGCGACGTCACGACCGGGGCGTCGAACGACTTCGAAAAAGCGACGGAACTCGCGCGCCGGATGGTGACGCAGTACGGCATGTCCGACGCGCTCGGGCTGATCCAGTACGGACGCGGCAACCATCAAGTGTTCCTCGGCCGCGACTTCGGCGAGGACCGCAACTACTCGGAGGAGATCGCCGGGAAGATCGACGCCGAGGTGCGCCGCATCATCGACGACTGCTACGGCGACGCGCGCAAGATCCTCGAAGTCAACTGGGACAAGGTCGAGCGGATGGCGTCGTCGCTGCTCGAGCACGAGACGGTCGAGACGGAGGAAGTGCTCGCGATCCTCGGCGACAAGCCGTGGCCGCCGAACAAGCCCGTCGAGACGCCGGTCGAGCAGCCGCTCGCGGCCGCTGCGCCGCCGGAACCGCGGCCGGAGCGGCCAAAGCGCTTCCCGCCAGGCATTTCGCCGGAGCCCGCGTGAGCGGACTCGGCACGAGTCTCGGGGCCGCGTTCTGCGCGGCCCTTTTCGTCGGCTTCGCCGGGGGCGCCGCGCTCGCGCAGGCGGACGTTCCCTCGACGGGGACGCTGCCCGGCGGCGTCGCCTACGAGCTGCGTGCCGATCCCGCGCAGCCCGCGGCCGCCGTGGCGCTGTGGTTTCGTGCGCCCGCCGCCGGCTTCGACGGTGCCCCGCTCCCAGGGCTGGCGCGGCTGTCGGCCCTGACGGTCGCCGCGTCGACACCGATCACGGGCACGCCGCTACGCGAGCTCGTGCGCGGATGGGGAGGGCGCGTCGCGGTCGCGTCCTATCCTGACAGCGTCTCCGTGACCGCGCTTGTGCCGGCAGACCGCGCCAGCGATGCCGTGCGGGCGCTCACGCGCGACTTCTTCGCGCCGGTCGCCAGCGAGAACGGCATGCAGGCGTCGTTCGGCGAGGCGTTTGAGGATATGGTGTCGCGCTCGTTCGGCGCCGAGGCGATCGAGGATGCGGTCGGGCGCGCGATGTTCGCAACGGGGCCGCTCCACGACGGGATGGTCGGTTCCGCGTCTGATCGGTCGGCCCTCACGCACGTGCCGTTCGGGCGCGTCCATGCCTTCGTGGAGCGGGCGTTCCGCCCCGCCAACGCGATCCTCGTGCTCACCGGCAACGTCTCGCCGGCGGCGTTGGCGCAGGTCGCGAGCCGCCCCGCCGGCGGAAGCCCCGACGTACCGGAGCCGCCGGCGCCCCAAACGCTCGCGACTGCACCCGGCCCGCTCGAGCGCACCGGCGAGGTCGGCGGCACCGGGCTCGGGTGGGCCGGCCCGCCGATCGCGGACGAGGCGGACGCGACCGCGATGGACTTCCTGGCCGACGCGCTCTTCACCGCCCGCTCCGGCGTCGTCGCCCGCGCGCTCGGCAGCCGCAAAGCGAACGTGTCCGGCCGGTTCGTGACCTACCACGATCCGGGACTCTTCTTGGTCACGATCACGGGCGACGACGCCGCGGGCGCGCGCGTCGTGGTCGACCGCGCGGTCGCGCAGGCGGCGAGCCCGATGCCCGCGGCCACGTTCGCCGCCGCTCGCGCCGCCTTCGTCTACCGCCTGCTCAGCGACATGGAGACGCCCGCCGATCTGGCCGATACGTTCGGCTGGTACGCCGTCGAAGGCGCGCCGGCGTATGCGCCGCCCGAAGGCGGCATGACCGGGCGGTACTTCACGCTCGCGGCGCAGCTCACGCCGGAGTCCGTGGCGCGCGTCGCCGCCAAATACCTCGGCCGGCCGCCCGTGGCCGTGACCGTGACCGAATCCCCGCCGCGAGCCCGGACGTGAGGCTGCCCGCGGTGCTGCCGGCGCTCGTCGCCGCGCTCGCCCTGCCGGCCGCCGCGTTCGCGACGACCGCGGCGACCGATCTGGGCGGCGGCGAGCGCGTGTACTCGCGCGCCGACCCGGCGGCGCTCCTGGCCGGCGTCGAGGTCGCCGTTCACGCCGGGCTCGACCGCGAGACGGGCGCGCAGAACGGGCTCGCCGGGCTCGTCGCCGAGTGCGTGCTGCGCACGCCGGCCGGACCGGCACCGTCCGTCCCGCTTCGCGAAGCGGTCGAGGCCCGAGGCGCATCCGTGCGCTACGCCGTCGGCTTGCAGACCGTCGGCTTCTTCCTCGATGGGACGCCGGAGTCGATCGCGTCGGCCGCTCCACTCGTGGCGGCCGCGCTCGCAAGCCCGTCGTTCGACGCCGCAACGCTCGCCGCGGCGCGGGCGGCCCTCGGGGCGCGGATCGCCGAGCAGGAAGCCGATCCGCGCAGCGTCGGGCGAACGATGCTGCGCGCGGCCTACTACCGCGGCGGCGGCGGCTTGCCGTTGTTCGGCACGCCGGCGTCGCTTGCCGCGTTCGGCCCCGCCGACGCCGCTGCGTTCTACCGCGCATGGTACCGGCGCGGGGATGCGGTCGCGGCCGCTGCCGGGCGGACCGGCGACGCGACGGACGCGGCGAGCCGCGCGCTGCTCGGCGCCCTCGCACCGGGCACCGGCGCATCGGCGCCGCCGCTGGCGCCGAAACCGTTCGCGGCCCAGCCGCGGCGCCTCGTCACCTCACGCGAGGGAGCCGCCCCCCACGTGGTGCTCGGATTCGGGGCGCCGTCGCTCGGCGACCGCGACTTCCCCGCCGCGCTGATCCTCGCGTCGCTCATCGAACGTCTCGTCGCGCCCCCGAGCGCGGTGTCGCTCGGCCCCGTCTTCCAGCCGGGCGGGACGGCGTACGGCTACGACGCGTCGCCCGCCCAGTTCATCGTGTGGGTCAACGGCCTGCGCAGCGACCCCGACGTGCCGCTCACCGCCATCGCTGCGATCGTGAAGGCGACGGCGGCGAAACCGCTGACCGCCGAGGTGCTGAACCGCTACAAGACCGCGGCGCGCGGCGAGTGGATCGTCGGCGGCGCCGGCCTGGACGCCCAGGCGGACGCGATCGCAGACGCGGTGTCGCACGGACTCGGCCCCGATGCCGCGGACGACGTCGCCGCGGCGATCACGCGGGTGACGAGCGCCGACGTGCAGCGCGTCGCGAAGAAGTACTTCCAGAAATTCGACGTCGCGGTCATCGTGCCGCGCGGAAGCGAACCCTGAAAGTCGCGCTGGTTCACGACTACTTGAACCAGCGCGGCGGCGCGGAGCGCGTGTTCGCGCACGTCGCGCGCGCGTGGCCGGATGCCCCGGTGTACACGGCGCTGTACGACGAGCGCGCCACCGGGGATCTCGTGCCGAAGGAGCGCGTTCGCACGTCGTTCCTCCAGGCGTTCCCGCTGCGCCGTCAGGCGTTCCGCGCGTTCGCGCCGCTCTACCCGCGCGCGTTCGAGGCGTTCGACCTTTCGGCGTTCGACCTCGTCGTCTCGTCCACGACGGCGTGGGCGAAGGGCGTGCGCGTGCGTCCCGACGCCGTCCACGTATCCTACGTCAACACCGTGTCGCGGTTCGTGTTCGACGCCGACCGCTACGTCGGCGGATTTCGCGCGGGCGCGCTCGCACGGCCGCTGCTCGCGAGCCTTGCCCGCTGGGACGTGCGCGCGGCGCAGCGGCCGACGCGGCTCGTCGCCAACTCGCGCAACGTCGCCGCGCGCATCGCGCGCTGGTACGGGCGTGACGCCGACGTGCTGCCCTGCGCCGTCGACGTCGACCGCTTCAGCATCGGGCGCGGCGACGGCGACTACGCCGTGATCGTCTCACGGCTGCTCCCGTACAAGCGCATCGACCTCGCGATCGCCGCGTGCGCGATCGCCGGCGTGCCGCTGCGCATCATTGGCGCCGGTCCCGATGAGGCGCGGCTGCGCGCGCTCGCCCTCGGTACCACGACCGTCTTCGAGGGCGCCGTCGACGACCAGACGCGCAACGCGATCGTCGGTTCGGCGCGCGCCGCGCTGCTGCCGGGCGAGGAAGACTTCGGCCTGTTTCCCCTCGAAGCCGCTGCCGCGGGCCGCCCGACCATCGCCTTCGCCGCCGGCGGCGCGCTCGAGACGATCGTGCCCAACGTGACGGGCGCGTTCTTCGACGCTCCGGAGCCGCGCGCGCTCGCCGCCGCGCTGCGCGCGTTCGACCCCGCGCGCTTCGACGCGGCGCGGCTGCGCGCGCACGCGGAAACGTTTCGTCCGGAGCGGTTCGTCGAGCGGCTGCGCGCGATCGTCGACGACACCGTCGCGACCGCGCACGGCGCGGCTGCTTCTGCATGAGGCCGACGCGCGCGGCCGTCGTGGCAGCGGCCGCATTCGCCCTCGTGTACGTCGTGCTCGACCTCAACAAACTCTACGCACTCCGCTACGGCGCCGACACGGGAACGTTCGTGCAGTGGATCAGCGGCGAAGCGCACGGACGAGGATCATGGAACGGCGCCGAGTACCGTCCGCACCTTCAGGTGCACGACTCCTGGGTGCTGCTGGCGCTCGTGCCCCTCATGGCCGCGTTTCCGTACGCGCAGACGCTCCTCGTCGTGCAGGTCCTCGCGATCGCCGCCGCGTCGCTCGCCATCTGCGCGTTCGCGCGCGCGTGCGGCGCGAGCCCGCGCGGCGCGACGATCATCGCGATCGCTTTCCTGATCTCGCCGTCCGCGCAGGGGATCGCGTACGGGAACTTCCTCGAGAACGTGTTCGTGCCGCTGCTCGCCGCGCTCGGCGCGCTGGCGGTCCGCCGCCGCGCCTTCGTGCCGGCGCTCGTCTGCGCGCAGCTGCTGCTCGGGCTCAAGGAGGACGAGGCGCTTTTCCTGGTATGGTTCGGCGCCGCGTGCGCGCTGTGGTGGGACCGTCGCATCGGGATCGCGGTCGTCGCGCTCGCCGTCGTGAACGGCGTCGCGTTCGTCGTCGCGGAACGGCTCGGGCACGCGCAGCCGTCGCTGCCCGGATACGCGCTGCACGTCGACGCGCCGCTGGAGAAGCTCGCGTTCTTCGCGGCGCTGCTCTTGCCGTTCGCGTTCGCGCCGCTGCTGCTGCGCCTGCGCGTGCTGCTCGGCGCGCCGCTCGCGGCGGAGCTGCTCTTCAACCGCCCGTGGGCGTATCCGATCGCGCGCATCGGCACGCACTGGACGGCGCCGGTGTTCGCCGCGGCCGCGCTGGCGTCGGCGTACGCGGTCGCGAAGTACCCGCGCGTCGCCGCACCGATGCTCGCGTGCGCGATCTTGTCGGCGCTGCTGATCAACGACACGGTGCTCAAGCCGGGACGCTGGCCCTTCGTCGTCGACCGGGCCGCATACGCTTCGGCGGCCGCGCTGCGCGGTGCGCGCGATGACGTGGTCGTCCGGCGGCCGCGCGAAGGCGCCTACGTCGCCGCCGCCGCGAACCCGCACGTGCTGCTCGCCAAGTACCATCCGAACGAGCGCGGCTACTGCCCGGCATACAACACGAACGCCGCGGCGTTTTTCGCCTCGCTGGGCGTGGGCGCGTGGCCGCGCGGCGTGATGCTGTGCGAAGGCGTCGCCGTGCGCGTGCCGGCTACGACAAGTGGAACCCGATGACGAGCACGACGGTGAACAGGTTGAACGCCGCGTGCGTGACCATCGACGCGATCAGCGATCCCGTGCGGTAGTAGACCAGCGTCAGCACGACGCCCGCCGCGATCAGCGGCGCGATCGCGCCCGCGTTACCGGGCTGCATGTGCGCGAACCCGAACAGCACGGCCGAGCCGGCCATCGCGAGCCAGACCGGCAGGTAGCGCAAGAGCGCGTTGAAGACGAAGCCGCGGAACGCCAGCTCTTCGAAGAACGGCGCGGCGAGGCACGCGAGAAACACGAAGCCGGCGATCATCGAGCCGCGCGCGCCGCGCAGCCACTGCACCTGCACCTCGTCGGACTTGACGTGGAACACGGCGTCCTGCACGCCGCCGGTGATCGCCGCGACGATCACCATCGCGACCGCGCCGGCCAAGCCCCACGCGAGGTCGCTCCAGCGCGGTGCCCGCAGCCCGAGCGCCGACAGCGGGCGCTTCGCGAGCGCGGGCAGGTATCCGACGACCAGCGCGAGCGCGGTCGCGTATGCCACCAGCTGCGCGGCCAGCGTCGAAGCGGTGAGCGTGGTCGGGTTCTTGAGCTCGCGAAGCGTCGCGAATCCGAACGCGATCAGGAACGCGTCGAAGAACGCGACCGCGAGCAGCAGCGTCGCAACCAGCGCCACGGCGAACGTGACGGAGCGCCACCAGCTGAAAGCGTCAGGCGGCCAGAGCGTCGGCGAGAGCGGCGAACGAGCGGAGGTCGAGGTCTTCACCACGGACGTCGGGAGCGAGTGCGAGTGATGCGATCGCGGCGGCGATTCGCTCGCGCGGCAACCCGAGCGCGAGCGACTCGGAGTTGACCAGCGTCTTGCGGCGGTACGCGAATCCACCGCGCACGACCTGTTCGAACCACGCGCGGTCGCGCACGCTCGCCGCCGGCGCGTCGAGCCGGTGCAGAACCACCACCGTCGACGTGACCTTCGGGCGCGGGAAGAAGGCGCCCGGAGCGACGGTCATCGCGCGTTCGGCGCGCATCGTCAACGCGATCGCGATCGTGAGGCTGCCGTACTGCGGCGTTCCCGGGCGTGCGAGCAGCCGGTCCGCGACGTCTTTCTGAATCATCGCGACGATGCGCTCGGGCGGGCGGTCGAGCGCGGCGAGCGACGTGAGCAGCGGCGTCGCGACATTATAGGGAAGATTGCCGGCGACGCACCACGCGCCGTCGCCCGCATATGCCGCATAGTCGAACGCGAGCGCGTCGGCGCGCAGGATCATCGCGCTCGCGAGATCCGCGCGCTCGCGCAGGATCGCCACCATCTCCGGGTCGACGTCGAATGCGGTGAGCTGCGCGCCCAGGTGCGCGAGCGCGGCCGTGAGCGCGCCGGTCCCGGCGCCGATCTCGAGCACGCGCTCGCCGGGCGCGGCGACGGCCAGCTTCGCGATGCGCGCGGCCGTGCCGCCGTCCATGAGAAAGTGCTGGCCGAGGCGCTTCTTGGGGCGCACGCCGCGTGCGCCGAGCAGCGCCCGCGCGCTCGGCGTCGCGGCCGATTCGTCGGACGCTATTTGATCAGGTACACCGTGACGGAGCGCCGGCCGAACTGGTTGGCCGCGGCGTTCGAGTTGAAGCCGAGGTCGATCCGGTTGCCGCGAATCGCGCCGCCGGTATCGCCCGCGACGGCTCGGCCGTAGCCCGGGATGTACATGCGCGTGCCGAGCGGGATCACGCGGGGGTCCACCGCGACCACGCCGTGCCCGGCCGGCCGGCCGGACGCCGTCATGCCGCTGCAGCCGCCGCAACCCGCCGTATAGGCGGTCGCGACCATCGACATCGCCGCACCGGCGAGCCGGAGCGTGCCGCGGATGCCGCGCTCGGCGAGCGTCGAGAGCGCCGCGTACTCGCCGATGCCCTCGGCGACGATGCGCGCGCGGGGGGCGCGGATCACGCGCGAGACGAGCGCGATGCGGCGCAGCGCGCGCCGGCCGGCGGTCCTGTGCACCGCGTACGCCGTCTCGGCGAGGCCGGGCGCACCCGGGTCGATCACTTTCGTCTTCCCGGCGGGCAGCCCGAGGGCGAACCGCTTGACGGTCGCCGCGGGGACGGTGCGCCGCACCGATTCGGTCCACGCGTCGACGTGCTGGACCGTGACCACGGCGTCATTGTCGACGGGCGCAGGCGGCGCGGGCGAAATCTTGTCGTGCGAGTCGAAGGCCACACCCTGCTGCTCGAGCAGGCCGGCGACGGTCGTGGCCGGCGAGCGGAGGGTGCGCGCGACGCCGTCGACGACGACGGTGACCGGGACGGCCGCGCGGTACACGACGGTTTCGCCGTCGGCCAACGGGCTCGCGGGATCGACGTTCAGAGCGTCGTCGGAGGCGCGGACGATGCCGCGCTCGGCGAGGAGCTCGTCGGGGGTGTCGGACCGGGTTTCGAGGGTCTCGGATAGCCCGTCACGGACGAGCGTGACCTGCTTGGCGGGGGCCGGAGCCGCGATGGCGGCGACCGTCTTGGCGACCCGGTCGGGCACCGTGCCGATGCCGAACGGGATCAAGAGCCCTAGAGAGAGCACGCTCGCGGTAGCGAACGGGGATGGAAGATCGTGACTGATCGTCCGACTCCTTTCTCGTGCGAGGGTACGTTCCACCAGGCGCGGATCAAAGGATCCGAACATTCGGCGGTTCGCACTCGACGTCGTAGCGGTGGCCGGCGAGCCTGTATCCCGACCCGCGAAGGGAGCGGGGGCTCGGTCGAATGCCTCCGGAACCCGAAGGGTCCCGGCGAACTTCGGTACCGTAGCACGTCCGTGAAGACGCCGTCAAATCCAACCGTCGCAGGTCTGAGGATTGACGCGCGGGACCGCGAGCCGTGGCTTGCTTGCGGGCGTGCGTCGCGTCTGGGCAGAGCGAAGATGCGGACGCCCGGCGTCGAATAGCGCTCGTCCCATGCACGTGGGATTCTTCACCGAATGCTACAAGCCGATCGTCAACGGAGTCGTCGCGAGCATCGACGCGCTCCGTGACGGTTTGCTTGCGCGCGGCGTCGGCGTCACCACGATCGCACCGCATTTCCCGGGTTTCGTCGACGAGCAGCGCGACGTCGTGCGCATTCCGTCGCTGCCGCTTCCCACGCCGACGGCGTACCGTTTGTGCGTGCCGTACTTGAGCGCGGACGACCGCCGCCGCTTCGACGGCGTCGACCTCGTGCACGCGCATTCGCCGTTCGTCACCGGATGGATGGCGGCGGCGTACGCGAACCGGCGCAACGTTCCGCTCGTGTTCACATACCACACGCGCCTCGATGCGTACGCGCACTATGCGCCGTTCGATCGCGCGACGGCGGAGCGCGCGATGATCGAGCTCACGCGGCGGTATGCGAACCGCGCCGACGCAGTCGTCGTTCCGACGAACGCGATGCAGCAGCGCTTGCGCGAGCTGGGCGTGCACGCGCCGATCACCGTCGTGCCGAGCGCGATCGACGCCGGCTTCTTCGCGGCCGGACGGCGGAGCTCGCTCGTGCGCGCGCGGCTCGGGGCCGCGGACGGCGTGCCGCTGGCGCTCGTCGTCTCGCGGCTGGGCATCGAGAAGAACGTCGAGCTGGCGATCGACGCGCTCGCGCATGCGCCGGGTGTCGCGCTCGCCGTCGTCGGCGAAGGCCCGCACCGCGCCGCGCTCGAGGAGCGCGCGCACCGCCACGGCGTCCACGGCCGGGTGCGGTTCGCGGGGAGCATCGCGCGCGAGCGGCTGCCGGATGTGTACGCGTCGGCCGACGTGTTCGTGTTTCCGTCGACGACCGACACGCAGGGGCTCGTCCTCGCGGAGGCGCTCGCGGCGGGCCTGCCGGTGGTCGCCGCGGAGAGCGGCGCCTCGCGTGAGGTCCTGGCCGGCGCCGGGCAGATCGTCCGGCCTGAAGCGGTCGCCCTGGCTGACGGGATCCAGGCTGCCTTGTGGACGACGTCAGACCAGAGTGCCGTACATTTGGCACTCTCGCGACTTACGGTGGACGAGCAAACGCGGCAGATCCTCGACGTCTATCAGGAGGTGCTGGCCGCGCGAGCAGCTTGACTTGACTCGAACACATGTTCGATATAGGATGAACGCACGAGCCATGCCGCAGACCACCGCCCGCCACCGCTCCGCCGACGCCGCCCTGGGCTATGCCGCCGATCCCGCCGGGTCGGGCGTCGCGTACCTCTCCATCGCGACCGGGACCGGGCGCGCCGTCGTCAAGGTGCCGTTCGCGACGTCGCCGCTCGCGGGACTCGCCGGACGCGACCTCGGCTATGCCGCGGTCGCCGCCGCCGCGGGCTACCTGCGCGGCCGCGGTTTCACGCGCATCCGCCTGCGGCTCGAGGACGACCAGCTCGTCGACGAACTCAACGGCCGCGGAACCGTCCCGCCCCCGCTCGCGATCGCCTACGTCAAGATCCGCTGCGCGCTGCACGGCTTCGCGGTCGCGCGTGTCGAACGCGCCGAACCGATTGAAACACGCGACCTCCAGACGCGCGCCACCGCCGATGTCGCGCTCCGAGCCCCGGCCGCCGCATGACGCCGCCGCCGGGCCGCCCGAGCTGCACAGGCTCGGTCGCGACGACCTTCCGCACGCAACGGTCGCGCTCGCGCGGGCGCTCATCGGCACGCTGCTCGTGCGCGCGTACCGGCGCGAGCTGCTGGTCGGGCGCATCGTCGAGACGGAGGCCTACGTCCCGAGCGATCCGGCGTCGCATTCGTTTCGCGGCGAGACCGCGCGCAATCGCGCGATGTTCAGCGAGCCGCTGCATGCCTACGTCTACCTGATCTACGGCGCGAACTGGTGTCTCAACGTGACGTCCGAGGCGCACGGCATCGGCGCGGCGGCGCTCGTGCGCGCATGTGAACCGCTCTTCGGAATCGCCACGATGCGCGAGCTTCGCGGCCGGCCCGGCGTGAAGGACCGCGATCTCGCGCGGGGCCCCGGCAACGTGTGCCGTGCGTTCGCGATCGGGCCGGCGTTCAACGGCGCCGATTTCGCGACGGAGCCCTCGCTGTGGCTGGCGTCGGACGGAACGTCGCCGGCGATCGGCGTGAGCCCGCGCATCGGCATCACGAAGGCGGCGAGCGAGCCACTGCGTTTCTACGCGCGCGGCAACGCGAGCGTCAGCGGGCCGCGCGCCTTGTCGCCGTGACGCGGCTGTGGTAGACTCCGCTACGTCGCGCGGTCCCGTATCGCGCGAGTTCCCGTTCCCTCCGGCGCTCCGCGCCGACGTGCGGCTCCGGCAGCCTCGCCGGTGAGCTCCGTCGCACGGCGCACGTCCTCCCCAACGGAGCACTTCGCTGCAGTTCGACAATCGGCCCAACAACAACGGTCGCCCCGAGGGCGGAGGCCGTCGCCGCCGCTCGCGGCGGAATCGCCAGCGCTTCAACGAGAGCGGCGCGCCCGCTCAGAACGACGTCTTCACGCAACCCGAGTTTCCGCAGCCTGTCGGACCTCCGCTGCTCTCCGCCGAGCAGCTCGCGGAGATGAGCAAAGCCGAGCTCAACGAGCTCGCGAAGACGTTCGAGATCGAGAACCCGACGAAGATCAAGAAGGACGAGCTCGTCGCGCACATCCTCGAGGTGCAAGCGCAGCGCAGCGGTCTCGAGAAGGCGAACGGCGTGCTCGACGTGCTGCCGGAAGGCTATGGCTTCCTGCGGCGTGACGGCTACCTCGTCGGCACCGACGACATCTACATCTCGCAGTCGCAGATCCGCCGCTTCGAACTGCGGCGCGGTGACCTGGTCGCGGGCCAGGTTCGCAAGCCGAAAGAGAACGAGAAGTACTACGGCATCGTCAAGGTCGAGACGGTCAACGGCCGTGCGCCCGAGTCGATCGCCGACCGGCGCATCTTCGAGGAGCTCGCTGCCGAGCCGCCGACGGCGCGCTTCGTGCTCGAGACGCGCGGTGATC
>CAWFTO010000001.1:0-875384 GCA_963818845.1 Vulcanimicrobiota bacterium | reverse complement strand
TGACGACGCGCGCGCTCGACCTCTTCGCGCCGCTCGGAAAAGGTCAGCGCGCGCTGATCACGGTGCCCACGCGTGCCGACGACGCGTCGCTGATCGTGCGCATGGCGCGGGCGATCGGCGCCAACGACAAGAACGCGCACGTCATCGTGCTGCTCGTCGACGAGAGGCCCGAAGCGGTCACGCACCTGCAGCGCGCGCTCGACGTCGAGGTCGTCGCGACGACGTTCGAAGAGCACCCCGACCATCACGTCACAACGGCCGAGCTCGTCTTCGAGCGCGCGAAGCGCATCGCCGAGCTCGGGGGCGACGCCGTCGTCCTCGTCTCGTCGTTCACGCGGCTCCTGCGCGCGTACGCGTCGCTCGCGCACCACAAGCCGAGCCCCGCGCAGCTCGATGCGGCAACGCTGCAGCGCCCCAAGCGTCTGTTCGGCGCGGCGCGGGCGCTCGAAGGCGGCGGCTCGCTGACGGTGGTCGCAACCGCGAACGCCGGGTCCGGACCGTTCGACGCGCTCGTAATCGACGAGCTCGCGCCCGCGGCGAACGCGGACGTCGTGCTCGCCCGCGAGCTCGCGGAAGCGCGCGCGTATCCGCCGATCGACCTGCTGCGCAGCGGCAACTGGTACGAGGAGCTGCTGCTCAGCGAGATCGCGCTGCACAAGGTCAGCGACTTGCGGCGCGCGCTCGCCGGCGTGCCGTCGGTCGAAGCGTCGGAGCGCGTCTACGCCGCGCTGGCGCGGACGAAGACGAACGACGAGTTCGTGACCGCGTTCGACCTCAAGAAGGTCTGATCGGCGGCGGCCCTGCGGCTCCAGAAGTACTTGGCGGCGGCCGGCGTGGCATCCCGCCGGCGCGCCGAAGACCTGATCGTCGCGGGGCGCGTGCGCGTTGACGGTGCGGTCGTGCGTGAGCTCGGCACGACCGTCGGCGACGACGCTCGCGTCGAGGTCGACGGGCGCGTCGTGCGCCCGTCCGCGTCGCGCACGTACGTCGTGCTGCACAAACCGGCCGGAACGATGACGACGATGCGCGACCCGGAGGGCCGCCGCACCGTCGCCGACCTCGTACGCCGCGCGGGCGTCGAGGCGCGCGTCGTCCCGGTCGGACGCCTCGACTACGACACGAGCGGCGTGCTGCTCCTCACCGATGACGGCGATGCCGCCAACGTGCTCACGCATCCGCGGTTCGGCGTCGAGAAGACGTATCGCGCGACCGTGCGCGGCCGCCTCGACGGCGCGGCCGTCGAGGCGATCATGCGCGGCGTGCGTCTGGACGAGGGACGCGCCGCTCCCGCCGTGCTGCGCGTGGTCGCGGTGCGCCGCGACGTGTCGCTCGTCGACGTGACGATTCACGAGGGCCGCAACCGGCAGGTGCGCCGCATGTTCGACGTCGTCGAGCACCCGGTCGTCGCGCTGGCGCGGCTTCGGTTCGGCCCCATCTCGCTGGGCGATCTGGCGCCGGGCGCCCTGCGCCCGGCCACGGACCGCGAACTCGCCGCGCTGCGGCGCGTGGTGTCCGACGCGGCGCATGCGCCCGCGGGCGAAGACACTCCGTGAGCGTCGTGCGCGGCATTCGCGGCGCCGTGACCGTCGACCGCGACGAGCCGGCGCTCATCCTCGACGCGACCGAGCGCCTACTGCGGGAGATCGTCGAGCGCAATGGGTTCGTCCCGGACGACGTCGCGTCCGCGCTGTTCACCGTGACGCCCGACCTCGTGTCGGAGTTCCCCGCCGCGGCCGCGCGCCGGATGGGCTGGACGCTCGTTCCGCTGTTGAACTTCACCGAGATCGGGGTACCCGGGAGGCTGGAACGGTGCATTCGCGTGCTCGTGCACGTGAACACCGACCAGGCACAGGACCGGATTGCGCACGTCTATCTCGGAGGCGCGACCGTCCTGCGGCCCGATCTGACCGGACGCTGAGGCGGCCGCAGGGGTCCGTCCGCGCGGAAGGGCCGGCGGGAGCCCCCCGCCAACGCGCTCCCGTCCACGGTTCGGCCGGAACTCCGCCGCCCTCGCGGAGCGTTTCGCCTCTCCAGCCCCCGTTCGAGGTACCATGCCCGACTCATCACTTCGTCCGCTCGCCGCCGCGGCGCTCGGGACGCTCGCGTTCGCGTCGAGCGCGCTCGCCGCGCCCGCGCAGACCAGCACGTACTACACGCCGCCCAAGCTCGTGAAGCAGGGGACGGCGAACGCACCGGTGGTCGGCACGGGCTCGGTGCTCGTCAAGGTCTTCGTGAAGAAGAACGGCTCCGTCGCCAGCGTGCAAGTCGAGAAGTCGACGAATCACGGTGACGACGCAGCGGCGACCGAGATCGCGAAGACCTCGACCTACAAGCCGGGGCTGCGCGACGCCGTTCCGATCGACGCGTACTACACGCTCTCGCTCAAGTTCAACGGCACCGCCGTCACGAGCGACACCGGCTCGAACGCGAACGACGTCAACGCGGCGAACGCGCTGGTTCGCGCCGGCAAGTACGCGGATGCGAAGACCCAGCTCCAGAGCTACCTCGCCGGCCATCCTGGTGACAAGGACGCCGAAGCCGTCCTCGCCGTCGCCGACTCGTTCCTCGGGGACAACGCGGGTGCGGCCGCCGCATTCGACGCGGCCGGTACGATTCCGGAGCGGTTCAAGGCCGTCGCGATCAAGTCGTACTCGGACGCTGCGGTCGACGCACTCAAGGCGAAGAACAACGACCAGGCGATCGCGTTGGCCGGCAAGGCGCTCGCCCTGCAGCCGAACGTGAACGGATACTACATTCAAGGCACGGCCTACGCGAACGCGCAGCAATACGCCCAGGCGATCGCGGTGCTGGAGAAGGCCAAGTCAATGGCCGGCGCCGGCCATGCGGATGCGGCGACGCTGAACGCGATCGACGCGTCGCTCGCCACCTCGTACGTCTTCGGCGGTCAGCCCGACAAGGGCATGGCGCTCGCGAAGGCGCTCAAGCAACGCGATCCGTCGAACACGCGCGTCGACGACACGCTGGCCTCCTACTACAACCAGCAAGCCGTCGCGGCGATGCAGGCCGGCAAGAAAGACGAAGCGGTCGCCGATCTGGAACGCGCCGCCGGCGCCGTGCCTGCACGCGCCACGATGCTGTATGTCCAGGCGGCGAACGTGCTGTCACAAGGCGACAAGCCCGATTGGAAACGTGTCAAGGCCGAGGCGGACAAGGCGCTCGCCATCGACCCGAACGACGCGCGCGCGAACTACGTCGCCGGCATCGCGCTCGCGAACTCGGGCGACGGCAAGTCCGCGATTCCGTTGCTGCAAAAGGCGAAGGCGAATGCGGGCGGCGATACCACGCTCGCGGGGCAGATCGACGCCGCGCTCACGAAGCTCGGCGTGAAGCAGTAGGAATGGACGCCGGGAGCGCCAACACCTAGGCCCGCGCCGGGGGTCCCCGCGCCGTCTTTGCCATGCCCGGGCCGGGAGCCGGCCTTCTCATCCCTCTCGAAGACTCGGAGGCTATACCAGAGCTCGTGGATTTCAACGGATTTTTCGAAATGATCAAGTCGGGCGGCCCCGCGATGTGGATGCTGCTCGTGCTGTCGATCGCCGCGGTCGCCATCGTGATCGAGCGTCTGCTGTTCTTCGCGAGCCAGCACTCCGACTCGAAGGGCTTGCTGCGTTCGATCGGTCAGAGAATCGCCGCCGACGACCTCGACGGCGCGATCAAGATCTGCCGGCAGAACAAGGGGATGCTGCCGAAGATTCTCGAGTTCGGGCTGCAGCGCGGCGAAAAGAACCGCGCCGACATCACCGACGCGCTGTCGATCGCGCTGATGGAGAACCTCAACACGCTCGAGCGGAACCTCGGCGTCATCGGCACGATCGCCGTCATCGCGCCGTTCGTCGGTCTGTTCGGTACGGTGCTCGGCATCATCCGCGCCTTCCAGGACATCGCGCTCAAGGGCAACTCGACCCCGGCCGTCGTCGCGGCGGGCGTCTCCGAAGCACTGATCACGACCGCGGCCGGCCTGTTCGTCGCCGTCGTCTCCGTGATCTTCTTCAACTACTTCAAGACGCGCATCAAGGCGTACAACCAGGAGATGATCGTCGCCGCCAACCAGCTCGCCGAGATGCTCCACTTCCACAACACCGGCGCGGCGATCCCGACGGACCTGTACCAGCCGCAGCACCGGAGCGACGAAGTAGCCACCGCGTTTGAACCGTAGGACCCGAAGGGCTCGACTCATGAGCATGGTCTCGTCCAAGCAGGACGACGAGGTGATGGCGGAGATCAACATCACGCCGTTCACCGACGTGCTGCTGGTCCTCCTCATCATCTTCATGATCCTCGCCGCGCTCGTCGCGCCGCCCGGCTTCGAGAAGCAGCTGCCCGACAAGAGCGACAACCCGCCGGTGCAGCAGCAGAAGAAGGCCGACAACATCGAGGTCCTCGTCAACGAGACCGGGACGATCTACGTCGACGGCAAGCGCTCCGACGCCGTGCACATCTACGCCGACATGGCGGACGTGCGGCGGCGCAAGGGCGACAAGCACGTCTCGCTGACCGCGGACGTCAAAGCGCCGTACGGCACGATCATCCGCATCCTCGACGCCGCCAAGATCGCCGGCCTCAACGACGTCGGCTTCGTCACCTCGTAGGTAGAAGGAACTCCGCTTCGTGGCCGTCTCCACCGGACAAGGCGAAGATGAAGTGATGTCCACGATCAACATCACGCCCTTCACGGACGTGCTGTTGGTCCTGCTGATCATCTTCATCATCCTCGCCTCGGTCGTCAAAGAGCCCAGGCTCCCCGACGCCAAGAACAAAGAGAAAGTGCACCCGTCGCAGATCGTGGTGCTGATCGACGAGAAGAATCAGGTGCAGATCGGTTCGAGCGTCGTCAACGAGCTGCAGGCGAAAGAACAGTTCGCGCAGCTCGTGAAGTCGACCGGAAGCGGCCTCAAGACCGTCATCATCAAGGCGAACCCGAAGGCCAGCTTCGGGACGATCTTGCGCGTCATGGACGCCGCGAAGTCGGCGAACCTGACGACGTTCGGCTTGGCGAACCACGTCGAGGGCACGCCCCAAGGACAAAGCGGAGGCTAGATGGCGAGCAATAACGCCCCCAGGCCTCCCGGCGTCACCGCCGAGCAGGCGAGAAACTTCCTGCTCTACGGGTTCGCGATCTCGATCGTCCTGCACTTGATCGCCGGCCCGTTCCTGCGGTTCGAGCGCACGCAAACGACCGAGGATGCGCCGCAGAAGGTGACGGTCGTGCGCGTTCCCACGCCGCCGCCGACACCCAAGCCGACGCCGACGCCGCCGCCCACGCCGCCGCCGACGCCGCCGCCCAAGCAGACGCCGCCGCCCAAGCAGACGCCCGCGCCGCAGCAGCCGAAGATCAAGATCAACACGCAGAAGACGGAGTCGAAGTCGAACAGCGGCCCGTCCGAGGCGACGAACAAGTACACGAGCGGCAACACGCAGGGCATCCCGCAAGGGCAGGGCACCTCAGCGCCGTCGACGGCCGCGCCCGCGACGCCGGCGCCCGCGCCGCCGACCCCCACGCCCCGGCCGACGCCCACGCCGCAGTCATGCGCGCATCCGAACGTCGATCCGACGACGCTGCACGCCGTCGAGCCGGAGACGCCGTCGATGGCGCAGCAGCAAGGGATCACGGGCACCGTCGAGGTCGTCGTGTCGCTCGACGTCAACAGCCGCGTCGTCGGGACGCGCATCAACAAGTCGCCCAGCGCGGTCCTCAACAGCGCCGCAATCCAGGCGGCGCGGCAGTCGACGTTCCAGACGCAGATCAAAGACTGCAAGCCGCTGGCCGCCGACTACATCTTCACCGTCGACTTCTCGAGCCAGTAGAGGCTTGGGCGCTCTGAACGAGCGCCCAAGCCATCGCGTTCGCGGGCTGCGCCCGCGAGCCGCATCGGCGCGCTAAAACGCGCCGAGCCCCTAGAGCACGCCGAGGTCGCGGAGCTTGTACATCATGTCGATGTAGCCGAGCAGCTCGGCTTCCGTTTCGGCGTTGCGCTCCGTCAACTCGACGCCGGTGCGGTACTTCTGCAGCGCGGCGTCGTAGCGGCACCACCGCACCTCGCCTTGGAGGCGCAGCGGCGGGCGCGGGTCGCCGCGCAGCTCGAGGTCGAGCCGCAGCGGCTGGCCGGCCGGAAGCTCGACGTCCGTGAGCATCGCGAGGCCGCCGAGCCCCACGTCGTACGTCTCGGTGTGCGCGGCGGCGAAGTCGTCGCCGATCGTGTACGCGACGAGCATCGGCGCATCCGACAGCCGCCGCGAGCGTTCGTCGTCACTCACGCGGAGCGCTTTCCGCCTCGGCGGGAAAGCCTCCCCCGCGTGCGAACCGACCGGCGTTGTGACGTTCGTGCAGGCGATGATTCTCGCGGTGTTGCAGGGCGTCAGCGAACTGTTCCCCGTGAGCAGCCTCGGACATACCGTGCTCGTTCCCGCGCTGCTGCGCTGGCATGTCGACGAAGGCTCCGAATCGTTCCTGGCGTTCGTCGTCGTGCTGCACCTCGGCACGGCGCTCGCGCTGATCGCGTTCTACCGCAACGAATGGGTCGCGATCGTCCGCGCGTTCGTCGCGAGCATCGTCCGCGGCCGTTTCAGCGACGACGCCGACGAGCGAACCGCATGGCTGCTCGTCGCAGGGACCATTCCGGTCGGCATCCTGGGCGTGCTGCTGCAGTCCGCGGTGAAGGCGCTGTTCGCGTCGCCGGTGCCCGTCTCGCTCTTCCTGTTCGCGAACGGCTTCATCATGCTGCTCGGCGAGTGGCTGCGGCGCCGGCAGCACCGCGCCGCTCGCAGCGGCGGGCGCGCGTACCGCACGCTGCCGCAGCTTGCCTGGACCGACGGCGTCGCCGTCGGGTTCGCGCAGTCGCTCGCGCTCCTGCCCGGGATCTCTCGCTCGGGTTCCGCGATCGTCGCGGGCCTGCTCCGGGACCTGCACCACGAGGACGCGGCGCGGTACTCGTTCCTGCTCGCGACGCCCGTGATCCTCGCGGCCGCCGTGCTGGAGTTCCCGAAGCTCTTCGCCGCGGACGCGCACGTCGTGCTCGTGCAGGCCGTCGTCGGCGGCCTCGTCGCCGGCGTGACGGCGTACGCGTCGGTCGCGTTTCTGACCCGCTGGTTTCGTCACAACGATCTTTCGCCGTTCGCGTGGTACTGCGTCGCGGCGGGAGGCGCCTCATTCATCCTGTTCGCTACGAAAGTGATCTCATGAAGCAGCTTGCGCTGATCCTCGCCGTCGTCTTCCTCATCATCGCCGTGCTCTATTGGACCGGCCACTTCTATCCGACGGGCGTGCACACCAAGCACGGCATCGTCAGCGTCGTGCTCGCGCTCCTTTGCCTGGTGTGGTACCGCTTCCAGAGCGCCGCGCCCGCGCGATAGTGAAGGCTTCGCCTTCGGCGAAGCCTTCACGTTCGGCCCTTCGGGCCGAGCCGCCGCGTTTGGTCGTGCGGGGCTGCAGCGCTGGGGTTACTGTGAGCCGATGACGTAGAGCTCGTCCGCGTTGGGCGCGACGAGCTCGACGCGCGGCCGGTGCGCGCCGACGAGCCGTTCGAAGCGCGCCGCGTCGCGCGGGTTCGCCTGCACGATGACGAACGGCGCGTTCCCGGCTGCGGTGAGCACGTCGCCGATGGCGCGGTCGTAGCTGCCGTCGTCGTTGGCGCTTGCGCCGAAGACGGTGTCGCGGTAGAGACGCTCGACATTGAGGTACGGGTCGCCGGCCCACCACGCTTCCCACATCCACACGCGCGCATCGATGCGCTTGGAGCCGCTGCGGCCCGGCAGCGCGAGGTAGACCGCGTCGGCGCGAACCGCGCCCAGCGTCGCCGCGAAGTCGCCGCGCCGCACGGTGTTGCGCTTGCCGTTGCCGACCACCCAGCGCTCCGTCTCGCGGATGTAGTGCCAGGCCAGCTCGCTGGGCGGCACGTCGAGCATCTCGTCGGGATGGCTGCTCTTGAGCAGCCAGTGGCAGAGCACGTGCCACAGACCCGCGATCGCCAGGCCCGTCTGCTGGTCGCTGCGCAGCGCGTGCACGTTCGCGTGCCAGACGCCGAGATAGCGGCACTGGTCTTCGCTGAAGAACACGCCTTCCCACGCGCGGAACAAGTCGGTCGGGTAGATGCGGCCGGGCAGCATCTCGACGAGCTCGGCGACCTCGGCGTCGCGCAGCACGGTCAAGTCGTTCACCACGAGCCCTTCGCCCGCGCGCACGAACCACTCGAGCAGATCGCCGCCGTGCACCGCGATGCCGTGGCGCTTGAGCACGGCGAGGTGCGTGGGATAGCCCATGAACGGGTCGGCGACGCTCGTGATGTCGCGCTCGCGGCACAGGTCGAGCAGCCGCGTCCCGGAGACGCGTCGGGTGCGCGCGGGAAGATCGATCACGTCGGCGCTCCGATCGAGGTCAAGTACGCGCGCGTGACGTCCGGGTCGAGCTGCGATCCGGCCGCCGCGGCGAGGCGCCGCGGCGCGTCGAGCGGATCGATGCCGTCGGCTGCGACGAGCACCGCGAGGACGGCGGCGTGCGGGTCCGCCGGTCCCTGGTCGAACCACGCCGCCGATGCGGCGAGCACGGGTGCCTCCGCCGCGAAGCCCGGGACCGCGGCGGCAAGCGCGGCGGCGCGTCGCGCGGACGTCGTGCGCTGCTCGCGCGCGAAGCGCGAGAACGGGTCGAACGCTTCGCCGGGCGTCGTGTCCGCCACGCGGCCGAGCGCGAGAAGCCGCGCACACCGCTCTGCGCGGGCGGCGTCGATCCCGAGCCGTGCGGCCAGCGCCGCGGCGCGCGCGGCGAGCCGCTCGGAAACGCCGGCCGTCTGCGCGTCGCGCGCGTCGATCAAGTCCGCGAGCGCGGCGACCGCCGCGTCTTCATCGACGGCGGGAAGCTCGGTCGCGTCGGGTGCATCGACGTCCGGCTGCTCGGTGACGAAGGCGCGAAACGCGCGAACGACGTCGACGCTGAACCGCCGCCCGGCGTCGGCGGCGAGCGCGAACATGGCCTCGAGCGGGCCTTGAGGATCGGCCGGGTCTTCGATGCCGGCCAGGAACGCGTGCGCGATGCCGACGCCGGCCGCGCCGGCGGGAATGCCGTCCCACCGCAAACCGTCGGGCACCCCGGTGCCGTCGTCGTGCTCGCGGTGCCAGCGCACGAGGTCCGCCGCTTCGCGCGGCACCCCGTGCAGGCCGGCGGCGATCCGCGCGCCGTGCAGCGGTACGTCGGCGTGCGCGAGCGCGCGGGCGCGCGGCGTGGCGCCCGGCGTCAGCGTGACGGCGACCAGCCCGATCTCGGCGAGGGCGCCGGCAATCCATGCGGCGGCAGCCGCGCGCTCGTCGCCGCCGCGATGGCGCGCGAAGCGTGCGGCGATGGCCGCGCGCCGGCGGCCGAAGCCCTCACGCCGGCCGGCGAATGCGTCGCCGACGGCGCTGTACAACCCGAGCACGCCGTCCGCGCCAACAGGAACCGTCATCCTCGCCGGACGACGTTCACCGCACCGTGGCGAATCCCTCACCGGCAGCACCATCGCTCTCGACCGCGCACGGATTCGCCGGCGCCGTCGGCAACACGCCCCTGATCGCCCTGCCGAAGCTGTCCGCGGCGATCGGCCGCACGATCCTCGGCAAGGCGGAGTTCCTCAACCCCGGCGGCTCGGTCAAAGACCGTGCCGCTCGCGGCATCATCGAGGACTTCGAAGCTCGCGGCTTGCTGCGGGCGGGCGGCGTCGTCGTCGAGGGCACGGCGGGCAATACCGGGATCGGGCTGACGCTGGTCGGCAACGCGCGCGGGTACCGCACGATCATCGTGATGCCCGACGACCAAGCCCCCGAGAAGTACGCGCTGCTGCGCACCTACGGCGCCGAGCTGCACGTGGTCGAGGCCGCGCCGTACACGAACCCGGCCAACTACTATCACGAAGCGCGCCGCATCGCCGAGTCGATGCCGGGCGCGGTTTGGGCGAACCAGTTCGAGAACACGGCGAACCGCGATGCGCACGAGCGCACGACCGGCCCGGAGATCATCGCGCAGACCGGCGGCGCGCTCGACGCGTTCGTCGCCGCCGCGGGCACCGGCGGCACGATCGCCGGCGTCGGACGCGCGCTCAAAGCGCACGACCCGCGCGTGCGCGTCGTGCTCGCCGATCCGTACGGCTCGGCGCTGTACGCCTACGTGCGCACCGGTGAGCTGACGACGGAAGGCGACTCGAACGCCGAGGGCATCGGCATCAAGCGCATCGTCGCGAACTTCGCGGGTGCACCGGTCGACGACGCGCTGCGCGTCGACGACCGCACGCTGGTCGAGATGGCGCACTGGCTGCTGCGCGAGGAAGGCCTGTTCGTCGGCGGTTCGGCCGCGCTCAACGTCGCCGCGGCCGCGCGCTACGCGCGCACCATGCCGGCCGGCCGCACCGTGGTCACGGTGCTGTGCGACGGAGGCGACCGCTATCGCTCGCGCCTGTACGACGCGGCGTGGCTGCGCGAGAACGACGTGGCCCCGCAGGCGACGGGACTCGAGTTCCTGTGAGCTCGTCCAAGCTCTCGCACGTGCGTGACGACGGCTCGGTCACGATGGTCGACGTCGGTGCGAAGGCCGCGACCGCGCGCGCGGCTCGCGCCGAAGCGCGGGTGCGCATGAACGGCGCGGCGGCGAGCGCGCTGCGTGACGCGACGCTCGCCAAGGGCGACGCGTTCGCCGCCGCGCAGATCGCCGGCATCCTTGCCGCGAAGCGCACCGACGAGCTGATCCCGCTCGCGCACCCGCTCGCGCTGAGCGCCGTCGACGTCGCGTTCTCGTGGGACGACGACGTCACGCTGCGCGTCGTCGCGCGCGCCTCGACCGTCGGTCAGACCGGCGTCGAGATGGAAGCGATGGTGGCGGCGAGCGTCGCTGCGCTGACGATCTACGACATGTGCAAGGCGCTCGACAAAGGGATCACGATCGAGCGCGTGCGCCTGATCGAGAAGACGGGCGGCAAGTCCGGCGACTGGAGCGCGGCATGACCGCGCATGCGGCGCGCGTCTTTCCGGTCTCGGTCATCGTGCTGTCCGACCGCGCGCACTCGGGCGAGCGCCACGATGCCTGCATCCCGGTCGTGCGCGACGCGCTGCTGGGCAACCCGCTGGCGGTCGACGACGAGCGCATCCTGCCCGACGATCCGGCGGCGCTGCAGGCTGCGCTGATCGAGCTGTGCGACGGGCCGACGCGGCTGGTGCTCACGTCGGGCGGAACCGGCTTGACCGTGCGCGACCGCACGCCGCAGGCGACCGCCGCGGTGCTCGACTACGAAGTGCCCGGGATTCCGGAGGCGATGCGGGCGGCGTCGCTGCGCGCCACCCGCGCCGGCATGCTCTCGCGCGCCGTCGCCGGCGTGCGCAACCGCTCGCTGATCGTCAACCTGCCGGGCAGTCCGAAGGCGGTGCGCGAGACGCTCGACGCGATCGTCGGCGCGCTGCCGCACGCGCTCGAGTTGCTGGCCGGCGACGCAACAGACGCGCACCCGTCCGGGTAAGGCGTAGCGTGACGTTCCAAGCGGCACAGTCCTACCTGCTCGGACTGATCAACGAAAACGCGTCGCGGCGGATGCCGAACCGGCTCGACCGCATCGCGGCCTTCCTCGACGCGCTCGGCAGCCCGCACGACGCGTACCCGACGGTCCACGTCGCGGGCACGAGCGGCAAAGGCTCCACGGCGACCATGATCGCAGCGGCGCTGGAGGCGTCCGGGAAGCGGACGGGCCTGCACACCAAGCCGCACCTCACCGACCCGACGGAACGCGCGCGCATCGACGGCGTGCCGATTCCGCAGGACGACTTCGGCGATCTGGTCGGGGAGCTGCACGAGGTATCGGACCGCATCGCGTTCGACTACGGCCGGCCCACGTACTACGAGATGCTGCTCGCGCTGGCGTTCGTGTGGTTCGCCCGCAACGGCGTCGACATCGCGGTGATCGAAGCCGGCGTCGGCGGTACGCTCGACGGCACGAACGTGCTGCATCCCGCCGTCTCGGTGATCACGAACGTCGCGCTGGACCACACGGAGATCCTCGGCGACACGCTCGAGGAGATCGCGCGCGACAAAGCCGGCATCGCGAAGCCGGGCGTGCCGCTCGTGAGCTTCGTGCGCGATCCCGGCGCCCGCGCGGTAATCGAGCGCGCATGCGCCGACGCGGGCGCGCCGTTCGTCGCCGTCGCCGACACCGCGACGATCGAGCCGCACCCCGGCGAGCGGTACGGACAGTCCTTCGACGTCGTGACGCCGGAGGACCGGTATGCGATCGCGCTGCCCGTGCTCGGCGACTTCCAGCAAGAGAACGCCGCGACCGCGATCCGGACGCTCGAGCAGCTTCCGGCCGGCTTGCGCCCGTCGCGCGTCGACGTCGAGGCCGGGCTGTCGCGCGTCGTGATCCCGGGGCGCATGGAGTTCTTCCCGTCGCATCCCGGCGTGGTCTTCGACGTCGCGCACAACCCCGACAAGGCGCAGCACCTCGCACACGCGCTCGCCGGCGCGTTCCCCGGCCGGCGCTTCGCGCTCGTCATGGCGGTCGGCGAGTCGAAGGATGCGATGCACGTCATCGAGCCCTTCGTCGCGCTCGGCGCGACCTTCGTCTTCACGTCGTTCTCGGCGGCCGGGCGCACGTCGACCCGGCCGCAACGGCTCGCGTCGATCGCCGGCGACCTCGGGGCGTGGGGACGCGCGATCACCGATCCGGTCGAAGCTTTCTCGATCGCGCGGCGCAACGCCGACGCCGACTCGGTCATCGTCGTGACCGGCTCGACGTTCATCGTCGCCGAGCTGCGCGCGTGGTGGATCGCGAACGTTCAATCGAGCTCGGTATGAGGACGAGCGCCGCGCGTGCGTGAGACGCGAGGCGCGTTGCGCGTGCGCGACCGCGTGCTGCCGTGGGGCGCGCGCACCTACATCATGGGGATCGTCAACGTCTCCCCGGACTCGTTCTCCGGCGACGGCGATCCCCACGCCGGCGCCGCCGCCGCGCGCGCGCTCGCGCAGCTCGCCGACGGTGCGGACGTCATCGACGTCGGCGCGGAGTCGACGCGGCCGGGACATCGTCCGATCGACGCTGCGACCGAGCGCCTGCGGCTGGTGCCGGCCGTCGCGGCGATCCGCGCCGCGGCGCCCGCCGCGGTGATCTCGGTCGACACGTTCAAGGCGGATCTGTTCGAGGAGGCGCGCGCCGCCGGCGGCGACGTGCTCAACTCCATCTGGGGTGCGAGCGACGCACTGATCGACGCGTGCGCACGCAGCGGCGCCCCGATCGTCGTCATGCACAACAAGGCGGTGGCGGTGTACGAGCGCGACGTCGTCGACGAGGTCCTGCGCTGCCTCGAACACGACGCGAGCCGCTGCGTTCGGGCGGGCATTCCGGCCGAGCACGTGATCCTCGATCCCGGCATCGGCTTCGGGAAGTCCCCCGAGCACAACATCGCGGTGCTGCGCGCGCTCCCGCGCCTGGTCGCGCTCGGCTTTCCGACGCTCGTCGGCACATCGCGCAAATCGACGATCGGCAAGCTGACGGGGCGCGGCGTCGACGCGCGCGAGTTCGGCACCGCGGCGACGGTCGCGCTCGCCGTCGCCGCGGGGATCGACGTCGTGCGCGTGCACGATGTGCCCGAGCAGCGCGACGTGGTGCGCGTCGCGGACGCGATCGTGCGCGACTGGCGGCCCGACGGCTGGTCGGAGAAGCTGCCGTGAAGGCGGCGCGTTTCGTGTCGATCAACCTGACCGAGGTTCGCGCGTGGGGCCGGCACGGCGCGAACGCAGGCGAGCAGGACGTGCCGCAGCCCTTCGAGATCCGCGCGCACCTCGGCGTCAAGGGTGATGCGGCGTGTTCGAGCGACGAGCTCGACGACGCGGTCGACTACGCGGCGCTCCACGCGCGAATCGTGCGCATCGTCGAGACGCAGCGCCATCGCCTCCTCGAACGGCTCGGCGCGGCGATTCTCGACGCCGTCATGGAAGACGAACGCATCGAGATGGCCAGCATCTCGATCGGTAAGCCGGGACTGCTGAACGGTGCGACGCCCACGGTCTCGGTCGCGGTCGCGCGCGGACGCCCGGACGGCGACCGCTGCGCAAAGCGCACGAAGAAGAAGAAGAAGAAGAAGGCGAAGCACGAGAAGAAGCGCGCGCAGGCGTGACGGTCGCGGCGATCGGGATCGGGTCGAACGCCGGCGACGCGGCGGCGCAGGTGCGCGGCGCGTTCGAGCGGCTCGCGGCCGCCGGCACGGTGCTCGCCCGCTCGCCGCTCTACCGCACCGAGCCGTGGGGCGTGCTCGACCAGCCGGCGTTCGTGAACGCCGCGGCGCTGCTGGACACCGCGCTCGATCCGCATGCGCTGCTGGACGCGCTCAAGCGGATGGAGACGCAGGCCGGCCGCGTACGGACGTTCCGCTGGGGACCGCGCGTGCTCGATCTCGATATCCTCACGTTCGGCGACGTTCGCCTCGACGACGCGCGGCTCGTGATCCCGCACCCGCGCCTGCACGAGCGTGCGTTCGCGCTGGTGCCGCTCGCCGCGGTCGACCCGCGCTTCGCTGCGGCGCGCGACGCGCTGCCGCCCGGGGACCGCGCGACCGTTGTCGAACTGTCGCCGCAATGAGCCGATTCGTCGCCGCGGCGGTCGCGATTGCGCTCGCCGCGCTGCCCGCCGCGGCACGCGCCGATCTCTTTTCGTCCGTGTCGCTGGGCGCGCATGCGGGCACGACGGGCTACGGCATCTCGGTCGAGCGCCCGCTGCTGTACGACTTCACCGTGCGCGTGCAGACCGGGACGATGAGCGTCTCGCAGCAGTTCTCGTTCGACGGCACCCCGTACACGACGACGACGCGCTACGACGACGTCGCGCTGATCGCCGACTATCGTCCCCACGCGGGACGCTACCGCATCAGCGGCGGCCTCGTCTTCGGAAACGACAACGTGCAGAACGTCGCGCGCGGCGACGGCCCGATGCTGCGCATCGGCAACGGCCTCTACTCGACCGCCGGTGCGGGAACGGTGACCTCGCGGCTGCGCTACGACCGGCCCTCGATCTACGCGGGCGTCGGCACCGGCGCGGGTCTGATCCGCGGCCTCGCGCTCACGTTCGACGCCGGCGTGCTGGTGCGCAACGGCAGCAGCTCGGCTTCCGCAACCGGTCCGCTCGCGAACGACCCGGCGTTCCGCGCCGATCTCGAACGCCTGCGGCTCGAACAGCGCACCCACGTCGTCGTCCCCGCCCTGAGCATCGGACTCGTCTACCGGCCGTAGCTGCCTGTGCGCCTCAGGAGGCGCGGCCCGTGACGACCGGCAGGTAGACGCGTTTGCTGATGAAGAGGTCGAGCAGGTCGCGATCCACTTTGCCGCGATCGGCGAACTCGCGCTGCAGCACGTCGAGCGCGCGGTCGACGCTCATCGCGGGCTTGTACGGACGATCCGTCGCGGTAAGCGCGTCGAAGACGTCGGCGATCGTGAGAATGCGGACCTGCGGAACGATCTCGGCGCCTTTGAGACCGCGAGGATATCCGGTTCCGTCGAGATGCTCGTGGTGGCCGTACGCCATCTCGGGGACGCGCTGCCACGGCGTCTTCTTCCACGGGATCTCGCGCAGGAAGTAGAACGACTGGGTGACGTGCTGTTCCATCTTGCGGCGTTCGTCGCCCGAGAGCGAGCCGCGCGGGATCGTGAGGAACTCGAGCTCGGCGGGGTCGAGCAGCGGACGGTCGCCCTCGAGGTCGCGGTACGTCATGCGTACGAGCGCTTCGAGCGCGTCGCTCGCCTCGGCCGCAACCACGCGCGGCTCGTTCGCGAGCTCGACGGCGCCCAGCAGCTCGCGCAGTTCCGCGCGGCGCCGCTCGTCCGCGCTCTGCTCGATCGCGAGCAGAAAGCGCAGGCGAATCGCATCGATGCGGCCGTCGGGCAGCTTCTTGGCTTTCCCGAAGATGTACTCCGGTACCGTGACCTTGCCGAAGTCGTGCAGCAGCGAGGCGTACCGCATCTCGCGGAGCTGGTCGGCGTCGAAGTTGAGGTCGCGGAACGCGCCGCTCTCCGTCGCGTTGACGGCTTCCGCGTGCAGCACGGTGAGGTCGGCGACGCGCGCGGAGTGGCCCTGCGTCGACTTGTCGCGGACCTCGATCGCTTTGACCGACGCGCGGACGAACTGTTCGAACAGCTCTTGAATCGAGTCGATGAGCGCTTTGTTCTCGAGCGCGACGCCGGCTTGCGACGCGAGCGAGCGCAGCAGCTGATCGTCGCGCTCGGTGAACGGCGCGACGACCTCTTCCGTGTGGGCCGGCGACGTGAGGATCAGATCGAAGTCAGGCTTGCGATTGATCAGCATGATGACGCCGACGATGGCGTGGTCGTGATCGCGCATGGGCACGGCAAGCACGGACATCGTGCGGTAGCCGTTCGCCTCGTCGAAGCTGCGGTTCACGCGGTACTCGGCGTCACGCGGAATCCGGTACGCGTCGTCGATCCGCACCGACTCGCCGCTGAGCGCGACGTAGCCGGAGATCGACGAGCGCGAGAGCGGCAGCACGGCGCCCAGGTACGTGCCCGCGTCTTCCGGCCCGGTCTGCGCGACGGCGAAGCGCAGAACGCGTTCCCCGTCCGGCCCGTCCTCGAGCACGTACAGCGAGCCGGAGTCGGCGCGCGTCATCTGGCGCGCGCGGCGCACGATCGTCTGCTGCAGCTTGGTGACGTCGCGCTCGGCGGTCAGCGCGAGGCCGACCTGCACGAGCTGCTCGCTCTCGCCGCGCGCCGCGAGCAGCGCTTGGCGCGACGTCACCGTAGCCGCCGCGGCCCGGATCGTCGCGACGAGGGCGGCCTCGTCGAGCGGCTCGGTGACCCAACCGCCGACGTGCGGATTCGAAGCGAGCCAGCGATGCTCGGATCCGCGCCGCGCCAGCACGACGGTCGTTGCCGCCTGCGCGCTCGCGATCAGGTGCAGCGCGTCCTCGACCGTCTCGCGCGGGCCTAGGCCCATGAGGCGGTCTTCGTCGATGAGGTAGATGACGGGCGAGCCGGTGTCGGAGGCGTACGGAAACTGACCGGCGCGGTGCGCGATGCCGGCGGTGTCCAGGGCGTGGACCATCGCCGCGTCGAGCTCCAGGCCATGCGGATGGACCAGTACGAACGCCGCTTCCGTGGCGATGCCGCCAGCCGTCACCCCAGCCAACCTCCTTGTTCGGTATCGGCCTCCTACCCACAGCTTGGTAGTGAGGCAACCTATTTCACCGCCCCGGGGGTGGTCCGGCCAAGCGTCGAACCGGACGGCGGATGATCGAAGACGTGATCGCGGCGCGAGCTCGCGCGCTTGCCGGGGCGCTGACCGCGGCCGGGTTTGCGCGCCTGCGCGTCCGCGACGGGGAGACGGAGTTCGAGCTGCGCCGCGCCGCGCGGCCGGCGCCGTCGGCGGTCGCCGAGGCGGAGCCCGCTCTCGAGGCCGACGGCTTCGGCGGGCGAAGCGAGCGACGCGACGATCTCGTCGCGAGCGACGTCGTGGGCATCGTCCGCCTCTCGCGCCCGTTCGTGTCCGAAGGCCAGCAGCTCGACGGCGACCGCGAGCTGGCCTACGTCGAGACGCTGGGGATTCGCAACCCGGTCCGCTCGCGCGGCGCCGGTCGCGTCACGGCGGTGTTCGTCACCGAGGGCCAGCCCGTCGAATACGGGCAGCCGCTCTTCGCCATCGAACGCTAGCATGCTCAAAAAGATTCTGATCGCGAACCGCGGCGAGATCGCGCTGCGCATCAATCGCGCGTGTCACGAGCTC
Source organism: Vulcanimicrobiota bacterium (assembly GCA_963818845.1). Lineage (GTDB taxonomy): Bacteria > Vulcanimicrobiota > Vulcanimicrobiia > Vulcanimicrobiales > Vulcanimicrobiaceae > Vulcanimicrobium. Next base: position 857,637 of record CAWFTO010000001.1, on the reverse strand, counting down.
GGCATCGCCACCGTCGCCATCTTCTCGGACGCCGACCGCCAGTCGCTGCATGTGCGCCACGCCGACGAAGCGTTCTGCGTCGGTCCCGGCCCCGTCATGCGCTCGTACCTCAACATCCCGAACATCATCTCCGCCGCGCTGATCAGCGGCTGCGATGCGATTCATCCCGGGTACGGGTTCCTCGCCGAGAACGCGCGGTTCGCGGAGATCGCCGCGGATCACGGCTTGACGTTCATCGGGCCCAAGCCCTCCGTGATCGCTTCGATGGGCGACAAGGCGACGGCGAAGCGGCTGATGAGCGAAGCGGGCGTTCCGACGACGCCGGGCAGCGGCATCGTCGCGTCGGTCGATGAAGCGCGCGCCGTCGGCGAGAAGATCGGCTACCCGATCCTGCTCAAGGCGACGGCGGGCGGCGGCGGCAAGGGCATGCGCGAGGTGCACGCGCCCGACGAGCTGCCGACCGCGTTCGCGACCGCGCAAGCGGAGGCCGAGGCCTCGTTCAAAGACGGCCGCATGTACGTCGAGAAGCTGATCGTGAACCCGCGCCACATCGAGGTGCAGGTGCTCGCCGACGAGCACGGCGGCGTGGTGCATCTCGGCGAGCGCGACTGCTCGGTGCAAAAGCCTTCACATCAGAAGCTGATCGAAGAGGCGCCGGCGCCGGAGCTCGATCCGGCGATTCGCGAGCGGCTGCACCTTGTCGCGACGACCGCGACGCGCGCCGTGGGTTACTCGAACGCGGGCACGCTCGAGTTCCTCGTCGCGGGCGAAGACGTGTACTTCATGGAGATGAACACGCGCATCCAGGTCGAGCATCCGGTGACGGAGCTGATCTATGGCGTCGACTTGGTCAAGGAACAGATTCGCATCGCGGCCGGCGAGACGCTCGGGTTCGCGCAAGAGGACCTGCACCCGCACGGGCACGCGATCGAGGTGCGCGTCAACGCCGAGGATCCGGAGAACAACTTCGCGCCGGCGGCGGGCATGCTCTCGACGGTCGTCTTCCCCGGCGGGCCGGGGATTCGCGTCGACACGCACGTCTACGGCGGCGCGATGGTCCCGCCGTTCTACGACTCGATGCTGGCGAAGATCATCGCCGTCGGACGCACGCGTGAATCGGCGATCCTGCGCATGGAACGCGCGCTCGGCGAGACGCGTATCGAGGGTGTGAAGACGACGGTCGACTTCTGCCGCGAGCTGCTGGGCTCGCCGGAGTTCCGCGCGGGCGGCATCGGCGTCGGCTGGCTGCCGGCGTTCCTCGCCCGGAGAGCCGCCGCGGTCTAAGTCATGCCTTCCTATTCGCGACGCCACGGGCGCGAGATCGCGCTCCAGGCGCTGTACGGCGCCGAGATCGGCAGGCGCGCGCCCGACGAGATGCTGACCGAGCTGCTGGCGCGGGACGAGTCGTCCGACGCTCGCGCGTTCGTGCGCGACCTCGTGCTCGGCACGCTCGAGAACACGGCCGAGTCCGACGCGCTGATCGGCCCGCTGCTGGAGGGCTGGACGCTCGACCGGCTGCCGACGATCGACCGCATCATCTTGCGCATGAGCGCGTTCGAGCTCAACCACCGTTGCGAGACCGATCCCGCCGTCGTCATCAACGAAGCGGTCGAGCTGGCCAAGAAGTACTCCACGGAAGACTCCGGCCGATACGTCAACGGCGTGCTCGGCCGCGTCCTGCGCAAGGAGCTCGCGTGAGCCGCGCCATCGCGCGGCCGCGCGCCGGCGTCAAGCGCCGCTCGCGCAAGGGCGGCGGCCGGCGCATCGCCGGCCGCGTGCTCAAGACGCTCGCCCTGCTGCTGCTGTTCGGCGTGCTGCTGTTCGTCGGCATCGTCGCCGGCATCGTGGCGTCGTACTCGCGCAACCTGCCCGACATCAACCGCATGGCGGACTATCAGCCGTCGCGCTCGACGCGCGTGTTCGCGCGCAACGGCATGCAGCTCGCGAACCTGTACCGCGAGAACCGGACGTGGGTGCCGATCGACCGCATCCCCGTGCGCGTCCGCAACGCGTTCATCGCGACGGAGGACGCGCACTTCTACCAGCACCACGGCGTCGACTTCGGCGGCATCGTGCGCGCCGCGATCGCCGACTACCGTCACCAGCGGCTGCAGGGCGCGTCGACGATCACGCAGCAGCTCGCGCGGCGGCTGTTCCTCACGAACGAGGTCAGCGCGGCGCGCAAGATTCAGGAAGCGCTGCTGGCGATCGAGATCGAGCGGTACTACAACAAGGACGAGATCCTCGAGCGCTATCTCAACATCATGTACTTCGGCGCCGGGGCATACGGCATCGAGGCCGCGGCGCACACGTACTTCGGCACCGACGTCGACCGCCTCACGCTCGGACAGACCGCGATGCTCGCCGGCCTGCTCGCCGCGCCGTCCGATTACTCGCCGTACGTCAACCTCGGTCACGCGAAGGAGCGCCAGGCGCACGTCCTGGGGCGCATGGTCGACGCCGGGTTCATCACGCAGCGCGACGCCGCGGACGCCGAGAGCGCGCCGCTCAACCTCATCGGCGAGCGTCCGCAGGGCTTGCAGTCGTACCGCTATCCGTACTTCACGACGTACGTCACGCATCTGATCGAGGCGCAGTTCGGCTCGCAGGCGACGTTCGAAGGCGGGCTGCAGGTCTACACGACGCTCGATCCCGCGATGCAGGACGCCGCGCAGGACGCCGTGACGTGGGGCATCGGTCGCGCCAAGGCCGAGGGCATCGGGGCGCATCAAGGCGCACTCGTCGCGATCCGGCCGTCGACCGGCGAGATCCTCGCGATGGTCGGCGGCGCGACGCCGTTCTCGCTGACGAACCAGTTCAACCGCGCGTGGCAGGCGCACCGGCAGCCGGGCTCGTCGTTCAAAGCGTACGTGTACACGGCGGAGATCGACGCCGGCCACCCGCCGACGACGATCGTCGAGGACACGCCGGTCAGCTATCCGATGGGAGACGGATCGCGGTGGGCGCCGATGGACGACGACAACCGCTACTTGGGCGCGATCACGCTGCGGTACGCGCTCGCGCAGTCGCGCAATGTGGTCGCGGTGAAGCTGGCGCAGGACCTCGGCATCGATCGCGTCGTCGAATACGCGCACCGGATGGGGGTCACCGCGCCGCTCGACCCGACGCTCTCGCTCGCGCTCGGCTCGTCGGGCGTCTCGCCGCTCGACCAGGCCGCCGGATACGCGACGCTTGCGAATCAAGGCGTGCACATCCCGCCGTCGCCGATCAAGCTCGTGAAGGACTCGCTCGGCACGCCGGTGCTGGACAACACGTACCCGCAGCAGACCGAGGTCGTCAGCGCGGGCGTCGCCTACGTGATGACGTCGATGCTCGAGTCCGTCATCAAGGAAGGCACGGGCTATCCGAACGCGGAGATCGGCCGTCCGGCGGCCGGTAAAACCGGCACGACGTCGAGTTTCCGCGACGCGTGGTTCGTCGGGTACACGCCGGATCTGGTCGCCGCCGTCTGGATCGGCAACGACGACTACACGCGCATGAACGAATCGTACGGCGGCAACATCCCGGCGCGGATCTGGGCGCGCTTCATGAAGGCCGCGCTCGCGAAGACGAAACCGCGCGACTTCGTGCTGCCGGTCGGCGAGGTGCACAAAGTCAAGCTGTGCGGCACCGGCAAGGACGAGGTGTTTCTGACGGGGACCGAGCCGCTGCGCACCTGCGGCACGCCGGACGACTCGAGCGACTCGACCACGACGACGCGCTCGCGCAAGCACGCATCTGCGCCCGTTCCGTATGCGCCGATCCCGCCGGTCGCGGCGGAGGTCCCTCGCACTCCGCCCTCGATCTCGCCGCTGACGCCGCCTCCGAATACCGTCGGCGACGGCCAGACGTTCGTGCGCCTCGACGACGCTGCGACGCCGCCGCCGGCGCAGGCTCCGCCGAGAAGGCCGTGACGACGAGCGCGCGCGCCGACGTGCGGGTCGTCGCGGTGTCGCGGCTCGCGAACTACATCGCGACGCTGTTCGGGCGCGAGCGCGCTTTCGCGCGGCTCGGCGTGCGGGGCGAGGTGTCCAACTTGCGCGTGCAGCCGAACGGCAACGCGTACTTCGACCTCAAGGACCGGGACGCGCTTCTCAACTGTGTGGCGTTCAGCGAGGCCGCCGCGTCGTTCCCCGTGCTGGCGAACGGCGCCGAAGTGGTCGCGTACGGCACGGTCCAGACATATGCGAAGGCGTCGCGGTACCAGCTGCGCGTGTTCGACGTCGTCGCCGAAGGCGGCAGCGGCGTACTGCACCGGCGCTACGAGGCGCTCAAGGCGCGTCTCGACGGCGAAGGGCTGTTCGCGCCGGAGCGCAAGCGCCCGTTGCCGCGCTACCCGTTCCGCGTCGCGCTGGTCACGTCGGAGAGCGCCGACGGCGCGCGCGACTTTTGGACGCAGGCACACGCGCGCGCGCCGCACGTCGAGGTCGTCCTCGTGCCGACGCCGGTGCAAGGCGAGAAGGCCGCGCCCGAGATCGCGCGCGCGATCGCGCTGGCATCGGCGATGCCGGTCGACCTGATCGTGCTCGCGCGCGGCGGCGGATCGTTCGAGGACCTGTTCGCCTTCAGCGACGAGCGCGTCGTGCGCGCCCTCGCCGCCTCCAGGGTCCCGACCGTCTCCGCCATCGGGCACGAAGCGGACGTGCCGCTGACCGACTTCGTGGCGGACCATCGTGCGCCGACGCCGTCGGCTGCCGCGCAGACCGTGCTGCCTCGGCGCGACGACCTGCTCACGCACGTGCGCGAACGAGCGCGGGCACTCCACCGCGACGCCGACCGCGCCGTCGGCTCGCGGCGGCAGCAGGCAGACCGAGCCTCCCTCGTGCTCGACCGCGCGATGCGCGAGCGCATTCGGCGCTTGCGTGACCGTCTGGTCACGCTCGACCGCCGCCTGCACCGGGCCGCGCCGGCCGCGCGCCTCGCGCAGCGCCGCGCGCGCATCGAGCACGAGCGCGATCGCCTCACGCGGTCGCTCGCGCCGTTCTTGCGCCGCCGCCGAGAGGCTCTTGGAGTTCGAACCGTCGCTCTGCGCGCGGCGGCAGCGCGGCTGATGGAACGGCGCGCCGCCCGCTTCGCGCTCGTGAAGCAGACATTCCGCGGACACGATCCCGACATCATCAAGCAACGCGGCTACGCCATCGTGAAGGACGAGAACGGGCGCGTGCTGACCGATGCCGAATCGGCGCCGCCGGGCTCCATCATTCACGCCGAGCTCGCTCGCGGAAGCCTCACGGCCCGCGTCGAACGCGAAGGGACGCATGGCGGACGACAGATCAGCCTCTTTTGAAGGGGCGCTCCAGCGCTTGGAGGCGATCGTGAGATCGCTCGAGAGCGACGACACGGACCTCGAGAAGGCGGTCAACCTCTACGCCGAGGGCAAAGAGCTCGTCTCCAAGTGCGAGGACCAGCTCAAAGCCGCGCAGGCGAAGATCGACGCGGTCAACGCGCCGCCCGGACGCGCGGCCGAGGATCCGCCGGATGACGCGCTGTGAGCCGCGCCGTCTCGACGCGGCGGTCGCCGAATCGACCGGCGTCACGCGTTCGCAGGCGCGCGCGCTGATCCTGGCCGGAAAGGTTCGGGTCGACGACGCACCGGCGACGAAGCCCGGCGCGAGCGTGCGCGATGGCGCGCGCGTGACCGTCGAGGCGGCACCTCGCTACGTCAGCCGCGGCGGCGAGAAGCTCGAAGGCGCGCTCGCGGCCTTCGGGCTCGACGTGACCGGGGCCGACGCGCTCGACGTCGGCGCGTCGACCGGCGGTTTCACAGACGCCCTGCTGCAGCACGGTGCGCGCGGCGTCATCGCGCTCGACGTGGGCTACGGCCAGCTCGCGTGGAAGCTGCGCGGCGATCCTCGGGTCACCGTCGTCGAGCGCACGAACTTCCGCACGCTCGCCGGAGACGCGTTTCCCGGCGGCTTCGACGTCATCGTGATCGACGCGTCGTTCATCTCGCTGCGCACCATCGTGGCGCGCGCGACCGCGTACTTGCGCCCGGCCGGAGCGATCGTCGCGCTCGTGAAACCGCAGTTCGAAGCCGGCCGCGAGCGCGTCGGTCACGGCGTCGTGCGCGATCCTGAGGTGCACGCTGCCATCCTGCGCGAGGTCCGCGACGCGATCCGCGAGCACGGCGTGCACGCGGTGCGCGCAGCCCTGTCCCCGCTGCGCGGTCCGGCCGGCAACGTCGAGTTCTTCTTCGAAATCCGCCGCGACGGCCCCGACGTCGACGACGCCGCCCTCGACGCCCTCGTCGCGGAGGCACACGCGTGAAACGCATCGTGCTCTACGTCAACACGACACGGGCCAAGGCCGGCGAGACGGCGGACCGCGTGCTGCGCAGCGCGGCGGCGCGCGGAATCGACGTGATGCTGTGCGAGAGCGGCGACGTCGAGCACGCGAGCGAGGTGCCGCGGCCGGACTTCGCGGGCGCCGAGCTGTTCGTCTCCGTCGGCGGCGACGGCACGCTGCTGCGCGGAACGCGGCTCGTGCACGAGCTGGAGATTCCGATCTTCGGCATCAACACGGGCCGCCTCGGCTTCCTCACCGAGGTCGAGGCGAACGAAGACGGGTTCACCGCGCTCGAACGCGTCCTCGACGGCGACGTCGAGTACGAGGACCGCATCGCGCTGCACGCGAGCGTGCGCGGCTTCGACGCGATCCACTTCGCGCTCAACGAGGTCGTCGTGCGCCGCGTGACGCAGGCGCGGCTCGCGCCGTACGGACTCGCGCTCGACGGCGAGACGATCGCGCACCTGCCGTCGGACGGCGTGATCGTCGCGACGCCGACGGGATCGACGGCATACTTCCTGAGCACGGGCGGTCCGATCATCCAGCCCGCGGTCGACGCGCTGGGGATCGCGGGGCTCATGCCGCACACGCTGTTCGCACGGCCGCTGATCGTGTCGAGCAAAGCGACGATCGAGATCACGTGCGACGGCGAGCTGACCCAGGCGAACCTGGAGACCGACGGGTTCGTCGCGGCCGATCTGCGCGCGGGCGATCGTGTGACCATCCGGCGCGCCGAGAAGTGCGTGCGGTTCGCGCGCACGCGCCCGGGCGCGTTCTTCGCGCGCCTCGAGGAGAAGCTGCAGTGGGGCGTGCCGATCAAGTCGATGTAGGCGCGCGCGCGCACGCCGAAGTCACGCTGCTGCGGCTGACGATCGAGGACGTCGGCTTGATCGCGCGCGCGGAGATCGCGTTCGGCGACGGCCTCACCGTCGTCACCGGCGAGACCGGCTCGGGGAAAACGATGCTGTTGGACGCGCTGCGGCTCGCGCTGGGCGAGCGGGCCGACAGCGGTGTGGTGCGGACCGGCGCGGAGCGCGCCCGCGTCGTGCTCGAGATCGCGCCGGACGACGCGCTGCGCGCGCGACTCGCCGGCGCCGGCTTCCCGCTCGCGCCCGACGACGATCTCATCGTCGTGCGCGAGGTGCTCGCGTCGGGCCGGTCGCAGGCGCGCATCAACGGGATGCCGGCCGGCGCGAGCCAGGTCCGCGAGCTCGCCGGCCCGCTGGCGGACGTCGTCTCGCAGCACGAGGCGCAGCGTCTGGTCACGCCGGCCTACGCGCTCGACCTGCTCGACCGGTTCGCGGACGCCGTCGCGCTGCGCGACGACGTTCGGGCGGTGCACGAGCGTCTCGCCGCCGCCCGCGAACGTGCCGCCGCGCTGCGGGAGGACGACGGCCGCAAGCTTGCGCGCGCCGAGTTCGCGCGCTTCGCGCTCGCGGAGATCGACGCCGCCGCGGTCGAGGACGACGAAGAGGACGAGCGCTTGCGCGCGCGGCGCGATCTGCTCGCGAACGCGGAACGTGTCCTCGCGTCGCTGGCCACCGCGGCGGCCGCCCTCGAAGACGAGGCCGGCGCGGTGGACGCGCTCGGCGCGACGGAGACCGCGCTGCTCGGTCTCACGCGCTACGGCGAACGGTTCGCCGAGCTGGCGGGTGCCGCCGCGGCACTGCAATCGGACGCGAACGAGCTCGCCGCGCGCATCGCGCGCGAGCGCGACGCGGTCGAGCTCGATCCGGCGGAGCTCGAAACGGTCGGTGCCCGGCTCGACGCGCTGAGCGGGCTGAAGAAGAAGTACGGCGGCTCGCTCGCCGCGGTGCGCGCGCAGCGCGAGGCGTTCGCGACGGATGTCGCCGACGTCGACGAACGCGACGCGCGCGCGGCCGAGGCGGACGGCACGGTCGCGGCGTTGGACGGGGAATTGCGCGAACGCGCGGCGGCGTTGTCGGAGCGGAGGCGCCTCGCGGCGGCGGAGCTGCAGGCAGGCGTGCGTGACGAGCTCGCCGCGCTCGCGATGCCCGCCGCGCAGCTGCGCTTCGCGCTCGAGCCGCTCGAGCCGGCCGGCGCGACGGGCGCCGAGCGCGCGGAGCTGCAGTTCGCGGCGAACCCCGGCGAACCCGAACGGCCGCTCGCGCGCGTCGCGTCCGGCGGCGAGCTCTCGCGCGTCCTGCTCGCGCTCGTTGTCGTGGCCGCGGGGCGCCTCGCGCGGACGGCGCTGGTGTTCGACGAGATCGATGCGGGCATCGGCGGCGCGACGGCTTCGGCGGTCGGCGCGCGTCTGGCACGCCTGGCGCGCCACGCGCAGGTCGTGTGCGTGACGCACCTGGCGCAAATCGCCTCGTGCGGCGACGCGCACGTCGCGCTGCGCAAGCATGTCCGCGGCGGGACGACGACGATCGAGGCGACGCCCCTGGCAGGCGAGGCGCGCCGCGTCGAGGTCGCGAGGATGCTCTCGGGCGATGAGCTGGGCGTGGCGCTCGATCACGCGGCCGAGCTGCTCGCGGCTCGCGGGCGGTAGCGCGGTTTCTCACCGTCTTTTCCTGGCAATTTCACAGCCGCCCGCGATAGCATCGCCGCATGCGGACGGTGGTCGCCTGGCTCACGGCGGCAGTGCTCGTCCTAGCCCCGATTGCGGCCGCCGCGGACGACGTGCCGCCGGTTGCCGCCGTGCTCGCGGAACTCGGCGCCTCCAACGGCCAGCCCGAAGAGTACAAGGCGTCCGTCTCGCTCCACGTCCGGATGCGGGTCTTCCCGTTCATTCGGATGACGCTGCACGGTGACTCGTGGTACAAGCGGCCAGGCCTCTACCGTTTCGTCTTCCGCGGCGTCCCGATCATCGCGCGGGCGTTCTCGGAGATGAAGTACGATCTGGGCGACCCGACGCGCTGGCCCGAGCGCTATGAGATCGCGTACGCCCCGCAGTCGACGCCGGCGGCGCCCGTCCTGCGCTTGGTGCCGAAGGCGCCGGTCCTCGTGAAGACGCTCGACGTGGCGATCGACCCGGCGCGCGGCCGGATTCTCAAGGCAACGTGGTCGCGCTCCGACGGCGGCGTCATCACGCTCGTGCAGAGCTACGCGCCTGTCGCCGGCCACGCGTTCGTCGCGAAGCAGACCGCGACGATCGAGCTGCCGCGGATGAAGGCCGACCTGGTCGCGGAGTACGCCGACTTCAACACGACGGAAGCATCGGTCGGCACCGCGCCGTAGTAGTCGGGCCATGCCCGACCGCCACTTTGCCAGCGACAACAACGCCGGCGCCCACCCTGCGATTCTCGCCGCGCTCGGCGCGGTGAACGACGGTCACGTCCCGGCCTACGGCGACGACGAGCACACCGAGCGCGCGAAAGCCGCGTTCAAAGCGCTCCTCGGTCCGGACGCGCACGTCTTCTTCGCGTTCAACGGGACCGGATCGAACGTGATCGCGCTCGCCGCGGCGCTGCGGCCGTACCAGGCCGTCATCTGTCCGGCCGGCGCGCACCTCGCCGTCGACGAGTGCGCGGCCTACGAGCGATTCGCGGGCGGCAAGCTGATCGACGTCCCGGTCGAGAACGGCAAGCTCACGCCGGAGATCGTCCGCGCGCAGATGCGCGGAATCGGCGACCAGCACCATGTCCAGCCCGCTGCGATCTCCATCTCGCAGTCGACCGAGGTCGGCACCGTCTACACCGTCGACGAGCTGCGCGCGCTCGGCGACGTAGCGCGCGAGCACGACCTATTCTTTCACGTCGACGGCGCGCGGATCGCGAACGCCGTCGCCTCGCTGGGCACCGATCTGCGCACGATGCTGCTCGAGACGGGCGTGGATGCGTGCACGTTCGGCGGCACGAAGAACGGACTGCTCTTCGGCGAGGCGGTCGTCTTCCCGAAGTATCATCCCGCCGTCGAGGCGATGCCGTTCACGCGCAAGCAGGGCATGCAGCTCACCTCCAAGATGCGGTACGTCGCCGCGCAGTTCGAGGCGCTTCTGCGCGACGATCTCTGGCTGGCCAACGCCGGCCACGCGAACGCGATGGCCGACTTGCTCGCGGCGCGCCTGCGCGACCTCGACGACGTCGTGCAGCTCGCCTATCCGGTGCAGGCGAACGGCGTGTTCCCGATCCTCCCGCCCGACGCGGTCGAGCCGCTGCAGCGCGAGCGGCACTTCTACATGTGGGATGCCGGCCGCAGCGTCGCGCGATGGATGACCGCCTGGGACACGACCGCCGAAGACGTGCACGCCTTCGCCGACGCCGTCTGGCGCATCGCCCCCCGCCGGAAGACGATTCCCGCGTGACCGCGCCCGCCGTCAGCCTGAGCCCAAGCCGTGTCATCCTGAGCTTGTCGAAGGGCGCGTAATGGCGCTCGAGGACTTTCGCTACCGGCTCCCGATCCGCGTCGTCTTTCGCGACGTCGACTACTACCGGCACGTCAACAACGCCGTCTACATCACGTGGACCGAGACAGCGCGCATCGACTACTGCAAGGTGGTCTTCGACCGCGCGCTGGGCGCGCCGACGAACGTTATCATGGCCTCGCAGAGCTTCAACTACGAGCGCCAGGCCAAGTACGACGACCGGCTCGTGATCGGCGCGCGCGTGTCGCGCATCGGCACGAAGTCGCTCGATATGGCGTACGAGATCTGGCGCGGCGAGGAGCGCATAGGCCACGGCGTCTCGGCACTCGTCGCGTACGACTACGAAGCGGGCCTGTCGGTGCGCGTTCCCGACGAGTGGCGCCGCCGCATCGCGGCCTACGAGATCGTCACGCCCGAGCGCGCTGCCGAACGCCCGTGAAGCACGGCGTGATCCGCTGCGCGCCTCGCGGTTTCCGGCTGTTAGGCGGGGACCTGCGCGGGCGCGGTAACATCGAAGACGCGCACCAAGCGTTCGGCGGGCGGCGACGTGTCGAGCGCGGCGTTCACCCGCGGTCCGTACTGCCGAGGCGCGCTCGGAAACGCCACGACGCGAATGCCCGGGCGTGCGCGCGCGCTTCGCACGTCGACTGCGACGCCGGGGATGCCGCGCACATCGTCGGGACCGGCAGGACGGAGTCCGGACTCGCCGATCACGAACGGCGCGTCGCCGGGTAGAAACGCCAGCCCGAACGCGGAATCGACGTGCGCGAACGACAGGTGTGTCGCGCATCCGATGCGGAAGCCGTGCCGTCGCAGCCGCTCGCAGAACGCAAAGTCTTCGCCGAGGTCACGCACGACCGAGAACGGCTCCGAGCCGACCGCGGCCAGGGCCGACGTGCGCACGGCGCACGCGTGCATGCCGCACTCCTCGATCGTAACGACGCCGTTTGCCTGAGCGACGCCGGACGCGCGCCGCCCGGCGACCGCGTACGCGACGCGCGGGCCCGCGTAGCCGCACCTCGACGGGTCGAGACGGCGACGTCCAGCCCGCCACGAGCGGAACGCCGCCATCGCGAGGATCCGCACGAGCGCGGAGCGTCGCAACGAGCGCTTCCAACATGCCGGGTTGCCACCATGCGTCATCGTCGACGAACGCGACGATGTCCGGCAACGGCTTGCGGCCGAGCACGCGAGCCGCCAGCGCGTTGCGTGCGTCGTCCACGGCTTTTCCGCGCTCGATCACGAGCGTGTGCGGACCCGTGTTGCGGCGGAGCGCGTGCAGCGTTTCGAGCGCCGGTTCGGTACGCACGGGCATCGCAACGGTGAGCATCGGCGGCATGACGGCTCCCGTTGTTGGACCGTCTGGAGGGCTCCTCCACGCGGTCGGCGAGACGTCGCGAAGAGGCTTACGACGGCAGGCGGTGGATCTTGAGCATGTTCGTGCCGCCCGCGCCGACGGGCATCCCGGTCGTGATCGCGACGGTCTCGCCGGGCGATGCGTGGCCTTCCGACACGACGCGCGCCTCGGCGATCTCGATCAGCGTCTCGATGTAGCGGTACGACTGCACCACGGACGACTCGACGCCCCAGACGACGGCCATGCGCCGCGCGACCTCTTCAAGCGGCGTGAGCGCGATGATCTTCGCGCGCGGCCGGAACGAGCTGATGTGGCGTGCGGTATTGCCCGTCGTCGTGCCGCTCACGACCAGGCGTAGGCCGAGCGCGTCGGCGGCGCCGACCGCGGCCTCGGCGATCGCCGAGCCGATGTCCTCGTCGCTCTCGATGTTGCCGTAGTCGGTCACGCGCCGCCGGCGGCTCTCCTTGAACGGGTACTTCTCCTCGACGTGCTGCGCGACGGTCGCCATGACGCGCACCGCCTCGAGCGGATACGCGCCGCGCGCGGTTTCACCCGACAGCATCACCGCGTCCGTCCCGTCGAGGATCGCGTTGGCGACGTCCGTCACCTCGGCGCGCGTCGGGCGCGGCGACGAGATCATCGATTCCAGCATCTGCGTCGCGGTCACCACCGGCTTTGCGAACTTGTTGGCGCGCTTGATCATGTCTTTTTGCGCGAGCGGAATCTCTTCGAGCGGAATCTCGATGCCGAGGTCGCCGCGCGCGACCATGATGCCGTCCGACACCTGCACGATGTCGTCGATGTGGTCGAGCGCCTCGTGCTTCTCGATCTTGGCCATCACCGGCACCGACTTGCCGGCGGCTGCGATGTGCGACTTGACGCGCGCGATGTCGGCGCCCGTGCGCACGAACGAGACGGCGACCCAGTCGACGCCCTGCTGCAGGCCGAAGTCGAGGTGCTCGAAGTCGCGGTCGGTCACGGCGTCGAGCTCGAGCGTGCCGTCCGGGTAGTTGATGCCTTGCCGCTCGCGCAGCTCGCCGCCGGTCTCGACGACCGTGCGGATGCGCGGCCCGTCGACCGCGGTGACGCGCAGCGCGATCGCGCCGTCGGCGAGGTACACGCGCTTGCCCACCTCGACGTCACGCGCGAGCCCGGGATAGGAGACGCTCACGTGCTCCGCGTCGCCGGGCTCGGATTCGGTCGTGAGCGTGAATTTCGCGCCTTGCGCGAGCCGTACCGACGACGTGCCGTCGGCGAACGTGCCCGTCCGCACTTTGGGGCCGGGCAAGTCCTGAAGGATCGCGATGTGCAGGCCGAGCTCGCGCGCGATCGACCGCGTGTCCGCGATCGTCGACGCGTGCTCTTCGTGCGTGCCGTGCGAGAAGTTGAGCCGGACGACGTTCACGCCGGCGAGGAAAAGCGAGCGCAGAACGGCGGGTTCGCGCGATGCCGGCCCGACGGTTGCAACGATCTTCGTTCGTTTCGGAAGCGGCTGCATCGGCGCGCGGGGTTCCAGGGCGCTGTGCGCGGTCCCCCTTTCGGATGGCCGAAGGATGGTGCGCACACGCGCGCAGGAAAGAACCGCTCGAATGCATCGCGTGCGTCGCGCGCAAGCGCACGTCGAGCGGCCGTCGCGCCGGCGCGACGGTTTCTCGCTGGGGCTGTCGTTCCTGATCCACGCATTCGCGGTGCTGCTGGTCGTCTTTCTGAGCGGCCCGTCCGGCGGCGCGCCCGAGGAGTCGGACGTCGTCGCGAACGTGATCGTCCGGGAGAGCGCGCCGGCTGCCTCGCCTCCCCCGCCGGTGCCCTCGGCCGCGCCGCAGCGCACGCCGCCGCCGTTGGTCGCGACCGCGCCGCCGCGCGCCATCGTCCGCCGGCCGCCCCGGCGCAGGCGACCGCTGCGCACGCCGCCGCCGGTGCACCACGAGCTCGCGCGGATCCGTCCGTCGGCGCCGCCGCAACCGACGGCGCCTCCGACCCTGCCGCCGACGGTCCCGCCGACCGCAGCGCCGACTCGGGTGCCCACTGCGGCTCCGACCGCCGTGGTGGTCCTGGAAACCGCCCCTCCGACGGTGGTGCCGACGCAGCGGCCGACACCGGAGCCGACCGCGATGCCCACAGCTGCGCCGACGCGCGTTCCCTTGCCCACGGCCCCGCCGACGACGGCGGCCACCGCTCCGCCGCGGACCATGCCGCCCACGGCGCCCCCGATCGCGCCCGTGCGCACCGCGCCCCCGACGGTGGCTCCCACGGCGGCGCCGAGCACGGCGCCGGGGACGCCGCGCCCCGTCGCAACGCGGCCGGCGGAGGTCGCCTCGCCGCGCCCGCTCGGAACGACGATCCCGCGTCCGGCAGGGAGCGCGGCACCGGCGCCGGCCGCCTCGTCCGGTCCCGTGCGCGCAGCGTCGACGGGCGCCCCGTCCACCGGCGCCCCGTCCGCCGCGCCGGCCGCCAATCCGGCCGGCTCGTCTCCGGCGCCGGCGTCTGCGGCCGGCGCGCCGGCCTCACCCAGCGGCAATCCGGCCGGGCGCCGGGCCGCGCCCGCTCCGAGCGCCTCGCCGTCCGACGCGCTCGCGGCGCTGAACGCCAAGCTCCGAGGCATGCTCCCGAGCGGGCCGGTCGCGCCGGGCCGCTTCACGCCCGCCACCGATCCGAAAGAAGCGCTCGCGGCCTACGAGAAGTCGCTCGAACCGCCCGCGCAGGTGCTCGCGGAGACGTTCGGGATCATTCGGGTGAACCGGACGCTGCTGCACGCGGACTCGATCGCCTACGTCTTCGAGCGGCGCCGGGACCTGCTCGGCCGCGAAACCTGCCGGGCGTTCCGCATCACCGAGCATCCGCCGCCGCCGCCGCCCACGCCGGTGCCGTCCGTCATGGGCGGGTTCGCGCGCCCGTATCTGCCCGACCGCAATCCCGACCTGCGGCCGGTTCTCGAGTACGTCGACGTCTCGTGCAGCGACCCGCGGATCGAGAAGGTGGTCCCGGGCTCGCTTGCCACGCCCGTCCCGAGGCGTCCGTGACGTTGCGGAAAATGCGCCGCTGACGTATGATGGCAGACGGAGTTTGACGCTGGAAGCGTGGGCCATGCCCGCGCTTCTGTGCTGTAAAGGGAACGATTGATGGACCGAGCGCAGCAGAATCATGCCGCGCCAGCCGGGTTGTTGCGAGGTCGGACGGGGGGCCTCGCGCACAGCGCGGCGGGCGGGGAGCCGGAGCCGACCGACAGCCTGTTCATGCAGGCTTTCGAGCGCGTCGTGCATGCGCTGCCGCACGATCCCGCCTTCCGCGATGTCGAGGTCGTCGCCACGGCCGTCCAGCGCGGGCGCCGGCAGTCGGCTCTGCACGTCACCGTCGACCGCGAGGGCGGCGTGGACGTCGCGACGTGCGAGCGGATCGCCGCCCGCGTCAACGCGGCGCTCGACGCGTTCCCCGACCCCTACACGCTCGAGGTCGAGTCGGCCGGACTGAACCGCCCGCTGACGAAGGCATCCGACTACGACCGCTTCACGGGCCGCGACGCGAAGATCCTCACGACGCTCGTGATCGAAGGCGCGAAGACGCACCGCGGAACGCTCGACGGCGTGCGCGGAACGAACGTGATCCTTCGGCGGGCGCAGGGTGAGTTGCCGATCCCGATCGCCGTCATCAAATCGGCGAACCTGGAGTACGACGTCCGCGCCGACCTCCAGCGCGCGAAACAACGAGAGAAGAACCGATGAACGCAGAGATGATCGCGGCCCTTCGCGAGATCGAGAACGAACGAAACATCAGCTTCGAGTCGCTGCTCGAAGCGCTCGAAGCGGCGCTGATCTCCGCGTACAAGCGGAACTTCGGCGGCGAGGCGAACGCGATCGTGACGATCGATCGGCAGACGGGCGACTATCAGGTCTACCACCGCCGCAACGTCGTCGCGGACGATGAGGTGACGGATCCGAAGCTGGAGATCGCCAGAGCCCAGGCGGGCGCGCGCTACGAGCCGGGCGACTTCTACGACGAGGTCGTGACGCCGCGCGACTTCGGGCGCATCGCCGCGCAGACCGCCAAGCAGGTCATCGTGCAGCGCATCCGCGAGGCCGAGCGCGATACCGTCTACAACACGTACTCCGCGAAACTGCACGACATCGTGCTGGGCACCGTCCAGCGGTACGAGCAGCGCAACATGTACGTGCTGCTCGACGATCGCAAGACGGAGGCGCTGCTGCCGTTTTCCGAGCAAGTCTCGCGTGAGAACTATCGCATCAACGACCGCATTCGCGCCTACGTGCTCGACGTGCGCAAGACGAACAAAGGTCCGCTCGTCGTGCTCTCGCGCGCGGCCGAGGGTCTTGTGCAGCGCCTGATCGAGTTCCAGGTGCCCGAGATCCAGGACGACATCGTCGAGATCATGGCGATCGCGCGGGAGCCCGGCGCTCGCACGAAGGTCGCCGTCACGTCGAAGCGTCCGGAGATCGACGCCGTCGGGGCCTGCCTGGGGCCGAAGTCGTCGCGCGTCGGCAACGTCTCGGACGAGCTGCGCGGCGAGAAGATCGACGTGATCCGATGGGCGCCGGAGCTGCCGGCGTTCGTCGCGAACGCGCTCGCGCCGGCGAAGGTCCTGGGCGTCGAGCTCTTCGAGGAGGAAGGCGTCGCGCTGGTCACCGTCCCCGACCACCAGCTCTCGCTCGCGATCGGGCGCGAAGGGCAGAACGTGCGGCTCGCCGCGCGCCTCACCGGCTGGCGTCTGGACATCACCAGCGACTCCGAGGCGGCCGAGGCGCGCGAGCGGTATCTCGCCGAGCGCGAGGCGCGGGCGACGCAGCCGGCGGTCGAGGTCGAGGGCGAAGCGGCGGCCGAAGCGGTCGAGGGCGCAGAGGTCGACGAAGCGGCGATCGATCAGGACGAGCTGCTGCGCCGGCTCGAGGAGTTCAAGCGGGAGATGTTCACCACGGAATGATCCCACAGCGCACCTGCGTAGGCTGCCGAAAGGTGCTGCCGCAGCCCGAGCTGCGGCGGTTCACGAAGCGGGCCGGACGCTGGGTCGCCGACGGGGGCAGGCGGCAGGACGGCCGCGGCGCGTACCTGTGCTCGCGCCCGTGCGCGGAACGGGTCGCAAAGAACAAACGTTTTCCGGGGTTGAGTGGAGAGGCTCTGCTACAATGGTGACTCACTCCGGATCTCGGAGCTCAGAAACAATGACATAGCGGCGGGCGGCGCCCTCGGGCGCTGCATCTTTGAAGGATTGCATGGCAACCGGTAAACCCAGAATTTTCGAGCTCGCGAAAGAGCTCGGCATGTCGTCAAAGGACCTGCTCGGCCTATTCGGGCGGCTCGGTCTCGAGGCCAAGAACCAGCTCAGCGTCGTCGAGCCGAAGGTCGCCGACCTGCTTCGCGCACAGCTCAAGGGCGCGAAATCGACGGCCACCAAGCCTGCGCCGGCCGCTCCTGCGGCCCCCGTAGCGGCCGCACCTGCGCCCGCCCCGGCCGCGCCGGTGGCGGCTGCGCCGGTCGCTCAGGCGCCGCCCGCGCCGCCGGCTGCACCTGCACCCGCTGCTGCCGCCCCCGCCGCGCCGCCGGCCGCTTCGCCTTCGGCGGAGCCGGTCGCCGCGCCGCGGCGCGCGCCCGAGGCCGAACCGGCACCGGCGCCCGCGCCCGCGCCGCAGCTCCGGCCGGTGCCGAGTGCACCGACACGCGCGCGTCCTGCCGCGTCCGCGCCGCCGCCGGTGACCGCACCGCCGCAGGCCACGGTACCGCCGCCGCCCGCGGAACTCGACCAGCCCGCCGCGCGCGCGCCCGAGCCGCCCGAGGGCGGCACCGGTACGCCGCCGCGTCCCGGGGTCGCGCCGCGACCCGGCCAGCCGATGGCGCCGCCGCGTCGCCCGATCGCTCCGAGCGATCCGGTTCCGACGCTTCGTCCGGTGCCCGCCGGTCAGGCGTCGGTGCGGCCGCCGCGTCCGCCCGCCCGCCCGATGAACCAGCCCGCCGCCGGTAATGGCCAGATTCCGGGGCGTCCCGGCGTTGCGCCGCGTCCGGGCCAAGGCGGTCCGGGGCAGTACCAGCAGCCGCGTCCCGGCCCGGCGGCTCCGCCCGGCGCTCCCGCCGCGGCGCAAGCCCGGCGTCCTGCGGGCAACGGCGCATTCCGCGCCATCCCCGGTGCCACCGCCGGCCCCCGCCCCTTCGGCGGTCCGCGTCCCGGCGGCGCGCCCGGATCCGGCCCGATCACGCCCGGCGGCCCGATGCCGTCGTCCGGCGGAGGCCGCCCCGGCGGCGGTCGCGGCCGTTCGACGCGCGAGCAGCTCGAGGCGAAGAAGGCCCGCGATGCCGAGATGCGGCTCGAGAAGCAGCGCCGCCGCAGCGGTGCGTACGTCGACCGCGTCGAGGACCCGTCCAAGAAGCTCGAGTCGATCGAGATTCCGGACATCCTGACGGTGCAGGAGCTCGCGACCTCGATGATCGTTCCGGCCGCGGACGTCATCAAGGAACTGTTCCGCATGGGCACGATGGCGACGATCAACCAGAACATCTCGTCCGATCAGGCGATGGCCGTCGCGCGCAAGTTCGGGTTCAACGCGATCGTCAAGGAAGCCGGCGAAGAAGTCGTCGTCGAGCAGGAAGAGGACAAGCCGGAGATGCTGCAGACGCGGCCGCCGGTCGTCACGGTCCTCGGCCACGTCGACCACGGCAAGACGTCGCTGCTCGACAAGATCCGGTCGGCCAGCGTCGCCGCGGGCGAAGCCGGCGGCATCACGCAGAAGATCGGCGCGTACACCGTAACCCAGGACGGACGCGACATCACGTTCATCGACACGCCCGGTCACGAAGCGTTCACCGCGATGCGTGCGCGCGGCGCGAAGGTCACCGACGTCGCGATCCTCGTCGTCGCGGCGGACGACGGCGTCATGCCGCAGACGCGCGAGGCGATCTCGCACATCAAGGCGGCGAACGTGCCGATCGTCGTCGCGATCAACAAGATCGACAAGGAAGACGCGCAGCCCGACCGCGTGAAGCAGCAGCTCACCGACGAGGGGCTGCAGCCGGTCGAATGGGGCGGCAAGATCGAGATGGTGCCGGTGTCCGCGCGCAACGGCACGGGCATCGCCACGCTGCTCGAGACCGTGCTGCTCGAAGCCGATCTCAAGGAGCTCAAGGCGAACCCGCACCGCCGTGCGAGCGGCGTCGTCATCGAGTCCGCGCTCGACCGCGGCCGCGGCCCGGTCGCGACCGTGCTCGTGCAAACGGGAACGCTGCGCGTCGGCGACGTCGTCGTCGTCGGCCCGACGTTCGGTAAGGTTCGCGCGCTCTTGGACGACAAGGGCAAGCAGACGAAGAAGGCCGGACCCTCGATCCCGGTCGAGATCATGGGCCTGAGCGACGTCCCGTCGGCCGGCGACACGATGATGGTCGTCTCCGACGAGAAGACGGCGCGCGAAGCGGCCGCGAAGCGGTCGACGAAGCGCCGCGACGTGCGCATGGCGGCGACGACCGGCGGCGCGAAGGTCTCCCTCGAGACGTTCATGCTCATGCCGGCCGACGGCGGCCAAAAGACCCTCAACCTCATCCTCAAGGCCGACGGCCAGGGTTCGGTCGAGGCGCTGCGCTCGCGCGTCGAGTCGCTCTCGACGTCCGAGGTCGACGTGCGCGTGATCCTCGCCGGCGTCGGCGGCATCACGGAGAACGACGTCAACCTGGCGTCGGCCTCGAACGCGGTGCTGATCGGCTTCAACATCCGCCCCGACGAGGCCGTCAAGCGCCTCGCCGAGTCGGAGCAGGTCGACCTGCGCTTCTATCAGGTCATCTACGACGTCGAGAACGACCTCAAGAAGGCCATGGTCGGCATGCTCGCGCCGAAGTTCCGCGAGATCATCCTCGGACGGGCCGAAGTCCGCGAGATCTTCAAAGTCTCGAAGGTCGGCTCGATCGCAGGCTGCTACGTGCAGTCCGGCAAGATCACGCGCAACGCGAAGGTTCGCGTCCTGCGGGACGCGGCGGTCGTGTTCGACGGCGAGATCGAGTCGCTGCGCCGCTTCAAGGACGACGTCCGCGAAGTCGCCGAGAACTTCGAGTGCGGTATCCAGGTGGCCCGGTTCGCCGACCTCAAGCAGGGCGACGTCATCGAGGCCTTCACGTCCGAGCTCGTCGCTCCGGAACTTCAGCCGGCCTGATGGCTGCGATGGTGGCGGGCGTCCGCGGCGGGCACGGTCCTCTGCCGGGGACGCCCGCGATTTCGCATCCGTGCGAAATCGCTGCTCGGTTGAAAATTCGCTCTCGGCATCCTGCCTCCGCGAATTTCTCAAACGCCCCGTCAGAGGACCGTGCCCGCCGCGAACGCCAGGCACGATCTCTCATCGGTGTCACCCTGAGCTTGTCGAAGGGTGCGCGTGCGGCGGCGAAGGCGGGGGTCGCGTGAAGCAGCAGCGGCAGGCTCGCATCGATCACGAGATCCAGCGCGCGCTCGCGAAGATCATCGGCGAGGATCTCAAGGATCCGCGGCTTGGGTTCGTGACCGTGGTTCGCTGCGAGATCACGCAGGACATGAAGCACTGCAAGGTGTTCGTGTCGATCATCGGGGACCGGCACGTCGCGCGGCAGACGATGGATGCGCTGGAGAGCGCGGCGCGTTTTCTGCGAGGCGAGCTCGGACACGCGGTCGAGCTGCGGTACACGCCGGAGCTCACCTTCATCGAGGACCGGTCGACGGAGAAGGCGATCGCGCTGCACAAGACGCTGGAGCGAGCGAAGGTGATCGATGAGTAGTACGGTGCGCGCCGCGGTGAACGACGATGTGGCCGTCGTCCCGCATTCGAATACGACCGGCGAGATCGTCGCGGAGCTGCTGCGGCGCGAGTCGTTCGTGTTCGTCTCGCACGTCAAGCCGGACGGCGACACGCTCGGCGCCGGGCTCGCGCTCGGGCTGGCGCTCAAGTCGCTCGGCAAGCGCGTGGGATACTTTCAGCAGGATCCCGTGCCGCGCAACCTGCGGTTCCTTCCGGACGCCGAGCACGTCGCGCGCGCGGTGCCGGCCGACCTGCCGGCGGATACCCTGTGGGTGTTCTGCGACATGTCGGACTTCACGCGGGCCGGCGAGTTTCTTCCGAAGATCGCGCGCGAGAACATGCTCGACATCGATCACCACCTCGGCAACTCGCACTTCGGCGCGCTGAACTACGTCATCCCGACCGAGGCGTCGACCGGCACGTGCGTGTTGCGGCTGCTGCGCGCGCTCGACGTCGCGATCACGCCCGAGATCGCGACGTGCATCCTGACGACGATCATGACCGACACCGGCGCGTTCATGCACACGAACACGACGGCCGCGGTGCTCCGCATGTCGGCCGAGATGGTCGAGCTCGGTGCGGACAAGCCGCTGATCACCGAGGAGATCTTTGCGAACAAGCGGTTCGCAGCGACGAAGCTGCTCGGGATGGCGCTGGAGCGCGCGGCGCTCGAGGACGACGGCCGCTACTGCTGGACGTACGTCGACGAGGCGATGCTGCGCGCGTGCGACGCCGACGGCGAGGACACCGAAGAGATCGTGCAGCACCTGCGTGCGGTCGAAGGCGTCGAGGCGGCGGCGCTGTTCAAAGACTACGAGGGCGCGGTGCGCGTGAGCCTGCGTTCGAGCGGGCGCATCAACGTGCAGGCCGCGGCTGCGTCGCTCAACGGCGGCGGACACTTCATGGCCGCGGGCCTCACCTACGAAGGCCAGTTGAGCGGCGCGATCGCGGCGGTGCACGCGGCGCTGCGCGCACAAGGGCTCTCCCAGCAGCAGCCCTGAGCGGCGAGTGCTCGCCTTCGTGAACTTGTTCAAGCCGGCGGGTCCGACGTCGACGCAGTTCGGCGCGCGGCTGCGGCGCGTCTATCGCGATCCGGCCGGCAAGCTCGCGATCGGACATCTCGGCACGCTCGATCCGCAGGCCTCCGGCGTGCTGCCGGTCGCGCTGGGCAAGGCGACGCGCCTGTTGCCGCTCATCACGGACCGCCGGAAGGCGTACGTGTGCACGCTCGTGCTCGGGCGCTCGACGACGACCGGCGACGCGACCGGCGAGACCGTCGAAGAAGCCGAGGTTCCGGGCGATGTCGACGTGCGCCTCACGCGCGCGCTCGCGTCGTTCACCGGCGCCGTCGCGCAGACGCCGCCGATGTTCAGCGCGCGCAAGAGCGACGGCCGGCGGCTGTACGAGCTCGCGCGCGCGGGAAAGACGGTCGAGCGCGCGCAGCGGACGATCACGATCTACGCGCTGCGAGCGCTCGGGCGCGACGGAAGCGTCGTGCGGCTGCGCGTCGCCTGCAGCGAAGGCACGTACGTCCGCACGCTGTGCGAAGATCTCGCGGTCGCGTGCGGCACCGTCGGGCACATGGGTGCGCTGCTGCGCGAGGCGTCCGGACCGTTCGTGCTGTCCGAAAGCCTCACGCTCGACGACGTCGAGCGCGATCCCGGCGGCGCGCTCGTTCCGCCCGAACGCGTCATCCCGATCCCAACCGTCGTGCTCGACGGTCGCGGCGCGACCGACTTCCGCGCGGGCCGCATGGTGCCGCTCGCGCAGATGCCGGCGGAACGGCACGTCTTCGTGCGTGACTCGTCGCGCGTGCTCGTCGGGATCGGCGAGACGGTCGGCACGCTGCTCGCGCCGCGCAAGGTGTTCCTGTGAAGGTCCACCACGCGCTGCCGGAGCGCGCTCCGGATCGCGCCTTCGTCGTCGCCGTCGGCTTCTTCGACGGCTTCCACCGCGGACACCGCGCCATCGTGCGCGAGGCGCTGCGTCTGCGCCGCGCCGGCGAGCGGACCGCGGTGCTGACGTTCCGCGAGCATCCGGCCGCGTTCTTGCGGCCCGGCAGCGAGCCGCCCATGATCGCGACGCTCGAAGAACGCGTCAACGCGTTCGCGCGTGCCGGGATCGATGAGGCGTACGTGCTGCCGTTCGACGCGTCCGTCGCATCGATGAGCCCCGCCCGGTTCCTCGACGAGACGCTGGTCGCGCGCATCAACGCGCGTGCGATGGTCGTCGGCGCAAATTTCCGGTTCGGGCACAAGCGCGCGGGCGACGTCGCGTTCGCGCGCGAGCATCTCGCGGCGAGCGGCCGCGACGCGGTCGGCGTCCCGAATACCGTCGACAGCGGCGAGCGCATCTCGTCGACGCGCATCCGCGCCGCGATATCGGCCGCCGACCTCGAGACCGCTGACCGTCTGCTCGGCGTTCCGTACGCGGTGCGCGGCGTCGTGGCGTTCGGCGCGGGCCGCGGGCACGATCTGGGATTCCCGACCGCGAACGTCGCGGTCCCGCCGTCGAAGCTGTTGCCGCCCGACGGCGTCTACCGCGCGACCGCGCGGCACGACGCGCGCGAGTATCTTGGGCTCGTGTCGATCGGCACGAACCCGACGTTCGCGGGCACGCAGCGCACCGTAGAGGCGTGGCTTCTCGACTTCCATGGGTCGCTGTACGGCGAGGAGCTCGTGCTGCGCGATCTCCGCTTCGTTCGCGAGCAGCGCACGTTCGACTCGATCGACGCGCTGGTCGAGCAGATGCGCGAGGACGCGGCGAGCGTCACCTTCCCCTCGCCGGCGTCGCTCGTGAGTCAGAAGTTGGAGAAGTCCACGGTAAAGAGGTAGTCGGCCGCCTGCGGAACGCAGTCGGAGACCCGCGTGCGATACGTCGAGAGAAGAGCGGCGCGCATGGATTCGGCGTCGAGCAGGTGATTGTCGGACTTGACGATCCGGGTCCACATGACGCGCGAGTGCTGATCGAGGGTCACGAGGACTTCGACCCTGCCGTGTGCTCGCGTTGCGATCGCGTTGGCGGAGAAGACCGGCGGTACCGCATGGATCGTCGCCGGCGGAACGTTGCGCTCCGTGCAGACGAATGGGGGCTCCGCGACGCGCGCACACTGTTCGGAGTCGATCGTCTTGCCGTTGTCGGTCACGACGCGGCGGAACGTGTCTTGCCCGAACGTATAGACCAGCGTCAAGGGCGTGCCGGACGCCGACGTTCCCGTCACCTGCAGCGCGTCGGTCGTCACCGGACCGGTTCCGGTCCCCTCGAACGCCTGAATCTCGAGACGATCGCCGCCGATGTGAATGCGCTCGAGCGCCACGACGGGCGCGCCGTCTTGCTCCGTGGTCTCCGCGCGTCCGTATTCCGTCGTGCCGCCGCCGGCGGGGTGAAACACGGAGTAATAGCGCTCCACCGCCGGTTCGCCCGCGAACGCGCAGTGCCAATGTCCCGCGAGCTTCGCGAGAACGGCATCATCCGCGCGCGCCGCGGGCGGCACGACCGTGATGGTGATGAGCGCGCAGAGCGCCGCAGCAGCGAGGAGTCGCATGGCGCTCGATTCGACCGCCCCACCCACCCGCTCCCGGCTGCGGCCGGGCCGCCGCGCACACGCGTGCCGCCCGGCGCGGGAACCGGCCGGAACCGCGCGCCGCTTCGAGGCGTTACACGAGGCGTGCGCATCCCCGCGATTCTCGCCGCGCTCGCAGCGTTCGCGCTTCTGCCGGCCGCGGCGCTGGCCGTCCCGCAGGCCGGCAAACCGGCGCCGCCCTTTTCGCTGCCGTCGGCGAGCGGCGGCAAGCCGGTCACGCTCGACGCCTTCAAGGGCAAACCGGTCTACATCAACTTCTTCGCGTCGTGGTGCGGACCGTGCAACAGCGAGGCGCCGTCGATCGGCAAGCTGCGCGCGCAGTACGCGAAGACGCCGCTTCAGGTCGTCGGCATCGACGAGCTCGACGCGTCCGGCTCGGGCGCCGCGTTCCAGAAGAGCCACGGCAACCCGTACGCGCTCGTCGCGGTCGACGACAGCGGTTCGGTCGGGCGCACCTACGGCACGATCCTCATGCCGGTGCACGTCTTCATCGACCGGCACGGGATCGTGAAGACCTACCGCTTGGGCGAGATGAACCCGGCGGAGATCGACGCCGCCATCAAGGGCATCCTCAAGTAGCGGCTACGGCTGCGCGTTGATCTGCGACTGCGCGCCCGCGCACAGGTCGACCGCAGCACGCGCCTCGGTGCGCACGTCGTTGAACTTGCCCGCCTTCTCGTCGCGCTGCGCCGCGGCAAGGCGCGACGCCGCTGACGTGGTGTTCGGCGAGTTGCGCGACTCGCATGCGGCGACCGCGCCGCGGGCCTGCGCGACGAACGCCTGCGCGTCGACCGCGGCCACCGTGCCGCCCGCCAGCGGGAACGGCTGCGTTTGCAGCGCGCTCGTCTGCGGAATGGTCGACCGCAGCACCGGGTTCTGCGTGTACGGCAGCCGGTTCGCTTCCATGAGCGCCTGGATCGCAGCGGAACGCGCGCCGGCGTAGTCGCCCATGTTGTAGCGCTGGATCGCGGCGGAGCTGTTCAGCGACGCGGCCGGCGCGGCGGACGGGTTGATCGATGCGGCGCGTGCGGTCGCGAGCATGGCATCGAGCACGAGGTTCGCGGTCGGGCGCCCAGGCGCGGGCGGCGTCCCGATCGGCACGGTTTGCGCGCCCGCCGGCGCGGCCGTCGCCAGGCCGAGCCCGGCGGTGAGAACGAGCAGCAAACGGTTCATGCGGCCTCCACGGTGATTGCGCTGCCGTCGTAGTCGACGCGCGCGACGTTGCCGCCGGCGAGGCGGCCGCGCAGGATCGCCTCCGAGAGCGGCGTGGTGACGTGCCGGGCGATCGCGCGCGCAACGAAGCGCGCACCGCCGCCTTGCGAGGCGGACTCGTCGGCCAGAAAGCGGCGTGCCGTCTCGGAGAGATCCAGACGCATCGCGTGCGCGCCGAGCCGGTCGGCGAGCAGCGCCACCTGAAGCGCGACGATCGACTCGATCTCGCGCGTGCCGAGCGTCTTGAACACGACGACCTCGTCGATGCGGTCGAGCAGCTCGGGACGCAGCGTCGCCTCGAGCTCCTCGCGGTCCAGATTCGACGTGAGCACGAGGATCGAGTGGCGGAAGTCGATCGTACGGCCTTTCGCGTCGGTCACGCGGCCGTCGTCGAGGATTTGCAGCAGGATCGCGGAGACGTCCGGGTGCGCCTTCTCGATCTCGTCGAACAGCACGACGGAGTACGGGCGGCGGCGGATCGCCTCGGTGAGCTGCCCCGGCTCGTCGTGGCCCTGATATCCCGGCGGAGCGCCGAGCAGTCTCGAGATCGTATGCGCTTCGGTGTACTCCGAGAGGTCGAGCCGGATGAGCGCGTCGTCCGTGCCGAAGAGCGCGTGCGCGAGCGCGCGCGCCAGCTCCGTCTTGCCGACGCCGCTGGGACCGACGAAGAGGAAGCCGCCGACGGGCTTGCGCGGATCTTTCAGCCCTGCGCGCGCGCGGCGAATCGCCTCGGAGACGGCGCGCACGGCCGGTTCTTGGCCGACGACCCGCGTGCCGAGCTGCGCTTCGAGCGCGAGCAGCCCCGCGCGCTGCGCGTCCGTGATGGTCCCTTGTGGAATCCCGGTCCACCGCGCGACGACCGCGGCGACGCGCTCGACGCCGACGTGCGTCTCGCCGTGCATCGCCGCGCCGGCCGCCGCCTCGTCGATGACGTCGATGGCTTTGTCGGGCAGGTAGCGGTCGGCGATGTAGCGCGCCGCGAGCGACGCGGCGGCTTCGAGCGCAGCGTCGTCGATCGTCACGTCATGGTGCGCCGCGTACTTCGCCCGCAGCCCGCCCAGGATCGCGACGGTCTGCTCGATCGTCGGCTCGTCGACTTGCACGGGCTGAAAACGCCGTTCGAGCGCGGCGTCCGACTCGACGTACTTACGATACTCGTCGAACGTCGTCGCGCCGATGCACTGCAGCTCGCCGCGCGCGAGCTCGGGTTTGATCATCGAGCTCAGGTCGAGCGACCCTTCGGCGGCGCCGGCGCCGACGAGCGTGTGCAGCTCGTCGATGAACAGGATCACCTCGCGCCCCGCGCGCTTGACCTCGTCGAGGATCTTCTTGACGCGGCCTTCGAACTCGCCGCGGTACTTCGTGCCGGCGACGAGCGGGCCGAGCGAGAGCGCGAGCACGCGCTTGTCGCGCAGCGCGGGCGGCACGTCGCCGCGGGCGATGCGCTGCGCGAGACCTTCGACGATCGCGGTCTTGCCGACACCGGGCTCGCCGATGAGCACGGGGTTGTTCTTGCTGCGGCGCGCCAGGATCGAGACGACGCGCTCGACTTCGGCGTCGCGGCCGATGACGGGATCGAGCTGGTTCCGGCGCGCGGCATCCGTCAGGTCGCGCGAGTACTGCGCGAGCGTGGTCGCACCGGGACGCAGCATGCGCCCGAGATCCGCAAGCGGCTGCGGCGCGCGCGAGGAGTCCGCCTCGGGCTGCTTGCCGCCTTTGCGGCTCGCGGCGTCGATCGCGATGGCCGCGCCGCCGAAAACAGCGGCCGCCGCGGCGGCGACGCCGAGGACCGCGAACGGAACCATCTTGCGCCTGCGCGCGCACTCGGCGCACACGTCCGCCTGCACCCACCGGCCTGCCCGGAGCGCGACGTCACGGACGCTGGCCGGTTTCGTCCGGCAGACCTCGCACGTTCCGGTCATCACCCTCGAACCTACCCGCGCGGAGACTGGCCGGTTTCGTGCGCCTTCCTACGGAGCGATCTGATAGGTCGCGGTGACGGTCGCGGTGACGGTGAGACTGCTCGGCTGAACATCCGTCGGCATGACGGCGGCCACGACGGCCATGCGGCCCGCGATGACCGGCCGGGGAGCCTCCGCCTGCGGGGCCGTCGAGAGCATCAGCACCCGCACCACGCGCAGGTGCGCCGACGCCGCCAACCCCTGCGCCTGTGCCTCGGCGTCGGCGACCGCAGCGGCCTGCGCCGCCCGGTATGCCGCGCGCGCGTCGCGCAGCCCGAAGTCGACTCCGCCCACCGACGCTGCGCCGGCGGCAACCCCCGCGTCGACGATCGCCCCGGCTTGATCGGTGCGGTCGCTCGACACGGTGACGTTGCGCGTGACGACGTAGCCGTAGCGCTGCTGCGACTGCGGGTTCGGCTGCGCCGGTCGCGGGTTGTCGGACAGGTCGTAGCCGGTCGTCCGGATCGATGCGTCCGGGATTCCGAGCGCGCGCATCTTCGCGAGCAGCGCCGCATACGTGGTGTTGTTCTGCGACGTCGCGCGCGCCGCGACGTCGTCGTTGGAGACGACCTGGAACGCAACGGTGACGCGGTCCGGCATGCGGTCGACGGAGCCTTGGCCCAAGACGTCGAGGCGTTGGAGGATGCGCGGCGGCGCAGTCGTCTGCGCGGCGGCGGGCAGGGCG
This sequence comes from Vulcanimicrobiota bacterium, assembly GCA_963818845.1. GTDB lineage: Bacteria > Vulcanimicrobiota > Vulcanimicrobiia > Vulcanimicrobiales > Vulcanimicrobiaceae > Vulcanimicrobium. The sequence continues at coordinate 829,474 of CAWFTO010000001.1, read as the reverse complement.
GTCGCGGCGAAGATCGCGGCGACAGCGAGCGTGCGCGTGATGCTGCTCATAGCAACCGAGGAACGCAGCAGGCGACCGTTCCGTGCGCCGTTTTGTCCATTTCGATCTCGGGAAGGTATCGGTGACAATCGCGGCGAGGGGCCGCTCCACCGGAGACGAGAGAAAGGGACACAGCGCACCATGAGCATCTTGGCTTGGCTAGTCGTGGGACTCATCGCGGGGCTGCTCGCGAAATCGGTCGTTCCGGGTGAAGGCCCGGGCGGAATCATCGGCGACATCATCATCGGCATCATCGGAGCCTTCATCGGCGGGTGGGTGTTCAACGCGTTCGGACACACGGGTACGACCGGTTTGAACCTGTGGAGCATCATCGTCGCGTTCGTCGGCGCCGTGATCCTGCTGTTCATCCTCCGCGCGATCAGCGGTCGCCGGGCCACGTACTAAAGCCGGTCCCCGGCCGTCCGGCGCGCTCGGTCCTTCGGACCGGGCGCTTCCGGCTTTTGTCGGTAGGAGCGCCTCGGCCCCAAGGTCAACCCCTCCTCGCGATGGCGTACATCATCACGGAGCCGTGCATCGGGACCAAGGACAAGTCGTGCGTCGACGTCTGTCCGGTCGACTGCATCCACGGCAACGATGACGACGGGCAGCTCTTCATCGATCCCGAGGTCTGCATCGACTGCGGTGCGTGCGTCTCGGCGTGTCCGGTGGAAGCGATCTTTGCCGATTCCGATGTGCCGGACAAGTGGAAGAACTACATCGAGATCAACGCCGAGTGGTACAAGAAATAGGGTGACCGCGAGGCTCCGGTGCGACGCACGATCGCCCGCGAGCTGATGGACGAGCCCGTCGACGACGTCGACGAGCTCGCGGCGAACCTGCGTGACATCGCGTTCGCGAACGCGCACCTCGGCGGGACGGCGCCCGTGGTCCGCACGGTCTGCGCGCTGCGGCCGCGCACCGTGCTCGACGTCGGCTGTGGAGCCGGCGACGTCGCGCTCGCGATCGCGCGCGAGGCGGGCGCGCGCGTGACGTGCCTGGACGCGAGCGAGCAGATGCTCGACATCGCGCGGCGGACGGCGGGAGCACATCCCGGGATCGAGTTCGTGCGCGCGGACGGCGGCGCGCTGCCGTTCGCGGACGGCGCCTTCGACGTCGTCACCTGCACGCTCGCGCTGCACCACTTCGATCCATCCGCCGCGGGCGCGCTGCTGCGCGAGCTGCGCCGCGTCGCCGCGATCGGACCGGTCGTGTGCGATCTGCGGCGGTCCGCGCTCGCGCTCGCATCGACCTGGCTGTGGTCACGCACGTCGCGCAACCGCCTGACCCGGCACGACGCGCCGCTCTCGGTGCGGCGCGCGTACACGCCGGACGAAGCCGTCGATCTCGCGCGCACCGCCGGCTGGCGCCATCCGCACGCGCGGCGCGAGCCGTTCTTTCGGATGACGCTCACCGACGGCGCGCGGTGACCGACGTCATCGTCGCCGGCGCGGGCCCGGCCGGAAGCGCCGCGGCGCTGCTGCTCGCTCGCGCCGGCGCCGGCGTGCGCATCGTCGAGCGCGCGCGCTTCCCGCGCGTCAAGGCCTGCGGCGAGTATCTCAACGGCGGCGCCGTCGAGGCGCTCGCGCGGCTCGGCGTGCTCGACGCGGTCCGTCCCGTCGCGTCGGCGCTGCGCGGCGTCCGCCTCGTCGCCGCCGGCGCGCCCGCCGTCACGCTGCCGTTCGCGCGGCCGTCGCTCGCCTGCGCGCGCGACGCGTTCGATGCCGTCCTGCTCGCGGCGGCCGTCGACGCGGGCGCGACGCTCGAATGCGCGCGCGTCGAGGACGTCATCGTCGAGAGCGGCCGCTGCGCGGGCGTGCGCGTGCGTGCCGGCGGCGCCGAGCTCGAGGAACGCCGCGCGCGCGTCGTGGTCGGCGCCGACGGCGCCGGGTCGATCGTCGCGCGAAAGCTCGGGCTGACGCATCCGCCCAAGCGCGGCGCCCGTTATGCCGTCGGCGGCCATTACGCGGGCTTCGGCACGCTCGACGGGCACGTCGAGATGTACGCCGGCGACGGAGCGTATTTCGCGCTCAACCCCCTTTCAGAAGTGCATGCAAACGTGATGGTCGTGGTTCCCAAGGAACGGCTTGCGGCGTGGTCGCGCGATGTGGACGCCGGCGTCGGCGGCGCCGCCGCGCGCCTGGGCCGCGGCGTTCGGTCGTTCGAGGCGGCGACGCGCGTCGGGGACCGCGTCGCGATCGGCCCGCTCGCGCACGATGTCCGCCGCGTCGTCGCGCCGGGCGTCCTGCTCGCCGGCGACGCCGCCGGCTTCGTCGATCCGTTCACGGGGCAGGGCGTCTTCCTCGCGCTCACCGGCGCCGAGCGTGCGGCCGAGGCCGTGCTCGCGGCGCTCGCCGGCCGCGAGGCGGCGGCCTTCGCGGACTACGCGCGCTGGCGCGTTCGTGACGTCGCGTGGCGCCGCCGCTTGTGCCGCGCCGTCTCGCTGCTGGTCGACGTGCCGCCGCTCGCACGCCGCGCATCGTCGCGGCTCACGCGCTTCCCGTCCGCGGCCGCGACGCTCCTCGACGCGCTCGCGGGCGCGATCCCGCCCCAGCAGGCGTTCACGCCGCGCGTGCTCGGCAGGCTCCTCGCGTGACGGTCACGCGCAACGTCATCGACGTCGAGGCCCCGGCGCAGCGCGTGTACGCGCTCGCGTCGGCGACGGAGCGATGGCCGCAGATTCTGCCGCACTACCGCTACGTGCGCGTGCTCGAGGAGCGCGGTGCCGTGCGCGTCGTCGCCATGGGCGCGTGGCAGGACGTGTTCCCGATCCGCTGGGTCGCCGAGCAGACGAACGATCCCGTCACGCCGCACATTGCGTTCCGCCACGTCCGCGGGTGGACGCGCGGCATGGACGTCGAGTGGCTCTTCGAGCCGCGCGGGCGCGGCACGCGCGTCACGATCGAGCACCGCCTGCAGTTCCGGTTCCCGCTCGCGTCGGAGTGGCTCGGCAAGCACCTCGTGAGCGAGTACTTCATCCACGGCGTCGCCGCGAAGACGCTCGCCCGCGTCAAGCAGCTCGCCGAGGCGACGGCATGACGGCGGCGCTGCACCGCGTCGCGGTGACGGGCATCGGCGTGGTGACGCCGCTCGGCATCGGGATGCGCGCGTTCTGGGACGGCGTGCTGGCCGAGCGCGTTGCGGTGCGCGAGATCACGCGCTTCGACGCGAGCGCCTACCGCTCGCGGATCGCGGCGGAAGTCGAGGGCTTCGACCCGCACGACTTCGTCGGGCGCAAGCGGATGCACTGGACCGACCGCTTCTCGCAGCTCTCGATCGCGGCGTCGCGCCTCGCGCTCGACGATGCGGCGTACCGGCCGAACGGCGAGTCCAGCGAGGTCGGAGTCTACTTGGGCTCCGCGCTCGGGGGACTGGCGTTCGCGGACGAGCAGCACGACGTGTTTCGCGAGCAGGGCCTGGACGCCGTGAAGCCGCTGCTGGCGATCTCGGTGTTCGGCGGCGCCGCGACGTGCAACGTCGCGATCGAGTTCGACCTGCGCGGGCCCACGGTCGCGAACGGCAACTCGTGCGCGTCGGGCGCCGTCGCGATCGGCGACGCGTTTCGCGCGGTCGCTCGCGGCGACGTCCGCGCGGCGCTCGCCGGCGGCGTCGAAGCGCCGCTGTCGCCGCTCGTCTACGGCGCGTTCACGGTCATCAAGGCGATGTCGACGCGCAACGACGATCCGCACGGCGCGAGCCGGCCGTTCGACCGCGCGCGCGACGGGTTCGTCATGGCCGAAGGCGCCGGCGTGCTGCTGCTCGAGCGGCTCGACGACGCTCGCGCGCGCGACGCGCACGTGTACGCGGAGATCGGCGGGTACGGCCTGACGAACGATGCGCACCACATGTCCGCGCCCCGACCCGACGCGTCGATGAACGCGGCCGCGATGCAGCGCGCGCTCGACGAAGCCGGCGTGGCGCCCCGCGACGTCGATGCGGTGAACGCGCACGGCAGTGCCACGCCGCTCGGCGACGCGTGCGAGGCGCGCGCGATGGGCCTCGTCTTCGGCGAGCGGGCGCGCACGGTCCCGGTCAGCGCGACGAAGGGCCAGCACGGGCACGCGCTCGGCGCGACCGGCGCGTGGGAAGCGGCGCTGTCGGTCATGTCGATCGAGTCCGGGACGCTGCCCCGCAGCGTGAACAGCGACGACGCCGACGTCGGCATCGCCGTGACGCGCGAGCGCGTCGACGCGCGCATCGACACCGTGTTGTCGAACTCGGCCGGCTTCGGAGGCATCAACGCCGCGCTCGTCTTTCGTGCGGCGCGGGACTGACGCCGCGCCCGACGACGCGGCTGCGGGCGCGCCGGTTGTGGTGCGCCGGGCGACGAAGGTCTACGGCGAGGGCGACGAGGCGGTGCACGCGCTCGCCGGCGTCGACCTCGACGTGTGCGCGGGCGAAATGGTGGCTTTGGTCGGGCCGAGCGGCTGCGGCAAGTCGACGTTGCTGAACCTCGCCGGCTGCATCGACGTGCCGACGAGCGGCACGGTCTGCATCGACGGCCATGCGACGCACGTGCTCGACGACGACCGCCTCACGCGACTGCGCCGCGACCGCGTCGGCACCGTGTTCCAATTCTTCAACCTGCTGCCCGCGCTGCGGGTCGCCGACAACGTCGCGCTACCGCTGGTGCTCGCGCGTGCGGGACGGCGCGAGGTCGAGGCGCGCGTCGCCGCGGCGCTCGACGAGGTCGGCCTGGCGGACAAGGCGCGCGCATTTCCGGCGCAGCTCTCGGGCGGCCAGATGCAGCGCGTCGCGATCGCACGCGCGGTCGTGCACCGTCCGGCGATCGTGCTCGCCGACGAGCCGACGGGCAACCTCGACTCACAGACCGGCGCGGCGGTCTTGGCGCTCCTGCGACGGCTCGCCGGCAGCGGCCAAGCGATCCTGATGGCGACGCACAGCGACGAGGCGGCCACGATCTGCGACCGCGTCGTGCACATGCGTGACGGGCGCGTCGTGTGACGGGCGCGTCCCTCTTCACCGCGCTCGTCACCGGACCGCTGCGCGCGAACGCGCTGCGATCGGCGGTCACGCTCGCGGCCGTCGCGCTGGCGGTCGCGATCGGCCTCGCGATCGATCTCGCCAACGCGACGGCGGTCGCCTCGTTCGGCAGCAGCGTCAACGTCGTGTCGAGCGCGGTCAATCTGCAAGTGCTCGCGGTCGCGCGCGGCTTCGACGAGCGCACGATCCTGCGCGTGCAGTCGATCCCCGGCGTGCGCTACGCGAGCCCGACCATCGAGGATCAGCTCGCCGTCGGCGTGCGGCCCGGCGATCCGTTCTCCGGCGAGACGCTCCGCGTGCTCGGCGTCGACCTGCTGCGGCCGCTGCCCGGCGATCTCGCGCGGGATGCCGCGCTGCCGGGCTCGACCGCGCAGGAAACGGCCGATCCGTGGGTGCTCGTGAACGGGCGCGGCGCGTTCGTCTCCGCCGACCTCGCGTCGCGCCGCGGCTGGCACGCCGGCGAGACGGTGCACGCGCTGGCCGGCGACCGCGAGGTCGCGCTCCGCGTGGCCGGGCTCGTGCCGCACGGCACGGCTGGGATCGACTCCAGCGTCGTCTTCGTCGATGTCGTGACGGCGCAGGAGCTCTTCGGGAAGGTCGGACTGCTCGACCGCATCGACCTCGCCGTCGACCCCGCGCGGTTGCCCGCCGTCGAGCGCGAGGTCGCGGCGGTGATCCCGCCCGGCGCGCGCGCGATCCGGCCGAAGACGCGAACCGACGAGATCGGCCGGATGCTGCAGAGCTTTCGGCTCAACCTCGAAGCGCTGGCGTACGTCGCGCTGCTGGTCGGCATGTACCTGATCTACAATACCGTCGCGATCTCGGTCGTGCAGCGCCGTCCGGAGATCGGTACGGTGCGCGCGCTCGGCGCGACGCGCGGCGACGTGTTCCGCACCTTCGCCGGGGAAGGCGCGCTCGTCGGCGTTGCGGACTCTCTGCTCGGGCTCGCCGCGGGCGCGGTGCTCGCGACGTTCTCGGTCGCGGCGGTGTCGCGCACGGTCGACACGATCTACGTCGCGTCGCATGCCGACCGCGTCGCCTACGATCCGCTGCTGTTCGTCAAAGCGTTCGTGCTGGGCGTCGCGGCGTCGATCGCTGGCGGCGGCCTTCCCGGCGCTCGACGCGGCATCGACGGAGCCCGCCGTGGCGATGCGCGCGCACGGCTACGAGCGCCGACGCCGCGGCCTCGCGTGGCGCGCGGCCGCGGCGGGCACCGTCTTCCTCGCCGTCGCGTGGCTGCTCTCGCGCGCACCGGCGATCGACGGCATCCCCGCATTCGGGTACGCGTCCGGGCTCGCGGTCATCTTCGGCGGTTCGCTGTTCGCGCCGGCGGCAGTGACCGCGCTCGCGCGCGTCGCGGCGCGGATGAGCGCGCGCCGCCCGACGCTCGCGCTCGCCGCGGCGAACCTCGCCGGCGCGCCGATCCGCTCGTCGGTCGCCGTCGCGTCGCTGATGATCGCGATCGGGATGATGGTCGCCGTGGCCGTGCTCGTCGCATCGTTCCGCACGACGGTCGTCGCGTGGGCCGGCGACACGCTGCGCGCGGATCTCTTCGTGCGCCCGCTCGGGCTTGCGGATGCGAGCGCGGACGCGCGCTTCTCGCCGGGCGTGGCCGAGAAGGTGCGCGCCGTCCCGGGCGTCGCGTCCGTGGACACGTTCCGCGCAATCGACCTTCCGTTCGAGGGCCGCATCACCAGTCTCGGTGCGACGGATCTCTCGCGACTCGGCACGCACCGGCAGGTCCGGCTGCTCGGCGGCGGCGATCCCGCGGCGCTCGCGCGCACGCTGACGGGATCGCATGCGGTGCTCGTCTCGGAGCCGTTCGCGACGAAATTCGGCGTGAATGCCGGCGACCGCGTCGAGCTGCCGACGCCGTCGGGCCGCACGGCGTTCACCGTCGCGGCCGTCTACAGCGATTACTCTTCGGACGCGGGCGTCGTGCTGCTCGACGTTCGCACGTTCCGGCGCCTGTTCCGTGACGACTCGGTGAACTCGATCGCCATCTATGCCGCGCCCGGCGCCGATTTGCCGCGGTTGCGCACGGCCGTGGTGCGCGCGCTCGCGCCGCTGCGCGTCGACGTCGAGACCAACCGCGAGCTGCGGGACGTCGTCGTGCGCATCTTCGACCGCACGTTCGCGATCACGTACGCGCTCGACGTCATCGCCGTGACGATCGCGGTGCTCGGTATCGTCTCGACGCTCTTCGCGCTCGTGCTCGAACGCCGCCGGGAGTTCGGCATCATGCGGTATTTGGGCGTGACGACGGGCGGCGTGCGGGCGATGGTCCTCGTCGAGGCGGCGGGCATCGGCGTCGCTGGGCGGCGCGCTCGGCGTCGCCGTCGGCTTCCTGCTCGCGCTCTTGCTGATCTTCGTCATCAACCGCCAAGCCTTCGGGTGGCTCATCGAGCTGCACGTGCCGTGGGCGTTTCTCGCGGAGACGGTCGCGCTCGTCGTTGTGGCGGCCGTGCTCGCGGGGTTCTATCCGGCGCGCGTCGCCGCTCGAATCCGCACCGCGGACGCGGTGCGCACGGAATGATGCGGCTCGGCGCGCGGTTCGCCGTCGCCGCATGCGCGGCCGTCGCGCTGGGGTCGGCGTGGGCCGGCGGCGCGGCGACGGCGGCGCGCGAGCCGCCTGCGCGCACGGCGCTGGGATTCGCGAACGCGCGCGTCCCCTGGCGCTTCGCGTTCCCGCGCGACCACGCAGCCCACTTCGCGTTCGCCAGCGAGTGGTGGTACTACACCGGCCATCTGACGGCGTCCGACGGCCGCCGCTTCGGCTACGAGCTCACGTTCTTCCGGCTCGGGCTGCGCCCGGGCGACGTCCGGCCGCGCCCGGGACAGTCGCGCTGGCGCGGCAACCAGGTGTTCCCGGCGCACTTTGCCGTCACCGACGAGGCGGGGCAGCGGTTCGTCTACGAGGGCCGCTTCGCGCGCGAAGCGCTCGGCATGGGCCATGCGTCGGACCGCGCGCTCGACGTCGCCGCCGGCGACTGGACGCTGCAGGGCTCGTCACCGTTCCGCATGCGAGCGTCGTCCGGCGACGCGGTGCTCGATCTCTCGCAGACGGCGGAGAAGCCGCCCGCCGTGCACGGCCGCGACGGCGTCTCGCTCAAGGCCGCGTGCGACACGTGCGCGTCACACTACTACTCCATGACGCGGCTGCGCACGTCGGGCACGCTGACGTACGGCGGGCGCGCGCTGGCGGTGCGCGGACTGTCGTGGATGGACCACGAGTTCGGATCGGACGAGCTGCAGCGCGACCAGCAGGGCTGGGATTGGTTCTCGATCCAGCTCGACGACCGGCGCGAGGTCATGGACTACCGCCTGCGGCCGCAAGGACGGCACGCTCACGCCCGAATCGAGCGGTTCCCTCGTCGATGCGCGCGGCTCGGTGCGCGCGCTGCGGCGCGACGACGTCGTCGCGGAGGCAACGGGGACGTGGACCAGCCCGCACACGGGCGGTGTCTACCCGAGCGGTTGGCGCGTGCGCGTGCCGTCGGCGGCGCTCGACCTCACGCTCACGCCGACGGTTCGCGATCAAGAGCTGGCGAACACTGCGGGCGGCGTGTCGTACTGGGAAGGCGCGGTCGACGTCACCGACACGGCATCCGGCAAGCGCGTCGGCGCCGGTTACGTCGAGCTGACCGGCTACGCCGGCGCCGTGTCGTTGTAACGCCGGGCTCGCGCGCTAGACCTGTTCGACTGCGCGGATCTCCGGGACGTCCTCGCGCACGACGGCTTCGATGCCGCCCTTGAGCGTCGCGTTGGACGCGGGGCAGCCGCCGCACGCGCCGATCATCTGCACGTACGCGACGCGGTCCTCGACCTTCACGAGCCAGACGTCGCCACCGTCGCGGTGGATCATCGGACGGATGCGGTCGAGCGCCGCTTCGATGCGCGCTTCGAGCCCTTCGACAGGCTCAGGTTGACGTACGACGGGCTCGATCACGTTGTCTCTTGGCCGAACTCGTTCATCAGCGTGTGCATCCGGCCGGCCATTGCGATCGCGTCGTCCCACCTGCGCTGCCACATGTTGCGCCCGAAGATGAGCCCCACGCAGCCGGACTCCATCGCGAGGCGCGCCTTGTGCACGGTGTCGTCGTCGCTGAGCTTCGATCCGCCGGAGACGAGAACGAGCGTGCGGCCCGCCGACTTGACGACCTTGCGCAGGCCGTCGAGCTCATCCATCGTCATGGTGCTGTACGGCTTGGGCGACGACGCGGCGGCTTCTTCGGATTTCGGCACGTTGAGCTTGACGATGTCCGCGCCGATCTCGCATGCGACGCGCGCCGCGTAGTCGACCGCGTACAGCGAGTCCTGTCCGCCCTTCGCCTTCACGGCCGAACCGCGCGGATACGCCCAGACGATGAGCGGCATCCCGTACTTCTCGCACTCGCGGCGCACGTCGTTGGCCTGGCGCAAGTCGCGGTCTTGCGCGGGCGAGCCGACGTAGACCGTGTAGCCGACCGCGGACGCGCCGAGCCGCACTGCATCTTCGACGCTCGACGTGAGCGGGCTGAACGACTCGTCGTCCGGAGGAACGTTCGTCTTTCCGTTCACCTTGAGCACGAGCGGCACGCGGCCCGCGTACTTCGCGTGGTACTTTTCCGCGAGCCCGATGTGGTACGCGATGCCGGAGAACTTCCCGTCGACGGCGAGCCGCAGCACCCAGTCGGTGTCGAGCGCGTCGGGATTGTCGAAGAAGTCGATCGGCCCGTGCTCGAGCCCCTGGTCGATCGGCAGCAGCATCAGCGTGCCGTTGCCCGGCCCATGACCGTACATCATCTCCCAGAGGCGCGCGCGCTTTCCGGTGGAGAGGTTGAGGTCGTCGAACGTCGGCCGTCGGATCGAAGCAAGCATCCTATCGGTTTCCCTTCGCGGTCAGTGCTCGGCCGTCGGCTTCGCTCGCTCGGGGCCTCGTCCATTGTGCTCCGGCGGCGCGAGCGGCGCAACGACGGTCGTCGCCCTTCGACGAGCTCAGGTCAGCCCTTCGACAAGCTCAGGGTGACAGGCGATCGGGGACTGCCGTCAGGGCGGCGCGTGAGGGCGTAGACGGCTGCGAGGCCGGTGACCGTAGTCGCGTAGAGCGCGACGCCCCAGAAGGCGGTCGCGCCGGGTCGCCGGTCGCGGCGCACGACGGCGGCGAGCATGAACGCCGCGGCGAGCGCCGGCACGAGGGCGAGCAGCGGCGTTCCGGCGCGCACCGCGGCGCCGAGCACGACGGCAGCGACGACGGCCGCGAGCGCGGCGACCGTCATGAGACTCCACGCGCGGCGGGCGCCCAGCCGCACGACGAGGTTGCGCTTTCCGGCGCGCACGTCGCAGCCTTCATCCGGGAGCTCGACGCACAGCATCATGGCGATCATCGCGAAGGCCGGCGCGACGACGGCGCGCGCAATCGCCGCGTCGAGCGTGCCGGCGAACGCGGCATACGCCGTGAACGGCATCAAGACCGCGACCACCAACGCCGTGTCGAGCTCGCCCACGCCGCGCGCCGCGAAGCGCACGGGCGGCGCCGAGTACCACCACGCGAACGCGAGCACCGCGACGCCGAGACACGCGACGAGCGGCGAGCCCGCGACCGCGAAGCGCGCGCACGCCGTCACGCCGAGCGCGGCGCATACGAGCGAAGCGATCAGCGCGACGCGCGGGTGCAGCTGTCCCTCGACGAGGACGCCGCTGCCGCCCGACCACCGCGTGCGCACGGCGCCCAGGTCGCTCTCCCGATCGAAGTAGTCGTTGGCGTAGTGCACCATCAGGTGGAACGACGAGACGAGCAGCTGCACCCAACCATACGTCGCCGTGTCGATCGCGTGGCCCGCCGACCGTGCGACGGCGGCGCCGAGCGCGACGGCCGCGAGGCCGCCGTACAGGAACAGCGGTCGCGACAGCCGGATGAACGCTCGCAGCGGCGCGAGCCGCGACGGCGCGGCGGACACCTGCACGGCCCGTCCTTCGTCCGCAGGCCGGGGCTTCCCGCGCGCCGTACGCGTGCGGCTCGTATGGCAAAGGCAGTCGGGGTCATCGGCGTCGGCGCGATGGGCGAGCCGATGGCGGCGTCGCTCCTGCGCGGCGGCTTCGGCGTGACGGTGTGCGCGCATCGCCGCCGCGACCCGGTCGAGCGGCTCGTCGCGCTCGGCGCGCGCGACGGCGGCGATCCCGCCGGCGTGGCGAGCGCGTGCGACGTGGTGATCACGTGCGTGCCGGACGCGCCGCAGGTCGAAGCGACGCTCTTCGGCGAGCGAGGCGCCGCGCACGGCGCGAAGGCCGGTACGCAGTTCATCGACATGTCGACGATCTCGCCGGTCGCGACGCGCTCGTTCGACGAGCGCCTGCGCGCCGCCGGCATGCGGTTCGCCGACGCGCCCGTCTCGGGCGGACCGGCGCGCGCCAAAAGCGGAACGCTGACGATCATGGTCGGCGCGCGCGACGACGACTTCGGCGAGCTCGAGCCGGTTCTGGCCGCGATGGGCACGCCCAACCACGTCGGCGGCGTCGGGATGGGCGAGGTCGTCAAGCTGGTCAATCAGATCATCATCTCGAACACGATGCTGGCGAACGTCGAGGCGCTCACGTTCGCGGCGAAGGCGGGCGCGGACATCGACGCGACGCTCGCGGTCATCGGCACGGCGACCGGCTCGAACTATCTGCTGCAGAACTGGCTGCCGCAGAGCTGGCTGGCCGGCTCGCACGCGCCCGGATTCGCGCTCGACCTGCTGCGCAAGGACCTTGCGGCCGCGCTCGATTCGGCGCGCGCGATGGGCGTCGCCATGCCCGCCAGCGCGCTCGCGTACCAGCTCTACACCGCGGCGTCGGGCGAAGGCCACGGCCGCGACGACTATACGTCCGTCGCGCTCGGCTACGAGCGCGCGGCCGGCGTCACCGTGCGCAAGCGACCCACGTAGCCTCGATGCTGTTCGGCGCGATCGACGTCGGCACGAACTCGATCCACCTGATCGTGGTGGAGCTCGACGCGGCGTTCGATACGTCGCGCGTGGTCTACAAGGCGCGCGAGATGGTGCGGCTCGGAAGCGACGACGCGCTGGCGCGCGGCGAGCTCTCCCGTAAGGCGATGGAGCGCGGCGTCGACGCCATCGCGCGCTTCGCCGCGGCGGCGCGCGAGCGCGGCGCGGACCGCGTGCGGGCGGTCGCGACATCGGCCGTGCGCGAGAGCGAGAACGGCGAGGAGTTCGTGCGCCTCGTGCAGGCGCGCAGCGGCGTGCAGCTCGAGGTGCTCGACGGCCGCGAGGAAGCGCGCCTGATCCACCTCGGCGTGTCGAACGGCTACCCGCTCTACGACCGCGTCGCGTGCATCGTCGACATCGGCGGCGGCTCGACGGAGCTCGTGGTGGCGGACGGCGACCGCCCGTACCTCATCGACTCGATGAAGCTCGGGAGCCTGCGGCTCTACGACGCGTTCCTGCGCGACCGGCCCGATCCGCTGCGCGCCGCGGTCGCGCTCGACGCGCACGTCGCCGACGTCGTCGCGCCGCTCGCCGACCGCATCCGGCGCTACCGGCTCGATCTCGCGCTCGGCACGTCGGGCACGATCATGGGGCTCGCGTCGATCGACGCCGCGGCGCGCGGCCTTGCGGTGAAGCGCGTGCACGGCTATGCGCTCACGCTCGCGCGCCTGCAGTCGCTGCAGCGGCAGATGCTGCTGATGACCGAGGCCGAGCGGCGGCGCATGCCCGGCATGAATCCGCGGCGCGCCGACATCATTGTCGCCGGCAACGCCGTGCTGATCGGCGTGCTCGAAGCGGTGGGCATGGGCGAGATCATCGTGTGCGAGCGCGCGCTGCGCGACGGCGTCGTGGTCGACCTCGCGCAGGGTGATCGCGCGCTCGCGCAGCGGCTCGGCGACGAGCGCGCCAAGCGCGTCGAGGCCGTCGAAGCCCTCGCACGGCGGTACGAGCACCTCGGCGGCCACCAGCGCCACGTCGCACGGCTCGCGCTCGTCCTGTTCGAGCGTCTGGCGCCGCTGCACAATCTCGCCGCGGCCGACCGCGACATCCTGTGGGCGGCCGCGATGCTGCACGGCGTCGGCCGGTTCGTCTCGGACAGCGCGCACCACAAGCACGCGGCGTACGTCATCCGCAACTCCGCGCTGTCGGGTTGGCGCGACGACGAGCGCGAGCTGGTGGCTGTCGTCGCACGGTACTATCGCAAGGCGATGCCCAAGCCGGCGCACCTCGAGTACGCCGCGCTCGCGCCGGAGGACCGCCGGCGCGTCGACGTCCTGGCCTCGCTGCTGCGGATCGCGGACGGCCTGGACATCCGGCACCTCGGCGTCGTCGCCGACGTGGGCGCGTTTCCCGAGGACGGCGTCGCAGCGATCACGGCGCAGGCCGACGGCGATGCCGCGAGCGAACTCGATGCGGCGATGGAGAAGGCGGACTTGTTCGAGCGGACGTTCGGCCTGCGCGTCCTGCTCCGGCAGGCACCGGACCGGATTGCGGCCGGCGCGGACGCCGAAGGCGCCTTACCGTGACCGCGTCGCTCGCGCCGAAGAAGAAGATCTTGCTCGTCGACGACGAGGCGGCCATCGTCCAGTCGCTGCGCTACAACCTCGAGAAGAACGGCTACGCGGTGGCGACCGCAGGCGACGGCCGCACGGCCGTCACGCTCGCGCAGACCGAGCACCCCGACCTCGTCGTGCTCGACATCATGCTGCCGCTGCTGGACGGCATCGAAGCGTGCAAGGAGATTCGGCGCACGTCCAGCGTGCCGATCATCATGCTCACGGCGAAGGACCAGGAGTTCGACAAGGTGCTCGCGCTCGAGCTCGGCGCCGACGACTACGTCACGAAGCCGTTCGCGCTCGGCGAGATCATGGCGCGCATCAAGGCGCGGCTCCGCCGCGTCGAAGTCGACGCGGAGGACCGCGACGAGTCGATCACCGCCGGAGACATCACCATCGACCCCTCGCGGCAACGCCTGCTCGTGCGCGGTCGCGACGTCGCGCTCGCGCCGAAGGAGTTCCGGCTGCTGCACGTTCTGATGGAGAATCGCGGCCGCATCGTCGCGCGTCACACGCTGCTCGAGAAGGTGTGGGGGTACGACTTCGAAGGCGAGCACCAGACGATCAGCGTGCACGTGCGCTGGCTGCGCGAGAAGATCGAGGTCGATCCCAACAACCCGCGGCACATCATCACGGTGCGCAGCCGCGGCTACATGTTCCGGGAGTAGGCGACGGACGTCGTCGCGGGCGCCCTCGGCGCCCTGGCCGGAGCCGCGGCGACGTACGGCGCGCTGCGCGCGTCGCGTTCGCGCGAAAGCGTTGAGCCGAGCACGTCGGCCGAGCCGGTCGCCGCGCAGCCGGACGGCGCGGCGCGCCTGGTCGACGCGCTGCCGTTCGCCGCGTTCACCATCGACGCGGGCGGCCGGGTGCGCGTCTTCAACGGCGCCGCGGCCGCGCTGTTCGGCGTCGATCGCGCCCGAGCGATCGGTCGCGCGCCGATCGAGGTCATCCCGTCGCTCGACCTCGAGCGCATGCTGCTTGCCGCCGTTGCGGGAACGACCGCGACGCGCGACGTCGTGTTCGGGGCGGGCGCGCGCGAGCGGTACGTCGGCGTCACCGTACAGCCGTACGAAGGCGGCGCGATCGCGATCGCGGCGGACCGGACCGCACTGCTCGCCGCCGAGCGCATGCGCCGGGACTTCGTCGGCAACGTGTCGCACGAGCTGCGCACGCCGCTCTCCGCGATGAAGCTGATGCTCGAGACCGTGCTGATCGCCGACGACGATCCCGAGGCGCGCACGATGTTCCTGCCGCAGATTCAGGCGGAGGTCGAGCGCATGATCCGCCTGGTCGCCGACCTGCTGGAGCTCGCGCGCTCGGAATCCGGCGTGCTGCCGCTGCGTCGCGAGCGCTTCGATCTGGGCGACGTGGCGACGTCGGCGGTCAACACCTTCGCGCAGCGAGCCGACGCGCTCGGCGTCGACCTCGAACTCGACGCGCCCGAGCCGGTGACCGTGCTCGCGGACCGCGGCGCGCTCGCGCAAGTGACGGTGAACCTCGTCGACAACGCGCTGCGGCATACGCCGGCCGGCGGGCGCGTCACGGTGTCCGTCGAGCCGGACGGCGACGGTGCGGTGCTGCGCGTCCGCGATACCGGCGCCGGCATTCCGTTCGCCGATCTGCCGCGCGTGTTCGAGCGGTTCTACGTGGTCGACCGGTCGCGCGCGCGCGAGCACACGGGAACCGGGCTCGGCTTGGCCATCGCGAAGCACCTCGTCGAGGCGCACGGCGGGTCCCTGGTCGCGGACTCCGTGTACGGGCAAGGCGCGACGTTCACCGTGCGCGTCCCGGCCGCGGTCCATGAAGCTTAAGAACGTTTAACGTAAGCATAAAGCGGTCTTACGCTTGGGCTGCGACGATCCGAAGGGGCCGCCGCGCGCGACGGCTACTCGCATGCGTACGTCGTTGGAGGAACATGTTGGTGAAGAGAAGCGCTGCGTTGGCGGCTGTGCTCGTCGGGTTCTCGGTCGCGGGCTCGTCGCTGCCCGCCTTTGCGGACACGACCATCACCGTCGCCGGTTCGACGGCGCTGCTGCCGTTGGCCAAAGACGCCGCAGACGCGTATCAAAAGGCGCATCCGGACGTCAAGATCAGCGTCTCCGGCGGCGGCTCCGGTTCCGGCATCGCGCAGGCGGCAGCAAAGGCCGCCGACATCGGCGACTCCGACATCCTGGCGGCCGGCCACCCGGAGCTCCACGACAACCGCGTGGCGGTCATCGGCTTCGCCGTCGTGACGAATCCCAGCGCCGGCGTGAAGAATCTGAGCAAGAAGCAGTTGCAGGACGTGTTCTCGGGCAAAGCGACGAACTGGAAAGAGGTCGGCGGATCCGACCAGAAGATCGTCGTCATCAACCGGCCGCGCAACTCCGGCACGCGTGCGGTCTTCACCAAGACCGTCATGGGATCGGTGGCGATCAGCGAGAGCGGCCTGACGGAGGACGCGACCGGCACCGTCATCAGCGTGGTGAAGCAAACGCCGGGTGCAGTCTCGTACGCGGCCTTCAGCGGCACGCGTGGCGGCGGCTTGAACGAAGTTTCGATCGACGGCGTGGCGCCGACGGACGAAAACGTGCTGTCCGGCAAATATCCCGTGTGGTCGTACGAGCACATGTTCACGCTCGGACCGCCGACCGGCGAGGTGGCTCGCTTCATCGCGTTCGTCGCCGGCAACTCCCAGCTGGTCAAGCGGGACGGCTTTTTGCTGATCCGCGACATGAAGGTCAAAGAGACCGACCGCTGACGGCACCGGGCATTAAGGCGCCTTGAGCTTGCCTTAATGTTCTCTTACGGTTGACTTGCGACCATGACGCCTGCGGTGAGAACTGTGAACGTGGCGCGCCGGGTCGGTAGAGACTGTCCGTGATCGCGCTCCAGGCCCAACGGGCGCGCCGCACCGAGACCATCGCCGTGGTGGGCTTACGGCTCGCCGCGGCGTTCGTCGTCATCGCGATGACGGCGCTGCTCGCGTACCTCGCCTTCGAGGGGACGAAGACGTTCTACGTCGACAAGTTCCCGCTTTGGTCGTTCCTGTTCTCGGGGGATTTCTCGCCGGACGCGAACCATCCGGGCGCCGCCGACTTCATCGTCGGGACGCTCGCCGTGACCGTGTTCGCGATCGCGGTCGGCGGGCCGTTCGGCATCGCCGTCGGCGTCTTTCTCGCGGAGATCGCGCCGCATCGCATGACGCAGCTGCTCAAGCCCGCGATCGAGCTGATGGTCGGCATCCCGTCCGTCGTCTACGGCTGGCTGGGCTTGACCTTGCTCGTACCGCTGATACGCACTCACACCAGCTCGCCGAGCGGGTTCGGTCTGGCCGCGGCGGGGATCGTGCTCTCGATCATGATCCTGCCGACGGTGATCACGCTGAGCGAGGATGCGTTCCGCTCCGTGCCGGCGTCGCTGAAAGAAGGGTCGCTCGCGCTGGGCGCCACCCGCTGGCAGACGATCACGCGCGTGTTGCTGCCGAGCGCGTCGAGCGGGATCGCCGTCGCGCTGATCCTGGGCATCGCGCGCGCCGTCGGCGAGACGCTCGCGATTCAGATGGTGATCGGCAACTCCGTCCAGTTTCCGAAAGGGCTGTTCGCACCGACGGCCACGCTGACGACCGAGATCGTCACCGACATGCCCGGCGCGACCGCCGGCTCGCTGCTCGAGCACGCGCTGTTCTCGATGGCGTTTCTGCTGCTGCTCATCGCGATGCTGCTGATCGTGCTCGTGCGCTTCGCGCTCAGAAGGCGCACGTAGCCGTGGCGGCCGTCGCACCGCGTGGGCGCCGCAGCGTCGCCGCCACCGAGAGCGTCCGAACGCGTAAGTTCATCGATGCCGTCGCCACGGTCGTGCTGTGGGCGATGGCGGTGAGCATCATCGTCATGCTGGCCGCCTTCATCGTGTACATCGCCTACCTCGGCTGGCCGGCGCTCTCGCCCTCGTTCATCTTCGGCGTCCCGAGAGAGACGACGGCGGGCGGCGGGATTGGGCCCGAAATCTTCAACTCGTTCTACATCCTCGTGCTGACCCTCGCGTTCACCACGCCGATCGCGATCGCGGCGGGCGTGTTTCTGCAGGAGTACGCCAAGCCCGGGCCGCTGCGGAACGTCGTGCAGTTCAGCGCGGAGTCGCTGGCGACGGTTCCGTCGGTCGTGATGGGCCTCTTCGGTCTCCTCGTGTTCGTGTACACGTTTCACTGGGGCTATACCGCGCTCGGCGGGGCGCTGACGCTCACCGTGCTGAACCTTCCGGCGCTGCTGCGCGTCACGCAAGAAGCGCTCGCGAGCGTGCCGGGATCCCTACGCGAAGGCTCGATGGCGCTCGGCGGCACGAAGTGGCAAACGATCACGCGCGTCGTCCTGCCGAGCGCGATCGGACGCCTCACGACCGGCGTCGTGCTGATCGCCGGGCGCATCTACGGCGAGACGGCGGCGCTCATTTTCACCGCCGGCCTGAGCGTCACGGGCAATCACCCGTACGACTGGAGCCCGTTCCACACCGCCGAGACGCTCGCCGTGCACCTGTGGTACACGCACTCGGAGTCGGTCGTCCCCGACGTCGACCGCATCGGGAACGGGTCGGCGCTCGTGCTGCTGATCATGGTCCTGGGCTTCAACGTCACCGCGCGCATCGTAGGACGCGCGCTGACCACACGCTTCACCGGGAGAGCCTCGTGACCGAGATGGTGCCGACCGACACGCTGACGGCTGCAGCCGACAAGATCGTCGCGACCGACGTCGACGTGTTCTACGGATCGTTCCAGGCGATCAAGCACGCGTCGCTGACGATGAAGGACCAGCACGTCACCGCGCTGATCGGGCCGTCGGGCTGCGGAAAATCGACCTTTCTGCGCGCGCTGAACCGCATGCACGACCTCACGCCGGGCGCGCGCGTCGAGGGCTGCATCGAGCTCGACGGCGAAGACATCTACGCGCCCCACGCCGATCCCGTCGTGATTCGCCATCGCATCGGCATGGTATTCCAGCGGCCCAACCCGTTTCCGAAAACGATCTACGAGAACGTCGTCTACGGACCGCGCATCCACGGCGAGCGCAGCAAGAGCAGTCTCGATGCGATCGCCGAGCGCGCGCTGCGCCAAGCGGCGCTCTGGGACGAGGTGAAGGACCGCCTCAACCGGTCCGCGCTCGACCTCTCGGGCGGCCAGCAGCAGCGGCTCTGCATCGCGCGCGCCGTCGCGCTCAACCCCGAGGTGATCTTGATGGACGAGCCGGCCTCCGCGCTCGACCCGATCGCCACCTCGAAGATCGAGGATCTGATCGGGCAGCTCACCGACGACTACACCGTGGTGATCGTGACGCACTCGATGCAGCAGGCGGCGCGCATCTCGGACTTTACGGCGTTCTTCCATCTCGGCGAAATCGTCGAGGTCGGGCCGACGAATCAAATCTTCACGCACCCGCGCGAGAAGCGCACCGAAGACTACATCACCGGACGGTTCGGCTAGGGCAGCCCGGGCGGCACCCGAGGGCGCGCGACACCGTCCGCGAAGTGCCGCGACGATGACCTCCACCGCCGCCGAACGCCCCGCGTCCGCTTCAGCCGTACCGGCGACGATGCGCGCGCTGCGCAAGCGCGTCGCCGGGCCGGGGTTCGAGCTGCAGCACATCGCCGTGCCGGACATCGGGCCGAACGACGTGCTGATTCGCGTCGGTACGGTCGGCCTATGCGGCACCGACCTGCACATCTACGGCTGGGATCACTGGGCGGAGCGGCGCGTCAAGCCGCCGCTCACGATCGGCCACGAGTTCATGGGCAATGTTGCGGCGGTCGGCAACGCGGTGACCGCCGTGCGCGTCGGCGACCGCGTCTCGGCCGAAGGACACATCGCGTGCGGCATCTGCCGCTTGTGCCGCACGGGCGAGGCGCACATCTGCGAGCACGTGAAGATCATCGGCGTCGACACGGACGGATCGTTCGCCGACTACATCCGCATGCCCGAGTCGAACGTGTGGAAGCTCGACGCGTCGATCCCCGACGCCTGGGCCGCGGTGTTCGACCCGCTCGGCAACGCCGTGCACACCGTCATGTCCGCCGGCGTTTCGGCGCGGTCGGTCGTGATCACGGGCGTCGGCTCGATCGGCCTCATGGCGATCCCGGTCGCGCGCGCGGCGGGCGCGTCGACGGTGTTCGCCGTGGACGTGAACCCGCAAAAGCTCGAGCTCGCCAAGCGCGTCGGCGCCGATGCGACGTTCTCGGCGAAACAGCCGGACCTCGTCGACGAGATCGTGCGGCGGACGAACGGCGACGGCGCCGACGTGCTCCTCGAGATGTCCGGTTCCGGACAAGCGATCGACAGCGGCCTCGCGATGGTGCGCAACGGCGGCGTCGCGGCGCTGCTCGGGATTCCGTCGGACGACGTGGAGATCAATCTCGCCGAACGCATCATCTTCAAAGGGCTCACGGTGCTCGGCATCAACGGCCGGCGCATGTTCGAGACGTGGTATCAGACCCAGGCGCTCGTCACGAGCGGCCGCGTCGACCTCACGCCGATCATCACGCACGAGCTGCCGTTCGAGCGCTTCGACGACGCGTTCGCGCTGATGCGATCGGGCGAGGCCGCGAAGATCGTTCTGAAGCTGTAGGCTACAACTGCACGAGGCGCAGGTCGCGGCGCACGAGGTCGTGCACGTGCGCGATCGCGACATGCTCGTGCGCGACCGTGCGTTCGGCGCGACGCGCGAACAGGTCGTACATGCCGGGGAGGACGCCGTGCAGCACGTACGCGCCGCCGTTGTCGGTGCGCGTCGTGTACGCGGAGCCCGAGCCGCCGGTATTGACGTGAATCGCGACGTCCGGCACGGTGCGGCCGACGCGGTCGCGCACGTAGCCGGCGATCGCCGTGGACGGTTCCCCGTCGGGGGCCTGACCTTCGCCGGGAATCAGACCGCGCACGATGGCCTGGTTGTAGCCGGCGAGCACACCGATGCCGCGCACGAACAGGGAGAGATAGCCGCGGGCCGAGATGACGAGGTCGTAGACGCCTTCCGGAAGGTTCGCCGTGAACGTCCCGCGGTCGTCGGCCCGCATGACGGAGACGCGCTGGTCACGCCACAGGCACGTCACCCGCGCGCCGCGGACGGGCACGCTAGAGCGCCGGTCCAGGAGCGTGCATTGCACCGTTCCGAAGGCATGATCCACCCAGAACTGATCGGCAAGCAAGCGCCGGACCACTACCGAGGACACGCATGAACGCCGCCTTTGAATCCCGCCTCAACGCCGACCTCGACGCTCTGCGCGCCGCGGGCACCTACAAACGTCTCCGGCACATCACCGGCCCGATGGCGCCCGAGGTGCACATGGAGGAGGCGGGCGACGTCATCGTCCTCTCGTCGAACAACTACCTCGGCCTCGCGGACCACCCCGACGTCGTCGCCGCCGGCATCGAGGGCCTCCGCAAGTACGGCGCCGGCACGGCGTCGGTGCGCTTCATTTGCGGCACGTTCGACATCCACCGCGAGCTCGAGGCGAAGATCGCGTCGGTGTTCGGCTTCGACGCCTCGCTCTCGTACGTGTCGTGCTGGACTGCGAACGAGGGCGTGATCCCGACCGTCGCGACGGCCGGCAACACGATCATCAGCGACGAGCTCAATCACGCTTCGATCATCGACGGCTGCCGGCTCGCCGGTGCGAAGCGCATGCGGTACAAGCACGGCGACATGGGCGCGCTCGAAGCGTGCCTGCGCGAAGCCGAAGGTACGCCGTTCATCGTGACCGACGGCGTCTTCTCGATGGAAGGATCGGTCGCGAAGCTGCCCGAGATCGTCGCGCTCGCCGAGCGGTACGACGCGGTGACGATCGTCGACGACTCGCACGGCACGGGCGTCATGGGGCGCACCGGACGCGGCACGATCGAGCACTTCGGCCTCGAAGGCAAGGTCGACATTCTCACCGGGACGCTGGGCAAGGCCCTCGGCGGTGGCGCGGGCGGCTTTGTCGCCGGTTCGACCGCGCTGATCGACACGCTGATCCAGCGTTCGCGCACGCAGCTGTTCTCGAACGCGCTGCCCGCGACGGTCGCGTGCAGTGCGCTCAAGGCGATCGAGCTTCTCGAGTCGCAGCCCGAGATGGTCGAGGCGCAGCGCGCGAACACGCGCTACTTCCGCGACGGCCTCACGCGCCTGGGCTTCACGCCGCTCGACGGGCCGAGCGCGATCGTCCCGATCATCGTCGGCGACACCGCGTTCGCGATCGCCATGAGCGACCGGCTCCTCCAGGAAGGCGTGTTCGTCACGGGGTTCGGCTTCCCGGTCGTCCCGGAAGGCACGGCTCGGGTCCGCGTCCAGATCTCCAGCGCGCTCACCCGGGACGAGCTCGACCGCGCGCTCGCGGCGTTCCAGAAGGTCGGACGGGCGCTCGGCGTGATCGGCGAGAAGGCGCACGCCTGAACGCCGCCTTGCGCATAGCCGCGGAAAAGGCGGGGTACGACATTCGTCGCATCCCGACCACTGTCGCGCTGCGCTGCCGGCATGCTCACCGTTCGTCCGGAGAGCCGGACGGGTGCGCAGCGTACCCTAGGAGCACGATGATCAACGCCTGCCGTCGCGCCCTCCCGGCGCTCGTCGCCCTCGTCGCGGTCCCGCTCGCCGTGGGCGCCGCGCCCAAGCCCTTCGCCGGACCCGCGACCGGGTGGGACCATACCGTCGCCGTCACCGCGACGGCCGCCGCCCCGCGCGCGCAGGAGACATGGAAGAAGCGCGACGGCGAGTTTCTCACGTACTTGGAAGACGCCGGGCTCTCGTACGACGACACCGTCGCCGCGGTAAAGAAGAATGTCAGTGACAACAACCTGACCGCGGCCGTCGATACCGACCGCAAATGCGACGGGCGGCGAGCGCACGAGTTCGAGATGACGCTCGGGACGACGGTGTTTCATCAAATCGTCGTCGATGATGCCCCCGGCCTGACGAAGATCACATACGCGCGTCCGCAAGGCGTCGCGATGGCGCCCGACGTCACGGCCGCGCTGGCCACGTACTGCGGAACGACTTGAGCGGCACGCCGTAAACTTCTCGTAACGGACCTGGCGAATAGACCGCGTTCGGCCGTTGTTTGTTGGTGGGGCACTCATCGCAAAGGACGGCGGCACTTGACCTCATCGCAAACCTCGATGTATCGCGACCAGCACGATCGCTTGCGCGCGCAGGCGACGAAGATCGCCCAGGCAACCGGCGCGGCCGAGCATCGGACGCTGCTCGCGCAACTGGCCGGACAGTTGAAGATGCACCTGAAGGCGGAAGACGACGCGCTGTATCCGCGGCTGCTCACGCATGCCGACGCCGGCGTCCGCGCCAAGGCGAAGGAGCTTCAGGACTCGATGGGCGGCATCGCGGCCGCGTTCATGGCATTCTACGAAAAGTGGATCAAGACGGACGCGATTGCCGCGGATCTTGCCGCGTATCGGAACGAGGTCGGCTCTTTTCTCGACGCGCTCGCACGACGCATGGAGCTCGAGGATCGCGAGCTCTACGACCTCGCGGATCGTGCACTAGCCGCATAGCGTCGCGGCTGCCGGGTCGACGGCGGAAACGAACAGGCCCGGAACGTCTGCACGTTCCGGGCCTGATATGGTTGCGGGGACAGGATTTGAACCTGTGACCTTCGGGTTATGAGCCCGACGAGCTACCGGACTGCTCCACCCCGCGACGGGCGACGGTTACTATAGCATCGGCGTCGAACGTCGTCAAGGATGCCCGCGCTCGACCTCGCTGCCCTCACGAAAGTGCAGCTCCACTGTCACCTCGAGGGAACCGTGCGCGCCGAGACGTTCCGCTCGCTGGCGCGGAAATACGCGGTCGACGTGGGCGAGCGTGCCGAGCCGTCGCGAACGTACGCGTTTGCGACCTTCGGCGAGTTCTTGCTGCTCTTCGCGAAGGTCACGCAGACGCTGCGGGCACCGGAAGACTTCGCCCGCATCGCGCGCGACTACGTGGCCGACGCGGCGGCGCAGGGCGTCGCGTACGCCGAGGTGTTCGTCTCGCCGTCGGTCTGGACGTACTTCCATCGGGACCTCGACGTCCGCGCGACGGTCGCGGCGATCCGCGAGGCGCTGGACGCCGCCGGCGCCCCGCTGGGCATTGAGGTCGCTCTGATCGCCGACCTCACCCGAAACTTCGGCCCGGAGCGGGCCGAGCAGTCCGTGCGGGAGGCGCTTTCGCTGCGCGACCTCGGCGTGATCGGGATCGGGCTCGGCGGCGATGAAGCACGCTTCCCTCCGGAGCTGTTCGAGCGGGCCTATGCGGTCGCGCGGGACGGGGGCCTGCACGCCGTCGCCCATGCGGGGGAAGCGGCGGGGCCGGCGAGCGTCCGCGCGGCCGTCGAGGTCTTGCGCGCCGAGCGCATCGGCCACGGGGTGCGCGCCGTCGAAGACCCCGCGACCGTCGAGCTGCTGGCCGAGCGCGGCGTCGCTCTGGAAATCTGTCCCACGTCGAACCGGCTCACGGGCGCAGCGCCGGCGGGGGAGGCGCACCCGCTGGGCGCCTTGGACGCGGCGGGCTGCATCGTCACGATCGACGCCGACGATCCCGCGCTGTTCGGGACCACGTTGCTCGACGAGTACCGGTACGTCGCCGAGACGTTCGGCGAGGATGCGATCGTGCGGTTCGCGCGCAACGCCGTGGACGCGTCGTTCGCGCCGCCGGCGGTGAAGGCACGGCTGCACGAGCGGCTCGAGCGGTCCCGGAACTCGGCGCTTGCAGGGCGAACGGCATAGAGCCATGCCCGGGCACACGCATTTCGACGAGTCGACCGAGGAGTATCTCGAAGCGGTGTACCGTCTCGAGCGCGAGGGACCGGGCGTCACGACGTCCGGCCTCGCCGCTGATCTCGGCGTCGCGCCGGCGTCCGTCTCCGGGATGCTCAAGAAGCTCACCGCCGACGGCTACCTCACGTACGAGGCGCGCGGCCAGGCGACGCTCACCGAGAAGGGCTTGCGCGTCGCGGTGCGCGTCGTGCGGCGCAACCGCCTGGCCGAAGTTTTTCTGCAAGACGTCCTCGGCATGCCGTGGGACGAGGTGCACGCCGAAGCGTGCCGCCTCGAACACGCGATCTCCGAACGCGTCGAGGAGCGGCTCGTCGCCATCCTCGGCGATCCGAAGGTCTGCCCGCACGGCCACCCGATCCCGCCCGCCGATTTGAGCGAACCGGAGCGGGTGGGCCTTCGCCTCTCGGATGCGCAGGTCGGCGCCACGGTGCGGATCGTCGAGGTGGTCGAGGACGTGCCCGAGATGCTGCGTTACCTCGACCGCGCGGGGCTGCGCCCCGGCGCAAGCGTCGACGTCGTGGAACGCGGCCCGCTCGGCGGGCCGATCACGATCGAGTGCGCCAGCGGGCGCACCGCCGTCTCGATCGAGCTCGCGCGGCTGATCGCGATCGCGCTGGAGGCGACCCCGGCTCTGTCGGCGTGACCCTTACCAACATCCTGGTCGCGATCAACGTCCTCGCATTCCTGTGGGAATCGAGCACGTTCGGCGGCGTGAACTACGACCACGGCTACCTCTACGGACCGGACGTCGTGGTGCACGGCCAGTGGTGGCGCATCGTCACGGCCGCGTTTCTCCACGGATCGATCCCGCACGTGCTGCTCAACATGGTCGCGCTGCTGCAGGTCGGCAACATCGTGGAGACGATGTTCGGCAAAGTCCGATTCGCGCTGCTCTACGCGGTCGCAATTGCGGGCTCCGGTCTGTGCGTGCTGTACTTCAACTACGACGTGCCGACGCTCGGCGCGAGCGGCGCGATCTTCGGGCTGTTCGGCGCCCTGGTCGCCGTCGGTCTGCGGCTCGGCGCGCGCGGGCGATCGCTCATCGCTCAGGTGATCCCGATCATCGCGATCAACTTGCTGTTCACGTTCTCCGTGCCGGGCATCTCCGCGGCCGCACACGTCGGCGGCCTGGTGACGGGCTTCATCGCGGGCCTCGTGCTCTACATGGTGCCACGCCGGGCGCAGTACGCGTACGCGATCGCCCCGCAGCAGGGCGACGCGAACGTGGAGACGATCGAGCAGCCGCCGCACGCGGGGCCGCACGAAGATGCGGACGCTCCGCCGCTGCAGCTTCGCGACCCGCAAGAATGAAGCTGGTCGACGACGCCTTCGCGCCCGGCGGGCCCATCGCTCGCGCGCTGCCGGGCTTCGAGGCGCGCGAAGGCCAAGTGCGCATGGCGCGCCTGATCCAGCGCGGATTTCTCGAAAACGTGCACACGGTCGTCGAAGCCGGCACCGGCGTCGGCAAATCGCTCGCGTACCTCGTGCCGTCGCTGCGCGCCGGCGCGCGCGTCGTGATCTCGACCGGCACGATCGCGCTGCAGGAGCAGCTCGTGCGCAAGGACATCCCGTTGGTGACCAAGGCGCTGGGGATCGACGCGCGCGTGGTGCTGCTCAAAGGCCGCAACCACTACTTGTGCAAGGCGAAGTTCGAGAAGGAGAGCGGCTCGCGCTTGATCGCGCCGACGCTCGCGCTCGAGCGGCTGTGGGCGTGGGCCGAGCGCACCGAGACCGGCGACCGCGCGGAGCTCGAGTTCACGCCGCGCTCGGACGATTGGGAGACGCTCGACGCCGACGCCGACGACTGCGTGGGCGAGTACTGCAGCCGGTTCTCCGACTGCCACTTCTTTGCCAAGCGGGACGCGGCGCGGTTCGCGGACGTGGTCGTCGTCAACCACGCGCTGTTCTTTCTCGACCTCGCCAGCGGCGGCGCGCTCTTGCCCGCGTACGACTTCGTCGTGCTCGACGAGGCGCACCAGGCCGAAAAGTACGCGACGGCCGCGCTGACGGCGACGCTGTCGCCGGTCTCCGTGAACCGCATGATGCGCAAGCTGCACCGCACGTACTCGGTGCCCGCGGCGTACGACGCCGAGCTCGACGAAGGGATGCGCCGGCTGCAGCAGACGCTCGCGCGCGTGCCCGGCGACAAGTACCCGATCGCCGCGAACGAGGGCGTGTTCGAGGTGCTGCCGGCGCTGCGCGAGTCGTTCTACCGCCTCGAGAACTGGGTCCACGCGAACTGGACCTCGGCGCTGCGGCGCCCGACCGACAACGAGGCGGAAGCGGAACGCCGGCGCGACCTCGCGCTGCGCGCGGTCGCGGCGCACGTCGCCACCGTCGACCGCATCGAGAACGCCGCGACGCAGGCATCGAGCGGTGAGGTTCCGGCGGACGAAATCGAAGCGGTCGCGTGGGTCGAGCGCGGCGACGGCGGCGAGCGGTACGAGGTGAACGCGGCGCCGTTCTCGGTCGCCGGCTTCTTGCGCGCGAGCCTGTTCGCGCGCACGCGCAGCGTCGTGCTCACGAGCGCGACGATCTCGACCGCCCTTCCCCTGAGCCCGCCGAAGGGTCAGGACGTCCTTCGACAAGCTCAGGATGACATGGGACCAACTCAGGGTGACGGGTTGGGGAATTTCGAGTTTCTCAAGCAGTCGCTCGGGATCGACCACGCGCAAGAGCTCGTCGCGCCGTCGCCGTTCGACTACGCGAAGCAGGCGCGGCTCTACGTCGCGCCGGCGCGCCTAAACCCCAAAGCCGCCGACTTCGCGCGCCGCGCCGCGCCGCTGATCGAGGAGATCCTCGACCGCAGCGGCGGACGCGCGTTCGTCCTCTTCACATCGTACGCGCGCTTGCGTGAGGTACACGCGCTGCTGCGCGACCGCATCCCGTTCCCGGTGAAGGTGCAGGGCGAGTTGCCGCGCTCCGCGCTGCTCGACTGGTTCCGCACGACGCCCAGCGCCGTGCTCTTCGCGACCGGCACGTTCTGGGAAGGGATCGACGTCGTCGGCGACGCGCTCTCGTGCGTCGTGATCGACCGGTTGCCGTTTCCGTCGC
Organism: Vulcanimicrobiota bacterium; assembly: GCA_963818845.1. GTDB lineage: Bacteria > Vulcanimicrobiota > Vulcanimicrobiia > Vulcanimicrobiales > Vulcanimicrobiaceae > Vulcanimicrobium. The sequence goes on along the minus strand of CAWFTO010000001.1, from coordinate 802,091 downwards.
CGCATGAGCCGCTCGTGGCGGCGCGCATCGCGGCGCTCGAGGCCAAGGGGCGTTCCGGTTTCGAGCACTACATGATCCCGAGCGCGATCGTGCGCCTCAAGCAGGGCTTCGGGCGCCTCATTCGTTCGACGACGGATCGGGGTGTAGTCGCGTTGCTCGACGGTCGCGCGGTCTCGATGCGGTACGGCGCGACGATCGTCGACGCGTTGCCGCCGGCGACGCGGATCACCGACCTGTCCGCGCTCGACGAGGTCTTCGGGCGGGACGCGTGATCGGACGGGCGAAGGCGCGTCGCATGAGACCTCTCCGTTCGTGCGCCGCGCTGCTCTCGGTCGCGCTCGTCACCATGCCTGCGTCGCCCGCGCTCGCATGGGGCGCGCTCGGTCACCGGATCGTCAACGGGGCGGCGATCCGCGCGCTGCCGGACGCGATTCCGGCATTCTTGCGCAGTTCGAGCGCGCACGACGAGATCGCGCTGCTGGGGCCCGAGGCGGACCGCATCAAAGGCGCCGGCGATCCGCTCGACGACGACGACAACCCCGCCCACTACGTCGACGCGCTCGACGATCTGACGATCGACGGCGCGGTTCGTCTGAACGCGTTGCCGAAGGACCGCGAGGCGTACGACGCCGCGCTGCGCACCGCGTCGCCCTCGAGCGATCAGTACCGCCAAGGCTATCTGCCGTACTCGATCGCCGACGGGTGGCAGCACGTCGTGCGGGACCTGGCGTACTGGCGCGTCGACGTGGCCGGCACGACCAAAGCCGCGACGGCCGACGACCGCGCGTTCTTCGCGTTCGATCGCAGCGTGCGCGAAGCGCTCACGCTCCGTGACGTCGGCTACTGGGGACACTTCGTCGCCGACGCTTCGCAGCCGCTGCACGTGTCGGTGCATTTCAACGGCTGGAACGGCAAGCAGTTCGGCAACCCGCAGAACTTTTCGGAGTCGCGCACGGTTCACGCGCGCTTCGAGACGGCGCTCGTGCGCGCGGTCGCGACCGAGGATCTGGTCTTCGCGCGGGTCGGCGCTCCGCGCGTCTCGCGCGATCCGCTGCTGGCGCAAGTCGGCGCGTACCTCGCGACCACCGAGAGCTTCGTGCCGGCGGTGTACCGTTTGGAGGCCGCCGGCGGCATCGACGCGGCGAGCCCGGCAGCGCGCACGCTCGTGCTCGACCGCCTCGCGGCCGGCGCGGCCGAGATGCGCGACCTCATCGTCGAAGCGTGGGCTGCGAGCGGCGAGGCGAAGGTCGGCTATCCCGGCGCCGCCGTGCGGGACATCGAGTCGGGCGCCGTTGCGCCCTCACGCGCGAACGTCGGCCTCGGCGACTGACCGCTCGACTTGCTCGCAGAGCGAGCGAGCAAGTTTTGGTTGTCGCACCCTAGGACAAACCGAGCGTTGCATATGTTCACGCTACGCACGTCCGTTCGAGCGCTCGCGGCGGCCGTCGCGGCCGCCGGCCTGGCCGGGATGTCGATGACCGTCTTGGCGCAGACGCCGCCGCCGAGGCCGCCGATGCCGGGTGGTCCCGGTGGGCCCGGGATGCGCATGCCGATGCCGGCGAGCGACGCCGATTTCGTCCGCGCGCTCGACCGTGCCAACACGGCGGAGCTCGACGAGGCGAAATACGTCGTGAACCGCACGAAGGACCCGGCGGTCCATCAGTTCGCGCAGCACATGATCGACGACCACAGCACCGCCGCCGTGAAGCTCGAGGCCGCGACGCGCGGAACGAATCTGCGTCCGGCTCCGCACGACGACGGCACGCCGCCGGGCGGTGGGGTGCGCAGTCTCGCGCGGCTGCAGGCCGATGCGGAACCGCAGCTCGACGCCGACTACATGCGCATGCAGGTTCCCGCGCACCGGCGGGCCCTCGGACTGCTGCAGTGGGAGTCGCAAAACGGCACGAACGCGGGACTCAAGGCGCTCGCGACGTCGCTGATCCCGACGGTGCAGCAGCACCTGCAGATCGCGCAGACGTATCTATCCGCGCACGGCCTGACGCCGTACGACGCACCGGGCGTGAACCCGGTCCCGGGCAACCCGAATCCCGGCAACCGCGGCGCCGGCCGGGGCCCGGGGATTCCGAACAACCCGGCAGCCGCGCCGAACGGCGGGTCGACGAGCGGTCAGGGCAACGGTTCGGGCGGCACGCAGCCCGGCACCGCGCCCGTCGTGGGCCCGACGTATCAGCCGCTCGGATCCGGAACGCCGCCACCCGGCACGGGTCCCACGGCCGCGCCCGCGCCCGCCGCGACGCCGCAGCGGTAATCGCGCTCGCCGGCTGCAGAGGCGTTCCTTCGGGAGCGCCTCTTTTGCGTGCGCCGGCATGACGATCGTCATCCCGCCGGTCTGACGCTCGTGTCTCGTGCCGCAGTGCGCGCGCATGCGACGATCGGCTCGGAGGTTGACCATGACCGATTCGCACGTACCGGCGCGGCTGGCGGGCGTCACGAAGCGCTACGGGTTCGTCACGGCGCTCGACCACATCGACGTCGAGCTCGGCGCCGGCGAGACGCTCGCGCTGCTGGGACCCAACGGAGCGGGAAAGACGACGGCCGTCCGCGCGCTGCTCGGCCTGATCGCTCCCGACGACGGCACCGCGTCGCTGTTCGGACGCGATCCGCGCGTCGCGAGAAACCGGACGCGCGTCGGCGCGATGCTGCAGGCGTCCGGCGTCCCCGCGACGCTCACGGTCGCGGAACACGTGCGGTTGTTCTCCGCCTACTATCCGCGCCCGCTGCCGCTCGACGAGACGATCGCGCTTGCGGGCCTGCGCGGGTTGGAACGCCGGCTGTACGGGCAGCTGTCGGGCGGACAGAAGCAGCGCGTCGCCTTCGCGCTGGCGATCTGCGGTGATCCCGACGCGCTCGTTCTCGACGAGCCGACGTCGGCGCTGGACGTCGAGTCGCGCCTGGCCTTGTGGGCGCAGATTCGTGCCTACAAGGCGCGCGGCCGCAGCGTGCTGCTGACGACGCACGACCTCGCCGAAGCGGTCGCTCTCGCCTCGCGCATCGTCGTCGTCGCGGGCGGGCGCGTCGTCGCCGAAGGCGCCGCCGCCGACATCACGCGGCGCGCGGCGGCCGCGACGTTCGAAGACGCCTATCTCTGCGTGACGCGCGCGGCGGCATTGGAGGTTCCGGCATGATCGCCGCCGTCACGATGGCCGAGACGGCTGCGGAGCTGAAGAAGCTGATCCGCTTGCCCGCGTACGCCATTCCCACGCTCGCGTTCCCCGCGGGCTTCTACACGTTCTTCGGCGTCGTCCTGAACGGTTCGCACGGCGTATCCTCGGCCCGCGTCGCGACCTATCTGCTCGCGACGTACGGCGCCTTCGGCGTCGTCGGCTGCGCGCTCTTCGCGTTCGGTGTGGGCGTCGCGGTCGAGCGCGGGCAAGGCTGGCTTCTGATCAAACGCGCGAGCCCGATGCCGCTCGCCGCATACTTCACGGCGAAGCTGCTCACGATGCTGACCTTCGCGGCGCTCGTCGTCATGCTGCTCTCGACGATCGGCTACCAGTTCGGCGGCGTCTCCCTGCCGCTCGGCCCATGGCTGGCGCTCGTCGCGGCGCTCCTGTTCGGTGCGATCCCGTTCGCGGCAATCGGTCTTGCGATCGGCTTCATCGCGGGCCCGAACTCGGCGCCCGCGATCGTAAACCTCGTGTACCTGCCGCTCTCGTTCCTGTCGGGGCTGTGGATTCCGATCGAGAACCTGCCGCCCACGGTCGCGCACCTCGCGCCCTACCTGCCGACGTATCATCTCGGACAGCTGGCGCTCGAGGCTGTCGGAGTAGGCCACGGTTCACCGCTCGCGCATATCGGGGTGCTGGCGCTGTGGAGCGCCGGCGGGATCGCTGCGGCAGCGTACGGCATGAAGCGCGACGAAGGACGCACCTATGGGTGACGTCCGGCGGCGGCTGCCGATCCTCCAGGACGGCTTCATGCCGTTCCTCTGGCTGATCTACGCCGCCGCTGTCCCGATGTCGCTCTGGATCGGGCGCGCGACGCCGCGCGAGGCCACGTTCCAGCTCATCGTGCTGAGCGCGTTTCTGTGCTGCTACGTCGCCGGCTACGGCTCGTGCGGCTGGAGTGCGATCGGATACGCAGCAGCGATGTTCGCCTTCGGCGTTCTCACGGCGCCGCAAGACTCGGCGTCAGCCACGTATTTCATCTACGCGGCGTCGGTGATCGCATGGGGTCTTCCCGCGAGCGTCGCGTACCGCGCGCTCGCGGTGTACGTGCCCGTGGTGGCGGTGGTGACGTGGCTCCTCCACGTCAGCCCGTACGGCGCGGTCCCCGCGGTGATCTTCTCGGCGGTCGTCGGCGTTGCGTGCATCGCCGGGGCCGAGCAGCATCGCAGCCACGCGCGTCTGCGGCAAGCGAACGAAGAGATCGAGCGCCTCGCGCAGATCGCGGAGCGCGAGCGAATCGCGCGCGACCTGCATGACGTGCTCGGGCACACGCTCTCGCTGATCTCGCTCAAGTCGCAGCTCGCGTTGAAGGTCGCCGAGCGTGACCCGGGGCGCGCGCTCGCCGAGATTCGGGAGGTCGAGCAGATCGCGCGCACGTCGCTCGACGAGCTGCGTGCCGCGGTCGCCGGTTATCGCGGCGGGGGCATCCCGGAAGAGCTCGCGCACGCGCGCGACGTCTTGACCTCGGCCGGCCTGCACGTCGACTGCGAAGCGGACGAAGTACGGTTGAGCCCGGCGCACGAGAGCGTCCTCGCGCTCGCGATCCGCGAGGCGGTGACGAACGTCGTGCGGCACGCGCGCGCACGTGCCGTCACGGTGCGTCTCGCGGCCTGCGGCAGGGCGTGCCGGTTCGAGATCGCCGACGACGGGATCGGTGGATCGCCGCAGGACGGCATGGGGTTGACCGGCATGCGCGAGCGGGTCGAGATGCATGGCGGCACGCTTGCGCGCACGACCGATCGGGGCACGCGGCTCGTCGTCACCGTCCCGCTCGCATCGGACACAGCGCGCTGATCCGCGTCGTCATCGCCGAGGACCAGCAATTGGTCGCCGGCGCGTTGGCTGCGCTGCTCGATCTCGAGGACGACATCGATGTTGTCGGGCACGCGCACGACGGTCCGGCGGCGCTGCGCCGCGTGGAAGAGCTCGCGCCCGACATCCTGCTCGCGGACATCGACATGCCGCTGCTGAGCGGCCTGGACGTCGCCGCGGAGCTGCGGCGGCGCGACAGCCGTACGCGAGTCGTCATCGTCACGACGTTCGCGCGCCCCGGCTTTCTGCGCCGCGCAATGGACGCCGGTGTCGCCGGATACCTGCTCAAGGACGGGCCCGTCGAAGATCTCGTCGCCGCGGTCCGCACGGTACATCGCGGCGGTCGTGCGATCGATCCGACGCTGGCGGTGCATGCCTGGAACGATCCCGATCCGCTCACGGACCGCGAGCGTGCGGTGCTGCGGCTCGCCGGCGAAGGAAGCTCGTCCGCCGCGATCGCAGCGGCGCTCGGCCTCGCGGAAGGCACCGTGCGAAACTATCTCAGCGAGGCGATCGGAAAAGTCGGTGCCGAGAACCGCACCGAGGCCGCGCGCATCGCGCGCGACCGCGGCTGGCTCTAACGCGCTCGTCATCCTGAGCGTGTCGTCGTCATCCTGAGCGTGCCGTCGTCATCCTGAGCGCGTCATCGTCATCCTGAGCTTGTCGAAGGATCAGTCTTCCTTGCCGGCTTCGTCCTTCGCGCGCGTCTGGAGTTCCGCGACGACGCTCGAGTCCGCGAGCGTCGTCGTGTCGCCGAGCATTCGGCCCTCCGCGATGTCGCGCAGCAGACGGCGCATGATCTTGCCCGATCGCGTCTTGGGCAGCTCCTGCGTGAACGTGAGGTATTTCGGCCGGCAGAACTTGCCGAGCTTCTCGGCAACGTGCTCGCGCAGCTCGTCCGCGAACTGCGGCGAGCCGTTCGCGTGGCTCTTGAGGGTGACGAACGCGCAGATCGCCTGGCCGGTGATGTCGTCGCTCTTCCCCGTCACGGCCGCTTCCGCGACGGAGGGATGGTCGACCAGCGCCGATTCCACCTCGGTGGTCGAGATGCGGTGGCCGCTGACGTTCATCACGTCGTCGATGCGCCCCATGAACCAGTAGTCGCCGTCGAGGTCGCGCTTGCACCCGTCACCGGCGAGGTACATGTGCGGAAACTTCGACCAGTACGTCTGCACGTAGCGCTCGTCGTCGCCGTAGATGCCGCGCAGCATAGACGGCCACGGGCGCTTGAGCACGATGTAGCCGCCTCCACCGAGCGGAACCGGCTCACCCTTGTCGTTCACGATGTCCGGTTGGATGCCCGGAAAGGGTTTCGTCGCCGAGCCCGGCTTGAGCGTCGTGATGCCGGGCAGCGGCGCGATCATGATGGCGCCGGTTTCCGTCTGCCACCACGTGTCGACGACCGGACAGCGGCTGCCGCCGATGTGCTCGTAGTACCACATCCAGGCTTCGGGATTGATCGGCTCGCCGACGCTCCCGAGCACGCGCAGCGACGTCATGTCGTGCTTTTCGGGGTACTGCGTCCCCCATTTCATGAACGTGCGGATCGCGGTCGGGGCCGTGTAGAGAATCGTGACCTTGTAGCGCTCGACGATCTCCCAGAGGCGGTCCTTGTCCGGGAAATCGGGCGTGCCTTCGTAGATGACGCTCGTCGCGCCGTTGCACAGCGGCCCGTACACGATGTACGAGTGGCCGGTCACCCAGCCGATGTCGGCCGCGCACCAGTACACGTCCGTCTCTTCCTTGAGGTCGAAGACCAGCTTGTGCGTCGCCGTCACGCCGGTCAAGTAGCCGGCCGTCGTGTGCTTGATGCCTTTGGGCTTCGCGGTCGTGCCGGACGTGTACAGAAGATAGAGCAGGTCCTCCGCATTCATGCGCTCCGGTTCGCACGCCCAAGGCTGGTCGCGCACGACGTCCTCCCACCACAGGTCGCGGCCGCCGGTCATCGTGACGGGATCACCGACCCGTTTCGCGACGATCACATGGCGCAGCGACGGCATGCCCTTCGCGATCGCCTCGTCGACGTTCGCCTTGAGCGGCACCTTGTTACCGCGCCGCCAGCCCTGGTCGGCCGTGACGATCGCGACGCATCCCGAGTCATTGACGCGGTCGACGATCGAATCGGGCGAGAACCCGCCGAAGATCACCGAGTGCGCGGCGCCGATGCGCGCGCACGCCAGCATCGCGACCGGCAGCTCGACGATCATCGGCATGTAGATCGCGACGCGGTCGCCCTTCTTGATGCCGAGCGCGCGGAGGCCGTTCGCGAAGCGGCACACGTCGTCGAGTAATTGCCCATACGTGACGGTCCAGCGGTCGCCGGGCTCGCCCTCGTAGTAGAACGCGACCTTCGCGGCTTTCCCGGCGCGCACGTGCCGGTCGAGCGCGTTGACCGACGCGTTGAGCTCGCCGTCGGCGAACCACGTCGCGAACGGCTCGTTCCACTCGAGGATCTTCGTGGGAGGCGTCATCCACTCGAGCTTGTCGGCCCAGGTCTTCCACCACGCCTGGTAGTCGCGCTCGGCTTCCGCGTCGATCCCGGGCTGCGCGTTCGCCTGCGCGGCGAAGGCCGCCGGCGGCGGGAACGTGCGCGCTTCGGTGAAGAGCGCCTCGATGGCTTCGGCATGCGTGGGCGTCGACATGGCGGCGCTTTTCGGCCTACGCGTGGGCCGTCCCGTTGCCGAACACTAGAGCGATGGTCCGCTGGTTCGACGGCTTCTACGGAGGCCTGGCCGCAGGCGTGACGAGCGCGTCGTTCTATGCGGTCGTCGCAGCGGCGTGGCTGCACGACGACACCCCGGCCGGATTCTTCGCGCGGATCGCGCAGGCGCTCCCGGGATTGCACGGCGCCCCCGCGGCCTGGCCGGAGTCGGGCCTGGGCGTGGTGCTCTACGTCGCGGTCGCCGGGCTGCTCGGCGTCGCATACGCCGCCGCCGCCGGCTGGTTTCGATCGATGCTTCAGGCGCCGACCTCGGTGCTGTGGGGCCTCGCCTACGGCGCGTTCGTCTGGTGGATGATCTCGGACGTCGCCGTGCCCGTGCTCGGGGCGCGCGACGTTCGGCCGCTGTGGGAGGGCTTGGTCGCTACGGTTTTCTGCTACGGCGTCGTGCTGTCCGAAGTGACCACCATGGTGCGCCGTCGAACCGCGACGCCTTGATTTCGGCCGGGCGGGGTGCTACGCTACCAGGAAGCTTGGCACTCCATCGTGCCGACTGCTAGCGGTGCGGACCTGGTGAACGAGAAGCTCGAGCTCGACAAACGAAAGGCATTCATCCTCGCCACCGTCGTGTACGAGTACATCAACACGGCGGAACCGGTCGGGTCGGTGACGCTCACCCAGAAGTACAACCTCGGCGTGTCCTCGGCCACGATCCGCAACGAGATGGCCGAGCTGGAGGCCGGCGGCTACCTGGTCCAGCCGCACACGTCGGCCGGACGCGTCCCCTCCGACGCGGGCTACCGCACGTACGTCGACCGCCTGATGCAGCCGGAATCGCTGACGAAGGACGACAGCCGCCGCATCCGCGACCAGTTTCGCGAGGCGTCGCGCGAGCTCGGCGACGTGATCGACCAGACGACGCGGCTACTCTCCGGGCTGTCGGGCAACCTCGCGATCGCCATCGCGCCGTCGCGCGATACGCACGCGTTCAAGCACGTGCAGCTGATCTGGCTTTCCGCCCGCACGAGTCTGGTCGTCGTCGTGACGTCCGCGGGCGTCGCGTCGCAGCGCGTCTTCGAATGGTCGGCCGATGCGGCCGCCGATGACCTCACCCGGCTGTCGAACGCGCTCAACTCGCGGTTGGGCGGACGCGTCATGGAGCAGGTTGCGCCGGCGGACATCGACGAGGTGTGCGCCGAGATCGGCATCGCGCCGGAGATCCGCGACGCGGTGCGCGCGGTGTTCGCGACGGCGCGGCAGACGGACGAGCCCGAGATCGCTGCGGCCGGCGCGCAAAACTTGCTCGACCAGCCCGAGTTCCACGACCTGCGCAAGCTGCGCGCGATCCTGAACATCGTCGAAGAGCAGCGCACGCTGTACGATCTGATCGCCGACGAGCTGGGCGGCGAGACCCGCGACGCGCTCCCGCACGTGCGGATCGGGCACGAGTTGCGCGCCGACGAGCTCGCCGAGTGCAGCGTCGTCACGATGCCGTACCGCTTCGGCGACCGCGGCGTCGGGATGCTTGCGATCCTCGGTCCGCGCCGCATGCCGTACGGCCGCCTCATGGCGCTCGCCTCCGGCACCGCGCGTTCGCTCGGCGACCACTTGAGCGACGTCGAGATCAGGTAAATGGCGGCAGACTACTACGAGGTTCTCGGCGTCGCGCGCGACGCGGACGAGAGCACGATCAAGCGCGCCTACCGTCAGCTCGCGCGCCGGCACCACCCCGACGTCGCGGACGACAAAGACGCCGCCGAGCACCGCTTCAAGGAGATCAACGAAGCGTACGAAGTGCTCTCCGACTCGCAGAAGCGCGCGAACTACGACCGCTTCGGACACGCCGGCGTGAACGGCGGCGCAGGCGACGCGGGCTTCGGACCGTTCGGTGCCGAGGGCTTCGGCGACATCTTCGACATGTTCTTCGGCGCGGCGCGCGGCGGCGCGGCGCAGCAGCGCCGCAACGGGCCGGCGCGCGGCAACGACCTGCGCTACGACGTCGAGATCACGCTGGAGGAGGCGTACGCCGGGACGACGCGCGACGTGACGTACCGGCATCTCACGACGTGCAGCGCGTGCCGCGGCAGCGGCGCCGAGCCGGGCACACTCGTCGTGCCGTGCGACCGGTGCGGCGGCTCGGGGATGCAGCGCCAAGTGCGGCAAACGCCGCTCGGGCAGTTCGTGACGCAGACGACGTGCTCGAAGTGCGCCGGCGACGGGCAGATCGTGCAGTCGCCGTGCGCCGTGTGCCGCGGGCGCGGACGCGTCGAAGACCAGAAGACGCTGCAGGTTCGCATCCCGGCCGGCGTCGACGACGGCTCGCGCATCAAGATCAGCGGCAGCGGCGAAGCGGGCGTGCGCGGCGGGCCCGACGGCGACCTGTACGTGTACCTGAGCGTCTCGCCGCATCGCATGTTCCGCCGCGACGGCCTGGACGTGCTGCTCGACGTGCCGATCTCGTTTCCGCAAGCCGCGCTCGGCGGCGAGATCAAGGTGCCGTCGCTGGACGGCGATGTGCCGGTGACGCTCGCGGCCGGCACGCAAAGCGGCTCGCAGTACCGCCTCCGGGGGCGCGGCATGCCGAGCGTTCGGGGCGGCGCGAAGGGCGACGAGCTCGTCACCGTGCACGTCGTCGTGCCTACGAAGCTCTCCAAACAAGAGCGCGACCTGCTCGAGGAGTACGCGCGCGCGGGCGGTGATGAGATCGAGGAGAAGTCGTTCTTCGATCGCGTCAAGGACGCGTTTCGAGCCGACTGACGTTACGGCGCGGCGATCGCGAAGATGAAGCTGCGCCCGTGAACGGCGGCGAGCGGCCGCAGATTATCCGCGTCGGTCGTGAGCAGTCGCGTTCCGGGGATTCGGTCGGCCGTCGCGACGACGATCGCGTCGATCGTACCCGCGCGACGCAGCCGGTGTGCGTGGCGCAGAACGGCCGCAGCGCGCGCGATCTTCTCGTCGATCGCGACGATCGCCACGCGCTTGAGCGTCGCGTTGACGCGCGCGTCGCGCCGTCCGTTTCCCGTGAGCGATTCGGCGAGCACGGCGCTCGGCACGAGCACGCTCGCGCCGAGCGTCAGGTCTTTTTTGATCGCGACCCTGACCGCTTCGTTGCCCTCCGCGAGGGCGGTAAGTACCCCGGAATCGAGCACGACTGCATCTCCTGCCACAGCTTCTCTCCTGCCGCGCGACCTTCCGGCGAGATCGGATCCTCGCGCTCCCATTGATCGAGGAGCGCGATGAGCTGCAAGCGCTTCAAGTGCTTCTTGAGCGCTTCGGCGAGCACGGCGGAGACGCTGCCGTCCCTGCCGGCGATGCGTTTCACCTCGTCGAGCGTCATGCTGTCGATCGTCACCGAGATCTTGCGCGTCTTGGCCATCGTGGTTGCTACCATGATCCTACCGGCACCATACCGCGGTACGACCGCCAAAACTAGGCCGAAACGCTCGAACCGTCAGATGTTGGCCGTTTGGGAACCCGCGCGCTGCAGTTCCGCGCCTAGGGAGCCGGTCAGCATCCCCCAGCACATGCGGTAGTCGCCCGCCAGCGAGCGTAGCGGCGCGCTGAACGTCTCCGGCTTGTTCCGCTCGATGAACGCATGCGCGTACCAGGCCGGGCCGTACGCCGCACGCGAGCGCGGCGCCGAAGAGCTTGAGATCGCGGCGCGCGAGGGCCGCGACGCCGACCGCCGTGGCGAGGATCGTGCCCGCCGCATGCATCGCGCGCGTGCGCGGGTCGGCGTGGGCGCGCAGGTAGCGCAGCCAGAACTCGTCGTCCATCCGCGGGCCTTCCGCGGGGGCGCCGCGAATCGCCTGCCGCGATGCGCGACCGCTTCTTCGTCGAAGGCGTCCACGCCGCCGGCGACCGCGTTCTGCTTGCGGCGGATGACGCGCGCAAGATCACGACCGTGCTCCGCAAGCGTACCGGCGACGGCGTCCAGATCGTCGACTCCGCCGGCGTCGCGTACGCGGCGACGCTGGACGTCGGCGACCGTGCGGTGCACGCGAGCCTGCACGAGCCGCTCGACCGCGGCGACCCCGAAACAGGCCTTCGCGTGACGCTCGCGCAGGCCGTTCCGAAGGGTGCGAAGATGGACTTCGTCGTCGAGAAGGCGACGGAGCTCGGCGTGCACGCGATCGTCCCGGTACGCACCGAGCGCGTCGTCGCGCACGCGAGCGGCTCGGAGAAGGTCGAGCGCTGGAGGCGCATCGCGAAGTCGGCTGCGCAGCAGTCGGGGCGCGTGCGCGTGCCCGAGCTCGCGGACGTGATCGCGTGGACGGCGCTGCTCGCGACGTTCTCGCGCTACGATCGCGTGTACGTGCCATGGGAGCTCGCCGAGCCTGCGCCGCTGCGAACGGTGTTCGACGCGCAGCTCCCCGCAGCGACGACGGTCCTGATCGCGATCGGCCCGGAAGGCGGCTTTTCGGCGGATGAGATCGCGAGCGCGCGCGACGCCGGCGCGTGCGCGATCTCGCTCGGACGGCGCATCCTGCGTACGGAGACCGCCGCGCTCGTCGTGCTCAGCGCAATGCTGTACGCGCGCGGTGAGCTGTGAGCGCCGCGGGGGGCGCCGCAATTACGCCGGCGCGGGGCTCGCGATCGCGCGGTGCACGAACGCGATCGCCATGCTGCCTTCGCCCACCGCGGCTGCGACGCGCTTGATCGAACCGTGCCGCACGTCGCCGGCGGCGAAGATCCCCGGTACGCTGGTCTCGAGCAAAAACGGACCGCGCGGCAGCGGCCAGCGCGCGCGCTCGTCCTGCTGCGCCTCGGGACCGGTCAGCACGTAGCCGTCGCCGTCGCGCAGAATCTCCGGCGGCATCCAGCCCGTCTCCGGGTCCGCGCCGATGAACACGAACAGCAGGTCGGTCTCCAAGCGCGTCTCTTCGCCGTCGCGGGCGCGCACGCGGATCGCCTCGAGACGATCCGAGCCCTCGACGGCGACGACCTCGCTGCGCGTGCGCACGTGAAAGACGTCGGGCCGGTGCTCGATGCGTTCGACGAGGTAGCGTGACATCGTCTGCTCGAGCGAGCGGTTGCGCACGATCAGGGTGACCGTGCGCGCGTACTCGGAGAAGAAGAGCGCCGCTTGACCCGCGCTGTTGCCGCCGCCCAGCAGGTACACGTCCTTCCCGCGGGTCGCGATCGCTTCGGTGCGCGCGGCGCCGTAATAGACGCCGCGGCCGATGAGGCTTTCGATGCCGTCGACGGGCGGGTGCCTCCACGTCACGCCGTTGGCGAGCACGATCGCCTGCGCCGTGATGACGTCGTCGCCGTCGAGCCGCACCGCGTGCGATCCGACTCCGGGTTCCACGGCGATGACGCTGCGCGTGACGACGATCTCCGCACCGAGCCGCTGCGCTTGGCGCAGCGCCCGTTCGCCCAGATCGCTGCCGGAGAGCCCGGCCGGAAACCCGAGGTAGTTCTCGATGCGCGACGACGTGCCGGCTTGTCCCCCGGGCGCCTCGCGCTCCACCATCAGCGTGCGCAGACCTTCCGACGCACCGTACACCGCCGCGGCGAGGCCGGCGGGCCCGCCGCCCGTGATGATGAGATCGTAGTCGCCGCGCTTCGGGTCGACGGGCAGGCCGACGGCGCAGGCGAGCTCGCGCCGCCGCGGCTGCACCAGCAGCTCGCCGGACGCGGTGCGCACGAGCGGGCAGCGGTCGATCAGCGGCGGCGCTTCGGGGACGACGTCGTGCAGGCGAGCGTCGCCGGGCTCGTACCAGTCGAACCGCACCTGATTGCGCGCCATGAAGTCGCGCACGTCGTGACACGCCGGATCGTAACGCCGGCCGACGATGACCGCGTCCGCCGGCGGCATTTCGGTGGTCGCGTGCTCGAGGTCGCGCACGCGTCGTGCGATCGCGTGCATGACGACGGACGAGACCACCGGCGACTCGCGGACGAGCTCTCCGAACGTGACGGCGTCGAGCCGCATCACGCGGGCGCGCGTCGCGGCGCGCGCATTCGCCAGAATCGGCGCGCCCAGCACGAGCGGAACTTCACCGAACGTGTCGCCGGGGCCGCGAACCCCGAGAACGCGCTCGAGCGTGCCGAACCGCTTCGTGATCTCCAGCGTGCCGTCGACGATGACGAAGAAGCTCGCGGACTCGCCTTCCTGGGCCAGATACTCGCCGGCGTCGAGCGGGATATCCGCCGCGCGCTCCGATACGTACGCGAGCCGGTCGCCGGCGAAGCCGGCGAACAACGGGATCGCACGGAGCTCCTCGGCCGTGATCATCGGCGGCGAGCCGCGCCGTCAGGAATTCGGCGCGCCGCGAAGCACCTCGAAGCTGAGCGGCTGCGTGCACGCGTACGCGTTGCCCGCGGTCGTGAGCTGCGGCGTGCACCGCCCGTACCCGATCGAGGAGATCAGCGGAACCGTTTGCGCGGCGCCCGCCGCCACGCGGACCTGCAGCGTTCCCACGTCGCCGTAGTGGCCGCGCGTGACCAGGCGCATCCACACCGACGGCGAGACCGCGCTCCACGGGGATTGCAGCGTCGACACGTCGGCCTGCTGCAGCGGCGCAAAGGTGCGGCTCAGCGCGGTGAAGTCGTTCGCTTGGCCGATGATCTGCGAGCGCATGTCACGCAGCTCGGTGACGAGCTGTCCGGCGCCGCCGAGCTGACCCAAAATGCTGTCGAGCGACGGTCCGCCCACCGAGCTCGACAGCGAGCTCCACTTGCCCTGGATGTCGTCGAGCGTGCTCGTGCCGAGCAGCCCTTTGTACTCGGGGATGAGCGCGTCGACGACGCCGCGCGTCGCACCGGGGAAGTCCGCATAGCCGAGCCCGCCTTGGATCGTCCACGACGTGGTCTGAATCGGGCTGAACGCGTACGGCGTGGACGACGCGCGCGAGTTCATCGCGATGATCGCCGGCGCGCGCTTTCCGCGCATCGGGCCGAGCACGAACGCGAGCGGCGAGCGCGCCGGGCGGGAGTGGCTCATGCAGAATTGGCGCACCGCGATCGCATAATCGCCGGGCGCGAGCGACACCGTGCCCGTCGACGAGCCGTGCAACTGCCCGATGATCGACGTCACGGCGGCCGCGTTCGCAGCAGCGGCCGGAGCGAACGGCGCTCCCGGCAACGCGTCGACGCTCGGATAGAGCTCGACGGGGTCGAGTCGGATCGGCGACTGCTCGATGACGTAGGGAGCGAGCTGCTTGGCGGCTGCTCCCGTCGCAGCGCGGCGGGGATCGAGTCCGCCCGGCAGCGAGAATTGAGCGGCTGCAGGGCCGGGGGTCAGGCACGCGAGCAGGGACGCGCACAGGCTCGCGGCGGCAAAGCGCACGATCTTCATGGGGGAGGGTTCGGCAGACCGCCTACCCGCTCCGTTCGTGATGAAAGTTCCGGGAGAGTGCTTGACGGCTCATGCGGGTCCCAACTTCGCGCCCTAGCATCGTGCCATAGGACGGACGCACGCACGCGGCTCGTCGATGAGGTACACACATGTCAGGCATTTTTTCGAAGTTCATGGTTGCGACGGGCGCTGCGGCGGCGGTCACGACCGGTGCGATGATCCCACGCCCCGCTTCCGCGGACACCACATCGACGCTCCTCACGGCTGCGGCCGCGATCGGCGCAGTGATGCTGTTCAGCAACTACGAGCACAAGCAGGCTGAGGCGAACACGATCGTCGGTTACACGCGCAACGGCGGCACCGTCTACGGCGACGGGCGGATCGTGATGCCGAACGGGCAGACGATCTATCCGAACTCGAACGGCGGCAACCCGAACCAGTACGTGTACGGCAATGGCTACGCGCCGAGCTACGGCTACGTTCCGTACAACACGGGTTACGCGCCGGCGTACAACTACGGCCAGCCGTACAACTACGGGCAGACGTACAACTACGTGCCGCCGTCGCGCACGTACGTTCCGCCGGCCCGGTACGACGAGCGCAACGCCAACTGGCAGAACGAGCAGCGCACGCAGACGCAGGCGAACTGGCAGAACGAGCAGCGCACGCAGACGCAATCGAACTGGCAGAACCAGCAGCGCACGCAGACGCAAACGAACTGGCAGAACCAGCAGCGCTCGCAGTACCAGCAACGGGTGCAGGCGCAGCCCAGCGCGCAACAGCACCAGAACGACCGCAGCACCCAGCGCGACGAACGCGGTCACTAGCGCGCCGACCTCCGGGTGACCGCCCGCGCGGCGCCGAACGAACGCACATGCCGCACGCATGGTACGCGTTCGCACTCGTCGCGCTGGCGGTCTCGCTGATCCCAGGCCCGGCCGTGGTCGCCGTCATCTCGACGGCGCTGCGCGCCGGGTTCCGCGCATCGCTCTCCACGAACGCCGGCGTTCTTGCCGGCGATGCCGTGTTCGTCGCGGCTGCGGCAGTCGGTCTCGGCGCGGCGCTGGTCGCGTCGCACGCGATCTTCGTGGCCGTCCGGTGGGCCGGCATCGCGTACCTTGCCTACCTCGGTGCGCGCGCGCTGCTCGCGCCGGGCCGCGGCGGTTTTGCCGTCGACGGCGACGCCGATCCGCGCGCCTTTCGCCTCGGGCTGACGACCCAGCTCGCGAACCCGAAGGTCGTGCTGTTCTTCGGCGCGCTGCTGCCGCAGTTCGTCGACCCGGCGCGCCCGGCGGCGCCGCAGTTCGCGGTGCTGGGAGCGACGTTCATCGTCAGCGACCTGATCGTGTTCGCCGCCTACGGCGCGCTCGCGCACCATGCGCGCGCGATGCTGCGGAGCGCGCGCGCGAAGCGCGCCGCGAGTCGCGTGACCGGAGTCGCCATGCTCGGCGCGGCGGCGCGCCTGGCGGTCGAGAGCTAGGCCGGAACGGCGTCGCGCACGAGCTCGGCGAACCGTTCGAACGCCGTGCGGTGCAGCGCGTGCCCGTGCCCGTCGAACGTCACGACGCGCACACCCGCGGCCGCGCCGTCGAGGTCGTCCGCCGCGACGACGGATTCGTCGCCTGCCAGCAGGACGCACACGGGCACTTTCGGCGCGCGCAAGCGCTCGCGCAGATCCCATCCTCCCGCGTCGGCGTCGTTGTCGCTGCCCAGGCCGCGCACGACGTCGAGCTCGAGGCGGCGCATCGCGTGCACCTTTCCTTCGCGGTCCTGCGCGTGCGCGGTCGCGAACGCCGCGCGAACCGCGGCGTCGCGCGCGTCGCCGGGCGGCACGCCGAGCAGCGAGGCGAGATCGTCGACGTACTCGCGTTCGAACGTGCCGGGCGCGACGCGCAGCATCGGATCGATCAGCACGACCGCGCGCGCGACCTTCGGCCCTGCGATCAGCGCGACCGCTCCGCCCCACGAGTGGCCGACGACTGCTGCAACGGTGCCGATGCTGTCGGCGACCGCGCGCAAGTCGCCGGCGAGCGCGTCCAGCGCGAGCGGACCGGACGTCTCCGCGTCGCCGTGACCGCGCTGGTCGTACGCGAACACGCGATGCGTCGGTGCCAGCGCTTCGCCGAGCCGAGCGAAGTCGCGCCTCGACGAGGCGATGCCGTGCACGCAGAGCACGGCGGGTCCCGCATCGCCCCAGCATTCGACCACGGTCGTCGCGCCCGTCTCGAGCACGACACGGCGCGTCTCGACGCTCATGCGCTCGTCCGGCCGCGGAACGTCAGCTCGGCGATCGCCGACTTGTCGAGCTCGCCGTGCCCCGCGCGCACGAGCCGGTCGAACTGCGCTTTGGTCGCCGCAGCCAGCGGCAGCCGCAGGCCCGCACCTTCCGCGAGGGCCAGCGCGATCCCCGAGTCCTTGGCGGCGTGCGCGGCGGAGAAGTAGACGTCGTGCTCGCGCGCGACCATGTCGGCGCCGTCGGTTTCGAGGACGCGCGAGTTCGCGCCCGTGTGCGCGAACACGTCCATCAGCACGGCGAGGTCGATGCCGAGCGCTTCGCCCAGGCCGAGCGCTTCGGCGAGCGCGGCGGTATTCACGTTCATGAGCATGTTGACGAGCGCTTTTACCTGCGCGGCTCGGCCGGGCCCGCCGACCCAGCGCCGCGAGACGCTCATCGCCTCGAGCAGCGGCTGAACGCGCGCGTACGCGGCCTCGTCGCCTCCGCAGATCAAGTACAGCGTACCGTTCCGCGCCTGTGGAATGGAGCTTGCCATGCACGCTTCGACCGCGGCGGCGCCGGCGTCGCGCGCGAGGCGGTCGACCTCGACGTGCACCTGCGGCGTGAGCGTCGCGCAGTTGACGAAGACCTTGCCCGCGGCTGCGCGCAGCAGCGAATCGCCGTCGGGCGCGAAGATCGCGCGCATCGCCGCATCGTCCGTCACGACGGTGAGGATCGCGTCGGCCGCGGCCGTGACGGCCGCGAGCGTCGCGGAAGCTTCGGCGCCGATCTCCGCCGCGAGCGCCTCGGCCCGCGCGCGGTCCACGTCGTACACCGCGCGCACCGCGTAGCCGCGGTCGTGCAGCCGGCGCGCGATGTTCGCCCCCATGCGGCCGACGCCGGCGACCGCAACGCGCGCGATCGCGGGCGAACCGTTGGAGACGGGTGGTGAAGCCATGCCGCCGCCTTCTACGCCACGCGTGCGATCAGCCTCGCGACCGCCGGACCGCTGAGGATCACGACGAACACGCGCAGCGCTTGCACCGCGAGCACGAGCGGCACGTTCGCGCCGCTGCCGAGGGCGATCACGGTGACCGAGTCCAGGCCGCCGGGGGTGGTGGCGAGGTAGGCCGTCAGCGGGTCGACGCGCACGGTGGCGACGAGAAGCGCCGCCGATCCGCAGCACAGCGCGATCAGCACGCCGGTCGAGACGAGCAGCGGCGGCAGCACGCGCACCGCATAGCGGACGGTCGCGCGCGTATAGAGGAGGCCGATGGTGAGGCCGATCGCGATGTACGCGGCGTCGAGCACCGCGGGCGGCACGGTGATGCGGATGAGGCCGGTCCCGTGCAGCACCGCGCCGAGCAGCATCGGGCCGAGCAGCGCGCCGGACGGCAGGCGCAGCCGGACCGCCGCCCACGCGCCGGCGACCGCGACGACGAGCGTCTCGGCGATCGGCGCCGCGCCGGCGGCCCAGCCGCCCGGCGAGCCGGTCGCGAGCGGATGCGCCGCGTGCGGCAGCAAGAAGCGCGCGACGGCGGAGGCGGACAGCACGACGAGCGTGACGCGCAGGTACTGCATGAAGGCGACGATGCGCTGGTCGGCGCCGTGGTCGGCGCTCATCGCGGTCATCGCTGCCGCGCCGCCGGGCGACGATCCCCACGCGGCCGTCGCGGCCGGGATGGAGCTGAAGCGCGCGAGCAGCCAGCCGGCGACCGCGGCCGCCGCGATCGTCGTCCCGACGACGGCGAGCATGACGATCCACGACCGCGCGATCGACACGACGACCGGCGGGGTGAACGTCTGCGCGATGAGCGTTCCGATCGCGGCTTGCGCGCCGCTGAACGCGATGGGCGGGACGCGGACGTCCGCGATGCCGCTCACGGCGGTCGCGATGCCGACCAGCAGGGGCCCGATCAGCCAGGGAGCCGGGACGCCGGCGAGGGTGAGGCCCTCCGCCGCGGCCGCGCACGCGGCGGCCAGCGCGATCCACACGAGGGCGTCGCGGACGTTCACGTGGGCTAGGAACCGCGTCGCCGCCGAGCGGCTTCGGATGAGCCCTCGCTTGCGCAGTGCAATATCAGTATGATATCATCAGCGGCGATGCGTGCTTTTCCGGCACGCCTTGACGATGGCGTGTACGACGAGCTCAAACGGCGATCGGAGACCGAGCGGAAGAGCATGAACGCGGTGCTGAACGAATCACTCGAACGGCACTTTCGGGGCCACTCGGATGCGAAGGCCGCGCTTTTGCGCGCGCTCGCCGCGCTGGACGAAACCGAGCGGAGCGCGACGTGACGGCGGCGTACAACTCGGGTTCGACCATGGCACGCACGCTCGAATCGCTCGAACCAGAAACTCCCGTCTTCGCCGGCGAGACGCGCGTCGGAACGGTGCGCGCGGTGTACGCCGACAGCGGCTCGCGGAGCGTCGCGCTCGTGGTCGTCTACCACGACGCGCGCGGCGAGGACGTCGCGGTCCCGGCCGCCGAGATCGAGTCGGTCGACGAGAGCGGCGTTCAGTTGATGAGGCGGCAGGCCGATCAGTATCGAGACCTCGCGCCGTTCGACCCGGCGCGGTTCCCAACGATGAAGCCGCTGAAGTGACCGTGACCCCTGCACCCGCGACGAAGCTCAAGTTCTCCATCGTCGTTCCGACCTACAACGAGGCCGGAGGGATCGAAAAGCTCATCACGACCCTTGCCGACGTCTTCGAGCGGAACGCGCTCGACGGCGAGATCGTCGTCGTCGACGACAACTCGCCCGACGGAACCGGCGCGATCGTCGACCGCCTCGAGCGCGAAGGCTACCCCGTGCGCTGCCTGCACCGGCCCGGCAAGATGGGGCTCTCGTCGGGCGTGATCGACGGCTGGGCCTTCGCGCGCGCGGATTCTGCGGCGCTCGGCGCGATGGACGCGGACTTCTCCCACGACGCCGAGATCTTGCCGCGGATGGTCGCGGCGCTTCAGAACGACGGGTACGGCCTCGCGATCGGGTCGCGGTACGTGCCGGGCGGCGGCATCTCGAACTGGCCCAAGCGGCGCATCGTCACGTCGCGCGTCGCAATCGCGCTCGCGCAGCCGCTGACGCGCATCCGCGACATCACGTCGGGCTACTTCCTCGTCAAGCGCGAGGCCCTCGACGGCGTCGAGCTCGACCCCATCGGCTTCAAGATCGGCCTCGAGGTGATCGCGAAGGCACGCTACGGCCGTGCAATCGAGGTGCCGTACGTCTTCACCGACCGGGTTGCGGGCACGTCGAAGTTGAATCAGAACGAAATCCTGAACTATCTCAAGCAGCTCGGCCGCATCTACGGTTCGCGGCTGGCGGGCAAGCGGTAACCAGCATGCCGATGCCGGAGTGGCTGCGCATTCGGCGC
This sequence comes from Vulcanimicrobiota bacterium, assembly GCA_963818845.1. GTDB lineage: Bacteria > Vulcanimicrobiota > Vulcanimicrobiia > Vulcanimicrobiales > Vulcanimicrobiaceae > Vulcanimicrobium. The sequence goes on along the minus strand of CAWFTO010000001.1, from coordinate 781,536 downwards.
GCACAGCCCGTCCCGGCCGAGGACGCGGCGCAGTGGACCAAGTGCCCCAAGTGCGGCACGATGATCTACCGTCCCGACCTCGCAGCGAACCTGTGGGTCTGCACGACGTGCAGCCACCACTTCCGCATGCACGCGTTCGACCGCATCTCGAGCCTCGTCGACGCCGACTTCGCCGAGATCGGCGGCGACATGGTCCCGGGCGATCCGCTCGGCTGGACCGATAAGACGCCGTACCCGCAGAAGCTCGCCCGCGACCGCGAGAAGTCCAAGCTGACCGAAGGCGTCGTCTGCGGCTTCGCGTCGATCGGCGCCTATCCGGTCGCGCTCGCCGTGATGGATTTCAATTTCCGCGGCGGCACGATGGGCACGGTCGTCGGCGAGCGCATCGCGCTGCTCTTCGAGCGTGCGCGCGAGCGACACGTTCCGTGCGTCGTGTTCACGGCGAGCGGCGGCGCGCGCATGGAAGAAGGCATGCTCGCCCTCATGCAGATGGCGAAGACGACGCTCGCGGTGCGCCGCTTTCGCGATGACGGCGGCTACTATCTGAGCGTGCTCACCGATCCGACGACCGGCGGCGTCTCCGCGTCCTTCGCGTTCCAGGCCGACGTCGTGCTGGCCGAGGCGCGCGCGGCGATCGGGTTCGCCGGCCGCCGCGTCATCGAGCAGACGATTCGCCAGAAGCTGCCGGACAATTTCCAAACGGCGGAGTTCTTGCTCGAGAAGGGCGCGATCGACATGGTCGTCGAGCGGGCCGAGGTGAAGAACACGCTCGTGCGCCTGCTCGACTACGGGTCGGGCGCGCAGCGCGGCACGAACGGTCGCGCCGCGGTGGCCGCGGCGCCCGCGGAGCCGCGCGCGTGAACGTCATCGTCGAGCGCGAGAAGGGACTGCTCGAGCTCGAGCAGCGCATCGCCGAGCTCAAAGCGCACGCTGCGCAGCAGCCCGTCGACATGAGCGCCGAGATTCGCGCGCTCGAAGCGAAGTACGGACAGATCCAGCGCGACATCTTCGGCACGATGACGCCGTGGCAGCGCGTCAACATGGCGCGTCATCCGAAGCGTCCGCTCGGATCCGACTACATCGCCGCCCTCGATCAGTTCGACGAGCTGCACGGCGACCGCCGGTTTCGCGACGACCATGCGATCGTCGGGGGGTTCGCCAAGCTGCGCGGCCGCCGCGTCATGGCGATCGCTCAGGACAAAGGGCGCGACACCAAGGAGAAGGTGTTCCGCAACTTCGGGATGCCGTCGCCGGAAGGCTATCGCAAGGTCATTCGCCTCGTACAGCTCGCGTCGCATCTGCGGCTCCCCGTCGTGACGTTCGTCGATACGAGCGGCGCCGATCCGGGCATCGGCTCCGAAGAGCGCGCGCAGGCGGAAGCGATCGCGCAGTCGCTCTACGAGCTGGCGGACGCGCCGATCCCGATCGTCGCGACGGTCGTCGGCGAAGGCGGTTCCGGAGGCGCGCTGGCGCTCGCGCTCGCCGACCGCGTCCTGATGCTCGAGCACGCGGTGTACTCGGTCGCGTCGCCCGAAGGCGCGGCGGCGATCCTGTGGGGCGATGCGGCGCGCGCGGAAGACGCGGCCTCGCGGTTGAAGCTGACGTCCGATGATCTCCTGGCGTTCGGGATCGTTGACGAGGTGATCCCGGAGCCGATGGGCGGTGCGCACCGCGACGCCGCAGGCACCGTCGCGCGCGTGCTCGACGCCGTCATCGCCGCGCTCGACGCGCTGGTCACCGTGCCGTCGCGACGAGCTGCGTGAACGCCGGTACCGCAAGTTCCGCCGCATCGGGTCGGACGCATGACGCGGCCTGCGGTGCTGCTGCGCGCGGCAGGCAGGCTCGGGGTCCTCTGCGTCGCGCTCGTCGCGATCGCGCTGATCGGCGTGCAGTACGCGCGCATCATCGGCCGCAACGTCGCGCTGGCGCACGAGCTGCGGGACGTCGAGCACGACGTGGCCCAGCTGCGCGCGAAGCGGACGCAGCAGGTGCGCGACATCAAGCGCCTTTCGGACCCGCGCGGCGCGGTCCCGGAGATTCACGACCGGCTGCACCTCGTCGGCGACCACGAGGCCATCATCTACCTCAAGCGCGGCCACGCGCCGTGAGCGATCGCGTCCGCGGCAGCGTGATCAACGTCCACAACCTGGGAGCCACCGTGCGCCTGGACGACGGACGGCTCGCCGCGGCGCCGATCGGGGACGTCAACAAGAACCGCGCCGCGTACACGCGAGCCCTCGAGCACAAGGACGTCACCCTGCCCTTCGACCGGGTCGGGAAGATGGTCGTGCTGGCCCAGACCCGCATCGACGAGGTCGCGCCGACCACGGACGTCCCGGCGCTGACCGACCCGTCCTTCGAGGCGCAGATCGCGGCGTACCTCAAGTCGACCGAAGAATGGGCGCCCCCGGACCGGCCGCAGCCCTTCGAGCGGCACTTGGTTCGCAAGCGGCAGCGGGCCAGGTTCTTCGAAAGTCGGGAGAGCTGACCGCCGACGGTTTGCCATTGGGCCAACACAGCGGCGAGGCCGGCTCGGACGGCCTCGCGAAATCGTCTTCCATGGCCATGCGAGGAGTTCGCGTCGATCCCGTCCACGTGCCGGGGTCGTTCGTGCGCCTTCAAGGCGCGTACTCCGGACTGCGCGCGGCGGAGAAGCGCGTCGCCGACTTCATCCTCAAGCACCCCGACGAGCTGATCTACCTCACGGTGACGGAGCTCGCGGAGCGAACGAACACGAGCGAGTCGACCGTCGTTCGCCTCACGCAGAAGATCGGCTACAAGGGCTATCAGGAGTTCAAGATCGTTCTCGCGCGCGATCTCGTCGAGCCGGCGACGGAGATCTATGCCGCGATCGAGCTGAGCGACGACCTTTCGACGGTAAAGAGCAAAGTGTTCCAGGCGAACGCGCAGGCGCTGCGCGACACGATCGAGGTGCTCGACGACCGCGAGCTGGGCCGCGCGGTCGACGCGCTGGCGACGGCGCGGCGCGTGGAGTTCTACGGCGTGGGCGGCAGCGGTCCGCTGGCGCTGGACGCGTACCACAAATTTCTCAAGCTCGGCGTGCTGTCGGTCGCGCTCTCGGACGGCGACCTGATGGCGATGTCGTCGGCGCTGCTCGGTCCCGGCGATGTCGCGCTGGGCATCTCGCACACCGGCGCCAGCCGTGACGTGACCGACGCGCTCGGGCGCGCGAAATCGAACGGCGCAACGACGGTGTGCATCACGCACCGCTCCTCGTCGCCGATCACGAAGGTGTCCGACGTCGTGCTCGTCACGGCGGCGCAGCAGACGGCGTTCCGCAGCGACGCGAGCTCGAGCCGCATCGCGCAGCTGACGATCATCGACACGCTGTACGTCGGGGTCGCGCACCGGAATCACGAGCGCTCGCTGCGCATGATCGAACGCACGCGCGAGGCGACCGCGGCGAAGCGCTACTAGCGGCGCGCGTGTCCGGCCGGCGTGCGGGGCAGCGTTTCGACGCCCAGCTCGGCGTCACGACGGAAGCGCTGCTGTTCTTGGGCCAGCTCGACCCCGAGGCGATCGGTCCGTCTATCGAGCACGCCACGCACTACTCGCCCACGCCGGTCGCGGAGGCGGTTGCGCTCATCGCGGCGTCGCCGCTCGAGCCCGAGCGGGCGACCTTCGTCGACGTCGGCGCGGGCTTGGGCCGCGTCGTCATGCTCGCGGCGCGCCGGCCGTACCGCGCGGTCGTGGGCGTCGAGATTTCTCCCGCGCTCGCCGAGATCGCGCGTGACAACCTCGCGTCGGGCGATCCGCGCCGCGTCGTGCGCGACGTGAAGATCGTCCGCGCCGACGCGGCCGCGTATGATTTTCCGCGCGGCGATCTGGTCGTGTACCTGTTCAATCCGTTCACCGCTCCGGTGCTCGAGCGCGTGATCGCGGCGCTGCGCCGCGACGCGGAGCCGCGCGAGGTCGTCGTGCTCTACCATACGGCCGTCGAGCGCGCGACGATCGACGCGTCCGGCGCGTTCGAACTCGTGACCGACCTGGGCTTCGGTCTCGTCTACCGCTCCACGACGTGAGCTCGTGCTCCGTCATCCTGAGCTCGTCGAAGGACGCTAATCGGGTTCGCGGACGCCGACTTCGTCGAGATGGCGCAGCAGATCGGCGGGATCTTCATAGACGCGGTATGCGCCGCCGCTCTGCAGCTCGTCGTAGCCGTAGCCGCCGGAGAGCAGTCCCACGCCGAGCGCGCCCGCGCGGCGCGCGGCGAGCAGATCCCACACCGAGTCGCCGACGACGATGCTGTGCTCGATGGGCACGCGCAGACGCTCGGCGGCGCGCAAGAAGAGGTCGGGATCGGGTTTGGCGTGCGTGACCTCGTCGCGTGTCACGACAGGCACGTCCGCGGGGATGTCCAGCAGCGCCAACGTACGGTCCGCGACCTCGCGCGTGCCGCTGGTTGCGATCGCCCAGGAGACGCCTAGGCTCGTGAGCGTCGCGAGGAGGTCGCGGGCGCCCGGCAGCGCGACGACGCCGTCGAAGCGCGCGGCATATGCCTCGGCATGGCGCCGCCGCAGCTCGAGCGCGACCTCCGGCGCGAGGTCGCGGCCCAGCTCGCGCATCAACCCGCGCACGAACAGCCCGCCGCTCATGCCGATCTTGCGATGGATGCGCCACACGGAAAGCGGGATGTCGCACGCGCGCAGCGCCGCGTGCCACGCCGCGACGTGCTGGTAGACCGAGTCGACGAGTGTGCCGTCGAGATCGAACAGAAACGCCGGAGCCGCGCGCGCCATGCGGGTCGCTTCGCGCCCGCGCGCGAACGGCCCGCCGGTGATTCGCGCGCTCTTCTCGATCGGAACGAACTCGACGCGGCTGCTGGTCCTCGGCGCTCGCGGCGAGCGCCTCGCCGGCGAGTCGCGCGGCACGCGGATCGGGGCCGGCATCGGCGCGAGGGGCACGATCGACGCGGCCGCGCGCGACCGCACGCTCGCGGCGATCGACGAGTACGCGACCATCGCGCGGCGGCTCGCCGCGGACGAAGTCGACGCGATCGCGACGAGCGCGCTGCGCCGCGCCGACGACGGTGCGGCGTTCGCCGAGGACGTCGCAGCGCGGGTCGGCATCGCGCCGCGCATCCTTTCCGGGTCCGACGAGGCGACGTACTCGTTCCTGGGCGCGACGACCCAGCGCGACGGCGACGACGAGATTGCGGTGCTGGACGTCGGCGGGGGCAGCACGGAGCTCGCCGTGGACGCACCGTCGCGTGCGCGCGCAGCGGGCGCGGTGCGCCGGACGCTGTCGTGCGAGGTCGGTGCGGTGCGCTTGTCCGAGCGGCATCCGGCGCTGCTCGGCGAGCGCGCGCTGCACGTCGTCGACCGCGAGGACATCGAACGCCGGGCACGGGCGGACGCGCGAGCCGTGCTCGAACCGTTCGTCGCGGTGCGCGGCTTTCACGCGCTGATCGCGGTCGGCGGCACGGTGTTCACCGCGGCTGCGATGGGGTCGAGCGGCGCGCCGGACGGCGCGACCATGACGCGAGCCGAGCGCGAAAGCATGATCGACGCGCTGCTGTCGCGCGATCTCGCGCAGCGCAAGGAGATGCCGTTCATCCGGCCGCAGCGCGCCGACATTCTGCCTGCCGGTTTGATCGTCGTCGACGAAGCGTGCCGCGCGCTCGACGTCGACGGGTTCACGGTCAGCGAAGCCGATCTGCTCTTGGGCTACCTCACGTCGCCCGCGTTCCGGCGCGCCGTGCTGCCGTGACGGCTGGTCGCCGTTAGGCGTGCGCGCGAAGCCCGCGTCCGACGAGCAGCACGAACGTCACCGTGACGAGCAGCGCCGCGATCGCGACGGCAAACGGTGCGACGAACGCCAGCGCGAGGCCGGTGACCGCGACTGCGTCTTCGATGAGGCTCAGCACCGGATTGAGCATCCCGGCCGACACCGCGGAACTCGCGCCGCGCGCGGTCGCGCGCAGCCCGAGCATGGCGAAGGCGTTCGCGCCGCCGAGGAGCCCGGCGATCGTCATCGAGCTCGTGCTGCTGCCGCCATCGATGCCCGCGGCTGCCGCGGCGCCCGCGACCGGCGCCAGAACGCCGTGCACGAGGTGCACCGCGTGGTCGACGACGGCACCTTGTCCGCAACGAAATCCGCCAGCGCAAACGCCGCAGCGATCGCGAGCGTCAGGTTCGAGCCGAGCCACGCCAGCTCGTGAGGCGGTGCATAGGCGTGCAGATGGATCGCGACCGAGACGGCGAGGACCGTCAGGGACGCGCGCAGCCCGGCGATCGCGCTGAGCGAGTACGCCAGCGCGAGGCTGTGCAGGTCCACCCGGGACGACTTCCCTTGGGAGCCGACCGTCTCCCGGGGCGGAAGCGCTGGTGAACCGACCGAATTCCGGCGCGGGATGATGGTGGAATAGGCAGACACAGCAGACTTAAAATCTGCAGCTCGCAAGAGCGTCCGGGTTCGAGCCCCGGTCATCCCAAGCGCGACGTCCCGCAGCCTCGTCGGGGCGCTCGGGGCGGCGACGCGTTTCAGAGCCTCCCTTGCACGTCGCCGACGTGCTCGAGCATCATGACGGGCCACGTCGCGCGACGCGCGCGGTCGACGCGTGCGCCGCGTGAGGGCCACAGGATCGCAAGCGAGCCGATCGCGTGGCCGTCAGTTCCGAGCAGCGGGACGGCGATCGAGTTCGTGCCGGGAACGCGCTCGCCGAAGCTCGTTGCGTAACCGTCGCTACGCACTTGCTCGAGCGCGCGCTCCAGCGCTGCGCGCTCGATGATGCTGTTCTCCGTCACGCGCTGGAGCGGCTGCGAGAGCACGGCCTCGCGAACGGGCGGCGCACTGAAGGCGAGCGTCGCGCGCGAGCTCGCGCCGAGGTGGAGCGGCGCGGCAGCACCGATGCGCGTGGTGAAGCGGACTTGGTGCGTGCTCGGGATCTCGTGGATCGTCACGCTGCTCAGGTCGTGGCGCTCGGCGAGGTTGATCGTCTCCTCGGTCGACGCGTGCAGCGCGCGCATGATCGCCAGCGTCCGGCGGACCAGCCGGTTCGACTCGAACGCTGCGTGGCCGAGCGCGACCGCCGCGGCGCCGATCGCATAGCGCCCGCGCTCGTCCTGCGTCACGTAGCCGAACTTCGCGAGCGAGCGCAGCAGCCGGTGCGCGGTCGCCTTGTCGAGCTCGCTCGCGGCCGCGATGTCCTTGAGCGAGAGGCCGTGCCACTCGCCCTCGGTGCGCTCGCTCAACGATCTCAGGAGCCGAAGCCCCTTCTCCAGCGACAGGCTCATTTCATATTCCAAAACGCTGTTTCGCAATAGGAAACGGTTCCACTCTACGAGTACGTCCCCAGCCTGTAAAGGGGTGTATCCGCAGCGAGGTCGTCATCAGATGAAGCGCAGCACGTTCTCGGGTCTGCTCTCCGCCGCGGCCGCCGGCGCGCCGGCGTTCCTGCGGTACGCGTGGGCGGATGAGCTGATCACCGTCGGCACGGTGAACGCGAGCAGCGACGTCCCGTTCTTCATCGGCGACAAGAAAGGGTTCTTCCGCGAGCAGGGCCTTGCCGTGAAGTGGACGCCGTTCGACTCCGCCGCGAAGATGGTCGTGCCGCTCGGCGCGAACCAGCTCGACGTCGCCGCCGGCGCCCCGTCGGCGGGGCTCTACAACGCGGTGCTGCAAGGGATCGACCTCAAGATCGTCGCCGACAAAGGCTCGACGCCGCACGGCTTCGGCTACATGCCGCTGCTGGTGCGGAGCGATCTCGTGCAGCACTTCACCTACAAGAACCTCAAGGGCATGAAGGTCGCCGAGCCCGCGCAGGGCACCACCACGTCGTCGACGCTCAACGAAGCGCTCGCGCAAGCCCACCTCGCGTACGGTGACGTCACGCACGAGTATCTCGGCTTCCCCAACCACGTCGCCGCGTTTGCGGGCGGCAGCATCGACGCCAGCCTCACCACCGAGCCGTCCGCGACGCTCGCCGTGCGCAGCGGCCACGCCGTGCGGTATGCCGGCGACGACGTGTTCTATCCGAAACAACAGCTTGCCGTACTCCTGTACGGCAACAACCTCGCGAAGAAGAACCGCGAGATCGGCAAGAAGTTCATGGTCGCCTACATCAAGGCGGTGCGCTTTTACAACGACGGTCTCGCGCGCGACAGGCGCACCGGTCACGGCTCGCTCACCGGCAAGAACGGCCGCGAGATCATCGACATCCTGACCCAGTACACCGCGGTCAAGGACCGCACGATTTACGAGCAGGCGACGCCCAACGGCAACGACCCCGACGGCCGCGTCAACGTCGAGAGCTTGCGCAAAGACCTCGCGTTCTTCAAAGCGCAGGGGCTGGTGACCGGCAACGTCACCGCCGACGCGGTGCACGACGGCTCGTTCGTCGACGCCGCGGCGAAGGCGGTCGGCAAGTACAAACCGGCGTGAGCGCCGCTGCGAAGATTCGCTTCGAGAGCGTCGAGAAACGCTTCGTCCTGCGCGACGGCGAGCACGTCGCGCTCGGCGGCCTCTCGTTCGAGGTCGCAGCGGGCGAGTTCTTCGTGATCGTCGGACCGAGCGGCTGCGGCAAGACGACGCTGCTTCGAATCGCCGCGGGGCTGGACGAGCCGACGGCGGGGCGCGTCACGATCGCGCGCGGCGCGCGTGAGCGGCCGGCGAACGCCATGGTGTTCCAGGGCGAGTCGATCTTCCCGTGGATGACGGTGCGCCAGAACGCCGAGTACGGCTTGCGGATGCGCGGCGCCGCGCAGCCGCACATCAACGAAGTCGTCGGGCACTATCTCGACCGCACGGGCTTGCGCCGCTTCGCCGACGCGTACCCGCACCAGCTTTCGGGCGGGATGAAGCAGCGCGTTTCTATCGCGCGCGCCTTCGCCTGTGATCCCGAAGTCCTGCTGATGGACGAACCGTTCTCCGCGCTGGACGAGCAGAACCGCACGCTGCTCCAGGACGAGCTGCTGCGCATCTGGGACGAGACGAAGAAGACCGTCGTCTTCATCACGCACAGCGTCGACGAGGCCGTCACCCTCGGCGACCGGATCATGATCATGAGCGCCGACCGCGGCCGGCCGAAGGCCTTCGTCGACGTGCCGTTCGCCCGCCCGCGCTCGGTGCTCGATCTGCGCTCGACGCCCGAGTACGGTGGGCTCTTCCGCGCCATCTGGGCGCAGCTCAAAGACGAGATCCCGGTCGCGTGAGCGTCGAGGCTTCGACTCCGGCCGTCACGGCCGACCGCCGTTCGCGTGCGCGGCGCGGGCCCAGCGAGGCGACGCGCGACCGCATCTTGAGCGTTGCGTCGCCGGTCGCGCTGTTCGTGCTGTGGGAGATCGCCGCGCGCGCGCACTGGATCGACGTGCGGTTCTTCCCGGCGCCCTCGTCGATCGCCGGCACGTTCGGCACGCTGATCGCGAACGGTACGCTGCTCTCCAACACGCTGACCACGCTCGAGCGGCTGGCGATCGGGATCGTCGTGGGCGGCGTGCCGGCCTTGTTGATCGGCTTGGCGATGGGACTCTACCGTCCGGTCTACGCGATCGTCGACCCGCTGATCTCGGCGACCTACCCGATCCCCAAGAGCGCGATCCTGCCGCTGATCCTGCTCGTCTTCGGCCTGGGCGAGCCCTCGAAGATCGCGATGGTGGCGATCGGCATGTTCTACCCGGTCGTCATCAACACTGCGGCCGGCGTGCGCGAGATCAACGGCATCTACTTCGACGTCGGTCGAAACTTCGGCGCGCGCGGCTGGTCCGTGTTTCGCACGATCGCGTTTCCCGGCGCGCTGCCGGTGATCATGACCGGCGTGAAGCTCGGCGCCGGTCTCGCGCTGATCCTCATCGCGATCGCCGAGATGGTGGGCGCGCAGAGCGGCCTGGGCTTCATGATCTGGAACGCCTGGCAGATTCTGCAGGTCAACGTGATGTACGTCGGGCTCATCACGATCGCGATCATCGGCTTCGTGATGACCGTGCTGCTCAACGAGCTGGAACGATTCCTGATCCCATCCCGAACGCGACGCTGAGGAGAACCGAACCGTCATGGCGCTGACCGCCGAACAGCAGCGAGCTCTCGTATCGACCAACGCCGGAACGCCGATGGGCGAGCTGTTCCGCCGCTACTGGGTCCCCGCGCTGCTTGCGGAGGAGCTGCCCGAGCCCGACTGCCCGCCGGTGCGGGTGCGGTTGCTCGGCGAGGACTTGATCGCGTTTCGCGACACCGGCGGGCGCTACGCGTTGGTGGAAGGCTTTTGCCCGCACCGCGGCGTCTCGCTGTTCTTCGCGCGCAACGAAGAGTGCGGGCTGCGCTGCTCGTACCACGGCTGGAAGTTCGACGTCCAAGGCCGCTGCGTGGACATGCCTTCCGAGCCGGAAGAGAGCAACTTCAAGCACAAGGTGCGCATCGCGGCGTATCCGCTCGTGCAGCTCGGCGACGTGCTGTGGGCCTACATGGGGCCGCCCGACGCGCGGCCGGCGCAGCCGGAGATCGAGTGGGCGACGCTCCCCGCATCGCAGGTGTACGTTACCAAACGCCTCCAGCGCACGAACTACTTGCAAGCGCTCGAGGGCGGGATCGACTCGAGCCACGTCTCGTTCACGCACCGCTTCAACCTCGACAACGACCCGCTGCACCGCGGCTCGCTCGGCAACGCGTACCTGAAGAAGGACGGGCGGCCGCGCTTCGAGGTCGTCGATTCGGACGGCGGGCTGCTGATCGGCGCGCGGCGCAACGCCGACGAGGAGCGGTACTATTGGCGAATCACGCAGTACGTGATGCCCTGGTACACGATCATTCCACCGTTCGGCGACAACCTGATCGGCGCGCACGCGTGGGTGCCGATCGACGACCAGACGTGCTGGGCGTGGAGCATCAACTACCACCCGCTGCGCGAGCTGCACGCAAGCGAGCTCGCGGACATGCGCGCCGGCGGCGGGATCCACTGCGTCTACAAGCCGGGAACGTACGAGCCCGTCGCCGACGCGAGCAACGACTACTTGATCGACCGCCGTGCCCAGCGTGCGAAGGAGTCGTTCAGCGGCGTCGCCGGGATCGCGATGCAGGACGCCTCGCTGCAAGAGAGCATGGGGCCGATCCAAAACCGGCTCAAAGAGCGGCTTGGCACCAGCGACAGCGGGATCATCATGGCGCGGCAGCGCCTGTTGCGCGCCGCGACGGAGACGCAGAACGGCGGCACCCCGCCGGGACTCGACCCGCGCACGCAGCGTGTACGCTCCGCGTCGCTGCTGCTCGCGAAGGACGTGCCGTTCCAGGAAGGCGCCGCCGACGCGCTGCGGCTGCAGCCGCACACCGCGTTCGTCTCGCTCTGATGACGATCGCGGCCGCCGTCGCGACCGCGGCGGGGGTGACCGAGCTGCGCGCGTTCGAGGAGCCCGCGATCCCGGCCGACGGCGGGCTGTTGCGCATCGAGGCTGCCGGCGTGTGCGGCAGCGACGTACCGGCGTACCGCCGCATCCGCGAGCCGACGATCCTCGGGCACGAGAACGTCGGGCGCATCGAAGCGCTCGGCACGCGAGCGCGCGAGCGCTGGGGCCTGGGCATCGGCGACCGTGTGGTGATGGAAGAGTATCTGCCGTGCGGCCACTGCGCGTACTGCCGCAGCGACGACTTCCGGCTCTGCGACGCGACCGACATCTGGCTCGGCGGAATGCGTTACGGCTCGACGCCGGTGAGCGTCGCACCGGCGCTGTGGGGCGGCTTCAGCCGGTTTGCGTACCTGCACCCGCGCTCGGTGCTGCACCGCATCGCGGACGACATGCCCGCAGAGCTCGCCGCGCTCGCGATCCCGCTGAGCAACGGCTTCGAATGGGCGCAGCGCGAAGCGCACGTCGCGTACGGCAGCACGGTCGTCGTTCAAGGTCCCGGTCAGCAAGGTCTGGCGTGCGTGGTCGCCGCGAAGGTCGCCGGCGCGGCGCGCATCATCGTCTCCGGGCTCGCGAGCGACGCGAAGCGGCTCGAGGTGGCGCGTCTGCTCGGCGCGGACGACACGGTCGTCGTCGACGGGGACGACGGCGCGTTGGAGACGCACGTGCGCGAAGTTACCGGCGGGCGCATGGCGGACGTCGTCATCGAAGCGTCGTCGGGTGGGCCGGAAACCGTTTCCGGCGCGCTTCGGCTTGCGCGCAAGCGCGGTACGATCGTGCTCGGCGGCGAAAAGCACAAGCCCGTCTCCGAGTTCGACGCGGACACCATCGTGTCGCGCGTCCTGCGCATCATCGGCGTGCGCGGGCACAGCTACGCCGCCGTCGAGAATGCGCTCGCGCTGATCGCGTCGGGAAGATTCCCGCTCGATGCGATGTGCACCGACTCGTTCGGCCTCGACGGCGTCGACCGCGCGATCCGCCGGCTCGCGGGCGAATCCGGCTCGGACGCGATCCACGTCACGGTGCTGCCGTGGAGCTGACCGTCCCCCGCCGGGTTGACGCGCGGATCGCCGTCGCCGGGACGGAGCCGGCGAGCACGACGGCGCACTCGTTCTTGCGCGCCGAGCTGGACGGCGTTCGCGTCGTCGACCTTCCTCCCGCGAGCGACGAACTCGACGACGCGCTGCGCGACTGCGACATGCTGGTGTTCGTCGCGGACGCCGGCGATGCCGCGGATGAGACGTTGACGGCGGCCCTGGGCGACGCCGCTCGAACGCGCGGGATCCTGATCGCTGCCGTGGTGGTTACGCCCGAAACGTCGTTCGGGCGTTCGTCGCTGCTCGGCTCGTTGCGCGACACGGCCGACATGGTGATGATCGTGCGCGACCTCGACGAAGTCCATGCCGTCGTCGCGGCGCTTCGCTAACCGCGCGAACGGACGACGAGATCGCACGGCTGTCGATCAGGGCGGCGCGGGCTCCACGCGCAGCGCGTGGCGATAGACCTCGCTCCCGCACGCGGCGAACCACGTGTGGCCCTCGCTGAGCATGTCCCATTCGATCACGTACTCGCCGGGCCGTTCGGGTGCGCTGAACTCCACGATGAACGTCACGTCCTCGCCGGGCGCAACGAACCGCGGCAGCAGCGTGCGCGCGCCGCCTGCCGGGTCGACGAGCGCGCCGTTCGCGGCGCGCACGTGGTTGCTCAGCCGAAGCATCGGCCACGGGTTCGCGGGCCACTGCGCGTACGTCGGGGACCACGCCAGCCGGCCGGCGTTGCGCACGGTCGCGCGGCCCACGGCGCTTTCGCCCGGGCGCATCGTCTGCGGGAGGTCGACTGACGTGAACTCCGCCGCCCACCCAGGCGTCTCGATCGCCGAGAGCACGCGCACGGCGGAGTGGACGATTCCGCTGCGCCGCTGCGGTGTGCGCGCGCGCCGCGCCGTCGCAGGACGGCGCGGCAGCTCCTCCATCGGCGCGTAGAACGTTTCCGAGTCCGGCCGCGCACCGGCCGCGCGATACGAGGCCACTTTGCGTGCGCGATCCTCGGGCGTGCACCAGACGGGCTCGAAATGCAGGATCGCGGCGCGTTCGTCGAACGCCGCGGGCCCTTCGATGAAGTACATGCTGTGGGGCTCCGGCGGTTTCCAGAACAGCGAGGGATCGTTGCGGAACAGTCGCGGGGCCCAATTCGGGAACCACGGCGCCGCGTGCACGTACTCGCACGGCTCCTCCGAGACGATCCACTTGCGCGGAAAGTAGCAGTGCGTGATGCGAGGTGCACGCATCAGCGCCGGCACGAGCGCGCCGAATGCCGGCTCCATGCTCTCGTCGTCGTCGAGGGTGAGGATCCAGTCGCCGGTCGCGTACTCGAACGCGAGCATCCGCGCGGGGCTCAGCTGCGTGGGCCGCGGTAAACGAAAGCGGTACGCGACGTCGGCGTGCTCGGCGGCCAGCTCGAACGTGCCGTCGCGGGACGAGGCGTCGACGCCCACGACGACCTCGTCGGCATACTCCTGCGCTTCGGCGATGAGCCGTCCGAGCCGGTGCTCGGCGTCGCGCGTGAGGACGTGCACGCTCAGCCGAGGGCGCCGCCCCGGCGCGACCGTAAACGAGCTCGCGCGCTGCCGCGCGGCTTGCTCACCGAGAAAACGGTCGCGCCAAATCGCGGTCCGCTCGTCGCGCTGCAGGGCCGTGGTCACGCGCGCCGTGTCGATCGTCGCATCATCGTCCACGCCCGCGAGCGCGGCGACGGCGCACACGAAGCCGTCCGGCGCAGACGTGACCGCCTCGTACGTCGTCTCGAGCGGCCGGATGCCGTGCCGGGCGAAGAACAGCCGCCACTGCGCATCGCCGCTCGCGATCCGCGACAGAGCGCTGCGGATGGCATCCGCGTCGTAGCGCGGTTCGGCGAGCGCCTCGGCCGTCGAGCGCCAGCGACCGGACTGTTCGGCGATGACCAGCGAGATTGCTTGCCCGAGCAGATCCTCGCGGCGCAGATACACCCAGCGCAGCCCCGGCAGCCGCTGCGTCCACTGCCGCTCGTCGAGCGCGTCGAGATGCTCCGGAAACACCTTCATCGCGTAGACGCCGTTGGGCGTTGCGCCGGCCCGTGGGATCAGCTCGAGCTGGGCGTCGTAGTCGCCGGGAAAGTCGGTCCAGCCCTTCGCGCGCCGGCCGGCGGGGTTGAAATAATCGAGCGGGTTCCCGAGCAGGCCCGTCGACGTCAGCAGCTCGCACGCGAACGTGCTGCCGGACCGCTGCGTCGCGCACACGGCGTATCCGCGCAGGGCGTTCGTCATGCGCGACGCGCTACGCGCCGAGATCGACCGTCACGCGGCCGTCGTGCTCGTGCGCGGCGAACGTCGTCATCGACAACGCCGGCGTCGCGGACGCACCGGTCGCAAAATCGAACGAGACGGCGCAGCCGGGGCATCGCACGCCGGACGCCGAGACGTTGCCGCACGTGAGGTCGAGCCCGTAGTGCGGACACGCGGCGTCGAACGCGAAGACCCCGCCGGCGCGGCGCACGACGCCGATGCGGCGGCCATCCGCTTCGACGACGAGCGGGTCGCCCTGCTCGCGCAGCAAGGCCGCGTCGATCTCGACCTTGCCGCCGCAGACAGCGGCGGTCACGGCCGCGGGCGCGCGCGGCGGCGCGGCGGCGCGTGCGCTTTGCAACGGCACCTGCGCGAGATGCGCTTCCCGCCGCAAGTGCAGAACCGTGTCGGAGCCGGCCGAGACGTCGCTCGCGCGCCGCCAGAACTCGCGCGCGTAGAAACAGTTGGGGTCGAAGCGCGGCTCGTGCGCGTTCAGGCGCAGCGAAAGCGCGACGCGCGTGCGGTCCGTCACGTTGAGATGCGTGCCGTGGAGAACCTCGGGATCGAACACGATCATCGTTCCGGCTTCGAGCGGCAGCACCGTCGGTTCGGGGAGCCGGGTGCCCGCGCGCAGGTACAGCGTGCACGGGTCGCAGTCGAGCGCGTCCACGTCGACGTCCGGATACAGCACCATACCGGCTTCGGCCGGCACGTCGGAGATCGCCCACCACACGTTGAGGCCGTCTTTCGAATGGCCGGTCCAGCTGTCGACGTGCGGCCCGTGCGCCCACGCCGCCGGCGGATGGCCGCGGTGGTACGAGGCGGGTGCGTATCGCGGATCGCGCACGCGGCGCGCGGCCGCGGTCGCACGGACTGCGGGGCTCAGCCGCCCGACGCCCGGGTTCTCCGCGCCGGGCGGGCTCGCGCGCGCGACCGCGTACGGAAAGTTGACGCGCAGAATCAGATAGTCGTCGACATAGAACTCGCCGTCCCAGCCGAGCACCGAGCGTCCGAGGCTGACGGCGAAACGAAGCAAGTCGTCGCGCAGCCGGTCGAGCACCCTGTCGCGCAGGGCGCCGATCTCCGACGCGTCGATCACCGCGTGCAGCATGCCGACCCCGCGCGAGCGGACGACGTCCGCGGCGCCGGCGCCTTGCATGGCGGCGACGGCATCCACGATCTCCTCGACGGCGCGGCCGTAGAGCGCCGAACCGCCGGTGACGTCGCACGCCGCGACCGTGCGACACACACGTTCCGGCCGCTCGCCGGTCTGCTCCGCCGGAGCGGTCATACCGCCTGCTCTTCCGGGGCTGCGGCGACGCGCCGCGCGAATTCCCCGACGCGCAACGTCGTTTTCGCGCGGAAGCGAGCGATGCGCCCCAGCGCATGGGCCCGCAGCTCGTCGTATCGAGCGAGCGCCGCGACGCGGTGCATCACCGCTGCGGCAACGTCCCGCTCGCGCGTGATGTCGACGTCCCAGTCGCGCATGCCCGCGGTGGCGACCATCTCTGCTCCGCGCTCGTCGTACGACAGGTGGATCGCCGGCGTGCCGAACGCCAAGCACGGCAGGAAGGCATGGAGCCGATACGAGACGCTCAGGCGGCAGTCACGAAGCGCGTCGAGGTAACGGTCGACATCGTCGAAGTACAAGAGCGGCACGCCGGGGAACGCTCGCGCGAACTCGAGGTCTTGATAGTCGTGACAGACCAGCGAAACGCAGTCGCCGTACGTGCGGCGAAGCGAAACGAGCAGCTCATCGACGTCGCGCGCGACGCGCCACTGCAGCTCGGGCGCCACGCTCATGCGCGCGGGATGCCGGATCGAGACAAGAACCCGCTCGGTGCGCCTGCGTCCCGCTTCGTTCGGCGGGAGGAACAGGGTGGGACAGCCCGCGACCTCGGCGCCCTCGACACCGAGCTCTCGGAGCATGCGCGCGGAGCCGTGATCGCGCACGAGCACGTGCGACGCATGCCGCGTCAGCGGCAGAATCGTCTGCGGCGCCATCGAGTCCGTGCGCGCGACCAGCTCCCCGCTTTCGGCGCGGATGCGTCCGTGCGACACGCCCAGCATCATCATCGGGACGCGCAGCGCGGCGAGCGCTGCCGTGTCGACGGTGAGCTGACCGTTCTCGAAGAGGTTTCCGCCCCCCACGATCACGCCGTCCGCGAGGCGGTTCATGTCGTAGACCGAGGCTGCGGTCAGACCGCCTCCGTCACGTCCGCCGAGCGCGGGCACGTTGACGACGGCGGCATCCGATCCGAACGCGGCCCGCAGCACGTCGACGACCGCCCGGTTGATGACGTCGTTCCCGATGTTGCGCGTCGCCGGGCGGACGCAGAAGAGTACGGCCATGATGCCCTCCGTGGTTTGCCGTGCGCGCCGTGGATGCTTTCCAAGGTCGGTGAGAAGGCGTGCGGGTAGAAGCAGGGATGGTCATCGACGGCCAAGCGGCTTGGGCGAACCTCCTGCGCTCGACCGCGTCGCGATGGACCGCGGCGCCGAACGCGGCGGCGGTGCACGACACCGCCCACGCGCGGCTGGAGAGCGGGTTGGCAGTCGCCGGCGCCGATCCCGCGTTCGCCCTGAACGCGAACGATGCGTTCTTCTGCATCGGGTCGTGCTTCGCGCGCAACATCGAAGAGCACCTGATGTACCGCGGAATCACGACGCTCAGCAAAGCAATCGCGCTTCGCGGCGGTACCGGACGCCCGAACGCCGGCGTCAACAAGTTCACGACCGGATCCATGCTCAACGAGCTGCGCTGGGCGCTGCTCGGGGAGCCTTGGCCGCAGACTGCTCTCGTCGACCACGACGGCGGGTGGCGTGACCTCCAACTGTCGCCACGCGCCGTTGCCATCGCACACGGCGATGCGTGCGCACGCCGAGAGCGCGTCGTGTCGTACTTCCGCCGCGTTCGCGACGCCTCCGTGATCATCATCACGCTCGGACTCGTCGAGACCTGGTTCGACGCGGAAAGCGGGCTTGCGCTCAACGTGGCGCCGCCGCTGGCCGTCGTTCGGCGCTACCCCGGGCGCTTCGGCATGCGCGTATGCGACTATGCCGAGAATCGGGCGGCACTCGAAGCGATCTACGACATCGTCGAGAGCAGCGCACGGCCCGGTGTCCGCATCGTCGTGACGGTCTCTCCGGTGCCGCTGGAGCATACGTTCAGTGGTGAGGACGTGATCGTCGCGAACGCCTACGGCAAGGCGACGCTGCTCGCGGCAGCCCGGGACTCTGCGCGCGGGCGGCCGCTCGTGCAGTACTATCCGAGCTACGAAACGATCACGGTGTCGCATCGTTCGCTCGCGTACAGCGCCGCCGATAATCATCACGTTCGCGACGACGCCGTCGGCGCCATCACCTCGCACTTCCTGCGAACGTACGGGATCACGTGCGAGCCGCTTTTTCCGGACTTCGTGGAGATGGAATACCTCGTCGCCAACCCCGACGTGCACGACGCGGTTCTCGACGAGCGCTTCGAGAGCGGATTCGCGCATTGGCTCGCGCACGGACGGGCCGAGGGCCGCCCGATCCGGCCGGCGCAAAGGACGCCGGTTCTCGATCGGTTGCTTGGTCCTCCGCAGGAAGCATGACGTCGGGCACGCCGATCAGCGCCAGGGTTCGCGCCCGAGGCGCCGCGCCAGCGCCTGCACGTACGGCGTCCGCACCGCCCGGCGGACGAAGGCCTCCGGGATGCGCTCGCGCCAGCGCGTGTCCGACGTCGTCGGACGCTGCGTGATCGTGGCGTAGAACGCATCGTCGCCGGTCCGGTAGTTCGTCACCGCGCGGCCGCGCAGATATGCCGACGACGCACCGTTCGCGCCCAGCCCGTGCTGCGGCCGTTCCCAGTAGCGCAGCGCCCCGGGATCCCATTGAAACCCGAGCGCTTCGCAGAGCTCGGGGAAGTGCGCCTCCGGCGCATCGGCCAGCTCGTCGTAGATCACGGTCGACACGGGCCTTCGGAGCGACGACGTGAACGCGTCGAGCGCCTCGTTCGCGCTCGTCCACTCGGTCAGCAGCGCGTCGGGCGTGTCGCCGGGTCGTCGGCGCTGCTGCGAGTCCACGTAGCCCGCCGGATGGCGCAGCACGTGCACCAGCCGCACGTCGGCATCGCGTTGCCCGACGAAGCGCGACAGCCAGTCCAGCCGCTTGGACGTGTCGACGATGATGGACCGCTGCGTGCGCTGGGCCGCGAAGGTGTACGCGTCCGCAACGGCAGCGTGCTCGATACCGTACAGCACGGTGCACTCCGGACGGCCGTCGGCTTCGCACAACCGGCACGCGCACGTGCCGCGCTGCATGAAGGGCCGGCAGTATTCACCCAGGCACGTGGTTTCGGCGTGACCGCCGAGCACGGCGCCCAGCCACGTCGATCCCGAGCGCATCGTCCCGATCACGAAAACGATCGCCGGCCTTGCCGTCGCCGCCGTTTCAGACATCCCGCAGCGTGAGGCTCTGCAGAAGGAACCCGAGGAGACGGTCGTCGCCGGAGAATCCGGCGGCGAGCGGGGTGGACGCACCGTCGAGATGCAGCGAGACGCGCGTGATCAAACCGTCGGGTTCGAACGGAAGCGTGACCAGCGTGCGTGGGCCCGGCCCGGCAAAGAACCGGTTCGTCGCGTCGGCCGCAACCGTCTCGCCGCCCAGCATGCACGTGCCGCGGAAGATCTCGCGACCGGCATGCTCGAGCACGATCGTGACCGACGCGCCGGCATCCGGCAAGAAGAAGCTGCCTTCGAGCAACAGCTGATACCGTCGCGAGCGCGGTGCCGGGAAGAAGAGATCGGCGCGCGCGTCGTCGGTCCAGACGCCTTCCGGCTGCGAGATGCTCCAACCGGCTCCGAGGAACGAGCGCGCTCCGGTTGCGTACGTGTACCGGTGTCCCGGCACGATCGGTTCGAGGCAGTCGGCGAGGTCGTCGAGGCGTCCGTCGGCATGCATGCCGGCCAGGGGCTTCTCGTCCCACATGGCGATCGCGCCGGGGAAGCTCGAGCGCACGATCGTTTCCTCCTCGTCCGTCAGCACCGGACGCGTGTTCGCGCCGTCCTTCGCGACGCGCGACGTGCTGCTCGGCGGCAGTTCCAGCCCGAGGAATGCTCCGATCGCGCTGACGGTGCGATCGTAGCTCGCCACCACGTCTTCGTACGGGACGACGAACGCACGGTCGGGTGCGCGCGCCACGCGCGAGAGCAGGATGAGCACACCGCGGCGGTATTCCGTGATGGCGGCGGCGACGTCGTCGATCGGCCACTCGTCAAGGCCGCGCCGCGCGAGATTGCGCCGGTTCATCATCGAGTTGATGGTGCCGAGCGGGCTGCGGACGGTCAGCAGGTGACGCACGTCCGAGAACAGCTCGGCGATCGCCGCGGTCGTGTTGCCTTCCGTGGCACCCGCGGTTTTCGAGCCGATCAGCGCGACCTCGTTTTTGCCGAGCGTCGCCTCGACCACGGCGCTGACGATCGCCGCGAAGCGCGAAGCGCTCGGATACCGCCGTGCGGCGCTCGTGCGAGCGAACGGGTAGGTGTCCGCGGTCGCGGTTTGCGCGCTCACGCCGCGCACGTTCCGGTACCACTCGTCCCGGGCGCGGCCGTACGTGAACACGCCGCTCATGTCGCGCAGCAAGTCGCCGAGCCCGTACTCGAACATGACCGCCGCGCGAGGCGATTCGTTGAGGATTTCCGCCAGCAGCGTCGTGCCGGTGCGGGGCGATCCGGAGATGAGCACCACGGCGGGCGCAGCGCTGGTGGAATCCTGTCGCAAGTGGCCGTTCGTTCGCGCCATGCGGAACCCGTCCCCTGGCGGGGCTTGACCGCTTATCGCGAACCTATTATTTTGAATATATTGGAGGGCTCGCGGCCCCTGTCCAGAAGCCCCGGAGGTTCCCGACCCGGCGAGCCGCCGGGTTTCGTGTGTCCGGAGGTTTCGGAAGCTGAAGATCCTCGTCACCGTCAAGCTGGTGCCGGATACGAACGCAGACAAGCGCATCGATCCGGCGACGAAGCGCCTCGTGCGGAGCGGCGTCGAAACGGTTCTCAACCCGTTCGACGAGTACGCCATCGAAGCGGCGCTGCAACTCAAAGAGAAGCTCGCCGATGGTTCCACGGTCACCATCGTCTCGATGACGCCTGCGAGCGGCAAAGAGATCGTGCGCAAAGCACTCGCGATGGGAGCCGACGACGCCGTCATGGTGTCCGACGACGCGTTCGCCGGCAGCGACCTGTGGGGCACGGCCGTCGCGCTCGCGGCCGCCATCAAGGCGCAGAGCCCCGATCTCGTGATCACCGGGACGCAGTCGACCGACGCGATCAGCGGCGATCTGCCCGGCATGCTCGCCGAGAAGCTCGGCTTTCCCGCGCTCACGTACGCGCGCACCCTCGAGGTCGCCGGCGGCCGCGCGCGCGTGCAGCGCGAGACGGAAACCGGCTACATGACGATTTCCGCGGCGCTGCCGGCGCTCGTGAGCGTCACGAAATCGGCGAACGAGCCGCGGTATCCGTCGCTCAAAGGCATCATGGGCGCCAAGAAAAAGGAGATCAAGCAGCTCGCTGCATCCGATCTCGCGCTCACCGTCGCCGTCGGCACCGACGGCGCGAAGGCGCGGCTCGTCGACGTCACGATGCCGCCCGCGCGCGCGAAGGGCCAGGTCGTTTCCGCGGCCGACGCCGCCGAAGGCGCCAAGACGATCGTCCAGTTCCTCAAAGACCGGAAGTTTCTGTGATGCAGAACGTCATCGCGTTCATCGAACACAAGCACGGCGCGATCCGGCGCTCGTCGCTCGAGGCGGCCACGCAAGCCCGCGCGCTCGCCGACCGCCTCGGCGGCAAGGCGCACGCGGTCGTGTCCGGTCCCGGCGCGCAGCAAGCCGCCGCGACGCTCGCGCGGTATCCCGTCGATCAGATCCACGTGTCGGAGGAGGACCGGTTCCTCGACGGCGCGGTCGACGCGGTGGAGTCCGTCGCGAAGTCGGTCGGGCCTTCGCTCGTGCTCGTCGGGAACACCATGATCGGCCGCGACGTCGGCTCGCGCTTCGCCGCGCGCGTCGACTGCGGCGTGAACGCCGACGTCGTCGATTTCACCATCGACGGCGGCGACGTGTCGTGCGTGATGCCCAAGCTCGGCGGCTTGGTCATCACGACGTGCAAGCTGACGGGTTCCGACTACGGCGTAGCGGCGATCCGGCCGAACGTTTTCGCCGCCAAGGAAACTTCCGGTGCCGGCGAGATCGTTCAGATTCCGTCGAGCGGGAAGGCCTCAGCGGTCACCGTGGAGGACGAGGTCGAGGAAGCCGCAGCGGAACTTGGCGTCGAAGAGGCGTCGGTCGTCGTTAGCGGCGGTCGCGGGATGGGCGGTCCGGAACCGTTCACCACGATCCTCAAGGGCCTCGCCGACGCGTTCGGCGGCGCGGTGGGCGCATCACGGGCGGCGGTCGACGCCGGCTGGATCCCCCACGGCCATCAAGTCGGGCAGACCGGAAAGACGATCAGCCCGCAGCTCTACATCGCGGTCGGGATCTCGGGCGCGATTCAACACAAGGTCGGCATGCGGACGTCCGAGACGATCATCGCGATCAATAAGGACGGCAGCGCGCCGATCGCCGAGTTTGCCGATCTCCTCGTCGTCGGAGACGCATTCGCCATCGTTCCGGAGTTGACGAAGCTCGTCCGCGACGCGAAAGCCGCACACGCCTAAATGATCCGTCGTTTGACCCCCGCCCTCGCCTTCACCGTCGCCGCGATCGTCGCTGCGGCGGGCGCCAGCGTGCATCCCGCGATGGCTGCTCCGAAGGCGGCCAAGCCCGCCGCGAGCGCGTCGCCCTCGCCCGCGCCGTCCCCCACCGCGACGCCCGAGCCGCTCGACCGCGCGATCCCGCGCCTCGAGGCCGCGCTCAAGAGCGATCCCAGCAACAAGCAGAACGCGTTGGAGCTGGCGTCGGACTACCTGCAGATCAACCGTCCCGATCTCGCGCAGCCGCTCACGCAGCGGCTCCTGCAGAGCGGCACGAAAACCGCGCAGGCCTATTACTTCGACGGTCTCGCGCAGAACGCGCTGGGGCACGAAAAGGAAGGGCTGGCTGACCTCGAGCAAGCCGCGAACCTCGAGCCGACGAACGCCGGCGTGCTCGGCACCCTCACGAGCATCTACGTGCGGCAGAACCGCTTCGCCGATGCGGAGCGGATCGCCAAGCGCGCGGTGACGTTCAACAAGGATGACGAGACCTCGTACATCGCGTACGGCCAAGTGCTCGCGTCCGAGGGCAAGTACGACGAGGCGCGCCAGCAGCTCGAGAACGCCGTGAAGATCGCGCCGAAGGACGTGCGCCCGATCCTCATCGAGGCGCGCACGTATCAGTCGCAGAACGCGATCGCGCTCGCTCAGCAGCTCTACGATCGCGCGACCACGGTCGATCCCACCAGCGTCGACGCGCTCGTCGGCAAGGCGGGGCTCGCGGCCGCGCAGCACAACGTGAAGGATGCCATCGCGGCGTACGACGCGGTGTACAAGCTGCAGACCGATCCGAACGACAAGGTCGCCGTGATCGATCAGGAAGCCATCGTCTACGCCAACGAGAAGATGGACTCCGACGCGGACGCCGCGTTCAAGCGCGCGATCTCCCAGTTCCCCAACGTGCTCTCGGCGCACACCGCGTACGGCGAGTACCTGCTCTCACGCAAGGACACTGCGGGCGCCGAGCGCGAGTTCATCACGGGTGCGGGGCCGAATCGCGACCAGGCCGACGCCGTCGTGCGCCTGGGTCAGCTCTATGCGAGCCAGAACCAGCTTCCGAAGGCGCTCGATCAGTTCAAGCGCGTGGCGGAGCTCGCGCCGAACGACCCGCGCTCGCACCTGCTGCTCGGCGCGACGTACGCGGCGAGCCGGCAGTTCGACAAAGCCGCGGGCGAGTTCAAGGCCTCGTACAACCTGCAGCACACGCCGGACGCGCTGATGGGCCTCGGCCAGGCCGATCTGCAGACGCGCAACTACAACGAGTGCGTCCAGGTGTACGACGCGCTCGACAAAGATGCGCCGCAGCTGTCCCGGCAGAATCCGTCGATCCTGTACGGCCTGGGCCAGTGCTACGCCGGCGCCCGTCAGCCCGACAAAGCCAAAGCCGCGTACCAGAAGCTGCTCGGCTACGTCAAGCCGGGATCGCAGGGCTACAACCAGGTGAAGTCGCTGATCGCCGCGCTGGACCGCAACGCGAAGCCCGCGGCCAAGCCGGCCGCGAAGCCGTCGTCCAAGAAGCCCGCCGCCTCGAAGACGCCGGCACCGAAATCGACCTCCTCGAGGTAGCCCATTCATGATCGTCGCGTACGACGAGAGCCTGACGGCGCACCTGAACGGCATTCCGCATCCGGAGTCGCCGGATCGGGTGCGCGTCGTCGCGGCCGAGCTGGCGCGACGCGGCATGCTCGGCGAGCGCGTCGACACACGCCTCGCACGGCCCGATGAGATCGCGCGCGTGCACCCGGCGCCGTACATCGAGCTCGTGCGCCGCACGTGCGAGGCGCTCGAGCCCGGCTACGTCACCGATCTCGCCACCGGCGACACGCTGGTCGACGCCGGATCGTACGAAGACGCCGCGCGTGCCGTCGGCGGAACGCTCGTCGCGCTCGACGCGGCCGTCGACGGACGGCGCGGTGCGTTCGCTCTGGTCCGTCCGCCGGGCCATCACGCGGAGCCGGCGCGCGGCATGGGCTTTTGCGTGTTCAACAACGCGGCGATCGCGGCGCGCACGTACGCGCAGCGCGAGGGCAAGCGCGTCATCGTCTTCGACTTCGACTACCATCACGGTAACGGCACGCAGGCGATGATCGGCGGCGGCGTCTCGTACGTCGGCTCGCATGCCGACCCGGCCTATCCCGGCACCGGTGATCCGCGCGACAACCGCGTCGTATCCGGCGCCGCGCTCGTCAACGTGCCGATCGACGCGCGCCGCGGGATCTCCGCCGAAGGCTTCATGGCGCTGCACACGCGCACGATGCGCGCGCTCGCCGAACGCATCCAGCCGGGGCTCATCATCGTGAGCGCCGGCTACGACGTGTGCGCGGGCGACCCGGTCGGCGACCTCGGCGTCGATCCGTCGTTCGCGCGCCAGATGGGGCGCTTCATCCGCGAGCTCGCCGACACGCACTGCGACGGCCGCGCACTGTTCGTGCTCGAGGGCGGCTATGACCCGCAGATGGTCGCGGGGTGCGTCGCCGACACCATCGCCGGATTCGAAGAGAACGTCGAAGTGGACCGCACCGACGTGCACGCGATTCCGCCCGCACAGCGCGCCCTCGTTCGCGAAGTCGAGCAGGCGGCGCTCGGCGCCATCCGGTGAGCGCGCGGGCGCTGCCGGTCGCGGTCCTCGTGGTCCGCGTCGTGCTCGGCGCGATCTTCCTGGTCGCCGGCGGATTGAAGATCGGCCATTTCGCGCAGTTCGCGCAAGAGATCGCCGCCTTTCGGCTGCTGCCGCGCGGCGTCGTCGCACCGATGGCGATTCTGATGCCGTTCGTCGAGGTCGGACTCGGCGCGTTTCTGGTCGCCGGACTCTTCACGCGCACCGTCGCGGGGATCGCGGCCGTGCTGCTGCTCGTCTTCGACCTCGCCATCGCCTCCGCGGTGATGCGAGGGCTGCAGCTCTCCTGCGGCTGCTTCGGACCCAACGACACGTCGGTCACCACCTGGGGTGAGGTCGCGCGGGACGCGATCTTCGTCGTGCTCGCCGTACTCGTCGCGCTGCGCCCGCCCGGGGCTCTCGCGCTCGACCGCAAATTGAGGAACGCATCATGAGCCGTGCCGTCTCGACTTCCGGCGACCGCCGGAAGTACATCATCTGGGCGATCGTCGCCGTCGTCGTGATCGCCGCGGTCGTGCTGCTCAAGTTCGCGTTGTCCGGGAACGTCGTTCCGGAGAACGCGACGAAGGCGGTCGGCCAGTCGTCGATCAAGGTCGGCGATACCGCGCCCGAGTTCAGCGTGCAGACGAACGCCGGTCCGTTCGATCTGGCCGGTGTGTCGACGCCGGTGCTGCTCGAGGTCTTCGCGACGTGGTGCCCGCACTGCCAGCGCGAGACCGCCGTGATGAACCAAGTCGCGACGCAGTACGCCGGCAAGGTCGCCCTCGTCGCGGTCAGCGGCGATGCGTTCGACATCAACCACCAGGGGCCGGAGTCGCAGGCCGACGTGAACACGTTCGCGCAGCAGTTCGGCGTTCGGTACCCGATCGCGTTCGATCCCGATCTCAAGGTCGCGCAGGCGTACCTCAAGGACGGCTTTCCGACCATCGTTCTGATCGACCAGAACAAGAAGATCCGCTGGATCACGAGCGGAGAGACGAAGAAAGCCGATATCGACAAGGCGATCAGCGGCCTTTCCTCCACCTAGGCGCGGCATCTAACGGCGCTCTCACGACGCCCAGGCGGGCACCGGCTATGCTAGAGAGAGCACCTCGTCGCACGCGTCCTTCGGACGCAGGAGTTCCGTTCCGTGTCCATCACCCGTCTCGCCGCCGCCGGAGCGCTTGCGCTCGCGCTGGCGGTTCCGGTCACCGCGCTCGCGCAGACCCCGCCGCCCCGCAGGCCGCCGCCCATGCCCACCACCGCAACGCGCTGCGCGAGGCGCTCGGCCGGCTCGACCTGAGCGCCGCGCAGCACTCGCAGATCGACGCGATCTTCGCTCAGGCGCGCGGACAGAACAAAGGCGCCGACCGCGCGACGCGGCGCGCCAACCGCAAGCAGCTGCGCTCGCAGATCGACGCGGTCCTCACGCCGGCGCAGCGCACGCGTCTGCGCGACATGCTGCGCGCGGAGCGTCGCGCGCCAGCGCAGCCCGCACCGCACTGACCAGGGCGGGTTGGCGCGTGGCCAGCCCCCATTCGAGCTGACTCGCGTTCCTGCCCCACGCGCCGGTGGCGCTGCTCGATCCGATCCACGCAGCGTCCCCGGCGAGCGCGAGCTTTTCGTTCGCGCCGCCGCGGCGCACGACGACGCCCGCCTTCTGCAGTGCGGCGATCGCGTGCGCTTCGCGGACGGAACCGCGCGACCGCGACACCACGAGCTCCGTCGGCGCACCGCGCAGTGCGCGCGCGGCGAGCGCGCGCGCGAGCGGTGAGGCGGCGACGCGTTCGGTCTCCAGGATGACGGGTCCGTCGCCGGCATGCTCGACGAGGCCGAGCTCGCGGCCGAGCGCGGCATCCTTGCGCGTCGCAAGGTTCGCGTCCGCGCCGCCGCGGCCGCGCAGCGCCTCCCGCACCAGCGCGACGTCGTCGGGCGCGTCGTCCGCGACGACGGTCTCCGGACCGCGCTTGGTCCAGTTGCGATCGTCGAGGAACGCGACCCCGTCGACGACCGCAGCCTTGAGGTGGAACGGAGCGCGCTCGCTGTCGAGCAGCGTCACCTCCGCGCCTGCGTCGCGCAGACGCCTCGCCGCTTCCGCATTGGCGCGCGCGCCGTACGGATTGCGGTACGGATCCGCCTGCAGCGTGACCGCGACGTGCGCGCCGCGTTGCGCCGCGGCCTCGAGCGCGTCACGAGCCGCGCCGTGCGGGAGAAAGTACGACCCGAACGCGACGTCGCGCGCGGTGCGGATCCGGTCGAGAACCGCGGGGACGGACGAAACGGAGAGTGCCACGCCCGTCCATCCCTCGCATCCTCGTCACCGCAAGGGGCGGCTCGGGCCGAAAGGCCCGAACGCGAAGACTTCGGCGCAGGCGAAGCCGCTACGGGACGACGGAGGTCGCGATCTGCGTGAGTTCTTTGAGGTCGAGATCGCCGACGAGCGCGAACGCGAGACCGTGCTCGCGCCAGGCCAGGAGCGTCGTCGGGCCGTCGCGCACGTACTGCGCGTCGTGGTCTTCGAACCGCGTGGACTGCACGGTCATCCCGGTGAAGTCGATCGCGCGGTCGGTCGCGCTCTCGAAGAGCGACATCGTGCGGATACCGTCCGAGTAGATCAG
Source organism: Vulcanimicrobiota bacterium (assembly GCA_963818845.1). Classification (GTDB taxonomy): domain Bacteria; phylum Vulcanimicrobiota; class Vulcanimicrobiia; order Vulcanimicrobiales; family Vulcanimicrobiaceae; genus Vulcanimicrobium. The sequence continues at coordinate 753,924 of CAWFTO010000001.1, read as the reverse complement.
GTGCAGGTTGCGCACGTCTTTGACCTGCGAGACGTCCGCGCCGGACAGGATGAACCCGTCGGGCAGATACTTCGGCGTGATCGGGCGGAAGCCGGCGCTCGCGAACGCGCCCGGCAACGCTTGCGGCTGCTGGTACGAGCGCCCCTTGACCGTTGAGAATCCCTGCGGAATCGCCGAGCTGAAGATCGACTCGGGGATGGCTTCCGTGTAGCGGATGTCGTCGAAGCGAACGCGCCACGCGAGCGAACCGTCGCTGTGGTACGCCTCTTTCGCGAGCACGATGTGCGTCTGCATATCGATCCACAGACGCATCGCGCGCTCACCCGTGTACTTGCTCACGAGATCGACGACGTCCGTCTTGCGCTGCGCGATGCCGTCGGTTGCGGTGCGGACCGCCCGGTAGTTGCTGTCGACGAGTGCGATGTCGTCGACGACGGCGACGGGATCGACGGCCGCCTTGTTCTCGCTCACGACGACGCGCTTGCGCGTCGGGTCGACGTCCCAAGACGTCGCGCCGCGGCTGATGACGAACTGTCCGTAGAGCACGCGCGGCGTGAGGTACGTGCGCCGCGACTCGTCGGGCGCGCGGTGCTCGAGCTTAGATACGATGGCGAGCGCGCGCGTCTGCCCGCTGCGGATCGAGGTCGTGAGACCGACGAACGAGACGTGCTTGGGTGCGGCGGCTGCGGCGACGAGCAGCGGGCGGCCGTCGACGCCCGCGGGCAGCGGGATGACCGGTGCCGCGACGCGTTCGTTCACCGGCGCGTGAAGCGCCGTGCGTGGCGCCGGCGAGGCGGCGCGCACGCCCGAGGCGGCGAGCGCGATCAGCGCGGCCGCTGCGAGCGCGAGGCTAGCGGAACGCACCGTCGGCGTCGTCGAGTGTCGCGGCGTCGGCGGTGTCGATGTACGACGCGGCGGTCGAGCTGCCGCGGTCTTGCGTGTCGGTGGCGTAGATGGCCGGCGCGACGCCCGGTCCGAACGGGTTCTGCTGCGCCTCGGCGTTGTGCTCGTCGAGGAAGTAGCTGGCTTCGACGCCGGCCGGCGCGGCGGTGTGCCGCAGCGGCGTACCCAGGTACGCGGCCAGCGCGAGGACGGCTGCGACCGGGACGGCGATGCGCGGTCCCCAGCTCCGCAAGCGTTCGAACAGCGACGGCTTGCGGCTGCGGACGGTCTCCCACACCCGGGCCTTGATCAGCGACGGAAACTCGAGCTCTTCGGCGAGCCCGGCGCTGCGGAGTGCTTCGCCGAGCGACGCTTCCTCGTCGTGCACGGCGCGGCACGCGGAGCAGGCGTCGAGGTGCAGCAAGACGGCAGCATCGGCCGAGTCGGGCAGCTCGCCGTGCAGGTAGTCGATCAGAATGTCGCGGTCGTAGTGGGGGGTCATCGTTGTTCCTGTTGCGCCCGGGTTACGAGCCGGCGGAGAAGGGCGCGAGCCCGGTGGAGCCTGGACCGCACCGTTCCGATGGAGCAGCCCATGATGTCGGCGATTTCTTGGTAGCTGTACTCTTCGATATCGGCGAGAACCACGACTTGCCGCTGCTCCGGCGAGAGTTGCGCGAGCGCTTTCGAGAGCGGCTCCCCCAACTGTCCGGAAATGTAGTCATCGATCGGGTCCACGGCCAGCGGCCGGCTCCCCGCGTACTCTTGCGGGGCGTTGTCCTCGGGTATCTCCTCTTGGAAACGTCCCTTTCTTCTCCGAAGTTCATCCCGGTACAGGTTCGTGACGATCCGGTAGATCCACGACAGGAACGACGTGCCTGGTTGGAATGACCTCCAAGCTCGGTAGACGCGAATGAATGCGTCCTGCGTGAGGTCGCGTGCGTCCGCATCGTTGCCGGTCAGGCGGTAGGCGAAGTTGTACGTCGCCTTGCCGTACTGATCCATCGCTTGCTCGAGGAACGCCGACGCCTCGGCCGTTGGCGGCTCAACCGGCTTGCGCGGGACGCCCATCGGGTTCATTGCTTTCGGGGCGGCATCGGGCGCCGCCTCGGAACCCGACCCAGGCTCGCTACTTGCAGCTGTTCGCCGCGGGCACGATGATCTTGGTCGCGGCGTCCTCCATTCGGTTCGTGAAGTCCGCGATCTCGCCGAGATCGCGGTCGAGCCGGTGCGCATCGCCGAGCGTTCTCACGGTGGGATGCGTCGGGTTGAACACCGTCTGCGCGTCGCGCAGGAACGGCGAGACGGGGACCGGCGTCGGCATGGCGCCGCCGTTCGATGCGACCGCGACGTTGGGCACGATCGCGCGCTGCATGTTCGTCTCGGTCTCGTTGAGCCGGCCGAAGCGGCGCATGCGCTCGGTCTCGACGAAGCCGCTCATGACTTCGAGTTGCGTCTTCTCCGCGTTCGCCATGCTTTGCAGCGACCGGCGCAGATCGCGAAGCGTTTTCGCGTCGTCGGGTTTCGTCGTACCGGTCACGTCCAGAGCAGGCGACTTGAGCGCGTCGTTGATCGCGTCGACGTTCTTCACCATGTCGTCGACCGTGCGGTCCATCTGCGTGAGGTGGAGATCGCGCGCTTCTTCGGAGTCCTTCACGACGTAATCGAAGATCTTCGTGCGCAGGCCGCCGTACGTCTGATCGTTCTTCATCGCGGCCTTCACCGCGGGTGCCACGGCGACGCGGATCGCGCCGCAGACGGGCTTGGAGCGCGTCCCGCCGATGACCGGAAGCGTCGTGGGCACCGGAATCGGATCGAGGTTGAACGGGTTGGTCGGAGCCGGCTTCGGTACGGGAGCGGGCGAAGCCAGGCCCACGACAAGCGCCCCGAGCGCGGCGTAGGCGAGCACGTTCTTGCCCTTCGACGCCCCCCGGGCGGTTCCGTGTGAGGCGACCGCGCGCGGGTACCTTCCCGTCGTGGCAAGCAAGAAGACCGCCCGCACGAAGACCTCTCGCAAGAAGACGGGCGCGGCGAAAAAGACGCGCGGCAAGAAGTCCGGGACGCACTACTGGTCGGCTCGCGTCACCGCGACGAGCGACGCGCTCGACGTCCCCGGCGGCACGTTCGCCAAGGCCAATCCGCGTGCGATCGCGCGCGAGCTCGAGCATGACGCCGAGACGTCCGGTCGCCGCAAGAGCTCGCCGTATCGCTCTGCGATGTCGATGCTGACGTTCTACATCAACCGCGCCGGGAAAAATCTCTCGCCGTCGCGCCGCAAGATCCTCGAAGACGCCAAGGACGTGCTGCGCGAGGAGTTCGGCCCGCCCGCCGGCCGCGGCAAGCAGAGCGGCGCGCGCAAGAAGAGCGGCGCGCGCAAGAAGAGCGGCGCGCGCAAGAAGAGCGGCGCGCGTAAGAAGAGCGGCGCGCGAAAGAAAGCGTCGGCGCGTAAGGCGTAACGTCCGCGCGTTCGACGGACGGCTCCGGCGTCAGTCGGTTGGAGGCTCCCAGATCTCGATCGCGTTGCCCTCCGGGTCGTGCACCCGCGCAAAACGGCCGGTCTCCGGTGCGTCCCAGCTCGGATCGGTGCCGACCTCGATCCCCGCGGCTCGCAGGTCGGCGAGCAGCGCGTCCAGATCGTCCACCCGCAGGTTGATCATGAACTGCTTGCCGGCGGCGAAATAATCGGTGTCCGCGGCGAACGGCATGAACACCGTGGGCCCCGCCTGCTGCTGCCAGACGGCTTCGTCCGGGGCGGTCAGGCCGAAGTGGGTGCGGTACCACGCGGCCAGCGTCTCCGGATCGCGCGCCCGGAAGAAAAACCCGCCGATACCCGTGACTGCCATGCGTCCCTCCGAGGGCATGTGAAGCTGGTTTCCGGATTTGGGCAAAGGGCCGCCCGGGCCCCTCGCGGCGCCCGGCGCTCGGAGGAACGTTTGGCGCTCCTTCGTAAGTTGTTAGGCAAACCTCACAAGCTCCGGAGTGACGATGTCCGCGGTTCACGCCACCCCTCAATCGATCGACGTCGTCCCCCGGCCGCGGAATCCCATCTGGCGGTACCTTGCCGTGATGGGTCCGGGGCTCATCGTCGCCTTCGCCGACACGGAGGCCGGCAGCATCACGACGGCCGCCACGTCCGGTGCCCAGTTCGGAATGAAGCTGGTGCTCCTGCAGCTGCTCTTGATCGGGCCGCTGTTCGTCGTCCAGGAGATGACGGTCCGGCTCGGCACGGTCACCGGCAAGGGTCACGCGCAGCTGATCCGCGAGCACTACGGCCTCGCGTGGACGTGGGTGTCGCTCGGCACGATGCTCGTCACGAACCTCGCCGCGCTCGTGACGGAATTCATCGGCATCGCCGGAGCCGCGCTCGTGTTCGGCGTTCCGGTGGCACCGATGGTGATCGCCTCGGCCACGGTGCTGATCGGCATCGCGTTCAGCGGCCGGTACAAGCGCGCGGAGTTCCTCGCGCTCGGCCTGTGCATTCTCGAGCTGCTGTTCATCCCGGCGGCGTTCGCGGCGCATCCCGATCCGGGCACGCTCGTGCACGAAGGGCTGTTCGGCAGCCAGCCGCTGGCAAATCGCGACTACCTGTTGCTGGTCGCCGGAAACATCGGCGCCGTGATCATGCCCTGGATGATCTTCTACCAGCAGTCGGCGACCGTCGACAAAGGCCTCACGCCGAAGGATTTGCGCTTCGCGCGCATCGACACGGCGATCGGCTCGGTGTTCACCCAGCTGATCATGGTCGCCGTCGTCGTGACGTGCGCCGCGACGCTGTTCGTCCACCATCAGAACGTGACCGACGCGGCGCACGCCGCGCTCGCGCTCGTCCCGCTGACGGGGTCGCGTCTCGCCGGCATCGCGTTCGGTGCCGGGCTCTTGGGCGCCGCGATGCTCGGTGCGCTCGTCGTGTCGCTCGCGTCGGCGTGGGCGTTCGGTGAAGCGTTCGCGTGGCGGTGCTCGCTGAACGCGTCCTGCTACGAGGCCAAGCGCTTTTACGGGATGTACGCGTCGATGGTCATCGTCGCCGCGGGAATCGTGCTCATCCCGCACCTCCCGCTGATTCGCATCACGGTCTGGGTCGAGGCGTTCAACGCCTTCGTGCTGCCGATCGTGCTCGGCTTTTTGCTCGTCCTCTCCAATGACAAGAAGGTGCTCGGCGACCGCGTGAACTCCGCGCTCGGCAACATCGTCGCGGTCGGCGTGGCGGTCGTCTGCGTCGGGCTCGGGCTGTGGATGGGGACGCTGACGCTGCTTGGACAGGCAGGCTGAGGTTTCGCAGCACCAGCCTTTACCGATCCTTAACACACACCAAGTTTACGAATCTGCCGGGAACTTCCGATAGACATAATACAGAGGGGTGGCGCCGCGCGAGAGGATGTTCGAGCGGTGGCCCCTTGCCTTGCCTCCTCGATCGGTTACGGATGACCGTCTCGCTTATGCTGCTTCTCGTCCTCGGACTCGCGGTCGCTTCGGCGGCCTGCCTGTTCGCGTATGCGACGCGTCTGCGCCGCCTCGCGACGATGTTGCGTGTGCGCGCCGACGAGGCGGCGGGACGCCACGCTCGCGTGGTGTCCGCGGTGGCCGATGGCGTGTACGTCGTCGATGAAGACCTTCGCATCACGAACGTCAACGCGGAGGCGGCGCGGTTTCTGCCCCCGCAGACGCTCGTCGGCCGCTCGCTCGACACGATCATGGCGCCGCTGGCGTCCGAGCTGGTTCCCGACGTTCGCTATGCGGTGCGGACCGGCGAGCGCGTCACGCGCACGCTCGCGGCGTCGGGCGCCATCATCGAGGTGCTGATTCGCGCGGCCGGGCGCGAAGCGGTCGTGACGCTGCGCGACGTCACCGAGTCGCAGCGCACGGGCGCACACGTGCGCGAGACGGAGCAGCGTCTGCGCTTGGTCGCCGAGAACGTCGACGCCGTCCTGTGGACGACGGACCTTGACGCGCGCTTCACCTCGCTCGCGGGCGGCACGCTCGACGAGCTCGGCCTGGACGCCTCGCAGCTGATCGGAAAGCCGTCGGGAGCCCTCATCGCCGAACACGTGCTGCGCGACGTGATGGCCGGCTCGCCGATGCGCGCCGAAACGGCACGCGGCGAACGCTGGCTGCGCCACCACGTCGAGCCGCTGCTCGACGCTTCGGGCAGCGTCATCGGCACCGTCGGCGTCTCGCTCGACGTCACGGAGCTCAAGCGCACGCAGCAGCAATTGTTCGACAGCGCGCACCGCGACCGGCTCACCGGACTTCCGAACCGCCTCTCGCTCGAGCAGCGCGTCGAAGAGACGATCGACGACGCGCGCCGCGACGACCGCCGGTTCGCGCTGCTCTTCGTCGACCTCGACCGCTTCCAGGCCATCAACGACTCGCTCGGCCACGCCGTCGGCGACGAGATGCTGCGCGAGGTCGCACTGCGTCTGCAGGACACGCTGCGCGCCGGGGACGTGATCGCGCGGCCGGGCGGCGACGAGTTCATCATCCTTCTACCGCGCATCGTGCACGAGGGCGAAGTCGAGAGCGTCGCCCAGCGCCTGCTGCGCGCAATGGCGCGACCCGTCTCGGTGCGTGGCCGCGAGCTCTTCGTCAACGTCAGCGTCGGCGCCGCGGTCTTCCCCGACCACGGGCGCGATGCCGAAGCGATCGTCGCGCACGCCGACGCGGCGATGTACCGCGCGAAGAAGCTGGGCGGCAACCGCTACGCGCTGTTCGACCGTTCGATGGAAGCCGCCGCGGGCGACCGGGTCGCGCTCGAGAACGACCTGCGCCATGCGGTGCTCGCGGACGAGCTCGAGCTCCTGTACCAGCCCGTCGTGGATCTCGCGTCGCGCCGGGTCGTCGGCTGCGAGGCGCTCGTGCGCTGGCATCACCGCACGCGGGGCGTGATTGCGCCCGCGACGTTCATCCCGATCGCGGAAGAGAGCGGCGTCATCGTCGCACTCGACCGCTGGGTGCTGCGCGAAGCATGCGTCACTGCGGCCCGCATCCGCGTGTACCGTCCCGACTTCCGCATCTCGGTCAACTTCTCGCCGCGCGATCTGCGCGAGCCCGATCTCCCCGACGTCGTCGCCGCCATGCTCGCCGAGCACGGCCTGCCCGCCGGTGCCCTCTCCGTCGAAGTGACCGAGCACGTGCTGCTCGACGACACCGTGCTGCCCGCGCTGCGCCGCATTTGCGCGCTCGGCGTGCAGGTCGCGATCGACGACTTCGGCGTCGGCTACAGCTCCCTGGCGTACCTCAAGCGCCTGCCCATCACCGCGCTCAAGATCGATCGCGCGTTCATCCGCGACCTCGCGGAGGACGCATACGACCAGGCGATCGTCGGTTCGATCATCTCCGTCGCGAAGGCGCTCGGGCTGCACGTCACCGCCGAAGGCGTCGAAGACGACGACCAGGCCGCGTTCGTCCAGTCGCTCGGCTGTGACGAGGCGCAGGGGTTCCGGTTCGACGGCCCGCTGACGGCCATGGTGCTCGAGGAAAGGCTTGCCCGCCGGCCCCTCACGCTGCTCGAGCGGGGCGCGTAAAGGCAAAGTACCCCTGTTCTCAGGCGCGTGGAAGCCGCCCCGTTCGGTACGATTCCGACGAAGCGGAGGTACCGGCACAACATGGCGATCGTGTGGAAGGTCGAGGACGAGGCGGAGCGGGTGCTTGGCCAGCGCGGCGCGTTCCGCGCCTGCCTGACCCGGATTGCCGAGCCTTCGTCGGACGTCGACGCGGCCGAGCTCATCTACGGCGAGCTGGTCGCGAACACGGTGCGGTACGCGTCCGGCGCGGTCGAGGCGCGGTTGGAACTCTGCGACCACGAGGCGCCGGTACTCGTCGTGCGCGATCACGGGCCCGGACTACACGTGTCGCCGTGGACGCCGCACCGCGATCCCCTCGCTGAGTCGGGCCGCGGCCTCGCGATCGTCGAGCTGCTCGCTCGCGAGGTCGCTGTGGATGCCGCCGAGGACGGCGGGACCGTGGTGCGCGCGACGCTCCCGGTCACGCCGCGCGGCCCGGCCGACTAACCTTACTTCGTGTTCAGCCGCAGCCCGAGGTCGAACTCGCGCGGCGGCGCCCAGTGGTTGCCCTGCGCGTTCATGAACGTCACGTAGTAGCGGTCGTTCAGGAGATTGCGCACGCGCAGCGTGAGGGCCATGCCGGCGTGCAGCGCGATACCCTTCTCCGCGTCGAATGTCAGGTGCGGGGTGCGCTTGCACGGTCCGCCTTCGTTTCCGTCGGGTCCCCCGCACGTGATGCCGCCGGCCGCGTTCAGCGACGAGGAGAGACCGCTGCCGTATTCGCCGTCGACCGCAAACCAGCCGCCGCGGCGGTCGTTGACGACGGTTCCGGCCGTCGCGTCGACGCGTTGATCGTGGTCCGCCGGCGTCCAGTCGTTGCTCGCTCCGAAGCACGGTGCTAGGAGCTGCGTCTCGCAGCCTTTGTTGACGGAGTATGTGTGCGTGAGCGATGCGTAGAAGCGGCCGCCGCGCGCCAGACCGAGCTGATAGTACGCCGTCTGTGTCGCGATGCGGCCGAGCGCGTAGTTGATGTCCTGGTGGAGGTTCGTGACGCCGACCTGCGTGTCGTCGATCAGGTCCGTCGCGTTCTTCTGCATGACGCGCACGCCGAGGTCGCCCCGGCCGAGCGCGAAGTGCCCGCCCACTTCGTACACCGAGTCGCGCTGCGGCTTGAGATCGAACTGCGCCACCGTGCTTTCCAGCGGCAGGTTCAGCGTGTACGCCGCGATCGGGGAGACGTTCTCGAGCGAGAACGGCGTGAAGAAGCGGCCGTAGTACGCGTAGACGCTGTCGCGTCCGGCGAAGAAGCGGGTCAGCTTGACGCGCGGGCTCAGTTGCCCGAAGCCGCTCGAGTACTGCGTCGAGCTGACGCTGAACGAGTCGCCCCGCACGCCGTAGTCGAGCTGCCAGCCCGTCCCCATCTTCCAACTGTCCTGGAGGTATGCGGCGGCGAGGTGCCCGACGTTCGGAGCGTCGTCGTCCACGGTGTACGGCGCGCCGGGCGTCGCGGGCGTGAAGACCGGAGCGAGAAAGTTGCCGGGCTGCAGCGTCACGTCGTACGTCTTCGCGACGTGCGTGGCGTTGTAGATGCCGCCGAACGCGACCGTGTGGTTCTTGCTGACGTTCTGGTAATCGAGGTTGGCGCCGGCGTCGATCGCGGTGCGGTCACCGTTGAGCGAGAAGCCGCACGAGCCGCTGACGTAGCTCACGGCGGGGTTCGGCTGCGGGTTCGTCACGACGCCGTTCACCACGGGTCCCGTAGAGGCGAGGGCGTTCGCACAGTCGGTCGGCGCGCCGGGGTTCGACGCCTCGCCGAACGTGAAGTCGTTCGACGCGTCGCCGAAGTCGCGGATGCGCGAGCGCTTGTACGACGGCCCGAACGACAACGACCCGTGATCGCCGATCGGGTGGCGGAACTGCAGTGCGGTGAACAGGTCGTCCTGGATTTCGTTGTCGTCGGTGCTCGCGGGCTGGCCGGACGCGACGTCGTTCGGAATCTGGTAGGTCTGGAACGAGCGACTCACCGTGAGGTTGAGGAAGTTCGGTCCGGTGGGCAGCGTGTACCGCAGGAACTGGTTCGTGTTGCTGAAGTCGTTGTGCGGCGAGCTGAAGTTCGGCGGGTCGAGCCCGCGGTCGCCTCGCTGGCTGCGGAGCGCGACGATCAGCGAGCCGGGGCCGACGTTCGTGTGATAGCCGAGCGTCGCGTCCTGCGAAGCGTACGAGCCGAGATCGATGTCGCCGATCCAGCCGGGCGGACCGGTGCCGGTGCGCGTGTTGATGTTGACGACCGAGGCGAACCGCTCGCCGTACTGCGCCGGGTATGCGCCCTGCAGCGCCTCGACGAACTCGATGTCGTTCGAGTCGAACTCGCTGCCGACGATGCGGTTGAGCTCTTGCGGAACCTGCACGCCGTCGACGATGTAGTTGATGTCGCCGTGGTCGCCGTTGATGTGCACCACGCCGTTGGCGCCGCGGGCGGCGCCGGGCAGTTGGATCAGCAGGTTCGGCAAGCTGCCGCTGGCGGGCGAACGCGTGAGCGCCTGCGCGTTCAGGCTCAGATCGGTTCCCGAGCCGCGCAGGGGCGGACGTGCGGTGACGGCCGTGTGGCCGATCTGCTTGAGCGGGGCGATGTCCAGTGTGATCGCGACGGGAGCGCTCGTGACGTCGACCTGAAGCGACGCATGACCCTGCGGCCCGGTCGCGGTGACGGTGTACGTCCCGGCCGAAACCGCGCTGATGCGGAACGCGCCGTGCGCGTCGGTCTGCGCGCGCAGCGTCACGTTGGCGCCGACCGCGGCGACAGTCGCACCGGAAACGGGCTGACCGCCGGCCGTGACGGTGCCGGAAAGCAGGGTCGAGGATGACTGGGCGAGAGCCGCCGAGGCGCTCGCGAGAACGATGGAGATGACGGCGGCGAACGCACGAAGCGCCCCGCCGGTACGTGAACGGCTGAACATGATTCCCTTCGCTACTGTGACGTGATGGATGCCGCGCTAGGGCGCGGCCGATCGGTCAGGCAGCGAGCGCCGGGGGCGGGCGCGTCGGGACGAAGAGGCGATGCGCGACGCCGGTGCGCGCGAGCCGCGCGACGCGGCGTCGTAGCGACGCGCGCGGCAGCGACGCCGGCTGCGGAGCGGCGAGCGCGATGAGGAAGGCGACGACGCGGTCGCGCGTCGCGCGGAAGATGAGCGCGGAGCACAGCAGCGCCACGATGCCGGCCAGGATCGCCGGCAGCAGCCGTGCCGGTTCGAGCGACTCGCCCTCGGCGACGAACAGCAACACCGCGACCGCGGCCTGGGTCGCGACCCCGATCGCGGCGGTCGCGGCCGTGTACTCGCCGAGCACCGATCGGACGAGCGCGATGCGCCGGCGTCGCTCGCTCGCGCGGCCGCCGAAGCCGAGCCGTCCGGCGATGCCGGCAAGCAAGACGAGCGCGCCGAAGAGCATGACGACATGCGCCGGCGAGTCCCAGACGAAGGTGCCGGACCCCACCGCGTGGATCACGCCGTGCACGAGGACGGCGAAGGAGAACGTCAGCGCGACCCAGAGGCCGACCGCCGCGCGACGGCGCGGGGACATGGCCCGCAGTGTTCCGGACGGCGCGACGCGTGCCCTGCGCTGCGGCCGGCCTTGCCGCCGCCCCCCGAGCGCGCAGAGGGCAAGCGGGCCGGCGCAACAGGTCCCGGCCCAACGGCGGTCCGAAGCATCGTCCCCCCACCCGCCCGTCCCCGAGGAGCCATGCACACCCCGTCCCCCTTCGAGTCGGCCGACACCGTCAACCGGGTCGTCGCGCTGCTGGACCGATTCCCGGAGCTCCACAGCGTCCGCTCGAATCCCGCGGACGCAACGCTGACGCTCTCCTTCGCGGTGCGCGCCCGCCTCGACCGCGTAACGAGCAGCGCGCTGTCCGAGCGCGTCGACGAGCACGTGCGCGCGTTCCTGGACTTGCGCGGCGAAGACCCCGGCAAGATCGCCGTGCGGTGCGAACGCGACGCGGCGGTCAGCTTCGTGCACGTCACGCGCGACGCCGAGTCGTTCTCGCGCGAAGAGCTCGAGCTGCTGGTGGCTCTGTTTGCGCAGGACTTCGGCGAGCGGCTCGTGCTCGACGGCGACGCCGAGCCGGCGCATGAGGACGACCCGTCCGCGCGCGACGAGCAGGTCGACGTCGCGCTCGACGCGCTGCGCGATCCGACGCGCCGGCAGCGGCTGGTCGGCTTCCGCGAAGAGCAGCGCGTCCTCGTCTATTTCGTCCACGCCCGCAAACGCGCGAAAGCAAGGGCGCGATCGTAGCTGCCGGCACGGTTACGATCCTGGTCATCGGCGACGTCATGGGGTCGCCGGGACGCGAAGTCTTGAAGAAGCACCTCGCGCTCGTTCGCGAGCAGCATCACGTCGACGCGGTCATCGCGAACGGTGAGAACGCCGCCGCCGGCTTCGGCCTGACGGTGCAGACCGCCGACGAGATGTTCGAGGCCGGCGTCGACTTCATCACGAGCGGCAACCACATCTGGGACAAGCGCGAATTCCGGGCCGCCCTCGATGAGACCGACCGCATCTTGCGGCCGGCGAACTACCCGGCGACGCTTCCGGGTCGCGGGGCGGCGACGTTCACTGCCGCCAACGGCGTGCGGGTCGGCGTCGTCAACCTGATGGGCCGCGTCTTCATGCCGCCCGTCGACGACCCGTTCCGCATCGGCCGCGGCTTGGTCGACGAGCTGCGCGCGCTCACGAACGTCATCGTGGTCGACGTCCACGCCGAGGCGACGTCCGAGAAGATGGCGCTCGGGCGGTTTTTCGACGGGTCCGTCTCGCTGCTGTACGGGACGCACACCCACGTACAAACCTCCGACGAGGTCGTCTTCGCCGGCGGCACGGCGTACCTGACCGACGTCGGCATGACGGGCCCGTCGGACGGGGTGATCGGAATGGAGTCCGGGCCGGTGCTCGAGCGCTTCACGAACGCAGTATCCGAGCGCTTCGCCGTGCAGAAAACGGGTACACGACAATTTTGCGCGGCAGTTGCGACGGTCGACGTCGCCACCGGACGTGCGCTCGACATCAAACGCATTAATCTTCGAGGCCTAGCATGATCGAGCCACAGAGGACGCCCGCGTCAGGCGTTCTCAAAGTGTCTGCTCACTCCAACCCGAATTCTGTCGCCGGCGCCCTCGCCGGAGTGCTCCGCGAACGTCCTACGGCCGAGCTCCAAGCGATCGGCGCCGGAGCGACCAACCAAGCCGTGAAAGCCGTCGCCATCGCGCGGTCATATCTGTCGGCCAGCGACCTCGATCTGGTCTGCGTTCCGGCGTTCACCGACGTGGAGATCGACGGCAACGTCCGAACCGCGATTCGTCTGCTGGTGGAGCGCCGGCCGCTGCACGGCGCCGCCTGAGGCGAACGGGGACCCACGTCATCACGGTCGACTTTCACTCCCACACGTTCGAGAGCGACGGGACGCTCAGCCCCGGCGAGCTCGTCGGCCGGATGCGCGCGCGCGGCGTTTCATGGTTCTCCATCACCGATCACGACACGACGCGCGCCTACGACGCAGTCGACGCTCCGGGACAGCACGTCGTGACGGGCATCGAGATCAATACGACGTGGGAGGGCAGCGACGTCCACATCCTCGGCTACGCCGTGCCGACGGGGCCGTCGCCGCTGGCAGACGTCGTCGGGGCGAATCGCGAGCACCGGCGCAAGCGCATCGACGTCATGGTCGCCGGGCTCAACCGGGCGGGCTACCCGATCACCGTCGACCAGGTCTTGGCCGAGTCGGGCGGCGGGCACGCGCTGGGACGGCCGCACGTGGCGAAAGCGCTGGTGCGCAGCGGCATGGTCCCGGACGTGCAGTCCGCCTTCGACCGGCTGCTCTCGCGTGGACGGCCCGGCTACGCGCCGTCGCACCACATCACGCCGGCGGAGGCGATCGACGTGGTGCGGCGCAGCGGCGGCGTGCCGGTGCTGGCGCACCCGGGCCGCTTGAAAGATACCACCGTGATCGACGACCTTGCCGAGCGCGGCCTGGCCGGGATCGAGGTGTTCTACCCGACGCATTCGACGCAGCAGGTCGCGTACTACCGGCAGCAGGCGGCGCGCTACGGCCTGGTCATGACGGCCGGATCCGACTTTCACGACGAGCGCTGGAATGCGCGCGGCGTCGGCGTGGACGTCGACGAGGCCGACGTCCGGCCGTTCCTGGATCTGGTCGCCTGAAGGCTACGACGCCGCGGACCGCCGTTCGGGCGTGTAGAGCCCGAGGCGAACGCCCTCGACCGCGAGTTCCTCGCGGCTCTTGACGTCCAGGACCTCGAACAGGCGCGCGACCAGGTTGCGGATCGTATGCAGCGAGCGCCTGCGCACCCGCGCAATCTCCGGATTCGACTTGCCTTGGCAGATGAGCACGAGCACCTCGCGCTGCACGTCGGTGAGCTGCGGCTCGCGGTGCTTTACGGCAAGGACCTGCCGGCGCAGCAGCGAGCTGCGGCGGCAGGTGCGACGTCACGCGGTCTGCGTAGGCGATCATCTTGCGATCACCGGTGAGTTGAGCGATTCTGAGCGCGACCTGCGCAGCGCGCCGTATGTAGCCGATCGCCGCATAGGTCCGGAACGCTTCGCCGTACGCATGAATCGCGCCGGAGACGTTGCCGGCCGCGTCAGCGACGGAAGCCTCAGCGAGGTAGCCGAAAGCGCGGGTGCCGGGATGCCCATCGACGGGCCGTGGCGGGCTGTTCTCGGTCGCAGCATGCGCGAGGCGAATTGCAGAGGCGGCGCCGTCGACGTCATTTGCGCGCGCAAGCTCCATCGCGAGCAAGAGGATCGCAGACCGGTGGTCGCTCGTGAACGCGCGCTCGTCGAGCCGGGCGCATATTTCCGCCGCGAACTCGACATGATTGCGCGCTGAAACGACTTCGCCAAGATCGAACGCGATCGCGGCGCGTTTGCACAGCGCCTGGGCGCGATATGCGTCGGTCGGTGCGATGTGCTCGGCGATACGCGCTTCGCGCGCTGCTCGAGTCGGCTGCGCCGTCGACCTCGATCGCAAAGCCGGCGGAGCAGTACATCACCCAGAAATGCGGATCAGCCAGACCGTTCTCCGACCAGTTGACGCGGCGAGCGCGGGCGGAAACGAACGACCACGTCTGCCGATGTCGAGGCGATCGAGCGCCAAGTGCGCGAGCTTGCGCACGCAATTGGCTTCGAGAAACCGGTCGTGGTGACGACAGCGGTCATAGAGTTGTAAGGCCGCAGCGAACATCTCGTCGCCCGCTCCGCGTCCGAGCGCGACTGCGCGATCCAGCCGCGATACTCGAAAGCTCGCGCGGTCACGATGTCGCTGTCCGCACCGACGGCGTTGAGCGCGCGTTCGGCTGCAACGAAGTCACGCCGCCCCATGTGGGCGAGCGCGATGTTCAAGCGATCTCAGATCGGATCGTCGGGTGCGCGCCGGCCGCGTCGGCGCGCGCGGCCAACAGTTCACGCAATCCCTGATCGAACTCGCCGTACCGGATGCGCGCGGCCGCTCCCAGCATGCGAAGGGTAATGGACTCGTCCGTGCCGCACGGAATCGCCGATACGGCGGCAAGCGCGGTTTGGCGCTTCGGCTGCTCGCTCCAATCGAAGCAACGCGCGCGCACGCAACAAACCGACATGGACGCGCTCGCTGGGTCACGAGCGCGCACGGCATCGCACAGCTCGAGACACCGTTCGAATGCCCCGGCGAACCATGCGTCCATGGCGTCTTGGACGCGTGATTCGTACGACGCTCTTACGAAGTGCGGTAGCCGAGACACCCTCCTTGGGATACGAACGAAGGACGCCTCTCGGGGGCGTCCCTCACCACCCCGTCGGCCTTGTTTCGCCGTGGGGTAGCTCATTCCGTTGTTCGACCGCCGACAGCGCGGGGGTGAGTTCTAGGAGGGCTGGCCGGACGTATTGTCCTGGGCTTTACGCTTGTGGGCCGTGCCGCCGCTCCCGCTGCCGCCGCTGCCGTCGCCGTTGCCGCCGGTGTACGAGGGCTGCCCGCTGGTGTTGTCCTGCGAGGTCCGCGCGGCGTGGCTCAGCCCGTTGAACGTCGTCGCCGGGCGAACGATCGCGGCATCGCTGGTTGTCGCGACGGCCGCGCCCCCGAAGCCCATCGGATACCCGCCCGCCATCGCCGCCAGAAACGCGAAAAAGAAGAACATCTGGTCTCAACCCGCTTTCGAAAACATGCGTGAGTGCAGGTACGATCGTACCTGCCTGAGACTCAGTATAGCGGGAAATCCACGCTCCCGCGTCGGCCGGCGGTCCCTCCGCGAGGCGCCGGGACTAGTACGACCGGTCCGTGGACAAGGGGCTCGTCGTCAGGCAGCATGGTTGCGACATGGATCAAGCCGTCGCTGCGTGGGTGTGCCCGGCGCCGAACGCCATTCGACTGGAGTGCCCCGACTGCGGGCACCGTCCGTCGCAGCACGGGGACCGCGGCTGTAAGCATTACCGGCCCGGAACCCGCCTCATCCGTCCGCTTGCGTGCTCCTGTCGTACGACCGGATCCGAACTTCGCGTTCGGTCCGCCGGCGGCCGAGGCACGTAGCGGTCGACCCCGCCGCCGACCGTCCTTGCGAGCTGCGCTTTTGCCACACCGAAGCAGCGGCTCGCCCACACCCCGGGGACGGTCGGCGGCGGCGGCTCATTTCGGGTAGACTTCGGGCATGACCGATGATGAAGTGCGTCCCTATGGCGGGAAGCCGGTTCGTCTCACGCTCGACGACGGGCGCGTGCTGGCGGGAACGCTGCACATAGACGACGGACACGGGCACGGCCACACCCACTATGCCGTGGTTTCCGATCCCGTTCGCGAGGGCGGCGAGCCGGTGAGCGAGCTCATCCACGGAGCCGGCAGAATCACGACGATCGAGGACGCGGCGGACGACCCGGCGGCGGTCGAATGATCGACGATCTTGGACTGCTCGCGTCGCGGCTCGCCGTCGGGCTGAGCTACGCGTCGCACGGCGCGCAAAAGGCCTTCGGCTGGTTCGAAGGCCCGGGCCCCCAGGGCGCCGCGGGCTTCATGGAGAGCCTCGGGCTCAAGCCCGGCGAGCAGTACGCGCGGATGGCCGCGTACGGTGAGATCGCGGCGGGGACGATGATCGCCCTTGGCCTCGGCGGACCTGTCGGTCCCTCGATGGTGCTCTCCGGGATGCTGGTCGCCGCCGAGACCGTGCACAAGAAGAACGGCTTCTTCGCCGGCAAAGGCGGCGTCGAGGTCAACATGCTGTACTCGGCCGCGGCGCTGGGGTTCGCGTCTGCCGGCTACGGTGCTTTCTCGGCCGACCGCGTGTTCGGACTCGAGCCGAAAGTGCGCCATCCCGCATTGACGACGCTCGCGCTCGCCGCCGGCATCGCGTCCGCGTACGGCGTTCTCGCGCAGCGTGATACCTCGCCGCCGGAAGGCACGCTCGCGACGCCGACGATCGCGGGCGAGCGCGACAACGGGCGTCCGGCTCAGCCCGCTCCTGCGGGAGGCTGAGCCCGTACCGCGTCAGGCGCGCTCCGCCTCGTGCGCGAGCGCGCTGTGTGCGCGCCCGTACGTCAGGTAGATCACCATGCCGACGATCAGCCAGACGACGAAGCCCACCCACGGCAACGGGATCCCGAAGACCCGCGCGCTGCCTTCCTTGAGATAGACGATCAGGCCGAAGGCGGTGACCGCCGAGAGGACCGGGATCAGCCACGGCCCGAGCGGGACCGTGAAGCCGCCGCGCAGTTGCGGGTGGTTGCGGCGCAGCACCGGGAGCGCCAGCGAGACGAGGATGAACGCCGCGAGCGTCCCCATGTTCGTGAGCGATCCGACGACGCTGATCGGCGTGAACGCCGCCGCCGTCGCGATCAGCACGCCGAACACGACCGTCGACACGACCGGCGTGCGCCACACCGGGTGGACGGCGGTGAACCACGGCGGGACCAGCTTGTCGCGCCCCATTGCGTAGATGATGCGGCTCTGCCCGAACATCATCACGAGGAGCACCGTGGTCAGGCCGGCGATCGCGCCGACCGCGATGACGAACCCGGCCCACCGCAGCCCGACGTGGATCGCGGCGAACGCGACCGGCGAGGCGACGTTGAGCTCGTTGAACGGCACCATGCCCGTGAGGACGGCGACGACGGCGATGTAGAGCACCGTGCACACGGCCAAGCTCGCGATGATGCCGAAGGGCAGATCGCGGCCGGGATTGTGCGCTTCCTCGGCGGTGGTCGACACCGCGTCGAAGCCGATGTACGCGAAGAAGATGAACGCCGCGCCGCCGAACACACCGGTCCAGCCGAACGGGAAGTAGCCGCCGGCACCGGTTTGCGGTCCGGCCGCCAAGTGATAGTTCGCCGGGTCGATGTGCCCGACGCCGATCGCGAGGAAAAACAGCACGACCGCGAGCTTGAGCGCGACGATGATCGCGTTGACCAGCCCCGACTCGCGCGTTCCCTTCACGAGCAGCGCGGTGATGATGAGGATGATCGCGGCGGCCGGCAGGTTCGCCGTGCCCGGCGTGGCGTCGAACGGCGAGTGGACCCACTGCGCCGGCAACGCGATGCCGATCGACTGCAGCAGGTTCACGAAGTAGCCGGACCATCCGATGCTCACGGTCGCCGCGCCCAGCGCGTACTCGAGGATCAGGTCCCATCCGATGATCCACGCGACCAGCTCGCCGAACGTCGCGTAGGCATAGCTGTACGCGCTCCCGGAGATCGGGATCTTGCTCGCGACTTCGGCGTAGCAGAGCGCGGCGAGCGCGCTGACGATGCCCGCGACGACGAAGGAAATCGTCAGCGCGGGGCCCGCACGCGTCGCGGCCGCGACGCCCGTGAGGACGAAGATGCCCGTTCCAATGATCGCGCCGATTCCCATCGCCGTGAGGGCCCAGGGTCCGAGCGATCGTTTGAGGCCGTGCGACGACTCGCGGCCTTCGGCGAGAATGCGTTCGAGCGGCTTGACGCGCTGTATCACAGACCGGCACCGTTGGCGATCGCGATCAACCGTTCTTCCTGCGCGGTGACGACCGCGCGGTCTTTGAGGAAGCGGTGGTTGATGCGCACGTTCGCGATGCTGGCAGCGAGCGCTGCACGCAAGAAATGGACCGCGCACTCGACGTCGCTCACGAGGTGCGTGTTGCCGAGCGCGTTCGCTCGCGCAGCAAGCGCGATCCCTTCGGCGCAGAGACCGGCCACGACGAGCGGCGCCTCGGCAGCACCCGCGAGCGCTTGCTGCATCGCGCGCGTCCGGGTCTGCTTCTGGGCCTCGGAGCCGCGCGGCAGCGCCGACGCGTCGACGACGCGCATGTAGGCTGCCTCGTCCACCGGGCGGGCGGCGAGGAACCGGTCGCGCAGAACGTCCGCGTCGGCCGCGACGGCGTCCGCTTCCTCGCGCACCGCCGCAAGGCGCTCGCTGCCCGCCGTGATACGCGCAACCATCGCGCACAGCGCCGCGCCCATCGCGCCGACCAAGGTCGCAGCGGACCCGCCGCCGGGTGTCGGATCGGCGGACGCCAGCCGATCAAGATATGCATCGAAACCGTCCACGCGGCGGTCTACCAGAGAAGAACCCCCGACGCCTCGCGGCGAAGAGGGTCCGGTCGCGTCGTTAGAGCTGGTTTCAACAAGCACGTCGCGAGTTTTACAACTCGAAGGCACTCCGTCCAATGCGGCCCACCTCGGGGAATCGCGACCCATTCGCAACGACGAAAGGGCCGCGCAGCCCGGGGGCCCCACGCAACGCGTGGGGGGCGCGGAGCCAGGGGCGCAGCGCCGTTAAACCAGAAAGAACAACGTGCAGACTTTAGAGCAGATTCGCGGAGACGTGAAAGATCTCGCGCTCGCCGATGCCGGAAAATCGCGCATCGAATGGGCGGCGGGATTCATGCCCGTCCTCGCGCAGATTCGCGACCGCTTCGCCAAGACGAAGCCGTTCGCCGGCGTGCGCATCGGCGCGTGCCTCCACGTCACGACCGAGACGGCCAACCTGATGCTGGCGCTCAAGGCCGGCGGCGCCGACATTGCGCTGTGCGCGTCGAACCCGCTCTCGACGCAGGACGACGTCGCGGCGGCGCTGTGCGCGCACTACGAGATCCCCACGTACGCCATCAAGGGTGAGGACGAGGGGACGTACTACAGCCACATCGAGTCCGTCATCGCGTCCAAGCCCCACATGTCGATGGACGACGGCTGCGACCTCGTGACGACGATCTACACCAAGCACAACGCGCTGCTCAAAGACATGATCGGCGGGTGCGAAGAGACGACGACGGGCGTCATCCGCCTGCACGCGATGGAGAAGGACGGCGTGCTGCCGTACCCGGTCATCGCGGTGAACGACGCGCTCACGAAGCACATGTTCGACAACCGCTACGGCACGGGTCAGTCCACGCTCGACGGCGTCGTGCGCGCGACGAACGTGCTGATCGCCGGTTCGACCGTGGTCGTGGTCGGCTACGGCTGGTGCGGCCGCGGCGTCGCGTCGCGCGCCAAGGGTCTGGGCGCGCACGTGGTCGTGACCGAGATCGATCCCCGCAAGGCGCTCGAGGCCGCGATGGACGGCTTCCAGGTGATGCCGATGGCGGAAGCCGCGAAGGTCGGCGACGTCTTCATCACCGTGACGGGCAACTATCACGTGATCCGCAAGGAGCACTTCGAGGCGATGAAGGACGGCGCGATCGTCTGCAACTCGGGGCACTTCAACGACGAGCTGGACCTCGACGCCCTCGAGCTGCTCGCGACGGGCAAGACCGTGCCGCGCGCGTTCGTCGAGTCGTACGCGCTTCGCAGCGGCAAGAGCGTCCGCGTCCTCGGCCAGGGCCGCCTGATCAACCTCGCCGCCGGCGAGGGCCATCCGGCCGCGGTCATGGACATGTCGTTCGCGAACCAGGCGATGGCTGCGGCCCACCTCGCGCAGAACTACAAGACGCTCGAGAAGAAGGTCTACTCGGTTCCGGACCACATCGACGAAGAAGTCGCGCAGCTCAAGCTCGCGGCGTTCGGGATCGCGATCGACACGCCGACGGCCGAGCAGGTGAAGTACATGGCCTCGTGGTCGGAAGGGACCTAGCATGGCGTACCGCCGATTGTTCACCTCGGAATCGGTGACCGAGGGACATCCCGACAAAGTCGCGGACCAGATCTCCGACGCGGTGCTCGATGCGATCCTCGAGAAGGACCCGAACGGCCGCGTCGCGTGCGAGACGTTCGCGATCACCGGCCAGATTCACATCGCCGGCGAAATCTCGACGACGACGTACGTCGACATCCCGAAGATCGTGCGCGACACGATCAAGGAGATCGGCTACGACCGCTCGGCGGTGGGCTTCGACTACGAGACGTGCGGCGTTTCGGTCTCCGTCGACGAGCAGTCGCCCGACATCGCGATGGGCGTCGACAAGTCGCTCGAGGTCAAGGAGACCGGCGAGCGCGACCCCTTCGAGCTGACGGGCGCCGGCGACCAGGGCATGATGTTCGGATTCGCGTGCCGTGAGACGCAGCAGCTCATGCCGCTGCCCATCACGCTCGCGCACGATCTCACGCGCCTCCTCGCGGCCAAGCGCAAGAGCGGCGCCATCAAGTATCTGCGCCCCGACGGCAAGTCGCAGGTCACCGTGGAGTACGACGGGCACAAGCCGGTGCGCGTCGACGCCGTCGTCATCTCGACGCAGCACGACGACGACATCCCGCTCGACCTGATCCGCCGCGAGATCACGGAACAGGTCATCGACGAAGTCATCCCGCGCGGGCTGCGCGACGCGAACTTGAAGATCTACGTCAACCCGACCGGCCGGTTCGTCATCGGCGGCCCGAAGGGCGACGCGGGGCTGACGGGCCGCAAGATCATCGCCGACACCTACGGCGGCATGGCACGGCACGGCGGCGGCGCGTTCTCCGGCAAGGATCCCACCAAGGTCGACCGCTCCGCGGCGTATGCCGCGCGCTACGTCGCCAAGAACGTCGTCGCCGCGGGTCTGGCGGAACGCTGCGAGCTGCAGGTCGCGTACGCGATCGGCGTCGCGCACCCGATGAGCGTCCTCGTCGAGACGTTCGGAACGAACGCGGTCGACGAAGAGAAGATCGCCGAGCTCGTCAAGGCGCACTTCGATCTGCGTCCGGCCGCCATCATCCACAACCTCGACCTGCGGCGGCCCATCTACAAGCAGACCGCCTCGTACGGCCACTTCGGCCGGCCGGAGCTCGACTTGCCGTGGGAGCGCACCGACAAGGCCGCCGCGCTGCGCGCGGACTCGGGCCTGCGCGGATCGATCGACCGGGAGCTCGCCCCGCTCACCGCCTAAGCATACAGACTCGTCACCCTGAGCTCGTCGAAGGGGCGTCCAGCGGTAGGGCGCCCTTTTGCTTTGCCATGGAACGTCTGGCCTGTCCGGCGCGTTACCTCGACGACTCCCCTCATGAGGTATTCGATGCTCCGGAAAGCTCTTCAACTCGTCGCCGTCGCGGCGATCGCCGCAATGCCGCTCGCGGCATCGGCGCAGTACAACGGGCCGTCCAACAACGGCCAGTACGGCGGCAACGGGGACACGTTGCTGCCGTCCTCGACGGTGATCACGGGCACGCTCGAGCAGACGATCAACAGCAAGACGGCCGTCGTCGGCGATGCGTTCGTCCTCGACGTGCAGCCGCCGTTCCCGATGGACGACCCGCGCTACCAGGGCGCGCGCGTCTACGGGCACGTCGCGACCGTGCAGCGCGCGGGCGGCATGAAGAAGGGCGGCGTCAACCTCGCCTTCGACCGCCTCACGCTGATGGACGGCACGACCGCGGCGTTGCAGGGCCAGACGCTCTCGCTCGACACGCAGGGCAACAAGTCGAACTCGACGGCGAAGACGATCGTCGGCGGCGTCGTCGGCCAGATCGTCGGTAACTACATCGGCAAGCACATCGGGACCGACGTCGGCGGCGCGATCGGCGCGATCGGCGGCGCGATCTACGCGTCGAACACCGGGCAGAACATCCAGGTGCCGCAGGGCTCCACGGTGTCGCTCAAGACGACCGCGCCCGCGACGGTGCTGTCGCGCCGTCAGGCCGGCTACCCGAACGGCAACGGCGGCTACACGAACGGCAACGGCAACAACGGGAACAACGGCCAGCCGTACCCCACGCCGTACCCGACGCCGTACCACTAAGCTTTCGTCCGACCCGCAGACGAACAAAGCGAGGCACCGCTCCGGCGGTGTCTCTTCTTGTTTCAGGCGCCCGAGATGCGGCGCGGGAACGAGACGCGCTCGGCCCCGAGCCATGACGCCATCGCGGCAAGCTCTTCGCGCAGCGGTGCTTCGACGTCGCGCCGCGCCGCATGGCCCTCGAGGTGCACCGCGTGCGCGACGAGCGTGCGCGCGGCGCGGTCGTGCTTGAGGTCGACGCGCGCGACGATACGGTCGCCCAGGAGAAACGGCAGCACGTAGTAGCCGTGAACGCGCTTGTGCGCCGGCGTGTAGATCTCCAGGCGAAAGTCGAAGCCGAACAGCTCGCGGTTGCGCGAGCGCTCCCACACCACGGAGTCGAACGGCGACAGCAGGGCGCGCGCGTCAATGCGTCGCGGCAGGCGCGCGTCGCGCGCCAGGTACCGTTCGCCGCGCAAGCCTTCAACGTTCACGCGGAGCAGCTCGCCGCCGTCGAGCAGTTCGGAGACGCGCGCGCGAGCGTCCGCGACATCGAGGCGAAAGTAGTCGCGCAGGTCGCGCTCGCCGGCGATCCCGGCCGCATGCGCCGCGATGCGCACGAGCTCGCGCTGGGCGTCGGCTTCCGCCGGCGTGGGCGCGTCGAGCACCGCACGCGGCAGCACGCGCTCGGGCACGTCGTAGACGCGCTCGAAGCCTTTGCGGTACGCGGTCGTGATCTCACCGCACCAGAACAGGGCTTCGAGCGCGATCTTCACGTCGCTCCACCCCCACCACGAACCCTTGCCGCGGGCACCGTCGAAGCCGCTCGCCGACATCGGGCCGCGCTCGGCGATCGTGTCGCGGATGCGCGTCAGCGCACCGGATGCCTCCGCGTCGCGGATGACGTTTGCGACGCGCTTCCAGGTGCCCAGGCCCGTGCGGGCGCGGTCCATGCGCCAGCGCAGATACGGGTGCAGCTCGACGGGCAGCAGCGACGCCTCGTGCCCCCAGTACTCGAAGAGAAAGCGGTCGCGGCCGTAGGCGGCGCGCTCGAGGAGTGCCGGATCGTACGGGCCGAGCCGCGAGAACGCGGGCAGAAAGTGCGAGCGCACCAGCGCGTTCACGCTGTCGATCTGGATCAGTCCGACGCGCGCGAACACGCGCCGCAGCAGCCGCCGGTCGACGGCGCCGCGCGGCGCGGGATCCGCGAACCCCTGCGCGGCGAGCGCGATGCGCCGCGCCTCCGCGAGCGAAAGATCCTTCGGCACGCGGGGCGGGGCGCTACTTGAAGCTGCGGATGAACTGCGCCGTGCGCCGCAGCACGCCCGGCCGAGGCCCGGCGTCGCGTCGCTTCTCGGCGACGACGTGATACGCTTGGAGCGCGTCGCAGTGGAACCCGTAGCTGCCGGTCCACAGGTACAGCCGCCACATGCGGTACGTCGACATACCCCACTTCTCGACGATGAAGTCTTTGTTCGCGTCGAACCGCTCCGCCCAGTGGCGCATCGTGAGCGCGTAGTCGTGCGTCTCGTTCTTCGTTTCGACGACGTCCATGCCGTGGAACAGCAGCTCCTGCAGCAAGTCCTGGAGGCACAGGAACGAGTGGGCGCCCGGCCAGACGTGGCGGCGGATGAAGTCGCTCGACGCGTATTTCTCGATTGCGGCCGAAGCGTCGAGATAGAGCCGTCCACCGGGCTTGAGAGACTTCCACACGCGCGCGCAGAAACGGCGGTAGTTCGGAATGTGCTCGATCACGCCGTAGATCACGATCGCGTCGTACGGTTCGGCCGGCTCGTGTGTGAGAAAATCCTCGAGCCGCACGTCGCAGTTGGTGATGCCGAGCCGCTGGTCCATCGCCGTGATGTACTTGTACGAATCTTCGGCGATCGTTAGCGATGTCACCGAGACGCCGCGCGGGCCGCAGTACTGGTGCACGGGACCCCAGCCGCCGCCGATGTCGAGCAGACGCATCCCGGGTTTGAGCCGCAGCCCGTTCCACATCGACTCGAGCTTGTGTTCGGCGGCCTCCTCGAGCGTCTCATCGTCGCGGTGGAACAGGCACTGGGAGTAGAAGCGGTAGCGATCGTCGACGAGCGCGAGGTAGAAGTCGTCGCCGAGCGTGTAGTGCTTGTCGATCGCGTTCTTGTTGACCCACGTCGCCGGCATCGCGAACAGCTGCCACAGGAAGCCGAGCGCGATCGCGAGGTTGCCGCTGGGCGCGAGCAGCCCGCGGACCTCTTGGAGTGCGTACATGTCGCCGTCGATGTCGAACTCGCCGCGCATGTAGGCTTCGCCCAGCGCGAGCTCGCTCATCGCGCCGAGCAGCGGCCTGTCGTTGTGAAAGGTCACCGTGAACTGGGGGTCGCCGGGGCCGAAGCGCAGGCGCTCCCCGGACGCGAGGTTGATCGCGCACGAGATTCCCGAGCGCGCGACGGCCTGCTGGACGAGCTCGGCGATCTTCCGGGCGGCCGGCGAGCGGGGCCGAGCGGTGGCAGCCGAAGCTGCCGCGGAGGGTTCGGTGGTCAGCATCGTGCACGAACGTGCGAGGCGGCCGCTTCGGTTGCCTGCCGCGGAATGGCCATTCCGGGCGGCCGCTCGTTCGCGTGCCGAAAAATCGGCCGACCGGGTACAACGGTACGTATGCGTACGTTCAAGATTTTCACGGCAACGGCGGCGCTCGCCGCGCTGGCCGGAGGGACGGCGCTCGCGCAGCAGACGCCGAGCGACACCGGCACCAATGCAAACGGGCCGATCACGATCCTCAAGAACATGCAGGCCGAGCCCGACGGCGTGGTCGTCCGCATCGACGGCCGCGAAGTCGACCACCTGCACATGGCCTCGTACGACGACATCACGAGCGTCGTGAAGGCCGGCTCCAATACGCTCACGGTCACGTGGAGCGGGCCCGTCCAGAAGCTGAACTTCAAGATCGCCTTTGCGCCGACGCGCAACAACTTCAAGAACGTCTTGGTCGTGCAGAGCAACGCCACGAACGACCCGTCGCTGCGCCAGGCGGGCACGCGCACGATGACGTTTACGATCCCGGGCTGACCTCCGGCTGCGGCGCGCGCCGCGAGTCCCACTCGCGGCGCAGCATCGCATAGATCACGTCGTCGAGCCATTCGCCGCCGGTCCAAAGGCTCTCGCGGTGGTGCGCTTCGCGGCGAAAGCCCGTGCGCTCCGCGAGCGCGATCGATCGTACGTTCCTCGGATCGACCGAGAGCGTCACGCGGTGCAGCGCGAGGCTGCCGAACGCGATCTCGAGCAGCGCGCGCACGGCGTCCGTTGCATACCCGCGGCCGTGGTGCGCGGTCGCCAAGCTAATGCCGAAGACGGCTTGGCGCGGATCCTCGACGTCGCGGCGAATGCCGCAGTCGCCCGCGAGCGCCCCGGTTTCGGCCGCTTCGATCGCGAGCTGGTGCCACGCGCCCGGCGCGTACGGCGCCGATC
Source organism: Vulcanimicrobiota bacterium (assembly GCA_963818845.1). Taxonomy (GTDB): domain Bacteria; phylum Vulcanimicrobiota; class Vulcanimicrobiia; order Vulcanimicrobiales; family Vulcanimicrobiaceae; genus Vulcanimicrobium. The sequence continues at coordinate 727,964 of CAWFTO010000001.1, read as the reverse complement.
GCGCCTGTGCGGCGATCATCGCCTGCAGCTCATCGACCGAAGCCGGGATCCACGTTTGATATCGCGTGACCTGCGGGTCCGTGCGGTACGCGAACATTGCTTGCGCATCGGCGGCGCGCGGGTCGCGCAAGACCGCGCGCGGTGCGGCCGCGCTCATTTGAAGGCGAGGCCGGCTGCTGCTGCGGCGAGGAGCACGCAGAAGAGCAGGCGTAGGTTGCGCTCCGGCAGGCGGTACGCCAGCGCGACGCCGTACCGCACGCAAAACACGCCGCCTACCGCGAGCGGGATGCCGGCCCACCAGTCGACGTCGCCCGCCGCCGCGTAGGTGATGATGCCGACGATCGTGCCGGGTGCAACGAGCGCCAGCGCGAGCGCCTGCGACTCGGTCTGCGAGTAGCCGAAGGCGAGACTGAGGGCCGGCACGGCGAAGGACGCGCCGCCGACGGAGAACAGTCCGGAGAGGATGCCGCCGCCGACGCCGACGAGCGACGTCCAGCCCCACGGGATGCGCCGCTCGGCGTGCGCGCCTGCAGCGGGGGCCCTGCGCAGCGAGCGGTACGCGAAATACGCGCAGAGGAGTGCGAGAAACGTTGCGAAGCCGTACCGCAAGCCCGGCCCCGCCACGCGCGTCGCGTACAGCGCGCCCACGAACGTGAACGCGACGGCGCAGAGTCCGAGCAGGATCGCGACGCGCCGGTCGAGGCTGCCGCGGCGCGCGTAGTCGCGCAGGCCGAACATGACGTTCGGCGCGACCATCACGAGCGACGTCCCCTGCGCGTGCTGCTGGTCCATGCCGAAGAAGATACTGAGGACCGGAATCGCGATGACCCCGCCTCCGATCCCGAAGAGCCCGCCGAGTACGCCGAGCAGCGCGCCAAGGATGGCGAAGAGCGCCAGGTGGAGGACGTCGGGCACGACGATGCCGTTTCGCTACAAGGAGGTAGCATGCCGCTCGCGCTCACGATGCGCACCCACACGCCCCAGCCGTTCGCGAACGCGCCGGCCGGCTCGGCTTCGCAAGCCGCCGCGACCGGCAACGCGCAGACTGGGCCGCAGGGCGAGTTTGCCGCGCACGTCTCGCTCACGCTGTACGATGCGAACGGGCACGCGCGCGCGATCGAGAGCGACCGGGCGTCGCTGCGGGGTGCGACGCTCGCGAAGGGCGACGCCGCCGTGGTGCAGGTCGATGACGAGTCGGGCGGCCGCATGACGGTCACGGTGCGCGACGACGGCTCGTTCTTCGCATCGTCGGGCGGGAAGGTCGTGTACGACAGCCGCTCCGCGGCCGACGCGACCGCCTCGTCCTCGGCCGCGTCGCTTGCCGATCGCGCTCGGAAGATCGCGTCGTTCGCGATCTCCGCCGGGAGCAAAACCGCGCTCCGCGACGCTGCTTCGAGCGATCTTCTCTCGCAAGCCGCGGGCTCGCCGCAATCGACGTCCGACTTCGTGACGGTGACGGTGACGGATTCCGACGGGGTCTCGCGCTATTCCGGAACCGCGTCCGGGCCGGTGTACGCGGCGCGCAGCACGGCCGGCGTGGCGCTCGAGACGGTGACCGCCGCCGACGGCGTCACGGTGGACGCGGTGCGCGCGCGCGACGGCTCCGGAAGTACGCGGGTCGACGGTGCCGCGCTGGGCGGCGCGGCGTTCGTGCTCACGCGCGCTGTGGACGGCAGCGAGGCGATCGCCGTGGAGAGCGCCGGCGGCATTGCGGCGGCGACCAGCGCGGCCGCCGTGTCGGCCGACGCCTTCGGCGACAGCGTCACGGTGGGACGCGGAGCGAACGGCGGATCGGCGATTGCGATCGCGGACGACGCCGGGAATACCTTCGCGTTGACGACCGATGGATCGTCGGCGTCGCTGTCGGTCGGCGTCGGCGTCGGCGGCACGAGCGGAACCCAATCCGCACTGCTCGTCGCCGGCGCGACATCCGCGACGACCACGGGCTCGAGCGTGAGCGCCGGGACGACGCTGGGCGCGACGGCGACGAACGCGGAGCGCGGCGGACGGCTCACCCTGGACGTCGCGCAAACCGTGACGTCGACCTCGCAGACGAAGGACGGCCAGAAGAGCACGTTCGCATTCGCCTCGCTCGACCTGCAAGCCGCCGCGTCCGGCACGCTCGACGTCGCGGGCGCGGGCAGCGCCGCTCTGCAGAACGGGGCCGTGATCAAAAGCGTGGGTCAGCAGACGGACGGGCAGACGTCGCGCGATGTGTCCGGAGCTGCGAGCCTCGACCGCAGCGCGCAGCAAACCCTGCTCGACGTGCACGCGTATCAGGCCGACACGGACGTTCGAAAGACCGATCCGCGCGACCCGACGTCCTCGACCACCGACGCGTCGGCGCTGACGATGCATGGCTTCGGGCACGACGAGACGGCGACGCTGTTCGACGCGATCGACGCGGGCGTACCCGGGGCCGGCGCGAGGTCGGCTGCGGAGACCTAGCCTCCGGCGCGCTTCACGCGCCGGCCGCGCGTCTCGAAGTACGCGACGACCGCGTCGCGGTGATCGCCTTGAAGCTCGACGACGCCGTTCTTCGCCGTGCCGCCGGTCCCGCAGAGCCGCTTGAGCGCTTTGGCCTCGGCGTCGAGCTCCGCCGCGGTCAGCCCGTGGACGAGGGTGACGGCGCTGTTGCGCCGCCGCTCGCGCGCCACGCGAATCGTACCGTCGTCCGGCAGCCCAGCCTTCGGGTCAGCCTGAGCTTGTCGAAGGGCTTTCCCGCCTTTCGGCAGCGGCATGGACCCGTCGGTCGAGTAGACCAGGACTCGGTCGTCGCGAATGCGGTCGTCCTTCACGCCGCGTGCAACCGCGCCGCGGCAGCCCCGGGTTCCGCGAGAGGTGACGGTGGTTCTGCCGGCCGTGCCCTCGAGCGCGGTCGAGGAGATCGCGGCCTTCGGCCGCCTGGCCGCGTCGCGCGGATGGATTCCGGCGACGTCGGGCAACTTCTCGCGCCGGCTCGATGCCCGGCACGCGGTCGTCACGCGCAGCGGCATCGATAAAGGCGCCGTCGGCGCCGGCGACGTGGCGGTGGTCGCGATCGACGAGCCGGTCCCCGCCGGTATGTCCGCCGAGACGCCGCTGCACCTCGCGCGATACTGCACCGACCCCACGATCGGCGCGATCTTCCATGTGCACACGGTCGCCTCGACGGTGCTGTCGCGCGCGCACGAAGCGGCCGGGGTCGTGCGCACCGACGGGTACGAGATGCACAAGGCGATCGGTTTGCGCACGCACGAGAGTGCCGTCGACATTCCGGTATTCGCGAACGATCAAGACACCGTCCGGCTCGCCGGCGCCATCGAAGCACGGCTCGGGCGCGACGCCGCCGTGCCGGGATTCTTGCTCGCCGGGCACGGTCTGTACGCGTGGGGCGCGTCGGCAGCCGACGCGCGCCGGCACGTCGAAGGCCTGGAGTTCCTCCTGGCCTGTCACCTCGAAGAACGGAGACTGCGATGAACACGACGCTCACCTCGACGCTCCGCGTGTACGACGAGACCGACGGGACGACGCGAATCGTCGACACGACGGATCGCGCGGAGATCGCGCGCGTGCTCGGCGAGCAGAACATCATCTTCGAACGGTGGAACGCGAGCGTTCCGCTCGAGCCAAACGCCGGTCAGGACCAGATCCTCGATGCGTACGACGCCGACATCGCGCGGCTCAAGGCCGCGTACGGATACACCACGGCAGACGTGATCCGCGTGACCGCCGAGACCCCGAACGTGCCCGCCCTGCGCGAGAAGTTTCTGAACGAGCACACGCACAGCGAGGACGAGGTGCGCTTCTTCGTCGAGGGCAGCGCGTCGTTCTACCTGCGGACGGGCGGCAAAGTCTTCCAGGCGATCTGCACCCGCGGCGACCTGATCGGCGTGCCCGCGAACACGACGCACTGGTTCGACATGGGACCATCTCCCGAGTTCGCGGCGATCCGCCTGTTCGTCAATCCCGAAGGCTGGGTCGCGAACTTCACCGGCGACGACATCGCGTCGCGGTTTCCGAAATACGAGTAGCCGCGCGCGCGGTTCTCGTCGACGTCGAGGGCACGACGAGCACGATCGCGTTCGTGCACGACGTGCTCTTTCCGTATGCCGACGAGCATCTCGACGCGTTCGTCGCCGCACACCGTGACGACCCCGACGTCGCCGGCGCGATGAGCGACGCGGCCGAGCTCGCCGGCGAGCGTTCGGGTGCGCCCGACTCCGTCGTGCTCGCGCACTTGCACCACTGGCTGCGCACCGACGTCAAAGCCACGCCGCTCAAGACGCTGCAAGGGCTGATCTGGGCCGAAGGCTACCGCCGGACGGGCTTGCGCGGACACGTCTATCCCGACGCCGCCGCCGGCCTGCGCCGCTGGCACGACGCGGGACTTCGGCTGTACGTCTACTCGTCGGGCTCGGTCGAGGCGCAGAAGACGCTGTTCGGGAACAGCGCGCACGGCGATCTGTCGACGCTGTTCAGCGGCCACTTCGACACGACGACGGGCCCGAAGCGCGAAGCCGCGTCGTACGCGGCAATCGCCGGGGCGATCGGCCTGCCGCCGAGGGACGTGGTCTTCCTCAGCGACGTCGACGCCGAACTGGACGCTGCGCGCGCGGCGGGCATGCACACGATCCGCCTGCTGCGCCCCGCCGACACGCCACCGGGCGCCACAACAAGCCACGCCGAGCGCAACAAGCTTCGAAGAAATCGAACTGTCACCGTCACCCTGAGCTTGTCGAAGGGTCCTCATGCTCCCTGTCACCCTGAGCTTGTCGAAGGGCGTCATGCCCCCATGTCATCCTGAGCTTGTCGAAGGACGAAGGGGCGTCACCGCTTCTCGGCACGCATGGCACGCGGTAGCGCGAGCACCAGCGAGCACGCGAGGTACCCGATCGCCGACACCGCCATCGTGAACCGCACGCCGGCATGATCCGACAGCCATCCGCCGAGGAGCGAGCCCGGAAGCACGCCGGCGAGCACGAACAGTCGCACGACGCCGAAGACGCGGCCGACGAGATCTTCGGGGATGATGCGCATGCGCCACGACACGATCGTCGTCACCCAGTACCCCCCGCACACGCTCGACACGACGACGCCGCCGACGGCGACCGGCATCGAGTGCGTCCACGGCAGCGGCAGCCAGCCGAGCCCGTCGATCACGTTCGCGATGATGAGGGCCGCGCCGACGTGCCAGTGCGTTCGGCCCGCGATGAACGACCCGAGCGCCGCGCCGGCGGAGAAGCACCCGAACGCGATGCCGACTGACGCGTCGGTCGCATCGAAGCTGCGCTTGAAGTAGGGGATCAGCGAAACGAAACCGACGGAGCCGACGCAATTGAAGCACATGCCGGCGAGCGAGGTCGCGCGCAGTGCGCCGTCAGCCCACAGAAACCGGAAGCCGGCCGCAACGTCGTTCGCAACGTCGCGCAGCGACGGTATCTTGCCCGGTGCATCGGGGCCGAACGTCGGCACGGACGCGATCGCGGCTTGCGAACACAGGTACGTGATCGCGTTCACGACGAGCGCGGGCAACGGCCCGATGATCCCCATGATCGCGCCGCCGAGCGGCGGTGAGACGAGGTTCACCGTCTGCTCCGTCGCCTGCAGCATCGACACGCCGGCTTTCGCGCGGTCTTTGCCGAGCAGGTACGGAATCGTCGGCGTCTGCGCGCCCAGGAAGATCGAGCCGCCGACTGCGAGCAGCACGACGCCGCCGTAGATCAGGCCGACGGACAGCCGTCCCGTCGCGTACAGGACGCTGAACGCCGCCATGACGGCAAAGCGCACGGCATCGCAGACGATCATCAGGCGACGCCGGTCGACTCGGTCTGCGAGCGAGCCGCCGACGACGCTGACGAACGCATACGGCAGAAACTCGAGACCCCACGTCCACCCGATCGCGGTGGCGGAGCCCGTCAAACGAAACACGAGCAGCGGGATCGCGAGCGTGCGCAGTCCGTCGCCCAGATAGCTGAGCGTCTGTCCCGCGAAGAAGCGGCTGAACGCAGAAGAACGGAAGACGCTCGGCGTGCGAGCGGTCACGGAGGCCATACGAGAATCCCAAGCGTGCGGAGAGGAGAAGAGGTCTGCACGGGCCGCGCCGGCGAGCGGCGCGGGGGAATCTACGAAAGCATGGCCTCGTTTGATTGGACGTCCCGCGACCGCCTCCTGGTGGCCGCGGCGGGACTTTGTGCCGAAGAACAGAATCGGGGCTGGTCGGTCCCGGATAGCTCAGTTGGTAGAGCAGCTGACTGTTAATCAGCGGGTCGTTGGTTCGAGTCCAACTCCGGGAGCCAGATTTACGAGGAAAAGCCGCCGTTCCGGGCGGCTTTTTCGGTTCAAGAAAACGAGTTCGGCCCACATTTGGCCCACATGCGTTTGAAATCCGACGCAATCGCAGCATGTAGCACAACAGGTTTCGCCAAGCACGAACCAACTCGGCGCCCGTCGTGTCGGTTCGCTGCACCATTGCAGCGCGCGAGGCAACCCGTCGGTCCGGCCTCCGGGGCGAAGCGACGCGCGGGACGATGCGCTCTCGCTTGTTCGCGACCTACCGCCCGGCCAGGCAGGCGAGTCGTCGTCGCGCTCTTCGAATGATCCGGCATGAGGTTGGCGTCTTCCGCGGATTGTGCGAATGCGCTCAGAGGTGCGGCGGACACGACCGACGTCGCTTCGGCTGCGGCGAGAAACGCGCTGCGATTTATCGTCGTGACTACCGTGGAGTCGCCGCGATGTTTCGGGACGGCCGGTACGTGCGCGGTCGTGGTTTCGGCGGATGGTGTCGGTTGCGAGTGCAGCGCATAATCGAGGAAAACACGGCGCCGAGACTGGGGGAGCGCATCGGGTCAGCGCTACGATGGACAGCAGCCCCGGTCACGGGCGAGTACCTTTCCGTGCTCGACGTGGCTCGCGCCCGCCGAGATCCGTTGTTCTACATCGTCGACGGCGATCTCAAGCTGCTGACCGTTCCGGAGCGAGTCGCGCGCCGGCCGGGCGGTGACGCGCTTCCGCGTGAGATCGATGAAGCGGCGCGCCGCGTGCTTCGCAGGGATGCGCGGCCTGGCGATTCGATGGTCGTTGCTTTGACCGAAACGACGGTCTTGCGGATCGTGCCGCTCGACGGCGTCGCGTACGGACTCTTCATCGAAACCCTCGAAGTGCGGGATCCGATGCGCGGAGTGGGCCAACGGTATCGATTCACTGCGCGCGAGACGGAGATACTCGCGGCTCTCGTGCGGGGCGAGTCGACGTCGCGCATCGGCGCAACCCTCTACATTACTGCGTTCACCGTGCAGCAGCACGTCAAGAATATCGGCCGCAAGATGGGGCTCTCGACGCGCAAGGAGATCGTCGCCGAGATCGTGCGAGCTCACTAAGGGATCCTTACACATTGTTGGGATAGTCGGCGCTTCGTCCGCCTGCTAACGTGTACCACACTGCCGTCGCGCTCCGCGATGGGCGTGTCGCGACGTTGAGAGGTTGGCCCGTGAGGCGCTTCGGTTCGTTCATCATCCTCGGGGCCGTCGCGGCGCTCGTCGCTTGTCAAGGCGGCGGCTCCAATCCGCCGCCGTTCAATACCGGTTCAACCAGCGCGACGTTTTCTACGGTGACCACGACGCAGTCGGTGACGCTCACTGCGGGCGGCGGAACGACGACGTACCCGTTCGATCTCTCCAACGGCTTCGCCGGCTCGGTAACGTTCCCGGCGCCCATGACGACCGTCACCGCGATCCTGAGCTTCACCATGCAGAACTTCGCGCCGGCCGCCGACGGCGTTCCGGTCGCTTCGAGCGTTCGTCTGCCACAGCAGGGTATGCGCCGAATCGAGTCGCTCCCCGCGCACACCACGATCGTGTACGTCGGGGTCATGTCGAATCAAGACATCACCCTCCCGAGCGGTTTGTCGTTTTCGCTGATGATGCCGCCGGCGTTCATCGTGCCCGGCAACTCGTACTACCTCGCCTTCTACGACACCACGCTTCACGATTGGGTCGTGTATGCCGGTCCCGCAACGATCAATGGCAACACCGCGACATTCATCGCGAACGCCGGACCGCTGACGCTCAGGGCCAACCTGCGATACTGGTTCGCGCTCATCTCGACCGGCGTTCCGATTCCGACGCCGACGCCTTCCCCGACCGCAACCCCGACCTCAGGTGTCGCGCCGTCCCCGGCTCCGTCGCCGACGGCAACGCCGCGTGCGACGCCATCCCCGACGGCCCCGCCGATCGCGACGCCGACTCCCACACCGGCGCCGAGCCCCAGCGGACCCGACCGGACGCCGACACCGGCGCCCACTCCGACATCGACGCCAACGCCGACCCCGACGCCGGTACCGTTCGCGCTGGGCGCGGCGCCCAATCCGGCTAACGTGAATGGGCTTGGCGCGGCCAACGCCGTGAACGTGCACGTCCACGAAACCTCATATACGGGCCCGTTCTCGTTCACCGATAACGGCTCGTGCAGCGGGAAAGCGTCGATCGCGCTCAAGTCCGGATCGTCCGCAAGCGGACCAGACTCCGATTACACCGTCACCGGCATCGCGAGCGGTTCTTGCGATGTCGTCTTCAGCGATAGCCTGAACCAAACCGCGAGCGTCCACATCGTCGTAACGGCCAGCGGCCTCACGATCAGCGGGCACCGCCGATGATCCGTTCACCACGATCCGAAGGAGTAATGTTGATGCGTACAATTCTCGCGTTCTGTGCGGCCGCGTCGCTTGCGGCTTGCGGCGGAGGCGGCGGCATAGGCGCTACGGCGCCGCAGCAGCAGCAGCAACCGAATCCGCCGTCCCAGGGCCAAAGCAACCTCGTGACGCCGCAATTCACGCTCGTGATTCCGAACAAGGCCGGCTCGGCGACGCGCCGCATTCCTCAGTACGTTAACGGCACATCGACGTTATCGGTCGCCATCACGCTCGTGAGCAACAACGGTACGCCGACGACGGTGAACCAGCCGACGATCGTCACCAACGTGAACGGCGCGAGGGGGACCTCATGCACGACGGGCTGCATGGTCTCTGGTCCACCGTCTCCGCCCGGAACCGATCGCTTCACGGTAACGACATACGACGCGACGAATTCGACGGGCAGCGCGCTCGCGGGGAACGTCCTCTCGACGGCGACCAAGGACTTCACGATCGTCGCCGGCTCGCCGAACACCGGCCTGACGATCGTGCTCTTCGGCGTGGTGAACCAATTTGCGATCAGCGGTGTACCGACGCCGCTTGCGGGCACGACGCCTGGGCCCACGACGCTCACCGTCGCGGTCGAGGACGCCGACGGCGGCACGATCACCGGCACCTACGGAGACAACAGCACCGGAGCCGGCTACATCAACAACCGCACCTCGAACGGGACCCCCGTGACGGTGACGATCAACGAGACGAACGCCAACGGCGCATCGCTGGTCGCCGGTGGCAGCGCGACGCAGAACACGACGACAAGCGTGACGCTGCACGGCAGTAGCGACTCGGTCGCGCTGCAGTCCGGCGGCCTGGCGGAGAACGCGAAGACGATCACGGCCGCGGCGACCGGCGCGACGCAGAGCACCGCGGGCTTCCAGCCCACGCTCCAAGCGATCACGCCGTCGGCCGGAACCGAGATCGACCTCTACGTCGACAGCACGACGGGCGGCACGGGATCTTCGGGCACACAGGCCTTCACCGAGCCCGGCTTCACCGGTGCGCCCTACGACCAAACATTCAGCGCCGCGTTCACGATGACGAGCGGCTATAGCACCCCGTGCTCGCAGATTGCGACGATCGTGCAGGGCAACGGCGCGAATGGCGGCTCGTTCACGGCGACCGCGCCCGCCGCAGCGACGCCGCCCGCGGCCGGCAGCTGCGACCTCGCCGTCAACGACGGCGTGACCCAAGCGGGTCACACCTCCACGGCGGCCGTCAAAGTGACGTATACCACGTCGTCGGCCGGCACGAGCTCGAAGCGCCGCAAGAACTAAAAGCGCGGTCGGCGCTCTCTGTGTCCGCTAAGGAAACGACACGAATGAATTTACAAATCCGAAGAAGCACGCGCGCGTTGATGGCGACACGTTCGACGAAGCGTGTACTCGCGCTCGTATCGTTACTCGCGGTTGGCGCCTGTTCGGGCGGCGGCGGGCAGACGCGGTCTGCGCTGCCGCCGGCCCCGACCGGCGCGAAGCTGAGCGGCAACGCGCTGGCGACGCTGCGCATCGTGATCCCCGCGCGCCCGGCGGGAACATCGAGCACGGCGCGGCGAGTGCAGTACATCTCGTACGCCACGCAGTCGATCAAGGCGGTGTTCACGCCCAGCGGCGGCAGCGCGACGACGTTCACGCAAAACCTCACCCCGACGAGCCCAGGCTGTCAGGGGAGCCTGAACTCGTCGACGACGTGTACGCTCGCGCTGTCTGGGCTCGCGCCGGGGAGTTACACCGCGACCTTCACGATGTACGACGGAACGCTCGACGGCAACAATCAGCCGACCGGGAACGTGCTGTCGGCCAACCAGAGCGTCCCGGTCGCGATCGTAGCGGGCCAAGCCAACGTCATCGCGGTGACGCTCGCCGGCGTGCCGGTCGCGCTGGCCATCGTGCCCGGCCCACGTCGACGCTCGAGCGGTAATCAGAGCCGCCGGCTACACGGTTTCGAAATGCTTGGGCTTCGAGGCGGCCGGCACGGAAAGTCACCGTGGTCGGCGTCGATGCTGACCAGAACTTCATCCTCGGATCAGGAGCGCCGACGCCGGGATTGATCTCCAGCGACACGACCGCCGCTGCGGTCGCGACGCCCGCACCAAGCTCGCCCTAACGCCTTCACGCTGAGCCGGCCGGCGACGCCCGCGACTGCGCACGCGTCATTCACCCTGACGGCCTCGGTGACGCCGCTGTCGGGCAGCGGCAGCACGACGCCGATCTCCACGGCGTTTGCCGTTGACTTTCGATACCACCAACTGCGGCGTCGTCAGCACGCTCGCGGGGAACGGCACGGCCAGCTACGCGGACGCCACGGGGACGGCGGCGGAGTTCAACGGTCCGTTTGGCGTGGCGATCGACGGCATCGGCAACGTGTACGTCGCCGATCAGACGAACCAGCGGATTCGCAAGATCACCGCGGCCGGCGTGGTCACCACCCTTGCGGGGAGCGGCACGGCCGGCTACGCGGACGGCACCTCCGCGGCGGCGCAGTTCTACAATCCGGCCGCCGTGGCGGTCGACGGCAGCGGTAACGTGTACGTCGCCGATGAGTTCAACGAGCGGATTCGCAAGATCACCGCGGCCGGCGTGGTCACCACGCTTGCGGGGAGCGGCACCCCCGGCTTCGCGGACGGCACCTCCACGGCGGCGCAGTTCTACTATCCGTTCGGCGTGGCGGTCGACGGCAGCGGCAACGTCTACGTCGCCGATCAGTCGAACCAGCGCATTCGCAAGATCACCGCGGCCGGCGTGGTCACCACCCTTGCGGGGAACGGCACGGCAGGCTTCGCGGACGGCACCTCGCACGGCGGCGAAGTTCAACTATCCGACCGGCGTGGCGGTCGACGGCAGCGGCAACGTGTACGTCGCCGATCAGTCGAACCAGCGCATTCGCAAGATCACCGCGGCCGGCGTGGTCACCACGCTCGCGGGGAACGGCACGGCCGGCTTCGCGGACGGCACCGGGACGGCGGCGCAGTTCAACATTCCGGCCGCCGTCGCGGTCGATGGCAGCGGTAACGTGTACGTCGGCGATGAGTCGAACCAGCGCATTCGCAAGATCACCGCGGGCGGCGTGGTCACCACCCTCGCGGGGAACGGCACGGCCGGCTACGCGGACGCCACCGGCACGGCGGCGGAGTTCAAGTTTCCGTGGGGCGTGGCGGTCGACGGCAGTGGCAACGTGTACGTCGGCGATTCCGCCAACCAGCGCATTCGCACGATCCAGTGACGGCGAGAAACTCCTCCGCCCGAGAAAGTGACGGCGAGTGCACAGCATGACTTCAACCCTTCGGAAGCATTCCACGACGAAGCGTGTACTCGCGCTCGTATCGTTGCTAGCGATTTCCGCCTGTTCGGGCGGCGGCGGGCAGACACGGTCTGCGCTGCCGCCGGCCCCGACCGGCGCCAAGCTGAGCGGCAACGCGCTGGCCACGCTGCGCATCGTGATCCCCGCGCGCCCGGCGGGAACATCGAGCACGGCGCGGCGAGTGCAGTACATCTCGTACGCCACGCAGTCGATCAAGGCCGTGTTCACGCCCAGCGGCGGCCAGCGCGACGACGTTCACGCAAAACCTCACCCCGACGAGCCCAGGCTGTCAGGCGAGCCTGAACTCGTCGACGACGTGTACGCTCGCGCTGTCTGGGCTCGCGCCGGGGAGTTACACCGCGACCTTCACGATGTACGACGGAACGCTCGACGGCAACAATCAGCCGACCGGGAACGTGCTGTCGGCCAACCAGAGCGTCCCGGTCGCGATCGTAGCGGGCCAAGCCAACGTCATCGCGGTGACGCTCGCCGGCGTGCCGGTCGCGCTGGCCGTTGTACCCGGCCCATCATCGACGCTAAGCGGTAATCAGACCGCCGGCTACACGATCTCGAAGTGCTTGGGCTACGAGCCGGCCGGCACGGAGAGTCTTACGGTGGTCGGCGTCGATGCCGATCAGAACTTCATTCTCGGATCGGGGGCGCCGACGCCGGGGTTGACCTCCAGTGACACGACGGCCGCGGCGGTCGCGACGCCGGCGCCAAGCTCGCCCAACGCCTTTACGGTGAGCCGGTCGGCGACGCCCGCGACTGCGCATGCGTCGTTCACGCTGACGGCCTCGGTGACGCCACTGTCGGGCAGCGGGAGCACGACGCCGATTTCCACGGCGTTGCCGGTGACGTTCGATACCACTAACTGCCGCGTCGTCAGCACGCTCGCGGGGAACGGCACGGCCGGCTACGCGGACGGCACCAGCACGGCGGCGGAGTTCTACTATCCGTATGGCGTGGCGGTCGACGGCAGCGGCAACGTGTACGTCGCCGATCAACGAACCAGCGGATTCGCAAGATCACCGCGGGCGGCGTGGTCACCACGTTCGCGGGGAACGGCACGGCCGGCTACGCGGACGGCACCGGCACGGCGGCGCAGTTCTACAATCCGGCCGGCGTGGCGGTCGACGGCAGCGGCAACGTGTACGTCGCCGATGAGTTCAACCAGCGCATTCGCAAGATCACCGCGGCCGGCGTGGTCACCACGCTCGCGGGGAGCGGCACGGCCGGCTTCGCGGACGGCACCGGCACGGCGGCGCAGTTCTCCTATCCGTTTGGCGTGGCGGTCGACGGCAGCGGCAACGTGTACGTCGCCGATCAGTCGAACCAGCGCATTCGCAAGATCACCGCGGCCGGCGTGGTCACCACGCTGGCGGGCACGGCACGGCAGGCTTCGCGGACGGCACCGGCACGGCAGCGCAGTTCTACTATCCGACCGGCGTGGCGGTCGACGGCAGCGGCAACGTGTACGTCGCCGATCAGTCGAAACAGCGCATTCGCAAGATTACCGCGGCCGGCGTGGTCACCACGCTCGCGGGGAGCGGCACGGCCGGCTTCGCGGACGGCACCGCCACGGCGGCGCAGTTCTACATTCCGGCACGGCGTCGCGGTCGACGGCAGCGGCAACGTGTACGTCGCGCGATCAGACGAACCAACGCATTCGCAAGATCACCGCAGCCGGCGTGGTCACCACGCTTGCGGGCAGCGGCACGGCCGGCTACGCGGACGGCACCGGCACGGCGGCGCAGTTCCATTATCCGTTGGGCGTGGCGGTCGACGGCAGCGGCAACGTATACGTCGCCGATCCCGACAACAACCGCATTCGCAAGATCCAGTGACGCCGAGAAACTCCTCCGCCCGAGAAACTGACGGCGAGTGCACAGCATGACTTCAACCCTTCGGAAGCATTCCACGACGAAGCGTGTACTCGCGCTCGTATCGTTGCTAGCGATTTCCGCCTGTTCGGGCGGCGGCGGGCAGACACGGTCTGCGCTGCCGCCGCCCCGACCGGCGCCAAGCTGAGCGGCAAGGCGCTGGCCACACTGCGCATCGTGATCCCCGCGCGCCCGGCGGGCACATCGAGCACGGCGCGGCGCGTGCAGTACATCTCGTACGCCACGCAGTCGATCAAGGCGGTGTTCACGCCCAGCGGCGGCGGCAGCGCGACGACGTTCACGCAAAACCTCACCCCGACGAGCCCAGGCTGTCAGGCGAGCCTGAACTCGTCGACGACGTGTACGCTCGCGCTGTCTGGGCTCGCGCCGGGGAATTACACCGCGACCTTCACGATGTACGACGGAACGCTCGACGGCAACAATCAGCCGACCGGGAACGTGCTGTCGGCCAACCAGAGCGTCCCGGTCGCGATCGTAGCGGGCCAAGCCAACGTCATCGCGGTGACGCTCGCCGGCGTGCCCGTCGCGCTGGCCGTTGCACCCGGCCCATCATCGACACTAAGCGGTAATCAGACAGCCGGATACACGATCTCGAAGTGCTTGGGCTACGAGCCGGCCGGCACGGAGAGTCTTACGGTGGTCGGCGTCGATGCCGATCAGAACTTCATTCTCGGATCGGGGGCGCCGACGCCGGGGTTGACCTCCAGTGACACGACGGCCGCGGCGGTCGCGACGCCGGCACCAAGCTCGCCCAACGCCTTTACGGTGAGCCGGTCGGCGACGCCCGCGACTGCGCATGCGTCGTTCACGCTGACGGCCTCGGTGACGCCACTGTCGGGCAGCGGCAGCACGACGCCGATTTCCGCGGCGTTGCCCGTGACGTTCGATACCACTAACTGCCGCGTCGTCAGCACGCTCGCGGGGAACGGCACGGCCGGCTACGCGGACGGCACCAGCACGGCGGCGCAGTTCTACTATCCGTATGGCGTGGCGGTCGACGGCAGCGGCAACGTGTACGTCGCCGATTACGGAAACGACCGCATTCGCAAGATCACCGCGGCCGGCGTGGTCACCACCCTGGCGGGGAGCGGCACGGCCGGGTACGCGGACGGCACCGCCGCGGCGGCGCAGTTCTACAATCCGAGAGACGTGGCGGTCGACGGCAGCGGCAACGTGTACGTCGCCGATGCGTCGAACCAGCGCATTCGCAAGATCACCGCGGCCGGCGTGGTCACCACGCTCGCGGGGAGCGGCACGGCCGGCTTCGCGGACGGCACCTCCACGGCGGCGCAGTTCTACTATCCGTCCGGCGTGGCGGTCGACGGCAGCGGCAACGTGTACGTCGCCGATGCGTTGAACCAGCGGATTCGCAAGATCACCGCGGCCGGCGTGGTCACCACCCTGGCGGGGAGCGGCACGGCCGGCTACGCGGACGGCACCGGCACGGCGGCGCAGTTCCGCAATCCGACCGGCGTGGCGGTCGACGGCAGCGGCAACGTGTACGTCGCCGATCAGTCGAACCAGCGCATTCGCAAGATGACCGCGGGCGGCGTGGTCACCACCCTCGCGGGGAGCGGCATGTACGGCTACGCGGACGGCACCGCGACGGCAGCGAGGTTCTCCAATCCGTATGGCGTAGCGGTCGACGGCAGCGGTAACGTGTACGTCGGCGATGAGTCGAACCAGCGCATTCGCAAGATCACCGCGGGCGGCGTGGTCACCACCCTGGCGGGGAGCGGCACGGCCGGCTACGCGGACGCCACGGGGACCGCGGCGCAGTTCTCCAATCCGCTTGGCGTGGCGGTCGACGGGAGCGGCAACGTGTACGTCGCCGATTACGGAAACAACCGCATTCGCAAGATCCAGTGACGGCTAGAAAATCCTCCACCCGCGCGATCGAGCTCGAAGGAGGCGACGCACGTGAGCGTAGCGGGCGCGAGCGCGATCTTCGGAAAGCCGGAGATAAAGCTCGGTATGGGGCCGACGTTCGGCGGTACCCACGGCTTCCGCGCTTGATCGGGCGTAAACGGGCGATGCATGCGATACGTCTGAATTAACTCGATAGTACCGAAGTGGCTGACTGTTAATCAACGGGTCGTTGGTTCGAGCCCAACTCCGGGAGCCAGATTTCACGAGGAAAGTCGTCTCTATCCAGGCGGCTTTTTCTTTGGGCGGACGCGGGCGGAGTTCACGTCGGTGGAACATGCAAACATTCCAGCCGCAGTGTGCACGCCGGGGCACGCGTTTCAGCAGACCCTGGCTCACGATTCCGCAGGGCAGCCCGTGTGTTGGCGGCGCTGCCAGGTCGCTGCGGTTCTTCCGCCCAACCGACTCACATGTACGCGCGGATCGCACGGCGCCCGGTACGCGAGGAGGATTCGCCGCTGATCGTGGACGTCGCTGGCGCAGGACGACGACTCGTCGCCGCCGACGCCGGTGTACCGCGCATCTCCCGCGGTGCTACGGCCCGAGAGCGGCAGCGCCAAAGACAGCGACGACGACAAGTCGGGCGACGACGCGCGCGACGACAAAGACGACTGACGCGTTCCTGCGCCCGGACCGCCGACGCGAGGTCGATGCAGTCGAGGTTCTCGCGCAATACAAGCGATCGCGCTGCACAATAAAGCCGAATGACTTTCGTGAAGGCAGAGAAATCCGACATCGGTACTGACGAGTTCGCGGCGGTATTGCAGCCTTGCGGCCTGGCGCGCCCCTGCTCGTTCCGCGAGCGGACCTTCGGGCGGGTTGGTCTCAGCGCGTCGGCGCCCCCACGCCCTATTTAACGGCCGTTTGACCGGGTACCTGATAGTGCGATGAAACGATGGCTGGACCGCGTTCCCGGCGGAATGATGCTCGTGCCGCTGCTCTTCGGAGCGCTGTTGCGGACGTTCTGGCCGAGCCTCTTTGCAAGCGACAACGCGGTGTTCCGAACCAGCTTTACCGGCGGTTTGTTCACGGGCGCGATACCGTTCCTTGCAGCGTTTTATGTATGCCTCGGTTCGACGATCGATCTTCGTCAGACCGGCTACATCGTGAAGAAAGGCGTCGCTCTGTGGCTCGGTAAGATAGGGACCGCGGCCGTGATCGGCCTGCTCCTTCGCGCGTTCGCCGGCGCTCATCAGAATGATGTCTTCCTCGGGCCTCTCGGCGCTGGCAATCATTGCGGCGTTCTGCGACACCAACGGCGGCTTGTATATGGCGCTGATGGCGCAGCTGGGCCGAAAAATCGAAGATGTCGCTGCCTACTCGATCATGTCCATCGAGTCCGGACCGTTCTTCACGATGCTGATCCTCGGGGTGAGCGGATTGGCGAGCTTTCCGCTCTTGGCATTCGTCTTCGCGCTGCTCCCGCTGCTGATTGGGATCGTACTCGGTAACTGGGATCCGCAGTGGCGCGCGTTTTTGAAGCCCGGCACGAGCTTGCTCATCCCATTCTTCGCCGTGGCGCTTGGCACCGGAATCGACCTTACCAAAGTTGCGTCGGCGGGCCTTTCCGGGATCATGCTCGGCGTCATCGTCGTGATCATCACCGGAGTCGTCTTGGTGTTGCTCGACCGCCTCACGGGCGGCAACGGCCTCGCCGGCTTGGCTGCTTCATCCACTGCCGGCAATGCGGCTGCCGTTCCAGTTGCCGTCGCCGCGATTTACGCGGCGTACCAGCCGATCGCCGCGAAGGCGACGGTTCAGGTGTCGGCATGCGTCATCGTCACCGCCATCCTGACACCCATCATCACCGCCTGGTACGCGACGCGAGTTGGCGACAAGCGCGCACCCCGGGACGCCACGCTTGCGGCATCGACGTGAACCTGAACACGCTCGTGGTCGCCGACGACCTGACCGGCGCGAGTGACGCGGGCATCCAATTCGCCAAGGCGGGACTGCGCACGACCGTGTGGCTGGACCCCGTCGGCACCTTCCACGACGAAGATTCGGAGATTAACGTCGTCGACATGGAGTCGCGCTCAGCGCGTCCCGACGAAGCGTACGCCCGCATGCGGCACTTCGCCACCGAACTGGGCCAGCGCCCGGTACGCCGAATCGTGAAAAAGATGGATTCGACGTTGCGCGGCAACGTCGGCCCGGAATTGCGCGCTCTGCTCGAAGCTCTGCCGGCCGCCTTCGCAGTCGTCGCGCCGGCCTATCCAAAGAACGGTCGCACGTGCGTCGACGGCGTACTGCTGGTGGACGGCACGCCGGTCGATCGCACGGACTTTGGCCGCGATCTGTTCTCGCCGGTACACGACGCACGCGTCGCAGCACATCTCCACGCGCCGGCCATTGCATTGACCTTGGATATAGTCCGTGCCGGTACGGCAGCGATCGAATCTGCGATCGCGGCAGCAGAGGCGCACGGCATTCGGATCGCTGTCGCAGACGCGCAGACCGACGACGACTTGCGCGCGCTGGTTGCTTTCGACATGATCCGCAGCAACGTGTTATGGGTCGGCTCCGCCGGGCTAATCGAGATGCTGCCCCTCCCGGCCAGTGCCAAGACCGCCGCACCCGCGATACCCCGCGTCGCCGGGCCGTTGCTCTTCGTGGTGGGCAGCATCAGCGCCATGACGCAGCGGCAGATATCCGACTATGCGGCGCACGGCGCCGGACAAACGACAGTTCTCGACCCGATCGATGTCCTTGAAGGGCTCGGCGCTGGCGGAGAGTCAGACGCCGCGCAAGCCCTGGCGAGCGGCCGGGATGTTCTCTTCGCGCTCGACGGCGACCGCGAGCGCATCGAAGCGGCGCTCGCATGGGGCCGCGCGCGCGTGGGGGGCGCCGCGCAGACCAGCGCGGCGCTGCTGACCCGGTTCATCGCCGCGGTCTCGTCGCTCATCACGCGGGCGGCGCCGGCGGTGATCGTGCTCAGCGGCGGCGACGTGGCTCGCGCCTTCTGTGAAGCATACGGTGTGCGCGGTTTGGCGTTGCTCGCGGAGGTTACCCCGGGAATTCCGGTCTCGCGGGCGATCGGCGCAGAGATGCTTTTGGTAACCAAAGCCGGCGGCTTCGGACGGCCGGAAACGTATCGTGACATTATCGAGAACCTTCGACCGCAGGTGAGCGTATGAGCAGTCCGACCATTGGCATAACGATGGGAGACGCCGCGGGCGTCGGCCCGGAGATCATTGCGAAGGCGCTCGCCGACGCCAGTTGGTACGACCGTTGCCGTCCGCTCGTCATCGGCGATGCGTCGATCATGGAGCGTGCCCGCGACGTCGTGCACTCTCCGCAGCACATTCGCACGGTGGAGGACATCGACCGCTGGCTCCCCGACCCCTCGCACCTCGACGTAATGGACCTGCACCTGCTCGCGCCAGACGACGTGCCATTCGGCCGCCTCTCGGGCCGTGCGGGCGACGCGGCGTTTCGCTACATCGAGCGCGCGAACCGGCTCGCCCTCGACGGCAAGCTTGACGCGATTTGTACGGCACCGCTGAACAAGGAGGCGCTACACGCGGGTGGTCACATGTTTCCGGGCCACACCGAGATCCTTGCCGAGCTCTCCGGGACGCACGAGTTCGCAATGATGCTCACCGCACCGAACCTGCGCGTCATCCATGTGACCACGCACACGGGCTTGATAGACGCGATCAAAAGCATCACGCCGGAACGTGTGTATACGGTCATCCGCCTTGCGAACGAGACGCTCGTCCGCGCGGGGATGGACCATCCGCGCATAGGCGTCTGCGGTATCAACCCGCACGCGGGCGAGCACGGTCTCTTCGGTTACGGTGAAGAGGAAAAACAGATTGAGCCGGGCGTCGCGCGGGCGCACGCGGAAGGGATCAACGTCGAAGGACCGCTGCCGGCCGATACGCTGTTCTTTCGCGCATCGCGCGGCGATTTCGACATCGTCGTCGCGATGTATCACGATCAGGGGCACGGTCCGATCAAGGTGATGGGACTTGAAGCCGGCGTCAACATCACCGTCGGCCTTCCGTACATCCGCACGAGCGTCGATCACGGGACCGCCTTCGACATCGCCGGCTCCGGCAAGGCCGACGAAGGTTCGCTCAAGGCGGCACTCGCGGCTGCGATCGAGCTGGCGCCGCGCCGGCGCGACGCGCGGGCGTTGACGCGCCACGCCGCGATGCGCGACGCTCCGACGTGACGAAATCCCCGCTCGTCGTTGGTTCGAGTCCAACTACGGCAGCCTAAGTCACGAAGGAAAACGCGCACCTGTTCAGGCGCGCCGCGCGTCCAATCAGCGGACCGCGGCGCGGGTATAGACGCACGAGGCGCCGTGCAGGCGCCGGCGAGGAGACGTCGTGGAAACCGTCCTCTGGGACCGCATTCAGTTCGCGTTCACCGTGATGTTCCACTACCTGTTCCCGATCGTGACGATGGGGCTCGCGCCGTTCATCGCGGTGTTTTGGCTCGTCAGCGCGCGGACGGGAAACCCGCGCGCGGAGAGTGCGGCGCGGTTGTGGACGCGCGTCTTCGCGATCAACTTCGCGGCGGGCGTCGTGACGGGCATCCCGATGGAGTTTCAATTCGGGACGAACTGGGCGGCGTTCTCGGCGCGAACGGGCGCGGTGATGGGACAGCCGCTCACCCTCGAGGCGATGTTCGCGTTCTTCAGCGAATCGGTCTTCCTCGGCGCGCTGCTGTACGGACGCCGCGTCCTGCGTCCCGCACTGCTGGCCGTCTCGGGCGTCGTCGTCTGGCTCGCGTCGTGGCTTTCAGCCTTCTTCATCATCACGGCGGACGCGTGGATGCAGCACCCCGTCGGCTACTCCGTCGCCCGCGACGGAACGATTCAGCTGGCGAACATCGGCGCCGTCCTGCTGTCCCCGTTCGCCTGGGCGCAGTTCACGCACGCGATCAGCGGCGCCGTGGTGACCGGCAGCTTTTTGGTCGCGGGCGTCGGCGCGTTCTATCTCCTCGCGCGCCGTGACGAGGCGGTCGGCCGGATGTTCCTGCGCTGGGGCGTGATCTGTGCGTTCGTCGCGTCGTGCTCCGCCGTCTTCCCGACCGGCGACACGAACGGGAAGATGGTCACGCAGTATCAGCCCGTCAAACTCGCTGCGCTCGAGGGCTCGTTTCACTCGCAGGCGAGCGCGCCGATCGCGATCCTGGGGATGCCGGACGTCGGCAACATGCGGCTGCTCGACCCGGTGGAAGTGCCCGGTGTGCTCAGCTTCCTCGCGTACGGCAACTTCACCACGCCGGTGCGCGGGCTCGAGGCGTTTCCGCGGGATCAATGGCCGCCGGTCGCGCTCACGTACTACGCGTACCACGTGATGGTCGGCCTCGGAACGATCTTCTGCGCGATCGGCGCGGTCGGCGTGCTGTTACTGTGGCGAGGCGCGCTGTTCCGCGCGCGCTGGTACTGGTGGATCGCGCTGCTCGCGCTGCCGTTCCCGGCGATTGCGAACGAGGCGGGGTGGGTCTCGGCGGAGGTCGGCCGTCAGCCGTGGCTGATCTACGGCCTCATGCGGACCGACGCGGGGATCTCGCCGACCGTCGTCGCGGGCGAGACCATCTTCACCGTGATCGGCTTCGCCGGCGTGTACCTGCTGCTCGGCATTCTGTACCTGTTCCTGATCCTGCGCGAGATCCTCAATGGGCCGCGCGCGGCGCCGGAGACGAACGCGCCGAGCGCGACGACGCCGGCGGTCGCGAGCGCGACGTGAGCATCCTCGCGTTCTGCATCCTCGGCGCGCTGCTCGCCGGCTACGCGCTGTTCGACGGCTACGACCTCGGGATGGCGGCGCTGCTTCCGTTCATCGCGCACGACCATCATGAGCGGCAGGTCGCGCGCGACGCGATCGCGCCGTTCTGGAACGGGAACGAGACGTTCCTTGTCGCCGCGGGCGCGGCGCTGTTCGCGTTCTTCCCGCTCGTCTACGCGTCCGCGTTCAGCGGCTTCTACCTGCCGTTCATCGTGGTGCTCTGGCTCCTGATCGGCCGCGGCATCTCGTTCGAGATCCGCGAGATGATCGAGCATCCGCTGTGGTTCGCGTTCTGGGATGCGGCGTTCTCGCTGTCGAGCTTGCTCCTGATCGTGCTGTTCGGGGTGACGCTCGGCAACATCGTGCGGGGCGTCCCGCTCGCGCACGGCGGGTACTTCCTGGGCCTGTTCGGCTTTCTGTTCAACGCCTACGCGCTCGCCGTTGCGCTGCTCGCGGTGCTCACGCTGACGCTGCACGGCGCCGTCTACGTGGCGATGCGGACGCGCGGTCCCGTCGCCGCCCGCAGCCGGGCCACGGCGCTCCGTCTCCTCCCGTTCGCGTTCGCGTGGTGGATCGTGGTCGGCATCGCGACGTCGTTCGTGCGCTCCCCCGCGACGTTCGGCTCGCCGCCCGCGATTGCCGTCGGCGCGATCGTCGCGCTCGTCTCGCTGGGCGCACTGTGGACGATGCTGCGCCGCGGCGACGCGCGCCGCGCCTTCACCGCGTCGTCGCTCGCGATCATCGGCATGCTGCTCTCCGCGGCGGGCACGATCTTCCCGTATTTGCTGCCGGGCTTCCCCGACCCGGCCAGCGGCCTGGACATCTATCGAACGGCGCCCAACCCCGTCGCACTCGCCACGACCTGCGTCGTGACGCTGGTCGGGCTCGCGCTGCTGCTCGGCTACCGCGTCTACGTGGCGCGCATCCTGACGCGACCTTCGGCCTAAGGTGCCGTGCTCGGCCGCGTGTTGCGATCAGACGATCTCAACACCGGCTCGGTACCCGCTCCAACACCGTGGATAGGCCAGGCGACAGAAGCAGCACGGCCTGTCAATCAGCGGGTCGTTGGTTCGAGTCCAACTCCGGCAGCCAGATTAACGAGGGGATTCCGCAGCGCAGCCCCGTGTGTCGGCAGCGCTGCCAGGCCGCTGCGGTTCTTCCGCCCAACCCACGTGCATGTACGCGCGCATCGCACGGCGCCCGGAACGCGAGGACGATCCGCCGCTGATCGTGGACGCGCCGGCGGCGCGGCCGCCGCAGAACGCGCCCGCGCCGGATGCGCCCGCGGCGCTCGCTCGAGACGCGCTTGCCGGAATCGACGCCGTTGCCGTACCGCGCGAACCGCTCGCACAATCGTCCGGCGCGCTCTCATCCGCCGCGTCCTCGTCGATCGCGTCGGCCGCCGTTGCGACACACCGTCAGGCAGCCGCGCCGCTCGTCGCTCCCGCCGTACACCGGCCGTTGGTCCACGGGCCGGCCGTTGCGGCAGCGCCCCTTGCCGGGCCGTCGTGGTCGAGCATGGCGAGCTCATCGACGACGGCGGGCGTGGTTTCCAGCGCGGCGTCCGCATCCGCTTCGGCGACTGCGGTCGAAGGCGTACAGCCCGAAATGGGCGAGCTGCGCATCGCGCCCGCGCTCCGTCAACACGACGCTGACGACGACCGCATCGTCGCCGCGCCGCCGCCGTCTCCCGTCCTCGCAGCGGTTGCGGCGCCCGCGATCGCACCGGCACCCGCGCAAGCGCATGCGGCGCAGCCGGCGCCGCCGCGCATGCGCAGGCCGAACCCGCTGCTGATAGCCGCGATGCCGGGGCCGGCGCCGCTGCCCTTCGCGGCGCGCATCGGGGACGAAGCCGCTCAAGCGCGCATCGCGGCAGACGCGTCTCCCTCGACGTCGCTCTCACGGGCATCGCTCGCGCAGGACGACTCGTCGCCGCCGACGCCGGTGTACCGCGCATCCCCCGCGGTGCTACGCCCCGAAAGCGGCAACGCCAAAGACAGCGACGACGACAAGTGGGGCGACGACGCGCGCGACGACAAAGACGACTGATGATGCAGAAGCGGGAGAACGCACCTCAGAGTTTGCGCAGGAACCACTTCGTCTCGCTCCGGGGCTCGACCGCGAAGCTCGCTTCGCGTGCGAATCGCGTTACGGCGAGTTCCGCACCGGGATAGTGCCCATGACGTCTATCGGTTGCAGCCCAAGCAAACCGCGTCGTGGCGCGCTTTAGGTATTCCGGAATCGTGCGCCACCCTGGTGGCGCGGTGGTCCCGCGACCGCTGCGGCGGCCGCCCTCGCGAACCGGGCGGAGCGCCGGCGGCGTACCGACGGCATGAGAAGCTTCATCTACGCTGCCGTCGCCGCGGTTGCGCTCCTTGCCGCCGCCCCCGCGCCGCGCGCCGGGACGGTCGTGCACATCCGGGACGACGCCTTCGTGCCCGCCTCGGTCACCGTGCCCGCCGGCACGACCGTCACGTTCGTCAACGACGACGACGACGCGCACACGGCCACCGCCGACGATGCATCGTGGGACTCCGAAGGCCTCAACCAGGGACAGAGCTGGACGCACACCTTCGCCAAGGCCGGCAAGGTCGCGTACCACTGCACGGTGCACCCGATGATGCACGGCACGGTCGTCGTGCGGAGCGCGAAGTGAAGCGCAGCGACTTCGTCCACCATGTCGGATGGACCGGCGCCGGGATCGTGTACACGCTGAGCGCCGCGGGTCTCGTGCGCGCAACGGCGAGCGCCGAACCCGGCGCGTTCTCGTTCGTGCAGATCAGCGACAGTCACATCGGCTACACGGGGCCGGCGAATACCGACGTGCGCGGGACGCTGGAGCAGACCGTCGCCTCGATCAACGCCATGCCGGTGCAGCCGGCGTTCGTCATCCATACGGGCGACGTCACGCACTTGAGCAAAGCGCAAGAGTTCGACGACGCGCGCGCGATGTTGAGCGCGCTGCGCGCGCCGCTGATCACCCTGCCCGGCGAGCACGACGTCATCGGCGTCGAAGGTCCGAAACGCTTCGCCGCGTCGTTCGCGCGCAAAGATGCCGCGGGGCGCGGCTGGTCGGCGTGGGATCAGGGCGGGATCCATTTCGTCTCGCTCATCAACGTCGGCGAAGGCGAGACGATGGGCCAGCTCGGCGACGAGCAGATCGGCTGGCTGAAAAACGACCTCGCCGCGCGCACGGCCGGCACGCCGGTCGTGGTCTTCGGGCACGTGCCGCTGTTTGCGGCGGCGCCGGAGTGGGGCTGGACCACGAGCGACGGCGTGAAGGCGATCGCGCTCTTGCGGCGCTTCAACGCGGTGACCGTGCTCAACGGCCACATCCATCAGGTGCTCGAGCACACGGACGGTTCGATCAGGTTCGCCACGGCCCGTTCGACGGCGTTCCCGCAGGCTGCGCCGGGCACCCCGGGCGCCAAGCCGGGCCCGCTCGCCGTCGCGCCCGGATCGCTCCTCGGCGTGCTCGGATACCGCACGGTGGACGTTGCGAGCGCGGGCGTGTGGCGGGACCGCACCCTAGCGAACATGTGAGCGCCGTCGAACCCGCACCTATGGCGCTCGACGGGCCGGGGTTCGAGTTTGCGTACCGCGCGTACGCGCCGCGCCTTCGCGCCGTGGCGTACGCCGTGCTGCACGACCGCGAGGGCGCGGAGGACGCGGTGCACGCTGCGCTCGCACGGGTGTGGAGCGCGGGCACCTATCGTCCGGACCGCGGCGCGCTTCTCTCGTTCCTGATTGCCTGCGTCAGGCGCGAAGCGCTCGATGTGCTGCGCAGCGTCAAGCGCCGGGCCGACCGCGAACTGCGTTCGGTCGACTCGGCGCTGGCGGTCGACGACCCGATCGCCGCCATCGACCCGCTCGAGGCGCAGCGCGTGAAGCGCGCGCTGGATGCGCTTCCGGCGGCGCAGCGCGACATCGTCGTCCGCGCATACTACGGCAATTGCACTCTCGCGCAAATTGCAAGCGAACGCGGCATTCCGCTCGGCACGGTGAAAAGCCGGCTGTCCGCCGCGCTGCGGGCGCTGCACGGCACGCTCTCGGAAGGATCTCGATGAACCACGTGGATGACGACGCCGAGCTGTACGCGCTCGGCCTGACGGAACGGGAGCGCGGCGCGGAGATCGAAGCGCACCTCGCCGAATGTGCGACGTGCCGCGCGCGCGTCGTCGCGGCGGAGGACGCGGCTGCGGCGCTCGCCGGCGCGCTGCCCCCGATGCCGAGCGCCGGCACGCGTCGCGGATGGATGTCGAGCCTCGCCGTCGCCGCGGCGGTCGTGCTCGCCGCGACGGCTGGATATGAAGGGTTCGTCGCGCATACGGTTGGTGCGCAGCTCGCGACGACGAACGTGGCGCTGAGCGCGCTCGCCGCCTCGCATTTCGGCCATACGACGCTCACCTCGCAGCCCGGCGTCGTCGCGAAGGCGATCTACGCGCGCGACGGCGCGTGGTGCTACGTCGTCGTCAACGGCGCGCCGTCCGGCACGCATGTGCTGCTGCGGGACGGCACGCAGACGATCGACGAAGGCGCACTGCACGCTGGAATGCCGTCGACGCTCTTCATCGAGCACCCCGGCAAATCCGATCGCATCACGCTGGTCGCGAACGCGACCACGATCGCGCAGGGCAAACCGGTCTACTAGAACTGCGTTCCGCCGCCGCGGCGTATGAATGTCATGCAACAGATGATCTCCATCCTCGCCGCGTTCACGTCCCTCACGATGCCGCAGACGAGCATGACGAACAACGCACCGGTCGCCGTCAGCACCTGCGCGGTCAGCGACCTCATCGACTCGCCGACGTACAGCGAATCCGGTCCCGCTCCGATCTCCTACCGCGTGTTGCGCCTGACGTTCAACAACACGCAGGACGATGTCGCGACGCGAGTGACGTTCAACGTGCAGCACGCCGGCCAGCAGTCGCGCATCGCGGACAGCGGCCACTTCAGCAAAGACGCCGCGATCGAGCACGTCTTCGGCGACTTCAACGGCACCTACGGTACGGGCCCGACGACGTGCACGGTCGCCGCAGTGACGTACGCCGACGGCAGCACGTGGACGCCCGACGGCGGACGCGGTTCCATCGCCGCGACGATTCGCTAAAGCGCGCGGGACGCACCGTATACGGCTCACCCACTTTCAGGAGATGCTTCGTGAATCCAGCCATCCAGGCAGTCGCGCTCGCGGCATTCGTCGCAGCCGGCACACAGTACAACGTCGTCGACTCGCAAGGTCACGTCGTCGGAACGCTGACGACCGACGCTCCCGTCGCCACGTCTTCGCAGATGCGCGTGATCGGAATCGCAAACGCGGGACGTCCCGCCGGACGCTGCGGCGCCGATCGACAACGCGTTCCACCCGAACTACGCCCATGCGCTGACCGCCGATCAGGTGACGCACGCGTGGCAAGTCGAGCTCGATCGGCTGAACCCGCCGATCGTGACGGGCGGGGGTTAACCGATGCTCTTCATGCTCGGCACCATGGTGGTCGCGCTGGCCGCCGTCACCCCGTCACCCGCGCCCGCGGCGTCCGCGGCGCAGAGCGTCTCGGCCGCGACGCCGGCCACGACGACCGCGGCGACGGCGCCCCGCCGCCGGCACGGGAACCACGCCGCGGTCGCGACGCCGGCCGGCGCAACGTACGACGCCGCCGCGATCGAAGAGCAGATGCGCCTTCGCGTGATCTCGCCGCCCCTCAGCGGCGACGGCGGCGGCTAGACGCAGCGATGCGCGGTCGCGTGCACGGCACCGGCTTTCGAGCCGCGGTCCCCGAGCACGCGAACCGTGACCCTATTCGGAAAGTGACGCGACTTGGATCGCTGCGTGCGCGAGGATGCGCGTCGAGTCGAGCACCGGCAGCGGAGAGTTCGCGTCGCCGATCACGAGCGGGATCTCGGTGCAGGCGAGCGCGACGGCGTCACAGCCCGCGCCCTTCAATCGGGCAATGACCTGCTGCAGCCGCGTCACGGCTTCGGGCGGCGACAGCCCTCGAACCAGGTCTTCCATGATGATCCGATGGACGGCGTCGCGGTCGGTGTCGCTCGGACGCACGCACTCGATGTTGCAGCGCTCGAGGCGGCTCGGATAGACGTCGCTCTCGACGAGCCACCGCGTGCCCAGCACGCCGACGCGCCGAAACCCGTTCTGGGCGGCGCGCTCTGCAACGGCGTCGGCAATGTGCCGCCACGGCAACGGAACGACGGTCTTCGATCAGCGGCAGCGCGCGGTGAATCGTGTTGTCGGGGCAGATGAGGAGCTCGGCGCCGGCCCGTGCGACACGCATCGCCGAGTCGAGCATCAGCTCCCCGACGGCGGCCCAGTCATCGCGCTCGATGCACGCAACGTAGTCCGAGAGCGAATGCGAATAGATCACCACGTTGGGATGACGATAGCGGCCGAGCGTGCGATCTGATTCTTCGACGATCGTGCGATAGCAGAGGGCCGCGCCTTCGGCAGAGCACGCCACGATTCCGATGCACCCGGGAGCGTCCGACATGCTCGGATCATAGCATACGACGAATTGCGGAGGACCCTGGGCAGCGTCGTCACAACGTCTGCGACATTCCATGAACATGGTGGCGATCGTTCTCGCGGCGATCTTGGCCGGCACCCCTGCGCCCGGCGTGACGACGGTGTCGTTCGCGACGAGCGACGGCGGCCGGATCTTCGCCGACGAGTACGGCTCGGGTTCGCGCGAGGTCATCTTGGCCCACGGCGGCCGGTACGACAAGGAAAGTTGGGCGCCGCAAGCGCGGGCGCTCGCGTCGGCCGGATTCCGCGTGCTCGCGATCGATTTCCGCGGGTACGGCCGCTCGTACGGTCCGGGTCAAGCAAATTCCGACACGGCGCCGTTCGACCGCGACGTGCTCGCCGCGGCGACGTACGCGCGTGCGCACGGCGCGACGAGCGTCGCCGTCGTCGGCGCGAGCCTTGGCGCAACGGCGGCGGGCGATGCCGCAAGCGAAGACGGCGCGCAGCGGATCGACCGCGTCGTGCTGCTCAGCGAGTCGCCGAACCGGCCCGGGGACGTTGCTGCGCGTGCCGGTGCTCGTCATCGTCAGCCGTGACGACGTGAGCGGCGCGGGCCCGCGGCTTTCGCGCATCGAGGCCTGGTATCGAACGGTCCGCGCACCGAAGCGTCTCATCGATCTTGCCGGGGTCCGCGCACGGCCAGCAGCTCTTCGGGACCCGCCGCGGGCCCGCCGTCATCGCGAGCATCGTCGACTATCTGCGCGGTGGTGCGGCGGGGCGATGATACGGGTGCTACGAGGCGGACGCAGCGGATCGCGTCGAGGAATAGCCGATCAGAAACGCCTTCACCGCCGCGTCCGCGTACCGTTCGAGTTGGCGCCCGCTGTGGTGCGCGTGATCGCCCGTGAACATCGCGCGATTCACGGGAATCCACAGGAGCATTCCGACGAAATGGTTCGCAGCCAGCATCGAATCGCCGCCGCGCAGTAGCCTTCGCTTCATGAGCTTCTCGAAGCTCGATGCGAGCGTGGACAGAACGCGCTCGAAACCGCGTTCGTACCAGGCCGCGCCGAGCTCGGGAAACCGGTCGGCGTTCGCAATGACCAGGCGGCGCAGCTGCAGCAGCTTCGGCTCCATGAGCGCCGAGATGAAGACACGGGCGAGCCGGCGGAGATCCTTCTCGACATCGGCCGTCGCGTCGAGCGTTACAGCCACGGCGCGCACGAGGTCGTCGATCTCGCCCGTCGTCGCCAGGACGATCTCGGAGAAGAGCCGTTCCTTGTCGGCGAAGTGCGCGTAGACCGTCTGCTTGGAGACGGCTGCAGTGGCGGCGATCTGCTCCATGCTCGTTCCGAGATAGCCCCGCTCCTGGAAAACACCGGTCGCGGCGCGGAGGATCGCCTCGCGCCGGGTGTCGGTCGTCTTCGCTCGAGCGCTCATGGACATTCTCCGTACGGGCGTAGCCTTTTCGTCTGCAGTACTAGACAGTCTAGTACTGGTCCTGCTATCGTAAGTACTGGACGGTCCAGTACTGAAACGAAAGCCGCAGCAGGCGAGGAGAAGACGTCGTGATTCAGAGGGAGACCGCAAGCCATCCCACCGCAGCGGCCGTGTGGACGGCTCGCATCATCGGAACGTTGATGGTACTGTTCCTGGCCTTCGACGCGGCCGGGAAGTTTTTCAAGCCGCAGCCCGTCGTCGACGCCTTCGCGCGCCTGGGGATGCCGATCGCGGTCGCGCCCCTGATCGGGGCATTGCTGCTGGTGTTCGTCGTGCTCTACGCGGTCGCGCGTACGCGGGTCTTGGGCGCGACTTTGCTGACGGGATATTTGGGCGGCGCGATCGCCGTCAATCTGCGCGCGGCCGACCCCGCGTTCGAGACGATCTTTCCGGGGATCATCGGCGTTCTCGTGTGGCTACCGCCGTATCTGCTCGATGCACGGCTGCGCTCAGTCCTTCCGATCGTCACGAAACCGCCGGTGCCGTGATGTCGTATCAGGCGTACATCGATGCGGTCCGGAAAAAGACCGGCAAGTCGATGGATGAATTCCATGAGCTGGCGCGGCAACGTGGTTTGCTCGAGCCCGGAAAGAAGGCCGGCGAGGTCGTGGCGTGGCTCAAGTCCGACTTCGGTCTCGGTCACGGACACGCGACGGCCGTGTACGGCGTTCTCCGCTCGGCAGAGGAGCCGAAGCTCGATGCGCGCGAGCGCGTTGATGCTCATTTCGCAGGGCGCAGCGCCGCATGGAAGAGCATCTTCGACCGAGTGATGGCCGTCGTGTCCGGGTTCGGTGCCGACGTCTCGGTCAAACCGGGCGACGCGTACCTGAGCCTGCTGCGCAAAGGGAAGAAATTCGCGATCGTCAAGGCCGGTGCCGGCGCGATGGATGTCGGGCTCAAGCGCAAAGGCGTCGCGCCCACCGGACGATTCAAGGCTTCAGGGAGCTGGAACACAATGGTGACGCACCGCGTTCGTTTGCGCGCTCCCGCGGAGCTCGACGAAGAGGTCTTCGCGTGGCTGCGAAGCGCCTACGCGGAAGCGTAAGGCCGCCCGCGCCCTCGCGAGAAGGGCCTGCCGATTGGTCGTGATGTAACAGGACACCGTGACGACCAGAGCCTCGTTTCTCGTATCCGCAGCAGCCGTGGGCGCGTCGGTGGCGCTCCCTCGCGCGTCGCGCGCGGCGGCGGCGATCCGCGTCGGGATGATCCCCGACGCGGGTGCCACGCAGCTCTCGATCGAGCAGAAGAAGCCGCTGCGCGACTACCTCGCGGCCAAGCTCGGCCGTGACCTCGATCTGATCATTCCGACGAACTACAACGCGACCGTCGAAGCGCTCGGCAACGGGTCGCTGGACTTCGCGTACCTCGGCGGGCTCACGTACGTCAAGGCGCATGCGCTGTACGGCGTCGTTCCGCTCGTGCAGCGCTCCAGCGACCGCCAGTTCCACTCGCTGTTCATCACGCAGTCGGGGAGCACGATCAAAGCGCTCGGCGATCTGCGCGGGAAGAAGTTCGCCTTCGGCGACATCAACTCGACGAGCGGGCATTTGATGCCGTACTACGCGATGACGCAAGCCGGGATCGATCCCGACCGTGACCTGAGCTATCGGTACACCGGCAACCACCCCGCCACGGCGAAAGCCGTCGAGGCGGCCACCGTCGACGCCGGAGCGATCGACGAAAGCGTCTACCACGCGATGCTCGACGAGAAGCAGATCGATCGTGCCAAGGTGCGCGTGTTCCACACCACGCCGCCGTTCCTCGACTACGTCTGGGTCGGCCGCAAGGACACGGCGCCGGCGGATCGCGCGGCCTTCGCCAACGCTTTTCTGGCACTGCACGCGCCCGCCGACGCCGCGGTGCTCGACATCCTGCGCGGCACGGCGTTCGTGCGCGCAAATGACTCCGAATACGATCTTCTGCGGACGATCGCGACCAAGCTGAAGCTGCTCTGATCCCGATGATCGAGATCCGCGGCGTGCGGATCGTGTACGGAGCGGGACAGCCGCCGGCCGTCGACGGCGTGAGCCTGGACGTCGCGGCCGGCGAGTGCGTGGCGCTCGTGGGGCCGAGCGGCAGCGGCAAGACGTCGCTCCTGCGCGCGATGAACGGCACGGTGCCGACGGCGAGCGGAAGCATTCGCGTCGACGGCATCGAGGTCGGCGCGGTGCGCGGCCGCGCGCTGCGGCGGCTGCGCAGCCGCGTGGCGTTCATCGCGCAGCAGCACGATCTCGTCGACCGGCTCAGCGTCGCGCAGAACGTGATGGCGGGCGCGCTCGGCCGCTGGAGCACGGCTCACGCGCTGCGGTTTCTGATCGCGCCGACGGCAGAGGAACATGCGCAAGCGCGCGCCGCGCTCGCCTCCGTCGGCATCGCCGAGAAGCTGCGCAGCCGCACCAGCGAGCTGTCGGGCGGGCAGCAGCAGCGCGTCGCGATCGCGCGCGCGCTCGTTCAGCACCCAGCCGCCATCCTGGCCGACGAGCCGATCGCGTCGCTCGATCCACAACTGGGCGAGCAGATCGTTCGGCTGCTGTGCGACATCGCGCGCGACCGCGGCATCGCGCTCCTGTGCTCGCTGCACCAGACGGAGCTCGCGGCGCGCTACTTCGACCGCGTCGTCGCGCTCGCGGACGGACGGCTCCGGTGATCGGCGCGCTCGAGAACGCCCTGCGCACGATCGGGTCGTTCTTCCCGCCCGACCTTTCGCTGCCGTACCTGCGCGCCTTGCTCGGCCCGATCGCGGAAACGATCGGCATGGCCGCCGCCGGAATGCTCGTTGCGTTCGTGCTCGGGGTCCCGCTCGCCGTCGCGATCGGCGTGCGCGCGCCCGGGTACCGCGTGATCGTCGCGGTGCTGTCGTCGATTCGCGCGATCCCCGACCTGACGCTCGCGATCCTCGCCGTCGTTCTGTTCGGCCTCGGCCCGGCCGCCGGCATCGCCGCGCTCGCCGTGTTCTACACCGCGATGGTGGGACGCGTCTACGCCGACCTGTTCGTCGCAGCCGACGCCGCGCCGCTCGAAGCGCTGCGCGCGACCGGCGCGTCGCGGCTCGCGATCGCGGGGTTCGGGCTGATCCCGCTCACGCTGGCAGACCTGCTCACGTTCGGCACGTATGCGTTCGAGTGCGCGATGCGCGCGTCGATCATCGTCGGCGCGGTGGGCGGCGGCGGCATCGGCACCGAGCTCGCCGGCGCGCTCGGCACGCTGGATTTCCATCGCACGCTCACGATCGTCATGGTGCTCGTCGTGCTCGTGGCCGCGGTCGACGGCTTCGGCGTCCTTGCGCGCCGCATGCCGCGCGCGGTGCTGCTGCTCGTTCCGGCCGGTTTGATCTCCCTCGCGCTGTACCGGCCGCAGCTGTTCGCGCTCGGTCACGCGCTGCGCACGTTCGCCGGCATGTTCCCGCCCGAGCTGCATCCGGCGCAGATCGCGTCGCTGCCGCTGCTGATCGTGCAGACCCTCGCGATCGCGCTCGGCGGAACGCTCATCGGCGCGCTGCTCGGACTCCCGCTCGCGCTGGCCGGCGCGCGAACGCTCGCGCCGCTCGCGCTCGTCCTCGTGGTTCGGCGGCTGTTCGACCTTGCGCGCGCGATCCCCGAGCTCGTGTTCGGACTGATCCTCGTCGTGAGCGTCGGGATCGGGCCGCTCGCCGGCGCGATCGCGCTCGGACTGCACTCCGCGGGCGTGCTCGGCAAGCTGTATGCCGAAAGCTTCGAGAACGTACCGCCCGCGCCGGTCGAGGCGCTCGCGGCGACGGGCGCGCCCCGGCTCCCGATCGTCGCGTTCGGCGTGCTGCCGCTCGCGCTCGGGCCGCTCGTCGCGCACACGCTGTTCCGTCTGGAATGGAACGTGCGCGCTGCGGCGGTCGTCGGCCTGATCGGCGCGGGCGGCATCGGTCAAGCGCTCTTCCAGGCGCAGCAGTTGTTCTTCTATCGCGAGATGCTCGCGTACGTGCTCGTCACCTGGGCGCTCGTCGCCTGTTCCGACTGGTTCGGCGAGCGGCTGCGCGTGCGGCTCGGTTGGCACTTCGTCGCCGCATGACGCGTGCCTCGGCTCCGGTGCGCCTGCCGTTCGCAGCGCGATGCGAGCTAGCGGAGCGCGGCGAAGACCTCGATCGCGCGCGCTTCCGACGCGGAGGTGACCGCCGCGTCGTAGCCGTGACTGTCGGTCTGGGTGAAGCCGTGGCCCACACCGGGATACACGACGACCTCGACGCCGGGCTTGCCGTCAAGCGCGGCTTGAACGGCGCGAACTTCGTCCATCGGAGCGACCGCGTCGCTGTCGCCGTAGTGCAGGCTGAGCGGCACGCGCAGGGCGGGCGCTTCGTCGAGCACGCTGCCGATGCGCGTGCCGTGAAAGGCTGCGGCCGCGTCGACCATGCCGCGTGCGGCGGCGAGGAACGCGTACTTCCCGCCGAAGCAGTAGCCGGCCAGCGCGACCTTGCCGTTGCACTCCGGCATCCCGCGCAGCGCTTCGATGCAGCGGGCGACGTCGTCCATGACGTCGTCTTGCGCGACGGCCTGCAGACGCGCCTGAGCGGCGGGCCGTTCTTCCGGCGTGAGCGGACCCGGATGCACGCGCCAGAACGGGTCGGGGACGAGCGCGATGAATCCGTGCGCCGCGAAGCGATCCGCAATGTCGCGCATTGACGCCGTCACGCCGAAAATCGGCGGGATCATGATGACGGCGGCGGCCGGAGTCGTCGCCGGAAGCGCCTGGTAGGCGTCGAACGACCCGCCGCGCGCGGCGATCGTGATGGTGCTGGCGTCAACGGTCGGCATCGTCGTCCATTCGTGGCTGCATGCTGCTGTGGGGCGGGCCGACCGTTCGACGTTCACGGCGCTGCTTCCGCCGTTTTCGCGTGGTGGAGCGGCATCACGCTTTCTGTGACGATTCGCAGGTTGGGCGGCGAAGATAGGCGCGGTGAGGTCCCGCGAGCGGCTGTTCCCTGAGCGCTTCGAGCGCGGCCGGCGATTGCTGCTGGCCGCGCTCGTGCTGTCACTGCTCGTGCACCTGCTCGGCGGAAGCGTGGCGGCGTGGCTGTCGCGGTTCGGCCCGCACGCCGACGCGCATAGCGACGACGACGTCGCCGCATCGGAGCCGATCGTCATCTCGCGCGCGACGCCGCCCCCGACCCCGCCGCCTACGCCTAAACCCACCGCAACGCCGAGTCCGGAACCGACGCCGACGCCCGTGCCGCGGGCGACCGCCGCGCCGGCGATCCCGCGCACGGCGCGCGCGCCGCACGTCGCGCGCGCGGCCGTGCTGCCGCAGAAGCAGGTCGCGGTGCACGAGCTCGCGCGCGTTCGTCCGCATGCACCGCCGCAGGGTGCCGCGCGCACGGGCTACACGCCCAGCCAGCTCGCCGCACTCGACGCCCAGTTTCGCAGCACGATCTCCGCGGCGCAGCAAGCGGTCGCGGAAGGGCCGGCGCAGAGCGG
This sequence comes from Vulcanimicrobiota bacterium, assembly GCA_963818845.1. Classification (GTDB taxonomy): domain Bacteria; phylum Vulcanimicrobiota; class Vulcanimicrobiia; order Vulcanimicrobiales; family Vulcanimicrobiaceae; genus Vulcanimicrobium. The sequence continues at coordinate 693,006 of CAWFTO010000001.1, read as the reverse complement.
CTCGTCAGGCGCCGGGACGGCGTCGACGATGAAGCGCTACAGCCGGACCGGGTACGGCGTTCCCGCGGACGTCCTGGGCGGCGGCGGACTCTGCGAGAACCTCGACGAGCAGACGCGCGGCAACCTCACGTACATCTACTGGCGGTGCCACGTGCGCTACAGCGACGGGCTCACGGAAACCGTCGAGTTTCCGTGGCCGTTCGTCTATCCGCGCGGGCACACCCCGCGGCCGCGCGAGGAATTTCCCGCGCAGCCGCCGCCTTCCGACTTCCACCTGCCGGAAGTCTTCGCGCTGTCGCGGCAAGTGTGTTACTACTTCCGCGACCGCTGCGACGCGGTGCTCGCGCGCGAGCGCGCGGCGGGCCTGCCGGACTACGGCACGCCGCCGTGACGCTCGCCCGTGCGTGCTACGCCGTAACGAGCGCGCTCTTCGGGTTGAGGTTCTGGATGTGGCCGCTCTCGGTACCCGCCGTCGGGTCGATGACCGCGTTGACGATCGCCGGTTTGCCGGACGCGAGCGCCTCGGTGACGGCCTGCTGCAGCGACTTCGTGTCGGTCACGTGGTAGCCGATGCCGCCGAAGCCTTCGATCATCTTCTCGTACCGCGCGTCCGGGAGGAACCCGGTCGGTGAGGGCTTCGCGCCTGCCGGATCGCCGCGATAGATCCCGTTGTTGTTGAAGATGACCGACACGACGGGCAGGCCGTAGCGGCAGATCGTCTCGATCTCCATGCCGGAGAAGCCGAAAGCCGAATCGCCCTCGAGCGCCACGACCGGTTTGCCGGTCTCGACCGCCGCACCGATCGCGTAGCCCATCCCGATGCCCATGACGCCCCACGTGCCGCTGTCGAGGCGGTGCCGCGGCTTGTCCATGTCGATGATGTTGCGGCCGAAGTCGAGCGTGTTCGCGCCTTCGTTCACGACGTAGACGTCGGGCTGCGTCGCGATCGCGTCGCGCACCGCGCGCAGCGCGCTCGAGAAGTTCATCGGGCTCGGGTCGGCGTTCAGCCGCTTCGCCATCTTCTCGATGTTCGATTGCTTGCGCGACGTGATGTCGTCGATCCACTTCGCGCCGGGCTTGATCGCGCCGGGCTTGAGTGCGGCGTTGAACGCCTGGAAGGCGGACTTGATGTCGGCGACGACAGGCGCCGCGATCGCGCGATTGCTGTCCATCTCCGTCGCCGCGATGTCGACCTGGATCAGCTTCGTCTGCTCCGCCCACAGCGGCGCCTTGCCGTGCGAGAGCAGCCAGTTCAGGCGCGCGCCGGCGACGAGCACGACGTCGGCGTTGCCGATCGCGAACGAGCGCGCCGCGGCGGCCGACTGCGGGTGGTTGTCGGGCAGCAAGCCTTTCGCCATCGACATCGGGAGGAACGGAATGCCGGTCGTCTCGATGAACGAGCGGATCTCCGCGTCGGCCTGCGCATACGCCGCGCCTTTGCCGAGCAGCACCAGCGGACGCTCCGCGTTCGCGAGCAGCTCGAGCGCGCGCGTGACGGACTCTTGCGCGGGCGGCTGCGCGGGCGACGGATCGACGACAGCGATCAGCGACTTGCGGCCGGTCTCGGCGTCGACCGCGCCGGCGAGCGCTTCGGCGGTGATGTCGAGGTACACGCCGCCCGGACGGCCGGAGACCGACGCGCGGATCGCGCGCGCGATGCCCAGGCCGATGTCTTGCGGGCGGTTGACGCGGTACGCCGCTTTGGCGTGCGGGCGCGCGACGCTGAGCTGATCCATCTCTTCGTAGTCGCCCTGCTCGAGATCAACGATGTTCCGGTCGCTCGATCCGGAGATGAGCACCATCGGGAAGCAGTTGACCGTCGCGTTCGCGAGGCCGACGACGCCGTTGAGGAAACCCGGCGCGGACACGGTCATGCAGATGCCGGGCTTCTTGGTGAGAAAGCCGGCGATCGCGGCGGCGTTCGCCGCCTGCTGCTCGTGACGGAAGCCGATGTACCGCATCCCTTCGGCGTGCGCGAGCCGCAGCAGGTCGGTGATCGGGATGCCCGCCACCCCGTACAGGTTCTCGACGCCGTTGAGTTTGAGGGCTTCCACCACCAAGTGGAAGCCGTCAGTCATCGCTTGTCCGTTCGCTTGTCCGTTCGTCTGTCCGCTCATGGCCCTCTCGCAGTCGGTTTTCCGCCGAATACGACATCCGGCCGCGCGGTACCGCCATGGCAACGCCCTTCGACACGCTCAGGGTGACGTGCGCGACGGAAGCAAGCGAGCTAGGTCGTGAACGGCGGCGGGTTCTGTCCGTCGGCGAAGCCGAGGCCGAAGGCCTGGTCGATCTGCGGTTGCTTGTCGAAGTCGAGGATGGTGAGAGGCAGCGGCTTGGCCGGGCGGATGGCGCGCAGGCACACCTCGCGCTTGTCCGGCGCCGCACCGGCCGCAGCGACTTTGTTGGTGCGCAGCGCGAGCGCGAAGTCGAGGTTCAGAATGGTCTGCGCCATCACCGCGTAGCACGCCGCGGCGATCTGCACGAGGTTGCCGGTCGGATAATGATCCGGCCCCTCCTCGGGCGGGTCCATGAAAATCACGGTGATGTGCGTCGCGCCTGCATCGACGGCTTGGCCGACGGGCGTGTTGTTCGCGACGCCGCCGTCGACGAAGTACGAGCCCGCGCACGACCCGGTCAATCCCGGAATCGGAACGGGTGGAAACGCGATCGGGATGGCGCCGGACGCGCGCACCGCTTCATCGTAGCTCGTGCCGGTGAGCGCGATGGCGTCGGGCTCGGCAGCGGTGAATGCAGCCGTTCCCGCCCAGCCGGACGGAAAGCTGTAGAACACCTGCGAGCTGCCCTGCGTGAGGTCGGTCGCGGCGAAGATCAGCGGCAGCTGCAGCTGCGCGAAGTTCAGGTTCGTCTTGAGGAAGTTTTGCACGGGCGTCGGGTCGAGCCCGCCGGTCATCGCGTAAAACTGCGAGAGCGGGAACAGACCCTGCGCCGCTTCGAGCGTCTTGAAAAGGTCGCCGACTTTCTTGAGCGTCGGGTCTTTTTGCGTCGCCTCGAGATCCGTCAGCACGTTCGCCGCGGCTTGTACGGACGGCCGCTCCGCGATCACGCCGACTTTGGCGATGCTGCTCCATACCGTCCGAAGCGTGTCCGCGCTCGGGTGCTGCGCGATCAGCGCGCTGTTGATCGCGCCGATCGACGTGCCGCAAATGACGTCGAACGTCTCGCCCTTCGCGTAGAGTCCGGAGACGACGCCGGCTTCGTACGCGCCGCGCGCGCCGCCGCCGCTGAGCACGAGCGCCTTGACCTGTCCGCCTGCGGCAGCCTGATTCATCGCATATACCCCCCGTTCGCGAAAGGCAGTTATCGCACGCTCGCTCCAAGTCCTTGTTCAAGGGCCGGCGCGAACGGCGCCGCTACGGTGCGGGTGCCGGGTGCAGCTTGCGCGTGAGGAAGTCGAGCATGACGCGCGTGCGGTGCAGCAGGTCGTTCTGCGACCAGCCCGCGCGATGACGCAGCCCCGGGTAGAGCATCGTCTCGAACGGGATCGCCTTCGACTGCAGCACGGCCATCAAGCGCGTCGAATTCTCGAAGACGACGTTGTCGTCGGCCATGCCGTGGATCAACAGCAGCGCACCGGACCGCAGACGATCTGCGCGCGCCGTGACTTCGGACGCCGCGTAACCGGCGGGGTTCTGCGCGGGCGTGCCCATGTAGCGCTCGGTGTAGTGCGTGTCGTACAGCCGCCAATCCGTCGGCGGAGCGCCGGCGATGCCGGCCGCGAAGGGCGAGTCCGGAGCGGTGAGCAGCATGAGCGTCATGTAGCCGCCGTACGAATACCCGAGCACGCCGATGCGCGCGCGGTCGACGTACGGCAGCGACTGCAGGTACGCCGCGCCGGCGAGCTGATCGTCGACTTCCCGCTGCCCCAGCGTGCGATCGATCGCGGTTTTGAACGCGACGGACCGGTCGGGCGTGCCGTGGTTGTCGAGCGAGAAGAGGATGAAGCCCGCGTCGAGATAGAGCTGGTCGGCGGGATTGTTCCACGTCTTGCGCACGGTCGCCGCGCCGGGTCCGCCGTACACTTGCACGAGGACCGGGTAGCGCCGCTTGGGATCGAAGCCGGGCGGCGTGCGCATCGACCACCACAACGGCTCGCCGTCGGCCGCGCGAATCGTACCGAACTCGGGCGCGCGCAGCCGACTCGCGTACGGAAAGAACGGGTGCCCCGGCGCGAGCGCGTTCTCCTCGATCCAGCGCACGAACGAACCGTCCGCGCGATAGAGCGCGGTGCGCGGCGGCGTCACCGGGTCTTGATACGTGCCCGCGAACGTCGCGCCGTTTGATGCCATCGTGACGGCCCACATGCCGCCCGCCGGCGTGAGCGCGCGCGGCTCGGCGGGGTCACGGTACGACACCTCGTAGAGGCGGCGCTCGATCGGCGTCTCCTTGTTCGCGAGGAAGAAGACCACGCCGCGCTCTTCGTCGACGCCTTGCACCGCGTCGACGGGCCACGCGCCGTGCGTGACGACGCGCACGAGCGTGCCGTCCGCCGCGCGGAGCTCGAGATGCCGGTAACCCGAACGCTCCGACGACCACAGGAACGTGCCGTCGCGCAGCGCGCGAAAGTCGCGCGTCAGCTCGACCCAGTGCGGGCTCGTCTCGGAGAGGATGACGCGGCTCGATCCCGTCACCGGGTTCACCGCGAGCAGATCGAGGCGTCGCTGGTCGCGGCTCTGCCGCTGCACGTAGAGCGTCCGGCCGTCCTTGGACCAGTCGACCCGCGCGACGTAGACGTCGGCGTTCATGCCGAGATCGGCGGTCACGGTCGTGTGCGTGTCCAGGTCGGCGACGTGCACGGTGACGAGCGCGTTGGGCCGGCCCGCGCGCGGGTAGCGCTGCGAGACGACGGTCGCGCCGTTCGCGCCGACGTCGAGGCGCTCGACGACGTCGACGCCGCGCTCGTCGACATGCGTGAGCGCGATGCGCCGCTCGTCCGGCGACCACCAATAGCCCGTCTCGCGTGCCATCTCTTCCTGCGCGACGAACTCGGCCGTCGCCCAGCTTTGCAGCTCGGTGCCGCCGGTCGTGATCGCGCGCTCCGCGCCGCCGTGCGACGGAACGACGTACAGGTTGTCGCCGCGCACGTACGAGACGAACCGGCCCTTCGGCGAAACCTTCGCGTCGAGATGATCGGCGGCGTCGTGCGTGAGCGCTTTCACGGTGCCGTCGCCGCGCGAGTAGAGCCACAGGCTGCCTTCGATCGGGACCAGGATGAAGCGTCCTTCGTCGTCCCACGCGTAGTCGACGACGCCGCTGCTCTGCACGCCCTGCCGCTCGCGCCGGCTCTTCTCGGCTTCGGACAGCGCGCGTCCCGCCGGAATGAACGCGCGCGCGTCGATCAGCAGCCGCGGCGCCGCGCCGGTCGCGTCGGCGGCCCAGAGGTCGGTCACGCGCGGGTCGTCGGCCTTCGCCTTGAGGTACGTGACCATCGTGCCGTCGGGCGAGAGCTGGACGCCCCGCGCGCGCGGCCCGGAAAGATCGGGAGCGGCGAACACGCGCTCGGGCGTCAGCTTCGCCGGCTGCGTCGCACCCATCATCACCCCCGCCGCAGCGAGCCCCGCCAAGAACGCCATCGCGCAAGAGTTCGCCGCGCGGCATGCGGAATGCCCTTCCCATGCCGCTGCGCAACCGTGTGACGCCGTTCGGCGACATCGTCGCGCTGCCGGGCCGCGGGATGCTGATGGGCAATCGCGGCGTGCTGCACGACGACGCGGGCGCGCTCGTACGGCCGTATCAGGTGCGGCGCTGGATCGCATGCCGCACGGAATTCCGCGGCCGGCGCCGCGCGCTGCTGCAGCCTCGCCGGTGGACGGAGCTGTTCTTCCTCGACGAAGCGACGGCGCTGGCGGCCGGCCACCGTCCGTGCGCGGAATGCCGTTACGACGATCACCGGCGCTTCAAGGAGCTGTGGCGCGCGTGCTTCGGCGAGCCCGCGGACGCGGACGCGATCGATCGCGTGCTGCATGCGCAGCGGCTCGACGGCCGGCGCAAACGGATCGCGCGCGCGGCGTTCGCGGCGCTCCCGAACGGCGCGTACGTGCTGCTCGACGAGCGCGCGTGGCTGGTGCGCGACGACGCGCTGCTCGCGTGGACGGATGCCGGCTACGCGGAGCGGCGCGCGCGCCCGCGACGCGGGAACGCGGCGCTGCTGACGCCGGCGTCGATTGTCGCGCTGCTCACTGCGGGCTACGGCGCCGGCGTGCATCCGAGCGCCGCGGCGTGGTAGCGCCGGACGCGCTCCAGCTCGTGCCGTCCGTGAAGTGCACGTAGTCGACGAAGCAGTCGTTCTGATCGGACGTGTAGGAGAACAGACCGCCGCTCACCGTGCGGCGCACGCTGCGCGTGACGGACACGCCCGGGTGCGAAGGTGCCCTTGAGGTCGAACGTGGCGCGCTTCTCGTGGCGCCCGTAGCGCGCGCTCCAGCGGATCTCGTCCGCGGCGACGCGCCCGTCGTTGCGCAGCGTGACGTCGTACGCGGCGATCTCCATGAGCTCGACGCTCGTGATGCCGCCGCGGCAGGCGGTGATCGCGACGGGCGCCTGCGGCACCGGCGCGGCGGCGAGCGCGGCCGGCGCGAGCGCGCCGGCGAGCGCCGGCAGCAGCACGGCGAGCGAAGCGATGCGCAGCCGGCGCATGCGGTCGCGCGTGCGGGTCGTGCCATCGTCTTCGTGTAGGCTGAGCTCGTCGTTCGCGGCGGCTTCGTTCGATTGCGCGGCCATGGCGACTGGGTACGCACTTGGCCGTGATCACCCTTGTCTCACCCGTCGGCGCGGCGCTCGACCGCCTCGACGGGCCGCAGAAGGTCGCCGGCACGGCATTGTACGCGTTCGAGTACGCCTTCGAGCGCGCCGCGTATGCCTTCGTCGTGCAGAGTACGATCGCCAAGGGCCGCATCGTCTCGATCGACGACGCGGACGCGCGCGCCCTCCCCGGCGCGCTCGGCGTGGTGACGCATGCGAACGCGCCGGCGCTCGACCCGCAGATCGACGGCAAGCTCAAGGTGCTGCAGTCCGATCGCGTGACGTTCCACGGCCAGGTCGTGGCGCTCGTCATCGCCGAAACGCTGGAGATCGCACGCGAGGCGGCGAGCCGCGTGCGCGTCGCGTATGCGCAGGAACCGCACGACGTCGTCCTCACCGACAACCACGCCGGGCTGGCGACGCCGAAGATGCTCGCGAACTTTTCGCCGTCGGACACCGCGAAGGGCGATGTCGACGGCGCGCTCGCGTCCGCGCCGGTGCGCGTCGACGTCACGTACCGCACGCCGCACGAGCACAACATGCCGCTCGAGCCGCACGCCGCCGTCGCGATCTGGGACGAACGCGGCCTGACGCTGTACGACACGAACCAAGGTCCTCACGGCGTGCGCGACGCCGTCGCGAAGGCGTTCCGCCTCCCGCCCGAGCGCGTGCGCGTGATCGCGCCGTACGTCGGCGGCGGGTTCGGCTCGAAGGGCGGAACGCGCCCGCACGTGATCCTCGCCGCAATGGCGGCGCGACACGCCGAGCGCCCGGTGAAGCTCGCGTTCACGCGACAGCAGATGTTCGCGCTCACGGGCTACCGGACGCCGACGATCCAGCGCGTGCAGCTCGGCGCGCAGCCTGACGGGCGGCTCGTCGCGATCGCGCACGACGTCGTCGAGCAGACGGGCTCGGACGAAGACTTCGCCGAGCCGACCGCGGCCGCGGCGCGCGTGATGTACGCCGCACTGAACCGCCGCACGTCGCACCGCGTCGCGCGCCTCGACCTGCCGTCGCCGTCGTACATGCGCGCACCCGGCGAATCCCCCGGGATGTTCGCGCTCGAATGCGCGATGGACGAGCTCGCGCTGCGCACGGGCATCGATCCCGTCGAGCTGCGCGTGCGCAATGAGCCGGCGTCCGATCCGGAGGACGGCAAGCCGTTCAGCAGCCGCAACCTCGTGGCGTGTCTGCGCGAAGGAGCGCGGCGCTTCGGCTGGCAGCAGCGCAACGCGCGGCCGGCCGCGCACCGCGACGGCCGGTGGCTGATCGGCACCGGCATGGCGGCGGCGACGTATCCCGCGCGGCGCATGCCGTCGAGCGCGATCGCGCGGCGCGAACCGGACGGGCGTTTCCGCGTGTCGATCGGTGCATCGGACATCGGCACCGGCACGTGGACGGCGCTCACGCAGATCGCCGCCGAAGCGCTGGCGGTCCCGGTCGAGCGGGTCGTGCTCGAGATCGGCGACTCGGCGCTGCCGAAGGCGATGATCGGCGTGGGCTCGATGGGGCTTTCGTCGTGGGGCAGCGCCGTCGTCGAGGCGTGCCGGAGGCTGCGCGAGGAGAACGCTGACGAGGCACGCGCCGACAGCGCGCCCGGCGACGAACGCGAGCGGTATTCGATGCACGCGTTCGGCGCGCAGTTCGCCGAGGTGCGCGTCGACGCCGACACGGGCGAAGTCCGCGTGCCGCGGCTGTGCGGCGTCTTTGCGGCGGGCCGCATCGTCAACCCCAAGACCGCGCGCTCGCAGATGATCGGCGGCATGACGTGGGGCGTCGGCATGGCGCTGCACGAGGTCAGCGTGCTCGACGCGCGCAGCGGCGACTTCGTCAACCACGACCTCGCGGAGTACCACGTCGCGACGAACGCGGACACGGGGGAGATCGACGTCGCGTGGATCGACGAGGACGATCCGCACGTCAACCCCGTCGGGATCAAGGGGATCGGCGAGATCGGGATCGTCGGCGTCGCGGCGGCGATCGCCAACGCGGTGCACGACGCGACCGGAATCCGCGTGCGCCGGCTGCCGATCACGCCGGACGTGCTGCTCTCCCACGAGGCGTGGGGATCGGCAGCGCCGGTGCCGTAGTCCCGGCCATGAGCTCGGTACGGGTCCTCGTCGGTACGCGCAAGGGCGCGTTCATCATGTCGTCGGACGGAAAGCGCGACAAATGGGATGTGAGCGGCCCGCACTTTCCGGGCTGGGAGATCTACCACCTCAAGGCGTCGCCGGCCGACCCGAACCGCCTCTATGCCTCGCAGAGCAGCGGCTGGTTCGGGCAGGTCATGCAGCGCTCCGACGACGGCGGTTCGACGTGGACGACGATCGGTAACGGCTTCGCGTACGAGGGCGATCCGGGCACGCACATGTATTACGACGGGACGCCGCGGCCGTTCGAGTTCAAGCGCATCTGGCATCTCGAGCCGTCGCTGCGCGATCCCGACACGGTGTACGCGGGCGCCGAAGACGCGGCGCTCTTCCGCTCGAGCGATGCCGGGGCGACCTGGGGCGAGCTGCCCGCGCTGCGGCAGCATGCGACGGCCCCGAACTGGGCGCCGGGCGCGGGCGGCATGTGCCTGCACACGATCCTGATCGACCCGTCGAACCAGCAGCGCATGTACGTCGCCATCTCGGCGGCGGGCGCGTTTCGCAGCGACGACGCCGGCGGCTCGTGGACGCCGATCAACCGCGGGCTGCGCTCGGAGCAGATCCCCGACCCGAACGCCGAGGTCGGCCACTGCGTGCACCGCATCGCGATGCACCCGTCGCGTCCCGACGTGCTCTTCATGCAGAAGCACTGGGACGTGATGCGCAGCGACGACGCGGGCGGCGAGTGGCACGAAGTCAGCGGCAACCTGCCGACCGACTTCGGCTTCCCGATCGACGTGCACGCGCACGAGCCGGAGACGGTCTACGTCGTGCCGATCACGAGCGACTCGCACCATTTCGTGCCGGACGGCAAGCTGCGCGTCTACCGCAGCCGGACCGGCGGGAACGAATGGGAGCCGCTCACGCGCGGCTTACCGCAGAAGGACTGCTACGTCAACGTGCTGCGCGACGCGATGGCGGTCGATTCGCTCGACGCCTGCGGCGTCTACTTCGGCACGACCGGCGGCCAGGTCTACGCGTCGGCCGACGCGGGCGACACCTGGAACGCGATCGTGCGTGACCTGCCGGCGGTGCTGTCCGTCGAGGTGCAGACGCTGCCGTGATTCGCGTCGTCCTGCCCGCGCACCTCAAAGTGCTCGCGCGCGTGACGAGCGAGGTGCACGTCGACGTCGGCGGCGATGCCACACAGCGCGCGGTCATCGACGCCCTCGAAGCGTCGTTTCCTGCGCTGCGCGGGACCATTCGCGACAGCGCGACGAAGCGGCGCCGGCCGCTCGTGCGCTTCTACGCGTGCGGCGAGGACCTGTCGCACGAGCTGCCCGACGCGCCGCTCCCGGACGCGGTCGCACGCGGCAGCGAACCGTATCTGATCGTCGGAGCGATGGCGGGCGGCTGACGCCGCTGTCGTCAGCTGCGAGCGAAGAACGGCGTGCCGAGCAGGCCGTTGATGACGAACTGCACGGCGAGCGCGGCGAGAATGATGCCGAGCAGCCGCGTCACCACGTGGATGCCCGTCTTGCCGATGATGCGCTGCAGATACGTCGCACCGCTCATGCAGAGCCACGTGACGGCGAGCGCGGTTCCGAACGACAGGAACACGGTGACGACGCGCAGCTCGTCGCCGTGCGTGAGGCCGCTGAGCAGCAGCACGGTCGCGATGGTTCCCGGGCCCGCGATCATCGGGATCGCGAGGGGAAACACCGCCGGGTTGTGGGCCTCGCTTGCGTCGCGCGTCTCCTCGGCAGTCTGTTTCGCGCCCGTCGGCCGCGCGAACAGCATGTCGATCGCGATGAGGAACAGCAGGATGCCGCCGGCGATCGTGAAGGCGGGCAGCGTGATGTTGAGGTACGCGAGCAGCGGGTGCCCGATGAGCCCCATGACCAGGATCACGCCGGCCGCGACGACCACCGCTTCGTTCACGATGCGCTGACGGCTGCGCCGAACACCCGCCGTCGCGACCAAGGTGAGGGGAATCATGCCGACCGGATCGATGATCGTGATCGCGGTGGCGAACGCGGTGGCGGCGAAGCGCAGGTCCACGCCGCTCGATTCTTACGATACCTGCACGGTTCCCCGGTAGGTGATCTTCTGGTTGCTGCGATCGAGCGCGGTGTAGACGACCTTGTACGCTCCCGACTTCCACGTGCCGCTCGGACGGTTGACGTACTGGTAGCCGAACCGCATCATCGCGCTCAGCTTCTGACCGGTCGAGAAGCCCTTCGGCGCCGTGACCCCGACGTGCTGCATCATCAGCCCGTCCGACGCGTGCGTGACCAGCACGATTTGCGATTGGCCTCCGGACGCTTGCGCGATGTGAGCGCTCACGACGGCGAGCTTCGGCGCGCCGGAAGCCGACGCGCTCAAGACCGTGCCTGAGATCGCCGCGCTCGTGTTCGGATACATGATGAGCGCGTACGCTTGGCTCGCGAAGAAGGCGTCGTAGTCCCAGAAGATGCGGCCGTTGTGACCCCTGCCCGAACCCGGATTCCATCCGGGGCCGAAGCTGTTCTGCACGAGAAACGCGCCGCCCGGACCGGCGTGGTCGTCGTAACCGACGATGACTTGTCCGTGACCCGAACCGCTGATGAAGCCCGCCGGCGCGGTGAACGCGCCGCTCGTGAGCGGCGGCGAGAGGATGCCGTACTGCTTGGCGACGAGCCCCGTGAACGCGATCGCGTGACCGTTGCGGATCAGCTGCTTGAAGCTCTCGAGGTACTTCGACTTGCCGTTCTTGATATTGCTGAACCCCTTGTAGCTGCCGACGAGCAGCCGGCTCTGGTCCGGCGCGTCGGTCGCCACCTGCAACGATGTGATGTACGAGCACACCGCTTTCGGCGTGGTCCCGTCGTGCGGGTTGTACGGGTACTGCGCGACGCTCGGCGCACCGAAGCGCACGAGGTGGTTCGCATACGGCGTGGCTCCCGATCCGGCGGGGCACGCGCGCTTGCCGGACTCGACCACCACGTGCTCCCATTGGTAGAGCCATGCCGAACTGGGCGCGTTGCTCGGGTCGGCGGCGCTCCACTTGCGCGAGCCGTCGGGATTGCGCGCCGCGGTATACGCGCCCAGGCAGTATCCGAACGAGTCCGCCTCGCAGGAGCCCGGCGATCCGAAGTGGCCCGGCACGCCTTGCGCCATCACGGCGGGCAGGTTCGCGAGGGTCACAGCCTGCGAGCCGGACGGCGCCGGGTCGGCAACTTGCAGCACGGTGCCGTGGAGCGCCTGCGGCTCGAGCGCGGCCTGAATGCCGTCCAGCTCGTGGACGTTGACGCTAGCACCCCACTGCCCGTTCTCTGGGTCAATGAACGCCGAGGCCCGGACGACGGGTCGCGCGACGGACGCCCCGGTCGAGGCGAGGAGCGCTGCGCCGGCGCTCGTGACGAACACGCTTCTCTGCATCGGGGTCCTCCACGACGTGGGAGTGCTTGGTCCGATGATACTCGCGAGCAAGCGGCCGTCAAGGAGGTGGAGGCGAACGTTCTTGCCGCCGGGACGCCGAGGACGGCGCGTCGTACACGCCCGCCCTTGCCTTTCGAGCCGCAGACCGTCGATCTGCCCGATGCGTGGCCGCCCTGCCGCGCGTCGCGATGCGGCTCGACCGCGGCGCGGGCTCGGATCGACGCCCCGCTCGGCCCGGTCGTCGTGACGTGCGAGAACGGCCACTTCCGGGCGTTCCGCAAACAGGACGACTTTCGCAGGGGCGGCCGGTTCGCCGGCGCGTTCTCAGCTCGAACCGTGTCGCCCGAGGTCGCGCGCGGCGCGCCGGAACGGCTCGTCGATCCCGGCGAACGGCGTCGGACCGAGACGCTGGAAGACGCCGACCGCTGCGCGCTGTGCGGCACGCCGCCCGCGCAGCATCCGTTTCGCCCCGACGACGACGTGCGCACCGATCGGGATCTCTGGGCGTGGCTGCAGCGCTTTCGCCCCGCGGTGTTCGCGGACGTCGCTCAGGCGGCGGCGGTCGCGCACGCGGCCGGCGGCGATGCGCGCGGATGGCGTCTCACGCTGCCGTCTGCGGTGCGCGAGCGCATCGTCGAAGCGCTGCACGACTCGGCGCTGACGACCGATCACGTCATCCCGCCCGCGCACCTGGTCGCGATCGCTCACGGCCTCACGAAGCGCGAGCGCGAGTTCGCCGTGAACGGCCTCCTCCTCGCAGCATGCGCGGTGTGCGTGCGGCACCGGCACGCGCCGCACGACGTGCGCGGTGCGATGCGCGCGTACGTGGACGGCATGTACGGCGGCGACGTGGCGCTCGCGCGCGCCGACGCGGTGCGTTTCCGCACGATGGAGAAGATCGCGTTCGCCGTCGCACGCGCGCACGCGGCGGCCCAGCGCAGCGCCTGACGCGCGCTACGCGCGGCGGACGAGCGGCGTGACGTTCGCCGGCAGCGCGACGTCGCCGGCGTCCTCGACCGGGAAGAGCGCGACGACGTGCGCCGTGACGATCGTTGCGATCGTCGGCGATCCGTCCTGGTAGCGGTCGACGGGGATCTCGACGACGCGCGCGCCGCTCTCGATCGCATCGAGCACGCGCGCACGCGTGCCTTCGTCGACGAGGTGCGTCCCTTTGCTGAGGACGAGGCTGTACGCGGCGGCCATCGTGATCCGGTTACGCGGCCCATCGTGCGAACGGCCTTGGGCACAGCGTGTGACTACGCTGTGGGCAGCGCAGTTTGTGGAGAGATTCGGTCGGTGTGGAAGTGTGGAACACGTGCCGAGCGTGCGCTCGGAGCGTGCCACCAGATTGGCACTATGCGTTCGCGATGAAGCCGGCGATCTCGGGCGCGATCGCGGTGCGCCACGTGCGGCCGCTGAAGATGCCGTAGTGGCCGACGCCCCGCTGCAGCAGGTTGCGTCGCCGCTCGGGCGGGATGCCCGTGCAGAGCGTGTGCGCCGCCAGCGTTTGTCCGGGCGCTGAGATGTCGTCGAACTCGCCCTCCACCGTCAGCAGCGCGGTCGCGGAGATCGCGCTCGGATCGACGGCGTGCCCGCGCCACGTCATCGTGCCGCTCGCCAGCGTCGCGCGCTGGAACACTTGGTCGACCGTTTGGAGGTAGAACTCCGCCGGGATGTCCATCACGGCGAGATACTCGTCGTAGAACGCGCGGCGCCGCTGCGCCGACTCGCCGTCGCCGCGCACCAGATCGCGGAAGATGTCCCAGTGCGCGCCGGCGTGGCGATCGGGATGCATCGCGATGAACGCGCCGAGCTGCAAGAAGCCGGGATAGACCGCACGACCCGCTCCGCGGTACCACGGCGGCACGCGCATCGTGAGCTCGCCTTCGAACCACGCCAGCGTGCGCGACGCGGCGAGCGTCGTCGGCGCGGTCGGCGCGACGCGCACGTCGACCGGTCCGCCCATGAGCACCATCGAGCGCGGCTGGCTCGCGGGTTCGAGCGCCGCCAGCAGCGCGACCGCGGCCAGCACCGCCGGCGCCGGCTGACACACGGCGATCACGTGCACGTCCGGCCCGATCCGGCGCACGAAGTCCATGACGTACGCGACGTAGTCATCGAGCCCGAAGTGACCGTCGGCAAGCGGCACGTCGCGCGCGTCGGCCCAGTCGGTGACGTAGACGTCGTGGTCGAGCATGAGCACGTCGACGGTATTGCGCAGCAGCGTCGCGTAGTGCCCGGACATCGGCGCGACGAGCAGCACGCGCGGCCCGCGCGGGCGCTCGCCCGGAACGAAGCGGATCAGCGAGCCGAACGGCCGCGTCTCGATCGTCTCGACGCGCGCGGGCAGGTTCCAGGCCGGCTTGCCGCGCCGGGACGCGAAACCGGAGAACACGTCGGCGCCCGCGCTGAGCATGCGTCCGGGAACGGTGTACGAGAACGGGTTGAACGGGTTCTCGAAGATCGCTTGCGTCGCCGCCGCCGACCACCGGGCCGGGGCCATCGCGAAGTACGCCGCGTCGAACTGCTCGTAGTAAATAGCTCGCCTCCAGCGACGCTTCTTCCCACAAAGCCGAGCGCGTCGCATCCGTGCTTCACCACCCGGCCATTGACGGCCGGTTCCGCGGATGCCCGAAAAGCCCTCGGCCGCTTCACCAGGAAGCCGGCTGTCGGGGGCCATATGGCGCAAAGCGGAGGTTGTCGGCATGTTTGACGGGCACGTCGCGCTCATCACCGGAGGGACTCGCGGCATCGGAGCGGCCATCACGTCGATGCTGGCCAAGAACGGTGCGCGCGTCGCGGCCGGCTACAGCCGCGGGCAAGATACGGCCGACGCGCTCCGCACGCGCCTGGCGAGCGACGGCGCGGAAGTGTCGGTTCACCAGGGCCGCGTCGACTCGACCGCCGATTGCGCTCGCGTCGTGGCGGAGGTGCTCGAACGATTCGGCCGCATCGACTTCCTGGTGAACAACGCCGGGATCACGGTGGACAAGACGGTCCGCAAGATGACGGCGGACGACTGGCACAACGTGCTCAACGTGAACCTCTTCGGCGCCTTCTGCATGACGAAAGCCGTGCTCGAGCACATGATCGAGCGCGGCTCCGGGCGCATCGTCAACATCAGCTCCGTCATCGGCGAAACGGGCAACGTGGGGCAAGCGAACTACGCCGCATCAAAAGCCGGGCTGGTCGGTTTCACGAAGAGCCTCGCGCTGGAGATGTCGCGCCGCAGCATCACCGTCAACGTCGTCGCGCCCGGCTTCATCGGAACCGAGATGGTCGAACAGATGCCCAAAGCCGCGCTCGACGCGGTGGTCGAGAAGATTCCGCTGCGCCGGCTCGGCCGGCCCGAGGAGGTCGCGCGCGTCGTGCAGTTCCTGCTCGAGGACGAGTCGAGCTACATCACCGGCGCCGTGTACACCATCAACGGCGGCTTGGACATGTAGCCGTGGCACGCACCGACGACCGCGACGCCGTGTGGAACGGCGTCGGAGAATTCATTCGCGCGCAGCGCGAGCTGGCCAACCTCTCGCTGCGCCAGCTCGCCGACATCGCGCAGATCTCGAATCCGTATCTGAGCCAGATCGAGCGCGGGCTGCACAAACCGTCGGCCGACGTGCTCAAGAACCTCGCGTCGGCGCTGAAGATCTCGGCGGAGACGATGTACACCCAAGCGGGTTTGCTCGACCCCGAGTCGACCCGCGGCGGAGCGCGGCGGCGCGGACGTCGAGGAAGCGATCCGGCTCGACGGACGCCTCTCGGCGGACCAGAAGGAGACGCTCGTCCGCATCTACCGCGGGTTCGTGGAGCGCTGACCGTTCAGCGCGGGTAGAGCGCCAGCGTCCAGTCCGCGTTCGGGGAGAAGCTCAGGCCGCTGATCGTCGCGATCGGCGACCCGGTGTACGGAGGCGCGTACTCGGTCACCGTATTGTCGCCGAGGTTCGCCAGGAAGACGTCGCTCGCGTAGTCGACCGCGATCGCGTTCGGCTGATTGCCGGAGATCACGACCGGCGTGCCGGTGTACGGCTTGGTGAAGATCGTCACGCCGAAGCCGCTTACGACGAACACCGTGCCGTTCGCGTCCATCGCCATTCCTGACGGCGTGGAGATGTGGCTGCTCAGCGTGGCGATCGGCGCCCCGGTGTACGGAGGCGCGTACTCCGTGACGGTGCTGGAGCCGTAGTTCACGACGAAGAGGTTCCCGGACGCATCGATGAGCGTCTGCTGCGGCACATTGATCCCGTTCGAGATCGTGGTCGGCGCGCCGGTATACGGCGGCGCGAACTCGGTGACGGTGTTGCTGTTCTGATTCGGGAGGAAGATGTCGCCGGCCGCGTCGAGCGAGGGCTCCTTGAGTCCCGATCCGCTGGACGTGATGTTCGTCGCCGACGTGTACGGCGGCGGCACCGCGATCGCGTTGGCGCCCGCCGTCACGAACAGCGTCCCGTCGCTGCCGGACATCACGGTGTAGGCGGTGTAGACGCCGTTCGCCGGCGCGGTGACCGGCGTCCCGGTATACGGCGGCGCGAACACGAGCGCGTTGCCGGCCCACGCTCCCACGAAGAGGTTCCCGCTCGGATCGGTCGCGATCGCCGTCGGCTGGCTCACGCCGTTCACGATCATCACGGACGGCGGCGCGTACGGGTCCGGGTACACGGTCACGCTGTTGCCGTTGAAGTTCGAGACGAACAGCGTCTGCATCTGGTTGGTCACGGTGAACGACGCCGTGCAGACGGCGCCCGCGATCGAGCACGTGGAGTCGCCGTACGACGCCGTCGCCGTGAACGTCTCGGTCCGTCCCGGGACACCCTGACCCGTCAGCGAGAACGTGTTCGGAGACGCCGGCGCCGGATTCGCGAGCGAGAACCCGGTGCCGCCGCTCGACGCGATCGTGAACGCCGGCGCGCCCGAACCAATGATAAAGTTGCCGTCGGCGTCGCTTGCGAGAACGGCGAACTTCTGCGGGGCGTTCGTGAACTGCGTGAAGCCGCTCGTCAGGGTGCCGCGCACCGCGTTCGCGTTGCTGAAGACCGAGATCGACGCGGGGATGCCCGACAGCGTGACGGCGACCGTGTTTGCCTGACCGGCGTGAATCGTGAACGCGATCGTCTGTCCGGCCGACAACTCCGATCCCGTCGCCGCGCCGCTCGCGACGACGCCGTCGTAGGTCGTGAGCGTCATGTCGTAGGTTCCGGGACCGAGCGGAAGGGCGAGCGTGCACTGCGTCGACGTCAGCGTCGAGGTGCAGCCGGTCGACGTCGGCGTAAGACCGACGGCCTCGCTGAGCACCGTCGCGCCGCCCGCGTGCTGCGTGACGAGCACGCCCATGCTCTGCGTCGCGGGCGAGACGTACTTCGGCGCGCGCAGGGTCGCGGACGTCGCGCTCGTCTTCGGGATCGCGATGCGCAACACGGCGCTCGTCGTCTGCAACGTTCCGCCGGGTGGCAGCGCCGATCGCCCGTGGGCGCCTCCGCACGCGGTCGCCAGGGTCAGCAAGGACGCCACGACGATCTCTTGCCTAAGCCGGACAGGGAAACACATCGCTCGGTCGCTTCGCGCGAGCGTCGCGCCATCCCCTGACGACACGGGCGCTTTCGGACCGGTACGGGACCGGCGCTGCGCTGCAGGGCCGCCCCTTGACGCATCTAGCACGTGCTTGATATACTTAGCGCATGGCAACGTACCTCGAGACCCTCGAAAAGCTCCAGCAGACCAGCCTGGACACCCTCAAACAAGTGCAGGCGGGCCAGCTCGCCGCTCTGACCACGATCGGCGAGCTCGTCTCGGGCGTCCCGGCCACCAAGCCGACGGCCGCGTTCGAGAATCTCCCGACCTTCGCGCAGCTCGCCGAGCTCAACGCCTCGTTCATGCGCAACGTGCTCGAGCAGCAGAAGGCATACGCCTCGGAGCTCGCCGGCATCTTCACGGCAACGCAGAAGAACGTCGCCGACGCGGCCGCCGCTTCCGCGAACTAACGCCCGAGGTTCCGGCGTCTCGCAGCCGGATCACATCGCGCACGGGCACGCCTGCGTGCCCGTGCGCCTTGAATTTCGCGACGAACGCCGCGGCGACGTCGACGCTATTCGCTCAGCTTCGCGAGCTCCTCGAACAGCGTGTTCTCGTCGGGCACTTCGCGCAGCTCGTGCACGTCGACGTAGCGGACGATCCCGTCCTTGTCGACGAGGAAGAGCGCGCGTTCCGCCATGCCTTCGGGCCGGAGGATGCCGTAGCGCTCGGCGACCGCGCCGTGCGGGTAGAAGTCGCTCAGCAGCGGATAGGAGATGCCGCCGAGCTGCTGCGCCCAAGCGGCGAGGGCGAACCGGGAATCCGTCGAGACGCCCACGACCTGGGCATCATGCGCCCGAACGCGAGCGAGCTCGCGTTCGTACAGCGGCATCTGCGCGCTTCAAGTCCCCGTGAAGGCGAACGGGAAGAACGCGATGACGACGTTGCTGCCGCGCTGCGCCGAGAGCGTGAACGCTTCTCCGGCATGCGAGGTGAGGGTGAAATCGGGCGCGGGATCGCCGGCCTTGACGGTGGGCGTCTCGGACGCTTTCGAGGTGAAGCCCTTGGCTGCGGTCATGGCGCAGGCGTTCGCGGCGCTCCGCAAAGGACCCGGCCCGGCGCGCCGCCTATCTTCGGCCATGATCGCCGACGCGGCCGCCGTCCACCTGCGCGCGCTCGATCCGTTCGACTTCCTCGAGCGCGCGGCGTTCGTCTACCCCGAGAAGATCGGCGTCATCGATGGCGACGCGCGCCGCACGTACCGCCAGTTTCTCGAGCGCGTCGAGCGCCTCGCTGCGGCACTCCAGCGCATGGGCGTGCGCGACGGCGAGCGCGTCGCCGTGTTGGCGCCGAACACGTCGATGGTACTCGAAGCGACGTTCGCCGTGCCGCGCGCGGGCGGTATCCTCTGCGCCCTCAACACGCGTCTCGCGCCGGACGAGATCGACTACATCCTCGGCCACTGCGGCGCCTCGCTGCTGCTGCACGATCACGAGCTCGACGGGCTGGTCGAGCGCCTCACCGTGCGCGTGCCGCGCGTGCGCGCCGGCCGCGCAGGCGAGCCGCCGGCACCCGATGCGCTCGACTACGAAGCCGTCCTCGGCCGGCGCCGACCCGCACGCGCTCGTGCCGCGCGAATGCGGTGAGAACGACACGATCTCGATCAACTACACGAGCGGCACGACCGGCAAGCCCAAAGGCGTCATGTACACGTTCCGCGGCGCCTACGTCAACGCGCTCGCCGAGGTGTTCCACGCCGCCGTGCGGCCGGAGAGCATCTATCTGTGGACGCTGCCGATGTTCCACTGCAACGGCTGGTGCTTTCCCTGGGCCGTCACGGCGGCGGGCGCAACGCACGTCTGCCTGCGCAAGGTCGACGCGGCCGGAATCAATCACGGCGTGCACCGCGAAGGCGTCACGCACTTCTGCGCCGCGCCGACGGTACTGATCGGGTTGGTGAACGATCCGGCGACGGTCGCGTTCCCGCACCACGTCGTCGTCACGACGGCCGGCGCACCGCCCGCGCCGGCGACGATCGCGCAGATCGAAGCGCTCG
This sequence comes from Vulcanimicrobiota bacterium, assembly GCA_963818845.1. Lineage (GTDB taxonomy): Bacteria > Vulcanimicrobiota > Vulcanimicrobiia > Vulcanimicrobiales > Vulcanimicrobiaceae > Vulcanimicrobium. The sequence continues at coordinate 673,176 of CAWFTO010000001.1, read as the reverse complement.
GCGCCGAGCTGCACCACGTCTACGGTTTGACGGAGACGTACGGTCCGATCACGGAGTGCGCGTGGCACAGTCCGCAGTGGGACGCGCTCCCGCCGGACGAGCGCGCGCGCCTGCGCAGCCGGCAGGGCGTTCCGATGACGACGCTCGGACCCGGCGACGTGCGCGTGGTGGATACCGAGTTGCGCGACGTGCCTGCCGATGGTGCGACGCAAGGCGAGATCGTCATGCGCGGCAACAACGTGATGAAGGGCTACTATGCCGACGCGCAAGCGACGGCGCGTGCGTTCGACGGCGGCTGGTTCCACTCGGGCGACATTGCCGTGCGGCACCCCGACGGCTACCTCGAGATCGTCGACCGCGCGAAGGACGTGATCATCAGCGGCGGCGAGAACATCTCCACGCAGCAGGTGGAGAAAGTGCTGCTCGAGCACGACGCGGTGCTCGAGTGCGCCGTCGTCGCGATGCCGGATCCGAAATGGGGCGAGGTTCCAAAGGCGTTCGTCACCCTCAAGCCGGGACGCACCGTCGACGCGGACGATCTGCGCGCGTTCGCGCGCGTTCGCATCGCCGCGTTCAAGGTGCCCAAAGCGATCGAGTTCGGCGATCTGCCGAAGACGTCGACCGGCAAGATCCAGAAGTACGTCTTACGCGAGCGCGAGTGGAAGGGCCGCGAGAAGCGCGTGAACTAAAGCGACGGTTTACGGGCCGATCGCGAGGTTCGAGACGGTCGAGCCCGCGGGCACGGGGTTGGTGATCGTTGCGATCGGCGCCGCTTGGCCGGATGCGCCGGCAGCGAACACGCGAATCTCGCTCGCACCGTTCGGACCGCCGGCCAGACCGACGAACACGTGGTCCTTGCCGTCGACGGCGATCGCCGTCGGCTGCCAGCCGCCGCCGCCGACGGCGGAGTCCGTGACGAACCAGCCCAGCGTGCGCGTCGGCGTCGTCGTGTTGTTGCCCGGCGCCCACTCTTCGACGCTGAATCCGGTCGCGATGTTGCCGCGGACGAGAATGTAGATCGTCTTGTCGCGCCCGACCGTGAATCCCGCGGGCCATCCGATCGCGACGGGCACGACGCGGATCGTCGATGCGCTTCCGCACGATCCCGCTTTATAGACCTTGACCGTTGCGAAATCGTAGACGTAGACGCGGCCTTCGGCGTCGGTCGCGACGATCGGCCCGATCGGCTCGCCGGCCGAGAGCGGGTAGCAGCCGAACGGAACGTCCAGCGTGCGGGTTGGCGAAGGATCGTCGCCGGCGGCATACGCGAACGTCGACACCGTGTCGTCGTGGCATTGTCCCGGGAACCCTTGCTGCGGCGTCACGACGTCGTCGACAAGGTCGATGCCGTCGCCGACCAGCACCGCTTCGGTGCCGTGTCCGCTGATCGTCTGCTCGGGCCGGGCCGCACCCTGCGCGCGAGGCGAGTACAGGGCGACGAAATTCGGCATGCCGGCGACGAAGAACGACTCGTAGACCGTGTTGTCCGGAGCGACCGTCGTATCGACGCCGTTCCACCCGGACGGGAACGCAATGCTGCGGAGCGGCGCCGGAGCGGGCCCGTTCGTCAGCTTCGGGTAGGCGTATACGCCGGTGTTCGTGCCGACCCATAGCGTACTGCCGGCACCGACCACGGTGTTGCCGCTGACGGTTTTCGCGTCCCCGGACAGTGCGGCGACGGGCGTCAACGCGGCGGAGCCGCCGCCGCTGCTGCCGCATGCAGAAAGAACGAACGCGCACAGAACCGGCGCAACGACACCACGCATGGTACGTCCTTGCCCGCGCGCGCCGACCGGTACCTGAGTCGTTCGGCCCTATTTCGCGCGGCCGTTCGCCGCGAACGCGGTCAAGACGTCGCGCGCGGCGCGCTCGCCGGAGATCAGCGCGCCCGCGGCGGTGCCCGCTTCGGCTGCCGTCGCCGTCGCTTCGCCCGCGAAGAAGACGACGCCGTCGACGGGATCCGCGAGCTGCGCTCGGGCGTGCGATCCGCCGACTGCGGCGTAACTGTACGCGCCCAGCGAATAGGGATCGGCTTGCCAGTCGTGCGCGAACGCCGCAACCAGCTCGGCCGCAGGGTCGGCATCGTCGCCGAACAGCGCGCGCAGATCGTGCATCGCGATCGCCGTCAGCTCGCCGAGGTCTTTGCCCGCGAGCGCAGCAGCTTTCGGCCCGCCGGCCCACGCGATCATCTGCGGTGCGCGCAGCGGCAGCAGCGTCCAGAACGTCGGAAATGCGCCGTCCGCGCGGTAGAAGAACCCGCCGTCACGATAGCGCCCGTCGCGCACCCGCTCCCAGAACGCGGTGCGGAAGCGCAGGCCCAGCTTCACGACCGGCCCCATGACGAGCTGCGCGAGCGCGTCCGTCGTGCGCTGCGGTAACGCGGGCTCGAAGCGAACGCTGCCCGCGCGCAGCACGCCCACGGGCAACGTCACGAGCGCGGCTTTCGCGCGCACCGTCACCGCTTCGCCCGACGCGGCGGTCGCGTCGGCGCGAACTCCGCCGGCTTCGCGGTGCAGCGCGTGCACCGGCGTCAACAACCGGACGTGCGCGAGCCGCGGGTCGAGCGCGTCGACCAGCGCGCGCATCAAGCGCGCGTACCCGCCGAGCGGGCGAAACTGTTGCGAGGTCTGACCGCTCGGGTCACCGTTCCACTCCTCGGCGATCGCGAGGGTGCTCGCGACGGCGGGATCGGCGGCATCGAATCCCTCGACGAGCATGCGCACGTACCGGCGGTCCCGCTGTGCGCTCGGCGCGTCGGGCAGCCCGCGCAGGAACTCCTCGACGCTCACGTCGCGCGGCAGCGAGCGCGCGCGTTCCATCACGCGCTCGACGATCTCGAACGGGTCCTCGCGCTCGCGCAGCTCGCCGTCTTCGAATGCGAACGACGTTCCCGCCGTATCGATCGCGACGGTCCCGGCGGAGCGCAGGAGCGCGAAGCTCGCCTCTGCCGTTCCGTGGACGAACTCGCCGCCGATGTCGAACGGCACGGGCAGGATCGCGTCCTCGCGCGTGAGCAGCCTGCCTCCGACGCGGTCGCGCGCCTCGAGCACGACGGCGGACACGCCGTGCGCGCTCAGGGTGCGGGCGGCGGCCAGGCCTGCGGCTCCGGCGCCGACGATGACGACGTCGCAGCGATGCACCATACGGCGGTCAGGCGCGGACGACGACGGCGGTGCAGTACTTGCAGCGGCGCGCGTCCTGGGGGATCTCGCTCAGGCACTCGGGGCACGTCTTTTGCGCCAGTACGTCGACCGGCTTCTCGAGGCGCTCGGACGCCAGGCGGATCGGCACGACGATCAAGTAATAAATCACGAGCGCGTCGAGCAAGAACGTGATCAGCGCGTTCACGAAGTCGCCCAGCGCGAAATGCGAACGGTTGAGGGTGAAGCCGAGGCGGGAGAAGTCCGGCTTGCCGATGAGCGCCGCGACCAGCGGCGTGATCAGGTCCTTGACGAGCGCGTTCACGACGGCCGTGAACGCCGCGCCGACCACGACCGCAACGGCCAGATCGATGACGTTGCCGCGTGCGATGAACGCGCGGAATCCCTTGAACACGCGCCCGACGTTCGCCGCCCCGGCGAAATGTTCCGGCGCTTGCTCGCCCTTACGGAGTCTTGACGCGCACGCTTCACTTTCGAGGACTTCAGCCGATATTGTGATACAGACAGCGCTCGTACCGCACGAGGGTATTTTTCGCGCAGATGGATGTCCCTGATAATCTCGACACTTTTCTCCGTGACCTCTTGAAAGAAGAGGGCGGAGCCGTGCAGCTCGACGACGAGGACAGAGCGTTCATCGATCGCATCCTCACGTCGATCACGCAAGGCAGCAAGGGCGTGTTCGTCGTGCTGCACCCCAACGACCGCATGCAGTACATGCTGCTCAACACCAACCGCGCCGGCGCCATCGCGCTGCTCGCGAAGGTGATGCAGCGAACCGCCGAAGCGCTCGAAGCGGACCTGGACTAGCTCTTCCGCCCAGCCCCTTGCTCGAAGGGGGCTCAGCCGTGCGCTTCGACGACCGCAATCATGGCGTCGACGACATCGGGATCGAATTGCCGGCCGCGCTCGCGATGCAGCTCCAGCAGCGCCGCGGACGGCGTGCGGGGCGCACGGTACGACCGCCGTGCGATCATCGCGTCGAACGCGTCCGCGACGGCGACGATGCGGGCCGACAGCGGGATGCGCTCGCCGGCGAGACGGTCGGGATAGCCGCGCCCGTCGTAGCGTTCGTGATGCGCGCGCACGGCGGCGGCGAACGGGGCGAGCGCGGCGTTCGCGAGGACTACGCGCTCGCCGAAGACGGCGTGCGCTTGCACCAGCATGGTCTCTTCCGCATCGAGCGCCTTCGCCGCCGTGAGGACATCCTTGGGCACGTCCGCCTGGCCGACGTCGTGCAGAAGGCCGGAGCGGCGCGCGTGGGTCGCGTCGTCTTGAGACAGGTCCAGACGCTGCGCGATGCGGGCGCACCACCGTCCGACGGCGCGCGCGTGCACGGCACCGGCCGGGTCGAGCGCGTACAGTTCCGCGATGACCTGCTCGATCGCGCCTTCGACGGTGTCGGCCGGTTCAGCCGCGGCGCGGCGAGGGCGTCCGCCGAGCGCGTCGATGAAGCGCGCGAAGCCGCCGAATCCGCGGCGCCGCGCGCGCTCCAGGACATCGTCGAGCTCCTGCACCGAGCCCTCTCCGTGCGCGCGGCGGCGGTACGCGGCGACCGCGTCGAGCAGTACGGCGGTGCGCCGGGAGGCTTCGCCGCCCGGTGCGCGCGGGAGCCGCCGGCGCGCCGCCGCGTCGTCACCGGCCAGCGTTGCGGCGAGCGCGAGCAACGCGAGAATGCGGTCGCGCGTCGCGCTTTCGGTGATCTGATACAGGTCGCTCTCCGCGGCGGACGCCGCGTCGTGCGATTCGGCGCGGAGGCCCGCGCCCGCGGCGTAGCACGCGATCTCGGCCGCGCGCAGCGCGCGTCCGCCTAGCGTCGACGCCGCGGTCGCCGTCCCGGCAACCAGAACGTGTGCCGCCTCGAACGCGCCTTCCCACGCGAGTGCGAGCGCCCGGCCGGCCGCGACCGCGCGCTGCGCGCGTTCGTCCAGGCCGGGCGGGAGGAATGCGAGCGCCGACTCGGCGCGCCGCATCCCGTCCTCATCGCCGCGTTCGGCGCAAAGCGCGTGCGCGCGCACGAGCGCAGAGGCGCGCACCTCGTGGTCGCCGGCGAGGGCGGCCGCGGCGGCGAGGCGCTCGACGGCTGCGAGCTCGGCCAGCGGTTCGCCGGCGTCGCGAGCGAGCTCGTCGAGCACCGCATACGCTTGGACGGCGACATCGTGCGCCGCGTGCTCCTCGGCTAGCCCGGCCGCGCGGCGCGCGGCCTCGTCGGCTTCGCCGGTGTCGCCGCGCCCGAGGGCGAGGACGGCGCGCTCGACCTCTTCACGCGCCGAATCGGCGCGTTCGGACGGGCCGTCGTGCTGCGCGGCACGCGCGAGCACGGCGCGCGCTTCCCCGGGCGCGTCGGCGTAGCGCGAATCGCCGGCGACGCGCTCGCGCAGCGAGGCGCGCAGCCACGTCGCAATCCCGGCGCTATCGATGGCCGAGGGAAGGCGGGCGGTCAGCCGCGCGGCCGATGCGGCCGCGTCGGCGCCGAGGGCGCCGAGCACGTCACGATCCAGCCGCGGCAGGTGCACGGCCAGCGCGATGAGGCGCCGCTCGTCCTCGCTCGCGTCGGCGAACGCGAGGTGCGCCGCGTGCTGGAGCGAGCGCGCGTGCGAGGCGACGGCGCGCCGAGCCGTCCCGGCGACGAGAAGATCGCAGCTCAGCGCGAGCGTCGCCGGGCGCATCTCCACGCCCGGCAGCGCCGCGCGGTCGAAGCCGCGCTCGGCGAGGAAGCGGCGTACTTCGTCAGGCTGCAGGCCGAGCACCGTCTCGTCGACGGGCACGCCCGTCAGCTCGTCCGCCATCCAGCGCGCGACCGGAAAGACGTCGAGCGTGCGCGCTGCGAGAACCCACCGGACGCCGGGCGCGGTGCGGCCGACGAGCTCCTCGATCAGCGTCGCCGTCCCGGCCAGGGTCAGCGCGTCATCCAAGTCGTCCACGACGACGGTCGCGCCGGCCGGGATCAGCTCGGCGAGCCACGCGGCGAAGACCGGCGCGGCGTCATGTGCGCCCGCCGTCCGCATGCATCCGTCGAGCGCCGTCTCGAGACCGTTCCGTGCCGGCGCGAGCGCGCGTGCGAGGGACAGCGCGACGTCCGCGAGCGCACCGGGGACCGCGGGGAGCCGGGCCCTCACCGCGCCGGCGATCGACGCGACCGCAAAGCTCTTGCCGAATCCGGCCGGCGCGACGACGAGCGCGATCGGCCGGCGCATCGCGCGCCGGAGCGCCTCCGCCACGCGCGGCCGTTCCATGCCGCCGGCGTGGCGAGGGGGAGCGCCCAGCTGCACGAGCGAGTCGTTCACCGGGCGCAATGGCTCAGACGGCGACGGGCCTGAGCGCGTCGCCCACGACCTCGAGCATCACGTCGACGATCTCGGGATCGAACTGGGAGCCGCGCATGCGCTCGATCTCGAGCAGCGCGCGATCGGCGGTCATGGGGAAGCGGTACGGGCGCTGGCCCGTCATCGCGTCGTACGCGTCGGCGACCGCGACGATGCGCGCGGCCAGCGGGATGCCGTCTCCGCTCAAGCCGTCGGGATACCCGCGGCCGTCCCAGCGCTCGTGGTGGTGGCGCACCGCGTCGCGGTAGCGAATCAGGCCGTGCTCGGCGAGGATGCGCTCCCCGCCGACCACGTGGTTGCGGACGATCTCCCGCTCGGTCTCGCTCAAGAGGCGCGGGGCGCGCAGCAGCTCGGCCGGGATGAGAAGCTTGCCGACGTCGTGGAGCTGGGCCGACCGGACGATCCAGTTCTGCTCGTCACGCGACAGCCGCATCTTGACGGCGATGCGCGAACACCAAAGCGCGACCGCACGACCATGTGCCGCGGTCGCCGGGTCATTGGTATCGAGGCGCTCGACCAGCGTGCGCAACGGATCCATCCAGACTCGCTCCGTTCCGGGATGTCCTATCCCGTCCGGGACGTTCGTCCCCGCGTTCATGAGGAGCTAAACGAGATACGCCCGCTTGCTTCGTCGATATCGATGCGAAAGCGGGTCCACAGCCCGATGCCGACGTGCGGGACGGCCTGCGTTCGGCGTACCGTTGCCGCGACCGGCCCCGCGGAGAGCGCCCCGACAGCGAGGCTCGGCAGCTGCACGAGGAGCGTGTCGTCGGCTCCCGCGACTCCGACCGCCTGGCCGCGGCCGACCACCGGCCATTGCGGCCCGAGGCGGTAATCCGCGATGCCGAAGGAGACGATCGACGCATCTCCGGTGTCGAGCAGCGCGCGGTGTCCCTCCGTCCCGAAGACCGCCGGCAGCTCGGGCGAACCGGCGAGAAACGTGAGGGGTACCGACGTGCCGTCGCCGGAGCTCCCGCCGGGCGCGGCGACGCGCGCCGTCGCGTGAGCGCGGTCGAGCGAGAGCCGCACGCGGCCGAGCAGATCGCTGCCGACCACGACGTCGAACCGGAGCCCGGCGGTCGCAGGGATGACCGCGAAGCGAGCGCGCGCGAAGCGGGCGGAGCCGAGCACCAGCGGCCCAGTCTCGACCAAGCCGGTCGCGAAGCGGCCGAACCCCGACACCTCGAGCTCGCCCTGCGGCTCGAGCTTGAGCGATTCTGCGACGGCGAGCGTCACGGCGCTGGGCGTCGCGCCGGTATCGAGCAAGCAGCGCTCGCTGCGTCCGCCCAGGCTGCACGCGACGATCGGCACGGGCTCGGTTCCCAGCGCCAGCCGGCCGTCGCCGGCGAACGTCACCGCCGGGCCGGCCGGCGGCCCGAGCCCGCCGCTCGCCGCCGTCGCGCCGTCGAGAACGCCGGCCTCCAGCGGCCCGGCGCGCGCGAGCGCGAACGTCGCACCCGCGACGCGAACGTCGCGCCCGTATTCGGCGACCACCGCTCCGGCTGCCGTCTCGACGCGCCGGACCGCATGGGTCGCAGGATCCAGGACGGCCACGAGCTCGGCGCCGCCGCGCGCGCGCACGCGCCAGCGGTTCGCCGACGACGCGACCACGCTGCCCCCGCCGGCGCGGAACGGCGGCTCCGCGAACGCGTACGACGCGATCGCCGCCAGCGTCCGCTCGGCGAGCGTCTCGCCGTCGTCCGCTTCGGGCAGCGCCACCTCGTTCGCGCCGAACGTCCAGCGCCGTTCGCCGTCGAACCACACGCCGCCGCACACGCCGGCGACGCAGCGTTCGAGCAGTCGCGCGGTGCCGAGCTGGTCGAACGACGTCGTGACGGTCCGGCCTTCGTCCACGCGCGACGCGACCGCGTGCACGTGCACGAGAGCGGCGTGTCCGTTGGCGGCGGCGATCGCCGCGAGCGGATCCGCCGGCTGCCCCGCCCCGGCCAGCGCGATTGCCGTGGCAAGCGTCGCCGCGCGCACCGCGAATCGCATCGTCGTGGAAGTGCACCCTTTGGACGGTTACCTCCTCGACGGAAAGCCCGCCAAGGCGGACGCGATCGCCGACGCGCTTCGCGACCGGTCGGCCGCGCCTGCCGCGCAGCCCTTCTACCGGGCGCTCGAGCGCGTCGGCGCGCGCGCCGCCGACGAAGCGCTGCTTGCGCTGCGCATCGTGCTTGGCGGGAAGACGCCCGACGATGCGACGGTCGTCGCGGCGCGTTCCGAGCGCTTGCGGGCGCAGGCGGGCGAGGCGGGCGCACGCGAAGAGTACTTCCGCACGGTCGGGATCATCCGGCCGTGATCGAAACGAAGCGATGACGTCTTTGCGTTATGCCAGCGTGATGCTCCGTTCGCTCGCCGCCGCTACGGCCATCGGGCTCTTGTCCGTCCCCGTCGCAGCGCTCGCGGGTCCCACGGCGCCGCCCGCGGCAGCCGCCGCTCCGTCGCGCGACGGCGGCGTCATCGAGGGCCGCGTGTCGAACGTCGACTACTCGCGCGGCGTCGTGACGGTCGACTCGCGGACGCAGGGGCGCGTCGACGTGAGCACGATGCCGACGACGAGCGTGCAGTCCGACGATCCCGGCTACCACACGTTGTCCGACGTGTCGAAGGGCTCGAAAGTCCAGATCTTCATCTCGAAGACCGCCGGCAAGATCGTCGCGCAGATCATACGCCTGATCAAGCACTGACCGCGCTCGCGCGCGGCGTGATCGCCGTCGGCTTCGACGGCGCCACGGTCCGGTCGGCGCCTCTGGAAGCGCTGCGCGCGTTCGCGCCCGGCGCCGTCATCCTGTTCGCGCGCAACGCCGGTTCCGCGGCCGAGCTGCGCGAGCTCGCCGGCGCGCTGCGCGATACGAGCTCTCCGCCGCCGCTCGTCGCCGTCGATCAAGAGGGCGGCCGCGTCGAGCGCATCCGCGACGGCGTCGCCGCGCTGCCGCCGGCGATGGCGGTCGGCGCGGCGCACGACCTCGCGCTGACGGAACGTCTCGGCATTCTGCTCGGACGCGATCTCGCGCGCCTCGGCATCACGGTGAACCTCGCGCCGGTCGCGGACCTGGCACGATTCGCCGAAGGCACGGTCATCGCGACGCGCGCGTACGGCGACGATCCGGACGCGGTGGCCGCGCACGCGACCGCGTTCGCGCGCGGCCTCGAACGGGGCGGCGTCGCCGCGACCTTCAAGCACTTTCCGGGACACGGCTCGACCGCGGACGACTCGCACGCCGTGCTTCCGCGCGTCACCGCAGGAGCGGCCGAGCTGCGCGCGCGCGACCTCGTGCCGTTCGCGCGCGGGATCGCGGCCGGTACGGCATCGCTCGTGCTCGGCGCGCACGTCGTCGCCGATGCGTTCGACGGCAGCGTGCCCGTGACGCTTTCGCACGCGGTGATGACGACGCTGCTGCGCGGCGAGCTCGCGTTCGACGGGGTCGCGATCACCGACTGCCTCGAGATGGACGCCATTGCCGGCGGCGCGGGAACCGTGCGCGGTGCCGTGGGCGCGCTGGCGGCCGGCGCCGATCTGCTGCTCATCAGCCATCGCATCGAGCTCGCGCACGCGGCGGCCGACGCGATCGCGACGGCGGTCGAAGCGGGCATCGTCCCGCGAGCGCGGCTGGACGAGGCCCACCGGCGCGTGCTCGCGCTGCGCGAGCGCATGGCGCTCGCCGTGCCGTTCGAGGGCGACGCCGACGCGAACGCGCCGCTCGAAGCGGCGCGCGCGGCGGTTACCGTGCTGCGCGGGGAACCGCGCTTGCGCGACGGAAAGCCCGTCACCGTGATCTCGTTCGAAGGACGCCCGCGCGACGCGGCCGCCGCATCCGGAGCGCGCGGCGCGGCGGCGCCGCCGTCGCTGAGCGCTGCGCTGCGGCGTCGCGGCTGCAAGAGCGAGATCATGCGGGTGCCGCTCGAGCCGGACGCGGACGACGTCGACCTGCTGCTCGAGCACGTTCCGGCGCTCGGCGACCGCGACTTCGTCGTCGTCACGCGCGACGCGCACCTGCACGCGGGGCAACGTGCCGCGGCGGCGCGTGTGCTGGCCGCAGCGCCGGCGGCGGCGATCGTCTCGGCGCGCTCGCCTTTCGACGCGCTGCTGTGGCCGGCGGCACGCACGGTGCTGTGCATCTACGGCGACGGTGAGATTTCGCTCGAGGGCTGCGCGGACGTGCTGACCGGAGCGGCCGCGCCGCGCGGTGTGCTGCCGGTGCGCCTCGCGCACGACGCCGCTGTTCGCTGACGTCGACGCCGCGGTGCGCGGCGCGCTCGGCACGCGGTACAGCGCTGCGGTCGTGCGCATCGAGCAGCGCGGACGCGTGCGGTTCGAGCGGGCGTACGGGCGCACGCGCGATGACGGCGTTTCGCTGCCGTGCTACGCCGACACGCCGTTCGATCTCGCGTCGATCACGAAGGTGTTCGTGGCGACTGCGGCCCTCGCGTACGTCGCGTGCGGCCGCCTCGCGCTCGACGTGCCGCTTACGCCGCTGATGCCGGAATGGCGCGGCGGCGCGCACGGCGCGATCACGCTGCGGCGAATCCTCGCGCACCAAGCGGGCTTCAAGAGCGGCGCCGACTACCGCACGCTGCTCGACGCGAACGTCGAACGCTTCGCGCTGACCGAGCCGCTCGCCGCGGAGCCGGGATCGCGCGTGATCTACAGCGACCTCGGGTTCATCGCGCTCGGCACGGTGATCGAGCGCGCCGCGGGCGCCGGTCCGCTGTCGCGCGCCGTCGAGCGCGTGCTGCGGGCGTGGGGCGCGACGGGCACGCGGTTTCGGCCGCCTGCGGCGCTGCGCCCCGCGATTCCGGCGACCGAGAGCGACGCGTGGCGCGGCAGCGTGCAGGGCCGCGTTCACGACGAGAAGGCCTACCTGATGGGCGGCGTCGCCGGCCATGCCGGGCTGTTCGGTGACGCGCGCGACGTGGCGGCGCTCGCGGAGTGGTACCTTGCGCCGCTGCACGGCCGCCCGAGCCCGCTCGCCTCGGGCCTTGCGCGCGCTGCCGTCAGCGAGGCCGCATTCGATGCCGTTCTGCGCCGCGGCCTCGGCTGGGCGCTCAAGACCAGCGACCAGAACTCGTGTGGAACGCGCATGTCGCGCGCGTCGTTCGGACACACCGGGTTCACGGGGACGTCGGTGTGGGCGGACCCCGAGCGCGACGCCAGCGTCGTGCTGCTCACGAACAACGTGCACCACGGGCGCACCGATCTGCGCGAGGTGCGCGTCGCCGTCTGCGACGCCGCACTGGCCGCGCTCGACGCCGCGTCGTGCTGATCGCCGGGGTCATCGCGGGCACGTCGCTCGACGGCATCGACGTCGCCGTGTGTGACGTGCGCGCGGACGGCGAGGACGGCGTGCGCGTCCGGTGCGAGCGCTTCGCGACCGTGCCGTTCGACGACGCGCTGCGCGCGCGGCTGCTCGCCGCGCAGCCGCCGGCGCGCGTCGGAAGCCTGGAGATATCCGCGCTGCACGCGGCGGCCGGCGAGGCGTTCGGCGATGCGGTGACGGCCGTCGCGGACGGCGCTGCGCTCGACGCGGTCGCCTCGCACGGCGTCACGCTCGCGCACGACGGCGACGCGCGGCACACGCTGCAGGCCGGCGACGCGTTCCGCATTCGCGAGCGCGCGCAAGCGACGGTGGTCTTCGACTTCCGCTCGGCCGACACGGCCGCCGGCGGGACGGGCGCGCCGCTGGTGCCGTTCGTCGACGCGCTCGTCTTCGGGGCGCACGCGCCGTGCGTCGCTCTCAACCTCGGCGGGATCGCGAACCTCACCGTGCTCCCGGAGACGACCGCGTTCGACTCCGGCCCGGCGAACCTCCCGATCGATGCGTACGTCGCGCTGCGGACGAACGGCACGCAGCGGTACGACGACGGCGGCCGGCTCGCGCTTGCCGGGACGGCCGACGCGACGCTGCTCGGCGAGCTGCTGGGCGACGCGTACTTCGCGCGGTCCGCGCCGAAGTCGACGGGACGCGAGCGTTTCGGCGTACCGTACGTCGAACGCATGCGCGCGCGGCTCGACGCGCTGCCGTTCGCGGATGCCGTCGCGACGCTCACCGCGCTCACCGTGCGCACCGTCGCCGATGCGGTGCGAACCGCCGCGCCGCACGCGCGGCTGCTGATCGCGAGCGGCGGCGGCGCGCGCAACGCCGCCATCCTCGGCGGCCTGCGCGCGCAGCTCGGTGGCGTCGACGTCCGCACGTCCGACGCGTTCGGCATCGATCCGGACGCGAAGGAGGCGATCGCGTTCGCCGTGCTCGGTTTCGCGACGCTGCGCGAGCGCGCGGCCGGCCTGCCGAGCGTCACGGGAGCGGCCGGCCCGCGCGTGCTCGGTGCGATCGCGCCGTACGGCCTGCGTGCACTGCTCGAGCGAGCGCGCGACGCGCGCTAAGCGCGACCAGGCCGATCGACGGGCCGAGCGAACTCTAGCGCGCGTGATTTGCGTAGGCGTCGATGCCGGCGGTACCACGACGGCAGCCGCGATCTCGAAGGACGGCGTGTTCGAGCGCGAGGCGCGAGGCGGCGGCGCCAACCCGTCCGTGATCGGCATCGACGACGCGGCGGACGTCATCGTGACGACGGTGCGCGACGCGCTGCACGGCGCCTCGGCCGACGGGATCTATGCCGGAGTCGCCGGCGCGAGCCGCGCCGGCATCGCCGAGGGCCTGCGCGAGCTGCTCGAGAGCGCGTTCCGCGGGGCGCGCGTCGTGGTCGCGGACGACACGGCGGTCGCGCTGCGCGCCGCGATCCCGCACGGCGACGGTGCGGTGCTGATCGCCGGCACGGGATCGGTCGCGTACGCGGAGCGCGGTGCATCGTCTGCGCGCGCCGGGGGACTCGGCTACCTCGCGGGCGACGAAGGCTCCGCGTTCTGGATCGGCATGCAGGCGGTCAACCTGTACGGGCGCGTGCTCGACGGCCGCGCGCAGCGCGACGAAACGTCGGACCTCGTCGCGCGCGCGCTCGATGCACCGGATCGTGCGCACTTGCTCGCGGCGCTCTACGACGCGCCGCTCAAGCCCGCGGTGATCGCCGCGCTTGCGCCGAGCATCATCGCGTTCGCCGGCAAGGGCAATCGCGCGTCGACGAAGATCGTCCAAAGCGCGGCACAGGAGCTCGGCGATCTGCTCCGGGCCGTGCTGCGCGCCGCCGGCCTGCTGGAGTCGTCGCCGCGGATCGCGTTCGCAGGAGGCCTGCTGCGTGAGAACAGCCTGCTCACGTTTTTGGTGGAGACGCGGCTGGCCGGCGACGTCGCCGGCGCGGAGATCGTGAAGGGAGGCGACGAGCCGGCGCGCGGCGCGCTGCGGATCGCGGAGCAGCTGCTCCGGTGAACGAACCGCCGGCGACCGAGTCGCTCGACGCCGGCACGACGGCGATCGACCGGCTCGACGACGACGCGCTGGCGCGCGTGCTGATTGCGTCGCACCGGGCGGCCGTCGATGCGGCGTTCGATGCGGCACCCGCGGTCGGGCGCGCGACCGCGATCGTCGCGAGCGCGCTCGAAGCCGGCCGCCGCGTCATCGCGATCGGCGCGGGCACGAGCGGGCGTCTCGCCGTGCTCGACGCGTCCGAGCTGCCGCCGACGTTCGGGCTGGAACCGCACCGCTTCGAAGGCCGCATCGCGGGCGGCGACGTCGCGCTCCGCCGCGCGGTCGAAGGCGCCGAGGACGACGCTGCTGCGGGCGCGCGCAGTGTCGACGACGCCGGCGAAGGAGACGTCGTGCTCGGCCTGTCCGCGAGCGGCGGCGCGCCGTTCGTCGTCGCCGCGCTGCGCGCAGCTCGCGCGCGCGGCGCGCGCACGATCGCGATCGTGAACGCCGGCGATACCGCGCTCGCGGCGGAAGCGGACGTCGCGGTCGTCGTCGCGACCGGTGCGGAACCGATCCAGGGATCGACGCGGATGCGCGCGGGGACCGCGCAGAAGATCGTGCTGAACGCGATCTCGACCGGCGCAATGATCCGCATCGGCAAGACCTACGGCAACCGGATGGTCGACCTCGTCGCGACGAACGCGAAGCTGCGCGCGCGCAGCGAGCGGCTCGTGCGCGACCTCGCGCCGGCGCAGGACCCGCGCGGCGCGCTCGGCGCGGCGGGCGGCTCGGCGAAGGTCGCGATCGTCATGGTTCGCCGCGGCGTCGGGCGTGAAGAGGCCGAGCGGCTGCTGCGAGCGGCGCGCGGCCGCCTCGCCGGCGTCATCGGCGATCCAGCGTGACCCGAGCCGCCCGCGCGTCCGTGTAGCCGCGCGCTCGGAAGAGCGCGCGCAGCGGACCGTCGTCGGGCACGACGGACTCGATGAGCACGACGTCGAGGTGGTCCAGCTTGCCGTGCAGGGTCGCCAGCAATGCCGAACCGATCCCGCGGCGGCGGCGCTCCGGCGTCACCCAGAGGTCGCGTAGAATGGCCGCGAGCCCGCCGGCCTCGGTCGAGACGCCGAAGGCGACGGAAACGCACGCGGCGGGTATACCGTCGTCGTAGGCGAGCCAGACGAACCCGTAATCGGGGCGGTCGACGAACATCGCGAGCGCGTCACCGAGCGCCGATTCGTCCGACCGGAACGCGCGCATGAGCGCGAACGCGTCCAAGCGCTCCGCACTCGCCATCGTTCGGCACTCGATCATCTCGGAAGGAACCTCATCGCAATGCTCTTCCCCTCGCAACGCCTTCGCCTTCCTGCGCTCGCGGCGCTCGTCGCAGCGGCGGCCGTCGCCGGCTCGTCGCTCGCCGCACCGGCGGCCGTGACGCAGCGCCAAGGTGCGTCGGTTCCCGGCGGCAAGATTCGTGACTGCCACGGCTACGTGCGCCACGTCTCGGACGAGAACATTCGCGTGCACTGCATCGACGGCACACCCGCGGACTTGTCGTTCCTGACGGCGCCCAACTTCGCGACCCTGTTCTCGAACGGCAAGAGCGTGCAGACGAAGGACCTCAAACCCGGCACGCCGGTGCACGTCGAGTTCACGCAGTCGCTCGGCGTTCGCAAAGCGTACAAGATCTTCGTCGCCAACCCGAACGGCCGCGGGCTCTACGGTTTCAAGAGTTAGCGCGACCCGATGACGAACGAGCGCCGCGGTGCATTCGATCGCGGCGCTCGCGGCTTCGCTCCTCGCCCTCACGTTCGTGGTGGTCCCGCTCGACGACCGTCCGGTCACGGCGCAGCTGCCGCGCCTTCTCGGTGCCGTTGCCGGCGTCCGCGTGGCGGAGCCTCCCCGTCCGCTCCTCGGCCGGTATCTGACGCCGGGCGATCCGCCCGCGCTCTTGCGGTGGCTGCGCGATGACGCGCCGCGCGACGCGCGCGCATTCGTCGTCTCGCAGGACATGCTCGTCTACGGCGGCCTGGTCGCGTCGCGCATCCCGGGCGTCTCGCGCGCGGAGGCGTACACCCGTCTGCAGGACCTCGCCGCGATTCGAGCGACGCGCCCGAGCGCGTCGTTCGCGGTCTTCGGCACGGTGATGCGGCTTGCGCCGACCGGCGTGCCGCGCGCCGGCCTCGCGGCGACGTTCCCCTTCGCCGGAGGCGACGTGTGGGGACCGATTCAGCAGTATGCGAACCTGCCCGACCCGCCGCAGACGGACGAGCAGCGCGCGTTCGCCGCGCAGCTGCGCGCGCAGCTCGGGCCCGCGCTCGACGCGTACCTCGCGACGCGCGCGCGCGACCGCGACGTCGACCTCTTCGCGCTGCGGTTGACGGCCGAAGGCGCGTTCGACCGCATCGTGCTCGGGCAGGACGACGCCGGCCGCGTCGGATTGCACCTGCGCGATCTTGCCGCCCTGCGCGCGTTCGCGAGCACGTGGGTGCCGCCGCACCGCGCGTCGATCGAGCCGGGCGCCGACGAGCTGGGGATGGTGCTGCTCGCCGCCGCGCTCGCGCGCGAGGCGCGTACGATGCCGCGCGTCGCGGTGGTCTATTCGCGTGCCGACGGCGCCGCGGTGAACGATCCGCTCGAGTTCGCGCCGATCGCGACGACGATCGCCGACATCGTGCGAAGCTGCGGCGCCGTCGAGACGGCGGACGCAGCTCGGGCCGACATCGACCTCTTCGTGCGCGTACCGCACACGAGCGACGCCGAGGAAGCGCGCTTCGTCGCCGCGATCGATGCGGCCGCGCGCGCTCCGGCCGGCCCGTCGGCCGCGATCGCCGACCTGTCGTTTCTCGAGCCGGCGGACGACACGGACCTGCGGCGGCTCACCCAGGACCTCATCGCGCGCGACGATGCGGGGCGCGTTGCCGCCTTCGCGTCGTGGAACACCGTCGCGAACACGGTTGGAACCGCGCTGCCCGAAGCGATCGCCGCGCTGGCCGGCAAGGCGCTCGGCACGTACGACGCGCGCGCGCATGCGACGTTCACGCTGATGCGCTACGTCGACGACGTCGCGTTCCACACCGATGTGCGCCCCAAGCTCAACGCGGACTTGACCGCGGAAGGCGTGAGCGACCACACGCTGCTGCCGCCGGACGTCGCGCGACAGGCCGCGTCGGAGAACCGCGCGCTCCTGTGGCCCGAAGGGCTCGACCTGCTGGCGCGCATCGAGCCCCAGTTCCGCGACGCCGGCTTCACGATCACGCTGCCGTGGGATCGCACGTTCGAGACCGAGCTCGACGTGCGCCTCGCGCCGCGCCCGTAGCGCGGGATCGGGTGCGTCGCTAGGGGTCGGTGATGCCGATCTCGGTGCTCATGCCGATCAGCTCGTACGGTTTGAGCTGGTTCGTGAGCTGGACGTCTTCGAAGCTGATGGTGACGTCGTCCAGCGGACCCGCGCCCGTCTGCAGCGCGGCGAGCGCTGTCTCACGCGCGACGTAGAGTCCGCCGTCGGCCTGCGTGAACTCGACGCGCCATTCCACGTCGTCGAGCGGACCGCGGTTCCCGACGCCCGCGACGATCGCGCGCACCGGCATCGACGTCTTCGCGTCGAACCACAGCTCGCGCAGCCGAAACTTTTTCGGGTCGCGCAGCGGGCGCAGCCCGAGATGGTGCAGCGTCGCGCCGCCTTCCGCGACGTCGCCGAGGTCCGTTACGTCGTACGTGCGCACGATCGTCCCGGTGCGCCCGATGCGCCGCAGCGACACCGCGGCACTCGTCACCTCGCTCATGTCGTGCGAGGCCGCGATCGCCGGCGCGTCCAGCGCGAGCCCGAAATCCTGATCCACGGCGAACGTCAGCTGGCCGATGGGATCGTCGCTCGGCTCGTGCCCGCGGACCGGCGGCGGCACGCCCATCTGGGGACCGCCCGGCCCCGCGCCGACGGCGAAATTGATGCCGTGCGGCACGTGCGGGTTGGCCTGCTCCTCGCGACGCAGGGAGTGCGCGTGCACGACGCGCCGGCGCAGATCCTCGATCGTCTCCCAGGTGCTGGTCACGTGGTGCGCGCCCTGCGCGAACCGCACGACGGCGACGTACTCGGCATAGTGGCCGTACGAGGCGTGCGAGCGCGCCGCGCGCGCCGCGTCGAACAGCTGGTCCGCTGCGGTCGGCTCGGGCGCCGCCGCGCAGAGCATCGTCCCAGCCGCGAGCACGGCGAGACAGCTTCCGGCCAGGTTCGAGCAGCGCATCAGCCCCGTAACGCCGTCGCGGACGGCGACGGTTCCGCTGGTCAGCGCTCGCGCTGGCAGAGCTCGATGAGAACGCCGCCCGTGGACTTGGGGTGCAGGAACGCAATCGTGTTGCCGTGCGCGCCGCGGCGCGGCGTCTCGTCGATCAGCCGAACGCCCGCGGCCTTGAGGCGCACGAGCTCCTCGCGAATGTCGGCGACGCGATACGCGGTGTGGTGCAGCCGCGAGTCGGCGTCGCCGCGGTATCTCGCGATCGGCGACTGCTCGTCGAGCGGTCGCAGCAGCTCGATCACCGCGTCGCCCGTTTGCAGGCCGACGGCCTCGACGCCCTGGTCCGCGACGATCTCGCGGTACACCTGGCTGAATCCGAGCATTTCCGTGTACAGACGGATCGTCGCGTCGAGGTCCTTCACGACGATCGCAACGTGATCGATCGGCGCATCCTTCATGAAACGATGCTCTCCCTCGCGGTATGCGTCCCGAAGACGCCCCGCAGGACATCGCAGATCTCGCCCAGGGTTGCGCCGGCGTCGACGGCTTCGATGAACGGCGGCATCACGTTGGCGGTGCCTTCCGCGCTCGCGCGAACCGCGGCGAGCGCCGTCTGGACGCGCGCCGCGTCCCGCGACGCGCGAAACGCGCGCGTGCGCGCGACCTGATCGCGCTCGATCGACGGGTCGATGCGCTGGATCGGCATGCTCACCCCGTTGCCGCCATCGTTGAACCGGTTCACCCCGACGACGACGGACGTCCCGCGTTCGATCGCCTGCTGCGCGCGGTACGCGCTCTCGCCGATCCGGTCTTGCATCCAGCCGCTTTCGACGGCCGCGACGGCCCCACCGAGCGCGTCGATCTCGGCGATCAGCTCCCGCGCTCCGCGCATGAGCTCGTCCGTCAGCGACTCGA
The DNA here is from genome assembly GCA_963818845.1 of Vulcanimicrobiota bacterium. Classification (GTDB taxonomy): domain Bacteria; phylum Vulcanimicrobiota; class Vulcanimicrobiia; order Vulcanimicrobiales; family Vulcanimicrobiaceae; genus Vulcanimicrobium. The sequence goes on along the minus strand of CAWFTO010000001.1, from coordinate 654,244 downwards.
CGTAGTACGAGCCGGCGAGCGGGTCGACCACGTCGGTGACCCCGCTCTCGAACGCGATGATCTGCTGTGTCCGCAGCGCGACGCGCGCCGACTGCGCCGTCGGCAGCCCGAGCGCCTCGTCCTGGCCGTTCGTGTGCAGCGACTGCGTGCCGCCGAGCACGGCCGCGAGCGCCTGCAGGGAAACGCGCACGACGTTGTTCTCCGGCTCTTGCGCCGTGAGCGTCGATCCGCCCGTCTGCGTGTGGAAGCGCAGCATCTGCGAGCGCGGGTCGTGCGAGCCGAACTCGTCGCGCACGATCTCGGCCCACAGCGTGCGCGCGGCGCGAAACTTCGCGATCTCCTCGAAGAAGTCGTTGTGCGCGTTCCAGAAGAAGGAGATGCGCGGCGCGACCGCGTCGACGCCGAGGCCTGCGCTCTGCGCCGCGCGCAGGTACGCCTTCGCGTCGGCGAGCGTGAACGCGATCTCTTGCAGCGCGGTCGACCCCGCTTCGCGGATATGGTAGCCCGAGATCGAGATCGTGTTCCAGTTGGGCACGTGCTCGGCGCAGTACGCCATGACGTCGGTCACGAGGCGCATCGACGGACCGGGCGGATAGATGTACGTGCCGCGCGCGACGTACTCTTTGAGCACGTCGTTCTGCACGGTGCCGCCGAGCTCGTCGAACGGGATGCCGCGGCGCCGCGCGACGGCGAGCACGAACGCGAGCAGGATCGACGCCGGCGCGTTGATCGTCATCGACACGGTCACGCGGTCGAGCGGGATCGCGTCGAACAGCGTCTCGACGTCGGCGATCGTGTCGATCGCGACGCCCACCTTGCCGACCTCGCCGCGAGACTGTGGCGCGTCCGAGTCGTAGCCGAGCTGCGTCGGCAGATCGAAGGCGACCGAGAGTCCCGTGACGCCCTGCGTGAGCAAGTAGCGATAGCGCTCGTTCGACTCGGCGGCGGTCGCGAAGCCGGCGTACTGGCGCATCGTCCAGTGGCGGCCGCGGTACATGTCGCGCCGGATGCCGCGCGTGTAGGGGAACGTCCCCGGCGGCGCCCGCCGCACCGGCGGCTCCGTCTCGTCGTAGAACGGCTGCAGCGGAATGCCGCTCCCGTTCTCTGCGCGTGCGCTCATGCCCGACCACTTCGGTCCGGCGTGTCGGCTCCCCACCGCCGGCGCGGGGTGTGGTATCGTAGGCCGGTATGAAACGCAGCACGATCGTGACCGGCCTCGTTGCCGATTCTCGCCGCACCCTCGGCGGCGCGCGCAGCCGGCGGCGACCAGGTGAGACGGACGGATGCCGAGTGGCGCAAGGATCTGTCGCCCGAAGCGTACGAGGTGCTGCGCCGCGACAAGACGGAGGCCGCCGGCTCGAGCCCGCTCGCCCGTGAGAAGCGGGCCGGGACGTACCGCTGCGCAGGATGCGCGCTGCCGGTCTTCTCGTCGAAAACCAAGTACGATGCGGGAACCGGCTATCCCAGCTTCACCGCGCCCCTCCCGAAGGCGGTGGCCGCCGCGCCTGCCGTGCACGGCAAGGCGTACGGCTCCGTCCACTGCGCGCGGTGCGACAGCCACCTCGGGCGCCTGTACCATGATGGGCCCAAGCCGGCCGGTCTGCACTACAGCATGAACGGCATCGCGCTGGCGTTTCTGCCGAATTCCGCATAGACGCGAGCGCCCGCGTAAGCCCGCCTACGGACATCCGCGGGCGGGTGCGCTACCGTTAGGATCACGATGAACCGAAGCAGCGTCCTCGTCGCCCTCGCGGGGCTCGTCCTCGCCGCGCCGTCCGCAGCCCGTGCAGCGGAGGTCGGACACGTCACGCACTCCGACGCCGAGTGGCGCAAGAGGCTGTCGCCCGAGGCGTACGAGGTGCTGCGCCACGAGGCGACCGAGCGCTCGTTTTCGAGCCCGCTCGACGAGGAAAAACGATCCGGCGTCTACGCATGCGCCGGCTGCGCGCTGCCGCTGTTCTCGTCGAAGACGAAGTTCGACAGCGGCACCGGCTGGCCGAGCTTCTGGGCGCCGCTGCCGGACGCGGTCGCGACGAAGACCGACACGTCGATGTTCATGGTGCGCACGGCCGTGCAGTGCGCGCGCTGCAACGGCCATCTCGGACATGTCTTCGACGATGGGCCGAAGCCGACCGGGCTGCGCTACTGCATGAACGGCGTCGCGCTCGCGTTCCACGCGGGGCGCGCCGCGTAGCGCTTTAGTCGCGCGCGGAGATCCACCGCGAGCCGAGGCCTTCGCAGAACGCCGCTTCGTCGAAGGCGGACGTCATGAGCGCCGCGAGGCCGCGGCGGCCTTCGAGCGATGCCGGCGCGGCGGTGAAGCCGTGGCGCGCCAGCGCGGCCGCTTCGACGGCGTCGGCCGCGATCTTCGCGAACGTCAGCGTGCCGGCTCGGCTTTCCGATGCGACACGCAGTCCCGACGCTTGCGTCGCGGCGATGCCGATCGCGTCGCGTGCTCGACCGGCGTCGAGCCCGGCGGCGCACGCGGCCGCAGCGGCCGCGCCGATCCGCGCGCCCACCGCGACGCCGTCCCACGCGGGATCGACGTCCATCGTGTCCGCGAGCCGCGCCACCGCCTCGCGTCCGACCGCGACGGCGCGCACGGCGGTGGCGTCGCCCGCTTCGGCCGTGGGGGACGCTGCGCGGACGACGGCAACGATTGCGGCTTCGTCCCGACCGATGCCCGCGCCGATGAGCCGGATCGTCTCGAAGAACGCCGCGCGCATCGGCGCACCGTAGGCGACGCTCACCGCCGCGTCGAGCGCGTCCGGCCGCTCGTCGTGCGCTGCGGCCGTGCGTGCTGCGCCGAGCAGCGCTCGCGCTGCCTCGGCGGCTTGCGCGAAGTCGCCGCCGTCGTGCGGCGCGACCGCGAACGCGGCGAGCGCCGCGGACGCCCCGCGTTCGTGCAGCGCGTTAGACATGCGCCCGCTCCGCGGCGCCGGCGGCGCGCAGCAGCGCATCGAGGTTCGGCGCGCCGTTCAGCGCGAACACCGCGCCGGCGAGCCGCTGCCCCGCGCCATCGCCCGCGACCGGCTGCATCAGCGCGTCCGCCTTCGCGACGAGCTCGTCGTCGGTGAGCGGGCGCGCGAGCGAGCCGCGGGCGTGCTCGACGTGCTCCCTCGCCGTCGTGCCGTCAGCCAGCGTCGCTTCGAGCGTCGCCGCGTCGCGCGCGACGTCGTCGCTCGGCGCGAGCGCCGTTTTCGCGCGCATCGCGCGGACGTCGTCCCGGACGACGCGCTCGGTCTCGTACTGCGCAAGGCCGACGCGGCCGTCACAGAGCGCGGCGGCGATGCCGTGGATCGCGCTGAAGCGCGCCTGCAGCCCGTCGAGCGGGTTCGGGTTGCCCATCAGCTCGGGCACGAGCGGGTGGCAGTGCGCGCGCACGGCGAGGATCGCGCCGGGATCGACGCGTGCGCGCAGCGCCAATGCCGCGTCGATCGACGGGTGCGCGACGATGCCGCAGGGATACGGCTTGTACGTGTTCTCGGCGAGCTCCCAGCGCGCGGCCATGGCCCCGAGCATCTGCTCGGGATCGAACCGCGTCGACAGCGCGGCAGCGAAGCCGTCCGGCGACTCGACGATGTCGTCCGGCGCGTCTTCGCCGGCGGCGGCGAGGCGCGCGGCAAGGATGCCGTTCGATGCCGCCTTGCCGGGATGGTACGCCTTGGCCATCGTGCCGAAGGCGTCGCGCTGCCCGAGCGTCATCGTCGTCGACAGCCGGATCGCGCGCGCGAGCGCGGCGTCGTCACACCCGAAGAGCAGCGCGGCGGTGACCGCGGCACCGATGACGCCGCACGTGCCGGTGATGTGCCAGCCGCGGTCGTAGTGCTCGGGCGAGATCGCGACGCCGGCCCGCAATTGCGCCTCGCAGCCGATCGCGAACGCGCGCAGCGCCGCCTCGCCGCTCGGCGACGTCTCGGCCGCCAGCGCGACGAGCACGGCCATGCACGCCGCGCCCGGATGGATCACCGTGGTCAAGTGGGTGTCGTCGAAGTCGTCGACGTGCGCGGCGAAGCCCGCGGCAAGCGCGGCGAAGTGCGCGTCGAGCCGCTCCGGACGGCCGAGCACCGGCGCGCTCGGCGCGCCGCCGAGCTCGCGCGCCGTCGCGACGATCGCGTCGACGCCTTCGTGCCGCGACGCGCCGGCCGCGAGCGCGAGGACGTTCAGCAGCGCCCGCTGCGCCTCGTGCGCGATCGCCGGCGTGAGCGGCGCGTGCGCGAGCGCGGCGAGCCCGGTGGCGAATCGCGCGGCGACGCCGCGCGCGACGTCAGGTTCCGAAGTACTGCGCATAGCGGGTCTTCATCTCGTCGCTGGTCTTGAGCACGCCCTGCGGGTCGTCGTGGAAGAGGCGGATGCGCGTGATCGGCGTGCGGTTCGCAGGTTCTTTCATGCCGGCACGGACCGAGCGCAGCCCGCCGAAGTCGATCAGCATCTGCTGCGTGTCGCGGCTGAACAGGTATTGGTAGAAGAGGCGCGCGGCGTTGGGGTGCGGCGCGTCCTTGAGCACGGCGGCCGGCGAGGTTTCGAACGGCGTGCCTTCCGGCGGGTAGACGAGCACGAGCGGGCTGCCCTGCGACTGCAGCTGGAAGACGACGTACTCGTTGCCGCCGGCCATTACGGCCTGCTCGCCGCGGCTGAGCACCTTCGGCGGCTCCGTCGACGACTGCACCTGCATGACGCTCTGCGTGCCGAGCTTCTGCAGGTACGGCCAGCCGAACGCTTTTTCGAGCTCGTAGTCGGCGGTCATCTCGCTGCCGCTGTATGCCGGATGCGCCTTCACGAGCTTGCTCTTCCAGCGCGGCGCGAGGAGGTCGGCCCATGTCCTGGGCGCGTCTGCAGCCTTCACGAGCGAGGCGTTGTACGCGATCGGCGAGAGCGTCGCGCGCCACGTCGCGAACGTCGCGTCGCGATCGCGGAACTCGGGCGGCCAGTAGCGTGCGACGTCCTCGAGCGGCACGCTCGCGAGCCAATGCTGGCTCTTCCACACGAGGAAGTTCGCGGAGTCGGACGTGTTGACGACGTCGACGACGTGCAGGTTGCTCCCGTACTCCTGACCGATCCGCTGGAAGACGCGCTCGCTGCCCGTGCGCTCGACCTGCACCTTGATGCCGTACTTCGCCTGGAAGTCCCGCGCGAGGCGCTCGGCGACGCTCACGTCGACCGACGTGTAGAAGACGACGAGCCCTTCGGCCTTCGCCTTCGCGACGTCGGGGGAAACGAACGACGCCGACGAGACGCGCGCGGGCACGAGCGAACCCGGGACGAGCGCGGCGACGGCGGCGCACGCGGCGATGCGGGTCAAACCTCGAAGCATGCTCACTCTCCTGGCGGCGGGGCGGGATCGAGTCGGGTGCATCGGTCTTGCGCGAAGACGAGCCGGACGGTCGTGCCGGGCTGGACGTCGACGCGCGGCGAGGTCGTGACGCGCACGAGCTCGCCGTCCGCTTCGACGACGTAGTCGCGCGCGCCGCCAAGGAAGCTGCGCCGAACCACGACGCCGTTCACGCCGCCCGAGGCGCCGGAGAACGGCTCGGTCTCGAGCTGGACGTCCTCGAGGTGGATCGCGAACGGACCGTCGAGGTGCGCGAAGCGGCCCGGCAGCACGTTCGCACCGCCGACGAAGCGCGCCACGAACTCCGATCGCGGACGGCCGTAGATCTCTTCCGGCGTGCCGGCTTGCTCGATGCGCCCGCCGCTGAGCACGACGATCAGATCGGCGGTCGCCATCGCCTCGCCTTGGTCGTGCGTGACGTATACCGTCGTATAGCCGTACCGGTCGTGCAGCCGGCGAATCTCGAAGCGCATCTCCTCGCGCAAGTTTGCGTCCAGGTTCGAGAGCGGCTCGTCGAGCAGCAGCGTCTGCGGCTCGACGACGAGCGCGCGCGCCAGCGCGACGCGCTGTTGCTGGCCGCCGGAGAGTTCCGACGGATAGCGCTTGCGGAGCGGCTCGAGCTTCGTCGCGGCGCAGATCGCGCCGACGCGGCGGTCGACGTCGTCGCGCGGCAGCTTGCGCAGCCGCAGCCCGTACGCGACGTTCGCTTCGACCGTCATGTGCGGCCAGAGCGCGTAGCTCTGGAAGATCATCGACATGCCGCGCCGTTCGGGCGGCACGACGCGTCCCGGCGACGACATGACCTGGTCGCCGACCGCGATCTCGCCCGCGTCCGGCGCGAGAAAGCCGGCGACCAGGCGCAGCAGCGTCGTCTTGCCGCAGCCGGACGGCCCGAGGAGGCAGACGAACGCGCCGTCGGGGATCGTCAGGTCGACGCCGTCGACGACGCGCGCGTCGCCGAAGCGCTTCGCGAGGCCGCGCAGCGCGAGCGTCGCCACGTCAGCGGCTTGCGTGCGCGGCCGCGCGCTCGGCGATAGCGTCACCCATCTGCGAGGTCGTTCCCGTCCCGCCCAGATCCGGCGTCAGCCGGTCGCGCGACGCGATCGTCTCGTCGACGGCGCGCTCGATCGCGCGGGCGGCCGCGCCGGCGCGCGGCTCGTCGTGCTTGCGTCCGAGCCAGTCCAGCGAGCATCTGCGCCGACACGATCATCGCGTACGGGTTCGCGATGCCGCGGCCGGCGATGTCGGGGGCGGAGCCGTGCGTCGCCTGCGCCATCGCGTGCCGCGTTCCGGCGGAGAGCCCCGGCGCCATCCCGAGGCCGCCGACGAGACCGGCGGCTTCGTCGCTGAGGATGTCGCCGAACATGTTCGTCGTGACGATCACGTCGTAGGCCTGCGGCTTCATGACGAGCCGCATGGCGAACGTGTCGACGATGACTTCTTCGTACGCGACGTCCGGGAACTCGGCGGCGATCTTGCGGCATTCCTCGGCGAACATCCCGCAGCCGAGCTTGAACACCGTGTCCTTGTGGATCGCGGCGAGCTGCTTGCGGCGCGAACGCGCGAGCTCGAAGGCCGCTCGCGCGACCTTCGCCGAACCGGGGCGCGTGATCACGCGCACGGAGATCGTGACGTCGTGCGTCGGCCGGAACTCGCCGGAGCCGGCGACGACGTTGCGATCCGGCTGAAACCCTTCGTTGTTCTCGCGCACGATCACGAGATCGACGTCCTGGTGCAGGCACGGAAGCGTGCGGTACGACTTGGTCGGGCGGATGTTCGCGAACAGGTCGAAGTGCTTGCGCAGAATCGGGTGGGGGTTGATCGCGCCGGGCACCTTCGGATACTCCCGGTGCCCGATCGGACCGAGGATCCAGCCGTCGAGGCGGTCGAGCGCGTCGAGCGTGCCGTCCGGAAACGTCGTGCCCAGCTCGTCGAGCGCGCGGCGCCCGATCGGAAATTCGGTCCACGCGATCGGCAGGCCGGCAGCGTGCGTCGCCGCGTCGACGACTTTGACCGCTTCGGGCACGACCTCGAGCCCGATGTCGTCGCCGAGCAGAACCCCGAGCTGCAGCGGGCGGCTCACTCGCGAATCTCCTGGGCCGCGGTCACGACGACCGGGACGCGGTTGGCGACGGCGAGCACGACGAACGTGACCGCCATCAGCAAGAGCCCGAGCACCGCGATGCTGCCGGTGTCGCCGGACTCGTTGAGGTCGTAGATCACCACGGCGATGGTGCGCGTCGGCGCGGTGAACAGCAGGATCGCCGCGGAAATCTCCCGGATCGCGCCGATGAAGACGAAGCACCACGCGGCGACCAGGCCGCTGCGCATCAGCGGGGCGGTGATGTCGCGCAGCACGCGCAGGCGGCCGCCGCCGAGCAGCCGCGCCGCCTCTTCGAGCTCCGGATGGATTCCGGCAGCGACGCCGGAGAGCTGCTGGTACGCCGCGGGAAACTCGATCGTGACGAACGCGATCAGCATGATCCACAGCGTGCCGAACAGCAGCAGCGGCGGACGCGTGTACGCCAGGAAGAGGCCCACGCCGAGCACGATGCTCGGGATCGCCAGCGGCGCGGTGGCGAGCGCACCCAGCGCGCGCCATCCGGCGACGGCCCGGCGCGCGACGAGGTACGCGACGACGAGCGCCAGCGCGGTCGCGATCGTCGCCGCGCCGAACGCGAGGATCAGCGTATTCCACAGCGCGAGCGGCGTCGCGTCGAGCTCGCCGAACACGAACCGAAGGTGCTCGAACGTGAACGTCGCGGGCGTGGGAAAGGCCGGCGGCACTTTGACGAACGCTGCGTCGAGCAGCGCGCCGTAGGGCAGCACGATCGCGTTGAGGAGCACGAACGCGCAGAACGCGAGTGCGACCCACTTCCAGGGACCCAGCCGCGCGATCGTCCGGCGCGCTCCTTTGCCGCCGACGAGCACGTAGCCGCGACGGCCGAGCACCGCGGCTTGCGCGCGAAGCAGGCCGAGCGTCAGCAGCAGCATCGGGATCGACGCCGCCGCGGCGAGGCCGGGCTTCGGCGGAAACTGGAACAGGCTCCAGATGCGCGTCGTCATCGTGTGGAAGCCCGCCGGCAGCGTGAGGATCGCGGCCGAGCCGAAGACGGTCATCGACTGCAAAAAGGCGACGAGCGCGCCCGCGAGGATCGCCGGCGCGATCAGCGGGATCGTGACGCGCAGCGCCGTCTGCATGGGCCGTGCACCGAGAATCGCCGAGGCGTCTTCGAGGTCGGCCGGTATGCGTTCGAGCGCGTTGGCGACGAAGATGAACGCGTACGGAAACGTGTAGAGGAAGTTGACGAACGTCAGCCCGGCGACGGTGTAGACGTTGAACGGGTGCACGCTGCGGTCGAGCTGGAAGACGGCGCGCGCGAGCTGGTTGAGGAAGCCGGTGTTGGGCGCCGCGAGCAGCTCCCATGCGATGGCGCCGAGAAACGGCGGCGTCACGAGCGACGCCATCACGAGCACGCGGACGAGCCGGCGCAGCGGCATGTCGGTGCGCGCGACGCACCAGCCCATCGGCACGGCGACCGCGACGCACAGCACCGCGACGGCGGCCGAGCTGCCGAGCGTGATCACGAACGGCCGCACCATCGAGGCGTCGGTGAAGAGCGTCACGTAGTTCTCGAGGCTGAACCCGTGCGCGCCGATGAAGCTCGTGGCGACGAGCCAGCCGAGCGGAAGCAGAACCATCGCGGCCAGGAGGAGCGCGGCCAGCGCGAAGACGATGCGCGCCGGATCGAGCGCGCCGCGGCGCGCAACCGGGCGCGACGCGAGAACGGGCGTCGTCACCGTGCGTACGCGCGCGCGACGGCGCGGCGCGCGCCCATGACGAACAGGACGCAAAGCACCGCCTGAAGCGGGATCGGCCCGACGGTCTTCCACGTCGCGGGGATCGCGCCGTGCGCGATCGCGAGCGACGGCATGACGACGGCGACGAGCTGATCGAGGGCGCAGACCCACAGCAGGATGCGATTCCGCCGCGGGTCGAGCAGTGCGAGGACGTACGCCAGCGTGACCACGAGCATCTCGCCGCCGCCGAACGCGGCGAGCAGCGGGTCTCGCATCGGGATGTCGAGCAGCGGTCCGAACAGCTGCGGCGCGACGAGTGCGAGCACGCCGACGTACAGGTCGATCCCGCCGCCGATCACCAGCCCGACCCGAAGCGCGAGCGTCACGCTACGCCAGCGTGATCAGCGGCGAGCGCGCTTCGACGGTCGCGCCGGCCGCGACGTGCACGGTGGCGACCGTACCGGACTTGTGCGCGCGGATCTCGTTCATCATCTTCATCGCCTCGATCACCGCGACGACGTCGCCTTCGTTCACCGCCGCACCGGCCGCGACCGGAACCTCGACGACGACGCCGTGCATCGGCGACACGACGTCATTGCCCGCGCGCCGACGCCGCCTTCCGCGCCGAACCGCCTTTCTTCGCGGCGGCCGTACGCGGCGCGCCTTCGCGCGAAGCGCCGCCGCGCGCCGTGCCGCGGGGCACGGGCAGATCGACGAACCGCACGCGGAACATGCGGTCGTTCACCTCGACGCGAATCTCGCCATCGTCACCCTGAGCTTGTCGAAGGCCACTGTCACCCTGAGCCTGTCCCTTGTCACCCTGAGCTCGTCGAAGGCCATCGTCACCCTGAGCTTGTCGAAGGGCCCCATTGTCACCCTGAGCTTGTCGAAGGGCGAGCGCCGCGGCGAACGGCTCCAGCGTTGCCGTACCGTACGACGCGTCGCGCACGGGTTCGAAGTCGATCAGCGCGCGCAGCAGCGGCAGCGTCGTCGGGACGCCGTCGATCGCGTAGTCGTCGATCGCGCGCCCGAGCCGCGCGAGCGCTTCGTCGCGGGTACGCCCGCGCACGATCAGCTTGGCGATCATCGAGTCGTAGTCCGGCGTGATCGTGAAACCGGGATACGCCGCCGAGTCGATGCGCACGCCGAAGCCGCCCGGCTCGCGATAGCGAGTGACCGTACCCGGCGCGGGCCGGAAGTTCTGCGCCGGGTCCTCGGCGTTGACGCGAACCTCGATCGCGTGTCCGCGGAAGGCCGCCTCGACCTCGGCCTGCGAGAACGAGAGCGGACGGCCCGCCGCGACCAGGATCTGCTCGCGCACGAGGTCGATCCCGGAGATTTCCTCGGAGACCGTGTGCTCGACTTGAATGCGCGTGTTCATCTCGAGGAAGTAGAACTCGTCGCCGCTCACGAGGCACTCGATCGTGCCGACGGAGTCGTACCCGATCGCTTTCGCGGCCTGCACGCCCGCCGCGCGCAGTCCGCTGCGCACGGAAGCCGAAATCTTCGCGGGAGCTTCCTCCCAGAGCTTCTGATGCCGGCGCTGCAGCGAGCAGTCGCGCTCGCCGACGTGCAGCACGGTGCCGTGCTTGTCCGCGAGCACCTGCAGCTCGACGTGCTTGGGGTTCTCGAGGTAGCGCTCGACGTAGATCGTCGGGTTGCCGAAGTACGCGCTCGCCTCGCGCTGCGCCGTCGAGAACGCCGACTCGACCTCGTCGATGGTGCGCGCGACCTTGAGACCTTTGCCGCCGCCGCCGCCGGATGCCTTGAGTGCGAGCGGCAAGCCGTACTTCGCGGCGGCCGCGCGCGCGGCGTCGGCGTCGGCGATCGGATCGGTGCCGCCCGGCACGACGGGAACACCGGCCGCGACCATCGCCTGGCGCGCGCGAATCTTGTCGCCCATCGCGTCGATCGCGTCGGGATGCGGCCCGATCCACGTGATGCCGGCGGCGATCGCGCTGCGCGCGAAGCCGGCGTTCTCGGCGAAGAACCCATAACCGGGGTGGATCGCGTCGGCCCCGGCGCGCTTCGCGACGTCGAGCAGCTTCTCGGCGTTCAAGTAGGACTGCGACGGCGCCGCGGCGCCGAGGTGGTAGGCCTCGTCCGCGTAGCGCACGTGCAGCGCGTCGCGGTCGGCGTCCGAGTACACGGCCACGGTTGCGCAGCCCAGCTCCTTCGCACTGCGCATGACGCGGATCGCGATCTCGCCGCGGTTCGCGACGAGAATCTTCTTGAACGGGACGTCAGCCATCGACGCGTCCGGCCGCCGACCAGCGCGACTCGCCGCGCACGGTGAACCGCGCACCCTGCGCATCGTCGACGGAGAGCCGGCCCGCGACGGCCCAGCGCGACGCTTGCGCTTGCTGCTGCGGCGCATCGTCACCGCGCGCGACCACGAGGTACGCCGCCGCGATCGCGGCAAGCTCCTCTGCCGAAGGCGCCGTCATGGCGCGCCCTTCGACAAGCTCAGGGTGACAGGATGTGTTGTCATGCTGAGCTTGTCGAAGCATGCGCCACCGACGCGCGCAACGGCCGTCACGCGAGTGCGACGTCGGGATACATGCCCATGGCGTGATAGCCGGCGTCGACGAAGTGCACGTCGGCGGTCACCTGCGACGACAGGTCGGACGCGAGGAACACGGCGACGTTGCCGACGTCTTCCGCAGTGACGTTCCGCCGCAGCGGGGAGACCGCGGCGACCTTCGCGGGCATCTTGCTGAAGCCCGCCACCTGCCGCGACGAGGCCGTGCTGATCGGTCCGGCGGAGATCGCGTTCACGCGGATGCCGCGCTCGCCGAGGTCGAACGCGAGATAGCGGATCGCCGCCTCGAGCGCGGCCTTCGCGATGCCCTGCACGTTGTAGTTCGGCACGATCTGCGTCGCGCCCAGGTACGTCATCGCCATGACCGAGCCGCCGTCGTTGAGGTTCGCGGCGAGGTGGCCGACGAGGGTGATCAGCGAGTACGCGCTGATGTCCAGCGCCACGGCGAACCCGTCGCGCGAGGTGGTGTAGACCTTCCCGGCCAGGTCCTCTTTCTTGGTGAAGGCCATCGAATGGACGAGCCCGTCGATTCGCCCGGCGCCTTCGGCGAGCGCGCGCAGCGACGCATCGTCGGTCACGTCCGCCTGGAACGCGGGCGCGCCGCCGAACTCTTCAGCGTGCTGGCGGACCGCCTTCTCGACGCGGTCTCCTTGATACGTCAGGATCAGCCGAGCACCGTGCGCGTGCAGCTGCCGCGCGATGCCCGTGGCGATCGACCATCGGTTGGCGATCCCCGTGACGAGGATGGTCTTTCCGTCGAGCAGTCCCACGAGGACCGGTCATCGGCCGCAACGGTCCGACAACCCTCCCGCGGGGCGCTCCTGCGCCCGCTCGAGAAGGCTCCGGCCCGGAGCCGTCCCGCCCCGATCGTCGTGCGGTTCGTTACAGCGGGATGTTGCCGTGTTTGCGCTTGGGGCGTTCGACGCGTTTGCTCTGCAGCGCGTCGAGCGCGCGGGAGACGGCGCGGCGCGTCTCGCTCGCGTTGATCACGTCGTCGACGTAGCCGCGCTGCGCGGCGATGAACGGGTTCGCGAAGTGGTCCGAGTACTCGGCGGCGAGCTCGGCGGCTTTCGCTTCGGGGTCGGGTGATTCGGCGATCTCGCGGCGGTTGAGGATCTGCACGGCGCCGCTGCCGCCCATCACGGCGATCTCCGCGGTCGGCCACGCGAAGTTGAAGTCGGCGCGAATGTGCTTGGACGACATGACGTCGTACGCGCCGCCGTATGCCTTGCGCGTGATCACGGTGATCTTCGGCACCGTCGCCTCGGCGAACGCGTACAGCAGCTTCGCGCCGTGCTTGATGATGCCGCCCCACTCCTGGCTCGTGCCGGGCAGGAAGCCGGGGACGTCGACGAACGTGAGCAGCGGCACGTTGAACGCGTCGCAGAAGCGCACGAACCGCGCCGCTTTGATCGAGGCGCTGATGTCGAGCACCCCGGCGAGTACTTTCGGCTGATTCGCGACGATGCCGACGCTGCGGCCGGCGATGCGTCCGAAGCCGATCACGATGTTCTGCGCCCACAGCGGCGCGATCTCGAAGAAGTCGCCGTCGTCGACCACCGCGACGATCGCATCCGCGATGTCATACGGCTTCGTCGGCGAGTCCGGGATCAGCTCGTCGAGTTCCGTCGCGACGCGCATTGGGTCGTCGTCGCTCGGGACGACCGGCGGGTCGTCGAGATTGTTCGAAGGGATGAACGAGAGCAGCCGCCGGCAGTGGTCGTTCATCTCGTCTTCGTCGGCGGCCGTGAGGTGCGCGACGCCGCTCTTGGTCGCGTGTGTGATCGCGCCGCCGAGCTCCTCGAAACTCACGTCTTCGCCGGTCACGGCCTTCGTCACGTCGGGGCCGGTGATGAACATCTGCGAGATGCCCTCGACCATCACCGTGAAGTCGGTGATCGCCGGAGAATACACGGCGCCGCCCGCGCACGGTCCGGCGACCAGGCTGATCTGGGGCACGACGCCCGACGCCTGCACGTTGCGCCAAAAGATTTCGGCGTAACCGCCCAAGCTCACGACGCCCTCCTGGATGCGCGCGCCGCCCGAGTCGTTGATGCCGATCATCGGCGAGCCGGTGCGGACGGCGAGGTCCATCACCTTGCAGATCTTCTCGGCGAAGACTTCGCCGAGCGATCCGCCGAGCACGGTGAAGTCCTGCGAGAACAGGAAGACCTGGCGGCCGTCGATCGTCGCGTGGCCCGTGACCACGCCGTCGCCGAGGAAGTGCCGCTCGTCCAGTCCGAACGCGGTCGTGCGGTGGACCGCGAAGCGGTCGAGCTCGACGAACGAGTTCGGGTCGACGAGCGCCTCGACGCGCTCGCGCGCCGTTCGCTTGCCGCGCGCCCGCTGGCGCTCGTTCGCCGCTTCGCCGGCAGGCGCGAGCGATTCCGCGCGCATCTCCTCGAGGCGGCGGTACGCGTGGTCGTGCGCGGATTCCGGCTGGGTCGTGGCCATCCCGGCAGCGGTTCGCCGCGGATGCGGCCGGTCCGTCCGCCGAACCGCAACGACGGTGGTCTTAGCGGTAGATCGTGCCGTTGACCATCACGTAGCCGTCGTACTGCCACCCGCGCGCGGACGCGCCGTGCACGGAGTCGATGCCCTCACCGCCGCCATTGTCGCGGTGGTACCGGCCGCGCACGACGACCACATCGCCGGGCTTCACGCTCACGGCGGGCCCGTCGGCGGTGACCGCGATCGGCTGCGTGCCGTCCGTGTCGACGTAGAAGGACGCGCGCGTCGCACCGCGGCCCATCGGCGGTTCGGCCATCGACGCATCGCCCATCGCGAGGCCGCAGATCGTCACCTCGTGCTGGTACGGCAACGGCACCGCGCGATACGAGAGGAACGCATCGTTCGCGCACGCGTCGACCGCCGAGGCTGCGTCGACGGTCGGCGGCGGCGAAGCGATGTCGTAGAGCGGCGCGGGCGACGGCGTCGCCGTGAGCGGATCGGGGCCCGCCGTGCGGCGTGCGTTCGCGGGACCGGCCGTCGCGGCGACGATGGTGCCGCCCACGGCGCAGGCGAGCAAGAGGCGTGATGCGAGCGTCTTCACGCGGGCATCGTACCCGCTCCGGATGGGGACGCGCTCAGACCGCTCGGGCGAGCTCCTCGCCGAGCGCGTCGCGCGCGACCACCGCCGACGGCGCCTGCTCCGCCGTGACCTGCTCGCGCCGGCGGCGTCCGCCGCCGGTGATGTTCAGAAGCACGTTCGCATCGGGACGAAGCGCGCCGGTCCGGACGCCGCGAATCAGCGCGGCGACGGCGACGCCGGCGGCCGGCTCGACGTCGATGCCCTCGAGCTCCTCGAACAGCCGGGACGCGCGCGCCGCCTCGTCGTTGCCGATCGCGAATGTCGTCCCGTCCGATGCGCCGAGCGCTTCGCGGATCCCGCCGGCGGTCGCGTACGGCGGGGCCGGATTGCCGAGTACGGCGGCGGCGAGCTGACGCTGAAGCGTGCGCGTCTCGTGCGCCGGGCGCGCGTCCAGCGCCGGCGCGCGCTTCGCCCACGCGTCGTGGATCGGGGCAAACGGCGCGTTCTGCGCGAGCAGCAGCCGCGGCACGCGATCGCCGAAGCGGCCGTCCGCGATGAGCCGCAGCGCGGCCTCGTGTGCGGCGATCGCGCCCGCCGCGCTGCCCACGGCCTGCACGTACGCATCCGGAAGCGCGCCGATGCGCTCGACGGCAGCGAGCATGACCGTGCCCATGCCGTCGCGGCGCGCCACGTTGCGCACGCCGCCTTCGGCGAAGAAACCGTCGCGCGCCGCAAGCCGTCCGGCGACCGCGATCGCTTCATCGTACGTGCCGTCCGCGACGACCACGGTGCGCACCGACGGGCCGACGCGAACGAGCCGCGCGAGCGGCGCCCACGCGAACTCCGGCATGACGACGATCGCCGGAACGCCGGCGTCGCTCGCGATCGAGGCGAACGCAGCGGCGGTATTTCCGGCCGATGCGACGACGACGGTGCGCGATTCGCGCGGATCCAGCCGCGCGAGCACGGCGATCGCTTCGAGCTCCTTGAACGTCGCCGTCGTCAGCGTCGCGCCGCGCTCGGGCCACCAGCCGTTGAACGCGATCCACAGATGTTCCAGGCCGAGCCGCGCGGCGAGCGACGCGCTGCGGTACACGATCCCGCTCGATGAGGTCTCGACCGCACGCGCTTGCGGCAGCCACGCGCCGTAGCGCAGGACGGAGGATTGGGCCGAGACGCGCAGCCGCGTCTCGTCGTACACGGTGCGCAGCAGCGCAGGTTCGTGCCGGCGATCGCAGTCCAGTCGAACGCCGTCGTCCTCGAAGGTCGAGCCGCACGCCGTGCAGCGCAGGTGGTAACGCCGTTCCACCTCAGAGGTATCGGCTGCGTCCGGCCTTGGCCGGAGCGCAACGGCTACCAGATGCCGAGCGCTAGCTTGACGTCCTCGGTGGCCATCGTGCGCGGGTCCCACGGCGGGTTGAACGTGATGTCGACCGTCGCGTTCTTGACGCCCTCGACGCTCTCGACTTTGCTCAGCACCGCCTGCTTGAACATCGGACCGACCGGACACATCGGCGACGTCAGCGTCATCGTCACGGTCACGTCCTCGCCCTGCGTCCCTTCGCACACGACGTCGTAGACCAGGCCGAGATCAAGGATGCCCATCATCAGTTCCGGGTCCTCGACGTCCTTGAGCGCCTCGCGCACCGTTTCCGCGGTTACCATATACCGCCTACGATACATCAGCGGGCACGAGGGTTCCGGCCGGCACGACGGCGCCGGGCCGAAAACTTCACACGGCGAGGTACCGCTGCATCATCGCTTCGTCCGCCTTCAGCTCGGCGATGGATCCGGAGCCGACGACGCGGCCCGTCGCGAGCACGTAGCCGCGGTCCGACAGGCTCATCGCGACCTGCGCGTTCTGCTCGACGAGCAGCACCGTGTTGCCTTCGCTGCGGATGTTGCGTACGACGTCCTCGACGTTGCGCGCGATCAGCGGCGCGAGCCCTTCCATCGGCTCGTCCAGGAGAATCACGTCCGGGTTCGCGACCAGCGCGCGCGCGATCGCGAGCATCTGCTGCTCGCCGCCGGAGAGCTTCGCCGGTTTGTCGCGGCGTTCGCCGAGCACGGCGAAGTAGTCGTAGATTCGCTTCTCGGTCCACACGCCTTTGCGGCCCGAGAGCGCGGCGAGCCGCAGGTTCTCGCCGACCGTGAGGTTCGGGAAGATGCGCCGGTCCTCGGGCACGAACGCGATCCCCGCCTGCGCGATCGCGAACGGCGTCTTGTTCGTGATGTCCTTGCCCTTGAAGCGCACGCTGCCGGTCTTGGCGGAGACGAGCCCCATGATCGTCTTGCACGTCGTCGAACGGCCGGAGCCGTTGCGGCCGAGCAGTGCGACGACCTCGCCCTGGTCGACTTCGAGCGAGACGTTCTGGAGCACGTGCGACTTGCCGTAGTAGGCGTTGACGCCTTCGAGCTCGAGCAGCATGTCAGGCGAGTTCTCCCAGGTAGGCGCGTTGCACCGCTTCGTTCGCACGGATCTCTTGGGGCGTTCCGACCGCGAGCACCGAACCCGTTTGGAAGACGGTGATCGTCCGCGAGATTGCCATCACGACGTCAATGTCGTGCTCGACCAGCAAGATCGTGCGGCCCGGCGAGATGCGCTGAATCAAGTCGACGGTTTCGTGCGTCTCGGTCGGCGACATTCCCGCGAGCGGCTCGTCGAGCAGCAGGACGGGCGGGTCGCTCGCAATGACGAGGCCGATCTCCAGGCGGCGCTGATCGCCGTGCGAGAGGTTCTCGGCGCTCACGTCGCGCGCGTCCCACAAGCCCACGTCGTGCAGCACCCGCTCCGTCTTCGCCGCGACTTCCGCGAAGCGGCGCCCGGGGAGGAAGAAGCTCGTCTTTCCGTCGTGCACGGCCTGCACCGCGAGGCGCACGTTCTCGTGCACGGTGAGGTGGCCGAAGATGTTCGTGATCTGGAACGACCGCGCGATGCCGAGCCGCGCGCGCTCGTGCGGCGGCAGCGACGTGATCTCGCGATCGCCGAACCAGATGCGGCCCTCGCTCGGCGGCAGCATGCCGGAGAGCAGGTTGAAGAACGTCGTCTTCCCCGCTCCGTTGGGTCCGATGATCGTGCGCACGCCGCCTTCGGGGATCTCGAGCGTGACGCCGTTGACCGCCGTGAAGCCGGAGAAGCGGCGCGTCAGGTTCTCGGTCTTGAACACGTAGCCCGTGCCCGCCGTGGCCGGCACCGCCGCGGCGCTCACGACGTCACCTCCGGTGCCGCCGACGCCTCGTCCAGAGGCGGCAGCTCTTCCTGCATCTCGATCTTCACGCGCTCGCGGCGCGAGAAATAGCGGCGGAACGCGGTGACGAAGCCGTAGTGCCGCACGTCGTCCCAAAGGCCCATGATGCCGCGCGGTCCGATCAGAACGACGACGACGAACACGATTCCGATCCACGCTTCCCAGTACTTGGTGAGCTGCGAGACGTTGTTCTGGATCTCCCAGTACACCGAGGCGCCCAGAATCGGGCCCATGAACGCCTGCACGCCGCCCAGCATCGACATCATCACGACGTTGCCGGAGTACTCCACGGAACCCGCGTCCGGATTGATCGCCTGCTGGTAGTACGTCCAGAGCCAGCCGGCGATCGCCGGGAACACGGCGGAGAGCACGAACGCGTTCACGCGGTACTTGTCGACGTCGTAGCCCAGGAACCGCGCGCGCTGCTTGTTCTCGCGAATCGCGTGGAGCACCGAGCCGAACGGCGAGTGCAGCACGTAGTACAGCACGCACAGCGAGACGAACACGCAGGCAGCGGTAAACCAGTAGAAGTGCATCGAGTCCTGCAGCCAGCCCAGCCCCGTCGGATTCGGCCGCGCGATGTTCTGCATGCCGTCTTCGCCGCCGGTGAGGTCGCTGAAGCGGTACGTGATGAAGTAGATCACCTGCGCGAACGCCAGCGTGATCATCGAAAAGTAGATGCCGCTCGAGCGCGGGACGATGACGCGGGCGAGGATCCAGGCCCACACGACGGCGATCGCGAGCGACAGCAGCAGCGCGACGAAGAGGTTGTCGGTCTGGGCGTGCGTCACCGTGCTGCCGAACATCTGCACCGTGAAGCCTTTGGAGTAGAGCGCCGTCGTGTACGCGCCGAGGGTGAAGAACATCGCGTGCCCGAACGAGAGTTCTCCGACGTGCCCGAAGAGCACGTTCCAGCCGCTCGCGAAGAGCGCGAAGATCACCATCGTCGCGGCGATGCCGACGAAGCCCGTCCAATTCCCGATGAACGGGTTCGCGCCGGCGACGTACGGCAGCACGATGAGCAGGATCGCCGTCCAGAGCAGCGGGTGCGTCGCGAGCGCACGCACGCCCGCCGGCCGTTGCGAGGTCACTCGAACAGGCCTTCGACGCCGAACAGACCGCGCGGCCGCACGAGCAGGATGATCCCCATGATGATGTAGCCGGTCATCTCGACGGCGGGCGGCCAGATCAGCGCCATGAGGCTGGTCAGCACGCCGATCAGCAACCCGCCGACGATCGCGCCCCAGAAGGAGCCGATCCCGCCGACGATGACGATGACGAACGTGAGCACGATCCACTGCGAGGCGAAGCTCGGCTGGATCGCATAGATCGGCGCGGCGAGCGCGCCCGCGAGCCCGGCCATGAGCGAGCCGATGCCGAACACGAGCGTGAACATGAACGGCATGTTGATGCCGAGGATCTTCACCATCTCCGCGTCGCGGGTGCCCGCGCGGATGATCATGCCGATGTTCGTCTTGTTCAGCAGCACCCAGACGGCCGCCAAGATGACGACGGTGAGGAGCACCAGCAGCACGTCCTTGTAGAAGGGAAGCTGGTAGGTGCCGAGCGAGATCGAGTCCGGCATGTACGGCGGCGTCGAGACGCGGACCGCGTCATCGCCCCACACCTTGCGCACGATCTGCGCGAAGATCATCGCGGTGCCGAAGGTGAGCAGCAGCGTGTACTCCGGGATGCGCTTGTAGAGCGGCCGGATCAGCGTCGATTCGAACGCCATCCCCAACAACCCGACGCCGACGGCCGCCGCGAGGATCGCCGGCCAAAACCCGATCGCCCCGTTCAGCTGGTACATCAGGTAAGCGCCGAGCATGAAGAAGGACCCGTGGGAGAAGTTGATGACGCCCATGAGCCCGAGAATGATGTTGAGCCCGAGGGCGACCAGGATGTAGAGCATCCCCAGCGTGAGGCCGTTGACGAACTGGTCGGCGACCTCGGGAGCCGTGAGGGCGAGGAAGTGGATTGCGACGTCCTCCGGGTGCGACGGAAAGACCCTCCGTTCGCCCCGCAGGGGCCTGCTTCCATGCTGCGATCGGCCAAAGCGTTTGAAACTGACCCAGCCCGAAGAAAGTTATAAGAGGACCACGGCTGCGCGGGCATCTTACAACCCGGCGGGCGCGGCGGCAGGAGCGGACAGGCCGCTCGGGGAGTTTCGTACCAACATGTCAATGTGGGAACCGTTCACCGAACGCGCGCGGCGCAGCATCGTGCTGGCTCAGGAAGAGGCGCAGCGGCTCGGGAACAACTACATCGGGACCGAGCACATCCTGCTCGGCATCATCTCCGAGGGAGAGAGCCTCGCGGCTAAGGTCCTCGAGACGCTCGGTGTCAACCTGGCGAAGGTTCGCCAGGAGGTCGAGGCGATCGTCGGCCGCGGCGGACAGACCGTCCAACAGGAGATGGTCTTCACGCCACGCGCCAAGCGCGTGATCGAGCTGGCCTTCGAAGAGGCCCGGCAGCTCAACCATAACTACATCGGTACGGAGCACCTTCTGCTCGGGCTCATCCGCGAAGGCGAAGGCGTCGCGGCGCGCGTGCTCACGAACCTCGGCGTCGATCCTGCGAAGGTGCGCGTGCAGACGACCTCGTTGCTCGGCGCCGAAGGGCAGCCGCCCGCTCCCAAGGGCAAGTCGAAGACACCGACGCTCGACGCGTACGGCCGCGACCTGACCACGCTCGCGCGCGACAACAAGCTCGACCCGGTCATCGGGCGTGCCAATGAGATCGAACGCGTCATTCAGATCCTCAGCCGGCGGACGAAGAACAACCCGGCGCTCATCGGCGAGCCCGGCGTCGGCAAGACGGCGATCGCCGAAGGCTTGGCGCAGCGCGTCATCAAGAGCGAGGTCCCCGAGCCGCTGCGCGACAAGCGCGTCATTACGCTCGACCTGGCCGGCCTGGTCGCCGGAACGAAGTACCGCGGCGAGTTCGAAGAGCGCATGAAGCGCGTGATGGACGAGATCCGCGGCGCAGCAGGCGAGATCATCCTGTTCATCGACGAGCTGCACACGCTGGTCGGCGCTGGTGCGGCCGAGGGCGCGATCGACGCGTCCAACATCATCAAGCCGGCGCTCGCGCGGGGCGAGCTGCAGTGCATCGGCGCGACGACGCTCAATGAGTTCCGCAAGCACATCGAGAAGGACAGCGCGCTCGAGCGCCGGTTCCAGCCGGTCATGGTCGGCGAGCCGACGGTCGATGAAACGGTCGAGATTCTCAAAGGCCTGCGCGACCGCTACGAGGCGCACCATAAGGTGACGATCACCGACGAGGCGCTGGTGGCCGCCGCGAAGCTCGGCGACCGGTACATCTCCGATCGCTTCCTGCCGGACAAGGCCGTCGACCTCATCGACGAGGCCGCGTCACGCGTGCGCCTGCAGGCCACGCTCCCGCCGCCCGAGATCCGCGAGATCGAGTCGCAGATCCGTCAGGTCAAGCAAGAGAAAGAGTCCGTCGTCAAGTCTCAGGAGTTCGAGAAGGCGGCCGCCATTCGCGACCGTGAGGAGAAGCTGCGGCTCGAGAAGCAGCGCCTCGAGGCGGAGTGGGCGGAGAAGCGCGCGCAGCAAGACAAGACGATCAAAGTCACCGAGGAAGACGTTGCGCACATCGTCGCCTCATGGACGAAGATCCCGGTGTCGAAGCTCGCGCAGGCCGAGACGGCCAAGCTGCTCGGCATGGAGGATCAGCTCCACAAGCGCGTCATCGGGCAGAACCAAGCGATCTCGACGCTCACGCGCGCCATCAGGCGCTCGCGTGCCGGCCTGAAGAACCCGAAGCGCCCGATCGGATCGTTCATCTTCCTCGGGCCGACGGGCGTCGGCAAGACCGAAGTCGCGCGCTCGCTCGCGGAGTTCATGTTCGACGACGCCGAGTCGATGATCCGCATCGACATGTCGGAGTACATGGAGAAGTACGCGGTGTCTCGGCTCGTCGGCGCACCGCCCGGATACGTCGGCTACGAAGAAGGCGGCCAGCTCACCGAAGCAGTGCGGCGCCGTCCGTACTCCGTCGTGCTGCTCGACGAGATCGAGAAGGCGCATCCGGACGTCTTCAACCTGCTGCTGCAGGTCCTCGAAGACGGCCGCCTGACCGACTCTCAGGGCCGCGTCGTTGACTTCAAGAACACCGTAATCATCATGACGTCGAACGTCGGCGCCACCGGGATGCAGACCACGACCGACATCGGCTTCCGGACGCAGAAGGACGCGGGCACCGACAATCAGGCGTACGAGAAGATGAAGAGCAAGGTGCTCGACGAGGTCAAGCACTCGTTCCGGCCCGAGTTCCTCAACCGCGTCGACGAGATCGTGGTGTTCCACCAGCTCAGCCGCGAGCAGATCGCGGAGATCGTCGGGCTCGAACTGGACAAGGTCATCCGCGAGGTCAAGGCTCAGGACATGGACCTCGAGGTCACCGAAGACGCGAAGCAGCTGCTCGCCAAGAAGGGCTGGGACCCGCAGTTCGGCGCGCGTCCGCTGCGCCGCGCGATCCAGCGCGAGGTCGAGGACGAGCTCGCGGAAGAGATGCTCAAGGGCAACTTCGGGACGGGCGATCGCATCCTCGCCGAGGTGGCGACCGACAATCCCGAAAAGCTGCGGTTCTCGAAGATCCCGCACGTCGAGCCGCCGGCGCCGAGCCAGTCGGAAGTCCAGTCCGTCTAAAACGCGTTCGCGCGCGGCGTCGGGAATCCGACGCCGCGTGCCGAAAACGATGAGGTTGACGCCTTACGCGCTGTGGCGCTCGCGCCTGCCCGCGACGATCGGCACCTGGTTCGCACGCGACTTGACGCGCACGGCGCTCGAGCTCGTCGATGCGGGCCGTGTGTCGCTGCGTTCCGTCGAGCCCGCCCGCATCGAAGCGACCGTCAAGGACCGCGTCGCCGTGTCGACGGCCGTCGAGTGGGCGTCCGGGACGGGGCCACAGGCGTTGCGGTCCGTCTGCACGTGCGGCGCCTCCGGCGTGTGCCAGCACGTCGTGGCGACGCTCGACGTCGTCCGCACCGCGGAAGACACGGCGCCGGACTCCCCTGCGGCGCCCGACGAGGCCGACCTCGGCTGGTTGCCCGATGCGGAGCAGGACGCGAGCCGTGCTCGCGCGCGGTCCGTTTGGCCCGTCATCGCCGTAACGCCGGCCGGAGCGCTGACCGGCGCCCTCTACCTTGATACGCCGCGTCTGCGCGGCGTGATCCGCGACGCCGAGGCGATCCTCGCGATGATGGATCAGACGCCGGCCGACGACTGGGACGACGTGGACCGCATGCTGCTGCGCGACGACGCGGTGCAGGAGGCGTTCGGCACGCGCGCGTCGTCGAGGGCGCTGGCGCGGGCGCTGTTCCGGCTGGCACGCCATCCGCGGCTGCGCTTCGACGAGGCGCCGGGCGAGAACCGGCACCCGTCGGAGCTCGCGCCCTTCGCCGTCGAGCCGCGCGGCGTGCGGCTGCGCGCCGAGCGCGCGGGCGCGCAGTTTCGGCCCGTGCTCGAGGGCCCGGAAGGCGCGCGCGTCTCGCCGGCGGCCGCGACGCTGCTCGAGGGCCCGCCGATGTGGCTGGTGGTCGACCGGACCGCGTACCTGCTCGACGGCTCGTTCGATCCACGGCGCGTCATGACGGCGGCGCGAGGCGCGGAGAACGGCTCCGCCGACGCCGATGCGATGCCGTCCGTGCGAACGATCGCGCGCGTCGCGCCGTTCCTGACCGATGTCGGCCGCGCCGGGCTGGGCGTCGTCGATGCCGAGCGGCCGGCGCTCATCGTGCGCGCGGCGTGGCGCGACGGTGCGCTGCTCGCGCGCCTGACGTTCCTCGACCGCGAGACCGGCGCGTTCGCGCCGTTCGGCGCGCAAGGCGCGGTGACGGCCGGCTCCGGACGGTTCGTGCGCTGGGCTCCGGATGTCGCGCGCGGCTTCGGGCGGCGATTCCTCGAGAGCGGCTTCGTCCCGCGTGGTGCGGACGGCTTCGCGCTGCACGACGCCGACCGTGCGGCGGACGTGGTGCGCACGGTGTGGCCGGCATGGGACGACGTCGACGTCCGGCTGGACGACTCGCTCGCGTCGCTGGTGAGCGACGGCTCGATCGACGTTACCGTCAGCGCGACGGCGGCCGACGGCGGCGACTGGTTCGATCTCGACGTCGCGGTGTTCGTCGGCGGCGGGGAACCGCTCACGCGCGAAGAGCTGCGCGTGCTGCTCGGCTCGAAGGGGCGATACGCGGAAGTGCGCGGCAAGCTCGTCGACATCGGCGACTTGCGCTCGCGCCGCAGCCTGCTCTCGGAGCTCACGGACCGGCGGCGCACCGGGCTCGCGTCGCTGGTCGCGATGCGCGACGAGCTGCACGAGGCATTCGGCGACGTGGCGCTGCCCGAAGAAGTGGAACGCATCCGCGAGCGCCTGCGCAACTTCGAAGGCATCGAAGAAGTCGAACCGCCCGACGTCCTCAAAGACGTGCTGCGCGATTACCAGCGGCGCGGTTTGGATTTCTTGTCGTACTTGTCGTCGTTCCGCTTCGGCGGGATCTTGGCCGACGACATGGGCGTCGGTAAGGCGCTTGCCGTGCATCGGCGCGTCATTACTCCGACCGGAGTGCGGCGGTTCGGCGACTTGCGCGTCGGCGATACGGTCATGGGGCGCGACGGCATGCCGCATAACGTCGTCGGCGTGTATCCGCAAGGCACTCTGCCGGCGTTTCGCGTTACGTTCAGCGACGGATCGTCGACGCTCGCTTCCGACGATCACCTTTGGGCGGTGAACTCGGCTGTAAGGAAGCGCCGCGGCTTACCGTGTCGCGTCTTGACGACGCGAGAGATTCGCGAGCGGCTTTATGACGCGGCGGGAAACGCGCGCCATTCCATTCCGATCGCTGACCCGATGCACTTCGGACAGCGGCCGAATTTGCCGGTGGATCCGTACGTTCTCGGATGCATGTTGGGTGAGCGCGGGACCGCGATTCCGCGTGCATCGTCCGTTACGATCGCCGATGCGCTCGAGGACCGCCGGCAACTGCTTCCGACCGGCACGGACGTCGGTGCGAGCCGGCCGCCGTACGATCATCGCATTCCGGCTGCCGTCAGAGGGCAGCACGCGGTCTCCGCAGCACGCGAGGAGCTCCAGCTGACGGGCCTTGGTTCGTCGATGACGTTCGTTCCGTCCGGCTATAAGACGGCGTCGATTCCGGATCGTCTCGCGATCGTACAGGGACTGCTCGACACCGGCGGGACGGTCGAGCCGAAAAACGACCGCGTGGAATTCGCGTCGAGCTCTGACCAGCTCGCACACGACGTCGCCTTCCTCGTACGCTCTTTGGGCGGCGTTGCGCGCATGAGCGATGAGGCAAAGCCGAAGGGCGCGCACGGGGGCGAGCAGCGCACCGGCGCGCCGGCGTACCGCGTCGGCATCTCTCTGCCGCCCGAGTTCCCGCCGTTCCGGCTCTCGCGCAAGCTCGCGCACCATACGCCGCGGTCGAAGGACCTGCCGGTGCGCGCGATCGTCGGCGTCGAGCGCGAGCAGGACTGCGACATGATGTGCATCGCCGTCGATGCTCCCGATCGCTTGTTCCTGGTCGACGACTTCATCGTCACGCACAACACCGTTCAGGTCATTGCGCACGCGCTGCACCGGAAAGAGACCGAAGGCGAGCTGCCGATCCTGGTGATCGCGCCGACCTCGGTCACCCACACGTGGGAGAACGAGATCAAGAAGTTCGCCCCGTCCCTGCGGACGCTGCGCCTGCAGTCGGGCAGCGACCGCGCCGCGAAGTACGAGATGATCCACGACCACGACGTGGTGGTGACGTCGTACGCGCTCGCGCGGCTCGACGCCCACCAGCTCGAGCGGTTCCGATTCCGCACGCTCGTGCTCGACGAAGCGCAAAACGCCAAGAACCCGGCGTCGCAGATCGCCAAGGTCGTGCGCAACCTGCAAGCGGACCATCGGCTCGCCTTGACCGGCACGCCGGTCGAGAACTCGCTGCGCGATCTCTGGGCGATCTTCGGCTTCGTCGAGCCCGGACTGCTCGGGTCGGAGGCGTCGTTCCGCCGCCGCTTCGAGCTGCCGATCGCCGACGGCGACGAGGCCGCTGCGGCCGCGCTGCGCTCGCGCCTGGAGCCGTTCTTGCTGCGCCGCACGAAGGAGGACGTCGCGCGCGAGCTGCCCGAGCGCACCGAGGCGGTCATCGAGTGCGAGCTTTCGCCGCTGCAGCGGCGCCTGTATCGCGGCGTCGCCGAAGCCGCGCGGCGCGACGTCCTCGCGAAGTTCGACGAAGACGGCTCCGAGGCGTCGACCGTGCACGTGCTCGCCGCGCTCACGCGGCTGCGGCAGATTTGTGCGCACCCGGGGCTGCTGGTGCCGGAATACGTCGATGAGCCCGAGGCGAGCGGCAAGTTCGACGCGTTTCTGGAGACCGTCGAAGAGGTGCTCGACGGCGGCCACAAGGTGCTCGTGTTCAGCGCGTTCGCGTCGATGCTGCGAATCATGCGCAGCTCGCTCGAACGCAAGCAGGTCGCATACGGCTACCTCGATGGTTCGACGAAGGACCGGGACCGCCAGGCGGAAGTCGAGCGGTTCATGTCCGACGGCGGCCCGCCGGTGTTCCTCTGCTCGCTCAAGGCCGGCGGCGTGGGCCTGACGCTCACCGCAGCCGACTACGTCGTGCTGTACGACCCGTGGTGGAACCCGGCCGTCGAGCGCCAGGCCATCGACCGGACGCACCGCATCGGTCAGACGCGGCCCGTCACCGCGTACCGCATGGTGACGGCCGGCTCGGTGGAAGAGAAGATTCGCGCGCTCGCCGAGCGGAAGACCGCGCTTTCGAAGGCCGTTGTCAAGGCGGACAGCGCGGTTGCGAAGACGCTCACACGTGACGACCTCGCCTTTCTGTTCAGCGATCCCGAGTAGCCGCTACATCTCGTGGTGCGTGCGGCGCGGCGCCGCATGATGTCCGCGCGGCCTGCCGAGGCAAGCGCGGCGCGTCACATCTAGCGCGCCGCCGACCGCGTCCGTCGGCGACGCGAGCGACTTAACCTCAACCTGACGTTGCCGATGAAACTCATACGCGGCAGGCACGGAACGCCCGTCGCGACCTGCATTCCTCCGACGACAAGGACGTTGTTCTGTGAAACGCATGCTTTTTGCGTTGGTGCTGGCGATCTCGTTCGCAGCGCCCGCGTTCGCCGAGCCGATATCGAATCTCGCGCCCGCCGATCGCTATTTCGGCCGGCTCAAGATGAGCATTCTCGGCGTGCGGAATTCGATCAAGGATCTGGACGCGCGTGCCGACGCGCATCCCGAAGACGCCGAACACATCTTCGACAAGGCCGTCCTCGTCGAGGATGCGCTGCGCGACTGGCACTCGCACTTTCCTCGCGACCCGTGGATTCCGCGCTACGCGTACAGCCTTGCGCAGCTCTACGGAAAGCTGGAGATGGACGATGCGCGCGTCCGTCGCAACGACACGCTGGACTGGCTGATCGCCACGTTCCCGAACTCGGAATATGCGCAGCTTCCGCGCGATTAGCTGCGCGCTGCTGGCCGCGTTCATCGCGCTCGCGGGTCCCGCACGCGCGGCGTCGATGCGCGACCTCGCGCCGGCGGACGAGTATTTCGGACGCTTGAAGATGAGCGTGCTGGGCATTCGCAACGAGCTGGGCACGCTCGAGCGGCGTGCCGAGAGCGGGGATCGCGACGTCGCCGCACTGGCGGGGAAGCTCGCGCTCGTCGACGACGCGCTGCGCGACTGGCGCGCGCACTATCCGCGGGACACGTGGCTCCCGCGCTACTCGGCGCAGCGGACGCACGTCGCGCAGCTCATCGGGCTCGTCGCCATTCGGCGCTGAAGCTCACGGCGGCGCGAGCGCGCCGGTGAGGTCGGCGTGGGCGACGTCGGCGAGCTCGGTACGCGTCACCGTGCGGCAGGAGCGGTCCGGGCGCTCGCGCGCCGTGTCGCACCAGCGCGCGGATCGCAGATCGACGCCGCCCAGATCGGCGCCGCGCAGATCCGCGCACACCGTGTGCCGGCCGGCCGCATCGCCGCGGCTCCGAATCCGTGCTTTGCGAGCAGAGGATGGCGTCGCCGACGACCGCGCCGCGCAGCCGCGCGCCGCGCAGGCTCGCAGCGACGATGTCGGCGCCGCGCAGATCGGCACGCGAGAGGTCCGCGTCACGTGCGCTCACTCCGACGAGCCGCGCGTCGTTGAGATGCGCGCCCGCGAGGTTCGACCCGTTCAAACTCGCGCCGACGACCGCGATACCGCGCAGATCGGCGTCGTGAAGGTCCAGCCGATTCAGTGAACAGCCCGTGCAGTCGCGCAGGATTGCACGGCCCGCGGCGCTGTCGACCGTACCCTGAGAGACCGTCGCGCCGACGAAACGTGCGCCGTCCATCCGCGCGCGCGCGAACGAAGTCCGGTTCAGGCGGACGCCGACGAAGCGCGCGTCCTGCAGGTCCGCGTCGTCGAAGCGCGCGCCGTCAAGGTCGGCTCCGGTAAACTGCGCGCCGCGCAGGTTCGCATGCGTGAGGTTCGCATCACGCAGATCCGCGCCGACGAAGCGCAGTCCGTGCAGGTCGCGTCCGTGCAAGTCCTTCGGCAGACGGCATCCGACGCACGCGTCGATGAGCTGCCGGGACGGATCGTCGTCCGCGCGCGCGAGGGAAACGGCCGCTGCTGCGGCGAGCGCGGCCGCGAGTGCGGCGACGGCGAGCGGTCGAATCATGTCAGGCTTCTCCTCGGAATGAACTAACGAAATAAGAGAATGCGGCAAAAAAAGAAGCGAGGCGCGCCTATTCCGTGTCGCTTCCCGTCATCGTCATGCCGGTCGTGCGCGCACCGCGCATGTCGACGCCCGAGACGTCGCAACCGACCAGACGCGTGTTGGTGAGATCGGCGCCGGCGAGGTTCGCGCGCGAGAGGTCGACGCCGTTGAGTTGAGCACCGCTCAAATTCGCGTCGTGAAGGTCCGCGCGGCTCAGGTCGGCGCCGATGAGCGTGATTCCGTGCAGGTCTTGCCCGTGCAGGTCCATGCCGGCGAAGTCGCACCCCGTGCAGCTCGAGAACACCGAGCGCAGCGCGGCGCCGCGCAACGTCGTGCCGCGCATCGACACGCCGGTCAGGCGGACGCCGTCGAGCTGGGCGCCGTCGAAGTTCGCACCGCGGATCTCGACGCCGACGAGCTCTGCCGCGCGCAGGTCCGCGCCGCCCAGATTCGCGCCGCGCAGCGAGACGCCGGAGAGGCGCGCGCCGGCGAGGTTGGCGCCGCGAAGGTCCGCGCCGGAAAACGTGTCGCCGGTGATCTTCAGGCCGTGAAGGTCCAGACCGTGCGCGTCCGCGTTGCGGAACGAGCAACCCGTGCACGCCGCAACGATCTCGCGGGTGAGACGCGTGCCGTCGAGCTCCCGGTGCGATGACGAGGACGACGACCTGGAGGATGAGGACGAGGTGCTCTGAGCGACCTGGCGGGGAATGCTCGCGAGGGCGTCGCGCACAGCGGCACCGACGATCGGTCCGACGGCGGCGGCGCTGCGAAGACCTTGCGTCGCTTCGGGAGGCAGCGGAGGAAGCTGCGGCGTGGACGGCGCCTGCACGGCGGCGTGGGCCGGCGCCTTCGGTGCGGGATCGTGCACGTACACGATGCGCCGCTCGATGCTGCTGACGATGCGTGTGGTGGCGGCGGCGACCGGGTGCGCGGGCGCGGCGGCGTGCGATTCCGGCGCTCGATGCACCGCGGGGACGGCCGGGCGCGGCGAGGGGGCCGGTTCCCATGCCGTCGAGGACCGTTGCGGCGCCGCCTCATGCACGGCCGTCGGCGACATCGCCGTCGCGGGCAGCTCGACCGCCGGCGCGCTCGTCGCGACCGCGGCGACGGCGAGTGCGCCCGCCGCGGCGACGACCAGTGCTGCGGCCGGCGAACGGTGCAGCCGCGAGCGGTTCTCGTCGAGCAGCTGCTCGATGCGGACCGTAATCTGTTTACGCGTCAGCAGCGCTCCGGGGGCGACGACCGCATGCTCCGGCATGCGCATTTCGCGCGCCAGACGCCACAGCGAGGTCGCGTAGTCGTGCGCCGCGCCGGTCCGCTCGACGACCGCGTCGTCCGACGCGATCTCGCGTTCGAGCGCGATGCGCCGTCCGACCAGCCAGAGGATCGGGTTGAACCAGAAGAGCCGCTCGATGACGCGCTGCACGAGGTTCGTCCAGTCGTCGAGACGGCGCAAGTGCGCGTGCTCGTGCATGACGAGCGGTTCGATCGCGGACAGGCCGTCGGCCGTCGCGAGCTCGGTCGGGATGAGAATGACGGGGCGCCGGAAACCGATCGCGACGGGCGTCTCCGTCTCGTACGAGAGGCGCACGTAGATCTCGCGGCCCGCGCGCGCTTCGGTGAGCCATGGGAGCTCGTCGGCCAGCGTCCCGTCGAGCGGACTGGAGCGGCGCTTCAAGCCGCGCACGCGGACGATGCTCGCAATCAGCCCGATGAGTCCGGCCAGCGCGCCGGCGGCCCAGACCGCGACCGCGCCCAGCGCCAGCGTGCGGGAAAGCGTCGGCGTCCAGCGCGCGAACGGAATGCGCCCGATCCAGGTTGCCGGGTGCGCATCGCGCGGGACCTGCGGCGCACGCGCGTCGGGTAGTGCCTCGCGTGTCGCCGCGGCGTCGTGCGGGCTGGGGCGGCCCAAGCTCGTTGCGTGCGAATTCGCCGGCATGGACGGCGCGCTGCGTGTGACGGCGGCCGACGCGGGCGCCTCGACCACGACCGCGCGCGCGACCGACACGCCGATGCCGGCGAGCGGCATGATACCGGTCGCGACCAGGGCGGTCGTCCAGAGTGCGTGACGCGTCGCGGCCGTGAGCGCGAGGACGCGCGTCGCAAGCCCGACGATGGCGGCGAGCACGCCGCCGAGCAAGACGCTCGCGAGAATCGCGCGCAACGCGACGCCGACGATCGCCTCGACCACGGCTACTGCCCCTTGGCCTTGTCGAGCAGCTCGCGCAAACGGTCGAGCTCGGCGTCGTCGACGGCTTCGGACTCCAGCAGGTTCAGCACCAGTTCGCGCGGCGACCCGTCGAAGAAGCGCGACAGCACGTGCGTGACCACGCTGCGCTGGGCTTCGTCGCGCGCCACCACGGCCCGGTAGATGAAGGCACGCCCGAGCGCCTTGTGCCGCACGTAGCCTTTCTGCTCGAGGATGCGCATCGTCGTGAGCACGGTATTGTAGGCGAGCGGCGGATCGCCGATCGCGTCGACGACGTCCGCAACGCTGCACTCCCCGCGGTCCCACAGGACTTGCATGAGGCGGTACTCCGCCTCCGTGAGGGTCGGGGACTTCTTGCGGGGCATGCCTCGACGCTATCACGCCGCCGCCCCGGCTGTCAACTAAGGTTTTAAGATAAGCGGTTCGGAAAAAGGGCGGCCGCTTGCACGACCGCCCCCGCATCCGGATCTACTTGAGTGAGACGACCGTGTAGCCCTCGCGGGGGCTGATCTTCTCGGACGTGATGACCTTCTCCGCGGCGGTGCTGTCGGGATTCGAGCACGGTTCCGCAGCGAACTCGCCGCCGACCGTTGACGCGATCGTGAAGTACTCGTTCGGCGAGCGCCGCTTGTTCTTCGCGACGATCATCCCGGCGTACGTCTGCTGAATCGCCTGATGGTCGCACTTGCGGAAGTACGCGCCCGATTTCTTCGCCGCGTCGTAGTGGTAGTTCTCGAAGGCTTCGACCACTTTCTCGGTGTCGGTCGTTCCTGCGGCGTTGAGGCGGTTGATGATGTTCTTCGCGGCCATGTAGCCCAGATACTGACGCCAGTCGACCTCGCTGACGCCGGGCTTGAGCGCGTTGTAGACCTGCATCGCCGTACCGCCGGCCTCCGGTCCCCACACGTAGCCCCAGAGCGAACCCACGCAGTCGTCGACCGGCATGCCGATCGCGACGTCGTTGCCGCACAGGATGCCGCCGAACAGCATCTTCTTTTGCAGCCCGAGCTGAATTGCCAGCTTGGTGCTGTTCTGTGTGTCGGGGCCGTAGTTGCAGAAGACGAGCACGTTCGCGTCGCTGTTGCGCGCTTTGGTGAGGTACGACGAGTAGTCCGTCGCGCCGAGCGCGTGCTCATCGTCACCCGACACCTTGCCGCCGTGCGCGAGGAGAATCTTCTTGAGCCGGTCGCGCGCATCCGTGCCGAAGGCATAGTCGGCGACGAGGAAATACCAGTTCTTGCCGTGCTTGAGCAGCTCGGGACCGACGGCGTTCGCCAGCATCGCGTTCGACGTCGTCTGGCGGAATGTGACGCGATGGGCCTTCGCGCCGGTGATGTTCGTGTCGTGTGTCCCGACCGCAAGAAAGAACGTATTGTTCTGCTCGCACGCGGCCGACACGGCGAGCCCGACGCCGGAGCTCAGGCAGCCCGTGACGACGTCGACCTTTTCTTGCTGGATCAGCCGCTTGGTTTCGGTCTCGCCGACGGCCGGCTTCGCGTTGTCGTCGCCCTTGATGAGCTCGTACTTGATGCGGTTGTTCTTTTTCATCGCTTCCGCCACGGCGACTTCCATGCCGTGCTGCTGCGACTGCGACGCCGAGGCGTACACGCCCGAGAAGCTGTCGACGTGGCCGATCTTGATCGTCGCGCCGCCGCCGGCGGCGATGACGTCGCGAGGCGGTGCGAGAGGCGACGCGCCCGCGGCACGGCTCTCGAGAAGTGGGAAGCCGAGCGCGGCGGCGCCGGCGATGCCGAGGGCGCCGGAGCGGCGGAGAAACTCCTTCCGATCGACGGAAATCTCTGGGCGGTGGTCGTCCATGGTGCTCCTTACCGGGAGTCAGGCTGCTTTTCCGGACCGATTCTTCGCGTTTGCACGCCGCCCTACTCCGACGACGCGGACACCGCACAAATTGCGACGAAGGCACCACGTCGTGGCCGAGGAACGGGCCGAACCCAAAGTCGTCCTACTCGTCCGTCTGCTCAGCGCGATCGACGAAGGACGCTTCACGTTCGACGAGCTCAAGGACCAGATCGCCGACGACAAGCCTCCCAGCACCCGAACGCTGCGGCGGTATTTGAGCGTCCTCGGCGAGGCCGGGTTCCCGTGGTTCTTCGACCGCGCGTCGGGGACGTACCGCTTCGCGTCGGGCTACAGCCTGCGCCGCTTGAACCTCTCGCACCGTGAGCTGCAGGGATTGGTCACCCTCAAGCGTTTGGGTTCGTCCCTCGGACCGGCGTTCGCGAGCGCGATCGAGGAGACGACGCAGAAGCTGCTCTCGTCGAGCGACAGCCGCACCGGGATGTCGATCGCCTCGAGCTCCTTCGCGATCCGCTTCGAGTCCGTCTCGATGGATGAGACCGTCGAGCACACGTTCGAGCAGCTGCAGAACGCGGAGCGCGACCGCCGGCGCGTCCGGTTCGGCTACACCGACAAGCGTGGCGCGCGCACGCAGCGCAGCGTCGACCCGTACGGCTTCATCGTCTCGAACGGGCGCGTGTACCTGGTCGGATACGACCACGGCCGTGCCGACATGCGCGTGTTTGCGGTCGACAACGTCTCCGACGTCGCCGTGACGCCGCAGACGTTCCAGAAGCCCGCCGACTTCAACCTCGAGGCGTACGGCGCGAACTCCGTGAGCGGCGTGGTGCACGGCGAGACGAACGCCGACGTGACGGTGCGCTTCTCCCCGATGATCGCGAAGGCGGCCGTCGCCGCTTCGGTCGCCCGGGACCGGCGGGTCGCGCAGCGAGACGACGGCTCGGTCGACGTCACGTATCGCGTCGCCGATCCGCAAGAGATCGTGCGCTGGGCCATGGGCTGGGGCGCGGAGGCCGAGGTCATGGCCCCCCCCGAGGCACGCGCGGCGGCTGCGGCGATCGCTCGCGAGCTGGCCGCACGGTACGGCGAGCAGGAACGCGACGCGCGCGCAGCGCGTTAAGCCGTACGATGACGAACAGGCCCACCTTGCTGCTCGCCGTGCTGCTCGCGGCCGCCTCGATGGTGTGCGCAAGCGCGGCGCGCGCCGCGATTCCCGCGGGCCAGCCCGTCGACGGCATCCCGTGCCAGTCGATGGAAGGCGCGGTCGAGCACATCCACCAGCACGTGCGAATCTTCGATCACGGCAAACCGGTGCCGATCCCCGACGACGTCGGCCGTCCGCTGATGGCGCAGTGCTTCTACTGGATCCACACGCACACGCCGGACGGAATCATCCACGTGGAGTCGCCGGCGTTCAAGACGTTCACGCTCGGCAATTTCTTCGACATCTGGGGAGAGCCGCTCGCGAGCGGCGACGTCGCAGGCGCGAAGCCGAAGAAGAACGAGCGCGTCGTCACGTGGGTCGGCGGTTCGCGCTACACCGGCGATCCGCGCCGCATCGAGCTCGTCGAGCACCTCGACGTGACGATCGAGGTCGGTCCGCCGTACGCGAAGCCGGCGCCGTTTACGCAGTGGAACGGTAACTAGCGCAGAACGCGACGAAGCCGCGCGGTGTGTGTGTGCCGGCGCGGCTTCATGCGGCGCGAGAATCGAGGAGCGCGTACCCTCGCCGATCGGCTCGGCCAGGGAGGCGTCGTATTCGTCTCGGCGGCGCCGCGTCCGTCGGGCTGGTGCCTTTCGTAACCGCGTCGTTCGCCGGCGAGCCTCTCGCTGCTCGCAACCGGTTCGTCACCGGCGTGCTGGGATCATACGGTGCGGCCGGGATGCGGTGCAAGCGAAAAGTGCGGATGTCCACAGGAAATGTTGCTTTTCCACGGTGGTTCGCAGGGTACTCGCGTAATTCACAGGTGGCGCGGTTGTTGCGGGCGGTGCGCATTGGTGCGGCGGGCACGCTCCCTGCGCGCATCCTGCGCTCCGGTCGCTACGCGCTCAGTCGCTCCCGCGCTTCCGGCGCTCCGCTCCTTCGCGAGTACCCGCCGCACCAATGCGCACCGCCCGCAACGCGGGGGCACGTCGGTGACTGGGTTATTGGGGATGGTGGAGTTGCCGGCGCGCGTGTGCACGCGCGACGAATCATCGCAACGTTGGTGAATGCGACGAAGCCGCCTGGGTTTCCCCAGCCGGCTTCGGTCAGCGCGTGAATCCGATCTGCGAGCGTCCTCGCTGCCTTGCGGCAGCCATTACGTCGTCGAACTTCGTTCAGGTGCCTCTTTCAAAACGTCGCCCGGCTTTCACCGTTCGCCGCTCCGCTCTACGCACCGCGAGCTTCTCGCTGCTCGCCCGTCGTCGTTGCCTCCGACGTGTTCGCATCATAAATGCATGACGTGCCGATGCGCAAGAGCCGGAAACGCCAAAGCAATGCTTCTCCACAAGAAAGTTTGGTTCTCCACGACGTTCCCCAGCATTCCCCGCAATCCACAGCTACACGCACACCCTTCGACAAGCTCAGGGTGACAAGAAGCACGACGCGCCCTTCGACAAGCTCAGGGTGACAAAAAAATCAGGGTGACGAGAATGAGTATCCCGACCCCACGAAGTGCTCATCGCAACGCCGTCGCGAAACGCGCGGCGTTGTCGCACGCGACGATCGTGCCGGGCGGGGTGGTGCGCATCGGTGTGCGGGGCACTCTCGGAGTTCGCGTAAGCCCGGAGGGCGGAAGCGAACGCAGAGGTAGCGACCGAAGCGCAGGATGCGCGAAGGGAGCGTGCCCAGCACACCGATGCGCACCACCCCGCCCAACCACAGAGGGACGAGCGCGACAAGGCCGCCCGTGTCGCCACGGCCGGCCTCGATCAGCACGAGAATCGATCTGCGCTTGCCCTCGCCGATTATTCATCAGCCAAGACGGCGTCGAACTTCGCGTCGGTGCCTTCTTTACGCGGCTGGACTTGCGCCCCGCCTCATTCTCCGAGCACCGGTGAGCTTCTCGCCGCTCACCCGTCTTTGTTGCCTCCGACGTGTTCGCATCATACGCGTGAAGCGGTCGGGCGCGCAAGGGGTCCGGCGCCTTCTCGGCCGCTCCTCCACAAGAATCTTCAGTTATGCACCGGGGCTCACAGCATTCCACCGGAGCTGCGACCCGTTCCCGGCGCGCAGCCGCGCGTCAGCCGCCGAGATACGCCGCGACGACGTCGCGGTGCGTTGCCAATTCTGCGCCCGTTCCGGACAGGACGATGCGTCCGCGTTCCATGACGTACGCGCGGTCCGCGAGCGCCAGCGCGCGCCGCGCGTTCTGCTCGACCAGCAGGATCGACGTGCCGCGAGCGCGCTCGTCCGCGACGATCGTGAAGATCTCGTCGACGAGCTTGGGTGCAAGCCCCATCGACGGCTCGTCGAGAAGCAGCGCCTTGGGTCCGATCGCGAGCGCACGCGCGATCGCGAGCATTTGCTGCTCGCCGCCCGAGAGCGAGCCCGCCGGGACGTTGCGCCGCGTACGCAAGATCGGGAAGCGGTCGAAGAGCTCGGGGATGCGCGCGGGGCCGGCAGCGCCCCCGGAGCCCGCGGCGACCTGGAGGTTCTCCTCGACGCTCATGCCGGGCAGCATGCGGCGGCCCTCGGGAACGAGCACGAGACCGCGCTTCACGCGCGCGTGCGAGGCGACGCGCGTGACGTCCTGGCCCGCGAAGCGCACGTGTCCACCGCGCGCCGCGATCACGCCGGCGAGCGTCATCAGCAGCGTCGTCTTCCCGGCGCCGTTCGCGCCGACGATGGCGCACAGCGTGCGCTCCTCGAGCGCGATGGAGACGTCGTGCAGCACTTCGATGTTGCCGTAACCGGCGCGCAGCGCGTCGACCGCGATCAGCGGGCCCGTCACGTAAACGCCTCCGCTCCGCTGCCGAGGTAGGCTTCGACGACGACCGGATCGCGGCCGACCTCGACCGGCGTCCCGCGCGCGATCACCTGGCCGAAGTTCAGCACCACGACCGAGTCGCACGCGGCGCGCACGAGCGGCATGTCGTGCTCGATGAGGAGCACCGCGATGCCGCTCGCGGCGATGCTCCGAATCGTGTCGACCAGTCGCGCCGTCTCGGACGGGTTCATGCCCGCGGCCGGCTCGTCGAGCATCAGCACGGCCGGCGACGACGCCAGCGCGCGTGCGATCTCGAGCCGTCGCTGGTCGCCGTACGGCAGCGAGCCCGCGCGCGCGTGCAGATCGATGTCGGGGATGCCGGCGCGTTCGAGCACGTCGAGCACGTCGGCTGCGGCGAGTCCCGCGCGCCGGGCGTACGCGCCGGCGGACAAATTCGCTTCGACGTCCAGCGCGCCGAACAGGCGGATGTTCTGATACGTGCGCGCGATCCCGGCACGCGCGATGCGGTGCGCGGGGAGCCCGTCGATGCGCCGCCCGCCGAGCACGATGGTTCCCGATGCGAGCGGCGCCAGTCCGGTCGTCGCGTTGACGAGCGTCGTCTTGCCCGCGCCGTTCGGCCCGATCAGGCCGAGCACGCGGCCGCGCTCCACCGCGAGCGACACGGCGCGCAGCGCGTCGACGCCGCCGTAGCGGACCCCGATGTCGTGCAGCGCGAGTACCGGCGCGTCGTTCATGCGGCTTGCCGCGCGTGCTTGGGCGCGCGCCTGCGGCGCCGCCAGAGCGACGCGAGACCGCCCGGCGCGAACAGGATCACCGCGAGCAGAATGACGCCGTTCGTGATCTCGCGATAGTCGGCGAGGAAGCGGATCGCTTCGGGCAGGATCGACAGCAACGCCGCACCGAGCACCGCGCCGACGGGGCTCGTCACGCCGCCGACCACGCACCACACGAGGATCTGTTCCATGCGAGCGAAGCCGAAATCGGTCGGGGTGATGAAGAAGGAGGCGTGCGCGTAGAGCGCGCCGCCGAGGCCGGCGATGGCGCCGCCGAGCGCCAGTGCCGCGACACGCACGGCGCCGACGTCGATGCCCACGCCGCGCGCGGCGGTTTCGTCTTCGCGGACGAGGGCGACGGCCAGCGCGAACTTCGTGCGCGAGAGCAGGAAGAGCACGATCGCGACGAGCGCCAGCGACCCGTAGATCACGGGCGTCGTCGCGTCGTTGGGGATGCTGCTGAGGCCTTCGGCGCCGCCGGTGATCGTGAGGTTGTTCGCGACGACGCGGACGATCTCGCCGAACCCGATCGTCGCGATCGCGAGGAAGACGCCGCGCAGCCTGCGCACGGGCAGCGCGAGCACGGCGGCAACCGCGCTCGACGTGAGCACGGCCGCGACGATCGTGGCGAACAGCGGCCAGTGCGCGTTCAGGGCGAGGATCGTCGACACGTACGCGGCGATCCCCATGAACGCCGCCTGCGCGAGCGCGAGCTGACCGGCCTGCAGCGAGACCGACAGCGACAGCGCGAGGATCGCGTTGACGCCGATCTGATCGATGAGCCGGGAATGCTTGGCGTAGAAGTCGACGAGCGCGCCCACGTCAGCCGCCCGTTATGCGGCGCGCAGCGCGCGTTTGCCGAACAGCCCCGTCGGCCGAGCGACGAGCAGCACGAACATGACGCCGAAGACGAGCGCGTCCCGCCATTCCGAGAGGCCGTACGCGATCGCCAGCGTCTCGACCGCGCCGAGGATGAATCCGCCGACGACCGCGCCGGTGACGCTGCCCATGCCGCCGAGGATGATGACCGCAAGCCCCTTGAGCTCGATCGGGCCGCCCATGTCGAGCGTGACGCTGTTGTACTCCAGGCCGGTCAGGACGCCGGCCGCGCCGCCGAGCGCCGACGCGATGAAGAACGTCGCGGCGATGGTGCGCTCCAGATCGACGCCGAGCAGCGTCGCGGCGACGCGGTCTTCGGCGACGGCGCGGATGCGGCGGCCGAGCGCGGTCGCGCGCATGATCCAGCTCAGCACGACCATGAGCCCGATCGCGGCGAGGAAGATCGTCAGCTCGACCGCCGTGAACGTGACGGGTCCGACGTGCATCGCCTGCGCCGTGTCCAACCCGCCCATCGAGAAGTGGCGTTCGTCGACGCCGTAGATGCCGCGCAGGACCGCACCGATGATGATGGCGACGCCGATCGAAGAGATGAGCGGCACGAGCGTCCCCGCGTTGCGCGCGCGCAGCGGCGCGAACGCGACGCGGTCCAGCGCGATGCCGAGAACGCCTGCGACAACCGCGGCGATCGCGAAGGCCGCCGGGAGCGGCAGCCCGGCGGCCGCCGCGGAGAACGCGGCGAACGCGGCCGCCGTGAAGATGGCGGCGTGCGCCAGATTGAGGATGTCGAGCACGCCGAACACGAGCGTGTAGCCCACCGCGAACAGCGCGTACACGGCCCCGAGAAACAGCCCGTTGAGCAGCTGCTGCGCGATCAAGAGCGATACCGGCGATGGAGCGAGCGCAGAATCATGGTGCGGCTAACGATATGCCCATTGCGAGCTCGGACCCGGGGCCCCAGGCTGCAACGCAGCCTGGGGGGCGCGCAGCCTAGGGCGCAGCGCCGTCCTAATGAAAGTAGGCGAAGCCATCCTTCACGATGCTCAGGATGACCGGGCTCGATTTTGCGTCACGGTTTGCGTCGAAGCCGATCGGCCCGAGCACCGTCTGGATCACGCGCACGTTGCGCAGGCCCGCGGCCATCTCGTCCTTCGTCGTCGCGCCGTGCGCGACGAGATACGCGACGATCTGCGCGCCGGCGTACGACTGCGCGGCGAACTGGTCGGGGCCTTTGCCGTACTTGGCGGTGTAGCGCTTCACGAAGTCGACGTTCGAGGAGTACTTTGCGCCGGAAAACCACGCGGCCCCGACGACGGCGCCCTGCGCGGCCGGCCCGGCGACGCTGTACATCTCCGGCGAGTTGAGCCCGTTGCCGCCGATCATGTGCGCCTTGATGCCGAGCTTCCCGGCCTGCTGGATGATCTTCGTCGCTTCGGGGAAGAGCGCGCCGATGGCGATGACATCCGGGTGCTTGGACTCGATGCGCGTCAGCGCGGCTTGGAAGTCTGTGTCCTTCTGATGGAACGTCTCGGTGTCGACGACGTCGACGCCCGCGCCCTTGAGCTCGCGCGCGAAGATGTCGCCGTCGGTCTTCGTGAAGGCGTTGTCGTCGCCGAAGATCACCGCAGCGGTCTTGTAGTGCCACCGGTCGCGCGTGCGTTTGACCGTGGTGGGGATCACCTGCGACTCGGCGAGCGAGTCGCGGAAGACGGTCGGCCCGATCGCGGTGACGCCTTCGGCGGTCGTCGACGTGCCCATGACGGGGAAGTTCGCGTTCTTCGCGATCGGGAACGCGCGGAACGCTTCGCCCGAAAGGGTCGGTCCGAGCACGATCGGCGTCTGGCCGTCGGTTGTGAACTTCTGCATCAGGTTCACGACCTGAGCGCCGTCGCTGGCCGCATCTTGCACGTCGAACACGAGGTTCGCTCCGCCGGCGTCGATCTTCCCGGACTTCACGTCGTCGTTCGCGAGCTCATATGCGTTTTTCTGAGTCTTGCCGTAGACTTCGGCTGCGCCGGTGACGTCGGCGATGACGCCGACGTGGACGTTCTTGCCGGCCGCCGGACCTTTCGTTGCCGCGAGAGACGGCGCGACGAGCGCGGCAACCGCGAAGAGCGCGAGCGCCGGCACCGAGAATCGGTTCATCCTGTACTCCATGGTCGGGGTGTGGTTGCTCCGGCCCGCAATGATGGTCGGAGCGCGCGCATGAACGCGCCGAAGCGCTCGTCGTTCTCCTCGCTGCTGGGCAGTTCCGTGTAGACCACGAGGACCCAGCGCGAGCCGTCGGCGAGCGTGAGCAGCCCTCCGTCGTGCGATACCTCGTCGGTATCACCGGTCTTGTGCGCGAAGGCGTCCCCTGCCGCGAGACCGCGCGACAGCTTCACGTCCCACCACGACGTCGCGAGCATGCGGCGCAGGGTCGCCGCGCCGGGGACGCGGTCGCGCGCGAGCGCGGTGAACAGCGCGGCGGCTTCGGCGGCCGGGAACGTGTTGCGGCCGGTCGCCTCGGGGTCATCGATCAGCGGCAGCGACCCGGAGAGCTTGCGCCGGAACGCCGTGCCGGGGAAGCCGAGCTCGTGCACGATCGCGGTCGCGCGCTCGCGGCCGACGACGTCGTACAGCTGGTTCGTCGCGACGTTGTCCGAGCGCTGGAGCATGAACGTCACCAGCTCCTCGACCGTGCTCACGTAGCCCGGGACCATCGGCGAGGGGGCGTCGTTGACGGTCGCATTCGCCTGCCGGACCTCGACCGGCGTCTCCCATCGAACGCGCCCCGCCTCAATCTGGGCCGCCGTCGCCACCGCGAGGGGGACCTTGATCATCGAGGCCGGGTACACCAGCCGCCCGTCGTCGGCCGACCACGCGGGCAGTCCCGGGTCCAGCCCGGCGAGGTGAATCTGCGCCTTACCGAGGCCCGCGAGCTCGGCGAGCTCCGCTAGGTCGGGTTGCCGCACGCAGCTTTTCTGCAAGTAGGTACTTGCATGAATCCAACGGGCGCGGTATGGTGTCCGTGCAAGTACCTACACGCATGGCATTGATGGAACAGACTGCTTCTCACGCCTCGCTCCGTTTGCACGCGGCGAGCCCCGACGCCCGTCCGATGATCGCTTCCGCGGTCGACCGGCTTCTTGCTGCGCACCCCGAGCAGCCCTACCTTCAGGTGGTCCTCGACGGCGACGGCCTGCCGGCCGAGGTCGTTTCGGCGCTCGTGACCGGCCTGCGCCGCGTCCGCGAGCACGGTGGTGCCATTGAAGTCGTCCCCGCGACGACGGCGGTGCGCGACGCCCTCGCCCTGACCGGATTGGACCGGATCTTCGCGTTCCCGCTGAACCCGGAGCGCGCGCGACGCCCTCGCCGCACGATGCTCGAGCGTTTGGCCGCCGCGTCGTTCGCGGTCGTGGTCGCGCTGATCGGCGCGCCGACAGTCGCCGCGACGGAGCACCCGACCGACCCGGCCGCGATTCTCGCCCAAGTCGAGCAGCGTAATCCGAACTTGAGCAGCTATCGCGGGCGCATGCACGTCGATCTGCGCATGACGTCGTTCCCGTTCATCATGCAGCATCTCGACGGCACGACGTACTTCAAGCGCCCCTCGAACTACGAGGTAGTCTTCGACAAGGTTCCGCCGCTCGCGAAGGGCTTCGACAAGATGTTCGCCGACGTCGGCGATCCGGCGAGCTGGGAGAAGCGGTTCGTCGTGACCTACGAGGGCGAGCACGACTTCAACGGCCGCAAGGACCTGCAGCTTCGCCTCGTGCAGCGCGTGCGCGGCATGATCGATCACGAGACCGTGCTCGTCGATCCGAACGCGTGGACGATCGACTCGATTCGGTACGATTACTACAACGGCGGCCACATCACGATGAACCAGACGTTCCGCGAGATCGGCGGCTACCTGATGCTCGCCGAGCAGAACGCCGAGATCGCGATCCCGTACGCCAAGGCGGTCGCGCACGGAACCTACTCCGACTACAAGACGAACGTCGCCATCGACGACGCCGTGTTCACGAAGAGCGGCAAGTAATGCTCACGACGGGTCAACGCACGCACGCCGGCGTCGAGGAGACGCGGGCGAAGATCCTCGGTGCGGCGCGCGAGCTGTTCGAGCTCAAGGGCACGCGCGGCACGACGACGCGCGAGGTCGCCGAGCGGGCAGGCGTCAACGAAGCGACACTCTTCCGGCACTTCGGGTCCAAGGCGCGCTGCTGGACGCGATGCGCGAGCAGGCCTGCGGCGTCGAGCAGCTGCGCAACGTGCTGGCGACGCTGCCGGGGGACGACCTGGCCGCCGATCTTCGATCGCTCGCCTACTTCATCGTCGAGCACATGATCGCCAAGCGCGCGATGATGTGCATCTCGCTGGCGGAGGACGCCGCCGGGAGCACCGACGTCCCCGAGTGGCGCGGACCGGCCCAGATCAAGGCCGACCTGGCCTCGTTCTTCGCAATTCAGGCCGAGGCGGGGCTGCTTCGCTGCGAGCCGGCCTTTGCGGCGCGGTATTTCTTGGGCATGCTCTTTTCGTACGTCGTCGGGCGCAAGCTTTGGGACAGCGCCGTCCCGGACCACGCGGTGCTCGACCGCGTCGTCGACGTTTTTCTGCACGGAGTCTAAGGAACCGACTTGGAAACCAGCACCGAAGCCCCTCCGCAGCGCCAGGCCGCCGACGGCCGCGGCGTGCCGCCGCCCGCGGAGGCTGAGGTTACGACCACCAAACGCCGCCGCCCGCCGATCGCCGTCATCATCATCGGAGCGATCGTTCTCATCGCGGCGCTGATC
The DNA here is from genome assembly GCA_963818845.1 of Vulcanimicrobiota bacterium. Lineage (GTDB taxonomy): Bacteria > Vulcanimicrobiota > Vulcanimicrobiia > Vulcanimicrobiales > Vulcanimicrobiaceae > Vulcanimicrobium. The sequence goes on along the minus strand of CAWFTO010000001.1, from coordinate 611,197 downwards.
TGGGGCATCCGCTATCTCGCGTACGCGTCGACGCACCAGTCGACCGACGACGCGCGCGTCGACGCGGACACGGTCACCGTGACGAGCAAGATCCAGGAGCGCGTCGCGCAGATTCTCGTCGACACGAATCAGCCCGTGCGTAAGGGACAGGTCATCATCCGCCTCGACGACACCGACGAGCGCGCCGGCTTGCAGCAAGCGCAGGCGGCGCTGGCCGCGCAGCGCGCGAACGCGCGCGCCGCGCAAGAGAACGTCGACCTCACGCGTGCGCAGGTCGCCGCGCAGGCGACGCAAGGCGCGGGCGGCATCAGCGCGGCCCGGAGCGGCATCCAGAATGCGGCCGCGCAAGCGCAGTCCGCCCAGCAGCAGGCCGATGCCGCGCGGTCCGCGATCGGCGGAGCGCAGGCTCAGCTGCGCGTCGCGCAATCGCAGGTTCCCGCGGCACGCGCCGCGCTCGCCCGCGCGAATGCCGACCTCGCACGCTATGCGGCGCTCGTGCGTACCGGCGACATCGCTTCGCAGCAGCTCGACGCGCAGCGCGCGGCGCAGGCGCAAGCCCAGTCACAGTATCAGTCGGCGATCGACAACGTCAGCGCCGCAGAAACCGGTGTCGCGCAAGCGCAAGCGCGCTACACGTCGGCGGTCGCGGCCGCAAATGCGGCGACGGCCGGCATCGGCGCGCAGCAGGGCCAGCTTCAGACGGCGCAAGGCCGGCTGGTCGAGAGCGACAACCCGTACCGTGTGTCGGCGACGCAGGCGCAAGCCGCGGCAGCGTCCGCGCAGACCGGCTCCGCGCAGGCGCAGGTGCAGGCGGCCCAAGACCGCCTCGGCTACACGGTGATCCGTTCGCCGATCGACGGCGTGGTCGGCACGAAGAACATCGAGATCGGCGCGGCCGTCTCGCCCGGGCAGTCGCTGATGGAGATCGTGCCGGACAGCGGCCTGTACATCACGGCGAACTACAAGGAGACGCAGCTCGGCACCGTGCGCGTCGGCCAGCCCGTCGACATCAGCGTCGACGCGTACAAAGGCGTGCCGTTCCACGGTGAGGTCGTCGCGATCGCGCCGGCGTCGCAGAACACGTTCAGCCTCGTCCCGGCGCAGAACGCCACCGGCAACTTCGTCAAGGTGACGCAACGGCTTCCCGTACGCATCGTCGTGAAGGACCCGCCGCCGGACAAACCCCTGCGCGTCGGCATGTCGGTCGAGACGTCGATCAAGGTCAAGTAGCGCCGATGTCTCGTCCGATCGCGCTCGCGCTCTGCGCGAGCCTTGCCGTCGCGTCGTTCGCGGCCGGTTCGCCCGCGCTCGCGCAAAGCGCGCCCGCGCCGGCGCCGCCCGCGCAGGCGACGCCCGTACCGATGCAGCCCGCGGCGACGGCCGCGCCGGCGCAGCCCTCGACCAATCCCGCGCCTGCGTCGACGTTCGCGCCGGCGCAGCCGACGGTCGCGCCTCAAAGTGCGGCATCGCCGGCCGCCGTGCCGCAATCGACGCCGGGCGCGCAGGGGACGCCCGGCACGCAGCCGGTGCCCGGCACCCAGGCCACGCCGGGCACGCAGGCCGCGCCCGGCAGTCGGCCCGCGCCCCTCACGCCGGCCGCGCCCGGGACGACGACGACGCAGCCGGCGACCGGGACGCGCCCGGGTTCGACGACCACGACGACGGGCGGAGCCGCGAGCGGAACGCCGACGGGTCCGGCGGGGACCCCGGGGTCGCCCGGCGGCAACATCACCGGAAACGGGAACCCGCCGCCCCCGGTGCCCGCCGTTCTGCCGCCGGTGCCGTCGCTGCCGCCGTTCAGCACGCCGCCGAACGTGATTCCGAACCCGGATCTCGTCGGCGTGAACCAGCAGCCGTTCGTGGGCCTTGCGTTGCAAGATGCCGTCGTGATGGCGCTGCAGCGCAACACCACGCTCGCCGTTGCGCAGTCCAATCGCCGCATCGCGAACTACCAGATCATCGCCGCAAAGGGCGCGTACGACGTCAACTTCCAGCTCGTGCCGAGCTACTCGCACTCGGTCGCGCCGGTCGTCACCGCGTTCAACACGAACGCGCAGGGCGGCCCCGTGACGACCGACACCGCCAACGCGACGGCCGGCGTCCGCGGCCTCACGCAGCAGGGCGGCAACTACAGCGCGAACGTCGTCGCGACGCGCGTCACGTCCGACAGCGCGTTCAACAGCTACAACCCGTTCTACGAGACCGCGCTGCAGTTCGCGGTGACGCAGCCGCTGCTGCGCGGCCGCGCGATCGACCAGCCGCGTTTGCAGATCCAGCTCGCGCAGATCAACTCGACGGTCGCGAACAGCAACGCCCTCGCCGACGCGTCGAACACGCTCGTGCAGGTGCAGGATGCGTACTACGATCTCGTCTCAGCGTGGCAGAACGTCGCAATCCAAGAAGAAGGGCTCCGCAACGCCAGCGCGCAGGCCGCGTCGAATGCTCGCCTGGCCGCGCGCGGCGCCGTCGCGCCGACCGACATCGTCGAAGCGAACACGCAGGTGAACGTCTTCCAGGACAACGTGTACGCGGCGATCCAGAACGTGCAGCGCGTGCAGACCCAGCTCAAGCAGCTGCTCCTGGCGAACCCGTCGGATCCGGTGTGGTTCGCGAACCTGGTGCCGACGACGCCGGTCGCCCAGGTTCCGCAGGAGCCCTCGCTCGACGCGCTCGTGAACTCCGCCATCCAGAACCGGCCGGAGGTCGCGCAGGTTCGCGCGCAGCGCGCGCAGTCCGACCTCAACCTCGCGTTCGCGAAGGACCAGCTCAAGCCGCAGCTCGACCTCGGCCTGGGCTACACCTCGAACGGCTTTGCGGGCAACCCGCTCAACCCGTCGGCGAACCCGCTGTTCGGGCTGATCGGCGCCATCGCGCCGCCGGCGGTGCTCGCGCAGTTCCCGACGCCGCCCGCGTACCAGAACGGCAAGTTCGGCCAGTCGTTCCAGAACCTGTTCGACAACCGCTACCCGACGTATACGGCGCAGCTGACGTTCTCGATCCCGATCGGCGAGCATACCGGCAAGGCCGACGTCGCGATCGCGCAAGAACAGCAGCGCCAGGTGCAGCTCAACGAGACCGCGCTCGTGCAGCGGTTCCGCAGCGAGGCGGTCAACGCGATCCAAGGACTGCGCGAGGCGCAGTACCGCGTGATTGCCGCGCGCTCGGCGCGCGAGGCGTCGCAGCGCGTGCTGCTCGGCGAACAGCGCCGGTTCCAGGCCGGTACGTCGACGACGTTCCTCGTGCTGCAGCGCCAGCTCGAGGTCGCGAATCAGGAAGGCCGCGAGCTGCAGGCGCAGACCGATCTCGACAAGGCGATCGTCGAGCTGAACCGCGTGAGCGGCGGGCTGTTCTCGCAGAACAACATCGACGCGACGGGCCTGGGCCTGCCGACGCTCAACGCCGCCGGCGCGAACAGCATCTTGCCGGCGGTGACGCCGCAGGCGCCGCCGGTCACGCGCAAGCCGTTGTAGCGGCGCGCGGCGCCGCCGCGGCGAACGTCGCGGCGGTGTCGACGACCGCGTTACCCGTCCCTCGCGTCCGCTCGCTGCGGGCGCGTCCCGTCAACGTTCCGCTGGCGAAACCGCACCCGACGGCGAGCGGCGTGCTGAGCAGCGCGCCGCTCGTGCTGATCGATCTCGAGACGGACGACGGCGTCGTTGGTCGCAGTTACGTCTTCACCTACACGCCTGCCGCGCTCGGCGCGGTAGCGGCGATGCTGCGTGACCTCGAACCGGTCGTCGTCGGGACTCCCGCGGCGCCGCGAGCGCTGTCCGAACTGCTCCAGAGCCGATTTCGCCTGCTCGGCGCGCAGGGCGTCGCGCAGATGGCCGCGGGCGGCATCGACATGGCGGCGTGGGACGCGTGCGCCGTCTCCGCCGGGCTGCCGCTGTGCCGGCTACTCGGCGCGGCCCCGTGCGCGGTACCGGCGTATCTGAGCCTGGGCATGATGACGGCGAGCGACGGCGCACGCGAAGCGCGGGCGGCGGTCGACGCTGGGTTCACGGCGATGAAGTTCAAGATCGGCGGAGCCAGTGTACGCGACGATCGCGACTTCGTCCGCGCGGTGCGCGACGCCGTCGGGCCGGACGTCACGCTCATGGTCGACTACAACCAGTCGCTCACGGCAGCCGAAGCGGTGCGGCGCGGCCGCGCGCTCGAGGCCTTCGACCTCGCGTGGATCGAGGAGCCGTGCCGCATGGACGACGATGCCGGGCACGCCGTGGTCGCAGCCGCGCTCGACGTACCGGTGCTGTACGGCGAGAACTGGTGGAGTCCATCGGACGCGCTGCGCGCGATCGCGGCGCGTGCGCTCGACGACGTGATGCTCGACGTCATGAAGATCGGCGGCGTCACGGGCTGGATTGCCGCCGCCGGCGTCGCGCACGCGGCGGGCATGCACGTGTCGAGCCATCTCTTCACCGAGTTCAGCGCGCACCTCATCGCAGCGAGCCCGTCGGGACGGTACGTCGAGTACCTCGATCTCGCGTCGGCGATCCTCGACGATCCGCTCGTGCCGCGCAGCGGCGTCGTGACGGTCGACGAACGCCCCGGCGCCGGCGTGCGCTGGAACGAGGCGGCGATCAGCCGATACGCTTCGAAGAGCGGGTAGCGCGAATGTCAGGGAAGCAAGAACCCGCGTGCCTGAAGAAACCGGCGGCCATCGCCAAGCATGAACGCGACGAACGCGCGAGCGGCTGCACGATCTTGCGCGCGCTTCAATGCAACGATCGGATAGAGAATGTCCGGGGTGACGCCGTTCGGAAACGGAAAGACGTCGACGCGCGACCCGATTTCAGGAATGATGTCGGTCGAGTAGACGACGCCCGCATCGCCTTCTCCAAGAGCGATCTTTGCCGCGACGGCTTTCTCGTTCATCTCGTTGGAAACGACGTTGCGTTCGATCGCTTGCGCGTAGTCCTTCGGGAACCCGCGCCCGGCCATGTTCCTGAACGCTTCACGGGCGTAGCGTCCAACCGGCTCAGCTGGTTCGGCCAGGACGACCTTGACGCCCGGCCTCGCGATGCTTGCCACGCCGTCAACGCGTCCCGGATTCTCCTTCGGCACGATGAGGACGATGCGGTTCTTGGCGAAGATGTTCGGCGGGCCGTCCGTGAGACCGGCATCAGTAACGCGCCGCATCTGAATCGTGTTCGCTGATGCGAACACGTCGGCCGGCGCACCGTTCAAAATCTGGGTCGCGAGAGCGTCGGACCCCGCGAAGTTCAGAGCCGCGGCCGTGTCCGTCGCCGTGGCGAACGCGGCGTTGGCCGCCGTGAACGCCTCATGAAGCGATCCAGCGGCGTACACGGTGACCGTGCCCCTCGCCTCGGCCGGCCGCAGACAACCCGACGCCACGTAGCTTCCCGCAAGCGCCAGAGCCGTTGCTCGATTCATGGCGACCAGTTCGTTTCCGACGCGTCACAACGCTGCCCGGCGGTTCCGACGTCCCGCGCTGAGCCTCTTGAAACGACTGTTTCATTATGCTAGAGTGCGTGCATGGTACGGGGCGCGGACGAGCGCCGCGCTGATCTTCTCGAACGCATCGCCGACTACGTAGCCGAGAACGGCCTCGCCGATCTCTCGCTGCGGCCGTTGGCGGACGCGGTCGACTCGAGTCCCCGCGTCCTGCTGTACTACTTCACGTCCAAGGAGAACTTGATCGGCGAGGTGCTCGCGCGGATGCGCGCGCGCCAAGGTGCGGTGTTCTCGACGCTGCCGCGCGACGCGGCATCGTATGCGGTCACCGTTCGTGCCGCCTGGAAGCTGATGAGCGCACCCGAGCACGCGCGCGTGTTCCGGCTGTTCTTCGAAGTCTACGGTCTCGCGCTGCAGGCGCCGGACCGGTTCGCGGAGTTCCTGCGCGGCGCGGTCGAGGACTGGATCGCGTACCTCGCCGCCGGCAAACGCGAAGAAGGCTACTCGAAGCGCGACGCGCGCGCCGTGGCGACCGTGCTCCTTGCCGGATACCGCGGTTTCTTGCTCGATCTGCTCGCCACCGGTGACCACGCTCGCGTCGACCGCGCGGTCGAGCTGTGGATTCTCACCTTGGACGCACTTCCCGAACCGGAGAAGGCCCGATGACGAACCGCTCCGCCGCCGTGAGCTTCGTGTTCATCACGATCGCGCTCGATATGATCGCGTTCGGCGTGATCGCGCCGGTGTTCGTGCCGCTCGTCGAGCGGTTCATGCATGGCGACGTGGAGCACGCGGCGACGGTCATCGGAATCTTCGGTACCGTGTTCGCCCTCATGCAGTTCGTCTGGCAGCCCGTGCTCGGCGTGCTGTCCGATCGGTTCGGACGCCGCCCGGTGATCATTCTGTCGAACATCGGGATGGGGCTGGACTACTTCGTGATGGCGCTTGCACCCGCGCTGTGGTGGCTGTTGGCCGGTCGTGTCATCTCCGGCATCACGTCGGCGAGCGCGACCGCCGCCGGCGCGTACATCGCCGACGTCACACAGCCGCACGAGCGTGCAAAGGGATTCGGCATGCTCGGTGCCGCGTTCGGGGTCGGATTCGTCGTCGGGCCCGCGATCGGCGGGCTGTGCGGTCAGATCGATCCGCGGCTGCCGTTCTGGGTCGCGGGCGCCCTGTGCTTGCTCAACGGCGTGTACGGCACGTTCGTACTTCCCGAGTCGCTGCCGCGCGACAAACGCGCGACGCGCTTCGTGTGGTCGAAGGCGAACCCGGTCGGGGCGGTACGGCTGCTGCGGAGCCACCCCGAGCTCAGCGCCGTCGCGCTCGTGATGCTGTTCAGCACGCTGGCGGGCATGGTGCTGCAGACGGTGTGGGTGCTGTACGTCACGTACCGCTATGGCTGGCAGCCCGGGATGACGGGACTCTCCCTGGCGGCCGTCGGTATCTGCTCGTCCGCGGCGCAGATGCTCTTCATCGGGCCGTTCGTGAAGCGCTACGGCGAGCGCGTCTCGCTGTTCGCCGGTATCGCGTTCGGTGGGATCGCGCTCTTGATGTTCGGGTTCGCGCCGTGGACCTGGCTCATCTTCGTCAGCATCGTGCCCTTGTCTCTGTGGGGGCTCGCGAATGCCGCCGGGCAAGCGATGATGACGCGGCGCGTAACCCCGCAGGAACAGGGCGAGCTGCAGGGCGCGATCGGTTCGATTCGCGGATTCGCGGCGCTCGTCGGGCCGCTGCTGTACACGTCGGTGTTCGCGATCGGCGTCGCGCATGGTGTGCCGGGCGCGCCGTGGTTCCTCGGCGCGGCGATCATTGTGGCCGCGGGTCTCCCGGTGCTGCGCGAGCACCGCGACGACGACGGTGCCGACGCGGCGCGCGTGCCGGCGTAGAAGCGCGATCGTCTGTCGCCCTTCGACAAGCTCAGGGTGACGGAGACCCTTCGACAAGCTCAGGGTGACTTGAGTTTGGCGGCTGCCTCGGCGTCGACGAGCCAGCGTAGCTCGCCCTCGTGCGGGTGGACGAGCTGTGAGGGGAAGACGTCGGTTTGGCGCGGTCCTTCGAGCACGCCGCGCAGCGCGTCGGCCTTTTCGGCACCGCCGGCGGTGATCGCGACGTTGCGCGCCGCATTGATCGCGCGCGGCGTGAGCGTCAGACGCCATGTCCCCAGCTGCGGGACGTAGTGCGCGATGCAGCGCTTGTCGTTGTCGATCGCGGTGATCGTGCCGGGGAAGAGCGACGCGGTGTGGCCGTCGGGTCCCATTCCGAGCAGCACCAAGTCGAGCCGCGGCCGTTCTCCGAGTTCGCGCACGAGCACCGCGTCGTAGTCCGCGGCCGCAGCGCTCGGGTCGTCCTCGCCGCGCATGCGATGCACCTGCGCGTGAGCGATGGCGAGCGGCTCGAGCAGCGTCTCCGCGTTCATGCGGTAGTTCGAGTCGGGATGAGAGGGCGGCACGCACCGCTCGTCGCCGAACCAGAAGACGACGCGCAGCCAATCCACCGCCTTGCGACGCGGCTCCGCGGCGAGGAGCGCGTTCACCGCGCGCGGCGTCGAACCGCCGGCGAGCGCGACGTGCGCGAAGTCCCGTTCGCGGTGCACGGCGGAGACGACTTCGACGACGTGATCCGCCGCCTCCGCCGCGAGCGCCGCGCGATCGGGAAGGACGGTGAGGAAGCCCGCGTCCGCCATGGTCGCGTTCAGCCCAGCAGCGTGGTCGCGCTGCGCAGCGCGGTCTCGAAGACTTCGTCGAGGCCGGGCTCGAGGATCGCGCGCTCGAGGAGGCTCGCGTTGTCGATGGCCTGCAGCGGATACAGCCGCTCGTCGCTCGTGTGCTCGCCTTCGACCCACACGCGCACGACGTTGCCGTCGCCGGCGACCTCGCCGCGGTACCACGACGTGTCGGTGTCGATGCAGACGCTCTGGACGCGGCGGATGTCCCCGACGCGGCGGCGCTCGAAAGAGATTTCCTTCCCATCGAGGTCCGTGAACGCGTCTTTGCCGCTCGCGCGCCAGCCGAGCCGGCTCGCGAGCCAGCCGCCGAGGTACAACGCCTCCGACTCCGATCCGCTCGCGATCGCGAGCTTGCGGATGGAGAAGAGCTCGCGTTCCAAGTTCGGATCGTCGAAGAAGTTCGCGATCATGTCTTGCCACGGGCGCAGACGCAGCCAGGCCAGATCGCGCAGCACGACCTCCGGGTGCTCGGCGTGGAATTTTCCGAGCGCGCGCATGCCGCTTTCATCGCGCTGTCCGCCCGACGAGTCGACGACCAGCGCGTCGATCAGCGGCAGCAGCGCCGCAAACGTCGGGCGGCTCGCCTCGTTGAAGCCGCTCCACCACAGGACCGTCGGGACGCCGCTCGTGCACAAACCGGTCACGTACGCGGCCACCGCCTCGGCGTTCATCCCGGACACGTCGATCTCGACGCGTTCGGCGTCAACCGTCACCGTCGCGTGCGGATTGCGCGCGCTCGTCGTGACGGTTGCGTCGCCCGCGCGCACGCCCGTATTGTCGAATACGATCGTGAACGAGGGATGCTTCTGCGTCAGCATGCCCGCGCGCTCGCGGATCCAGTCGCGCCGCGCGGGGTCGTCGATCCACACGACCAGGTTGAGCGTCGACGTCGACAGCTTGCCGCGCGAAAGCTCCCCGCGGATCGCCTCGACCGATGTCGATACCGTCGACGACTCCAGGCTCATATCTTGCGCCACTCCCGGCCGTCCATCGCCAGCATGCGATCGGCGGACGGCGGTCCTTGGCTGCCGGCACTGTAATTCGGGAAGCTCTCGTCCGCGGTGTTCAGCCAGCGGTCGAGGACGGGCATGACGATCTGCCATGCCGTCTCGACGGCGTCCCAGCGCGTGAATAGCGTCGCATCGCCGCGCATCGCGTCGCCGATCAGCCGCTCGTACGCGGGCGCCGAGACGACGCCGAAGCCGGTGCCGTAGTTGAAGTCCATGGACACGGACCGGATGTGCATCTTGGGCCCGGGGACCTTCGCGTTGAAGCGCAGCGAGATGCCTTCTTCAGGCTGAATCTTCATCACGAGGACATTGCTGCCGAGGGTGTCGCCGACGTCGCCGAACAGACGGTGCGGCAACGAACGGAACGTGATCGCGATCTCCGAGGTCTTGCGCGCAAGCCGCTTGCCCGAGCGCAGGTAGAACGGCACGTCGGCCCAGCGCCAGTTGTCGACCCAGAACTTGACCGCCGCGTAGGTCTCCGTATTCGAGTCGGGGCGCACGTTCGGCTCGTCGTGGTAGGCCGGCACCGGCTTTCCGGCGATCGAGCCGGCATCGTACTGTCCGCGTGCCGTATCGAGCGTCACACGCGCGCGGTCCAGGGGCCGGATCGCGCGAAGCACCTTGAACTTCTCGTCGCGGATCGAGTCCGCGTCGGCGGAGACGGGCGGCTCCATCGCGACGAGCGCGAGCAGATTCATCACGTGGTTCTGGATCATGTCGCGCAGCGCGCCGGCATTGTCGTAGTAACCGCCGCGCTGCTCGACGCCGACGGTTTCGGCCGCCGTGATCTGCACCGAGTCGACGTAACGGCGGTTCCAGATCGGCTCGAAGATCACGTTGGCGAACCGCAGCGCCATGATGTCCTGCACCGGCTCTTTGCCGAGGTAATGGTCGATGCGGTAGACCTGTTTCTCGTCGAAGACTTTGGAGACTTCGGCCTGCAGCGCGCGCGCCGAGTCGAGATCGGTGCCGAACGGCTTCTCGATGATGATGCGCGTCCAGCCCTTGTCGTTCGAACGCGGCCCGAGCCCGGCTTTGTCGAGCTGGTCGACGATCTGCGCGAACACCGACGGCGGCGTGCTCAAGTAGAAGAGACGGTTCCCCGCCGTGCCCAGCTCGCGGTCGTTGCGCTCGAGCTCTTCTCGCAGTTTGTGGAAGCCGGACGTGTCGTCGAACGTCCCGGACACGTACGACAGGTGCTTGGCGAAGTCGCTCCAGAGCGGCTCCGTCGCGGGCCCGGTGCGCGAGAACTGGTCGACCGACTTGCGCATCTCTTGGCGGAACTTGTCATCGTCGTCGTCCGACCGCGAGAAGCCGATGATCCCGTAGCTCGTCGGCAGGATGTCGGCGAGGCGCAGGTTCCACATCGCGGGCATCAGCATGCGCTTCATCAGGTCGCCGGTCGCGCCGAAGAACACGACGTTGCACGGGTCGGTGATGCGGTCCACCGAGAGACCCTTGCGCAGGGGGTTGGCCGCGATGCCGGCCGCGGTTGCCGTCATTCGGGTTTGATCGCGTGGCCGCCGAACTGATTGCGCAGCGCCGCGATCACCTTGGCGCTGTACGACTCGGGCTGGCGCGACACGAAGCGCGACAGGAGCGACAGCGTGATCACCGGAGCAGGCACGTTTTCGTCGATCGCGGCCTCGACCGTCCAGCGTCCCTCGCCCGAGTCGTCGACCCAGCCTTTGACCTTGGCGAGATCCGGGTCTTCCTTGAGCGCGAGCTCGAGCAGCTCGAGGAGCCACGACCGCACGACCGAGCCGTAGCGCCAGATCGACGCGAGCTGATGCAGGTCGTAGTCGTACTCGGACTTCTCGAGGATCTCGAAGCCTTCGCCGTACGCCGCAAGCATGCCGTACTCGATTCCGTTGTGAACCATCTTCGAGAAATGGCCCGCGCCGCTCGGCCCGACGTGCGCGTAGCCGTCTTTCGGCGCCAGCGTGAGGAAGATCGGCTCGACGCGCTTCACGACGTCGTCGTCGCCGCCGACCATCAGGCAGTAGCCGTTCGCGAGGCCCCACACGCCGCCCGACGTACCCGCGTCCACGAACGACACGTCGCGTTCCTTGCAGCGCGCGTACCGCGCCTTGGAGTCCGTCCAGCGCGAGTTGCCGCCGTCGATGATCACGTCGCCCGGCCCGAGCAGCTCGAGCAGCGAGCCGATCGTCGAGTCCGTCGGGTCGCCCGCCGGAACCATGATCCACACGGCGCGCGGCGCGCTCAGCTTCGCGACGAGGTCGTGGAGCGACGATGCGCCCGTTGCCCCGTCGGCTTCCGAACGTTTCACCGCGGCAGGGTCACGATCGTACGCGACGACGTGATGTCCGCCGCGCTGCAGCCGCGTCGTCATGTTCGCGCCCATGCGCCCGAGTCCGACCATGCCGAGCTGCATGCTACGCCTTCGCCGTCAAAGCCGATTCGAGCGCGTTCGCGAGCGATGCGAGTCCGGCTCGCGGGTCGCCGGGGAAGTGCACGCGGACGCCCCGGCGCCGGCGCTTGTCGAGCGATTCGAAATCGCCGAGGGCCTGCGCGCGCTGCAGCGTGCGGAAGCCGGACTGCATACCGGGAATCGGCAGATCGAACGGCGCGTCGTACGTGATCTGGAAGAAGACGCCTTCGTTCGAGCCGCCCTTGTGCAGCTGCCCCGTCGAGTGCAGAAACCGCGGACCGAAGCCGACCGTCGTCGCCACGTGCTTCGCATCGCGCACGATCGCGCGCACGCGTGCGAGCGCGGCCTTGTCCTCCTCGTCCATCGGGACGTATGCGTTGAACGCAACGTAGTCGCCGGCGCGAATCTGCTCGACGACCGCGGCGACGGCGGACTGCAGGTCGCCGCCCAGCGAGGCGTCGCGTGATCCCGCGAGCGGAAAGACCAGCGCGTCGTCCGTCCGTACGGCGGGCTGCGGCTCGCGCAGCTGCGCCTCCGCGGCGTACTCCGCGAGAAGCCGCTTCGTGTTGTCCTTGGACTCCTGGACGTTCGGCTGGTCGAACGCGTCGATCCCGAGCACCGCGCCGGCGGCGGCCGTCGCGATCTCCCACGTGTAGAACTGCTCGCCGACGTCCAGGGTATCGCTCATCGCGAGACGGATCACGGGGTGGCCGGCGCTCTCGAGCGCGGCGAGCTGCGACGCCGCCTCGTCCGCTCCCGCAAGTCCGGTGCCGACGTACACGAAGACGCGATCGTCGCCGTACGCACTCGGAGCGGCGAGCGGCTCGCCGTCGACCGGCACGATGCCGGTTCCGGACTTGCCGGTCGACTCCGCGATCAACTGTTCGGCCCACGCGCCGAACGCGCCGACCGACGGATGCGTCACGATCGTGAGCTTGTCGCGCCCGCGCTTCGCGAGCGCGCCGATGGCGGCGCCGAACCGTACGCCGGGCGCATCGTAGCCGGCGACGGTCGCCGCGTTGGCGTGCATCGCGTTGATCGCGCGGTCCAGGATCGCCGCGACGTCGTAGCCGGCCAGCGCAGCCGGCACCATGCCGAAGTACGACAACGCCGAATAGCGTCCGCCGATGTTCGGGTCGTTCGTGAAGACGCGCAGGAAACGGTCGTCCTTCGCTTCGGACTCGAGCTTCGTCCCGGGATCCGTGATCGCGATGAAGTGATCGGCCGCGTTATCCGCGCCGACGTTCTGGGCGACGCGCTGGAAGAAGTAGCGGAAGAACGCGTCCGGCTCCGTGGTCGTCCCCGACTTCGAGGCGACGATGAACAGCGACTTCGCGATGTCCAGGCGATCGTCGAGCGTCTTGATCTGCTGCGGGTCGGTCGAGTCGAGCACGTGCAGCTCGGGGAAGCCCGGCGTGCGGCCGAACGTCGCGCGCAGGATGTCGGGCGCCAGCGAGCTGCCGCCCATGCCGAGGACCACCACGTGGTCGAAGCGCTTCGCGCACGCGTTCGCGAAGTCGCGCAGCTCGCCGCTCTGCGCGTGCGTCTGCTGCGCGATCTCCACCCATCCAAGGGCGTGCTTGATGATCTCGACGTGCGCCGCGTCCGACGACCACGGCGAGGTGTCGTGGGTCCAGAGCTTGTGCAGAAAGTCGTTCTGCACGAGCTGGTCGAGCGCTGCGTCGACGGCGCCGTTCAGCGCGCCGGGCGCCGCGACTGCGACGCGGGGCGGCGCGCCCGCGCGCAGCTTCTCGAGCTTCTCTTGGATCGCCGCAAGCATCGCGCTGAACGAGTCCCCGAACGACTTGACGCCCTCCGCAACCAGCTCTTCGGTGACGTCGTACAGCGAGATCTGCGCTTTCGCGAGCGCTTCGATCACGGCGCGCGCACCGTCGAGATCGTCCAGGATCGCGTCCGGCCGGACGGTGCCGTGATCGAGAATCCCTTCGAGCGTGTTCGGCGGAACGGTGTTCACCGTGTCGCGCGCGATCAGCTGCTCGACGTACATGAGGTCCGGGTATGCGGGGTTCTTCGTGGACGTCGACGCCCACAGCGGCCGCTGGACGTGCGCTCCTTTGGCCGCGAGCGCGGCGAAGCGATCGGCGCCGAACAGCTTGCGGAAGCGCTGATACGCGAGCTTCGTGTTCGCGATCGCCGCCTTGCCGAGCAGGCCCTCGAGCGGCTCACCCTTGTCGATCCGCGCCTGAAGCTGCTTGTCGATCGTCGTGTCGATGCGGGAGACGAAGAACGACGCGACCGACGCGATCCGGTCGATCGGCTCGTTCTTCGCAGCGCGCTGCTCGAGGCCGGCGATGTAGGCGTTCGCCGCGGCCTCGTACCGGTCGACCGAGAACAGCAGCGTGACGTTGACGTTGATGCCGGCCGCGATCGTCGCCTCGATGGCGGGCATGCCTTCCGCAGTACCGGGAATCTTGATCATCAGGTTCGGGCGGTTGACCTCGGCCCACAGCCGCCGCGCCGCATCGATCGTCCCTTGCGTGTCGTGCGCGAGGTTCGGCGGGACTTCGAGCGAGACGTAGCCGTCGAGTCCGTTCGTCTCTTCCCAGACCCGATGGAACAGATCGCAGGCGCTGCGAATGTCGCGGATTGCGAGCGCCTCGAACACTGCGAGCGGCTCGCGTTCGTCGATCAGCGTGCGGAGCTGCTCGTCATAGTCGGAACCCGAACCGATCGCCTTCTCGAAGATCGTCGGGTTCGACGTCATGCCGCGCAGTCCGCGGTCGATGAGGCGCTGCAGCTCGCCCGAGGCGAACATGCTGCGCCGGATGTTGTCGAGCCAGATCGATTGTCCGACCGCGGCGAGTTCTCGAAGCTGCTCCGGCATGGTGCTCTTGCGCTCTCGTGCTTTCTATACGCTGGTGAGGAGGCCGGCGGCGACGTCGGCCAGGTGCTCAGGTGTGAACCCGTATTCTCGCGCGATCGCTGCGGCGGGAGCCGACGTCCCGAAGTGGTCGAGCCCGAACGTGATGCCGCGATCGCCGACGTACTTCGCCCAGCCGATCGTCGCGCCGGCTTCGATGGACATGCGCGCGCGCACGGCGGCCGGAAGGACCGACTCGCGGTACGACTCGTCTTGCGCGTCGAAGAGCTTCCACGACGGCATCGACACCACGCGCGTCTTCGTGCCGCGCGCTTCGAGCAGCTTCGCCGCCTCGACGGCAAGGTGCACCTCGGAACCGGTCGCGATCAGGATGAGGTCAGGAAGCGTGGGCGGATCGACGAGCACGTACGCGCCGCGCGCGACGTCCGCGCGGCGGGCGCCCAGGAACGGGACCTTTTGCCGCGAGAGCACGATCGCGAAGGGTCCGGTCTCTCCGCCGAGCGCGACCTTCCATGCTTCGAGGGTTTCGAGCGCGTCGGCCGGGCGCAGGTCGACGACGTTCGGCGTCGCCCGCAGCATCGCGAGCTGCTCGATCGGCTGGTGCGTCGGTCCGTCCTCGCCGAGGAAGACGGAGTCGTGCGTGAAGACGAACACTTCGCGCACGGTATTGATCGCGGCCAGGCGCAGCGCCGGCTTGAGGTAGTCGAGGAAGTTGAAGAAGGTCGCGCTGAAGGGCACGAGGCCGCCGTGCAGCGCGATCCCGTTCGACGCGGCAGCCATCGCGTGCTCGCGCACGCCGTAGTGGATGTTGCGGCCGGCATAGTTGCCGGGCTGGAAGTCGCCTTGGTCCTTGAGGTACGTCTTGGTCGACGGGTCGAGGTCGGCGGATCCGCCGACGAGCTCGGGCAGGGCCGCGGCAACCGCGTTCATTACCGTGCCGCCCGCCTCGCGCGTCGCCACCGCGCCGGACTTCTCGTCGAACGACGGCCACGGCAGATCGCTCGGAAGCTTCCGGTCGCGTGCGCGCTGCAGCTGCGCCGCGAGCTGCGCGTTCGCGGCCGACCATGCCGCGTACCGCGCGTTCCAGTCCTGTTCCAGCGCGCTGCCTTTCGCGCCGACGCCCTTGAAGAACGCTGCCGCTTCGTCCGGGATGACGAACGGCGGATAGTCCCAGTGCAGCGCCTTGCGCGTCGCCTCCATGTTCTTGCCGAGCGGCTCGCCGTGCGTCTTGAACGTGCCGGCTTCCGGTGAGCCGTAGCCGATCGTCGAGCGGATCGCGATGAGCGAGGGGCGCTGCGTGTGCGACTTCGCTTCGGTGATGGCGCGGTCGAGCGCGTCGACGTCGTTCGCGGATTCCGGCCCGACCTCGCTCGTGTGCCACCCGTACGCCTCGAAACGCTCGCGGACGTCTTCCGTGAACGTGACGTCGGTCGCGGCTGCCAGCGACACCTTGTTGTCGTCGTACAGCACGATCAGCTTGCCCAGCGCGAGGTGGCCGGCCAGCGAGGCGGCCTCGGACGCGACGCCTTCCATGAGGTCGCCATCCCCGGCGAGCACGTACGTGTGGTGGTCGACGATCGTCTGCTCGCGATTGTACACGGCGGCCAGATGCGCTTCGGCGATCGCGAGCCCGACGGCGTTGGCGAACCCCTGGCCGAGCGGCCCCGTCGTCACCTCGACGCCCTCGGTATGGTGGTACTCCGGATGGCCGGGCGTGCGGCTGTTGAGCTGGCGGAACGCTTTGAGGTCGTCCAGCGTGAGGTCGTACCCGGTCAAGTGCAGCAGCGCGTAGAGCAGCGCCGAGCCGTGGCCGGCGCTCAGGACGAAGCGGTCGCGGTCGAACCAGTGCGGGTCGGCCGGATTGAAGCGCAGATGCCTCGTCCACAGCACGTACGCGGCCGCCGCAGCGCCGAGCGGCAGCCCGGGATGCCCCGAATTCGCTTGCTGGACCGCGTCGACCGCCAGAAACCGGATGGCGTTGATGCGAAGGTCGTCCGCTGCGGTGTTCACCGTGATCTCCTAAACGGGGGAAGGGCGCGTTACCTGACTACCCGTCCTGCCCCCTGCGTGCGACGGGAGGGACGTTGCGGGCGCGGGAAACGCCTCGCTCGATGGATGTTGAACGGTTGGAAGCACAGGTCATCGAGCTCGAGGAGCGGCTCGCGACCGACCCCAAAGCGGTGAAGAAGAAGCCGGGCCGCGTGGTCGACGAGGTGCTCGACGCGCTCGACACCGGCGCCTTGCGGGTGTGCGCTCCCGTCGACGGCGACTGGATCGTCTACCCCTGGGTGAAGCGTGCGATTCTGCTGTCGTTCGCTCGCTTCGAGCTCGCCCGGATCGTGGAGGGTGAGTTCGCGCGCACGGCCGGGTCGCTGGACGCCGTCAAGTTTCGCTACCGTCTCCCGTCATACTACGACAAGTTACCCACGAAACGGAATTGGAAGAAGCTCGGAGCGCGGTGCGTCCCGCCGGGCGTCGCGCGATACGGTTCCTACCTTGGAAAGGGCTCGATCCTCATGCCCGGCTACGTCAACGTGGGAGCGTACGTCGATGACGGCTCGATGGTCGACACGTGGGCGACGGTCGGGTCGTGCGCGCAGATCGGCAAGAACGTGCACCTCAGCGGCGGCGTCGGCATCGGCGGCGTGCTGGAGCCGCCGCAGGCCACACCGGTGATCGTGGAAGACGGCGCGTTCGTCGGCTCGCGCTGCATCGTCGTCGAGGGCGTGCGCGTCGGCCGCGAAGCGGTGCTGGGGGCGGGCGTCGTGCTGACCGCGTCGACGCCGGTCGTCGACGTGCGCGGCGACACGCCGGTCGTCACGAAGGGCGCGATCCCGCCGCGCGCGGTCGTCATCCCCGGCACCCTGCCGAAGCGCTTCGCCGCCGGCGAGTACGGGACGCCGTGCGCGCTGATCATCGGCGAGCGCAGCGACTCCACCGACCAGAAGACGTCGCTCAACGCCGCGCTCCGCGAGTTCGAAGTCGCCGTCTAGCGGTCATGATGACGGACCGAGCGCAGCAGCACCGTGCTCACGAACGAACGGTGTTGCGAGGTCGCGTGTGGGGGCCCCGCGTAGCGGGGGGCGCGAAGCCTGGGGCGGAGCGCCGTTAGAATGAATCCGCGCGTTGCCGCCATCGAGCCGAGCCTGATACGCGCGATTGCGGCGAAGAAGAAGCCCGGCGCGATCGACCTGGGGCTGGGGGAGCCGACGATCCTGCCGCAGCAGCGGTTCATCGAGGCGGCGGCGCGCTGGGCCGCGCATGCAGGCCTGAAATACACCGTCAATGCCGGCGATGCCGGTTTGCGCGAACGCATCGCCGCGCACTACGACTATCCGGGGATGCGCGACGCGCGCAACGTGTGCGTGACGACGGGTTCGCAAGAAGCCGTCTACGTCGCGATCAAGGCGATGCTCGATCCGGCCGGGGACGAGCTGCTCGTCGTCGATCCCGCGTTTCCCGCCTACGCGAAGATCGCGCAACTTGAAGGCATTCCGTCGCGGCGCGTGCACATGCGTGCGGACGAAGACTTCCGGTACGACGTCGACGCGATCCTCGACGGTGTGGACCGGGCGACGCGCATGATCGTCATCGGATCGCCGGCGAACCCGACGGGTCGCGTGCTGCGTGACGCCGGCGCACGGCGCCTCGCGGAAGGACTGCTGGCGCGCGGCGGCCCGCCGGTCTGGGTGCTGCAGGACGAGATCTACCGCGAGCTCACGTACGTCGATGATCCCGGGTACGTCGCGCGATACTACCCGCACACGATCGTCGCGAACTCCCTCTCGAAATCCAACGCGCTCACCGGGATGCGGATCGGCTGGCTGCTCGCGCCCGATGGCGCGATCGAGGCGCTGGTGAAGACGCACGCGTGGGTGACGTCCACCGCGAGCACGTTCGGCCAGCGCGTCGCGTACGAGATCTTCGGTGAGCCGGGCGCGATCCAGGAACAGTCGGCGTGGTACCGCGAGCAGCATGCGCGGACGACCGAAGCGCTCGATGCGAGCGGCTTGCGCTACGTCCCCGTCGACGGCGCGTTCTACGCGTGCGTCAAGCTGCCGCGCGGAGGGGACTCGCTCGCCGCGGCGCTCGACTTGGTCGAGAACCGCGGCGTCGTCGCGATTCCGGGACGCATCTTCGGTGACTCACTCGAGGGCTGGCTGCGGCTCTCTTGGGTCGCCCCAATGGCGGACGTGCGCGAGGGCCTCACACGAATAGCGGGCATATGAGCGCCCGTGCGCTTCATGTTCGCGACCGGCATTGAAGGTAGTTACCCCGTCATCCCGATGCCGGACGGCTCGCGCCGCCGCGTCGACGAGTTCGCGAAGTGCGGACACTACGAGCGGTGGCGCGACGACTTCGCGCTCGTCAAGGACCTCGAGATCGAGTTCCTGCGCTACGGGCCGCCGCTGTACCGCACGCACCTGGGGCCGGAGCGCTACGACTGGTCGTTCACCGACGAGACGTTCGCCGAGCTGAAACGCCTCGGAATCACGCCGATCGTCGACTTGTGCCACTTCGGCGTCCCCGACTGGATCGGCGACTTTCAGAACACGGAGTGGCCCGAGCACTTCGCTTCCTATGCGGGCGCGTTCGCCAAGCGGTACCCCTGGGTTCGCTTCTACACGCCGGTCAACGAGATCTTCATCGCCGCGACGTTCTCCGCCCAGTTCGGCTGGTGGAACGAGTGCCTGCGCGACGACCGTGCGTTCGTGCGCGCGCTGCGCAACCTCTGCCGCGCCAACATCCTGGCGATGCACGCGATCATGAACGGGCGCGAGGACGCGGTCTTCGTGCAGAGCGAGTCGTCCGAGTATTTCCACGCGGAGAACCCCGATGCGCGCTCGGCGGCGGACCTCTACAACCAGAAGCGCTTTCTCGCGCTGGACCTCACGTACGGCCGGTCGCTGGACGCCGCGATGTACGAGTACCTGCTCGACAACGGGATGACGCGCGATGAGTTCCATTGGTTCCGCAACCGCCACTGTGCCGGGCGCTGCGTGATGGGCAACGATTACTACGTCACCAACGAGCACCTCGTGCGCGCAGACGGCAGCATCGAGCCGGCCGGCGAAATCTTCGGCTACTACGTCATCACGCACCATTACTACGAGCGCTATCACCTGCCCGTGATGCACACGGAGACGAACGTGCAGAACGCGCTCGAAGCGCCGGCGTGGCTGCGCAAACAGTGGGCGAACGTGCACCGGCTCAACCAGGACGGCGTGCCGATGCTGGGGTTTACGTGGTACAGCCTGACCGATCAGGTCGACTGGGACACGCAGCTCCGCGAGGACGCGGGCCGCGTCAACCCGCTCGGGCTCGTCGACCTCGACCGCAACTTGCGGCCCGTCGGCGAGGCGTACCGCCAGCTGATCCGCCAGTGGCGCGATGTGCTGCCCTCAGAACCCGAATACTTGGACCTGCGGCTAGGCTGAGGCGGGACGGCGATGCGGCGGGTGCGGATCGCGACGGCTGCTCTGGTGGGACTCGCGTGCTTTGCAACGGACGCGCGCGCGCAGGCGCCGGCCTATACCGAGAGTGACGGCCCGGCACTGTTCGCGCGAGCGCGCGACGCCTGGTCGGCGATGACCTACCCGCGCGTGGCGACGTACGACGTCGTGGTCCGCGTGACGCAGGGATCGCGCACGCGCGGTGATCGCTATGCGGGCGTCGTGCGGCCGGCGAGCGGCGATTTTCGCGTGGGCTTGTTCGGTGAGGATGAGCTGCGCCATCCGTACGTCCCGCACGGCATCAACGTGCGATGGGCGTTCACGCTCGGCATCAACAGCGGTGGACGTCCGGTGGGGCAGAGCGGCGACAACGCAGGCATGGGCGTCGGCGGAACGATCGTCGGCGAGAAGCCGGTCGAGCCGTTCGCGATTCCGCAGATCAGCCCGCTGTACTCGTTCGGCGTGCGCGGCTGCGCTGCGGCGCACGTGCAGCGCGAGGACGACACCGGCGGACTTCGCCGCATCGGGTCGGTCGCGACGGTCTCGCGGCGCTATCATGTCACGTATGCCGGTGCCGAAACCATCGACGGCGACCCGGCGCTGCACCTCACGCTGGTTCCGCTGATCGATCCGAAGCGCGACCGGCTCCGCGACCTCTGGATCGCGCCCGAGTCGTACCGCGTGCTGCAGGCGCGGGTCGCGGGGAACTTCGTCGGCGGCGCGGAGGCGGCGGTCCCGTGGCTGATCCGCTTCACGTCCATCGGTGAGGCGACGTACGTCGCGAGCGAGACGTCGGAGGCACCGGTGCGCCGCGGTGCGGCCGTGTTCGACCGCGTCGAGATTCGCTTCGAACGCGTGGCGCCGGACCGCGGTTTCACGGCCGAGCTCGCATTCGCGCGGCCGCTGGCCGGCGGCGATCTCAACGTCATCAGCGAGCCGCCCGAGGCTGCCGGCTGTTGACGTGAGCCGGCGCGCCGCCTTACGACGGCGGGCCGATCCTCACTTCGACCAGATTGTCGGGATGGAAGTACGTTTGCGCCGCCCGGCGGACGTCCGCCGCCGTGATGGAGGCGAAGCGCGCCGCGAGCGTCGTGTAGTACGTCGTCGGCAGGTCGTTCAGCCCGATGCGAAGCAGGTCGCCGGCGATCGAAGACGTCGCCTGTTCGGCGTTGAGCTGCGTCGCCACGACGCGCGTCTTCGCGCGCGCGAGCTCGTCGGAGGTCACGTCCTCGTTCTGCATGCGGCGCAGCTCTTCACGCACGAGCGTCTCCGCCGCCTCGATCTTCGAGGGTACGGCGCTGAAGTCGATGGTGAACGTACCCCGATCGCGGTTCGCCTCGAGCGAGCTCGACGCGCCGTACACCAGACCGCGCTTCTCGCGCACCTCGCGGAAAAGGCGCGACTCGAGCGATCCGCCGCCGTAGATCGTATTGGCCAGCGTGAGCGAATCGAAGTCCGGTGACCCGCGCGAGAGCGCCGGCGCGCCGAGCTCCACGGTGACGTCCTCCGAGGCGGTCGTCACGACACGCGTCTGCGGCTGCGGCAGCGGGATCGCCGGGAGATGCGGGTCGGGCTTCGCGCCGGTCGCCGTCCAGTCTCCGAACGCGCGCTGCACCTGCGCGGCCACGTCGGCCGGGTCGACGTCGCCGACGACGACGAGCGTGGTGAGGTCCGGACGCACGAATTGCGCATGGTAGGACTTCACGTCGCCGAGATCGATCGTGGTGATCGACCGTTCCGTCGGCACGCGCAGCGCCGGGTCGCCGGCCGGGTAGAGCGCGGCGTTGAACTGACGCTGTGCTTCGAAGCCCGCCTGCAGCGCGCGTTTGCCGGCGAACCCGGCCAGCTGCGTGCGCACGAGGTCGAACTTGTCCGCGGGCAGCAGCGGGTGCCGCACGTCGTCCGCGAGCAGGTCGAGCAGCGACCCGAAGTCCGACGCGCGGCCGTGCGCGGAGAACTGCAGGCCGAACGACACGTCGGCGGCGCGGTCGTCCGCGACCTTGCGCTGCGCATCGTAGTCGTACTTCGCGCTGCCCCAGTCCATCAGGGCCGACGTCACTTCGCCGACGCCTTCTTTGCCGCGCGGGTCGAATTCCGGCGACGTGCGCACGAGGCCGTCGATGAACACGGTCGGATTCGTCGTCACGCGCTGCACCAGCAGCCGCAGTCCGTTCGGCAGCGTCGTCTCGACGGGATCGACCCCGCTGCGCAGCGCAAGCGGCTTCGCGAGCGCCGCCTTCATCCATTCGGGCTGCAGCAGCGGACCGTTCGATGTCCGCTCGCCGAAGTTGTCGCTGACCGCGGACGTCACGCTCGACGGCTGCTGCGCGCTGCCCGGCGCCGGGCCGGGCCGCAGGACCGCGACGACGTTGGCCTTCGCGTACACGCGCCGCGCGACGGCCGTCGCCTCGTCGCGCGTGATGGCGCCGTAGAGCGCGTCGAACTGCGAGGGGTCGGTGTCGCCGGGAAACACCATGTTGGCGCCGATCGCGTCGCCGAGGCCGACGATCGAGTCGCGCGCATACGTCATCGAGGCGAGCTGCGAGCGTTTGGACGCATCGAAGAGATCGGGGTCGAGCCCGCGGCGGAGCACGTCGGCCATCGTCTTCTCGTAGGCGGCGCGCACCTCGGCCGCCGTATGGCCGGGCGCGACGATCAGCATGACATGCACGACCGAGGCGCGCCGGTCCTCGAGCGGGTTCGGGTTGTACGCGAGCACGAGGCCGCTCTCGACCAGCGTGCGGAACGGCCCGCGCGGGTTGAACATCGCGCCGATCGCGACGTCGTTGCGGACTTGATCGTGCTCGTACGGCTTGGCGTCTCCCGGCGCCGCATACGCCTCGTCGACCAGCGTGTACGGATAGCTCGACGGCATCGTGTAGGAGACGTTGGTCGCCGGGCGGATCGCGTACTGGCGCCGCTGCGGCAGCTTGGCCGACGGGATCCCGCCGAACCAGCGCTGCGCGTCGGCGAACACGTCTGCCGCGTGCACGTCGCCCGTCACGACGAGCGTGGCGTTGTTGGGATGATACCACTCGTCGTAGTAGCGCTTGAGATCCGCGACGGTCGCCTTCTCGATGTCGGCCTTCTGCCCGAGGGACGTCGAACCGAGCCGCGAGTTCGGGTACACGCGCTGGTTCACGTCGTAGATGAACGCCGTGACCGGGTTGCTGTGCTTCTCCGCGTACTCCGCGAGCACGGCGCCGCGCTCGAGATTCCAGTCGGAAGGCGCGAGCTTGAGCCCGCGCATGCGGTCCGCTTCCAAATGGACGATCGTATCGACGCGGTCCGCCGGAACGACGAAGAAGAAGTGCGTCATCTCGTTCTCGGTCTGCGCATTGACCTCGGCGCCCAGCCGGGCCGTCATGTCGTCCAGGCCCGCGCTCGAAAGATCGTGCGTGCCGCGGAACATCATGTGCTCGAGCGCGTGCGCGAGCCCGGTCTTCCCCGGCGTCTCGTCGAGCGCGCCGAACCTGTACCACATGTGCACCTGGGCGACGGGCGCCGCGTGATCCTCGATGACGACGACTTTGAGGCCGTTGGCGAGCGTGCGCGTTTCGGGAGCGGGCGCAGCGCTGGCGGGACCGGCCGCGCGCGACTGCACGGGCGAGCAAAGCAGCATCACCGCGGCGAGCGCGGCGGTGAGGCGACGAACGAGCATTCCGTCTCCTACGACGGGCGCGGGTGTCTCTCCGCCGATTCGTACGCCCGTGCGGCGCGATCGACCGCGCGCTTCGGCGCGAGGCCGATCAGCTCGCTGCGCGCGACCTCGGCCCCGCCGGCCCGCGCCGCACGCCGGACGAGCTCGGTTACGCGGTACAGCGGCACCGCATCGACGTCGGTGATGTTGCACGAGACCTGGACGCGGTCGTCCGCGAGCCGAAGGCCGAGGCATCTGAGCGTGCGCAAGCCGCCGCCGGACTCGCGGAGCGCCGCCGCGATGCGCCGCGCGAGCGCTAGGTCGCCGGTCGCCAGCTCGACGTTGTAGGCGATCAGAAACGGCCGGGCGCCGACCGCGACCGCGCCCGCCGTCGCGTGCGCCGCGTCGCCGTAGTCGAAGCGCCAGCGCGGATCGGCGAGGGCGCGGCCGGCGAGCGCTTCGAATTCGCCGCGCCGGACGTCGGCGAGATGCCGGCGATGCGGCTGCGGTCGCCGCGGCGCCGTAGAGAAACGACGGAATGCCGAGCTCGCGCCAAATCCGCGCAGCTGCGCGGTGCGCGAGCGTGACCGCGTCGTCGAGCGTCGCGTCGCCGAGCGGCACGAACGGCAGCACGTCGAGCGCCCCGATGCGCGGGTGGGCGCCGCGATGCGCGCGCAGATCGATCCGCTCGTGCGCGACGCGCGCCAGCGCGACCGATGCGGCGACGACCTGCGACGCGCGGCCCACGGCGGTGATGACACTGCGGTGGTGCACCGCGTCGCTCGTGCGGTGCACGACGCGCGCGCCTTCGCTCTCGATCGCGGCCGCGCACGCATCGACGACGGCGAGGTCGCGGCCTTCGCTCACGTTGGGGACGATCTCGAACTCGTGTGCGCTCACCGCACGAACGCGTCGATCGTCTCGTTCGCCGACGGCGGCTCGGCACGCCCGCCGAGCGTGTCGCGCAGAAACGCTTCCGCGGCTGCCAGGAACCGCTTGTTGTTCTCCGGCCGCGCGAAGCCGTGCCCTTCGTCGTCGAACACGATGTACGTCACCGGCTGCCCGTTGCGGCGCATGGCCTCGACGATCTGGTCCGACTCCGCGATCTTGACGCGCGGGTCGTTGGCGCCTTGCGCGATCAGCAGCGGCGCACGGATCGCGTCGGCGCGGAACAGCGGCGACTGCGCGCTCAGAAACGCTTCGCCCTCGCCCATGCGCTGGGTGAACGTGGCGCGCTGCGTCTCCCAGTACGCCGGAATCGAGTCGAGGAGCGTGTTGAGGTTGGATGGTCCGACGATGTCGACGCCGCACGCGAACGCACCGGGAGAGAACGCCAGCGCCGGCGAGCGTGGCGTAGCCGCCGTACGAGCCGCCCATGATGCCGACGCGCGCGGGGTCGGCGATGCCCTGCTCGACGAGCCATGCCTTCGCGTCGAGCAGGTCCGCGTGCATCGCCCCCGCCCACTCGCGGTCGCCGGCGTTGAGGTGTTTCTTGCCGTAGCCGGTCGAGCCGCGGAAGTTCGGCTGCAGCACGGCGTAGCCGCGATTCGCAAGCCACTGCACCATGCCGTTGAAGCCCCACGTGTCGCGGGCCCACGGGCCGCCGTGCACGAGCAGCACGGCGGGGAGCCTTGCCGGCTCGGCGCCCGGGGGCAGCGTGAGATAGCCGTGGATCGTGAGCCCGTCGCGTGCGTCGTACGCGACCGGTGTCATCGCCGCGAGCGCGTAGCGCTCGACCGCCGGCCGCGTCAGAAACAGCATCTCGGCGCGCCGCGTGGTCCGGTCGTACAGCCAGTACGACGGCGATCCGTTGTCCACGTTCGACGAGACGATCCAGCGGCGGTCGTCGCGATCTGTTGAGACGACGGCGACGTCGCCGCGAACCTGGTCGCGCAACGCCTCGAAGTCGGGGGCGTACGCGGGGTCGAGCGCGATCCACTCGACGCGGGCCCGCACGACGGCCGCCGCGACCACCGCTTTCGTGCGCGCGGACGACACGACGTCCGTCACGTCGTACTCCGGGTCGGATGCGACGACGGCGATCTCGCCGGTTGCGACGTCGTAACGGACGAGCCGCGCCGCGTTCGCTCCGGCGCTGGTGATCGCAAGCAGTCCGCGACCGTCCGGCGTGAAGCCGATCGTCTGCGGCATGCCGTCCGTGTGCGGGAACGTCGCGAGCGTGCGCCACGGGGCCCGGGCGGCGTCGCGCACGAGCAGCTCCGAGGACGCGTCGGCGCGCTGCACGACGGCGGCGCGTACGACCAGCGCGGTGTCCGCTTCGAATCCCGAGACCATCCCGGGGTTCTCGGTGTCCAGCTCGACGTCGCCGGTGCGCGGGTCGAGCGCATACACGTCGAACAGCCGCGGATCGCGCCGGTTCCATGCGATCAGCATACGGTCGGAGCGCTGGAGATCCAGCGCCTGAACCATGACCCGAGAACCGGGCGCAGGCGTCAGATCGACCGCCGGCTCGCCTCCGCTCGGGCTTGCGGCAAAGAGGTGGAAGTCTTCATCGCCGCCGGCATCCTGGAGGTACAGCACGCGTTCGCCGTCCGGCGACCAGAGCGCGTTGCGGATCGGCCGTGCGGGATCGAAGGCGACCACGCGGTCGTCGTTCGCGCCCAGCGTGCGAACCCACACGGCGAGGACGTCTTCGTGGGGCGCAAGGTAGGCGATGCGCGTGCCGTCCGGGGAGATCGCGGGCGCGGTGCGCTCGGCATGTCCGAACAGCACATCGCGCGGGATCAGGTCGGGAAGCGGCACGAACCGATCATGCCGCGCGCCGCGCACGGGTTCCTCGCTTCGACGCGACCGAGCGCGCCGCGAGTCGGTGCGCGGGCAGGCGCGATTCCACGATGACGGCGCGCGGTAAAATCGACGGCATGAACAGTTCGGGTAGGCAATACGCAGTGGTAACCGGCGCGTCGAGCGGGATCGGCTTCGAACTCGCCAAGGAGTTCGGGCGCAACGGGTACGACGTGCTCGCGGCGGCCGAAGATGACGGCCTGGACAGTGCGGCGGCGGAGATTCGCGCCGTGGGAACGACGGTCGAGACGTGCCGGGTGGACCTCGCAACCGCGCAGGGAGTGCAAACGCTCGCCGCGCGCATCGAAGCGTCGGGGCGCCCGGTCGACGTGCTCGCCCTCAACGCCGGCATCGGTGTGGGCGGCCGCTTCCTCGAGACGCCGCTCGACCAGGAGCTGCGCCTCATCGATCTCAACGTGCGCTCGACCGTCCACCTCGCGAAGCTCACGCTGCCGGCGATGGTTCGCCGCGGCCGCGGCCGCGTGCTGATCACGGCGTCGATCGCGGCGCACGCGGCGACGCCGTACGAAACGGTCTACGGCGCGTCGAAGGCGTTCGACAAGTCGTTCGCGGCGTCGCTGCGGAACGAGCTCAAGGACACCGGCGTCACCGTCACCACGCTATTGCCCGGTCCGACGGAGACGAACTTCTT
Source organism: Vulcanimicrobiota bacterium (assembly GCA_963818845.1). GTDB lineage: Bacteria > Vulcanimicrobiota > Vulcanimicrobiia > Vulcanimicrobiales > Vulcanimicrobiaceae > Vulcanimicrobium. Next base: position 584,260 of record CAWFTO010000001.1, on the reverse strand, counting down.
CGACCGCGCCGGCATGCAGGACACACAGGTCGGGTCCAGCGACAAGAAAGCCGATCCCGCGCAGGTCGCAAAGCAGGCGTATGAAGCGCTCGTGGCCGGTAAGCACGAGATCGTCGCCGGTCCGCTGTCCACGAAGTTCGAGGGCACGATCTCGAAGATGATGCCCGAAGAAGTCACGGCATCTAAGCACGCCAAGATGTCGGAACCGGGCAGCGCTTCGAAGACGTAGAGGAGCGTTCGCCGCCCCGCGGCGTAGCACGGCGCGATGGTGCGTTTGGCGTGGTCATCGCTCGTCGCGCTCGTGCTTCTGCTGGGCGCGGCGTCGCCCGCGTGCAGCGCGCCGCCGCCTCCGGGCGACCTGCAGCGCGCGCTCGAGGCACGCGTTGCCGGGAAGCCGGGCGTGGGGATCATCGTCGGCGTGCTGGACGGCACGACGCGCAGCGTCTATAAGGCCGGTTCGACCGGCACGGGCGCACCGCTCGACGAGCGCACCGAGTTCGAGGTCGGTTCCGTCACGAAAACCTTCACCGCGACCGCGCTGGCGTCGCTGGTGCTCACGCGCACGGTCGAGCTCGACGATCCGGTCGCAAAGTATTTGCCGGCGTCGGTGCACGTGCCGTCGAGGGACGGCAAGCAGATCACTCTGCTCAATTTGGCGACCCAGCACTCCGGGCTGCCGCGAATCCCCAGCAACCTGAGCGGAACGGACGCCGATCCGTACGCGCGCTACACGACCCAGGACCTCTACGCGTTCCTGAGCTCGTATCAGCTCCCGCGCGATCCCGGCGCGACCTTCGAGTACTCGAACCTGGGCGTCGGACTGCTCGGCGTGGCGCTCGCGAATGCCGCGCATACCACGTACCCGGCGCTCCTCGCGTCGCGCGTCCTCGCGCCGCTCGGCATGAGGGAGACGGCCGCCGGCGTGACGCCCGCGATGCGTGCCCGCCTTGCCGCGCCGCACGCGATGGAGGGGGATCCGGCGCCTAACTGGACCTTCGACGCGCTGGCGGGCGCCGGCGCGGTCGTGTCCGACCTGGACGACATGCTCGCGTACCTCCGGTGCAACATGGGCCAAGGCGCGCTCGCGGCGGCGTGCACGTTCGCGCAGCAGCCGCGCGACGAATTCCCCGGCGGCCGCATCGGCCTCGTGTGGTGGACGGACGACGCGAACCACATCATCCATCATGGCGGCGACACGCAGGGCTATCATGCGGCGGTTGCGATCGCACCCGACCGTTCGCGCGGCGTCGTCGTGCTGACCAACGGCGGCGGCCCGGTCGAGGACATCGCGTTCCATGCGCTCGACGCGTCGATCCCGGTGACGGCGCCCGAACCGCCCGAGCAGAACGATCCGATCGTCCTCGAGACGTACGTCGGCACCTACGTCGCTGCCGACGGCACCGCGTATGTCTTCACGCGGCGCGAAGGCCAGCTCTACGCAAAACTCGGCGACCAGGAAACCGCGCGCGTCTATGCGGCCGGCAAGGATGCGTTCGAGTACCACGTCGTGAACGCACGGGTGCAGTTCACGCACGATACCGCCGCCAAGGTGAACGCGGTCGTGCTCCGCCAGGACGGCCGAACGCTCGTCTTCGTGAAACCGGGCATGACGCCGCCATCGACGATCCCCGAGCCGTCGTATCCGCCGGTCGTCGTCCTCGATGCCGCGACGCTGACCGAGTACGCCGGAACGTACGCTGCGCCCAACGCTCTGCAGTTCGTCGTCCGCCGCGCGGCCGGCGGGATCGAGGTGCAGCTCACCGGACAGCCGTTCTACCCGGTGTTCGCATCGGCGAAGGACCGGTTCTACTACAAGGTGGTCCCGGCGCAGATCGAGTTCCAGCGCGACACCGCCGGGCATGTGCACGGGCTGGTGCTGCACCAGAGCGGCATCACGGTTACGGCGACGAAACAGGAGCGCTCCCGGCGTCCGGCGGGATGATGCGGTGGCGCTCGATTTCGTCGACTGCGGCGGGGTCGAGCGCCTTCGCGGCCGTTACGTCAGCGTCGCCGCCCGCGAGGTCGCCACGGCGACGCTTCGCGACCCCGCGCCCGTACAGTGCCGTTGCGCGGTTCGGCTCGAGTGCGAGCGCCGCCCCGAAGTCCGCGAGCGCGCCGGCCGCGTCGCCCTGTGCCAACCGCACGTATCCGCGTGTGCTCAGCGCGTATGCGGATTTCGGATCGAGCGCGAGCGCGCGATCGCAGTCCGGTGCCGCTGCGGCGGGCTGCTGCATCAGCACGCGCGTCCAGCACCTGCCGGCGAAGGGCGTGGCGACGCGGGGATCCAGTGCGATCGCGCGGTCGTCGTCATCGATCGCGCGGTCGAACTGATTGCGCGCGCGATACGCCGCAGCGCGGTTGGTGTACGCGTTCGCGAACGTGGGGTCGAGCACCAGCGCGTGCTCGTAGTCGGCGATCGCCGCGCCGGCGTCGCCGAGCGCCGCGCGGGCGAGACCGCGCGCGTTCCAGTTCAGCGCGTCGCCTGGGTTCAACGTCACCGCGCGATCGAAGTCGGCCAGTGCCTGGGCGAACTCGCGCTTGCCGTAGTGCGCGTTCGCGCGGTTGTACCAGGCCGTCGCGTTCGCCGGATCCAGCGCAAGCGCGCGGTCCGCATCGGCGATCGCCGCGTCGTCCTCGCCGCGAAGGTGACGGATCCACGAGTGCTGCGACCATGCGATCGACGAGCTCGGCTCGAGCCTGACCGCCTGGTCGGCGTCGGCGAGGGCGTGGCCGTAGTCTTTCAGCCGCGCGTACGCGCTGCCGCGCCCCATCCATCCGAGCATGTACGTGCGGTCGAGCCGGATCGTCTGGTCGTAGTCGGCCAACGCGCGGTCGTAGCGCGCGAGCAGATAGTTCGCCTGCCCGTGCCAGAAGCGGTACAGCACATTCGACGGTTCAAGGGCGACCGCGCGGTCGTAGTCCGCGAGCGCGCGGCCGTACGACTTGCGTACGTACCAGATGCCGCCGCGGCTGTAGTATGCGCGCGAGCTGTCCGGTTGCAGAGCGAGGACGCGGTCGTAGTCGGAAAAGGCCTGATCGTTCAGGTTCTTCATGCGGTACGCGTTGCCGCGCTGGAACAGCACGATCGCCAGGAGCGCGCCCGGCACGCCGTTGCGCTCGATCACCGCGGTGCATGCCCTGATCGCGCGGTCGGGGTCGGCGCTGCGGCACTGCGCGACCGACTCGTCGAGTGTCTGCGCGCCGGCGCCGAACGGCGCCGCCGCGAGAGCGCACGCGAATGCGGCCGCTACGGCGACGCGCGAGCGCACCTCAGTCGAACGCATGCCGGATCGCCGCCGCGATGTCGCGCGCGCCCTCGGGACTGACGATGCGCGTGAACCCGAGCTTCGTCGCCTCGGCGGCGCGGCGCGCCGGCTGCGAGACCGCGCGCACCTCGCCGGACAGCCCGAGCTCGCCGAACGCAACGGCTCCGTCCGCGAGAGGTACGTCGCGAAAGGCGGACGCGATCGCAAGCGCGATCCCGAGATCGGCGCCCGTCTCGGCGACACGCAAGCCCCCGGCGACGGAACAGTACACGTCGTGCCCGCCCAGGTGCATGCCGGCGCGCCGTTCGAGGATCGCGATGATCATTGCCAAGCGCGCGGCGTCGACGTTCGCGGCGAGCCGGCGCGGCGTGCCGTACGCCGCCTCCCCGACGAGCGCCTGAATCTCGACGAGCACCGGGCGCATCCCGACGAGCGTCGGCACGACGCAGGTTCCGCTGGGCCTGGGCCCGCGGCCGTGCAAGAAGAGGGCGGACGGATCGGCGATCTCGTGCAGACCCCGGTCGTCCATCGCGAACACGCAAATCTCGTCGATCCCGCCGAAGCGGTTCTTGTACGCTCGCACGATGCGGTACTCGCCGGACTGGTCGCCTTCGAAGTAGAGCACGGTGTCGACGAGGTGCTCGAGCAGGCGCGGCCCGGCGATCGCGCCGTCCTTCGTAACGTGACCGACGAGGAACGTCGCGCAGCCCGTGCGCTTGGCGAAGTCCATCAAGACCTGCGTGCAATCGCGGATTTGCGACACGCTTCCCGCGAACGACTCCACGTCGGGCAGCCACATCGTCTGAATGGAGTCGATGACGAGCACGTCGGGCACGTCGCGCTCGAGCGCGTCGAGCACCGCCCGCAGGTTGGTCTCCGGAAAGACGAGCAGCGTCTCGGCCGCGCCGACGCGCTGCGCGCGCAGCTTGGTCTGCGCCGCTGATTCTTCGCCGCACACGTAGACGCAGCGCGCGCCGCCGCGCGCCAGCGCGTTCGCGAGCTGCAAGAGCAGCGTCGACTTGCCCGCGCCGGGCGGTCCGCCGAGCAGCACGAGGCTGCCCGGGACGATGCCGCCCCCGAGCAGCGCATCGAACTCGGGCATCCCGGTACGCCGCCGCGCCACGCGAGCATCGTCGATCGCGGCGAGCGGGACCGGCGCGCTCGCGCGCAGCGGCGCGACGGCGCGCGCCTGCGCGCCTTTCGCCGCCTTGAGGACCGGTGCGTCCTCGAAGGTGTTCCACGCCTCGCACGACGGACAGCGCCCGAGCCATCGCGCCGACTCGAACCCGCACGCCGTACAGAAGAAGACCGACTTGGCCTTGGCCACGCGCCCAGTGTTGCGCGGCGGTGTGCCGGGTGCCTGGCACTCGCGAAGGCCGCGCGCAGCGGAGGGCGAGAAGACGGCGCGGATGCAGCTTCGCCGGCGGTCCTTTCTCGCGGCGGCGTCCGCGGCCGCGCTCCTTCCCGCGACGGCCGCTGCGGGCGCCGCAACGCCGGATCCGCGGCGCGTCGCCGACCTGGTTCGGACCGAGTTCCTGCACGCGTGGCGCGGCTACACGCGCGTCGCATGGGGACGCGACGAGGTGCGGCCCGTCTCCGGAACGCCGCACGATTTCTTCCTGACGGGGCACTCGTTCGGTCTGTCGATCGTCGAGGCGCTCGACACGCTGTACGTGATGGGTCTCGACGACGAGCTTTCACGCGGCGTCCGGTGGGTCGCCGACAACCTCGACTTCGACGTCGACGGCGAGGTCCAGATGTTCGAGATGAACATCCGCATGGTCGGCGGTCTGCTCGCGGGCTCCTACGCGACGGGTGAACGACGGCTGCTCGAGCTCGCGCGCACTGCGGCGGACCGGCTTCTGCCGTGCTTCACGAAATCGCCGACGGGCGCGCCGTACCGGTACGTCAACCTGCGCACCGGCGCCGTGCGCGAACCCAGGACGAACCTGGCCGAGATCGGCACGAACGTGCTCGAGTTCGGCGATCTCTCGCGGCTGACGGGTGACCCGAAGTACCTCGATGCGTCGCTGCGCGCCTACGAAGCGGTCATCGCCAAGCGCTCCGCGCGCAACTTGCTCGGCACGTACTTCAATGTCGAGACCGGTGAGTTCACGTCGCCGGAAGACGTCGCTCCGAACGATCCGGTCGACTCGTTCTACGAATATCTCTGGGGCGGCTGGCAGATGCTCGGGCTTCAGCGCTGCCGCGACTGGTATCGCATGCTCACCGACGCCATCCTCGCGCACCAGTCGGATCGGGTGGACGGGCGGCTGTGGTTCGCGACCGTCGACTATCGCACGGGCGAAACGATCGCGCACGTGCAGTCCGAGCTCGCGGCCTTCTATGCAGAGCTGCTCGCGAAGGGCGGCGATCGCGCGGCCGGCGCCGCCTACTACGATGCGTTCACCGCGGTGCTCGACCGGTACGGCATCATTCCGGAAGGTTTCGACTACCGTACCCTGCAGCCGACGGAGGATCGCGGCAACGCGCTGCGGCCCGAGTACGTCAACGCGTCGTGCGACCTCTGGTTCCTCACGCACGACCAGAAGTACCGGGACACCGCGTACCGCTATTTCACCGCGCTGCGCGAGCACTGCCGCGTCGCGAACGGCTATACGGTCGTGAAAGACGTCACGACGACGCCGATGACGCTCGGCGACGCGTTCCCCGCCTACGCGCTCGCCGAGAACTTCAAGTACCTCTACCTGATGTTCGCGAGCACGCCGCGGTTCGACGAGAGGACGTACTACATGAGCACCGAGGGCAAGCTCCTGCGCGGGCTCGTGCGCTGATGCCGCGGCTCATCGCGTTCGCGTGCGTGCTTGCAGCCGCGTTCGCAAGCGGCGCCTTCGCGGTACCGGCCGCAACCGGCGAGCGTCACGCTTGGACACAGCCGCACGTCCTGCGCCTGGCGGACGTCGCCGATCCCGACAGCCTCAACCCGCTCCTCTCGACGATGGACCTGAGCTACGACCTCTCGTCGCTGATGTTCTCCTACCTCGTGGTTGCCGGCCGCAACGGGGTGATGACCGGCGACCTCGCGAGCGAGGTTCCGAGCATCGCGAACGGCGGCATCTCGAACGGCGGACGAACGTACACGTATCACCTGCGGCGCGGCGTCGTCTGGCATGACGGCGTGCCGCTGACCTCGCGCGACGTCGCGTTCTCGTGGCGCGCGATCATGAGCCCGCGCAACAGCGTGCTGCACCGGGAGGGATACGAAGAGGTCACCTCGATCGCGACGCCCGACGACCGCACGGTGGTCGTCCACCTCCGGCGCCGGTACCCGCCGTTCGAGACGGAATTCTTCACCACGCTGCAAGAAGGCGCGAAGCCCGTCGTCCCGGAGCACCTGCTCGCGGCCGAGACGTCGATCGATCAGGCTCCGTACAACGCGCATCCGGTCGGAAGCGGGCCGTTCCGTTTCGTGCGCTGGGATCGCGGCACGCGCCTCGTGCTCGCGCGCAACGACCGCTACTTTCGCGGCCGGCCGAAGCTCGACCGCATCGAGCTGACGATCCTGCCGGACGAGAACACGCTGATGACGCAGGTGCGCTCCCACGCCGTCGACATGCCGGTTTCCACGTCGGCGGCCGTGTGGGACCAGCTGCGGCACGTCGACGGCGTTCGCGCGCGCCTCGACCCGTGGAACTCGGAGATGCTGTTCGCCCTCAACGACGCGGGACCGATCCTGCGCGACGTTGCGGTGCGCCGCGCGATCGCGTCGGCGATCGACTACGGCGCGATCGTCCACAAGCTCACGTTCGACACCGCGGCCGTCGCGAGCGACGTCGTCGCGCCCGGCTCGACCGGCTACGCGAACAACGTCCCGTATCGCTACGACCCGGACCAGGCGAAGGCGCTCCTCGAGCGCGACGGTTGGCGCGCTGGGCCGGACGGCACGCGCGCGAAGGGCGGCGTGCCGCTCGAGCTCGTGCTCGTCGTCGCGTCGAAGGGGAGCGGACCGCTGTACGCCGTGCAGCTCCAGCGCATGCTGCGCGATGTCGGAATCGTGGTGACGATCAAGACGTATCCGTACAAGGGCGTGTACGCCTACGACGGCCCGATCGTCACCGGGCGCTACGACCTGGCGATCTACGCGAACACGCTGCCGTACGATCCGGACCGGACCGACACGCTCACGTGCGCGAAGTTCACGCCCACCGGCATGAACGAGTTCCGGTTCTGCGATCCCGCGGTCGACAGGCTCGAACGCGAAGGCCTCGCGACCGACGACCCGCTGCTGCGAGCAGCATTGTACCGGCGGGCGGGCGCGCGCATTCACGCGGACGTGCCGTACATCCCGCTCTTCCTGCAGCGCCGCCCCGCCGTCATGAACGACGACCTACGCGGCTACGACCCTTCTCCGGTCGCCGCACCCTGGTGGAACGCGTGGCAGTGGGACATCTGACTCGGTAAGGTTCACTGCGACGCCCACCGGCGACGATCTCTGTGCCATGCGTCTGGCACGGGACCGGCGCAGAATGGTCCAGAAGAACCAATATGCGCATGGAACAGGCGAACGAAACAGACTTGGAAGCGCTCCGTGAGCGATTTCTTGCTCGGTTAGATGATCTGCTGGGAGAGATTCGCCAGTGGGTTGCCGCGGACAGCGAAATCAGTGTCGCAACGCGCGTCGTCGCGCTTGACGATCCGTTTGGGCACTACGATGCTCCGGGGCTCGAGCTCAGGGTCAACGGTGAAAAGATCGCTTCGGTCACGCCGCATGCCGGGGTGGTAATCGGTGCCGAGGGTCGTGTCGACGTCGCCGGCCGGTTCGACTCGCTCGCAGCGCTCTACCTCGGCGGCCCTGGAGAAACGTCGGTTGATCTCAACGGCGCACAATTCTCCCGCCGCGAACTCTTTGAGGGCTTCTCCGCCGCCGGCTGGTATTGGTTCATCAGCAATGCCACGATGGACGTCCGTCGGATCGACCACGATACTTTTCGCATCATGCTCGCCGCCGTCTCGGGCTTCAATCTCTCGATGAAATAACGTACCGTGAAGCGGAATCCCAGCCGAACGCTCGACGACATCGTCTCGACGTACGAGCTCGAACTCGACTTGCTCGGAATAGCGGCGCGCGCACTGAACTCCGGCGACGCGGGACTTCTCGCGCGCACTCGTTTCGTGGGACGCCAGGTGAAGGACTCGGAATCCGATATCGAACGTTTGAGAAGTCGCCTCGACGAGATGACGGTCGTCGCGCTGTGGGTCGCTTTCGAGCGTTTTGTCATTGAGCACATCGGTTCCAGTGTGAGTATTTCGGGGGGCGCTCCAGCGTCGTTCAGTGACAAACTGGAAGCCCACGTAAAGCGCCAGTTAGAGTATTCTCGCTTTGGCCAAATTCTCGACTTGTACAAAACGTGGATCGATGGCGGCACGATTGATCGCGTGAAGGAAATCAAACAGTATCGTGACTGGATCAGTCACCGCAATCCGAAGCGGCCAACGCCGGCTGAGGTATTGCCCGGGATCGTGCGCCGGGTGCTCGGCGACATGATGGACGCCCTTGCATGAACGATCACGTTGCAATCGACGGCTGGACCGCGGCCGGGAAGACCACGATCGCGCAGCGCCTGGCGAGCGAACTGCGGCATCTTTACCTCGATACCGGGGCGATGTACCGCGCCGTCGCGTACCTCGCGCTGCGCAACGGCGTGGACCTCGACAACGAGCGCGGCCTGCTCGCGATGCTCGAGCACCACACGATCGCCATCGTCGCAGACGCTTCGCGTACCGCGGGCTATCGCGTGATCGTCGACGGGCGCGACACGGGTGCGCGCCTGTTCGATCCCGACGTCGCCGCCGCAGTCTCCACCGTCGCCGCGTTGCCCGGCATTCGGGCCGAGCTCGTGCAGCGGCAGCGCGCGATCGCGGCGCAGGGACCGGTCGTCATGGCGGGGCGCGACATCGGCACCGTCGTGCTGCCCGACGCGCGGCACAAGTTCTTCCTGACGGCGTCCGTCGAGGAACGCGCGCGCCGCCGGCAGGCCGAATTCGAGTCGCGCGGGCTCACCGTCGCGTTCGACGAGGTCCGCGCCCAGATCGAGGAGCGCGACCGGCTCGACTCGACGCGCGCGGTCTCGCCGCTGCGCGCCGCGGCCGATGCGGTCACCATCGACTCGACCCGGATGCAGCCCGACGAGGTCGTCGCCGCGATGCGCCGCGCCATGGACGCTGCGCGCGCTTGACGTTCTACGCGTTCGCCAAGGCTGCCGTCACCACGATCGTTCGAACGCTGTTCCGCTACCGTGTCGTCGGCGCCGAGCACGTGCCGCCCGACGGCGGTCTCATCATCGCGGCGAATCACGTCTCGAACTTCGACCCGCCGATCCTCGGCATCTCGGTGCCGCGGCCGGTCTCGTACATGGCGAAGAAGGAGCTGTTCGCGATGCCGGTGCTCGGCCCGGTCATCGGCCGCCTGAACGCCTTTCCGGTCGACCGGCAGGCCGGCGGCACGGCCGCGCTGCGCGCCTCGATCCGCATGTTGAAGGAAGGGCGTTGCGTCGGCATCTTCCCGGAGGGCGGCCGCAACGTGACCGGCACGAACGAGGAGAAGGCGGGAGCGGCCTTCCTCGCCGCGGCCGCCGGCGTCCCCGTCGTGCCCGCCGCCATCGTGGGGACGCGCAAGCTTCGTCCGTTCGCCCGCGTCACCGTCGTGTTCGGCGAGCCGCTGCGCATCGAGCGCAACCGGCAGTCGAGTCAGGACGATGTGGAGAAGGGAGCCATCCAGATCATGCAGCGGATCAGAGCGCTCGGGGAGAGCATCCGGTGATCATCAAGCGGGCCAAGACGCAGGGCTTCTGCTTCGGCGTGGCCATCACGGTGAAGAAGGCCGAGGAAGCGGTCGAGCGGCTCGGCGGCGGCGTGACGACGCTCGGCCACGTCGTGCACAACCCGCAGATGGTCGCCTCGCTCGAGGCCAAGGGCCTCAAGAACGCGACCTCCGTCGAAGACGTCGATACCGACGCGATGTTCGTGCGCGCGCACGGGCTTCCGGTCGAGGTGCTCGACCGTGCCAAGGAGCGCGGGCTCACCGTGATCGACGCGACGTGCCCGATGGTGACGAAGATCCACGTCCAGGCCGAGAAGCTGCGCGATGAAGGCTACAAGATCGTCGTGGTCGGCGACCCCAACCATCCCGAGGTGAAGGGAACGCTCTCGCACGTCCCGGGCGCCTGGTGCATCACCGGACCGGACGACGTCGAGGCGCTGCCGCGCGCGAGCCGCGTCGGCGTGGTCGTGCAGTCGACGTGGAACGGTCCCGGCTTCACCGAGATCGTGCGCAAGCTCAGCGAGAAGTACTACGAGGTGCGTGCGATCAACACGATCTGCACCGACACGAAGAACCGCCAGAGCGAAGTCGACACGCTCTCGCGGGAGGTCGACGTCATGGTGGTCGTCGGCGGCAAGACGTCCGCGAACACCAAGCACCTCGCGGAGCTCGCCGCGATGAACGGCGCGCGCGCGTATCACATCGAAGGCCCCGACGAGCTCGAGGCGGCGTGGTTCGCCGGCGTCGCGACCGCAGGCTTGATGTCGGGTGCGTCGACGCCGGGCTGGCTCGTGGACCGGGTCGCGGACCGGATGGATGAGCTCGCCGGCAGCGCTCGATAATCTGGAGGCCGCGCTCGAACGGGCGGTCACGCGGTTCGACGACGGTTCGGTCGTCGGCGCGCAGCTCAGATACCACTTCGGGTTCGGCGACGACGGCCGCCGCGGCAAGCGCCTGCGGTCGCGGCTCGTGCTCGAGGTCGCGCGCGAGGAAGGCCTCTCGCCCGACGACGCGCTCGCACCGGCCTGCGCCGTCGAGATCATCCACGAGTTCTCGCTGATCCACGACGACATCGAGGACGGTGACCGCCTCCGGCGCGGGCGCGAGACGCTCTGGGCGCGCTACGGCGCCCCGCACGGGATCAACTCGGGCGACGCCCTGTGCTCCGTCGCATACCTCACGCTGCTCGACTGCGCCGTCGCGCCGCCGGACCGGACGCTCGCCATGAACCGCGTGCTGCTGGCGGCGCACTTGGCGATGTGCGGCGGCCAAGGGCGGGACATCGCGTTCGAGACCGAACCGCGGGTCACGATGGAGGAGTACCGCGAGATGATCGGCGGCAAGACCGCCGCGCTCTTCAGCGCGGCCTGCGAGCTGGGGGCGCTCGCGGCCGGATGCGACGCATCGCGCTCGGCCGCGTACGCGCGGCTCGGAGGAGCGTACGGCATCGCCTTCCAGATCGAAGACGACGTGCTCGGGACGTGGGGCGACCCCGCGACGACGGGCAAGCCCGCCGGTGCCGACCTCGCCAAGCGGAAGTGGACCTTCCCCGTCGTGTGGGCGCTGAGCGGACCGCCGTCGGAGCCGCGCAGCGCGATCGCCGCGGCATACGCGCATGGCTCGGCGCTCAGCGCCGGCGACGTCGCGCGTACCGTCGAGGCGCTCGACCGGCTGGGCGCGCGCGAAGCCGCGCTGCACACCGCGCGAACCGAGCTCGCCGACGCGGACAGCGTCGCCGAGGCAAACGGCATCGACCGCACCGGCGCCGTGCGCGCCTTCTTCCGGCGGGCGGCGCGGAGGAGCGCGTGAACGTGTCCGCGCGTGCCTCGTTCTCGCAACAGGCGACGTCTGTCGCGCGCACCGGTCTGCCGCCGCTGGTGTGGATTCTCGGTGCGGGCCTCGTCCTGCGGTTGCTGTTCATTCTGAGCACGGGCTTCCACAACGACGTCTCGGCGTTCGAGTCGTGGACGCTGACGCTGCGCGACAATCCGCCGTGGGCGTTCTACGCGAAGTCCGGCTTCGCCGATTACCCGCCGGGCTATTTCGTCGTGCTGTGGGTCCTGGCGAAATTCTACGCGCTGCTGCCTGGGCTGGGCGCCGAACAGGCTCACGACTGGGTCGTGCTGCGCGCGCTCATCAAGCTGCCGGCGATCGCCATGGACCTCGTCAACGCGTACGTCGTCTACCGCATCGCGCACCGCTTCGCGGCACCGAAGATCGCGCTGGTCGCCGCCGCGTTCGTCGCGCTCAACCCCGCCGCGATCTACGTCTCGTCGTACTGGGGTCAGGTCGACTCCGTCTCCTGGGGCCTTGCGCTGCTCGCGTTCTGGCTCGTGCTGCGCGCCGGCGACGAACCGAACCGGACGACGCCCCGTTTGATCTGGGCCTGGCTCGCGCTGGGGTTCTCGGTGCTGATCAAGCCGCAGGGCGCGACCCTCGCGCTGCTGCTGCTCGCCTATCCCTTCGCGACCGGCGACGCGGCCGTGCGCGCGCGCCGCCTGATCGGCACGGCGTACGGCGTTGCGGCGTCGGTTGCGCTCGCGGTCGTCGTCGGCTTGCTGTTCCACCCCGCGCCGGACGTGCTGGGCTGGCTGTTCTCGCGCTACGCGTTCGGCAGCAACGTCTACCCGTTCACGTCGGTGAACGCGTTCAACCTGTACGCGCTGCGGCTGCCGTTCTGGCGGCCCGACAGCGACGCGATCTCGCTCTTCGGCGTGGCTGCCGGCTCGTACGCGATCTGGGGCGTCGCGCTCGTCCTCGCCGCGACCGCCCTGATCGTCGGCCGCTACCTCCAGCGCCGTGACGACCGCGCGCTGCTGGAAGGGGCGATGCTGGTCGCGCTCGCGTTCTTCGTGCTCGCGACGCGCATGCACGAGCGCTACGTCTACGGCGCGTTTCTGTTCGCCATGCCGCTGATCGCGTTCGGGCGCACGGGCGTGTGGTCGTCGATCGTGCTGTCGGTGACGATGTTCGCGAACCTGGCGTACTCGCTCGCGTACCAGACCGTCATGGAAGCGAAGACGCCCGGGGTCGACGCGACGAATCTGTGGCCGTCGATCTCGCATCCCGCGGCGCTCGCGAACGTGGTGCTGTTCTTCTGGATGGGCTACCTCTATCTCGGCCGCGACGTCGTGGCGATCCCGGCCGGCCCGGGCGTGATCTACGTGTCGCCGTCGTCGTGGGGTCGCACCTGGGCCGCGTTTGCGGCCAAGGCGCGCGGCTGGTTCGACCCGCACGAAGGCGTCGTCCGCATGACGCGCACCGACTGGATGCTCGCGGGCGGCATCGCCGCGCTCGCGTTCGTCGTCGCGATCGTCGCCTACGCGTGGCCGCCCGAAAAGATCTTCGACGAGGTCTACTTCGCGCGGGCGGGCGGCGAGTATCTGCGCGGGATCAAGCAGTACGAATGGACGCATCCGCCGTTCACCAAGGAAGTCATCGCGTTTTCGATGCTGCTCTTCGGCGGCACGAACGCGGTCGGCGACTCGTCGTGGGGCTGGCGGTTCTTGAACGTGCTGATCGGTGCGCTCGAATGCTCGCTCATCTACGCGTTCGCCAAGCGGCTGACCGGCAAGACGTGGCTCGCGGTCCTCGCGGGCCTGCTGCTGGCGTTCGACGGGTTCCACTACGTCGAGTCGCGGATCGCGACCGGTGAGATCACGATCGCGACGCTCGGACTCGGCGTGCTGTACGCGCTCTACCGCTATCTGCTCGCGTCGCAGGTCCGCCTCAAGCAGCTCGTGCCCGGACGGTTCGGCCCGCGGTTCCTGATCCCGCTCGCCGTCGGAACGCCGCTCGCAGCGCTGCTCGCGTGGGTCGCGAACGTCCCGCCGCCGCACCGCGCGGTCGAGATCGTCAACGGCATCGCGCCGGCCGACCCGAGCTCGCTGTCGTACGGTGTCGCATTCGTCTACTTCGAGCTCGGCGTGTATCTGCTCGCGCGCTGGCTCGGGTCGCGCGGTGACGCGCGCGGCGCGGTCGCGTCTTACGCGGACGGTACGTACGTCGAGCTTCCGCCCAAAGGTACCGTTGTCGTGCACGAGCCGGAGGGCCAGGACGCTCCCGAGCTGCGCACGCGCGTGGACAAGGCCGGCGTCGAGACGTACGCGACGCCCGCGGGCACCGCGACGTTCGCGCCGAGCGGCACGCTGGCGGTCGACGGCGCGGAGCGGTTCAACGCGCGCGACGCGAAGGTGTGGCTCGGCGTGCTGGCCGTCGCTCTCGGCCTGCTGCTGTCGAGTAAGTGGACCGGCACGCTCGACCTCGCGGTGGTCTGGACCGTCATCCTGGGCGTGAGCGCCCAGCGCTTCCTCAAAGGGCGCGCCTTGTACGGAAACCCGCGCGGGTTTCCGATCGACGTCGTGCTGACGGTCACCGCGTTCACCGCGGCGACGATCTACTTGATCACGTACATCCCGTTCTACGCGCGCGGCGCCGGGTTCTCCGACTTGATCGCGCTGCAGCAGCAGATGTACTGGTACCACAGCCACGGCGTCGCGAACGCGACCCACCCGTACTCGTCGGTCTTCTGGCAGTGGCCGATCATGCAGATTCCGATCTCGTACTACTATCACGATTTCCGCAGCGCTGCCGACGCGGGGAGCGCGACGGCGTGCTGCGTCGCCGAGATCCTGGCGCTGCCCAACCCGGCGGTGTTCCTGCTCGGCCTGATCTCGGTGCCGTTCGTCGGCTGGCTCGCGTGGCGCGAACGCAACAAGGGCTACGCGCTGCTCGTGCTCGCGTATCTCCTGCAGTGGCTGCCGTACTCGCGCTCGCCGCGGATCATGTGGGAGTATCACTTCTTCCCGGATCTCGCGGTCATCGTGCTCTGCGACGTGGTGCTGATCGGCGCCGTCTGGCGCGCGCTCGCGAAGCGCTCGTTCGAAACGGCGCGCTGGTCGCTCGCCGCGTACGGCGTCGTGGTGATCGGTCTGTTCGCGTTCTTCTATCCCGTCCTGGCCGGCACGAAGGTGACGTACGCGGCGTGGTACGAGCGCATGTGGCCGGACGAGCTCGGCATCCCCGGCACCAGCTGGATCATCCCTCACCGCGGCCAGTAACGAAGAGTACGCATGTCCGGGCATTCCAAATGGCACAACATCAAGCTCAAGAAGGGCAAAGCCGACGCGCAGCGCGGCGCGCTCTTCACCAAGCTGTCGAAAGAGATCATTCTTGCGGCGAAGAACGGCTCGCCCGATCCCGAGGCGAACTACCGCCTGAAGATGGCGGTCGAAAAGGCGCGCGAGAACAACGTGCCGGCCGACAACATCAAGCGCGCGATCGCGCGCGCGTCCGGCGCCGGCGGCGAACGGGAGATCGAGGAGATTCGCTACGAGGGCTACGGCCCGGCCGGCGTCGCCGTGATCGTCGACGCCGCGACGGACAATCGCAACCGCACGGCTTCCGAGCTGCGCTTTCTGTTCAGCCGCAATGACGGCAACCTCGGTGAGACCGGCAGCGTCGCCTGGATGTTCGCGTCGCGCGGGATCATCGCCGTTGACCCCGGCGCGCTCTCCGAGGACCAGCTCACGGAACGCGCGCTCGTCGACGGCGTGATCGATGTGCGGTACGGCGCGTCGACGGGTTCCGGCCACGCTGCTGAAGTCATCACCGAGCCGCAGGCGCTCATGGCGGTCAAGGACGCGCTCGAGCGCGACGGCGTGCGTGTGCGCTCCGCGGAGCTCGCGATGGAAGCCACGCAAACGGCGCGTCCCGCTGACGCAGATGCGGAACGCGTGCTCACGTTCTTGGACGCGCTCGAGGAGCACGAGGACGTGCAGCGCGTCTTCAGCAACGCCGACTTCGACGAAGCGCAGCTCGAGGCGCTCGCCTGATGCAGCCCGGCGCTGCCGACGTTGCGCCCTCGCCGGCGCGGCGGCGCTTCGCGCCGCTGCTCGACCGGGATTGGGTTTTCGCGCTCTCGCTCGCGTTCGCCGTGGGCGTGCTGGTCTGGTTCGGGCGGTCGATCAAAGACTTCTTCGCGCCCACGGCCGCGACGGTGTTCGTGCCCGCGTTCACCGGGCAGACGAACGCGGACGCGACCGCTGAATGCAGCCGCGTGCGCCTGCGGTGCGCCGTGCTCGCTACGCAGCCCAGCGACCGCTATCCGAAGGACGTCGTGATGAGCCAGCAGCCCGCGGCGGGCTCGCGCGTGCGCGAAGGCCGGCAGATCTCGCTCGTCGTCAGCAGCGGCGTCGTGATCTTCCCCATGCCGGACCTGCGCTTCGAGTCGTTGCGCAACGCCGGCCTCGATCTCAACCGCTTCAAGCTGCAGCTCGACAAGACGACGTACGTCGCGAACGACGACGTCCCGCGCGATCACGTCGTCGCGCAAGACCCCGTCCCGCTCTCGAGCGTCCGCCAGGGCTCGAAGGTCAACCTGACGGTCAGCAAAGGTCCGCCCAGCGGCGTCAAGGTTCCCAACTTCACGGGCATGTCGATCGACGACGCGCGCGCGCAGGCGCAGCGCGACCGCGTTCATCTCGGGCAAGTCGTGTGGACGCCGTTCGGCACGTCGGGTCCGTCGCGGGGCGTCATCGTGCGCCAGAATCCCGGACCGGGCGCGTCGATCGACCCGTTCGAGGAAGTCTCGCTGCAAGTGAGCGCGGGACCCGGCGAGTACGGCTACCTCATCCGTCAGGTGCACGCGACCGCCACGGTTCCGGCGCGCGACGACGCCGCCAACGTTCGCATCGAAGTGCGTGACGACACCGGCACCTGGAACGTCTACAACGGCTTCGCACAGGGCGGCCAGAAGCTCGACTTCAACGTGACCGCCGTCGGCAGCGCCGAGCTCGACACGTACATCAACAACGAGCTGCTCAACCAAACGCAGATCGGCAAGGAACCGCCCCGCCCGAACCCGTCGCCGGCGCCAACCGGACAGAACAAGAAGTGACAGCCGCGCTGCGGCTCAAACTTGCACCGTCATTGCTCTCGGCCGACTTCGCCGGCATCGCGGACGAGATTCGCATGGTCGAGAGCGCCGGCGCCGACGAGCTGCACCTGGACTCGATGGACGGCGTGTTCGTCCCCAACTTCACGTGGGGCATGAAGATCGTCGGCGATCTGCGCAAGCTCACGCGGCTGCCGTTCGACTGTCACCTCATGATCGTCGAGCCGGAGAAGTACGTCGACGCGTTCCGCGAGGCGGGCGCCGACGTGATCACCTTCCACTACGAGGCGACGCCGCACGCGCACCGCCTGCTGCGCCACATTCGCGCATCCGGCGCGAAGGCGGGCATCGCGCTCAATCCGGGCACGCCCGTCGCGATGCTCGACGACCTCGCCGAAGAGATCGATCGCGTGCTCGTGATGAGCGTGAACCCCGGCTTCGGCGGCCAGTCGTTCATCGAGCGCGCGATCGAGAAGATCGCACAGGCGCGAGCACTCCTGGACGCGCGCAATCCTGCGTGCGAGATCGAGGTCGACGGCGGGATCGGCATCGAGAACGCGGCGCGCGCGGTCGGCGCGGGCGCGAACGTCCTGGTCGCCGGCAACTCGATCTTCGGTGCCGACGATCCGCCCGAGGCGCTGCGCCGGATGCGCGCCGCCGCCTCACGGTGACGGAAGACGAACTGATCGGCCGCATCCGCGAGCGGCTGCGTGACGTCGGGACGCAGCGGCTGACGCTGGGCATCGGCGACGACGCGGCGGCATGGCAGCCGTCGCGCTCGAACCGCAGCGTCATCACGACGGACGCGCTCGTCGAGGGCGTCCATTTCCGGCGCGACCTCATGACCGCTGCCGAGTGCGGACACCGCGCGCTCGCCTCCAACCTCTCCGATGTGGCCGCGATGGGAGCGCGTCCGGTGCTCGCGACGATCGCGCTCGGCTTCCCGCCGGAAACCGAGCCGGGCTGGCTGTTGGACGCGTACGACGGCATCGCCGCACTCGCGCAGCGCGCCAAGTGCGCCGTCGCCGGGGGCGACCTGACGCGGGCGCCGTCGATCGTCTTCGCGATCACGGTCGTGGGCGAGGTGCGCGCGTCGAACCTCAAGACGCGGGCCGGCGCGCTGCCGGGGGACGTCGTCGCGGTGACCGGACCGCTCGGCGCGAGCCGGGCCGGCCTCGAGATCGTCTCGAAGCGCCCGGACCTCGCCGACCGCGCCGGCCTCGTCGATGCGCTCGACGCCTACCGGACGCCGGAGCCGCGCCTACGCGAAGGACGCTGGCTGGGCGCGTCGCGCAGCGTGCGCGCGATGATGGACCTGTCGGACGGGCTCACGACCGACCTCGCGCGGCTCTGCGCCGCGTCGGGCACGGGTGCGGCCGTCGAGAGCGTCCCGGTGCACGCCGCGGCGCGGGCCGTCGCCGACGCCACACGCGAAGACGCCGAGGCATGGGCACTCGGCGGCGGTGAGGACTTCGAGCTGCTCGCCGCGATCGACAAGCGGGCGTTCCGCCATCTCGCGGTCCGGTTTCTCGGCCACTTCGGGCGGCCGCTGATCCCCGTGGGCCGCATCAGCGCCGAGCCGGGCATCCGCGGTGCAGACGGCGCGGTGCTCGCGCCGTCCGGCTGGGACCACCTGCGCGGCTAGGCCGCGCCGACCCGCTTGACCCGCTTGCTCCGCAGGCAGTTCGTGCAGACGCGGGCCGTCTTGTGGGTGCCCCGGTCGTCGACACGGACGGCTTGGAGGTTCGGCAGCCACCGCCGCTTGGTCTTGTTCATTGCGTGGCTGACGTTGTTCCCGGACATGGGCCCCTTGCCGCACACATCGCATCGCTTGGCCATAACAGGCGAATCGTATCAGAAACCGGCCGGACGAACAAGGCGCAGGGCGGCGGGCGCGCGCCCAGGAACGCGAGGAGCGCTCCATGACGGTCACCCAGCTCGACGGCCGCGCGTTCGAAAAGTTCGTCGCCGCCGGCACGTACTTCTTGCGGAAGTACCGCGGCGTCCTCGATGACCTCAACGTGTTCCCGGTCCCCGACGGGGACACGGGGTCGAACATGTACCTGACTGCTCGGGCCGGCATGGCAGCCGCGCGAGCGGCCGCCTCGGCATCGTTGTCCGACGTCGCGGCGGCTGCGGCGCACGGGTCGCTGCTCGGCGCGCGAGGCAACAGCGGGGTCATTCTCTCGCAGATGCTGCGCGGATTCGCCCACAGCGTCCGTCATCGCGACGCGATCGACACCTTTCAGCTCGCCCTCGCGATGCGCGAGGCCGTCGCGTCGGCGCGCTCGGCGCTCGCGAAGCCGGTCGAGGGAACGATCCTCTCGGTCGCCGGAGCAGCCGCCGATGAGGCGTACCGCCTCGCGGTCCGCGAACCGGATTTCTACCGGCTTGCGAACGCGGTGCTGCGTGCCGCAAACCAGGCGCTCGACCGGACGCCCGATCAGCTGCCGGCGCTCAAGGAAGCGGGTGTCGTCGACTCGGGCGGCGCCGGATTCTGCTACTTCCTCGAAGGCGCACTGCGCTTCATCCCCGAGAACGTCGCGCGCGCGACGGCCTTTCCGAGGCGGCCCGTTCGCTCGTCGGCGTTCACCCGGCAGCAGGTCGTGGGCGAGAACCGGTTCTGCACCGAGTTCGTGCTCGAGAACGCCGCCGTCGAGACGCACGTGCTGCGCGACGAGCTCGCCCGCCACGGCGACTCGCTGCTCGTAATCGGCCGCGCGCCCACGCTCAAGGTGCACGTGCACACGCCCGATTCCGAGCTCGTCCGCGCAATCGCGGCGCGACACGGGACGGTGACGCGCTGGAAGCGCGAGGACATGGCGGAGCAGCACGAGCTGCTGGTGGTCGACGCTCCGGCGAAGAGCGCCGGCATCGCCGCCGTCGTCCCGGGAGCCGGCTTCGACCGCATCGCGCGCGAGCTCGGCGCGGACGTGACGATCCCGGTGCCGGCGAACGGGAACCCGTCGGTGCGCGATCTGCTGGTGGGGGTCAACGCCTCGCTCGCCGGCACCGTCTACCTGCTTGCGAACGACGCCAACGTTGCGCTCGCCGCTCGCGAGGTGCCGGCCCTGACGCGCAAGCGCGTCGTCGTCGTGCCGACCCCGGATCCGGTCGCCGGGCTCGCGGTGCAACTGCTGCTCGCAAGCGACGGCGAGCCGCCCGGCGAGGCCGAGCTCGCCTCCGCGATCGCCGGCGTGCGCAGCGCGTCGGTGTTCTTCGCCGGCAAGGACGCGCGCTATCGACGGCGTCGCCGTCTCGAAAGGGATGCCGGCTGCAGCGATCGGCAAGCGCCTCGTCGCCTCGGACACGCTCGCAGACACGCTCGTCGCCGCCGCCGGCGAGCTCGGGGCGGCGGACGGCGGCCTCGTGACGCTGTACTACGGCGGCACGCAAAAAGAACGCGACGCGCAGAAGCATGCGGCGGCGATCGGGGAACGGTTCCCCGAGGTGGAGGTCGAGTACTATCACGGTGGACAGCGCGACGTCGAATACTGGGTGAGCGTTGACCGATAACGGCATCGTGCTCACCCCGGCGGCGAAGGCGAAGGCGATCGCGGTCGACGCGATGGGCGGCGACGACGCGCCCGAGGCGATCGTCGCCGGCGCGATCCTCGCGCACCGCGACGGACTCGGGCGCATCATCCTCGTCGGCGACCGCGCGCGCATCGAACCGCTCGTGCGCGGCGAGCAGGGCATCGACATCGTGCACTCCGCGGGCGAGGTCGCGATGGACGCGCACGCCTCCCAGGCGGTGCGCAAATCGCAGGGCACGTCGCTGGGCGATGCGATCGATCTCGTGCGCGACGGCAAGGCGGACGCGGTCGTGTCCGCGGGCAACAGCGGCGCGTTTTTGGCGATCGCGCTCGTGCGGCTGCGGACGATTCCGGGCATCGCGCGCCCGGCGATCGGGGCCGTGCTGCCGGGACGCGACGGTCCCGTCGTGCTGTGCGACGCGGGCGCCAACGTCGACTGCAAGCCCGAGTGGCTCATGCAGTTCGGCCTGATGGGCAGCGCATACGCGCGCGCGGCGCTGGGCGTCGCGGAACCGCGCGTGGGTCTGGTCTCGGTCGGCGAAGAGCCGACGAAGGGGAACGCGCAGGTGCTCGAAGCCGCGGAGCTGCTGCGCGCGGCGCCCGTCCGCTTCGTCGGCAACGTCGAAGGCAAGGACATCCTGTTCAACCATGCCGACGTGGTCGTCGCCGACGGGTTCGTCGGCAACGTCATCCTCAAGACCGCGGAGGGCAGCGGCACCTACATCCGCGAGATCATCCAGAAGTCGTACGAACGCGCCGGTCCGATCGGCAAGATCGGCGGCTTGTTCAGCCGTGGCGTGTTCGCGGCCATGCGCGTGCGCATGAGCTATTCGACGTACGGCGGAGCGCCGCTGCTCGGCGTGCGCGGCAACTGCGTGGTCGCGCACGGGCGTTCCGATGCGACGGCGATCCGCAACGCGATCGGGCAAGCGGCGACCGTCGCGGGAGCGGACCTGGTCGGCTCGATCGGCGCCGCGCTTGCAGCGGCCGGTGAACGGCTGACCGTGTGATCGAGCGTTCCGCGCGCCGCGTCGCGGTCGTCACGGACTCGACCGCCGATCTCGACGCGGCCGACGCCGCCGCGCGCGGCATCGACGTCGTCCCGCTCTTCGTCAATTTCGGCGACGCGCGCTTTCGGGATCGCATCGATCTGTCGCTCGACGAGTTCTATCGCAAGCTCGCGAGCCTGGCCGTGCTGCCGACGACCGCGCAGCCCACGCCCGCCATGTTCGAGGACGCGTTTCGACCGCACGTCCAGGCCGGCCGCGCCGTCGTCTGCCTGACGATCATGAGCCGGCTGTCCGGTACGATCAACGCGGCCAACGCCGCCGCGCAGGCGTTCCCGGGCGCGGACATTCACGTCGTCGACAGCGAGACCGTCGCCGGCGGGCTCGCGCTCCTAGCGCAGAGCGCCGCTGATTGCGCCGGCGCGGGCGGCGACGTGCGCGCGGTGCTCGACCGCGTCGAACGCGACCGCGCCGTGCTGCGCGGCTTCGCGACGATTCCCGACCTCTCGCATGCGGTGCGCACCGGCCGCGTCTCGCGCGCGCAAGCGTTCGTCGGATCGCTCGTGAAGATCGTTCCGGTGCTGCGGATCGAGCACGGGAAGGTCGAGGAGCACGCGCGCGTGCGCACGTTCGCGCGCGCGCTCGACGCGATGGCCGGCGCCGCCGCGGCCGAGGCGAACAAGGCCGCCGGCGCGCGCTTGTGCGTCATCCATTCGCACGCTGCCGAGACTGCGGCCGGCGTGCTGACGACGCTGCGCGAGAAGATCACCACGCCGAACCCGTCGTTCGAGTTGCTCGAAGCAGGCCCGGTGCTCGGCACGCACGCGGGCGCGGGGGCGGTCGGCGTCTTCGTCATCCCCGGCCTGTGAGCGCCGGCGCGCCGGCGGACGCCGGCGTCTACGTTCACCTGCCGTTCTGTCCGTACATCTGCCCGTACTGCGACTTCGCGAAGTGGGCGTGGGACGACGCCCGTGCGGCCCGGTATTTGGACGCGCTGCGCGCCGAGATCGCTGCCGCACCGCCCGTTCGCGCGCGCACGCTGTTCTTCGGCGGCGGCACCCCGTCGCTGTACGATCCCGCGGTCATCGCCGATCTGATCGCGCGCGTGCGCGTGCGCTTCGCGCTGCCGCCGGACGCCGAGGTGACCGTCGAAGCGAACCCGGATCCGTCGCTCGCTGCGCGCATCCCCGGGTTGCGCGAGGCCGGCGTCAACCGCCTCTCCATCGGCGTGCAGTCGTTCGACGCGCGCGAGTTGCGCGTGCTCGGGCGCCGGCATACCGCACAGGACGTGCGTAACGCCGTCGCGACCGCGCGCGCAGCCGGTTTCGCGAACGTCTCGCTGGACCTCATCTTCGGCGTGCCTGGGCAAACGACGGAGAGCTGGAACGCGACGCTCGACGCGGCGGTGGCGCTGGATGTCGAGCATGTGTCGTGCTACGGGCTCACGGTCGAAGCCGGCACTCCGTACGCGACGTGGTTCGCGCGCGACCCGAGCGCGTTCGCGGACGACGCGTTCGAGGCGCGGCTCTATTCGATCGCGATCGACCGCCTGCGCGGCGCGGGCTACGAGCAGTACGAGATTTCCAACTGGGCCAAACCCGGGTTCCGCTCCCAGCACAACGCGCTCTACTGGGCCAATGAATCGTACCTGGGGCTCGGCGTCGGCGCCGCCTCCTACCTCGGCGGGACCCGCGCGACGCACGTCCGCGAGCTCGGCGCCTACGTCGACGCCGCCCTGGCCGGGGAGCCGATCCCAGGGGAGAGCGAGCGGCTCGAGGGCGCCAAACGTGCCGGCGAGGCGATCATGCTCGCGCTGCGCACCGCCGAAGGAGTCGACATCGCGCGCTTCCGCGAACGGTACGGGATCGACATGGGCGGCACGTACGGAACGGTCATCGGCGAGCTGGTCGAGGCGGGGATGCTCGTCTCGGACGCGTCGCACGTGCGCCTGACCGAACGCGGCCGCTTCGTTGCGAACGACGTCTGTGGCGCGTTCCTCGCCGACTGATCCGGGGCGCGGGGTCGGCTCCGCGGTTCTCCGGCTGGTCTTCGCTGCGATCTTCGGAACGACGGGGTTCCTGCTCGGCCAGGAGGCCTATCTCCGGCTGTTCTCGATCCATGCGCCGGGCCAGACGCTGCAGATGGTGTTCCTGATCGGGTCTCCGGTCGCAGGTGCGCTCGTCGGCGTGATGGTCGTCCCGGCCGCGCAGCTCCTGTTCGAGACGGAACTCATGCAGGTCGAGCGCGCGATCGACCGGCTCGCGCCCGGCGAGCTCGTCGGCGGCGCGATCGGCCTCGTGACCGGACTGGTCATCGCATTCCTGATCAAGAGCATCCTGTTCGAGTTCGTCGCGTTCGCGGGGCCGACGGGCGGCTACATCGCGATCGCGCTGTACCTCGTGCTGTCGATCTTCGCCGCGTTCCTCGGGGCGCGCGTCGGCGCGAAACAGCGCGTCGCGATCTCGCGGCTCGCCGCGCCGTCGACGGCGACCGCGGGCGGCGGCGAGCCGAAGGTGCTCGACACCTCGGTGATCATCGACGGGCGCGTGCTCGACATCGTGCGCAGCGGGTTCCTGGAGGGACCGTTGCTCGTCCCGCGCTTCGTGCTGCGCGAGCTGCAGGTCATCGCGGACAGCGCCGATCCCCTGCGCCGCACGCGCGGGCGCCGCGGTCTCGACGTCCTCGGAACGCTGCAGAAAAGCGTGCAGTTCGAGATCGTCGAACGCGACCCCGAGGACGTCGCGGAGGTCGACGCCAAGCTGGTGCGGCTCGCGCAGGAACGCGGCGCGAAGCTCGTGACCAACGACTACAACCTCAATCGCGTCGCGCACGTGGAGGGCGTGTCCGTTCTGAACATCAACGAGCTCGCCAATGCCCTCAAGCCCGTGCTGCTCCCCGGCGAAGAGCTGCGCGTCTCGGTGATCCGCGAAGGACGCGAGCCGCACCAGGGCGTCGGATACCTGGACGACGGCACGATGATCGTGATCGAGAACGGACGCCGGCTGATCGGCGAGACCGTCGAGGTCGCGGTGACCAGCGCCCTGCAGACGAACGCGGGACGCATGATCTTCGCGAGACCGAAACAGCGAGCATGAGGACGGCGTCGTGATCTGGGGAGCAGTCATCGTCGCGGCAGGACGCGGCACGCGCTTCGGGCGTCCGAAGCAGCTCGTCGAGCTGGCCGGAAAGCCGATGCTCGCGTGGTCGATCGAGACGTTCGCGGCGATGCCGGAAATCGCCGAGATCGTCATTGCGACCGAGCGCGAGTTCGCCGGTCACGTCGAGGCGCTGGTGCACGGGCGCGTGCGCCACGCGACGGTGCGCGTCGTGCCCGGCGGTGACCAGCGACAGGACAGCGTGCGCTGCGGCCTGGACGCTCTTGGCGACGCCGTCGCCGCCGTGCTGGTGCACGACGGCGCGCGGCCGCTCGTCCGCGTCGCCGACGTGCGCGCGGGGATGCGTCCCGTGCGGCCCGGGACCGCGTCGCTGCTCGCGACGCCGATCGTCGACACGGTCAAGGCTGCGGACGCGACCGGCAAAGTCACGCGCACGCTGGACCGGGCCTCGCTGTGGGCCGCGCAGACGCCGCAGTTCGCGACCGCGCGCGACCTGCGGCGTGCGCACGCCGACGCGCTGCGGCGCGGTGATCCCCCCGCAACGGACGACGCGGCGCTGCTCGAGCGCGCCGGCCTCGACGTCGTGCTCGTCGAAGGGTCACCGGACAACTTCAAGGTGACGCTGCCGGGCGACCTCGCGCGCGCGGAGATGCTCATGCGCGAGCGCGACGACGCGGGCGCCGAGGAAGAGATCCTCTTGATCGAGTGCTTCGTGGACCCGCGAGCGGTCGACGCCGTGCTCTTGGAGCTGGAAGCGCGCGACGCCCGCGTCGACGAGATCGATCGCGACCTTCCCAGCGCGACCGTGATCCGCGCCTATGCGACGCGCGCGTCGCTGCGCGGCCTCGGCGCGCGACTGCACGCGCTCGCCGGCGAGGATGCGATCTTCACGACGCACCTCTCGCACCACGCGCCGCGTGCCGTGACGCCGCTCGAACGCGAGCACTGACGCGGTGCACGAACGGTATCGCGTCGGCCACGGCTTCGACGCGCACCGGCTGGTCGAGGGACGCCCGTTCCTGATCGGCGGCGTGCGGATCGATCACGACCGCGGTCCGCTCGGCCACAGCGACGCCGACGTGCTCACGCACGCGATCTGCGACGCGCTGCTCGGCGCGTGCGCGCTGGGAGATCTGGGCGCGCACTTTCCGGACACCGACGAGCAGTGGAAGGACGCCGACTCGCTCCGCCTGCTCGCAGCATGCCACGAGCTGGCGGTGCGGCACGGCTGGACCATCGCGAACGTCGACGCGACCGTGGTCGTGCAGCAGCCGCGTCTCTCGCCGCACGTCGCGCTCATGCGCGACGCGCTCGCCGACGTGCTCGGACTCGACGTCGGCAAGATCAGCGTGAAGGCGAAGACGAGCGAAGGGATGGGTTACACGGGCGACGGCAGTGGGATCGCGGCGTACGCGGTGATTCTCGTCGAGGCTCTCGACCGGCGCGACTGATCGTCGCCCGCGTCCTCGGCGGGCGGCTGCGGCTCGTCCGCTCCCGGCGTCAGGCGCGGCGGCCGCGGGAACGGCTCTTGTTCGCCCAGACCCTGAAACGGAGCGAACCAGATCATAGCGCCTTGGCCGCAGGCAGCTCGCGGCGCGCCGGCGGAGCTTCGCGCGCATCGACGCGCAGACGCCGCCGAGCGGTGAGCTCGTCGTTCGTGGTCCCGTCCGCGGCGCATTCGGATGCCACGCTGCTCAGATCCGCCAGGAAGTGAAGGACGCCGGCAAGCCGCCGGCTCTCGGAAGTGCCGTCCATGGACCGAGCGTAGCGCCGGCCGCGTGACCGCCGCATCCGCAGCGGTACGGAGATTGGAGCCGCCGGCTACGGAGACACGGAGGACTGCACTTCGGCGAGCAGTGCCTCGAGCGCGCGCCGGTTCGGAACGCCGAGCTTGCGGTAGACCGAGGCGATGTGCGTCTCGACGGTGCGCTCGGAGATGACGAGTGCCTGCGCGATGGCCCGCGTCGGCCGGCCCGTCGCGACGAGCTCGGCCACCTCGCGCTCGCGCTGGGTCAGCGTTGCCTCGCCTCGGCGTCGCGGTGCCGGGCTGCGCGTCGCGGTCAGCCGGCGCACTTCGCCCGCTGCGCCGGCGCGGCGAAAGATCGCGAGCGCGTCGGGGACGCGGCCGGCGAGCTCGAGCGCGAACGCCTCGTCGAGAACCCACCCGGCATCGCGGAAGATCGTCGCTGCGGCCGTCGCGTGCGCGATCGCGGACGCGCGCTGCCTGCGCCGCAGCGCGTCGCGCGCATCGAACATCGCCAGGGCGGCGTGCGCCATGCGCTTCCCCGCGCGTGCCGCGTCGATCGCGATGAGCTCGCGCGTGCGCCCACGCGTCGCCGCGTTGCCGAAGCGCGCGCTCGCGTCGGCGAGCCAGTACGGGACGTCGAAGACGTCGAAGAGAGGCATGACCCGCTCGACCGCTTCCGCCGCCTCGTCGAGCCGCTGCTCGACCGCGAGCCGGTGCGCGAGCGCTGCCGACAGGATCGCGATCGAGCCGCGGTCGGCACCGTCGATCGCGTCGTCGAGCGCCGCGCGGACGCCGTCCTCATCGTCGCCCGCGGGATGGCCTTCGAAGACGTTCATGCGCGCGCGCAGCGCGCGGGCCCACCGCGAGACGAACGGCACGCTGCCCTGAATGCGCTCGGCCTCGTCGAGGATCGCGCGCGCCTCCGCGAATCCGCCGGCGAGCACGCGCGCGAGCGCGGCGTTCTGCGAGGTCCACGCCACGATGCGCAGGTTCCTCGTGCGCTCGGCCTCGCGCAACGCTTCCGCGTAGAGCTCGCTGGCCCGTGGCAGCGATCCGGAAAACAGCTCGCAGTTGCCCCAGTTGTTGTACGTGCGCAGCAGCATGTCGTGATCGCCGATGGAGCGCGCCGCGGAGACGGTCGCTTCGAAGTGCTTGCGCGCTTCGTCCGCCTCGCCGAGGTGTCCCAAAGCGACCGCGTACGTCGCCGAGATGCGCATCCGCAGCACGGGATCATCCGGAACGCCGATGCGCTCGACGTTGCCCAGGCGCGCGAGCGCTTCGGCGCCCAGCCCGTAGACGGTCAAGAGGCCGGCGATCATGAGCTCCGCCTCGATGCGGGCCGCGGATTCCGCACCGGGGACGGCGGCGAGGCGATCGGCTTCGCGCATGCCGTCCTGATAGCGACCCGCTTCGACGAGCGCGCGCGCGCGGCGGAGCGCGGACCGCCACGCGCGCGCGGGCTGCTGCGCGGCGCCGTACGCCTCGGCGGCTCGGCCGAACCATTCGATCGCCTGCGCGAGGTCCGGGAGCGCGTACCACGCGTGCGCTGCGCGCTCGGCTAGCGACGCACGCCGCGCGTCGTCGGTCGCGAGCCCGTACGCGCGCTCGAACGCGCGCGCGGCATCCGCGTACGCGTAGAGGGCGAATGCCTCGTCGCCCGCGCGCTCGCCCCACGCGGCCGCGGACTCGATCTCGCCGGCTCGCCAAAGATGATCCGCGACCTCGGCGGCGTCGGGTGCGGGATCGGCGACGAGCGCGTGCGCCACCTTGCCGTGCATGAGCCGCGCCTCGGCGCGCAACAGCTCGGCATAGACCGCCTCGCGCATGAGAGCATGCCGAAACGCGAAGGCGTCGCCGCCGGGATCGTCCCGCTGCTCGACGATCAGCTGCAGGTCGCGCGCACGGCGCAGCGCGCCGTACACGGCGGTCAGGTCCGCGCCGGAGAGCGTCGCGACGAAGGACGCCGAGAAACGGCGGCCGATGACGGCCGCGTGCAGCAGGATCGCGCGATCGGCGTCCGTGAGCGTCGCGAACCGCTCGCGCACCGTGACGCGGATGCTCGCGGGGACCGTCGGCTCCGCGTGCGCGTCGCGGTCGAGCCGTTCGAACACGCCGCGCAAGAGCTCCTCGGCGAACAGCGGCCGGCCGTCGGAGAGCTCGCACACGCGCGCGGCGACGCTCCGCGGCAGCGAGCGCTGCGTCTCGTTCAGCACGGCGGCGACGAGGGCGTCCATCTGTCGCGGCTCGAGCGCGTCCAGCGTGATGATGCCGTCGGCGTCGCGCTCGAGCGCGAGCACGGCGCGCGCACGCGCGGTGTCGGCCTCCAGCTCGTCGACGCGATACGTGACGACGAGCGTTGCGGCGGACGGCGCCAGGCGGCCGGCGAGGAATCGCAGCAGTTCGAGGGACGCGACGTCGGCCCAGTGGAGATCTTCGACGGCCAGAACGATCCCGCGCGGCGCGCGTGCCGCCGCGGCCGCGATCGCTTCGCCGATCGCGTTGAATCGTCGCGCTTTTCCGTCCGCTTCGTCGTCGCCCGTCTCGTTGCAATCGATCGCGAACTTCGCGAGAGCCTCCGCGGTCGCTGCGTACGGCGCGTTCGCGTACTCGCGCGTCGCCGCCGACGCGACCGCGAAACCGTCCGCGGTGGCTGCTTCGAGCAGCTCGGCGATCAGCCGCGTCTTGCCCATGCCGGCCTCGCCGCGCACGACCAGCACGCTCGAACGGCGTGTGGCGCCCGGCGCAAGGCGCTCTCGAAGAAATGCGAGCTCGGGTGCGCGCCCGATGAGCTCACGGCAGAAGACGCCCGATGCGATCACCGTGCCGCGCCGTTCGACGGAGCAGGCGGCATCGCATGGTTCGGAGCGCAGGCTCCCGAACGGCTCGCCATGCCGATTGATTCGTTCGACCGTACGATTGGTCCGTTGCTTGGTTCGGGCTTGCCGCCGAACCGGCCTGAAGGCGACCAAAGCCCTGGCGATGCCGGTGATGCCGAGGACGAAGACGAGGAAAGCCCGTGACCTGACGCGCCCGGGCGGAGGTTCACCGCTCCGCAGGGCATGATGACGGCGGATGGACCGGCTTCTCGATCGCCCGCTGCGCGTGCGCTCCGTCCCGTCGGTCGCGCCGTCGGGATCGGTCTCGCTCGGCTCTGCGCGTCTCGCGCTGTTCAATTGGCTGCTCGCGCGGCGCAGCGGCGGAACGCTCGTCGTGCGTTTGGCCGCGGACGAGCCCGACGCCGCGCAGACGATTGCGCGCGACCTGCGCTGGATCGGCTTGACGTGGGACGAGGGCCCCGAAGCGACGGCTCCCGCGTCCGTCGCGCAGCGCCGATCCGGGTACGGCGAGCTCGTCGAGCGGCTCGTCGCCGCGGGCGCCGCATACGCGCGTGACGGCGCGCTGTGGTTTCGTACGCCGCCCGGCCGCATCGTGGTCGAGGACGCGATCAAGGGAACGATCGCGTTCGAGCAGGGCGCCGTTGCGGATTTCATCCTGCGCGCGGAGGACGGCGCGGCATCGGCGGTTCTCGCCGCCGCGATCGACGATGCCGCCGACGCGATCGACCTCGTCCTGCTCGCGGACGAGCACCTGGAAGACACCGCACGGCAGATGCTCGTCTTGCGGGCGCTCGGCTACGAGCCGCCGCGGTACGCGCACGCCGGCACGCTCGTCGCGCGGCGCGACGGGTCGCCGCGCGAGACGCTGCCCGACGTCGACGAGCTGCGGCGCGAAGGCTACCTGCCGCAGGCGCTGATCGAGCAGCTCGCGCTGCTCGGGTGGTCCGATCCCGATGCTCGTGAGAGCGGCGATCTCGAGGAGCTCGCGCGCCGCTTCTCGGTCGAACGCATGCATGGGTCGCCGTGCGTCTTCGACGTCGCGCGGCTGCGCGCGTTCAACGCGCGCGCGCTGCGCGCGCTGCCGCGCGAACGTCTGCACGCGATGCTCGCCGAGCGAATGCAAGCGGAACGCCTGCTCGAAGACCCGGTCCCCGACGCCGCGCGGCGCTGGATCGAGACGTTCCTGGACGCGTACGCGTCCGAGGTGCACACGCTCGGTGAAGCGCTGGACGCGGTGCGCGCGCTGCGGTCCGAAGCCGTGACGGTACCCGCGCTCGAGCTCGAGCGCTTGCGCAACCGCCACGTGCTGTTCTTCCTCGACGCCGTGTCGCAGTACGTCGACGATCAGCCCGAGCTGCGCGACCTGCCGCTGGCGCACGACCTGGCCGAGATCGCGCGCGAGTTCGGTCTCGCGAGCGCCGACGCGCTCGGCGCGGTGCGCATGGCGCTCACCGGCACGCACGACGGGCCGCCGCTCGCGCTGCTGTTCCCGCTGCTCGGGCACGACCGCATCATGATTCGCATCGGGGCCGTCAGCTCGCACATCCTGCACGGGCGTGGGTTGCAGCCGATCGCGTACGGTCCTGGGGGCGTTCCCTTCGAAACGATCCAGCCGGCGCCGCCGCCCGCACAAGCAACCGGCCCGCGCACCGGCGGGTCGTAAGAGCGTCGTGGCCCGCAACCTGTTCGCATCGATCCTGGCGGACCTGCGCGCGCCGGTCGAAAAAGACCCGGCGGCCCGCGGGTACCTCGACGTGGTCCTTTCGTATCCCGGGTGGAAGGCGCTCACGGTGCACCGTTTCGCGCACGCGCTCTACCGCGCGCGCGTGCCGATGGTGCCGCGATTCGTCGCGTCGCTCTCGCGGTTCTGGACCGGCATCGAGATCGACCCGGGCGCGACGATCGGCGACGGCGTCTTCATCGATCACGGTTCGGGCGTCGTCATCGGCGAGACCGCCGAGGTCGGCGACGGCTGCACGATCTACCAGGGCGTGACGCTGGGCGGCACGTCGCTGCAGCGCACGAAGCGTCATCCGACGCTCGGCCGCAACGTCACCGTCGGGTCCGGCGCCGCGCTGATCGGCGCGATCACGATCGGCGACGGCGCGAGGATCGGCGCGAACTCGGTCGTCGTGAAGGACGTTCCGCCCAATGCAACCGTCGTCGGAATTCCGGGACGCGTCGTCCTGCTGGACGGCAAACCGGTGTCCGCGGTCGAAATGCGCCCGCGACTGGAGATGCCCGATCCCAACGCGGCCACCTTCGCGCAACTGACCGAGCGCATCGCAGAGCTCGAGGCGCGCCTCGCCGAACTCGAACGGAAGAATGCCCCTTCGTCTGTATAACACGCGCACGCGCCGCGTCGAACCGTTCGTTCCGCTGCAACCCGGCCGCGCCGGGATCTACGTCTGCGGCCTGACGCCGTCCGCCGAGGCGCATCTCGGGCATGCGCGCTCGTTCTTGTTCTTCGACGTGCTGCGGCGCTACCTCGAGCATCCGCACTGCGGGTTCGCCGTCACGTACGTGCAGAACGTGACCGACATCGACGATCGGTCGATCGCCACGGCGGCGCGCGAAGGGACGACGTACGACGCCGTCGTGCGCCGCTTCTACGGCGCGTTCAAAGCGGCGATGGCGAAGCTCGGCGTCCGCGAGCCGGACCGCGAGCCGTACGCGACGCACTACATCCCGCAGATCATCGAGATGATCGCCGAGCTGATCGCGCGCGACTACGCCTACGCGACCGACGACGGCGTGTACTATCGCGTGGCGGCGTTTCCGCGCTACGGCGCGCTGAGCGGCAAGCACGTCGACGAGCTGCTCGTCGGCGCGCGCATCGCCGAGAACGAGCACAAGGACGACCCGCTGGACTTCGCCCTGTGGAAGTTCGCGCGGCCCGACGAGCCGCGCTGGGACTCGCCGTGGGGACCAGGGCGCCCAGGCTGGCACATCGAGTGCAGCGCGATGTCGCGCGCGCTGCTCGGCGTGCCGTTCGACGTGCACGGCGGCGGCTACGACCTGATCTTTCCGCACCACGAGAACGAGATCGCGCAGAGCGAGCCGCTCATGCCCGCGCCGCCGATGGCGACGACGTGGGTGCACGGCGGCCTGCTCAACTACGACGGCCGCAAGATGTCCAAGTCGCTCGGCAACTTCGAGCCGCTCACCGCGCTGCTCGAGCGGCACGACCCGCTCGCGATCCGCCTGCTGTTCCTGCAGACCGGGTATCGCAAGCCGATGAACTTCACCGAGGAGTCGATCGCCGGCGCAACGGCCGCGCTCGAAAAGCTGGTCGCCACCTTCAAGCGCGCGGAGTCCGGCGCTCGCGACGGTGCGGCGGGCGGGCGCGCGATGCACGAGCCTGCCGCGCACCGCGACGCCATCTTCGCGCACCTCGACGACGACATGAACACCGCAGGCGCCCTCGGCGCCGTGTTCGACCTCGCCGCGGACCTCGTGCGCTACGACGATACGGCCGCGCGGGACGCCGGCATCGCGCTCATGCGCGAGGTGTTCGGCGTGTTCGGCATCGAGGCGGCGCTCGACCGCGAGCGCGCCGTCGCGTTCGACGCCGCGTTCGTCGAGCGGCTGCGCGAGCGGCTGGCGCAACCGGCGATCGGCGCCGCGCTGCAGCTGAACGGCGAGTCGCCCGAAGCGGCGATCGACGCGGTCATCGCGCGGCGCGCCGCGGCGCGGCGCGACAAGGACTTCGCGCTCGGCGACCGGCTGCGCGACGCGCTCGCGGCGGAAGGCGTCGCGCTCAAGGACTCCAAGGACGGCACGACGTGGACCGTCGCCGGCACCTAGGCGCACAGCGGCCGGGCGCACAACAGGGCGCACGCCGCGCGCCGCGCGTCGATCTCGACGACGTCGTCTACGGCGTGCACGCGGTCGACGAGATGCTCGTCGCCGGCGAGCCGCTGCGCGGGATCCACGTGGGCGACGACCGCAAGCGCGATCCGGTGCTGCGCAACCTGCTCGAGCGCGCGCGTGCGGCGAATGTGCCGGTCCGGTTCGAGAGCCGCGCCTTCTTCGCGTCGTTCCCGTACAAGGCGCACCAGGGCGTCGTCGCGTTCGGCGAGCCGTTCGCGTACACGACGCTCGAGGAGACGATCGCGCTCGGACGCGCGCATCCGCCCGCGCTGTTCGTTGTGCTCGACCACGTGACCGATCCGCACAACGTCGGCGCGATCGTGCGCTCCGCGGAGTGCGCCGGCGCGACCGCCGTCGTCCTACCGGAACGGCGCAGCGCCGGCGTCAACCCGACGGTACGCAAGTCGTCGGCCGGCGCGACCGCCTTCGTGCCCATCGCGCGGGTCGCCAACGTGGCCCAGGCCGTGCGGACCCTCAAGAAGGCCGGAATCTGGGTTTACGGAGCCGCCTTGGCTCCGGGCGCGCGGCCGTACACCGAGGGCGACCTGCGGGGGGCTGCCGCACTCGTGATCGGCGCCGAAGGCACCGGCATCTCGCCCCTGGTCCAGCGCGAGTGTGACGTGCTGGTCGAGATCCCGATGCTCGGCCGGATCGGGTCGTTGAATGCGTCCGTGGCGGCGGGCGTTTTGCTCTACGAAGCGGTGCGGCAACGGGCAGACGGTCGCTTGGGTTGAGACAGCAGGGCGAGCCCCGAGCGGCTCGGTTGTCCTTGACCGGCTAGGAGGACCCTCCTATACTAAGACGGTCGTGCACGGCCCTGACGGGCTCCGGCCCGCGTTTTCGTGCTCGACCATTCTCGGTAAGGTAGGTTTCATGGCGATCGCGCAGCCCGCCGTCGAGCCCCTCGACTACCACGAGCGGCCCGACGAAGATCTCGTCTCCGCGGCGAAATCGGGCGACAACCTCGCGATGGAGTTCTTGCTCAACAAGTACAAGAACTTCGTCCGCATCAAGGCAAAGAGCTATTTTCTCATCGGCGCCGACCGTGAGGACATCATCCAAGAAGGGATGATCGGGCTCTACAAGGCCGTCCGCGACTTCAAGGCCGACAAGCTTTCGAGCTTCCGGGCGTTCGCGGAGCTTTGTATCACCCGTCAGATCATCACGGCGATCAAGACGGCGACGCGGCAGAAGCACATCCCGCTCAACCAGTACATCTCGCTCAACAAGCCGATCTACGACGAGGACAGCGAGCGGACGCTGCTCGACGTGATGCCGTCGCAGAAGACCTCGGATCCCGAAGAGCTCGTGATCAATCAGGAGGTCTCCGAAGACATCAAAGCGCGCATCCAGGAGAACCTGTCCGACCTGGAGTCGCAGGTGCTGCTCTCGTACCTCGAGGGCAAGTCGTACCAGGAGATGGCGCGCGACCTCAACCGGCACGTGAAGTCGATCGACAACGCGCTCCAGCGCGTGAAGCGGAAGATCGAGAAGAACCTGGCCGAGATCGAGCTGCCTTGAAAGGACATAGGGGCGCGTAGCTGACCGTCAGCCGACGCCTTCGAGGAGAACGACGGAAGAAGAGAAGGCCCCGCACGAGCGGGGCTTTTTCTTTAGACCTTCGCGGCCGCCGGCGCCGGCGCGAGCTCGCGCACGATCGTCTGGTAGATCAGCTCGCGGTCTTCGAGCGGATCGAACACGAGGCACTTCTGCGGCCCGCCGCGTCCGACCGGGTCGATCAGGATCGTCACGCGACCGGTCGCGCAGACGTCGAGGCAGGTCGTGCCCGTGGCGCGGATCGCGCCCCAGTGGCCCTCGGCCTTGAGCCGGTCCTTCAGCCACGCGCGCAGGTTGCAGGCGCTCGTCGCCGGCGTGCTCGGGAAAATCTTCCGGGAAGCGGACGTTCAGGCACTTCTCGCACACGAGCGCGAGCCCGCCGGATCGGCGCCACAGAGGCCGGACTTCGATCGGTTCGCTCACGACTGGTTGATGATTCCCACGTCAGCCGGGTTGGTTTCGAACGCCGACCGACTCTTCAGACAACCGGAACAGTGCGCTCGAAGAACTCTTCACGATGAGCCGACGGTGGGATTCGAACCCACGTGTGCTTTCGCAGTCGCATTACAAGTGCGATCCCTTCGACCGCTTGGGTACGTCGGCGCTTGCTCGCACATTTTCCAACGTCCGGCTCCGGCCCTGGTGCGGTAGGAAGGTCACCCCGCCGCCGCGTATCATGGCGGGTCCGCACCGTGGGTCGGTGGTCGAGTGGTTAATGGCACCGGACTGTAAATTCGGCTCGCGAAAGCGATACGCTGGTTCAAATCCAGCCCGGCCCACCACGTCCGACGAGCAGGCGGCGGCGCACCTCGCAAGGTCCACGCGCCGCCTGCCGTCAACTCCACCGGATCGCGGAGCGCGGGCGTTGCATAATGGTAATGCCCTTGCCTTCCAAGCAAGAGTCGCGGGTTCGATTCCCGCCGCCCGCTCCATGATCGCATCGCTCGCTCGAGCGTGCTCGCGCTGTCGGCGATGACGGCCAACTGTACGGTACGCGCCAGTCGCCGGCGAGCGGTCGCGTTCGCGCCCGAGATTTGACCGAACCATCGCGGAACGCGAGGCGCTGCTTCACAGAAGCTCCGTTGCGGTGGTTCATGACGCTCCGTTTCTCGTCGTGCGTGTGCGCGATCGTTCTTGCATCCGTGCTCGCGGCGTGCGGCGGCGGCATCAAGTAGGCGCGTGCGTGCACTGTGCCCTACACCTGGCACACCGTGCACGTACGATCGTCGCATGACGACCATCGAAACGATCCCGGGCGTGTCGTTCCTCACTGCGGATGACGCCGAGCAATGCGCGTTCGAGTTTGCGCTTCCGCTGCAAGACGCCGAGCGGTACGAGATCAAGGCCGTACCCGATCCAAAGGTTCGCAATACGAAGCGCATCGGCGACATCTCGGAGATGCACGTCGCTGCCGCATTTCTGAAACGAGGCTATCTCGTCAGCCGGCCGTTCGGTGAGAATCAGCGATATGATCTCATCATCGACGACGGTGAACGACTTTCGCGCGTGCAAGTCAAGACGGGTCGTGTCCGAAACGGCGTCATCTTGTACGGCGCCGTGAGCACGCACGGGCATCGCGCGCACCCGTCGAAGCCCTACATCGGCCAAATCGAATATCTTGCCGTCTACTGTGCCGACACCGAGAAGGTTTACGTCGTGCCCGAGTCGCATTTGACTCGGTCGCTGGGTAGCCTACGGATCGCGCCGCCGAAGAACAACATGACGAAGACGATCCGCTGGGCGTCGGACTACGAGCTGGCGTAGCTTAGTGGTAAAGCACGTGCATGGTAAGTACGAGACCGTGGGTTCAATCCCCACCGCCAGCTCCAGCCTGACGAGACCCTCCCGCTGCGGAGGGTCTCGTCGCTTTCCTGAGTAGCAGTCGGCGTCATGCCTACCGCCATCTCCACGGATAGCGCCAAGCGCGCGCTCTTCGAACGCCTGATCGACGACGCCGGGCTTTTCCCGCCCGCCGAGCTGCCGATGCGGGCCGCTGTCCGCCATCACATGCGGCACCGTGAGAGCGCGTATTGGTGGGTGACCGGCCGCTTTGTCGTTCCGGCGTCGCGCATCGACGAGTTCGCCGCGACGCGGGTGGCGGCGGACGGTCCGATCGAGCTGTCGGTCGTCCTCGACGCCGGGACTTCGGGCGCGAAGGGCGATACCGTTCGCGCGGACCTGCACCGTGTCGAGCGCGTCACGGGCCTGGACGGGGTGACCGTGACGTCACTGGAAGCGCGTCTGCCGAAGCTGACGTTGACGCCGGATGCATTGGCGCGGATCGTCGCCGATGTGGTCGGGCGCTATCCCAGCGCCGGCGTTGCGTTCTGGTACGAGTCGTCGTACGACGCCGGCTGGGCGACCCCGCCGGACACGTGGTTGGCGCTCATCGCCGGCGCGCGCGCGAACGCACCGTCGAACGTGACGCTCGGCGCGAAGGTCCGCTGCGGCGGCGCGGCGCCGGGAGCGACGCCGTCCGTCGACGACCTCGCCGCGTTCATCGCTGCCGCGCACGCGCACGGTGTTCCGTGGAAGGCGTCGGCCGGACTGCACCATCCCGTGCGCGGCGCAGGCGCCGTCTCCCCGCAGCACGGCTTCTTGAACGTGTTCTTCGCCGGCGTCGCACTGCACGCGGGCGCCGTCGACGCAGCCCGCGTGCCCGAGATCCTGGCAGAAAGCGACCCGCGCGCGTTCGTCGTGGATCCGGCGCACGCTGCATGGCGTGACGTTCGCGTCGAGGCCGCCGCGATCGCCGCTGCGCGCGAGCGCTGCATCGCGTTCGGAAGCTGCAGCTTCGCGGAGCCCGTGAACGACCTGCGCGACCTCGGCATCCTCTTGTGATCGATCCGCGCGACTACGAAATCGACAACCTCCCGTTCGGGATCTTCTCTGACAAGCGCGACGACCGCCCGCGCCCGGGCGTGGCGTTCCGATCGTCCGTCATCGATCTCGATGCGCTCGCGCGCGACCGCGTCGTCGATGTGGAGTCGCTGCGCGGTGCCGCGACGCTCAACGGATTTCTCGCCGAAGGCGCCGGCGCGTGGCGCGCGGTGCGAGCGCGACTGACCGATATTCTGGGCGAGGCCGCGACCGCAGACGAACGCGCCGCGGTGCTCGCGGCCGCCGTGCCGCGCGACTCCGTGACGATGCAGCTTCCCGTCGCGATCGGCGACTACGTCGACTTCTACTCCTCGCTCGAACACGCCACGAACGTCGGGCGCATTCTGCGGCCCGACGCGGAGCCGCTGCTGCCGAACTATCGGCACGTTCCGATCGGCTACCACGGCCGATCCGGCACGGTCGTCGTGAGCGGCACGCCCGTGCGCCGCCCGCACGGTCAGCGCAAACCACCCGACGCCGAAGCGCCGATCCACGCGCCGTCCGCGCTGCTCGACGTCGAGCTCGAGATGGGATGGATCGCCGGACCGGGCAGCGCGCACGGCGAGCCGATCCCGGCCGATGCGGTGGCCGAGCACGTCTTCGGCTACGTCCTGCTCAACGACTGGAGCGCGCGCGACATCCAGGCGTGGGAGTATCAGCCGCTGGGACCGTTTCTCGCGAAATCGTTCGCGACGTCGATTTCGCCGTGGATCGTCACGCTCGACGCGCTCGAACCGTTCCGCGTCGCCGAGCCGCAACGCGCGCCGGAGCCGCTTGCGTACCTGCGCGCGAGCGCGCCGTGGGCGTACGACATCGAGCTCGAGCTGCTGCTGCAGACGGCGCGCATGCGCGAACGCAACGAACCCGCGGCGACGATCTCACGCACGAACTTTCGCGGCATGTACTGGACGGTTGCGCAGCAGCTCGCGCACGTCACGTCGAACGGCGCGCACCTGCGGCCGGGCGATCTGTTCGGCACCGGCACGATCTCGGGCAGCGCTCCGAACACGCAAGGCTCGCTGTTGGAGCTGACGCACCGCGGCGCAAAGCCGATCGTTCTCCCGTCCGGCGAGACGCGCGCGTTCCTCGAAGACGGCGATACCGTGACGATCCGCGGCCGCGCAAAGAACGCCACCACGCAAATCGGCCTGGGCGAAGTGACCGGCACGATCGTCGGCTAAATCCGCCCTTCGACAAGCTCAGGCTGACGTCGAAAGCGCCGCGCCTTCGACAAGCTCACGGTGACGATGCGCCGCGCGCCCGCGTCCTCGCGAAGCGAGCAGCCCGCCACCATCCTGGCATTGTAGCTCCCTCCCCGCGAGAGCATCGCGCCGGGACGGGGAGCGGGGGTGGTGTGCCGGGTACTCTCGGAGTCGCGGAGCCCCGGAGGGGCGGGAGCGACGCAGAGGTAGCGACCGCGTCATCCTGAGCTTGTCGAAGGGGCATGATGCGCGCAGGGAGCGTGCCCGGCACACCACCCCCGCTCCCCGTCCCAGAGAGAAGCCGAGCCGACCCCTACCCCTCGGTGTGCGTTTCGATCGTCACGGTCTCGCCGTGCCGCGGCTTCTCTTCCACGACGCGCTTCTCCACGACGGTGGTCGGCTGCTCGACGACCGTGCGCTTCTCGATGGTGGTCTCTTTGGTCTCGGTGACGTGCGAGTTGTCCATGGCGCGAGTATGCCCGGATGCGGCGCCCCGCTCGGTCGCTTGCGCTACGCGCGAGCGAGGAGCACGGCGCGGGCGCACGCGCCGCGGCCGGGCAAGCACTGCACGCTGAAGTCGCGCGTGAGATGCGCCACGAGGAACAGCCCGCGCCCGGATTCCGCATCGTGCGCAGGGAGCGTCGTCGCCGGCTCGTACCCGGGACCGTCGTCGGTCACCGCGAGCACCGGCTCGCCGCGGTCGTTCCACGTCAGCTCGACATCGACGTCGCCGGGCGCATGGCGCACGGCGTTGCCGATGAGCTCTCCGAACACGAGGTGCGTCGCACCGACGTCCACGGCCGCGCCGGCCTGACTGAGCCCTTCCACCAGCGTGTCGCGCACGTCATGCGCGCGCGCACGGTCGCGCGGGTCGAAGCGCCACCGGAACGTCCACGGTGCCGAGATGCTCCTGCCGCCCGACAGCCGCAGGGTCATCACGGCGACGTCGTCGCGGGCGCCGTCTTCGAGCACGCGCGCCGCCAGCGTCGCGGCGGAGGCGCGTGCGTGAGCGACGGCGTCATCGCGAAGCGCCTCGACGAGTCGCCGTTCGCCTTCGGCGATGTCGCGCGTCGACTCGACGAGCCCGTCGGTGAAGAAGACGGCGAGCGCGTTCGGCGGCAGCACGACGGTCGTCGCGGGCGGCTGCGCGCCGTCGCGCAATCCGAGCGGTAGCCCGCGCCCCGGAAGCTGTCGAACCATCCCGTATGCGTCGCGCACGAAGGGCGCCGGGTGGCCTGCGGTCGCGTACGTCAGCGTCGACGCCGCCGGGTCGAGCAGGCCGACGAGCGCCGTGACGATCGTGTCGGGGTGCGCGCGCCGCAGCACGCCGTCGGCCGCGTCGAGCAGCCGCACGGGGTCGAGCTCGTACATCGCGAGCGTCTCGATCGCTTGCCGCATGCGGCCCATGATGACGGCGGCAGTGAGGCCGCGCCCGGTCACGTCGCCGATCGAAACCATGACGCGCCCGTCGCGCAGCGCGATCGCGTCGTACCAGTCGCCGCCGATCTCCGCTTCCGTCGCCCCCGGAAAGTACACCGCGTCGAACGCGACGCCCTCGACGACCGGAAGCACGGCGGGCAGCATCGTTCGCTGCAGCGTCACGGCGACGCGGTGCTCGCGCTGGTAGAGCTGGGCGTTCTCGATCGCCACCGATGCGCGCGCTGCGAGCTCATCGAAGAGCACGACGTCGTCACGGTGGAATGGTTGGGCGCGGCGCAGCGTGACGGCACCGAGGTCGGCGTTGCGATGCCGCAGCGAGGTGCGTAACTCGCTCGCGTCGGCGCCGGGCACCCGGCGGCGCCGCACGACCGCGTGGCCCGCGCGCAGCGCGATCGTCGCCTCGTCGGCGAGTTCGGCGACGAGCAGGTCGGCGAAGCGTCCGAGCAGGGCGTCGATGTCGAGCGTCCCGCTGAGCACGTCGCTCGCGGCGGCGAGCACGCGGTACTGTGTTTCGATACGCTTGCGTTCGGTGATGTCCGTGAACATGCCGAGCGTTCCGCTGTACGCGCCGGTCACGTCGAACAGCGCGTTCGACGCGACCATGACGTCGACGGTGCGCCCGTCACGGTGGAGCAGGCGCTGCTCGCCGCGGTGCCCCGCGCCGGCACGGTTCCGTTCGAGCGCGCGCAGCGTCGCCGCGCGATCGGGGGCTTCGACGAAATCGAACAGACTGCGGCCGTACATCGCGTCGGGGTCGTAGCCGAGGAGCTCGCTCATGCGCGCGTTGACGTAGCGCGTGCGATGCTCCGGGTCGATGATCCACACGCCTTCTTGCGCGGTGTCGATGATGCCGCGGTAACGCGCCTCGCTCGCGAGCAGGTCGCGATACAGCCGGGCGTTCGCGAGCGCGACGGCGGCGCGGCGGGCGACCTCCTCGGCGTCCTCCAGATCGGCCGCGGAGAAGCTTCGGCCGGTTCCTTTCGCGGCGCCGAAGGTGAGCACGCCGATGCGCTCGCCTGCCGCGGTCATCGGCACGTAGGCGATCGACGCGATCGGCAGCGTGCGGGCGAACGCGTAGTGCTCCTCGCTCCAGGACGTGTCGCGCATCCAGGAGTCGTCGACGTGCGAGACGATCTGCGTATCGCCGCCGCTCAGCGCGAGGTTGATCGGGTGTTTGCGCGCCTCGGGCGGCGGCGCGAACGTCTTGAACGGCGCGTCGTCGGCGGTGAGGCGTCCCGTTTCGACCGCGATACGGTGCAATCGCCCTTTGTCGTCGAGCACATCGACCCACGCGAAGTCGGCGAAGTCCTCGCACATCGCCGACGCGACCGTGCGCGCCGTGCGCTCGAACTCGAGGGACTCCGCAAACGCCGCACCCAAACGGTCGAGCATCGCCCGGCGCTGCACGGCACGATACTGATCGTCGACGTCGGTCGCCGTGCCGTACCAGCGGACGATCTCCCCGCCTTCGTCGCGCACCGCGACCGCGCGGACGACGAACGACCGGAAGGCGCCGTCGCAACGGCGCAGCCGGTACGGGCGGCGGCTCTCGAGCGTGCCGGTGAGGATCGCTTGGTCCCACAGCAGGCGCACCGTCTCGACGTCGTCGGGATGGACCGCCTGCATCCAGCCGCCGCTGCGCGCTTGCGCAAGCGTGATGCCCGTATACTCGATCCACTGCCGATTGACGTGCGTTGGTCTGCCGAGCGGATCGCTCGCCCACACGAGCTGCGGGATCGCGTCCGCCAATGACACGATCGCTTGCTCGACGGTGTGCTGCTCGTCGGACGGAAGGATCGACCCGAACCATGCCGATGCGGTGCCGTACGCATCCGTGAGCGGCACGGCGTGCGAGATCACCCAGCGGTACTCGCCGTCACGGTCGCGGACGCGGAGCTCTTCCCGAAACGGCGCGCCGGTCGCGATCGCGCGCATCCATGCGTCGGCGACCCTAACGATGTCGTCGGCGTGCACGACGTCCGTCCAACCGGAGCCGAGCAGCGTTTCGACGGGCGTGCCGCTGAAGCGCGTCCACGCCTCGTTGGCGTACGCGATGCTTCCGTCCGCGCGCGCCGCGTAGACGATCGCCGGAGTGTGCGCGAGCAGCGTCCCGGGACTCTGCTCCGCGGCGTGCGTCAGATCCGCGGCGTCCTCCCGGTGTGCGGCGTGCCGAACCGCGCGTCAGATCGGATCATGGAACCCGCTCTCGATCATCGCCTCGCTCTGCCGCCGCGCCTCGCGATACGTCTGCGCCGCGGCCCGGTCGTTCGCCGCGCGCTCGGCGATCAGCGTCTCGAGCTCCTCGTCGAAGAAGCGGGTGATGTCCTGCGCGCTGTGCATGCCGTGCCGTACGCGCTGCGCGATCATCAGCCGGTAGATGCGATCCGTTGCGAGGTCTTCCATGAAGCCGTCGATCAGCGATGCGCCCAAGCCGTTCAGGTAGCCGAAACGGTACCGGATGACGGTGCGGACCGCGGTGCGCGTGCCCTCTTCGGTTCGCTTTCCGACGCCTGCGATCGACGGCAGAAGATCGGGCGTGGCGTTCGCGCCCGGCTTGCGCTTGAATCCTTGATTCGGCACGGGGAACTGCGCGACCGCGATCGCGTTCTGGTCCGGATGTCCGGTCCACGCGCCGTCGAACAGCGTGTTGGACTCGTTGCGCTTGTCCTGTTCGAGGACCGCCATCGCGCGCGCGTTGAGCTCGGGGTTCGTGCGGTCGGGGAAGAGCGCCGTCATACCGCCGATCGCGA
This sequence comes from Vulcanimicrobiota bacterium, assembly GCA_963818845.1. Classification (GTDB taxonomy): domain Bacteria; phylum Vulcanimicrobiota; class Vulcanimicrobiia; order Vulcanimicrobiales; family Vulcanimicrobiaceae; genus Vulcanimicrobium. The sequence goes on along the minus strand of CAWFTO010000001.1, from coordinate 541,373 downwards.
GCAGTCCGTGCCGGTGCGACACCTCGGGGATGCGTTCGCGCAAGTTCTGGAAGAACGCCACGTCGTGCGGGATCGTGTTGCGATCGGGCAGCACCCAGGCCGGGTCCTCGAGGTTGAAGTCGATCAGCGAGGCCATGTAATCCCAGCGGCCGAGATTCAGACCGAGCAAATGGTCGCGCAGGTTGTACGCGAACTCCTCGATCTCGTACGCGAAGGGAAACGCCTCGACGAGCGCCATCGCCTTGATCGACAGCGGGTCGATGCCCTTCGCGCGCGCGACCGCTTGGAAGACGTCACGCCACCACAGGCCTTCCTCGGCCGACTCCGACTTCGAGATGTAGATCGCGAGCGGGTGCCGCAGGCGCGAGAAATCCAGCTTGTACACGAGCAGCGCGAGATCGAACAGCGACGCCGACGTCGCCTGTTCGTAGATCCCCGCTTGCGACAGGTGCAGGCCGCGCACGCGCGTCCACAGCACGACGTTCGACGGCTTGATCGGCACGACGTTTCCGCCGCGCTTGTGGTCGACGTACGTCAGCTCGCCGTAGTACATCGCGATCGTGTTGTCGATCCCGCGCAGCGTGAGCTCGAACTCGTTGGCCATCGAGTCTTCGAGGTCGACCATGACGGCCGGCGAGCCCGAGTTGAGCAGCTTGACGCACAGCTCGTGATCGTCGGCGGGCCCGGTCATCTGGTTGCGCTGGTCGGCGCACCACGCGGGGACCTCGACCCGCCACGCGCCCTGAGCTTCGGACGGCGCCGGATACTGCGGCTTGCGCCCTTGCTGCGAGGCCTCGAGCGTGCGGCGGCGCTTGCGGATCAGCTCCTGCTGGCGCGCGGCGAACGCGTCGTGAAGCGGGCGATAGAAGGCCGCGAAGCCCTGCGGAAGATCGCGTTCGATCGAAAAGCCCGCCGGAGCCTTGCTCATCGGCGGGATGTGTTGGGCGGCGCCGGCGGCGGTGGGGCCCGTCTGCGTCTGCATGAGCCGCCCATTCGCTGCGGGAAGGTTCCGGTCCGTGCGCCCGTAGCTCAACTGGATAGAGCGAGGCACTCCTAAGGCCGAGGTTGGCGGTTCAAGTCCGCCCGGGCGCAAATCGCTTTTCGCCGCGGAGGCGGAAGCCCCAATGAGCGGAGTAGGCGGCCGGCGTGTAACGCCGAACGCCAGGCGGACAAGAGAGCGCCCGCAACGAGACCGACGTCTCGAACGGACGCTGTCCTTGCATTAGGAGGCAGCCGTGCGACATCACCCTTGGGGTTGCTCTTTTGACGCTGGTGAGCGGTGCCGTCCTCGCCGCGTGCGCGGGCGGTGGTGCGGTCGCCACGGTGCGGCCGGGTTCCGTCGAGCCGCCGGCGTCGATCGGCTCGAACGCCGCACCGCCGGCGGGACAGATTCGCCGGACGAGCAGCGCGGGGACCTGCAGCAGCGCCGGGACCGGTTCGTTCAACGGCATTTCCGCGAATGGAAACGTCGCCGGCGGCACCGACGCGACCGTCGCCGGCGGCATTTCGAACGAGGCGTGTGACAGCTATACGGCGATCACCGGCGGAAACGGGAACCACATCGCCGGCACCACCGGCGGCGCGTCCGATTCCTTCATCGGCGGCGGCTATGAGAATCAGATTTACGCCACCGCCGCGTATTCCGTCATTATCGGCGGGTACCAGAACACCGTCGACCCGACCAACGGCAACTCCTCGACGCTCGGCGGCGGTGCGTTCAATACCGCCTCGTCAGCCGGTGCGGCGCTCCTCGGTGGTGAGAGCAACACCGCGTCGGGGTTCATTTCGGCACTCGTCGGAGGCCAGGCGAACACCGCATCGGGCGACCACTCGTTCGTCGGCGGCGGTCAGACCAATACGAACTCCGGGCAGTTCGGGACGATAGCGGGCGGTAGCGGCAACAGTGTGACGGCGGAATGGGCCACGGTCGCTGGCGGCAACACGAACATCGCATCGGGCAACGGAGCGAACGTCGCCGGCGGTGCGAACAACACGGCGTCGGGTGCGCACGCGACGGTCCTCGGCGGCTCGAAGAACACGGCCTCCGGAAACCAGAGCCTCGCGGCAGGCGTCAACTCGAACGCCGCCACGGCCGGTTCGTTCGTGTGGAGCGACGATTCGAGCGGTGCGACGCAACTCACGTCGACCGTGGCCGACCAGTTTCTCGCCCGGTCGACCGGCGGCGTCACGTTCTGGACGAATGCGACCAATACCGTGGGCGCAACGCTCGCGAGCGGTTCCGGCACGTGGGCATCCGTCAGCGATCGCAACATGAAGACGAACGTCGCGCGCATCGACAACGACGAGGTCCTCGACAAGGTCGCGCGCCTGCCGATCGGCACGTGGAGCTACGTCTCCGAACGCGGCGTGCGGCACGTCGGTCCGATGGCGCAGGATTTCTACGCGGCCTTCGGCGTCGGCGAAGATGACCGGCACATCACGTCGATCGACGAGGACGGCGTGGCGCTCGCGGCGATCAAGGCGCTGCACACCGAGAACGCTGGCCTGCGGCGCGAACTTGCCGCCGAACGTGCGCACGACCGTCGCGTCGACGCGGAGCTCGCCCGTCTCGGCGCGATCGTCGGAAAGTAGATCTTGCCGCTGCCGACGACCCCCGACATCGCCTTGATCCTCTGGGTCCTGCTCTTGGCGTGCACCGCCGTCTTCGCGGTGCGGCGCGACTGGAAACGGACCCGCCTATTCGCCGCGGCGGCGGTCGCGATGAGCCTGCTCTTCGTGATTCTGCGCCGCTGAGAGGTTCGCGAACCGGGTCCGCGAGCGGGCGTTCGGGAATGCGCGTGCATGCTGCCACCATCCGACGACGCGGACCGGCGTGACGAGGACCGCGGCGACCGCCGTCTGTCCCAGCGCCGCAGCGCGCAAGGCACGCCGGAGGTCGAGCGACGCGCCGGCGAGCGGCGTCGCATCGCGCGGCGTCTGATCGACGTCTTTCGCGCGTTTCTCCACCTGCCGCCCGAGCGCTGACCGGCGGCCGTGGGTTTCCCAGGGGGCTCCGTGCCTCCCGGTGTACGACTGGGCCCATCTTGCAGGACGTGACGGAGGGTTCGGGCTGATCGCACGGCGCGTCTACGCGGTGATCCGCGTCGCGTCGCTGCTTGCGGCGACGGGCGCAACTCTCGTCTACGGCCGCGGCACGTTCGAACGGCTGCGTCCGGACGACGTCGTCTTCCTGTGCGGCGCCGTCGCCGTCGCCGCCGCGCTCGGGTGGCTGCGCGCGCCTGCGGCGCACTTCGAGCGCAGCAGCCGCCCGACGCCGGAGAGCGACCGCGTCGGCTTCCTCGCGCCCGTGCTCGTCGCGGTCCTCGTCCGCGACGGCTGGCTGCTTGCGGCGTGGTGCGCTTTGATCGGCCAGCTCGTGCGCCCGCCTTCCACCCACCGGCGCCCGTTCACCGAACGCATCGTGACTGCTGCGATGCGGTTTCCCGCGCTCGCCGCAGGCGCGCTCATTGTGATGCCGCTGCGCACGTACGCGGCGGCGCCGGCGTCCGTGTTCGCGCTCGTCGCGTTCGCGGCGCTGGGCGCGGCGTTCGTTCTCGCCATCGACTTGTTGTGGTTCGATCCGCTGAGCGCGCTGCGCCAATCGCGTTCGCTCATTCGCATCTGGCGCCGCCACATCGCCGATTCCGCAACCGTGCTCGTCGCGGTCGGCGAGATGGCGTGGGGTTACGTGGCAATCCACGCGGCGGTCACCGAGGGCGCGCTCGTCGGCGTGCTGGCGCTGCTCCCGTTCGTGGTCGTCGCCGCGATGCTGAACCGCATGGCCCGCTTGAACGCGCGGCTGCACCGGCTCGCGCTCTCGCGGCAGGCGGTCGACGCGATGCTGCGCGCGACCGATCCCAAGCCGCAACTGCGCTCGCTGCTCGTCTCGATCGATCCGCGCATCGTGCGCGAGTCGGTCGAGATCGCCGCGTTTCGCCGCGGCGGCTCGGGCCGCTGGTCGCGCCTGATGCGGTTCGGCACGCCGGCGCCGTCGGAGCTCGAGCGCCTCGGCGGCCGTGCGCTGCTGCAAGTGCAGGTTACCGGTGACCATGCCGTCGCGGACGCAGCCGAGCACGGCGAGGTGCGCGCGTACGCGGCACGGGACGCACAAGGCGGTTTGCGGGGCGCGATCATCGTGTTTCGGCCGCCCGACGGGGTCACGGCCGTCGCCTCGCGCGACTTCGAGCGTGCGGCCGACGAGATCGGGCCGCTGCTCGGCGAGTACGGCGCGATCGCGGCGACGCGCACCGCCGCGTCGATCGACATCCTCACCGGGCTGCCGAACCGCCGCGGCGTCGCGCGCTCGCTCGAGGATGCGATGACGCACGTGCGAAGCGGAGGCCGGTATGCCGTGCTGCTGCTCGACGTGGACCACTTCAAGTCGATCAACGACCTGATGGGACACCAGACCGGCGACCGCGCGCTGGCGCGCATCGGCCGCATCATCGCCGAGGACATTCGCGGCGTCGACGTCGCCGGCCGGTTCGGCGGCGAGGAGTTCCTGGTACTGCTGCGCGACGCCACGCGGGAGCGCGCGCTGCAGGTGGCCGAGCGCCTGCGCGTCGCGATCTCCACGGGCGGCGTGATCTACGCGGACGGCAAGGCGGTCACGGTTTCGGTCGGCGTCGCGTACGCGCGGCCGACGGACCGCAGCGGCGGATGTCGTCGAGCGCGCCGACCGCGCGCTGTACCGGGCCAAGGACGCCGGCCGGAATCGCGTCGTCGAGTCGCCGGTCGCCGTATGACCGCCGCGCCGATCTACGTCATCGTGCAGTTGACGCCCACGCCCGCCTGGCTCTCGCTGCCGCGCCCGGAGCGGACGCGGTGGGTCGAGGACCGCTTCGCGCAGCTGGCCGAGTCGTTCGCCGACGACGAGAGCGGGCCGCTGTGGTCTCAGATCACGGAGATGCACACGACGCGAGGGACCGAGCGCAGCGTCGTCATGCTGTGGCGGATCGCGCACGACGCCGCGCTCGACGGTCTGGGCGAGATCCTCGGGCGCGAGGACGTCGCGGAGTTCTTCGGGGTTGCGACGATCGGCGGGTTCCACGCCGACGACCGGGCAAGCATCACGGAGCCGCTGATCGATCTCTAGCCCTGGAGGACGGACCTTCCGGGCAATGGTCGCCGAACCGCCCGCTTTTCGGGGTGACATCGGGCCGCCGGCTGTGCTATAGTCGTAGCTCGGAACGGACCCCGCGTCCGTTTTCTTCATGTTCCACGCCGGCCCGAGGCTTTCCGAGAACACGAACCATGGCAAAAAAAGAAACCCGTGTGATGGTGACGATGGCGTGCACCGAATGCAAGCGCCGGAACTACAACACGTTCAAGAACAAGCAGAAGACGTCGCAGCGCCTCGAACTGAGCAAGTATTGCCGGTTCTGCCGGTGCCATAAGGCACACCGGGAAACGCGATAGACGCTCCGGCTCGACTCCATACTGCCGTGCTTCGTCTCGACGAAACGCGGCGCGGCTTCAGCGAAGCTGAAGCCTTGAGGGCGGTAGCTCAATTGGTAGAGTTGCGGTCTCCAAAACCGTCGGTTGCAGGTTCGAGTCCTGTCCGCCCTGCCAATCTCCAGCGGTACGAAGAACACATATGAAACCCAACCCCGGTCGCCAGCCGGCGAAGCGCCCGGCCGTCACGCCCGCACAGCGGGCGGCGAACGCCGCGCGCACGCAAGATTTCGTTCGCGGTGTCGTCACCGAGATGCGCCGCGTGACGTGGCCTACCCGCGAGGAGTGGATTGCGGCGACGCTGCTCACCATCGCGCTCGTCGTCGGCGTCGGCATCTTCACCTACGCCTGTGACCTGCTGTTCGGAGCGCTCTTCGGCTGGCTTACCGGAGGAGCGCGCTGATGGACCAGGACGTCACCACCACGGTCGCCGAGGCCGAAGTTCCCGCCGCGTCGCCCGCGCAGAAAAAGCAGGACGACCGCAAGAAGTGGTACGTGATCCACACGTACTCCGGCTACGAGAACAAGGTCAAGGCGAACCTCGAACGCCGCATCCACTCGATGAACATGCAGGACAAGATCTTCCGCGTGCTCGTCCCGATGGAAGACGAGGTCGAGTTCAAGGACGGCAAGCGCAAGATCACGCCGAAGAAAGTGTTCCCGGGCTACGTCCTGGTCGAGATGGACATGGACGACGCGTCCTGGTACGTCGTGCGCAACACGTCCGGCGTGACCGGCTTCGTCGGCTCGCCCGGCTCAGGTGAGAAGCCCGTTCCGCTCCAGGACAAAGAAGTCAAGACGATCCTCAAGCAGATGGGCATCGAGACGCCCAAGCTCAAGATCGACTTCGCGAAGGGCGACCGCATCAAGGTCACGTCCGGCCCGTTCTTCGACTTCACCGGGATCGTCGACGACATCCAGCCGGAAAAAGAAAAGGTTCGCGCGCTCATCTCGATCTTCGGACGCGAGACGCCTGTCGAGCTCGAGTTCTACCAGATCGAAAAAGTCTAACCGCTCTCGCTGTCATCCTGAGCTGGTCGAAGGGTGGCGGGGCGAGCGCCGCGCCGCAGTGCTTCGTCGGGGACGCGGCCCTCGCACTTCGTGTGCGAGGGCCGCTCCGTTTCGTCTCGCTCTCGCGCATCGTGCGCTTCGCTCGCCGAAAAGGCCCCGCGAAGCACCGCGGCGCGGCGCTCGCCCTGCGGGCATTGCGGTGCTCGCCCTGCGGGCATTGCGGTGCTCGCACTGCGGGCATCGCGGTTAGCGGCGCAGCTGTTGCCGTCGCGTATCTGTCATCCTGAGCTTGTCGAAGGGGGCGCGATGATGGGTCACGTGCGGCGCGGCCGGCGGTGCGGTGTCGAGGCGGGCGGGGGTCCGTGGCGAAGCGGGGGGCATGCGTTCCAGTCGCCGTGGTTTTCTTGCCGGATCGTTGGCCGCGTCGGGTGCGGCGCTCGTACCGGGCGCCGTGCGCGCCGCGACCGCGCGGCCCGTCGTGCGCATCGGCTACATCGACTCGCTGTCGGGACCGTTCGCGGTCGGCGGCATCCCGCAACTGTCCGGCGCGCGGCTCGCGCTCGATGACGCCAACCGGCGTGGCCGCACGCGCTACGAGCTGATCGTCGCGGACGACGCGACCAAGCCCGCCATCGGAACGAGCGAAGCGCGGCGCCTCGTCGAGAACGAGAAGGTCGACGCGCTCGCGGGCGGAGCGTCGTCGGCCGTGGGCAATGCCGTTTCGGCGTACGCGCAAACCGCGGGGATCCTCTACGTCGCGGTCGGGACGCACGACACCGCAATGACGGGCGCGAAGGCGAATCGCGTCTGCTTTCGCCAGACGTGCTCGCTCGCGATGCTGTCGAACGCGCTGGGCGCCGAGCTGATCCGGCGCGCGAAGCGTTGGTACTTCCTCGTCGCGGACTATGCGTTCGGCACCGATGCGCGCGATCGCCTGAGCGTCATCCTGCAGGCGCACGGCGGCCACGTCGCGGGTATGGACCTGCACCCTGTCGGCACCAACGACTTCTCGTCGTACATGGTCAAGGCGCGCGCGACGGACGCCGACGCATTCCTATTCCTCAACGGCGGCACCGATACGCAGAACGCGGCGACGTCGTTCGTGCAGTTCGGCTTGCACAAACGCATGCTCGCAGCCGGTGTCACCGGCGAGAACGAACTTGCGGCGGCGTTCCCGGCCGAGGCGCTCGCCGGATCGCTGTGGGGCTACGTCTGGGGGCCGGACGCCGGTGGCCGCGCGCCGTCGCTGCACCGCCGGCTCGCGGCCGTCGCGCACGGGTTCCCGCCGAACTGGCGGCAGTATCTCGGCTACATGGCCGTCGCGAACATCATCGACCGCATGGAAGCTGCAGGCACGACCGACACCGCGTCGCTCGTGCACGCGTTCGAGAACCACCGCTACGACGCCGCCAAGGCGCAGCCGGCGTACTTTCGCGCCTGCGATCACCAGGCGGTGCAGGAGACATACTGCGCGGAGATGCTGCCGCGCGCGAAGCGGCGCGACCCGGACGAGTACTTTCGCATCGTCTCCGCGGCGGGCGGCGACTTCGCGGCGGGACCGTGCAGCGATCCCGACAGCACGAAAGCGGCGGCGATCATCGGTGAGCAGAAGGTGCCCGCGCGCGAAGGGTACGCGCCTGTGGCCGTGCGCTGACGCCGGCGGAATTCAGCTCGCGCCGTGCGTCAGCGTTTGCGCGAGGTAGACGACCGTCGCTGTCGTGACCACGCCGCACACGCACCATCCCGCGATCGCGAGCCACGGCGCGATGCGCATGCTCTTCATCACGTTACGGTTGCGCCCGACCAGCAGCATGAACGCCATCGTGAGCGGCGTCGCGATGCCGCCGGCGATCCCGCTGTAGAACAGCAGCGTGATCGGCCGCACCCCGACGAAACCGATCGCGACGGCGACCGCGATGCACGCGATCAGCGTGGCGTAGAACCTGCGCGCGCGGCCGAACTCCGCATCGAGGCTGTGCCTCCACCCGAACATCTCGGACGCGACGTACGCGCAGGTCCCCGCGATCACGGGAATCGCCACGAGCGCCGATCCCAGCAATCCGACGCCGAAGACGATCGAAGCGTACTTGCCCGCGACCGGAGCCAGCGCGAGCGCAGCCTGCTGGGCCGTCTCGACCGGCCGATGATGCGTGCCGAGCGTCGCACCGGTGGCGATCAAGATGAACCAGAACGTCAATCCGGCGACCACGATGCCCAGCGCCGCGTCCACCTGCACGAGGCCCAGCCGCCGCAGCGGCGGCTTCTCTTCACTCTGCTCGATCGTCTCCCACACGTACGCGTACGCGGTGAGCGTCGTGCCGAGCAGCGCCAGCGCCCCCGCGACGGTTTCCGGACGCATGTCGAAGTGGGGCACGAACGACGAGATAAGAACCGCGTGCCAATCCGGTCGAGCCAAGAACGCGGACCCGACGTACGTGAGGAAGAGCAGCGCGATGTACCGCAGGACGCGCTCGATCGCGGCATACCTGCCGAAGACGAGCACGATGACGGTCAGAACCCCGAGCGGCAGTAGCCACCACGTGTAGTGCACGTGCGTGAGCAGCGCGAGTGCCGCGCCGCCGCCCTCCAGATCGGCCGCGAGCGTGAGGACGTTCACGATCAGGAGCGCTGCGAGCACGGCGAGTGCCCAACCTCGGCCGTACTGCGCGCGGACACAGTCTTCCAGGCCTTTTCTCGACACGGCGCCCACTTGCGCCGCGACGGCCTGGATGACCGCGAGCATCGGAATCACCGCGAGCGTCAGCCAGCCGAGCTCGTACGTCGTCGTCGATCCGATGACGGCGAGCGTCGCGACGGTCGTCGGATCGTTGTCCGACGCGCCGGCGACGATGCCGGCGCCGAACGTCGTGCCTTGCCGCGCCGCGTCGCGCCCGGTGTCCCGCACAGCCGGGTGTCCGCGCCGCGCCCGCGGCGCTACGGCAATGTCCTCGCGGACGTCTGCATCTCGCAACGTGCTCTGCCCCGAGACGTCCCCGCTCAAGCGGCCCGCTTGCGCCGAGAGTTTTTTCCACCCGGTGCGCGAAGCGCGAGTCAACGTGAACGACTCGCACGCCCCTGAGCAGCAGCACGCGTCCGGTGAGCCGGCGCCCGAGGGCGTCACCGAGACGCCGCAGGCACCCGCCGCGACGCAGCCTGCGGAGGCGCCGCAAGGCTCCGAGCAGCCTGCGGCCGAGCAGCCTGCGGCCGAGCAGCCTGCGGCCGAGCAGCCTGCGGCCGAGCAGCCTGCGGCCGAGCAGCCTGCGAGCCGGAGCAGCCTGCGGCCGAGCAGCCTGCGGCCGAGCAGCCTGCGGCCGAGCAGCCTGCGGCCGAGCAGCCTGCGGCCGAGCAGCCTGCGGCCGAGCAGCCTGCGGCCGAGCAGCCTGCGGCCGAGCAGCCTGCGGCCGAGCAGCCTGCGGCCGAGCAGCCTGCGGCCGAGCAGCCTGCGGCCGAGCAGCCTGCCTCTTCAGAGGGCGAGGTCGTCACCAGCGAGCCTTCGGTGAAGCCCCCGGCCCCGCCCGACCCGCGCGTCGAGGAGCGGCGCCGCCGCGCGCAAGCCGCGTGGGACCGGGTCGTGGCCGCGCGCAGCAGCGGCGAGGTGGTGAACGGTACGGTGACCGCCGCGGTCAAGGGCGGGCTGCTCGTCGACGTCGCCGGCATTCGCGGCTTTTTGCCTGCGTCGCAGGTGCGGGTGCCGCAGGGCACCGCCATCGAGACGCTCGTCAAGACGAAGGTTCCGCTCAAGGTCATCGACATCGACCAGTCGCGGCGGCGCATCGTGGTGTCGCACCGGCGCGCGGCGGAAGAAGAGCGGCGCGCGAAGCGCAGCGACGTGCTCAAGTCGCTCGTCGTGGGCCAGGTGCGCGAAGGCACCGTCGTCCGGCTCACCGACTTCGGCGCGTTCGTCGACCTGGGCGGAATCGACGGCCTGATCCCAATGCGCGAGCTGGCATTCGAGCGCGTCGAGAAGACGGCCGACGTCGTGAGCGTCGGCGAGAAGCTGCCGGTCGAAGTGCTGCGCATCGACGAGGGCGGCAAGAAGATCTCGCTCTCGCGCAAGAACGCGCTGCCCGATCCGTGGCGCGATCACGCGGACGTGGTGCGAAACGGCGCGACGATCGAGGGCAAAGTGGTTGCGAAGGAGCCGCGGCTGCAGGTCGAGATCGCCCCGGGCATCGTCGGCACGGTGCGCGAGGGCGATGCCGATCCGGCGCAGTACGAGATCGGCGAAGCGATCGAGGTGACCGTACGCCGCGCCGACCGCGCGACCCGGCGCATCACGCTGTCGACGATGCACGCGGCAGTCGCCGCCCCGCCGCCCGGCAAGAGCAGCGGCTTCGCGCCGCTCGGCGTCGAGTTGGGCCGCCGCTAGCGCGTCGCGTCGACCGACGCGGCGATCGCGCCGGCGATGAACACGCAGCCTGCGAACAGCGGGACGGCGGCGAGGCCGAACGCATCGGCCACCGCGCCCGCGATCAGCGGACCCGCGAGCTGACCGGCGCCGAACACCGTCGTGACGGCGGCGAATGCGCGTGCCGAGCTGGCCGGATCGCTGCGCTCGCGCGCGAACGCGCTCGCGACCGCGGGCGTCGCAGCGAGACCAAGGCCGACGCAGATGGTGCCCAGCGTCGCCGCGACGCCGCCTGCAGCGTCGGCGAGCACCGAGCCGATGCCGCCGCACAGCATCGGGATCGCGAGCGACCAGCGGTGCGCCGCGCTGCCGAGCACGACACCGACGCCGAGCGAGCCGGCGAACGCGGCGATTCCGCAACACGCCCAAATCAGCGTCACGAGCGGCGGGGCGAACCCGCGCGCCGCGAACGCTGCGACGGCGAACGTGACGAACGCGATGTACGCCACGCCGTACGCCGCATAGGCCGCGACGAAGTACGCGTTCGACGCGTGCAGCAGATCGCGCCACCGGAACGACGTCTCCTCGTTCGCAGGCGGCGCGCCGTCGCGCTGCGGCGCGATCCGCCATGCGAGCACCGCGACGAGCACGGCGGGAATCGCCCATGCAGCGGTCGCGGCGCGCCAGCGCACGGCCGCGCCGAGCGTCCACGCGCCGGCAGGCGCCGAAATCACCAGCGCGATTCCGATCGCGCTCCACGCGAGGCCGCTGGCGAAGCCGCGGCGCTCGGGCGAAACGCGCTCGAGCGCGTCGGTCACCGCGCTCGCGATGCCCGACGCCGCTGAAGAGCCCGATCCCCAAGCGCGTGAGCGCGAGCACGGCCGCGTTCGGCGAAAGCGCCGACGCGACGACGAAGATCGCGATGGCGAGGTGCGCGAGTGCCGTGCGGCGCGGCCGCAACGCGCGGTCCCGCAGCACGCGCGGCGCGGCGAGCGTCCCGGCAAGGTAGCCGCCCAGGTGGACGGCGGCGACGGCGCCGTACAGCGCGTAGCCTCCGCCGAGCTCGCGGCGGATCGCGGGCAGCACCAAGCCGTAGCCGACGCGAGCGAGCCCGATGTCGGCCGCGATCGCGAGCGCCGCGACGACGACCGCCGCGCGCGCGCCGGATCGGGCCGTCACGGCGACGTGAGCGCGTCGACGTCGATCGCGAACCGGTCGCGCAGCGCCGCGGCGCCCGCGCGCGTGAGACGCAGCGCGCGCGTCCCCTTGCGGCGCTGCACCCAGTTCGCGCGCAGCATCCGCGCTTGCAGCGCTGCGCCCAGCGCGCCGCCGAGGTGCGGCTGCGACTCGGTCCAGTCGCTGCACGCGGTCGCGAACTGCCGTCGCCGCTTCGCCACCGCGTCCAGGTCGATGTCCAGCGCGCCGAAGACCGCGCGGGCGTTCGCGCCGAGCGGCACGTCGCCCAGACCGGACCGCACCTTGCGGCGGACGGGGGCCGCGCGCACGGTGCGAATCGCGCGTTGCGCCACGAGCGCGCGAAACAGCGCGACGCCCAGCCGTCCGGCGAGGTGGTCGTAACAGCTGCGCGCGACGGCGATCTCGGGCAGGGCGTTCGCGGCGGCGGATCCCTTGCCGGAGACGCGCTCGAGGACGTGGATCACCGCCGCGACGGACGCGTCGGCCAGTGCGTAGGCGACGTGCCGCCCGCGTCGCGTGGCGACGACGAGCCGCGCGTCGCGCAGCAGGGCGAGGTGATTGGAGACCTTAGACTGCGCCGCGCCGGTGAGCGCCACGAGTTCCGACACGGTGGCGGGACCCGCCATGAGGCGCTGCAGGACCGCATAGCGGGTCGGGTCGCCGAGCGCGCCGGCGATGCGTTGCGGGGGGTCGGAGCGCTCACTCATGGGCCGAGCGTAGCACGCCTGCCGCCAGGCATCAAGCCGCGCTGATATGTCGAATGCAACCGCGCCGTCCGGCATGGCGCTCGGGCTTCCATGACGAAGGCGCGGTGCGAGGTCGAACGTCGTGCCCGATCGCAGGCTGGTCCTGGTCATCATCCTCGCCGGCATCGCGGCGCTGTACGTCGCCGACGTGCTGCTTGCGCGATACTGGCGTTACGTGCCGCAGAACACGTGGGTCTCCGCGGCCCTCGTCTTCGCCATGCTCGCGTATATCGTCGCGATGATCCTGTCCGGAGGACGCGGCCTGCGCCTGCCCTCGCTGCCCAAGCGCAGGCGCCTGCGGGTAGTCAAGCGGGACCCCTCGTCGGCCGCTGCCGACTTCATCAAGCAGTTCGAAGACCGTTCGCGGAGGTAGAAGCCGCGCCGGGCACGGCTGTATACTGCGTGCATGTGCCGCAGCATCCGGCCCCTGTTCAATTTCGCGCCGCCCGCCGAGGACGACGAGATCCGTGCGGCGTCGCTGCAATTCGTCCGAAAGCTCTCCGGCTTCACGCGGCCGTCGCATGCGAACGAGGCAGCGTTCGAGCACGCGGTCGATGAGGTTGCCGCGGCGGCGCGGCGGCTGATCGACTCGCTCGTCACCACGTCCGCGCCGCGCGACCGCGAGGAAGTCGCCGCGCGCGCCAAAGAGCGGTCGCGGCAGCGCTTCGCCGGCACAGCCTGACCGGCGATGCACGCAGACCGGCACGGCGCCAAGCAGCCCGAGCGCTTCGATCCCGCGCGCGCCGCCATCCTGAACGACACCGCGCGATTCGCGTACGTGCCGCCCGAGACGCTGCTCGCCCAACTCGACCTCGCGCCCGGTGCGACGCTCGTCGATTTCGGCGCCGGCACCGGTCTCTATGCCGTCGCGCTCGCGCGGCTGCGCGGCGACGTCCGCGTCGTGGCGCTGGACGAGCAACCGGCCATGCTCGCGCTCGTGCGCGACGCGGTCGAGGCGGCGGGCGCCCTCAACGTCGACGTCGCCGACCCGGCGATGCTGCCGCCGCTGCGCGGCCGCGTGGACCGCATCCTCGCGCTCAACGTGCTCCACGAGCTCGGCGACGCCGCTCTGAACGACCTGCGCGAACTCCTTGCGGACGACGGCGTCGCGCTGTTCGTCGACTGGAACGCGGACGTCGAACGTCCCGTCGGACCGCCGAACGATCATGTGTACGGCGCGCACGCCGCGATACGCCGCTTGGAGTCGCAGGGCTTCGTCGTTGCGGAGCGGTCTGCGCTGCAGTACCACTACGTGCTGGCGGCGCGGGGCCGATGATGCGCGTGCGGTCAGCCGTCCGTGCCGCTGCGGCCGAACGAGCGGCGAAGGAAAAGCCGCAGCGTGCGCGGCCCGGGTGCGAACGCGTTCGGCCGGTGGGAAAGGTAGCAGCGCTGACGGACATCGCGCGTGCGGCGTCGTTGAGATTCTCGACGTCGAACTGCACCTTGCTGCGGGCACCGACCTGGATTTCGACGTTCGTGTTCAGCATGACGACCGCCGGCTGCGCGAGCGACGGATCCGCGCCCCAGTACGTCGCGCCGAGCGAGACGCGCGATCCCTGCACGCCGTGGTACGAGATCTCCGCGTATCCGTGCGTCGCTCCCGACGCCGCGTCGCCGTCCAGCTCGAGCATGCGCCGGCGTCTCGCTCGCCGTCCACGCCTGCAGCAGGTAGCCGAGTCCTACGCGCGGCCGCCGCGCGAGCGACAGCTCGGCGCCGCGGCGCGCGACCGGGCCCGTATCGCTCCAGCGTCGCGAAGCGCGATTCGACGATGACGGTTCTGCTCCGTGCGACGCGAAGAGGTCGAACGAGAGCGTCGTCTGCGCATCGAATCACGCGCCGGTCGAAGCCGACGTCCGCTCCGTTCCGCGTACGTCGGACCGCGCAATGCGCCGTGCAGCGCGGCCAGCGCGACCAGCGACGGCGGCGTGAACCCGGACCCGACCGAACCGCGCACCGTGAACGTCCCGCCGCTCGGCTGGTACGCGACGCCCGCGCGCGCCGCGATGCCGGCCTCCGAAAACGCGCGACGCCGTTGCCGCCCCGTCGGCGTGCACGTCGTACAGCGTGAGCTGACCCTGCACGCGCGGCGCCGAGCGCCCCGAGCGCGCGGACGAACGCCGTTTGCACGCGCAGGTGCGCGCCGGCGGCGACGTCGACCGCCGCCGAGCGCGCTGCCACCTCCGTACGTCTCCGTCGCGCCGAGCGCGACGCTGCGCTCGCCCGCGCGACGTGGTCGACCTCGAACGACGCGCCGTCGAGCGCGTCGTCGGTGCGCAGCTCGTACGGGTCGCCCGCGGCGGCACCGGTCCGCCGCGCACCTGCGTGCCACCATCGCGCGACGCCGAAATCGCGCGTCGCCGTTGACGCGCAGCTCGCCTTCGCTGAACGCGAACGCGGCGCTGTCGAAGCGTCCCGCTCGGTCTCGTCGTACGTCGTCGCGGTGAACGTCGCGGCGGGCGAGAGCGCCGCGCGCGCTTTGAGCACGCAGCGCGCGCTGCGATCGACGTCGTACGGCGCAGCCGGGTCCGTGCGCGCCGTTCGACGTCGCAGCGAAGGCGACGCCGAGGCGGCCGTTCGCCAGACCGCCGCCGGCGGTGATATCCGCGAAGCTGCCGCCGCGTCCGTCCGCGCCGATCTCGGGCAGCGCGCGCCACACCGCTCGTCGGCTCCGGGAGCCGGACGTTGAGCGTCCCGTTGAGGGCGCCGTCGATCGCCGGCAGCGGCGCCGACGGTCCGGGCTGCACCTCGATCTCGCCGACCACGAACGCCGGAATCGCGGAGAGCGCCAGCGTGCGCGTCGTCGCCGGCGCGACGGGGACGCCTTCGAGCAGCACCTGCGTCTCGAGCGGCGTGCCGCCGCGCACCAGCGCGACCGGCGGATCGTCCGCCGTCGGCCCCAGCCCGCGGGCCGCGCGGTCGACCGCGACCGACGGCGTCTGCGCGATCACCGTCGGCGCTGCCGGGCTGGCCTTCGTCCGTACCCTTCGCGCGGGAGCACGGCGACGCGGCGTCGGTGCGTCGTTGAACGCGCCGCGCTGCGCGGCGGCGACGGCGCCGATCGTGCGCAGCGCCGCCGCCGGACACCGCGTGCAGCGGCATGCGTACCGTCGCGTCGGCGGCCGGCCTGTGCGACGGCGCGCGCCGGCACGAAACCCGCTCTTCGTCACGTCGACGGTGTACGATCCGGGCGGCACATCGAACGTCGCGCGGTTGTCCGGCGCCGATCGTCCCGGTCGTTCGGTGCACCGTGCCGGCGCGTCGCGCCGCAACGTGCACGGATGCGCCGCGCCGCGCTTGTGCCTGGGTCGGGGATCGGCGATGACGGTGAGCGCGGCGGCCAGCAGCGCTCCGATCACGCGAGCGCCGACGTGCAGGCCGATGCGCACGGTGCGGGGGCCGAACGGCAGTGCGTTCACGAGGCCGATCTTGCCGTTGACGAGCGGCACCGGAATCGCGCCATCGGTCGCTATGGTGCTTTCGCCGAGCGCGTTGAACACGTTGTCGATGGAGAGCACAAGCGCGACGCGGTCGCGCGGAGGTCCGAGCGGCGCCCGCAGCGACGCGTTGGCGACGGTGAACGCAGGAACGCCGTACGCGTTGTTGTTGCCGTAGTATGTCATGCCGAGCAGCGCGAGCGCGCCGCCGGCGGTTCGGTACTGCGCCTGCGCGTAGGCTTGTCCGTACGGAATCGCCTTGTTCGAAATGCCGTTGAAGCCGGTGCCGGTCGACGTATAGTTCACGCCGGGAAGCACGGCGAGATTCGTCCCGAACGGACTCGTGGCCGTAGCGTACAGCGACGGCGAAACGGCGTACGCGAACGCGCGCGTGAGCGCGCCTTGCGCGACGAAGCCCCAACCGCGTGCGGGATCGCGGCGGATGGACGCTTCCAGGCCCGCGAACCGTGCGTTGCCCGCGTTCGCCGCGGCGCTCGCGTACACGGGGATCGGCGACGTCGCGCCGGGCGGCGTGAAGGTGCCCATCGGCGTCACCGTCGTCACAAGCTGGTCGTGCACGTTGGTCAGGTAGGCGTCGAACGATGCGACCGTCGCGGCGTCGAGCCGGACATCGGCGCCGAGATCGTAGCCGAACGAGGTCTCGGGCCTCAGCGTGCCGGCGTTCTGCGTGACCGTGAGCGACGTCGAGCCGGGCCGGTACGCGGACGCGGGCGTCTGGTTCACGCCGCTGAGCACGTTGAACGCGGGCGGCGTCACCGCTCCCCCCATCGCGAACCGCACGACGGCATCGCCGCTGCGCGACCGGTGCGTGAAGCCGAAGCGCGGATCGACCTCGGTGTGCGTCGCGTCGCCGAAGGCGAAGCCCGTGCCGACCGGACCGGTCGAGAAGTGGTTTCGGTACGATGTCCCGTAGAGCGCGAGCGTCAGCGCGTCGGCATCGGTCGCGCGCACGGACGCCCGGCCCATCAGCGACGTGATCGTTTGCGCCGAGCCGGCGGGCACGGATGCGCTGAAGACGCCGACGCCGCCCGACGCGCCTTCGGAGTACGCGTTCGTCAGCGAGACGATGCGGTCGAGCGCGACCTCGTACTCGTTCGCGCCGGACGGATGCAGCCATGCGACGGAACCGCCGCGAACGCGATCCTCTTCGACGGTGCGGCTGAACACGTCCGGGATGGTGATCGACTCCGGCGTGCCGTTGAACGTCGGGGTGGAACCGCCGCCCGCGAGCGGCGCGACCCCGGTGAGGTTGACCACTCCGGTAAACGGCTGCGCGGGCGACACCACGCCGTTGCCGGTGAAGCGGTTGAGCGAGACGGTGTACCAGCGCGCGATCAGCGTGTCGTTGCGCAGCGTCGTTCGCAGCTCGGTCTCGAACAGCGGCTCGTTCTCGATCTCCGTGACGTTCGACGGAAGATGGGTCGTCGGGTTCAGCGCCAGCGGCGTGCCCGACGGGGCGAGCGTTGCGGCAAAGCTCTGGAGCTGCGCGCCGTCGAGGTCGAACGACGCCTGATTCCCGACATACGCGGCGGTCAGCGACGTCGACGAGCTGAAGCTCCAGCGCGCTTTGAGCACTTCGCTGCGGCCCAGGAACGATGCGTCGACGGGCTGGCAGCACGCGGCGAGCCGCACGTACGCGTTGCTCGGGTTGTTCTGCGCGTTCGTCACCGGAAACGCGCCGGCTGGCGGTCCCGGCCGGCGGCGTCGCGGACGTCGTGCTGCCGATCGTGCCGATGCCGCTGATGCGCGTCCCCGACGGCAGCGCGACGGTCGTCGGCAGCGCTGAGAAGGCACCCGGCGTTCCGTACGTAACCGCGTCGACGACGAAGCCGAGCTTGCCGACCGTCGACGACGCGAGCGCGTGCACGAGCGTGCCGCCGAACCCGTCGCCCATGAGGTCGAACGCCGACGACGGACGCGCCGACGGATCGCGCGTGCGGAAGTTCACCGAGCCGCCGATGCCGTTGACCACGAGCGGCGCGAACGCGCCGGGACCCTTCGCGATCTCGACATCCTGCAGCACGTACGTGCTCAAGAACGTCGTGACGTAGTCGCCGAAACGGCCCGTCGCGACGGGATGGCCGTCGATCAGCGTCGTCTTCTCGTAATCGAGCGATCCGCGCAGGTTGGGCGACGTTTGAACGCCGAGCGACGACGGATTTGACGATGCCGTGTGGTTCGAGACGACGCCCGGGAGTCTCGTCGAACAGCCGGGCGAGCTGCGGCTGCGTTCTGGTCGTCCATCTGCGTGCGCCCGATGACGGAGATACGCGCCCGGCTGCGTGTTGAACGGCACGCGCGCCTGCACGGTCGTACCTCCAATCGTCGTGAGCGTCGCCGGGTCGAGCACGATCTCCAGCGTCTTCGCGCCCGTGTCCGCCGCGATGTTCACGGCGACGGGCCGAAAGCCGGGCGCGGTGACGACGATCTGCGCGCCGCCGGCGAGAGGTCCGAGGTCGAGAACGAACGTTCCGTTCGTGGCCGTCGTCGCTGCACGGTGCGGCCCTTCCACGCGCGCTCCTTCGACCGGCCGCCCACCGGTATCGCGAACGACGCCGTTCACCCTTACGTCCGGCGCTCCGGCTGCGCCCGCGGCGGCGACGCTGCAGGTGCTCGAGACGATCGCGCACGCCACCCCGAGAAAGATCGTGCGAAGCATGACCGGCTCTTCGAGGTCGGTCATGCGATTCCGCACGGACGCGTCGAGCAGCGAGGGGAATCGAGGCCGCGCGCCGACCTACACGGCGTTCACTTTCGAGAATGTGAGAAACGTATGCTCTTGCGCAGAACGGCCGTTTGGACGGCCGTGACCTTCGCCGCGCTCGCCGGCTGCAGCGGGGGTGGCGGTTCGATCCTGTCCGGCGGCGGAGCGACCCAACTCTCGCCGCGGACCGTGTCGACGTTCAGCCCCAGTCCAACGCCGCTGCCGACGCCGACACCGGCGCCGCCGAACGGGACGCTGTACGTCGCGGGCAGCGCGACCGTCTTCGCGCTGCCGCTCTCCTCGAACGGAACGACGACCGCGACGCGTTCGATCAAGCCGCATCCCAGCCAATCTCGCACGAACGCGGGCATCGCGACCAACGCCGACGGCACGCTCGACGTGCTGCAGAACTACGTCGACAACACGACCACCACGGGCCGCTGCCAGATCGTCGTGGAGCCCGCGAACGCGAACGGCTCGCCGGCTGCGTCGAACACGGACTGCGACTCGACCGCGACGACCGGGACGACCGGGACGGCGCTCGCGCGGAACGCCGCAGGCGGCTTCGACGTCGTGTATAGCACGCAGTCGCAGTTCTTGGTCAAGCGGTTCTCCAGCGACGGCGCGACGGTGGCAAGCACGCTCACGCTCGGCCCGCCGGCCTTCGCTGGGCAGTTCCTCGGAACCGACTCCGGCGGTCACGACTATCTCGCGGACGTCAACGGCGAGATCCGCAAGTACAAGGCGACCGCGACGTCCGTGACCGATAGCGTTGCGGACTGCACGATCACTGCGCCCAACGCGGACGGTCCGCTCGCGGTCGCGCCCGACAAGACGATCTACATCGTCGACAACACGACCGCGATGGTTCCGCCGGCGAACCCGCTCGCGAACCAGCAGATCGATGCGATCACGGGCTGCGGTACCGGCGCGGCGGCAGCGACGGTGTCGCGCACGATCGGACCCTTTCCGAACCAGTACGTGTCCGCGCTGGCGGTCGACAGCCAAGGCGAGCTCTACGTCGCGATGAACTCGAACGCGGAGTCCAACCAGCCGCCGTCGGTAATCCGCGTCTACGCGAGCAACGCGAACAGCGCGACGGCCAAGCCCCTGCCGCTGCGCATCATCACGCCCAGTCCGGCGATGACGAAGATTTACGGGCTGGCGATCTTCGAGTAAGGGCCGCGCCGCGTCGCGGCGGCTAGCGGAACCGCGCGTTCGCCCGGCATACCATTAGAGCGGTTCCGAACGCCGCCGAAAGAAACTTTACCGGCGGCGCCAGGCGAAAAGCTCCACGGCGGCGATTCCTTCGTGCAATCGCCTCTCTACAGAAACGGTGCGTATTCGTCTATGAAGTCGCGTCATTCGGTTGTTTTCGCGGCACTGGTCGCTGCGGGCGTCGCCGCCGGCTGCAGTGGAGGGGCCGGCGGGTCGGTCTCGCCGCAAGCCTCCGGCTCTGATCCCCGTTCCCCTCGCGTCTCGACCGGCCCGACGCCGACGCCGTCGCCGACGCCGACGCCCGCTCCGACGGCGACGCCCACCCCAGGCCCGACGCCCGCCGGGGGCACGCTGTACGTCGCGACGACCGCCACGACGTATGCGCTCCCGCTCACCGGCAACGGCACGACGGCGGCGACGCGGTCGATCACGCCGCACCCGAACCAAACGGACCGCGTCACCACGGCGATCGCGACGAACGCGGACGGCACGCTGGACGTCCAGCAGTTGTACTCGTTGGCGACCCCGACCCCGACGCCGCTTCCGAGCGCGTCGCCCGGCGTGAACCAGCACTGCCAGACGGTGGTCGAGCCCTCGAACGCGAACGGATCGCCGGCCGCGACGAACGTGAACTGCGGGTCGGATCTCACGACCCAGACGCAAGGCGACGGCGTCGCCCGCAACTTCTCAGGCGGCTTCGATCAGCTCTACAACACGCCGAACATCGGTGTCCTCGAGCGCTACTCGGGCGACGGCGCGTCGCTGATTAACAGCATGACGTTCCCGTCGGGCACGGGATTCTGGCCGTTCTACGTGGCGACCGATGTCGGCGGCCACGACTATCTCTCGAACAACGGCGTGATCCGCAAGTACAAGAGCTCCGAAACGAACGCGGCGAACTACGTCGCGAGCTGCACGTTCAATGGGTACTACGGCAGCGGTGCCATGGCGGTCGCGCCGGACAAGACGATCTACATTGTGCAGAAGACCGAAGGCGACCTCGCGAACGAGCAGATCGACGCGATCACGAACTGCACGAGCGGCGCGGCGACCGTGTCGCGCACGATCGGGCCGTTCCCGAACCAGTACATCAGCGCGCTCGCCGTCGACAACGAAGGCGAGCTGTACGTCGCGATGAACCTGCTGACGAACGCGTCGCCGTCGAAGGTGCGCGTGTACGCCAGCTTCGCCGCCGGCACGCCGACGCCGCTGCGTATCATCACGCCGAGCCCGCAGACGAACTACATCCGCGGCCTGGCGATCTTCGAGTAGCTCACGCGGCCGGGCGGGTCTTTCCCGCCCGGCTCTTCGCGCATCGAACGGCGCAAAGGCGGTCGTTCGGAAAGGCAAACATGCCGTCGCGTCATACCGTCGTTTTCGCGGCCCTGCTCGCCGCCGGTATCGCTGCCGGCTGCAGCGGCGGAGGCGGCGGTGCCGTCGCGCCGGCCGGGACCACGTCGAACCCGCTGTCGCCCAAGGTCAACGTCACTTCCACGCCGACGCCGAGTCCGACACCGACACCGACGGCCGATCCGACCCCGTCGGGCGGCACGCTATACTACGGCGGGACAGCGTCGGTGTACGCGATCCCGCTCACGTCGAACGGCGCGACGACTGCGTCGCGTACGATCACGCCGCATCCGAATCAGCCGAACCGCTCGTTGACCGGGATCGCGACGAACGCGGACGGCACGCTCGACATCCAGGAGAACTACTGGACGGTAGCGACTCCCGCGCCGAGTCCGAGCCCGAGCGCAACGCCGACTCAGATCACGCAGTGTCAGACCGTCGTCGAGGCGGCGGACGCGAATGGATCGCCCGGCGCGACCAACGTAGCGTGCGATCCGAGCTCGACGGGATGGCAGAACGGTGACGGCGTCGCGCGCAACGCGATCGGCGGCTTCGATCAAGTCTACGATTTGCGATACCTCAAGCACTACCAGGCCGACGGTGCGACCCTGCAGAGCACGCTGGACCTCATCGGCTACGGACCGTGGACGCTGGCCACGGACGCCGGCGGGCACGACTACATCGCGAACAACCAGGGCGGGATCTACAAGTACCAGGCGTCGGCTACCAGCAGCAGCGACCACGTCGCGTCCTGCACGGTCAACGCGCCGAACGGCGACGGCCCGATCGCCGTCGCACCGGACAAGACGATCTACATCTTCGTGAAGACGACGGATCCGTCGCCTGCGAACGTCAACGCGAACGGACAGATCGATGCGATCACGAGTTGCGGCACGAGCGGCGCTGCCGCGACCGTATCACGGGTCATCGGCCCGTTTGGCAACTTCTACGTGACCGGGCTCGCGGTCGACAAGGAGGGCGAGCTCTACGTCGCCCTTTCTCCGATCACGAACACCGGTGCGGGCGTGATTCGCGTCTACTCGAGCTTCGCGAACGGTAAGCCGACGCCGCTGCGGATCATCACCCCCACGAACCCGTCCCTCACGCTGATTTACCGCCTCGCCATCTTCGAATAGGCTCGCGGACCGGCCGGTCGTCGCGGAGTAGACCGCCGCGGCGCCGGCATGGTAAAGTAGGGCGTTGCGCCCGGGAAACCGGGCCGCGCCCGGCCGTGCCCACCCCGGCGGTCGGCGCGTTCACCCGCGGGGGAGACGGTCGGCCGCTTGCGGCCGCGTCGAAGGAACCTCATGGCAAAGAAAGTCGTCGGGAAGATCGGCCTCGCTCTTCCCGCGGGGAAGGCGACGCCCGCGCCGCCCGTCGGTCCTGCGTTGGGCCCCTACTCGCTCAACATCATGGACTTCTGCAAGCAGTACAACGACCGGACGAAGGCCCAAGAAGGCTTCATCATCCCGGTCGAGATCACGGTCTTCGACGACCGCACGTTCACGTTCATCACGAAGACGCCGCCGGCGTCGTTCCTGATCAAGCGTGCGCTCGGGCTGGAGTCCGGCTCGAAGGAGCCAAACCGCAACAAGGTCGGGAAGCTGACCGAGGCTCAGGTCCGCGAGATCGCGCAGGCCAAGATGCCCGACCTCAACGCGAACGACGAGGCCGCCGCGATGAAGATCGTCGCCGGCACGGCCCGTTCGATGGGCGTGGAGATCGCCTGATGCGCAAGCACGGTAAGCGTTTCCGCGCGCTGGCGAGCGCGTTCGACCACGACCGCCTCTACGATCCGAGCGAGGCGACGCAGATCGTCAAGCGCAACGCGAACGCGAAGTTCAACGAGACGATCGAGATTCACATCAAGCTCGGCGTCGACCCGAAGAAGTCCGACCAGAACGTCCGCGGCACGGTCAGCCTGCCGCACGGCACCGGTCGCACCGTGCGCGTGATCGCGTTCGCGAAGGGCGACGCAGGACGTGCGGCCGAAGCGGCCGGCGCCGACGTCGTCGGCGAACAGGACCTCATCGATCGGATCAAGGGCGGCTTCGCCGACTTCGACGTCGCGGTTGCGACGCCCGACATGATGCCGGCCATCGGCAAAGAGCTCGGCCGTATCCTCGCGCAGAAGATGCCGAATCCCAAGGCGGGCACGGTGTCTCCGAACATCGCGCAGGCGGTCCGGGACATTAAGGCCGGTAAGGTCGAGTATCGCCTCGACAAGACCGGAATCGTCCATACGATCGTCGGCAAGGCGAACTTCGGCGACGAGCAGCTGACCGAGAACGTCGCGACGCTGCTCGACGCAATCGTTCGCGCGAAGCCGCCCGCCGCGAAGGGCACGTACCTGCGCTCGATCACGCTGGCCTCGACGATGGGACCCGGCGTGAAGGTCGATCCGACGCGCCTCCGGCCGGTCTCCACGACCGCCTGACCGGGATTCGAGGGCTCACGATGCGCAAAGGCGCCCGGCTCGTGCTGGGCGCCTTTGTCGGCCTCGTGGCCGTCGCGGCGCTCGCCGCGCAGCCGCACGCACAGACGCGTTCGACGGCGCCCGTCGCGAACGGCATCGCGATCCTCTACGTGCCGGGGCCCTTCGACGAGAGCTACGAGATCTCGGCCGAGATGCGTCTGCCGAAGTCCGCGACGAACCGGTCGTGGTACTGCGTGTGGATCATGCTCGTCGACAAGCACGATCTGGATTTCGGCGCGCCGTTCGTCCAGGGCGGCTTGATGCGGTGGGAGCAGCACGCGTTCGACCTGACGGCATTCATCGCCGATGCGAAGCGCGCGACGCCGATGCGCTACGACGACGTCGGCTCGCTCGCCGACGGCTGGCATCGCGTCGCGCTCCGCGGCGACGCAACATCGATCGATCTCCTGATCGACGGCAGGCGGCTGTACCGCTTCGACCGGCACGCCGATCTCGCCGACGCCGAAGACCTCTACGCGCAGATCGGTGCGGAGGTCGTCAAGCCGGGCGATACCATCGGCGCATCCGTACGCGACCTCCGCGTCAAGCGCGACACCGACGACGCGCCGCACGCCGAGCCGATCGCGTGCGTGCGATACGATCGCGGCGTGCGGTTCGCGCAAACGCGCGGAGTGTTCGAGGCCGGCGGCCGGTTCGATCCCGCCGCGGAGAGCGGCTTCGAGGGGTGCGAGGACTTTCCGGTACCCCCGCTACCCGACGCGGCGGACGGCGGCAGCTAACCGCCGGCCGCGGCCAAGAGCGGTTCGGCGCGCAGCTCGGCGTGCGCCGGATGAACCGGGCGGATCGGCGTCACGTGCGCGGGCGAGGAGGGCGCTGCCGCGGCGGCGGTCCGCCGGCGCTCACCGGGCTTGCGAACGAAGAGCGGCAGCACGATCGCGATGAACAGCATGATGGCGACCGGGAACAGCGTGCCCGTGTACGAGCCGGTCATGTCCTTCGCACGCGCGGCGATCAGCGGCCCGACGACGCCGGCACAGCCCCACGCCGTGATCAGCATGCCGTAGTTCAAGCCCATGTACTTCGTGCCGAAGTAGTCGGCGTTAAAGGCGGGCATGGTTCCGAAGCTGCCGCCGTTGCACAGGAGCACGAGGCCGAAGCAGCACGCGACCGCGATCGTGTTGTGCAGCGAAGGCATCACCGCGAAGACGACGGCCTGGATCTCGAGGATCAGCATGTACGCGCGGTTGCGGCCGATCTTGTCCGACAGGCTGCCCCAGAAGATGCGTCCGGCGCCATTGAAGATCGCGAGCACGCCGACGATCGGCGCGGCGACGGCGGCGCTCGTCGCGGTCAGGTCGCTGAAGATCGGGACGGCGTTGCTGACGATCAAGATGCCGGCCGTCACGCTCGTGAACAGCATCATCCAGAGCACGTAGAACTGCGGCGTGCGCAGCGCTTCGGACGGCGTGTAGTGCCGCACCATCAGCTGTTCGGGGTCGTCCTTGCGGCGGCCGTACTGGGCGACCGGATCGCGCAGGATCAGCGCGCAGGCGCCGCCCACGACGAGATAGATCAGTCCGGACCACACGAACACGTTCATCAGCGCGCCGATGTCGCTCTGCGGCATCGCGTCGCCGTGCGCGAGGTAGCGCGCCGCGTCCGCGACGGTCTTCGCGAACGGCGGATACAGCGGCACGATGGCGTTGTAGAAGAAGGCGCCCAGGCCGAAGCCGGTGAGCACCATGCCGCCCGCGAGGCCGCGGTGCTCGGGGAACCACTTCGTCACCATCGCGACGGGCGAAACGTAGCCCATGCCGAGCCCGAAGCCGCCGATGACGCCGTAGCTGACGTACAGCCACCACACGCCCAGGTGCGGTGTGAGCAACCCGGCCAGCACGTTGCCGGCCGCCCACAGCACGATGCCGGCGATCGCGACGTTGCGCGGACCGACGCGGTCCTGCCAGCGCCCGCCGAACACCGCGCCGATGCCCAGCGAGAAGATCGCCACGGCGAACGTCCACATCACGGTCGTCACCGACCAGTGGAACGCGGCGACGAGCGGGCGCGCCACCAGACTCCAGGAATACACCGTTCCCAGACACATCATCATGATGGTCCCGGCGGCCGCGATCGACCAGCGGCCGTACAGCGCGCGTCCGATTTTCGTGCTATGAGAGCGGCGCTCGATAAGAGCGCCGCGATCGTCCGTGATCATCAACCCGTGGAAACCTCGTGCGTCCACCCCGAAGTGGTCGGCCGTACAGCATGCAACCGTACTCCCGATGGCATACCAATCGGCTGACACATCGCATGCCACAACCGCTCGGCGGGCCTTTAACGCAACCTTATCGGCTCGTTGACGGCGCGTTCACGCGTGCGGGCGCAATCGGATGGTCGATGCGCACACTGTAAAGAATCGTATACGTGCGCGGCGCGCGCAACGTCCGCAATTCGGCCGCGACGGGAAACGGCAGCCGAGCGCGAAGCGGGCGGCATGTCGATGCTCCAAGCGCCCGCGGATCGCTCATCCGTGACCGCGGCCGTGGCGGAGCGGGCGCTCGCGACGACGTTTGCCGCGCTCGAGCCGGCGACCGTCGAACGCGCGAAGCAGGCCGTACTCGACCTCGTCGGCAGCGCCGTGCGCGCTCGCGCCGAGAGCACGACCGGCGCGGCCGTGCACCGCGCGCTCGCGGCGCTCGGCGCCGCGGGCCGTGCGACCGCGGTCGGTTATGGCGCCGTTCTCGCGCCACACGACGCAGCGCTGCTCAACGCGTGCAACTTCCACGCGCTGGATTTCGACGACACGCACGAGAGCTCGTCGCTGCATCCCGGCTCGCCGGTCGTCGCGGCCGCGATCGCAGCGGCGGAGCGGCTCGACGCGAGCGGTGAGCAGTTGCTCGCGGCGATCGTCGCGGGTTACGACGTCGCCGTGCGCACCGGCCTCGCGCTCGATCCGAAAGCGCACTACGCGCGCGGCTTCCATCCGACCGCAACCGCCGGCAGGTTCGGCGCGACGGCGGCGGTCGCGTCGCTGCACCGCGACGACGTTGTGACGCTCGAGAGCGCGTTCGGCATCGCGCTCAGCCAGGCCGCCGGCTCGCTGCAGTTCAGCGTTGACGGCGCGGCCACGAAGCCCGTGCAGGTCGGCTTCGCCGCTCATGACGCGGTGCTCGCGCGCGAGCTCGCGGCCTGCGGCGTGCGGGGCCCGGCGGCCGCGTTCGAAGGCCGCAGCGGCTTGCTCCACGCGTACTCCGACGGCGCAGATGCCGCGGAGCTGATCGACCGCTGGGACGGCGTGCACGAGATCGATCGCACCGCGTTCAAGCCGTATCCGTGCTGCCGCTACATGCACGCGGCGATCGACGCGCTCACCGCGATCGTGCGCGAGCGCGGTGTCGTTCCGGAGTCCGTGCGGCGCGTGCGCGTCGCACTCCCCGCCGCCGGCATGCGGCTGTGCGCGTTTCCGGAGGACCGCAAGCGCGAGCCGCGGACCATCGTCGACGCGCAGTTCAGCATGTACTATACCGCCGCCGCGTCCCTCGCGTGGGGAACGGTGCGGTGGGACGACTTCGCGCGACGCGGCGACCCGCAGATCGCAGCATTGATCGAACGCATCATCGTCGAGGAGGATCCCGCGGTCGAAGCGCTCGTGCCGCGCATGGCCGCGCTCGTCGAGCTCGACGCCGGCGACGTACAGGAGCGGCGGCTGGTCACGAGCCCGCGCGGCGAGCCCGACTCGCCGCTCGGCTGGGACGAGCTGATCGCCAAGTTCGACGATCTCGCCGGCGTCGCGTACGGCGCGCAGCGGCGCCGCCGCATCGTCGCGGCCGTGCGTGCGCTCGAAACCGCTCCGGCCGTTCGCCCGCTCATGGCCGAGCTCGGCGAGCCGGACCGATGACGGCGACGCTGTACTTCGAGGGGGTCGTTCGCGACGCCGACGCGCTGCGCGACCGCGGCGCGCGGCTGGCCGGCGGTCTCACGCGTCTGGGCGTGCGGGAAGGCGACGTCGTGGCGGTGCTGCTGCGGAACGGGCCGGTGTTCGTCGACGTCATGCTCGCATGCCGGACGGCGGGCGCGTACTTCGCGCCGCTCAACTGGCATTTCACCCCCGACGAGATCGCGTACATCGTA
This sequence comes from Vulcanimicrobiota bacterium, assembly GCA_963818845.1. Lineage (GTDB taxonomy): Bacteria > Vulcanimicrobiota > Vulcanimicrobiia > Vulcanimicrobiales > Vulcanimicrobiaceae > Vulcanimicrobium. The sequence continues at coordinate 513,321 of CAWFTO010000001.1, read as the reverse complement.
CGCGACTGCGGCGCGCGCGTCGTGATCGGCGACGGCGACCTGCTTGCCGCGGCGGAGAGCGCGCTGCCGAATGGTGCGCCGGTGCTCGCGGTGGGCGAGGCATGCGGCTTCGAGCCGTACGAGGCGTGGCTCGCGCTGCAGGCGCCGTACGACGGTCCGGACGTCGCACCGCGCGGCCATCTCGGCTACACGTCCGGGACGACGGGCCGGCCGAAAGGCGTGCGGCGCGACGCGGTGCCGCTCGAGGAGCTCGCGCAGCGACAGGCCGCAATGCGCGAGGTCGTACGCGTCGCGTACGGCATCGAGGACGGGTCGCGCACGCTGGTGTCTGCGCCGCTCTACCACAGCGCGCCGTCGTCGATCGCGCAGAACACGCTGCTGTACGGCGAGCGGCTCGTGCTGGCTCAGCGGTTCGACGCCGCACGGACGCTCGCGCTGATCGACGAGCACCGCGTCGACGTGGCGTACCTGACGCCGACGATGTACGTGCGGCTGCTGCGTCTGCCCGACGACGTCTGGTCGCGCTACGACGGGTCGTCGCTGCGCTTCGTCGCGTCGACCGGAGCACCGTGCGCGCCGGAGGTGAAGCGCGCGATCATCGCGCGGCTCGGTCCGGTCGTGAACGAGACGTACGCGTCGACGGAGGCCGGCACCATCACGATCGCGTCGAGCGCCGACGCGCTCGCCAAGCCCGGGACTGCCGGGCTGCCGATCGGCGACGCGACGGTGCGCATTCTCGACGAGGACGGCCGTTCGTGCGCGCCCGGGGAGGTGGGCACGATCTATGCGCGCCAGCCGTCGTACGCGGACTTCACGTACCAGAACCTGCCCGAGGCGCGGCGCGCGATGGAACGCGACGGCCTGCTCACGCTGGGCGACGTCGGCTATCTCGACGCGGACGGATACCTGTTCGTGTGCGATCGTTCGGCGGACATGGTGCTCAGCGGCGGCGTGAACATCTATCCCGCGGAGATCGAGCACGCGCTGCTGCAGGTGCCCGGCGTGCTGGACTGCGCGGTCGTCGGAATCCCCGACGCGGAGTTCGGCGAACGGCTGCACGCGTTCGTGCAGCCCGACGCCGGAGCGCCGATCGACGAGGAGAGCATGCGCGCGGCGCTGCGCCATTCGATCGCGAACTTCAAGATTCCGAGGACCTTCACGTTCACCGACGCGTTGCCGCGCGACGACAACGGCAAGATCGCGCGGCGGCGGCTGCGCGCCGCAGCGGCCGGCGCGGCCGTGGACGTTCCCGAGACGGGGATTCGCGCCTGATCAGGTGACGCTCTCGACAGCGTCGAGATAGCGCGCGGCGGCGCGGACGATGTCGGTCCAGCCCGCAGCTCCGACCGCGGCCGCGCTGGACGCGGGCTTCACGCGCGCATGGAAGCGCCCGATCTCGTCGACGAGCGCCTGCAGCGCGCCGGCTTGCGCCGCCGTTAGACCGTGCGCATCGGCATCGGCGAGAACGTCTTCGACCGCGTAGTCGTCGAACAGCGCGGCGAGCGATTCATCGTACGATCCGACGTGATCGGCATCGTCGCCGCGAACCCAGACACGATCTTGAAACGCACGATCGGCGAGCTCGCGCGCGACCCCGGTGATCCGGTCGACGACCGCGTCGGGCATCAGCCGTGGAACTGCGCCGGGGGCGGCTGCAGATGGGGGTTGAGCGCGAGAAGCTCGTCCGGCGTGCGGTAGACGAACGAGGAGGCCGGGATGTGGCCGGCTGCGTCGTTCCTTTCGACATGGTAGCCGTCGGCATCGACGTACCGCCCGAACAGCGTTTGCCGCATGTACGGCACCTGCGCGGACGCGTGCGGCGAGTTCGGGTTCCCGGGGCTATATCGCACGGTGTGGCCCGTCTCGTCGGGATGAATCCACTTGAAGCCGCCCTTCGTGTACCTCGACGGTGCGCCGTTCCAGCCGTTCGGGACGCTGAGCTTGGTGCCGGACGACGACGACGACGCGGATGACGCCGACTGCGCGGACGCCGGCTGTGCAGACGCGGATTGCGCCGAGGCCGTCGACGCCGTGTTCTTCACCGCCATCGTGAACGCGGCTGCCTTCGGATTGAGTTTGCTGACCTTGGGCGCGTTCGAAATCGGCGTCGTGCTCGACGGTCCGGCGGACGCCGATGGTGCCGGCCCCGCCGAAGACGATGATGTCGTCGACGTGCTGGGAGGGGTGCGATCGAGCGCGATGTTTGCGATCGAGTGAAGCACCGGAGGCGCCGGCGACGTGGCCGTCGTCGGAGCGGGCGACGGCTGCTGGAGAACGACGGCGGGCGACGCGTCTTTGTCTTTGCCCTTGGCACCCAGGAGCGACTCCAGCGACATGCTCACGGTGACTGCTCCGTGCTGAGCGAGCGGTGCGCGCGGCCGACTGCGAGGGCGCGTTCAAAACCGGCCGCCGTGACGGACTGCTCCGCGACGCTTCCCGCAGGCACTTTGATCGTCGCTCGTGCGATGCCGCGTGCATGCGCGTCCGCGAGACGCGCGTCGAGCAGCGCGCGGTGCACGCGGAGCCGCCGGAACGCCGGCAGCACCCCGCCACAGTAGAGGAGTGCGTACTCGCCCGCGACGCCGAGCGCGGCACCGCCCGCCGGAACGCCGTCGACGTCCGCGACGAAGAGCGCGGCGGCTGCGCCGGCGCAGAGCTCCGCCGAACGGCGCGACTGCGCGGTCGTCGGCGCCCCTTCCGCGAATGCCGCGGTCACCAGCCGCACCCAGGCGGCGCGGTCGGGCGCGCGACGGACGCTAACCCGCGATTCAACGGCCGGTGGGCTGCCGACCGCCCTCTCATAGAAGAGCAGCTTCGTGTCGCTCGTTGTATAGCCGTCCTGTTCGAGCAACGAGCGGTCACGTTCGAGCGCCTGCTCGCGGATTTCGATGCGCACCGGCAGGCCGCGTGCGCCGTAAAAGGCCGCCAGGAGGGCGAGATCGTTCTCGTCGAGCGGCCGGGTCGAGCCGACCGCCAGGGCGACCTGCTGGCATGCGTCGACCGCGCAGATCGCATAGCCGCCCGCGACGGGCATCGCCCCGTCGCCCGCCGTGTCCGCGTCGACGTTGCGGTTCCGCAGGAACGCGGCCCAGAATGCGGCCTCGGCGCGGTCGGCGCTCATCGTGGACTGAGCATTCGGCGTTGACTGAGCATCCCGCCGCGTGATATAACGTGCTTTGGCTCCAATGACCGCAGGTCGGCCTCCAAGTCGATAAAGTGTGCTCTTCACCGATCGCACGCCTGCCGAGGGTCCTTCGACAAGCTCAGGATGACAAACCTGAGCTCAGGGTGACGACCGTCCTCCTGATGTTTCGTGGGAACGCCCTCGCCGTGTCGGCGGAGGCGTTTTTGTTTCCCTTCCGGAGCACACGATGCCGACCGCGAAAAAAGAAGCGACGATCGAAGAGCTCCGCGAGAAGATCGCGGGCGCGAAGAACCTGTTCTTCACGAACTACGCCGGTCTGACCGTCGAACAGATCACGAAGCTCCGCAACGAGCTTCGCAAAGACGGCAGCACCTACGGCGTCGTGAAGAACACGCTCTTCAAGCGTGCAGCGGGCGACGAGCTCGCTTCGCAGCTCGACGAGATTCTCGCGGGCCCCACCGGCGTGGTCTTTGCCGGCGAAGACCCCGTCGGGCCGGCCAAGGCGCTCAAGACCTTCTCGGACTCGACGAAGCCCGTCGACGTGAAGGCCGCGTACGTCGACGGCAAGCTCGTCGACGCCGCGCAAGTCACGGCGCTTGCCGCGCTGCCCTCCAAGCAGGAGCTGCGAGCGATGCTCGTCGGCCTGCTCGCTGCCCCGAGCACCCGCCTCGTGCAGGTGCTCTCGGCCAACCAGAGCGGACTCGTCCGCGTACTCGATGCGATCCGCGAGAAAAAAGCAGCGGATCAAACCGCCGCATAACAGGAGCACCCAGGTATCATGGCAATCGCAGATTTGATCGAGCAGCTCGACAAGCTCACCCTGCTCGAAGCGTCGGACCTCGTGAAGCAGCTCGAAGAGAAGTGGGGCGTGAGCGCCGCGGCGCCGGTCGCGGCCGCCGCTGCGCCGGCCGCCGCCGCGGCGCCCGCCGAGGCGAAGACCGACTTCGACGTCATCCTCGAAGACGCGGGCGCGGAGAAGATCAAGGTCATCAAGGCCGTCCGTGAAGTCACGTCGCTCGGCCTGACCGAGGCGAAAGCGTTCGTCGAAAGCGCGCCCAAGCCGGTCAAGGAAGGCATCCCCAAAGACGAGGCGGACAGCATCGCCAAAAAGCTTCAGGAAGCCGGCGCGAAGGTCACCGTCAAGTAAGCTCGCTTCTCGCAAGAATGAAGAGCCCGCATCGCGCAGATGCGGGCTCTTCTCTTTGTCGACGTGAGCGCGTCTGCGTCACGATGACATCGCGCTTGGACGACGTGATGCGGACTGAGTGCTTCGCAGCGTGCGCGCGTCGACCGTGTACGCATGCACCGTAGGCGGGCCGAACATTGCAATCGTCCAAATGCGCCAGGTATTCGCTTCGCCTCGGCTGACGAGCACCTCGCATCTGCAAGCGCTGCGCGCACGGGAACGCGACCGAAGCACGGCGGCGACCGCGCGAACGCCGCTCGCCGGGACGGCGACCACGTGCGGTGCCGTCGCCATGATCTTCGCGTACTCGATGTGACCGTTCGCATACGGGACGTTGCCGATGTGGTGTGTCCGGTCGTCGAGGATCGACCGTCCGCTCGCTGCCAGCAGGGCAATCGAACGGATCTGATCCTCCGACAGCAGCACGCCGGACGCGTTCGCCGGCAGTGCGCGCTCCGCCGCGGCGAGGCGAACCTGTCCGCCGAGGACGACGAGACGCGTCAACATCGCGTCGGTTGCGCGCAGGCTCGCGGCGGGCGTCGACCGTTCCATCGCCGACGTGATCCGCGCGAAGTCTGCCGGAGAGACATACCGCTTTCCGACGATCAGCGTTTCGCCGCCGACGCGACGGCGCAGGACGTCGCCGAGCGACGCCGACGCGTTCGCGGCGCTCGCATCCGACTCGACGACGTTCGGATCGAGCAGCCCGAAGCTGCCGCTGTCGCGGCCGCCGCGGTCGACGTAGCTCACGAACACCGCGCTCGGGTGGCCATCGGCGCTCGCAAGGACGCGAATGACGCGGCTGCCCGCGGGAAGGCCGACCGGGAGCACGATCGGGAAGGTCGCATTCGCAATCGCCGCCCGCAGATCTGCAGCCGTCGGGTTCCGGGTGTCGACGATCGAGCGGACCGTCAGCGCGGCGCCGCCCAAGCCGAGCCGCAGGCGAACGCCGTCGTAGACCGTCTTCGCGATCCCCGTACCGGTGCCGAGCGCGGCGACGACGAGCACAGCGCAGGCGACAACCGCACGTAGGCGGTCGCGCGTCCGCGCGACGTGCGCACGCGAGCGAATCCATTCGAGCGGTACCGGCGGAACGGAGAGTTCTTCGCGCGCGGCGCGTCCGCGCGACACGAAATCAGACGACATGAGTTCTCAACTCCACGGAAAGCGGTGCGGAAGCGTCGCGATAGTCGTCGAGGAGCCCGCGCAGCCGGTCGCGCGCTCGCGCAAGACGCGTGCGGACGGTCCCGTGCCGAATGCCCAGGACTGCCGCGATCTCATGGCTCTTGAGGTCGTCAAAGTAGAACAGCACCGTGACGTCGCGCAGCTCGGGCGCAAGCGCGTCCAGCGCTCTCCAGACGTCGATCGCGGGCGCGTCCTCGTGGCGCGCCGCCGCGTCGGGGACGCATTCGGGCGCTGGCGCGTGCCGCCGCCGCACCCGTCCCGCTTCGCGGAGTACGACGCGGTACAGCCATGCGTCGAAGGCGTCCGCGAAACGCACCGAGCGCACTTTGCGGTGCACGACCACGCACGCTTCCTGCGCTGCGTCCTGCGCGAGCGCACCGTCGCCGATGACGGCAGCGGCGAGGCGGAAGGCACGCGGCCAGACGGCGGCGATGAGCCGCTCGACGGCCGCTTCGTCACCCGTCAGCGCGGCGGCGATGAGTTCCGGCGGTGCCCAGCGCAGCATGAGACTCCCTTCGACGATCGGACCACCTGCTGTAGAGAGGCCGCGAAGGGTTCGAAATGTTCCCGTTTACACGCGGCGCATGCTGATGATCTTCACCGGCGGCGTGAGCGACTCGCCCGCGGCGGCGGACTCGTGGATCTTGTGCACGACGTCCATGCCGCGCACGACGTGGCCGAATGCGGCGTACCCGGGGCCCAGCGGGCCGCCGGCATCGAGGAAACGGTCGTCGCCGATGTCGACGAAGAATTCCGTCGTGGCTGAGTTCGGGTCGGCGGTGCGCGCCATTGCGATCGTTCCGTCGACGTTGTGCAGGCCCGTCTTCGACGTGGGCTCGAGCGGGATCGGAGAGATCATCGGGTTGGCGGTCTGCGGGTTGAGCCCACCCTGGATCACTTCGATCTTCGACTCGGGCTCGGTCGCGCGGCGCACCGTCCGGTAGAACGTCGTGCCGTCGTACGTGTGCGCGTCGACGTAGTGCAGGAAGTTCTTCACCGTGCCCGGCGCGTGCGCGGCGTCGAGCCGCACGACGATCGTGCCGGCGGTCGTCCTGATCGCGACGTCCGTCGTCCCCGGCGGCCCGGCATGCGTGGCGGCCAACATCGCGGCCGCGCACGTGAGCGCGAGCCCCGCGCCGGCCAGCCGCCGGCGTCTGCTGATCGTGCAGGTGCTCACCAGATTTGACACCGGTCCTTGCGCACCATCGGCGCGGTCGCCGCGCACGCGAACGCGGCTTGGAACTCCGGCATGTTCGAGAGCGTCCCGATCACGCGATACTTGTCCCACGGGTGCTCGTTCGTCGCGGCGATCTGCCGGATGTACCCCTCGGTCGCGGTCGAGCGCCACACTTGCGCGTAGGCCAGGAAAAAGCGCTGCTCGGGGGTGTAGCCGTCGATGGTCGTGTGCGCCTTGGCCTCAGCCGTCTTCTCGAACGCCTTGTACGCGATCGTGAGGCCGCCGAGGTCGGCGATCGCCTCGCCCTGCTCGAGCCGTCCGTTGCCGTGCTGTCCCGGCGCCGGCTCGAACGCGTCGAACTCGTCGACGATGCACTTCGCGCGCGAGTCGAAGCTCGCTGCGTCCGCCGGCGTCCACCATTCGGAGAGATTGCCCTTGGCGTCGAAGCGCCGTCCCTGGTCGTCGAAGCCGTGCGTCATCTCGTGCCCGATCACGGCGCCGATCGCGCCGTAGTTCACGGCGTCGTCGGCGGACGCGTTGAAGAACGGGGGCTCGAGGATCCCGGCGGGGAAGACGATCTCATTGTTGCTGGGGTTGTAGTACGCGTTCACCGTCGGCGGCGTCATGCCCCAGCGCGCGCGGTCGGTCGGCGTGCCGATGCGCGCGATCGCGCGCGCCGCGTTCCAGGCGCGCACGGCGGCGACGTCCGATCCGTACGGCGCACCGTCGGGAATCGTGAGCGTCGAGAAGTCTTCCCACCGGTCGGGATAGCCGATCTTCTTCGTGAAGGCCGCGAGCTTGGCTTCGGCGCGCTCCTTGGTCGGCGCGCTCATCCACGAGAGCGTCGTGATGTCGTCGTGCAGCGTGCTCTGGAGGTTGTCGACCAGCGCCTGCGCGCGCGCCTTCGCCGACGGCGGGAACGCCGTCGCGACGTAGGCCCGGCCGAGCAGGTCGCGCAGCGACGCATCGGTGGCAACCGTGCAGCGCTGCCACCGCGGCAGCTGCTCCTTCACGCCGAGCAGCACGCCGCTGCGGAAGCCGAAGCTCGCGTCCTGGAAACGCTTGGGCAGCGCGCTCGAGAACGCGTCCGCGACGTGGAACCGCAGGTACGCCTTCCACGCGTCGACCGGCGTCGTCGCAAGCTGCGCGTCGTACGCCTTCACGTACGCGGGCACCGCGACGTTGAGCATGTCGAACCGCGGCGCGCCGACCGCCGCGAACATCGCCTTCCAGGCGATGTGCGGCGCGAGCGACGGCAGCTGCGCGACCGGCGTGGGGTTATAGAGCTTGTACGGATCGCGCAGGTCGGCGCGCGTGGGCGTCGCCGTCGCAAGCGCGGTCTCGATCGCGATCACCTCGCCGGCTTCCGCCTCCGCCTTGGCCGGCTCGTCGCCGAGATTGGCGAACTGCGCGGCGACGTAGTCGCGATAGGCGGCGCGGATCTTCTCCGCGCGCTCGCCGGTGTTGAAGTAGTAGTCTCGGTCGCCCAGGCCGAGCCCGCCGAGCCCGACGCCGGCGACTTGCCGCGAGGAGTCCTTCGTGTCCGGACGCGCCGAAAAGCCGAGGCCCGTGTCAACGCCGGCGTGCTGCATGCGCGCGATCGTCGTCTCGAGCGCGGGAACGTCGCGCACCGCGTCGATCGCGCTCAGGAGCGGCGCGATCGGCTGCATGCCGGCCTTCTCGATGCTCGCCTCATCCATGCACGCGCGGTAGAACGCGCCCAGCTTGCGCGCGTCGCTGCCCGCCGGCGCGTTCGTTTCCTTGGCGTCGGCTTCGAGGATGTCGTGCAGGACATCGCGGTTGCGCTGCGCGAGCTCGTCGAAGCTGCCCCAGCGCGCGCGGCCCGGCGGCAGACCGTGCGACTTGGACCACCCGCCCGTCGCGAACTGGTAGAAGTCGTCGCAGGCCTTGCACGTCGGATCGATGTTGGCCAGGTCGAGCGCGGGACCCGTGCCGGCGGGAGCGGCCGCGCGCGCGTCCTGCGCGAGACGCGGCAGCGACGTCGCGACGAGCGCCGCCAGCGCGAGCGCGCCCGCGGCGCGCACGGCGATTCGAGCGGGATGCATCACCAGATCTGGCACCGGTCCTTGCGCACCATGGCGTCGGTCGCGGCGCATGCGAACGCCGCCTGGAATTCCGGCATGTTCGAAAGCGTGCCGATCACGCGCAGCCGGTCGTTCGGGTGCGGGTCGATCACGGCGAGCTGACGCGTGTACGCCTCCGTCTGCAGCGACCGCCACACCTGCGCGTACGCGATGAAGAAGCGCTGCTCCGGCGTGAAGCCGTCGATGCTCTTGTGCGCCTTGTACTGCGGCGTGCGCTGGAAGGCTTTGAACGCGATCGTCGTGCCGCCGAGGTCGGCGATCGCCTCACCCTCGACGAGCTTGCCGTTCATGTGGACGCCGGGCAGCGACTCCAGGCCGTTGTACTCGTCGACGATGCACTGCGCGCGCTTGTCGAACGCGGCGGAGTCCTTCGCCGTCCACCAGTCGGCGAGGTTGCCGTGCTCGTCGAACTGCCGCCCCTGGTCGTCGAAACCGTGCGTCATCTCGTGGCCGATCACCGCGCCGATCGCGCCGTAGTTCACGGCATCGTCCGCGGTCGCGTTGAAGAACGGCGGCTGCAGGATGCCCGCGGGGAAGACGATCTCGTTGTTGCTGGGGTTGTAGTACGCGTTGACCGTCGGGGGCGTCATGCCCCACAGGGCGCGATCCGTCGGCTTGCCGATGTACGACATGTCGCGCGCGTGATTCCACGCGCGGACGTCCTGCACGAGCGTGCCGTACGGCACGCCGGCCGGAACGGCGAGCGTCGAGTAGTCGATCCACACGTCGGGATAGCCGATCTTCTTGGTGAACGCCGCGAGCTTCTCGACCGCGCGCTGCTTCGTCTGCGGCTCCATCCACGCGAGCGTCCCGATGTCGTCGTGCAGCACCGACTGCAAATTGTCCACGAGCGCCTTGGCGCGCGCCTTGGCGGCGGGCGGAAACGCGCGCGCCACGTACGCCTGGCCGAGCGGCGTACGGAGCGAAGCGTCGGCGGCCGAGGTGCAGCGCTGCCACCGCGGGAGCTGTTCCTTCACGCCGTACAGCACGCCGCTGCGGAATGCGAACGACGCGTCGGCGAAGCGCTTCGGCAGCGTGTTCGCGTACGAGTCGGCGACATGGAAGCGCAGGTAGCTCTTCCACGTCGTGAGAGGCGTGGCCGCCAGCTGCGCGTCGTACGCGGTGACGAACGCCGGGACGCCGACGTCCACGCTGTCGACGGGCGGCGCGCCGAAATCCGCGAGGAACGTGCTCCACGGGATGTGCGGCGCCATCGCGGGCAGCTTGCCGACGGCGGTCGGGTGATACGTCGCCTTCGGGTCGCGCAGCTCCGCGCGCGTCGGCATCGCCTTCGCGAGCGCGCTCTCGAGCGCGATCACCGCGTCAGCTTCGCGCGAGGCGGTCACCGCGGGGTCACCGAGATTCGTCAGCTGCGCCGCGACGTAGTCGTGATACGCCGAGCGGATCTTGTCGGCCCGTTCGCCCGTGTTGAAATAGTAGTCGCGGTCGGGCAGGCCCAGGCCGCCGAGCCCGATGCCGGCGATCGTCTTCGACGAGTCTTTGGTGTCGGGCTCCGAGCTGAACTCCAGACCGTCGTCGACGCCGGCCGTCTGCAGCTTCGCGATCTCGTCCGCGAGCGACGGCGTGCCGGAGACGGACGCGATCGCGCTCAGGAGCGGCGCGATGGGCGCCTCGCCGGCCTTCTCGATCGCCGCTTCGTCCATGCACGCGCGATAGAAGGTACCGAGCTTTTGCGTGTCGCTGCCCGCCGGCGCGTTGGGCGACGCTGCCGCCTGCTCGAGGATCGCATGCAGCGCTTCGCGATTCGAGAGCGCGAGCTGATCGAAGCTGCCCGTGCTCGGATGGCCGGCCGGGATCACCGTGCGCTTGCGCCAGCCGCCCGTCGCGAACTGGTAGAAGTCGTCGCACGCTTTGCACGTGCGGTCGAGCGCGGCGGTGTCGAGCGCGGGCGCCGTCCCGGCGGACGGCGCGGCCGCGCGCGCGGCGAACGAGGGAACCGTCGCGGCGACGAGAGCTGCCAGCGCGGCGGCGCCGGCCGCGCGCAGCGCGAATCGAATCGGATGCACGAAAAAGACAATCTCCGCAAGAACTAGGAAGGCCGTGCGCTCTTCCGGCCCGTCCCGGGCGGCGCCTCTCGTGCGCTAGTACTTGTAACCCGAGCCGGGCGGAAACATCCCCTTCGACTTGGCGGACGAGGCGCGGTATGCCGCCGTGCGTGACGCGGTCGCCGACGACGCGCGCGGGGACTGCCCGAGCGGCGTCGCGTACGCGATGTTCGACGGAAACCTCGCGAACAGGGACGGCTCCGCCGCGAACTCCCGCTTGAGGTCTTCGATGCGGTGCTCGTCGGTTGGATGGTCCGAAAGCATCTCCATCGTGCCGCCGGTGTCCGACTTCTCGAACTGCTGGAAGAGCCAGACGAGGCCCCACGGGTTCGAGCCGGCCGCGGCGCACGTCTGCGCGCCCTTGGCGTCCGCGGCGCTCTCGACGTCGCGCGAGTAGTTCTGCGCCTGCAGCGTGAAGCCGAGGTTCGCCGCGGTGTCGATCGCGCCGGCTGCGCGACCGCCGGTCGCGATGTTGGCCAGGATGTCGCCGATGGTGTAGGCGGTGGCCGCGCGCTGCTGTTTTTGGATCAGGTGCAGCACGTCGTGATGGATGTCGTGCGAGGTCTCGTGGCAGAGCACGCCCGCGAGTTCCTCGCGGTTCTTCACGAAGCGCATCAGCGCATCGGTGACGTACACGTTCCCGCCCGGCACGGCGAAAGCGTTCGGCTGGGTCTCGTGCACGAGGATGAAGTTGAACGGGTGGTAGTACTGCGGATCGGCGACGCGCTTGATCTGCTGGGCGATCGGGTTGAGGATCGCGTAGTACGGCGAACTCGCGATGATCTCGCCCTTTTGCTGTAGCTGCTGATACTCTTGTTGCCCGATCCGCGTCTCCGTCTGATTGTCGTTCGACTGCGCGGAAGCCGGCGCGCCGGCGGCGGCGAGCGCGACGATGGTGACGAGGGCGAGCAGGCGTTTCATGGGGCCTCCGGGGATGCCTTGACGGTGGTTCCGCCGGTCGATGGTACCCCAAGGAACGTTCCAGCAGACGCCAGGGTTCGCTGCGCGGGGCGCGGAACGCACGGACCCGTCCCGGCGCGGGTGTGATGTAATGGCAGCCTGCGACCTTCCCAAGGTTGATGCGCGGGTTCGATTCCCGCCACCCGCTCCAGCGATTCGGGCGACGTAGCCAAGTGGTAAGGCAGAGCTCTGCAAAAGCTCCACCCCCAGTTCGATTCTGGGCGTCGCCTCCAATCGTTTTCCTCGTGGTCGCCTTTCTGGCGACTGCTCTCGCCGGGCCGCTGATCGGCGTGCGCCAGCTCGACGCCGCGTCGAGTGCGCAAGTCCGTTTGGCCAACGCGCGGTCGGACCTCGACGCGCTCCTGCGGGTGCAGCTCGCCGAGGAGACGGCACTGCGCGGCTACATGTCGACGCACGACCCGCAGTTCCTCGGCGAGGACAGGCCGCCCAACCCGGCGTTCGAGGAGCAGGCCGCGCAGCTGCTGGCCGACTTGCGCCACGCCTCGGTCGCCGACGCCGCGGTGGAAGTCCAGGACTTGCGCGCGCGGCACGGCGACTGGGAAAAATCCGTCGCGCTGCCGCTGCTGCGCAATCCCGGCTCCCGCGACGCGTACGTTCGGCAGATGCAAGGCAAGTACATCACCGACAAGATGAGCCGCGACGCGCAGACGTTGCGCGAAGAGCTGCAGGCGGCGAGCGACCGCGTCGAGCAGACGCTGCGCAAGCGCATCAACGCGACGGTCGCGATCAGCGCGGGGACGATCACGCTCTTCGCCATCGTCGCGCTCTGGTACGCAATCGGACGCGCGACGGCGGTCGCCCGGCTCGCGCAGGGTCAGGAGCTCGTGGACGCGCTGCAGCGAACGCTGCGCGTGGCGGGCCGGCGTCCGCCGCGCATGCAGATGGGCTACGCCTACGCGTCGGCGACGCGCGAGGCGCTCGTCGGCGGCGACGTGCTCGATGCGTGGCGCGCGGGTGCGGATGCCGGCTGGTTTCTGATCGCCGACACGAGCGGGAAGGGCATCGAGGCGGCGCGGCATGCGGCGTTCGCGCAGTACGCGATCCGTGCGCTGTCCGCCGACGCCGACGATCCCGCCGTCGTGGTGCGGCGCTTCAACCGGGTATTCCTCGACACGTTCGAGGACCCGTCCGTGTTCGTCGTCCTGTTCCTCGGCACGTTCGACGCGCGTTCGCAGATCATGCGCTACGCCAGCGCGGGACACGGCACGGCCTACGTTCGCCGCGGCGGCGTGATCGAGCCGCTGCCGCCGACGGGATCGATCATCGGGCTCGACCGCGACCAGCCGTACGGCACCGAAACCGTCACGCTGGGCGTCGGCGATGTCGTCCTGCTGGCGACCGACGGGCTCGGCGAAGCGCGCAACGGCGAGGGCGAGATGCTGGGCGAGGACCGCGTCGCCGCGCTGCTGCGCGACGCGCCGTCCGATCCGCAGGCCTTGTGCGATCTGCTCGTCGCGTCGGCGGACGCGTACAGCGGCGGCGTGCAGGACGACCTCGCGATCGTGGCGCTGCGCGTGGTGCACGAGGAGCCCGGCAGCGAATCAGGGTTCAGCACGATGTACGAGCGCACGAGGCCGTCCTCGGCCTGAAGCGGCGCGGCCGCGGCGGCGCGCTCCATGAGGGCCGCGCCCCGACGGCGAAGACCGGCGGGCCGTGTTAGCCCGCCGGATCATCCCTTGTCTCGACATTGCCGCCGGCCGGGTCGTCAAAGGCGTGCGCTTCGTCGAGCTCGCCGACGCCGGCGACCCGGTCGAGCTTGCGCGACGCTACGAGAACGAAGGCGCCGACGAGCTCGTGTTCCTCGACATCACGGCCACCGTCGAAGGCCGGCGAGCGACGCTGGACGTCGTCCGCGCCGTCGCGCGCGAGCTGACGATCCCGTTCGCCGTGGGCGGTGGCGTGCGCGACGTCGCCGACGTGAACGAACTGCTGCGGGCCGGGTGCGACAAAGTCAGCGTCAACTCGGCCGCCGTGCGCGACCCGGGCCTGGTGACGCGCGCGTCGCGCGTCTTCGGAGCGCAGTGCGTGGTCGTCGCGATCGATGCCCGCCGCGCCCCGGGCGCGACGGCGTCCGGGTTCGAGGTCGTCGTCGACGGCGGGCGCACGCCGACCGGGCGCGACGCGGTCGCGTGGGCCGCCGAGTGCGAGGCGCGCGGGGCCGGGGAGCTGCTGGTCACGTCGATCGACCGCGACGGCACGCGCGACGGCTTCGACATTCCACTCACGCGCGCCATGCGCGACGCGTGCAGCCTGCCCGTGATTGCGTCGGGCGGCGCCGGCGCGATCGCCGACTTCACGCGCGTGTTCCGTGACGCCGGAGCCGATGCCGCGCTCGCCGCGTCGCTGTTCCACTACGGCGAGCTCGCGATCCACGATCTCAAGGACGCGCTCGCGCGCGACGGCGTCGTCGTCCGGCGCGACGAGGTAGCGGTATGAGCCTTCCGCAGGTGCGCTGGGACCGCGACGGGCTGGCGCCGGTCGTCATCGCGGACGCGACGACGGGCGCGGTGCTGACGCTCGCGTACGCGAACCGCGAAGCGCTCGAACGTACGCTCGCGACGTCGTCGACGTGGCTGTGGAGCCGGTCGCGCGGCGCGCTCTGGAACAAGGGCGCGACGTCCGGCAACACGCAGCGCGTCGTCTCGGTGTCGATCGACTGCGACGCGGACGCGCTGCTGTACCGGGTCGTTCCGGAGGGACCCGCGTGCCACACCGGCAGCGCGACGTGCTTCGGAACCACGATCCCGCTGTCGGCCGCCGAGGATCCGCCCGTCGGCGCGCAGTTCGCGAGCGCGGTCGCGTCGCTCGCGCGCACGATCGTCGCGCGCAAGACGCATCCCGTGGAAGGTTCCTATACCGCCAAACTGTTCGCGGGCGGCGTCGACCGCATCGGCAAGAAGATCGGCGAAGAGGCGACCGAGGTCGTCATCGCCGCGAAGAACGCAGATCGCGGCGAGCTCGTGTGGGAGACGGCCGACCTGCTGTATCATGCGCTCGTGCTGCTCGCGGAGCGCGGCGTCTCGCTCGACGACGTGGGAGCGGAGCTATCGCGGCGCGCCAAGCCCACGGCGTAAGTGGGTCCGGCCGCGACCGGACCCGTCGCGTTCGGCCTGCGGGCGATCCGCCTGCGGCCCGTGCGAAGCACGGGCTCGCGGACCTCGCGGGCATCGGGCCGGAGACGGCGGCGCGCTTTGCGGAGCTCGGTGTCCAGACGCCCGAGGACCTGCTCGGCTACATTCCGCGCGCGTACCGCGACTGGCGGGAGCCCATGCCGATCGCGACGCTGCGCGAAGGCGAGGCGATCGTCGTCGGCCGCGTGCTGCGCGTGAAAGACGGTCGCGGGCGTGCGCCGATGACGGTGACGCTGCAGGACGAGAGCGGCGCGATCCAGGCGAAGTGGTTCGGGCGGCGATACCTGTCGGGCCGCATCGCGCCGGGCGACCGGCTCTTCGTGGCGGGCCGCGTCACGCGCGCCGGCATGCTGCCGGAGATCAACGTGGGAACGCATCGCGTCCTGCGCGACGACGAGCGCTTCGAAGGCGAGATCGTCCCCGTGTATGCCGCGAGCAAGGATTTGCCGACGCGCACGATCCGCAGCGCGATCGCGAAGAACCTCGACCGCCTGATCGCGCGGCGCGCCGACGCGCTGCCGCCGGCGCTCGTGCAGCGGTTCGGCTTCGTGCCGCTCGCACGCGCGTGGCGCGACGTGCACGCCCCCAGCGACCCGGAGTCCGCAGGTCGCGCGCGCGAGCGCATCGTTTTCGACGAGTTCTTCGCGATCGCGCTGGCTGCCGCGGTGAAGCGCGCGCGCCGCGAGAACGAAGGCGGCGCGCGCGCGCTGCCGCGGCCTGCCGGGCTGTGGGACGCGTTCGCTGCCGAGCTGCCGTTCGCGCCGACGGGCGCGCAGCAGCGCGTGATCGAGCGCATCTGGGCCGACATGGAACGGACCGTCCCGATGAACATGCTGCTGCAGGGCGACGTCGGGAGCGGCAAGACGCTCGTCGCGGCCGCGGCGATCGTGCTCGCGCACCGGGGCGGCGTGCAGACCGCGCTCATGGCGCCCACGGAGATCCTCGCGGCGCAGCACGCGGCGAAGCTCGCGCCGCTCCTGTTGCCGTTCGGCGTCACGGTCGAAGCGGTCTTCGGTTCGCAGGGCGCGCGCGAGCGCCGAAGCGCGCAAGGCAGGATCGCGTCCGGCGAAGCGGCGCTTGCGGTCGGCACGCACGCGCTGCTGACCGAATCGGTCGCGTTCGCCGACCTCGGCCTGATCGTAATCGACGAGCAGCACCGCTTCGGCGTCAACCAGCGCAAGGTGCTGCGCGAGAAGGCCGGCGCACCGCACACTCTGGCGATGACGGCGACGCCGATCCCGCGCACGCTGGCGCAGACGAAGTACGCCGACATGGACGTCGCGATCATCGACGAGCTGCCGCCGGGCCGCACGCCGGTCCGCACGTTCGTGATCCGCGAGAGCCGCAAGCGTGAGGTCGAGGAGTTCGTGCGCAAGAACGTCGAGGCGGGGCGGCAGGCGTACGTCGTCGCGCCCGCGATCGAGGACGACCCGGAGAGCGTGCTCACGAGCGCGCTCGCCGAGGCGGAGCGCCTGCGCGCGACGGCGTTTCGGACGCTGCGCGTCGACGTGCTCCACGGGAAGATGCCGCCGCGCGAGAAGGACGCCGTGATGGGCCGCTTCAAGCGCGGCGAGACCGACGTGCTCGTCGCGACCACCGTGGTCGAGGTCGGCGTCGACGTGCCGAACGCATCCGTCATGGTCGTCCTGGACGCGCACCGCTACGGTCTCGCGCAACTGCACCAGTTGCGCGGGCGCGTCGGGCGCGGCGTCGCCGAGTCGTTCTGCATCCTCGTCGCGCCCGACGACGCGGGCGAGGTCGAGCGCCTGCACGTTCTCGAGGAGACGACCGACGGCTTCGCGATCGCCGAAGAGGACCTGCGCATGCGCAGGGCCGGGGAGCTCGCCGGGACGGCGCAGGCCGGCGACGCGGGGACGATCGGCAACATCGCCGACGACTTCGCGCTCTACATGCGCGCCAAGGAAGCCGCCGACGCGATCGTCGCCGCCGACCGCGAGCTGCGCGAACCCGAGCACCGCCCGCTGCGCGCGCTGCTCGACGAGAGCGCGTCGGCGCGCGCGATGTTGGTGACCGCGTGAACGGCGCGGTCGCGCGCATCGCGATCGGCTTCGACTTCGATCATACGCTCGGCGTCGACAACGCGCTCGAGCGCAGGGCGCTCGTCGCGTACGCCGCTGAGCTCGGGCGCCCGCTCGACCCGCGCGACGGGGCACGGCGCGACCGGCTCGAGGAGATCCTCGGTGCGTTCCGCGAGGGCGCGATCTCGATGGACGCCATGATGGCACAGTTCGCGGACGAGATCGGCGTCGCGGCGGCGCGTGCCGATGCCGCGCGGTGGCGCGACCTTTGCTTCGCGCTCGTTCCGCAGCTCGTGCGGCCGGTCGACGGCGCGCGAGAGACCTTGCGCGCGCTGCGCGCGTGCGGCGTGCCGGCGGCAATCCTCACCAACGGCTGGACGCCGCTGCAGCAGAAGAAGATCGCGCACGCGCTCGGCGACGACGCGCTCGCCCTGACGATTCTCGTCAGCGACGCGCTCGGCGCGATCAAGCCGTCGCGCGCCGCATTCGACGCGCTCGTCGACGCGCTGGCCGTACCGCGCGAACGCGTCTGGTACGTCGGCGACAACGTGCGCGCCGACGTTGCCGGTGCGCTCGACGCCGGCCTGCGCGCGGTCTGGATCGACCCCGGCGGCGCAGGTTATCCACAGGACGTGCCCGCTCCGACGCTGCGGATCGCCTCCTTGCGGGAGCTCGAGAAGCTGGCGCAGAACACGAACGCCCCATAACTCGTATGGGAACGCTGACGATCACCGGCGGCACGCTGCGCAGCCGGCGTGTTTCGACACCGCCCGGCCGGGCGGTTCGACCGACGCCCGCGCGTGTGAAGGAAGCGCTGTTCTCCATTCTCGGCCCGCGCGTCAACGACGCGCGCGTGCTGGATCTCTTCGCGGGCAGCGGAGCGCTCGGGTTCGAGTCGCTCTCGCGCGGTGCGGCGCACGTGACGTTCGTCGAGAAGCACCGTCCGACCGCGGAAGGTCTGCGTTCCGCCGCGAAAGCGCTCGGCGTGGAGCAGCGAGTCGACGTCATCGCCGCGCCGGCCGAGCGGGCGGTGCATGCCGTTGCCGGCCGCTTCGATCTGGTGTTCGCCGACCCGCCGTACGCGCACCCGTACCCGGGCGCCGCGCTGGCCGCCTTGCGCGCAGCGCGACGCGATCGACGAGCGCACGACCGTGGTCTACGAGCACTCCTCGCGCGATGCCGCACCCGCCGATCCGGCGATGCATGTGGCCCGAACCGAGCGCTACGGCGAGGTCGCCCTCGCGTTCCTGCATCCCGTCGCGAGCGCCGCGTGAACGGCCTGCCGGCGGGACACTCGGCCGTGTACCCCGGCTCGTTCGATCCCATGACGCGCGGTCACCTCGACGTCATCGAACGCGCCGCCAAGATCTTCGACCGCGTGCTGGTCGCGGTCGTCGTCAACCCGCAGAAGCGGGACCCGCTGTTCACGCTCGACGAACGCGAAGCAATGATCCGCGAGGCGGTCGCTCACGTGACCAACATCGAGGTGACGCACTTCCGCGGCCTGCTCGCCGACTTCGTGCGCAGCATCGACGCGTCGGTGATCGTCAAAGGGCTGCGCGTCGTCTCCGACTTCGAGGGTGAGATGTCGACCGCGCTGATGAACCGGTCGCTCTCGCATGTCGACACGGTCTTCCTGCCGAGCGATCCGCGCTGGTCGTTCGTCAGCTCGACGCTGGTCAAGGAAGTTTACAACCTCGGCGCCGACGTCGCCAAGTACGTTCCGCCCGCCGTGCTGCGCGTCATGCAGTCGAAACGTCCCACCCGTCCGCTCTAGGAGGCCGCGCATGTCCGTCTACCGCGTCATCGACAAGCTCGAAGCGTCCGTGAAACAAGGCACCGTCCTGCCGCTGGGCTACCGGATCGTCAGCGAGGAGAAGCTGCTCGAGCTCATCGAGAAGCTGCGCGCCTCGCTGCCGGAGGAGGTCGGCCGCGCACGCTCGATCGCCAAGAACGGCGACCGCCTCGTGCGCGAGGCGCAGGAGAAGGCTCAGGCGATCGTCGTCGAGGCGTCGACGCAGCAGTCGGCGCTGCTCGACGACAACGAGATCGTGCGCCGTGCCCGCGCCACCGCGGAGATCGTCCTGCGCGAAGCGGAGACGAAGGCCGCGCGCGTGCGCGAAGGCGCGGACGCGTACGCCGCGCAGGTGCTGACGGACCTCGACGTCCGGCTCAGCGGCGCGATCGGCTCCGTGAAGAAGGGCATCGAAGCGCTTACCGCCTCGAAGGCGTCGGTGGCCGTCGCACCGTCGCTCGCCGAGGCGGCGGCGAAGTCCAAGCGCGCCGCGTTCGACGCGCAGAACGAGCACGAGACGGCGGAGCTCGAATCGGTCTGACGGCGGCGGTGCCGTGAACCTCAAGGTTCAGAGCACCGCACACGCGCTCGCCGACCGGCTGCGCGACGAGATCCTCGCCGGCGCGCTTGCGGCCGGGGCGGCGCTGCCGCAAGAGGAGCTCTCGGCGCGCTTCGGCGTGAGCCGCAGTCCGCTGCGCGAAGCGCTGCGCGCCCTGGAGGCGGAAGGGTGGATCGAGTACCACCCCAACCGCGGCGCCTTCGTCGCCCAAGTTTCGGCGCGCGACGTGCGCGAGCTGTACGCGGTTCGGCGCATCCTGGAAGCGGGTGCGATCCACCTCGCGATCCCGCGCCTGGACGACGCACTGATCGGGCGGGCGCGCGCGCTCGAGCGCGCGATGCGCGCAGAGCACGACGGCGCCGCGTTCGTCGCCGCTCACCAGCGTTTCCACCTGCTGCTGTACGAGGCCGCGGGCAACGCGCGGCTCATCGAAGCGATCGTGCTGCACTACGTGCGCGTGCAGCGCGTACCCGCGTTCGAGGCAGCGCTCGACAAGGTTCGGCGCTGCTCAGCGCGCGATCACCGCGAGATCCTCGCCGCGTGCGACGCGCGCGACGCCGCCGGCGCGGAACGCGCGACCGTCGCTCACCTCCAGCGCCTCGAAGCGATCGTGCTCGAACGCCTCGAGGCGGCGAAAGCCTAGCGCACGCCGCGGCTCGCGGTCACTGCGGGAACTCCGCCATCGACGTCTTGAACGGCGGGCGGGCATTGGCGGAGGCGCATGACGCCGTCCGCAGCCGCGCGACGGACCGCTCGCGAAGGAACTGCTCGGCGAGGTGCATCGCGCACGGCACCTCGGTATCGTGCGAGGCGTTCGCGACGAGCAGCCACTTCCCGTTCGCGAGATACGGCAGCTCGGCGCGCGCGTACTCGGGCGGCGTCGCGGGATCGTCGGCGCCGGAGATCAGAAACGCCGGCGCGTTCGTGCGCACGGGATCTTGGAAGTGCGGTGAGGCCCGGCGCACGTGCCAGATCGCGCACGCGCGCTGCTGCGCGCGCACGCGGGCCGCGCCCATGAACGTTCCCGCGCTGGTGCGCGCGACGTCGGCTTCGGAGATGAACGGAACGTCCTCCGCGCACGTCACCGACAGGTTGGCGCCCGGCATGACTTCCCCGCCGAAGAGCCGCGTGACGGTATCGACGATGCGCGCGAGCGGAACCGTGTCGCCGGCGTACGCGTGCTCGACCGCGTACGGTACGAAGGACGCGCCGTCGTTGTCGTAGAGCACCTGCCGCAAGCGGTCCGCGAACACTTCCTTCGACAGCAGCAGCCGCTGCCGGCGGTGCGTCTTCGGGTCCACGAACGTCACCGGGACGGGACCGCGGTCGAAGCGCCGCACGACCGCATCGAAGTGCGCGCGAACGTTCGGCCACCGGGCGTTGCACGCGGGCTGCGCGCGGCACGCTGCGACGACGCGCTGCATCGCAACCTGCGCTCCGCGCGCATCCTCGAGCGGGATGATCAAGAAGTGCGGCGGCGCGACGCCCTGCAAGAGCAGGCTTTCGACGTGAGCGGGATATCGCCGCGCGTAGTCGAGGTAGAGGGCGGTTCCGCCCGACCCGCCGCTGAGCGCAATGCGGGGGTACCCGAGCGCGGCGCGCACGTCGTCGATGTCCTCGACGGCGGTGTCCGTTGCGTAGTCGTTCAAATCCGCGGAGACCGCGAGCGCGGCGCGGCATGCGCGCAGCGCCGCGTCCGGCCACAGCTGCAGAAAGTACGCCGCGCGGTTGGCCGGAGACCAGAGATCGGGACAGTCGAGCGCGTGCGATCCGCCCATGCCGCGGTCGTCGACGAAGACCACATCGTACCGGTCGCGCAGGCGCGCCATGTACGGTTCGAGCTGCCCGTCCGCGGCGAACCGCGCAAGCGGCGTGGCGGCTGCTCCGGGGCCGCCGGGGTTGTAGAAGATCGCCGAACGCACCGCGTGCTCGGCTTTGAGCACGACGAACGCGATGTCAATCGTGCGTCCGGCCGCGGCCGCCCGGTTCTCGAAGACGCGCAGCGTGCCGCAGAGCGCCGCCGCCTTCGCTTTGCCCATCGTGCACGGCTTCATGTGCAGAGCCGGCGGCGCGGGCGCCGCAGCCGGCGGCCCGGCGCCCAGCAGCAGCGCGGCGAGCGCGGCGAGCGAGCGAAGTCGTCGTCTCATGCGGGTCCCTCCACCGAGGTCGGGCGGGCGATTGTATACACGTATACAACGCGGCGCTGTACGGCTCCCGCCGCGGAGGCTCCGGACGTGCGCCGGTGAACGGAGCGCGCTTGGTGCCGCGTTTCGCGTTCGTCCGCTACGTCGTCGCCTTCGTTGCGTTCGACGTCGCCGGCCAGGTGCAGAGCGTCGCGATCGCGTGGCAGATCTACGGCGTTCGGCACAGCGCATTCGATCTCGGGCTGGTTGGGCTTGCGCTCTTCACGCCCTCGCTTCTGCTCGCACCGCTGACGGGGCTCGTAGCCGACCGGTTCGATCGCCGCCGCATCGTCGCGGCTGCGTCGGCGGCGCAGATCGCCGTTTCCGGCGCGCTGATCCCGCTCGGTGCAATGCACGGCGCCCACGCGCTGATCGCGACGCTGCTCGTCCTCGCCGTCGCCGGAACGTCGCGCGCCTTCCGGTACCCCGCGTCGGGCGCGCTGTTGCCCGCGATCGTTCCGGCCGCCGGCTACGTGCGTGCGAGCGCGTCGGCATCGGCGTTCCGTGAGGTGATCGTCGTCGGCGGTCCCGCGCTCGGCGGCCTGCTGGTCGCGGTGGGCGCGCCGGCCGCGTACGGCGCCGCGATGGCAGCGTTCGCTCTGGGCGCACTCGTCGTGTTGACCATCCCGCTCGGCGCGCGCGTGAGCGCTGCGGGCGCTGCGTTCACGTGGGGCGCGGTGCTCGACGGAATCCGGTATCTGCGGCGCACGCCGGTTCTGTCGGGCGCGATCTCGCTCGATCTCTTCGCCGTGCTGTTCGGCGGCGCGACGGCGCTGCTTCCGATCTATGCCGTGCAGGTATTTCACGCCGGTCCGGTCGGCTTCGGCCTCCTGCGCGCCGCGAGCGCGTGCGGCGCGGCGCTGTGCGCGCTCGTCCTCGCCCGGCGCCCGATCCATCGGTACGCCGGCCCGCGGCTCCTCGGCGCGGTTGCGTGCTTCGGCGCGGCGACGATCGTGTTCGGTGTGTCGCGCTCATTGTGGATCGCGTTGCCGGCGCTCGCGGTCGCCGGCGCAGCGGACATGGTGAGCGTCGCGATCCGCGACGCGCTCGCGGCGCTGCGCACGCCCGACGCCATGCGCGGCCGCGTCAACGCTGTCGAAGGGGTATTCATCGTCGCGAGCAACGAGCTCGGACAGTTCGAGTCGGGAACGCTCGCGGCGTTCGCGGGCGCCGTGCCCGCGGTCGTGCTGGGCGGCGCTGCGACGCTCGCGGTCGTCACCCTGTGGGCGTGGCGCAATCCCGCGTTGCGCCGCGCGGACGCGGTCGCCGGCTGACGCTCAGCTCGCGGCGGCGACGCCTTCCTCGGCGTCCTGCTCGTCGAGGTGCGACGCCATGTCGTGCAGGACGAAGCGGTTCGCGGCGTCGCGCCGCTCGGCAGGCACGTGCCGGTCGAAGTACTCGACGAGGTCCTCGTCGCTCGCCCCGCCGCGGATCAGCCCGTCGAAGTCGGTCTTGGCGATGCCGGCGGCGCGCAAGAAGCCCATCGAGAGCGGACAGTACGCCACGTACTCGCCCTGCGTTCCCGCGTGCTCGGCCCGCACTTTGTCCGCCAGCCGCGCGAGCCATGCGTAGGCGCCGAGCTTCGCGCGCCCGGGTCGAGGCGGCGTGGTGGAGAGGTCGGGTGCGGTCGTGCTCATGCTGCGTTCCTACCCATCGCGCTGGACCGGGCGCTGCTGGGCGAGGAGCGCACGGTGCGACAGCGAAGCGCACGATTGCCTGTGGATGAAGGAGTTTTTGTACGACTATGAATGTTCGGCGAATCGTCGCGCTCGCAGCGGCGCTCTCGATGGTCGGGGCCGGTGCGGTGCCCGCCGCGGCCGATCAGGTCCCGGGCGTGCCGGGCCTCGACGTCGTCGTCACGCACGTGAGCGAGAAGACGCCGGTGTACATCGTCGCCGCGCCGCGGTTCGCGTCGAACCAAGGCTCGCCGGGTGCGAACTTCATTCAGTGCATCGACTTCCGCGTCCTCAGCCGCAAGGCGGTGAACGCGGTACGGTTCACCATCCACTTCCGGGACGAGTTCAACAACGAACACTCCGTCGGATCGAACTCGGGCGGCTGGAATCTGGACCGGCGCGGGTCCTTCGCGCCGGGTCAGCTCGTTACCGCGAACCACGACCCGTCGAGAACCTATCTGAATGATCAGCGCGAGTCGTGCTGGGTCGTTCCGACGGCATTCAGCGACACCGGCCAGCGCAACGTGACGAAGATGTCGATCGAGACCACGCAGGTCGCGTTCACGGACGGCACCGTGTGGCGGTCGGGCCAGGCGTTCGATCAGGCGTTCACCACCAACGGCAGCCCGCTGCGAGCGGCGATCAACGTCTCGACGCGCTGGGCCACCGCGGGGCACGCGCCGGTCGAAGGGGTCGGCGCAGTGACCGACTACGATTTCGGCGGCGACCCCGAGCAGTGCATCTCGTTCCGCGACGTCGGGAACCAAGTCGCGACGACGGTCGACTTCGCGGTGTTCTATCGCGACGGGTCCGGCAACACGATTCGCTCGGCGACCGTCGACCACGTCGGCACGTTCTCGCCGCCGGTCCTCATCGAGAACAAGTGCCGCACGGTCGCCCTCGGCAACGCGGATGCAATCCGGTCGCTGCGCGTCGCGGAGATTCACGTGCGCCGCGTCGTCTTCAATGACGGCACCGAATGGCACGAGGGCGACGCGTTCACGCGCGTGTTCGGAAACAACGGGGACCGCCTCGTCTCACCGCTGTTCGTGGCCGCGGCGAACGCGCCGTTCGTGCTGCCGACGAGCGCGCCCGGCCCCGGCCCCGACGTTCAGGTCTTCGGCCCGGACCGCGGCGGCCAGGTCGTCGCCTCCGGCGCGCGCTTCGGCGCCATCGCGATCGACAGCACGGCGACGTACGGTGCGGTGGCGACCAACGACGACACCGCGGGCGGCGCGGCAGCCGACGCGATCGGCAAGTGCAACGTCGCCGCGGGCAACAACACGTGCGTCGTCAAGGTGACGTTCTCGACCGACCGGTGCGGCGCGATCGCCAAGCGCGTGCTGCAGGGCGTGCCGGTCGTGTTCCTCGCCACCGGCTCGTCGCAGCGCGCGGCGGAATCCGCCGCGCTGGACAAGGCCGGGGCGACCGACGCCGGCATCCTCGCCTCGGGGTGCAACACCTAGCAGCTCGCTCTGCCGGTCGGCGGGAGTACAGGGCGAGCGCCGGCCGGCCGATGACAAGAGTACCTACGGAGAGGCACCATCGATGAGCGTTGACGCGGCGTCATTGCCGCAGCCGGGATTCTACTCGTATTCGTCGTCGCTGCCGACGGGGCTGAACTACGGTTCCGCCTTGTCGACCGGCACGGCGCCGGCCGGGTCGTCGTCCACGGCCGGGTCCTCGACGGCGGCCACGTCGTACCAGCAAGCCTACGCGAGCCTCGAGCAGCAGGATACGGCGGAGCTGCTGAGCGTGTCGTTCGGCTCCGCGCAGTCGGCGCAGTCGAACATCGCGAGCGTTCTGGCGCAGGCGTCCGCGCTGCAGCAGCAGCAGCAAGCGGCGGCGCAGCAGGCCGCGGCGCAGGCCGCTACCACGCCGATCACGGCTCCGTCGATCCCCACGATGACGAGCGTGTTGCAGACCAGCGACGCGAACGCGAACAGCGACCTCTCGAACGGGACGCTCGGCGCTTCGGTCGACACGCTGGCCTAAAAGGCCGCGTTTCTTCAGGCGCTAGGCGGGCGCGCGTTCGGCGTCGGCGTGCGGTCGCGTGCCGGCCACCGCTCGGACTCCGCCGGCAACGCGTTGCGCTTGCCGGTCACCCGGTCGGCGTGCAGCGCGTAGATCGTGATGAGATCGAGCCGCGGATAGAAGCTCTTCGGGCGGTCCGGGCCGGACGTGCGGTATTTCGCCAAGAGAGCGTCGCAGAAGCGCTGCCGCGTCGCTGCGTCCTCGACCACGTCGAGCGTGCCGAACAGCATGACGCTGCAGTATTCGAGACTGCTGTCGCACTGGAAGCGTCCGTAGTCGAAGACGGACCCGTACTGGTCGACCTCGATGCACGCGCGCGGCGATCGCTCCAGCGACCGGCGGAAGTGGCCGCGAGCCGCCGACGTGTGCACGTACACCGTGTCGTCGAGCAGGACGTAGAGCAGCGGCACGCAGTACGGGCTGCCGTCGTGATCGATGACGGCGACGCGGGCGGCGAAGCACGCGCGCAGCAGCGCCAGGCACTCGGCGTCGCTCATCAGCCGCTCGGCGCGGCGCATCGTCGGTGCTTCGCTCATGTCCCGACGGTTTGCCGCCGCGCGGAGTGCCTCCCGTTCCACGCGGCGGCGACAACGGTCGCAGACGCAAAGCCGGCAGGAGCGTACGGTAAAGCGAGGCGGCGCGCTGCACGAAGGAGGCCACATGAATCTGCCCGCGTTCGACGTACCGATCGTCCTTGCACCGATGGGCGGAGCGGGAACGGTCGAGCTCGCCGTCGCCGTGTGCGAAGCGGGCGGCCTGGGGATTCTGCCCGGTGCGTACCTGACGGCCGAGCAGATCGCGTCGCAGGCGCGCGCCGTTCGCGCGTCGACGAGCCGTCCGTTCGGCGTCAACCTCTTCGTCGAGACGCCGCCGTACCGCGCCGCCGCCGCGGTCCTCGCGCACGCACACCAGCGCCTGGGCGGCGCTCGGCGTGACCTCGGGATCGCGCAGCCTGCGCAGCCCGCGATGCCTCCCGATCAGTACGCCCGCCAGATCGACGCCGTCGTCGACGCGCGCCCGGACGTGTTCACCTTCACGTTCGGCATCCCGGATCCGGCGACGCTGCAGCGCGTGCGCGACGCCGGCATCTTCACGATGGGCACCGCAACCACGGTCGCCGAAGCGCTCGCACTCAAAGCGGCCGGCGTCGACGGCATCGTCGCGCAAGGTGCGGAGGCCGGCGCGCACCGCGGGACGTTCCTCGCGCCGGTGGACGCGTCGCTGGTCGGAACGCTTGCGCTCGTGCCGCAAGTCGTCGACGCGACGGGCCTGCCGGTCTTCGCGGCCGGCGGAATCGGCGACGGCCGCGGCGTGGCGGCGGCGCTGGCGCTCGGCGCGACGGCGGCCGCGCTGGGAACGACGTTTCTGCTTGCGGCCGAAGCGGCGACGGCGCCGGCGTGGCGGGCCGTCCTGCAGAGCGAACGGGCGCGCGAGACGGTCTTGACGCGCGCGTTTTCGGGCCGGTCGGCGCGCGGCGTCCCGAACCGCATCACGCGGGAGATTCGCGACCCCGACGACATCGCGCCGTACCCGTTCCAGAACGCCATGACGCGCGACGTCCGCAACGCCGCGGCGGCTGCCGGCAATGCTGAGTACCTTGCGCTGTGGGCCGGTCAGGCCGCGCCGCTCGCGCGGGCCGAGCCTGCGCGAGCAATCGTCGCACGCCTCGTGCGCGAAGCGCGGGAAGCGATCGACGGTGTGCGTCTCGATCGTGTGCTCCGCCCCCGGGAGGCAGCATCCTCGCCGTCGGAACACTGACCCCGGCATGAGGTGGGATGCTCCCTTCGACGTCGAGCGCCGCGCCGACGGCAGCTTGGCGGGACGGAGCTTCGTCATCTTCGACGGGTCGTGCGGCTTCTGCACGTGGGCAACGCGCCGGCTGCGCGCGTGGGACACCGGCGGGCGGCTCACGTTCGTGCCGTCGCAGATGCTCGACGCGGCCGACTTCAAACGCTTCGGCACCTCCGCGCAGCGATGCGCGCAGGAGCTCCAGTTCGTCGATGCGCGCGGCCGCCTGTTCGGCGGCGCCGCGGCGGTGAACCGCGTCCTCTGGTCGTTGCCGCGGGCGCGTGCGTTCGGCGCGCTCGCCGCGCTCGGCGCGCTGCCCCTCGCGTTGGCCGGGGAGTCCGCGGCGTATCGTTTCGTCGCGCGCAATCGGACGGCGATCTCGCGCGTCTTGAACACCGCCAAGTACGCGCTGTTCTCCGAGGACGGCGCGCCCGTCGCGATGAACGCGGCCGCGGTGCCTGCGCACAAACGCGAAGTCGTCACGCTCACCGGCCGCGTCCAAGGCGTCGGATTCCGCGCGACGGTGCTCGAACGCGCAGCGTCGTACGACGTCGCCGGGACGGTGAGGAACACGGCGGCCGGCGCGGTCGTGATCGACGTGGAGGGCCCGCGCAAGGACGTCGAGGGCTTCATCGGCGCGGTGCTCGCCGATCCGCCGCCCGACGCCCGCGTCGAGCGGGTGCAGCGCGACGACGCGCAGCCGCGCGGCGCGCGCGGCTTTCACGCCACGGCGTAGGCGCGCACCGAACGCACGCGCTCCGCCACGCCGGATCGCTTACGCGCGTGCGGAGACGGCGCCCGCGGAGCCCGGAAACTCGCTTTCCGGCATCGGTCGTGCGAAGTGATAGCCCTGACCTTCGTCACAGCCCATCGACGCGAGCGACTCGACCTCCTCGGCGGTCTCGAGCCCCTCGCCGACGACGGACAAGCCGCGATGGTGCGCGAGATCGATGATGCTCGCGACGATTTTCTGCTGGAAGGCATCGGTCGCGATGCCGCGCACGAACGACCGGTCCAGCTTGAGCGTATCGAGCGGCAGCGTCGCGAGGTAGCTCAGCGCGCTGTACCCGGTTCCGAAATCGTCGACCGCGATACGCACGCCGAGCCGGCGCAGTGCGGAAACGTTCCGGACGGCCAGACCGTCGCGGTCCATCATGACGCGTTCCGTGATCTCGAGCTCGAGCAGCGACGGCGCGACGTTCGTCGCGGCGCACGCGTCCGTCACGCGGCGCAAAAACGTGCGCTCTTCGAGCTGCCGCGCGGAGACGTTCACCGCCATGCGGATCGCCTCGTGCCCCGCAAGCTGCCAGCGCCGCGCCTGCGCGCACGCCTCGCGAAGAATCCATTCGCCGAGCGGGACCATCGCGCCGATGTCCTCGGCGATGGGAACGAACTCGGCCGGCGGGACGGGGCCGATCCCCGGGCAGCTCCATCGCATCAGCGCCTCGGCGGCGACCACGCGTCGCGACGGCAGTGACAGAATCGGCTGGTACACGACGCCCAGAGCGCGCTGCGCGATCGCGTGCCGCAGGTTGCGCGCGATCACGGCACGCCGGTTGTGCTCGGCTTCCAGCGCGCCGCTGTACACGGTGATGCGTTCGTCGGTCCGTTCGGCTTCGCGCAGCGCGGCCTCGGCCTGTCGCGCGAGCTCGTGGATCTCGACCGCTTGCGCGAACGCCGAACTGATGCCGATGGTCGGGATGAAGAGAAATTCTTCCCCGTCGAACACGATCGGCCGCATGAACGCCACGATCAGCCGCTTCGCGAGCGCAAGCAGGTTGCGGGCACGCAACGGCTTTCGAACGATGAGCGCTCCCGTCACGTTGTCGTAGCGCGCGACCTCGACGAACTCCGGCAGCATACGGCGCAGGATCTCCGCGCTGGCGAGGCCGCCTTTCGCCCGCACCCCTTGCGAGAGCTCGTACGCGCCGGCGACCCATCGCAAGCGGAACATGAGCATCGCGTTCGCGGCGCGTGCGGTCGGTTCGGACGCTTCGAACATCGCGGCGCGGTTCGGCAAGCCGGTCAGCGGATCGCGAAATGCGAGCGCGTGGAGTCTCTCTCGGTCCTCCGATCCCTCGGTCACGTCCAATGCGGCCCTCCCCCGGCAGCCTGCGTCCGCGAACCGCGGGCCGCACCCCTGCCGCGGCGCACGCCCGGGCCGCCGTCCGGCGTCCCGGGCGACCGCGTGCTCGCAGACTGCTCTGCCCGGTCGACCAGGCCGCGTCCGTGGCTCGCCGAACGCTCGGTCATGACGCCGCCTCGCGACGGGAAGCACTATCGCGCCTGCAATCTGTGCGAGGCGATCTGCGGCTTGGAGATCACCGTCGCGAACGGGGTGGTCGTGGACCTCCGCGGGGACGCGTTCGACCCGCTCTCGCGCGGACACGTGTGCCCGAAAGGCTCGGCGCTGATCGATCTGCACGCGGACCCGGACCGTCTCAAGACGCCGGTACGCCGCACGCCGGCCGGCTGGGCGCCGATCGCGTGGGACGACGCGTTCGATCTCGTTGCCGAACGGCTCGCGGCGACCGTCGCCGAGCACGGCGACGACGCGGTCGCGATCTACCTCGGCAACCCGAACGTGCACAACAGCGGCACGCTGCTCAGCTCCGGCGGATTCTTGCGCGCGCTGCGCACGAAGAATCGCTTTTCCGCGACGAGCGTCGACCAGTTGCCGCACCACCGCGCCGCGCTCGAGATGTTCGGCCACCCGCTGCTCATCCCGATCCCCGACGTCGACCGAACCGCGTACTTTCTCGTGATGGGTGCGAACCCGCTCGCGTCCAACGGCAGCATCATGACGGCACCCGGCATGCGGTCGCGCATGAAGGACGTGCAGGCGCGCGGAGGACGCGTCGTCGTCATCGACCCGCGGCGCACCGAGACCGCGGACATGGCGGACGAGCACCACTTCATCCGGCCCGGCGCGGACGCGCTGCTGCTGTTGGCCCTGATCGATGCGGTGTTCGCGTCGGGGAGCGCGCGCCTCGGGCGCCTCATGGCGTTCGCCGACGGCGTCGACGCGCTGCGCGAGGCGGCGCGAGCGTTTCCGGCGAGCCGTGTCGCGCAGCGTACCGGAATCGCCGAAGCCCGCATCCTGCGCATCGCGCGCGACTTCGCGACGGCGCCGCACGCGGTCGCATACGGCCGCATCGGTCTGTCGACGCAGCCGTTCGGCGGCATTTGCCAGTGGCTGATCAACGCGCTCAACGCCGTCACGGGCAACCTGGACGAGCCGGGAGGCATGATGTGGCCGCGCCCGGCGTTCGACCTGCTCGCGCAGGCCGAGCCCGGCGAAGCGCACGCGGGCCGGTGGCGCTCGCGGGTGCGAGGCTTGGCCGAGTTCGACGGCGAGTTCCCGGTCGCGACCATGGCCGACGAGATGCTGATGCCCGGTCCGGGCCAGGTGCGTGCGCTCGTGACGTCGGCGGGAAACCCGGTCCTGTCGACGCCGAACGGCGTGAAGCTCGATGCCGCCCTCGAGGGCTTGGACTTCATGGTCAGCATCGACCCGTACGTCAACGAGACGACGCGTCACGCGGACGTGATCCTGCCGCCGGCGACCGGGCTCGAGGTCGAGCACTACGACGTGATCTTCCATCACTTCGCCGTGCGCAACACCGCGCGCTACAGCGACGCGCTCTTCGGCATCGGGCCCGAGCAGCGATACGACTGGCAGATCTTCGAGGCGTTGCGCGAACGCATGACGGGGTCGCGCGGTCGCCGGCCCGACGAACGGCTCGACGCGGGCTTGCGGCACGGCGCGTATGCGACCAGCATCGCAGCGCTGCGCGCGAATCCGCACGGCATCGACTTCGGCCCGATGACCCCGTGCTTGCCCGAGCGGCTGCTGACGGCCAAGGGCCGCGTCGACCTCGCGCCGCCCGCGTATCTCGCGGACCTCGCGCGCCTCGAAGCCGAGCTCGCCGCTCCGCTCGACGAGCTGGTCCTGATCGGCCGCCGCCAGCTGCGCAGCAACAACTCGTGGATGCACAACGCGCCGCGCCTGATGCGCGGACCCGACCGATGCACCCTGATGCTCAGCCCGCAGGACGCGCGCGCGCGCGGCATCGCGAGCGGCGACCGCGTCGAGGTGCGCTCGCGCGTCGGCAGCGTCATGGTTCCGGCGGAGGTGACGGACGCGCTGATGCCGGGCGTTGTGAGCCTGCCGCATGGCTTCGGCCACGCGCGCCGCGGCGTCGGGCAGGCGCTCGCCGCAGCGAAGCCCGGCGCCAGCC
This sequence comes from Vulcanimicrobiota bacterium, assembly GCA_963818845.1. Lineage (GTDB taxonomy): Bacteria > Vulcanimicrobiota > Vulcanimicrobiia > Vulcanimicrobiales > Vulcanimicrobiaceae > Vulcanimicrobium. The sequence goes on along the minus strand of CAWFTO010000001.1, from coordinate 482,030 downwards.
TCAACGATCTCACCGACGAAGAACGCCTCGACGAGCTCACCGGCAACGCTGCGCTCAGCGGAGTGCCGGTCGAGGTACGGGTCGCCGTCGGGGCGCCTGTTTAGCAAATTCGACGCGACGAGGCATTCCTCGCATCGGGGAGAAGAACGACTGAGCCGGGGCACGTCTCTGATCGCTCGAAAGAGAGTAAACATCGTGCGTGCTTTCGCTTTGCTCGCCGTCGCCGGCGCCGTACTCCTCACGGCGTGCTCGCACGGTTCCGCGGGCAGCGGGCTTTCCGGCTTGCCGCCGCAAGCGGGTTCTCGTGCACCGCTGACGGTGTCCGCGACCGCCGCGCCTTCGCCGATCGTGTACGTCTCCGGCAATGACCGGATCAATGTGTTCGACCTCGCGGCGAGCGGCACGGCGTCGCCGCAGCGAACGATCTTCGCGAACCCCGCGCCGACGAGCGGCCTGATCGGCGTCGCGACGAATCGCGATCAGACCCTCGACGTGCTTCAGGCGTACCACAACGCGTCCGGCAACTTCAGCGATTGCCGTCTCTTCGTCGAAGCGTCGAACGCCAACGGCAGCGCGACGGAAACGTCGGAGAACGAGTGCTACGGCGGCTCGATCGGAACCGGCGTCACCGGCGTACGCGGACTGGCGATCACGCGCGGGCCGAACAGCGCGCCGTCGGAGGTCGACTACCTCGAGTCGCTGCTCGGCACGCAGTTCCCGGGCGACGTGGTGCAGCGCTACAGCGGCGGATACACCAGCTACATTCAACTGCCGGGTCCGCCGCGGTCGCACAACGGCATCGCCGAGGCGTCCGGCGGTCACATCTACGTGTCGTCGTCGCTCACGGCGCTGCAGGGTCCGGCGTTTCCGCCGCCCGGCCCGACGAACCCGCCCTCGCCCGCGCCGTCGAACCCGCCGACCGTCACGTACAGCGGGACCGGCACCGCGCAGTCGGCCGGCGGTCACACGACGACGTACTCGAACATCAGCACGAACGCCTCAACGCTCTACTGGGGCCCCGGCTACGCGCCGCCGGACCTGTACTTCACGAGCACGGCGTCGCCCGCGCCGATGACGTACAGCGCGTCCGGGTCGAATCTTCCGAATGGCATCGAGCGTTGGACCGGCTCGGACTCGGGACTCATGACACGCTTGACTCTGACCGTGAAGGACCCGAGCAGCGCTCCGATCCCGCTGCAGGACCTCGGCAGTCCGGACATTGGACCGATCGCGTCGCTGGCCGGCCTCACCGGATTCTCCGCGAACATCCTCTTTGAAGTAAGCAACGACAACGGATCGACGTGGACGGCGTCCGGGGATTACTACACCGCGCATACGAACCCGCATCCAGGCGACGGATCGACGGATCAGGCGGATTTCAGCGGCGCATTCTATTATCAGAACAAGGCGCCGATCGTGACGTCGACCAGCACGACGACCTGCGACACCACGCCGGGCATCGCGCGCATCGACAACTACGCCGTCGGTACGTCGAATCCGGCGAACCTCATCACGCACACGATGACGATCACGGGGCGAACCGCCGCCGGAACGCTGGCCGTCTCACCCGACCTCACGGCGCTGTACGCCGTCACGTGCGACGCGAGCGGCAACCTCTACATCGACACGCTGAATCCGCAGGCGTCGGGGCCGACATCGCCGACCCGTTCGCTGGGACCCTTCGGCAACACCGAGGTGCTGGCGCTCGCGGTCGACCTTGCCGGCAATCTCTACGCCGGCCTCACCGACAATCCGGTGACGACCAACTCGAACACCCACCTGCGCGTGTACGCGCCCGGCGGGGCGAGCGGCCACCCGACGCCGCTCCGCATCCTGCAGAATCCCGTCGCTCCGCCGAACCAGAAGATCACGGGCATCGCGATCACGCAGTAGCGGCCCAGCCCGAGGCGCCGGGTCGCGGCCGACGGCCGCGGCTCGGCGTGCCGCGTGCGACAGCCGGCGTCCGGCATCGTACGGTGCAGTTCATTGGCGGCGTTCCGAACATAGGGACCGGCCAAGCGACACCTAATCAGGCGCGGACACCTGTTTCCGAAGGGATATGACGTGGTGTGGTCCTTGAATCCGGTACGGCTCTTTATGGCCGTACCATTTGCGTGTGCTGCGCTTCTGATCGGCTGCGGGGGCGGCGGCGGCGGCGGCTCCTCGACGGTTCCGGCGCAGCAGGTCACCCCGACGCCGACGCCGGCGCCGACGCTGCCTCCGACGACCTCCGGCAGCCTTGCCGTGTCGCCGCAGGGTGGCGCGGCGGCGACGTTCGGTCCGGTCGCGGGCGGCTATTCGGGCACGATCGCGGTGCCGCCGGCCAGCGCCGCCGCGACACTGAGCGCCGTGCTCGGCACGACGTTGCCGAGCGGCGCGCCGCCGCTGCAAAGCGTGAGGCGGCGACCCGCCGCCATCGGCGCGAGCGGGATCGTTGCTGAGGCGTACGTCACGGTGACGTCGTCCGCGGACGTCTCGTTCGCGAGCGCTCCGAACTTCACGATCACCACCGCGGGCGGCACCGTCCCGAGCGGAACGTTCGCGTACGTTGCCGAGTACGATCCGACCAACGCGTCAGCGGGATGGACGACGATCGAAGGGCCCGCGACGGCCGGTTCGGGCGGAGCGCTAATATTCACCGGTCCGTCGCAGTCGTTCACGCTGCTCGCGAACCACGCGTACGTGTTCGCGTTCTTCGGTTTGCCCGCGGCGCTTCCGACGCCGACACCGACGCCCTCGCCCACGCCCACCGCGTCGCCGACGGCAACGCCGTCGCCGACTCCAACGCCGTCCCCGACCCCGGTTCCCGGCGCATCAGTGGCGATGGATCCGACGTCGGGATATGCGGACATCGCCCCGTTCGGCGGATACTCCGGACAGGTGTATCTCTCCGCGTCGTCCGTTCCGGCGGGGACGACGGTGACCGTCTTCACGAGCCTCGTTCCGCCTGTGCCGTTGCCGGCGTTCGCGCCGTACCCCGGCAGCAGCGTGACGCCGTCCGCGCTCGCCTACGTCTCTCTCACCGCGTCGACGACGATCTCGCTGTCGCGCGAGCCCGCGTTCCAGCTCGCCATCCCGTCGAACGTCGACGTTGCGGGATACCAGCTCGAGCTCGCAGCGGCAAATACCGCGCAGCCGCCGGTGAGTTGGCAGATCATTGGTGCCGGCAACGTCGGTCAGAACGGCGTCGCGTCGTTCTCCTCCTCGTACGCAGCCGTTCCGCTCGCGGCGGGCCAGCCGTACGTGTGCGCGTTTCTCAAGGTGCCGCAGATCACGGCGTCGCCGATGCACCTCGCGCTGGTCGGGATCAATACCACCGGAACGATCGGCGTATCGGAGCCGCAGTATTCCGGTGCGTTCAACGCGTCCTCGTCCAACCCGGCGGTCGCGACGGTCGCGGCGACCGGCAGCGGGGCGTTTACGGTGACGGCGGCGGCCATCGGAAGCACGACGATCACGATCACCGACTCGCAGGGTCTTGCGACGAGCGTCTACGTGACCGTGGCGACGATCTCGCTCGGGGTCAGTTGATGCCGCGCGCGCGAGCAGTCGCTGCGGCCGCGGTGCTGGCCGCAGCCGGGTGCGGCGGCTCGCACGTCGCTCCGCCGCAGGTCCGGACCGCCGGCAACGGGACGCTGACGCTCAATGTGCGCGTCCCGGTTCGCGGCGCGTCCGCGCAGGGGACACGGTCGGCAAAGTATGTGTCGTCGGCGACGCAGTCGATCTCCGTTGCAGACGCAAGCGGTCCGACGTCCGCGTTCGACGTGGGGCCGACGGCGCCCGGATGCACGGCCGCGAACGGCACGGTCGACTGCGCGTTCACGCTGATCCTTCCGTTGCAGTATCAGACGCTCACCGTGAGCGCGTACGACGGCGCCGTCGTCAACGGCGCGTCGCAGGGCAAGGTGCTCTCGACGATAACGTCGTCCGTCCTGATCTCCGAGGCGCAGGCGAACGCGTTCAACGTCGTGCTGGGCGGCGTCGTCGCCGACGTGAGCCTGTCGGTCGGCACCCTGACGTACTGGGACCGTTCCACAACGAACGTGACGGTCGTCGCGAAGGATCCGGACGGGTACACGATCGTCGGTCCCTACAGCACGCCGATCGCCGTGAGCTGCAGCGCGTGCACGGGGGCGCTGCTCGACCCGTACGCGCCGGCACAACTGACGGACTCGTCGCAAACGCCGGACGTCATCTCGACGTTCGGCGAGATACTGTCCGGCTCGGTCACGGCCACGGTGAGCGGATCGGCCGTCACGAAATCCGTGCCGCTGACCGGCGTTATCCAAAGCGGCACGTTCCTGCTCGGCACTGCCTACTTGAGCTCCGGCAAGTGGTTCGGCGCGGTCAACGTCTCGACGCCGATCGAGCGTCTGAAACAACCGATGGTGGTCGAGCTGCAGGGGTTCTCCAACGGTACCAGCGAGATCGAGGGCGTCGCTTTCGCTCCGAACGGAAACGTCTACGTCGCCAACGCCGGCTCGATGAGCGTCACGGTCCATGCGCCGGGTACGCAGAACATGGACGGCCCGACCAGCACGTTCGCGCTGCCCGCCGGGAGCGCGGCGCCCACGGCAATCGCGGCCGATGCATCGCGCATCTACGTGCTGACGGCGGGCTCCATCGAGATTCTGTCCGCGAACGGCGCGTTGCTGTCGACGATCGCCGGCAGCGATACGCAGCTGTCGGGCGCGAGCTCGATCGCCCTCGACGCGAGCAGCATCTACGTCGCGAACCGGACGGGCAACAGCGTCGCGGTGTTCCCGCTGTCGGCGAGCGGCGATGCGGTACCGGTTCAAATCGCCGGCGCCACGACGGGCCTCTCGGGGCCGCGAGGCATCACGATCGACGGCACGACCATCTACGTCGCGAACACAGGCGCGGCGAACGTGCTGGCCTTCCCGGTGACCGCGAGCGGCAACGCGACGCCGTCGCGAACGCTCGGCGGGAGCGCGGCCGGCATGGTGACGCCGTACGCACTCGGCTTCGACGTGAGCGGCAATCTCTTCGTCGCCGATGCGGGCATCAACCGCGTGCTCCTGCTGCCGGGCGCACGCGCCGGTACGCCGGGAACCACCACGCAGATCCTGGTCGACGGAAACTCGGTGCAGGAAGGGACGGGCATGAGCGTATGGCCGCACTGAGGACGTTTGCCGTGACCGCGCTCGTCGCCGCTGCCGGATGCGGGGGCGGCGGCGCGCACGCGGCGTCGCCGTCGCAGGCGAACGCAGCCACGGGAACCGCGCACGTCACGCTGTCACTCGTCGTTCCGCGTGCACCGTCCGGTGGCGCGCGCTCTCCGCTGTACATTTCGGCCGGGACGAAGTCCATCGCGGTCACGGTGAACGGGGGCGCCGCGCAGGGCTTCAACGTCATGCCGGGATCGCCGAACTGTACCGCCGGCGCAAGCGGAACGACGTGCACGATGTCGCTGGTCGGTCCGATCGGCTTCGATACGTTCGCGATCGCGGCGTACGATCAGGCGCTCACCGCGGGCGGCGCGCCGCAGGGCAACGTTCTGAGCGATGCGACGTTGTCGTGGCCGATCGCCGAAGCGCAGGACAACCCGCTGCAGATCTCGCTCGGGGGAGCCGTCGCGTCGCTGTCGCTCAACGTCACGGCGCAGCCGCTCTTCTGGACGCAGTTCGTGGTGCCCGGCGCCGCCGTGGCCAAAGACGCCGCCGGCTACACGATCGTCGGTTACTACGATCAGAAGCTCACGCTCGCGCTCGCTCCTGCGGAACTGGGCAATTGGGAAGGGGGTGCCGGCGGAATGCTCGCGAGCTACGACGGGTTCGACAGCCTCACGTTCGAGGGCGGCACGAGCAGCGCGGTGACGCTGACGGTTACCGCTGCGAACGGCGTGCATGCGTCGGCGCTGCTCACGCCGTTCGTGCAGTCCGGCACGATCGCCGTCGTGGCGCTCACCCCGGGAATCGTCTATCTCGACGTGCCGTACAATCGGGCGATGACGCAGAGCATCCAAGCTCTCGCGAAGCTCGAGGCGACCCTGAGCAAGCCGCGCGCCGCCGCCTTTGACAGTACGGGCAATGTGTACGTTGCGGACACGGGCACGAACGCCGTTGCGGTGTTCCCGCCCGGTTCGTCGCCGGGCACCGCGCCGGCGGCGACGCTTGCGTCGACCGCGTTCGGCAGTGCCGCGCCCGTTGGCGTCGCGACCGATCCCGCCGGCGGAACCCTGTACGTCGCGACGTCGAGCGCCGTCTACGCGTTCACGCTGCCGCTCGCCGCCGGCGCGTCGCCGGCCGCCGTGATCTCCGGCGCCGCCACGGGGCTCGCCGGGATCACCGGCCTCGCGGCCGGCACGAGCGAGCTGGCCGTCTCGATGGCGGGCGGCTCCATCGCGACCTTCCTCAAAGGCGCGAACGGCAACGTCGCACCGTCGCGGCTGATCGCAGGCACCGCTACCACACTGCAGAGCCCGCAAAGCCTCGCGTTCGACCCCGCGGGTTCGCTGTACGTCGCGGACTCGTCCGCGAACGACGTCGCCGTCTTTGCGCCGAATGCGACCGGCAACGTCGCGCCGGCGGCGGCGCTCTCCGGAGCGGCGACGGCATTGCAGGCGCCCACCGGCGTCGCCGTCGATCATACCGGTACGCTGTACGTCGCCGACCATACGTTCAAGCTGCACATCTATGCTGCGGGTGCGACGACCGGGAATGCAGCTCCGTCATCGACGACGAGCGGCGGCCCGAACGTAACCGGTCTCGCCGTCATGCCGTAGCGCGTCGCGCTACGGCCGCGGCTCGGCGTGCAGCGCGGCGAACACGAAGGCGTACCAGTCGATGCTGCGGTCGACGGCCGTGCCGTCGACGCCGAAGTCGTGGCCGGCATTCGGCACGGCGTCGAGCAGGATCGGCGCATCGCCGGACTGCGCTGCCTGGAGCGTGGCCGCGAACTTGTAGCTGTGCGCCGGGAAGACGCGGTCGTCGTTGCGCCCCGTGCGGATGAGCATCGCGGGATACCGCGTTCCGGGCCGCACGTTGTGCAGCGGCGAGTACGCGTAGAGCGCGCGAAACATCGCCTCGGACTGGTCGCTCGAGCCGATCTCGGTCGCCCATCCGGCGCCGACCGTGAACTTCTGGAAACGCAGCATGTCGAGCGGCGCCGCTTTCGGCATCGCCGCCGCGAAGAGCTCGGGCCGTTGCGTCACGACCGCGCCGACGAGCAGCCCGCCGCCCGACGTACCCGTCACGGCGAGCTTCGCCGGCGACGTGATCTTGCGCGCGATCAGCAGCTCGGCTGCGGCGATCGCGTCGTCGAACGCGTGCTGCTTGTTCCCGAGCATCCCGGCGCGGTGCCACGCTTCGCCGAGCTCGCCGCCACCGCGCGCGTTCACGACGGCGTACGCGCCGCCCATGTCGAGCCACAGCGCGGTGGTCCAGGAAAAGGTTGGCGTGAGCAATCCCGTTTCGCCGAATCCGCCGTATCCGTACAAGAGCGTCGGCGTCGCGCCGTCGTATCGGAGATCGCGGCGGTGCACGACGAAGACCGGCACGCGCGTGCCGTCCTTCGACGTCGCGAAGAGCTGCTCGGTGACGTACGGTAACGCGTCGAACGGCGTGTTGTCCCGCACCGCGACGGTGCTCGTGCCGGCGGCAAGGTCGTAGCGGAACGTGGTCTGCGGCTGCGTGAACGACTCGTACGTGTAGTAGGCGAAACCGTCGTCGTCCGCCGTCGTCCTCCGGGACCGTCGCGGTCCCGATCCCCGGCAGCGCAATCGTCCCGCGCGGGCGACCGGCGTCGTCCGCAATCTCGAGGACCGTGTGCACGTCGTGCAGATAGTCGAGGTAGAACCGGCCGCCGATGCGGCGCGCGTCCACCAGCGGGTCGGCGCGCTCGGCGACGAGCGTGCGCGCGCGAGGCTGCGCATCGGCCGCGTCGACGGCGATGAGGCGCCCGTTCGGGGCGCCCGCCGTCGTGCGGAAGAAGAAGCGCGAGCCCTCGTTGCCCGCATACCACGGCTCGCCGCCGCCGCCCGCTGCGATCAGCGTGCGGCGCGGCGCGCGCGGCTGCGCCGCCGGGATGATGTCGTAGCCGGAGTCGCCGAGCGTCCCCGTCAGCACCAGCGCGTACCGCCCGTCCGGCGTCACCATCGTCGCAGGAAACTCGCCGGCGTTTTTCGCGACGGCCATGACGAGATCGGCGGCTTGCGGCGTCCCGAGCGCGTGATAGAACGCCTTATATGCGCCGCTGCGTGCGCCGTCGCTCTCGTGCCCGGGCGCCGGGGCGTCGTAGCCGGAGTAATAGAAGCCGTCGTCGTCCGCGAATGCGCACGCTACGTACTTGCTCCACCGAACGACGTCCGGCAGGTCGGTGCCGGTCGTGACGTCGCGTACCCGCCAGGTGAGCCAGTCGGAGCCGCCCGATTCGGTCGCGTACGCGAAGAGCCGTCCGCTGCGGCTCCACGCGGTGTACGCGAGCTGCACCGCGGGCGCGAGCGCGTTCTCGTCCAGCAGCACGCGATCGGGCTGCAGCGCGGCGTCGCGCACGTAGACGACGGGGCGCCGTCCCGCGGCGCGGCGCGTCGTGCTCCAGAACTCGCCGTGCCGCTCGAGCGCGGTCTCCGACGTCGCCGGCGTCGGCTGCAGCCGCCGGAACGACGCCTTGATGCGGTCGCGGTACGGCAGCGCGTCGAGGTAGCGGCGCGTCGTCGCCGTTTCGGCGTCGAGCCACGCTCGCGTCTGGGGCGCGCCGGCGTCCTCGAGCGGCCGGTACGGATCCGCCACCCGCGTTCCCCAGTACGTGTCGACCGTGTCGGAGCGCGGCGCCGCGGGATAGACCAACGGCGTGCGCGGCTGCGCGAACGCCGGCGCGCTTGCGAGCAGCAGCACGCCGGCGACCAGCAGGCCGCGCGCGCGGCTCACGGCGTCGGGTTGAAGTTGAGGTTCTTGACCAGGAACGCGAAGCGGTCGGCGACGTCGTCGATGATCTTCTCGGTCGGGCGCCCCGCGCCGTGACCCGCTTTTGATTCGACGCGCAGCAGGATCGGGGCGTCGCCGGCTTGCGCGTGCTGCAGCGCGGCCGCGAACTTGAAGGAATGCGCCGGGTACACGCGGTCGTCGTGATCGGACGTCATCACCATCGTCGGCGGATACGACGTTCCGTCCTTGACGTTGTGGTACGGCGAGTATGCGTACAGCGTCTTGAACTGATCGGCCGACGCTTCGGACGATCCGTAGTCCGTGATCCACGCCTTCCCGACCGTGAACTTCTGGAAGCGCAGCATGTCGAGCACGCCGACCTCCGGGATCGTCGCGCCGAACAGGTCCGGCCGCTGGGTGAGCACCGCGCCGACGAGCAGGCCGCCGTTCGAGCCGCCGTTCGCGGCCAGCTTCGGCGTCGATGTCAGCTTGCGGTCGATCAGCATCTGCGCCGCGGCGATGAAGTCGTCGAAGACGTGCTGCTTGTTCGCCAGACGCCCCGCGTCGTGCCATGCGTCGCCGTACTCGGCGCCGCCCCGCAGCGTCGCGACGGCGTACGCGCCGCCCATGCGCAGCCACTCGGCGATCGCGGTGGAGAACGAGGGCGTCAACGAGATGTTGAAGCCGCCGTAGCCGTACAGGATTGTGGGCGTGGTGCCGTCGAGCGGCACGTCCTTGCGGTGGATCACGAACACGGGGATCCGCGTGCCGTCCTTCGACGTCGCCCACCACTGATCGGTCACGAAGGGCGCCGGATCGAATGCGACCTTCGGTTTGATCGCGACGGTGCTCTTGCCTGTCACCGTATCATACCGGTATACCGTCGAAGGAGACGTGTACGACTGGAACGCGTAGTACGCGGTGCGGTCCCAACGCTGGCCGTTCGGCACGCGGGCGCTGCCGATCCCCGGCAACGCGATCGAACCGAGCGCGCGCCCGCGCAGGTCGAAGACGCGCAGCAAGGCGTGCGCGTCGTGCAGGTAGGAGACGTAGAGCTTGTTGCCGAGCAGCGAGACGTCTTGCATCGTATCGGCCGACTGCGGCACGATGTCGTGGAGCGTGTGGGACGGGTCGCCCAGGGCGAGCCAAGCGATGCGTGAGCGCGGCGCATTCTCGTTCGTTTTGATGTAGATGCGCGCGCCGTCGTCGCCGAACGGAACGTAGCTCACGTTCGGGTCGAGATCGAAGATCTGCTTGAACGCCGAATCGGGCTCCGAGGCGCGCTTCCACGCGAGCGCGTTGCCGTCGCCCTTGCTGATATACAGCCAGTCGTACTTCTGGTCGTCGCCGCGGCTCATGCCGATAAAGCGGTCCGCGGGCGCCGTCATCACGAGCCGATCCGCCTGTTGCGGCGTGCCGAGCCGGTGGTAGTACAGCTTTTGCCGGCCGAGCGCGCTGAGCGTCGCATTGCCCGCCGCCGGTTTGTCGTACGCCTCGTAGTAGAGGCCACTGTCTCCGGCCCACGACGCGGCGGAAAACTTGCTCCATTCCAAGACGTCGGGAAGGTCGCGACCCGTCGCCACGTCGCGCACGTGCCAGGTCTGCCAGTCGGCGCCGGACGATTGCGTCGAGTACGCCATGAGTTTTCCGTCGTGCGTCACGGTCTCGCCGGCGAGCGCGACGGTGCCGTCGGCGGCCAGGGTGTTCGGGTCGAGCAGCACGCGCGGGGTGCCGTTCTCGCCGCGCCGGACGTACAGCACGCTCTGGTTCTGCAAGCCCGAGTTGCGCGAGAAGAACCAGTACGGGCCTTGCCGGTACGGCGCTCCCACTTTCTCGTAGTTCAAGATCTTGCGAAAGTCGTCGCGGATCGCGGCACGCTGCGGGATCGCGTCGAGATAGCTGCGCGTCAGATCGCCCTCGGCTTTCACCCACGCCGTCGTCTGCGGCGCGTCGACGTCCTCCATCCAGCGGTACGGGTCCGCGACGACCGTCCCGAAGTACGAGTCGGTCACCGAACCGCGCGGTGCCGCGGGATAGGCGAATTTCGCGAAGACCGCCAGCGGGGCGGCAGTCAGAACGAGCGCAAGCAGCGCGCAGACGGGACGACGCATCGCGGCGCCCTTTCTACGCATTAAACCGGAGGCGCCTGCACCCCATGGGCAAAGGCCTCGAGCCGCATGCGGTCGATCGAGCGAACGCGACCGCGGTCGAGCTCGACGGCTGCGGCGTTCTTGAGCCGGATCAAGGCGCGGGCGGCCATGTCGCGGACCGTCCCGGCGGCCGCCGCGATCTGGGCCTGCGAGAGGTTCTCCACGCCGGGCAGGCCGGGCGCCATGCCGGTCGTGGCGGGCGCGTACGACATCAAGAACTTCGCCACGCGCTGCAGCACGTGCGCGAACGCCAGGTCCGCGATCGTGTCGATCGAGCGCCGTCGCGCCTGCGACGACGCCGCGAGAAATCCGAGCGCGAGCTCGCTGTCGTTGCGGACCGCGTGCAGCACGGCTTCGCTCGGCACGAGCACGACCGAGCAGTCCGTCAAGGCTTCCGCGCGCGTGGTCGCGCCGCCGCCGTCGAACGTCCCCGACTCGTTGAGCGGGTCGTGCGTGAGCCGCTCGCCGAGCGCGTGCGTCTTGCCGTCGGGCGAGAGCAGCGTGTAGACCACTTTGCCGCTGCGCACGAAACCCAGGTACGGCCAGATCTCGCCTTCGTCGAAGATCGTCTCGCCGGTGCGGTACGACCGCTCGGTCGCGACGGCGGCGAGCTCGGTGATCGTCGTCTGCTTCGCGTTCGAGAACGGCGCCGTGTGCGAGAGAAACGTCGCCGTGTCGGCTCGCTCGTCGATGCGCTCGAGCCGGATCGTCCAGCGGCTGCTGCCGAGGTTACGCGCGTCCCACGAAAAACGGCCGGCGCGATACTGCTGGAACTCGTTGCGCAGCGAACGCGGGTCGCTCTCCTCGTTCAGCTCGAGGATTCCGCCGACCGGCAACTTGTCGAAGGCGTCGAAGATGCGGGCGCTGCGGTTCTGGGCAGGCAGGGTGCGCGCATCGATGGTGACCGCCGCCGTGCGGGTCGTTGGCATCGGTTCCTGGGATGCGGGCGCAGGTGGCGCTTTCCCTGCGAGACGAAGCGGAGGGCGGTGAGCCCGCTCCGACGGTGGGCCGCACGCGGGCTCGACGTTCTCGCCGTCGTCATCGTCCTCGCCGCGGTCGCGAAGTTTCTGATCCTCCCGCGTCTCCCCCATCGCACGATCGTTCAAGCGCCGCCGCTCTCGCTCACCACGCTCTCCGGCAGGCATTTCGACCTCGCGAAGGCGCGCGGGCGCTTCGTGTTCCTCGACTTTTGGGCATCGTGGTGCGACCCGTGTCGCGCGTCGATCCCGCTCGTGCAGCACTTCCGGCGCGCGCACCCGGGCATTGACGTCGTCTCCGTCGACGTCGGCGAGGACACGCACGTCGTGCGCCCGTTCGTCACGGCGTTCAAGATGGACGACGTCGCGCTCGACCCCGACATGACGGCCGCGCACGCGTTCGGCGTGACCGGCTATCCCACGCTCGTCGCGATCGACGCCGCGGGGCGGGTGCGGGCGAGCTGGATCGGCTTCGACCCGGACATCGAACGCGAGATGGCCGACGTCGCCGCCCGCTACCAGCGCCGCCGCGTCACGCTCAACTCGTCCGTCACCGCCCCGTGAACGCCGGCTTGCGCTTGTCCAAGAAGGCCCTCGAACCTTCGCGGAAGTCCGCGGTGGTCACGACCTGGCCGAACAGCAGCGCCTCGAGCGCGAGCGCGTCGTCGAGCCCCAGGGCCGCGCCGTCGACGACGGCCCGCTTGGTCGCGGCGATCGCCAGCGGCGCCTTGGCGGCGATCAGCCCGGCGATGCGCGCGGCCTCGCCGCGCAGCCCGTCGAGCGGGACGACCTTCTGCACGAGGCCGATCCGCAGCGCCTCGGCCGCGTCGATCATCTCGCCGGTCAGGCACAGGTACATCGCCGCCCCCTCGCCCGCGAGGCGCGTCAGGCGCTGCGTCCCGCCGTAGCCCGGCAGCAAGCCGAGGTTGACCTCGGGCTGGCCGAACCGGGCATTCTCGCCGGCGATGCGGATGTCGCACGCCATCGCCAGCTCGCACCCGCCGCCTAGGGCGAAGCCGTTCACGGCGGCGATCACCGGGACGCGCATCCGTTCGATCGCGCGGGTCAGCGCCTGCCCTTTGCGCGCCTGGGCCTCGCCGGCATGCGCTCCGGGCAGCGCGTTGAGCTCGCCGATGTCGGCGCCCGCCGCGAAGGCCTTGGTGCCGGCACCGGTGAGGATCGCGGCACGGACGGCCGGGTCCGCGTCGATCTCGGCGAGCGCCGCGGCCAGCTCGTCGAGCATCCGAACGTTCAGGGCGTTCAAGACGTCGGGGCGATTGAGCGTTATCGTCGCGATGCTCTCGGCACGCTCGACCAGCACGGTTTCCATGGGCGCGCGGTACTCCGGGGTTCGCGCGACGCCCTTCGCTCTGATATGGTTGACGGGTCATGCGAACGGCCTATCATCAGGCGCTCGAGAACACGCGGCTCGACGTCGTCCGGCTCGGCGCGCTCGTCTCGGACGCGATTCGATCGGCGATCCAAGCGCTGGAACGGCGAGACGTCGTGCTCGGCGGCCGGGTCGTCGCAGGCGACGACGAGATCGACGACACCCGCCGCCGCGTCGAAACGGCGTGCATCGAGCTGATCTGGAAGCAGCAGCCCGTCGCGGGGGAGCTGCGCGCGATCGCGGGGATGCTCCAGATCGTCACCGACCTCGAGCGCATCGGCGATTACGCGGTCGACATCGCGAAAAACGCCATCAAGCTCGCGGACGTCGCCGTTCGACCGGCCAGCGTCGAGGTCGGCCGCATCGCGGATTTGGCGTACGAGATGCTGCAGGACGTCATGCGGGCGTACCGCGAGGGCGATGCTGCCTTGGCGGACGACGTGATCGAGCGGGACGACGAGGTCGACATCCTCTATCGAAGCGGCATCGAGGCGCTGCAGGCGGAGATGCAGCGCGATCCGGGTACCGTACCGGCAGGCACGCTCTTGCTCTTCGTCGTTTCGATCATCGAGCGGGTGGGCGACCGCGCCCAGAACATCGCGTGGCACACCAAGGACATCTACTCATGAAGAGACTGCTCGCGGGCGTGATGCTCGCCGCTGCGGTCGCGACCGCCTCCCCGGCGCTCGCGGCGGACCGCGTCGTGGGCCTCACGCTCGACGGGCGCCCCGTCGACCGCGCGGGCGGCGTGGCCGTCCTGCACAACGGCGTCGTGTACGCCGACGTGGTCGACTTGGTCAAGTCGTTCGACGGTCTCCTCACGTTTCAGGGCAACGCGGTCGTCGTGACGATCAACGGCGTCACCGCGCGCTTCACGACCGGCAGCCGGACGGCGCTCATCAACGACGGCGCCATCACGATGGACGGTGCGGCGTTCAAGCGCAACGGCGACGTGTTCGTGCCGCTGGGTGCGTTCATCACGCGCGTCGCGCAGGCGAAGGTGCGCGTCAACTCCGCGCGCACGCACGCCGACATCTTCGTCAACGCCAGTCCGGACTGACCGGTGACCGGCGCAGCGGCGCCGCTCGCGCGAACCTCGTTCGCGCTCGCGCCCGGGCTCGCGTACCTCAACCACGCGGCCGCGGGCGCGCTTCCGGTCGCGACGCGCGACGCGCTCCACGCCGCGATCGACGATCATGCCGAGCGCGGCGTGCTCGGGACCGCGCCGCGCGAGCTGTCGATGCCCGCGTACCGTCGCCGCATCGCGCAGTTCGTCGGTGGACGCGGCGACGAGATCGCGGTGCTGCGGAACACGGGCGACGGTGCGACGGTCATCGCGCAGGGACTCGAGCTCGGCCCCGGCGATGAGGTCATCACCGGCGCGAACGAGTTCGGCGCGAACGCGTACCCGTGGCTGGTGCTGCGCGACCGGGGCGTCACGGTGACGCTGATCGACGCGCCGCGCGAGCGCATGACGCCCGACGTGCTGCGCCGCGCGATCTCGTCGCGCACGAAGGTCGTCGCGGTCTCCTGGGTGACGTTCGACGACGGCTACCGGCACGATCTAGCGGCGCTTGCCGAGATCGCGCACGCCCACGGCGCGCTGTTCGCAGTCGACGCGATCCAAGGCCTCGGCGCGTTTCCGCTCGACGTGCGCGCAGCCGGCGTCGACGCGCTGTACGCCGGCGGCGCGAAATGGCTGATGGCGCTGCAGGGCGTGAGCTTTCTGTGGCTGCGGGCCGATCTGCTCGAGCGCGTCGCGCTGCGCATGCCCGGCTGGCGCTCCGCGCGCGACATGTGGAACTTCCTGGACTACGGCCAGCCGCCGGCGCCCGACGCGACGCGTTACGAAGGCGGCACGCCGAACTTCATCGGAGCGCTTTCGCTCGCGACGTCGATGGATGTGCTCGCTGCGGCAGGCGTCGAGCGCATCGGCGCGCACGTGCTCGCGCTGACGGACCGTCTCGACGACGGGCTCCGGTCGCGCGGCTGGAGCATCCTCGGCGACCGGTCACGCGACGCGGTGAAGTCCGGCATCGTGACGTTCACGCGCGACGGCGTCGATCCCGTCGCGCTCGGCCGGCGCTTGGGCGAAGCGCACATCGTCACGACGTATCGCCCGACCGGCATCCGCGTGAGCCCGCACGGCCACAACACGGCCGACGACGTCGACGCGCTGCTCGACGCGCTGCCGCAGTAGCCGTTCGGCGCGGCGGGCGTCGAGAAGACGCGTTGCGTTACTTTCCGCTGCCCGCGTCGCCGGTAGCGAAGATGCCCGCGAAGAGGTTGATCACCATCCCGATGATCACCGAGTTGTACGCGAACGAGATGATCGAGTGCATGATCACCTCGCGCCGCACGCGCGTCTCGGTGACCTGCGGGTCCGAGACCGCGAACGAGGTCCCCAGGCAGAAGGAGAAGTAGGCAAAATCCCAGTCGGACGGCTCGCCGGTCCCGGGAAACTTGATGCCGCCGCACTCGGTGCCGTCGCCGTCGTCGTCGTACCAGTAGAGATGCGCGTAGCGGAACGTGTAGATGGTGTGCACGAGCAGCCACCCGGCGGAGATCGCCACGATGCCCAGGCCGTACGCGACCCACTTCTGCGCCGGGTTGTCGACCTTGGGTCCGTGGCCGACGATCGCGATCGCGGACACGAGGCCCACGACCACCGTCAGCAGCACGACCAAAAGGATGACGTTGCGGCCCGGGTCGTCGAGCGCCGCGCGCGCCTTCGTGCGCTGTGCGTCCGCGCTGAGCCCATGCGTCCAGAAATTCACGACCAGCGTGACCGCGCCCGCGTCGTACGCGGCGACGAAGCGCGATGCGCCCTGCAGCCAGCGCGGTACGACGACGTACACGACGAACGCGACGAGCGCCGCCGAGCCGAACGCGAGGATCCGGTGGCGCGTGCGGTGCGCCGCCGCGGCGCGTACCTGGGCGGCGTGAGCGTTCAGAAGCCGTCTTCCGCGACGCGGCAGGACGTCATGATCGCGTCGCTCATCCCGTGGATCAGCCGCTTGTCGGCCGGTGCGACGGTGGCGAGAATCCCGCCCAGCCGCGTCTCGTCGCCCACCACGAAGTAGTACGGACACAGGCGCACGCGTCCGTCCATCTCCTTGATCTCGCCGGTGGGCGTCGAAAGAAACGGCACGCGTACGCGCTTGCCCTTGTGGAAGCGCTGGAGGATGTAGGGCGTCTTGGGGAACGACGCTTGCGCGTCGGCGAGCGCCGCGCGCCACTCCTCGCGCGTGAGATCGTTCGCGACCTTCACGCCGCGCGAACCCCACGCGAGCTCGCTGAATCCGGACGGCTTGAGCACGTAGTCGCGCTCGCTCTTGCCGAGCTCTTCGAGCTGCGACCAGTCGTGCACGGGCATCCCGCCGGCACGGAGGTCTTCGATGGCCGCCTGCCACGGAAGCGGCCGCGGGTCGACGATCCAGGTTCGCGGGAAGATTCCGAGCAGGCGTTCGTCCACGGCGGGTCCGAGCTCCGCGCGCCAGTACGACCGCAAGCCGGGATGGTGGAACAGCGCGAACGCGGACTTCTCTTCGAGATGCGCCTTCGGCGGCGGCGTGACGCGCACGCGATTGTGCCGCGCGGCGTACATCACGAGCTCTTGCTTGGGCACGTTGAGCAGATCGAAGAGCTCGAAGTTCCGGTAGAGCACGTCGATCTTCGCTTCGCGGCCGTCATCGCGGCGCGCGAAGAGGGCCTCTTCGGTGAAGACGACGTCCTGCGGCCCGCAGACGATCGCCTCGGCCAAACCCAGCGCGTTGACGCGCGCGGCCAGCCACGTGAGCTCGGGACGGTAGTCCGCGGACTCCTGGCTCACGACGATCGCGACGGTCGGGCGCTGCGCCGGCGACGCCGACACCATTGCCTCCGAGAAACGGAGCGCAATGCCGTCCTGTCCGCCGACGCTGTCCGTGCCGATCGCGCAGTACGTCGATGCGAGCGCGCCGGTGAAGCCCATGCCGCCGGGCACGCTGTCGAGCTCGCTTGCGACGTAGCCGTCGTCGGTGAGGATGAGATCCGGGCGGATGACGCGCGGAATGTCTTGCTTGAAGCGGTTCTGCCGCGCGAGCTTGACGATCTGCTGCGGCTTGCCGCGGTCCAGCTCGTCGGCGATGTACGCCGGCGCCGTCCCGCGCGCGCTGCGGAGGTAGAGCGCGTTGAGTGCCTTGACGAACGCGAGCAGATCGTTGCCCAGCGTCTCGATGGCGGCCGCGGTCTTCGGCGAGAGCGGGAAGGGCTCGGGGCTCACGCGCCAGGCGACGTTGGTGTCCGCGTCGTCGGGGAGCCGGAAGAGACCGGGCGGAAGGTTTTCCGTGACGTACCGGGCTCGTCCCGCAGGATCGAGGTCCGGGGTCACGCTCGTACAGGGCATCAGCTGCGTCGGCACCGCATTTCGGTGCCTGAGAACCTACCCGCATCGCG
Source organism: Vulcanimicrobiota bacterium (assembly GCA_963818845.1). Taxonomy (GTDB): domain Bacteria; phylum Vulcanimicrobiota; class Vulcanimicrobiia; order Vulcanimicrobiales; family Vulcanimicrobiaceae; genus Vulcanimicrobium. The sequence goes on along the minus strand of CAWFTO010000001.1, from coordinate 464,191 downwards.
CACGGTTGCGCCTTGCTCGCGACGACTATTTGAGCGGGACGGCCCCGGGCAGCAGCAGCGCATGCTCGATGGACACGGCGGCGTCGCGGTACGCCAGCGTGAGGTGCAGGGTGTACCGCAGCCCAAGCGGCGTGAGGCCGACGTCGTCGACCGCGCGCGAAGCGGACGCCCCGGGCAGCACGTCGATCGAGGCGGAATGGCTGAACGAGGTCGCCGCGTTCTTGAACGTCTCGGTCACGGCGACCGTCTTGCCGCTGTCCGGGGCGCCCGCGCACACGGTCACGGTGACCGGCTGCCCGGCGACCGGGAACGTCTCGTGGGAGCATCGCTGCGCAGGCTGCGCGGGCGCGGCGGCCGCGCTCGCGACCAGCAGCGCGACTGTTGCCGCAAAGGTGCGCATGTTCCGGCAACGTATTCGAGGAGGCCGCGGTTGCGCATCCTTCCGGGCGCGAGCGGGTATCGTAGTCGTCCGAATACGTGAATATGCGAAAACCCGTTCTTCCGGCGATCGACCTGATCGCGCTCGACCTCGACGGGACGCTCCTCGCGCCCGACGAGACGATCAGCACCCGCAACCGCACCGCCGTGAAAGCCGCGCTGGGCGCGGGCATCCGCGTCGTTCTCGTGACCGGTCGCGGCGTCGACATGCCGATCCGCGTCTCGAAGGAGCTCGGGCTCAACCTCCCCGTGATCTGCTGCCACGGCGCCTTGACGAAGGACTTCGGCGCGAACCGGACGCTCGAGAGCATCCCCGTGCCGCTGCAGTACGCCAAGCCGATGATCGAGTTCGCCGAGCGGGAGGGGCTCTCGGTCGCCGTGTACGTCGACGAAGCGTTCTACCGGCGGGAAGGCTCGGAGATCGTGATGGACGACATGCGCGGACCCGGCTGGTACGAGGCGGCGTCCTTGGTCGACGTCCTCAGCTCCGCGCCCACGTTCATCCGGTTCCTGGGCGAAGCGTCGGTGCAGCGGATGCTGCGGCAGTTCGGCGACCTGCCCCTGAGCTTCCGGCACGAATCGTGGTTCGACTTCATCGAGTGCGCGGTGCTGAACCGGGACGCGAGCAAGAAGAACGCGCTCGCGCGCCTCGCCGCCGACTTCGGCGTGCCCGCAGAACGCGTGCTCGCGATCGGCGACTCGCGCAACGACGTGCCGATGCTGCGCTGGGCGGGCGCGGGGGTCGCGATGGGCAACGCGCTGCCCGAGGTGCGCGAGGCGGTCCGCTACGTCACCGCCGGCAACGACGCGGACGGGGTCGCCCTCGCGATCGAGCGGTTCGCGCTCGCGGCGGAGAAGAAGTCGGCGTGATGATGCAGCCGGCGGCGCCGACACCGGAGTACGAGAACGAGCTGCGCACGGTGCTCGCGCAGCGGGACTGGAGCGCGCTGCGGGAGTTCACGCGCAAGCACAACCAGATCCCGGACGACGTCTACGCGAAAGACCGGCACTTCTGGGAGGTGCTGCTGCACAAGCTCACGTGCAATCGCATCGACCTGCTCGGCCTGCACGACGACTCGCGCGCTTGGCTCAAGGAGCACGGCTACACCACCGACCTCGGAGGAACGTGACCGTTCGCGTGCTCGCGTTCGCGCGCTTGCGCGAGCTGCTGGGTTTCGGCGACCGCCCGATGCAGCTCGCGGACGGCGCGACGCTCGACGATGCATGGAATGCGCTGGCGCGCGAGACGAGCACGATTGCGGCGCTGCGCGCGTCGACGCGCTTCGCCCGCAACGGCGCGCTCGCGCCGGGCGAAACGGCGCTGCGCGACGGCGACGAGATCGCGCTCCTGCCGCCGCTGGGCGGCGGCTGACGCCGTGCGCGCGCCGTCACCGCCGATCGGTCTCTCCGCCGAACCCCTCGATGCCGCCGCGCTGGTGCGCGCGGTGCGGACCGACGCGCACGGCGGCGTCGTGACGTTCCTGGGCACCACGCGCGAGACGTCGCCCGACGACCCGCGGCCCGTCGCGGCGCTCGAATACGAGGCGTACGATGCGATGGCCGCCGCGGAGATGGAGACGATCGCGCGCGAAGCGCACGAGCGCTTCGGTCCGCTCGCGATCGCGATGGTGCACCGCACGGGGCGCGTCGAGCTCGGTGAGCCGTCCGTCGCGGTGGTCGTCGCAGCGCCGCATCGCGGCGCGGCGTTCGATGCGTGCCGTTTCGCGATCGACGCTCTCAAGGCGCGCGTCCCCGTATGGAAGCGCGAAGTCTACCGGGACGGCGGCGCCGCCTGGGTCGCGAACACGCCGCCGTGAACGTCGAGCTGCGTTTCGTGCCGCTGGCGCACGACCGCATCGCGGTGCTCGAGTACGAGGCGCGGCGGCCGCGCGGCGTGACCCTCGTGGCCGGCCACGGCTACTCGAGCTCCAAGCAGAACCTCGACGGCATGTGCGGGTTTCTCGCGAGCCACGGCTTCTCGGTGTATTCGCTCGATTTCCCCGGCCACAAGCTCGGCGCGAGCGGCGGACGGCTGCGCGGCGCCGAGCACCTCGTCGACGCGATGGACGCGGTCGTGCAGCATGCACGCGAGCGCGGCGCGGAGACGGTCTATGCGGTCGGCCACAGCATGGGCGCTGCCACGGCACTGTGCGTCGCCGGGCGGGACGACCGGATCGCGGGCGCCGTGTCCGTCGCGACGGGGTGGGGACGGCCCACGGTGCTCGACGCGCTCGCCGCGCGCGGCGTGGTGGACCTGCGCTCGTCGTACGTCGACGGGCCGACGCTGCAGGAGCTCGCCGAGCAATGGCAGCCGCTGCTCGCCGGTGCGCTCGCGCGGCTCGCCGGCCGTCCGGCGCTCTTCGTCGCGGCCGAGCGCGACGCCATGATCGCGCCGAGCTCGGTGGAGACGCTGTACGCGCACGCCGCGGAGCCGAAGACGTTCGTCACGGTTCCGAGCGACCACACGTTCGCGGGCGACAACAGCCGCACGGCCGTGCTGCAGTGGCTGAGCGCGCTGCACCCGCGTGGCCCTGCGGAAGCAGCGGTTGCGCCGCCGGCGGGCGCGCCTCGGTGACGGTCCCCGCCACAGGAGAATCGCTCGCCGCCGACGACTGGCTCGCACAGCGCGCGTTCGCGCTGCGCCTCGTCGAGCTCATCGAGAAAGCGAACCCTACGTGATCCACGTTCAGACCACCAGTTTCGAGGACGCCAAGGTGTTCGTGCCCGACGTGTTCGAGGACGACCGGGGCTTCTTCAAAGAGACGTGGTCGGATCCCAAGTACGCGCAGCTGGGATTCGATGCGCGTTTCGCGCAGGACTCGTGCTCGTGGTCGACGCGCAACGTGATCCGCGGTCTGCACTACGACTTCCGGATGGCGAAGTTCGTGCAGTGCCTGCACGGACGCATCTGGGACGCGATCGTCGACCTGCGCCGCGACTCGCCGACGTATCTACGCTGGCAAGGCTTCTTGCTGACGGATCGCAACCACAAGCAGCTGTTCGTCCCGGCCGGGTTCGGTCACGGCTTCCTCGCGCTCGACGACGACGTGGTCGTGTACTACAAGAACAGTGTCCCGTACGATCCTGCGGCGGAAGGCGCGGTGAGCTGGCGCAACGCGCGCATCGGCGTCGCGTGGCCGCTGGCCGGCGAGCCGCGCCTCTCGGCCAAGGACGCCGCGGTTGCGGAAGATTTTCTGCCGTGATCGTGCGCCCGTTCGGCCGCACGGGCCGCGACGTCCCCGTGATCGGACAAGGGACGTGGAACATGCCGCTGCGCGGCGAGCGCGCCGACGAAGCCAAACGCGCGCTGCGGCGCGGCGTCGAGCTCGGCATGGTGCACATCGACACGGCGGAGATGTACGGCGACGGCGGCTCCGAGCGGCTTGTCGGCGAGGCGATCCGCGGCCTGCCGCGCGAGCAGCTGTTCCTCGTGTCGAAGGTGCTGCCGTCGAACGCGAGCTACGACGGCACGATCCGCACGTGCGAGGCGGCGCTGCGGCGCACGGGCGTCGACTACTTCGACTGCTACCTGCTGCACTGGCGCGGAAGCGTCCCGCTCGCGGAGACGATGCGCGCGCTCGAACATCTGGTGCGCAGCGGCAAGATCCGTTCGCTCGGCGTGAGCAACTTCGAGGTGAGCGATCTCGAAGAGGCCCTCGCCGCGCTCGAGTCCGAGCCGATCGCGTGCAACCAGGTGCTGTACCATCTCGGTGAGCGCACGGTCGAGACGCACGAGATCCCGTTCTGCAGCGAGCGCGGCATCGCGGTCGTCGCGTATACGCCGTTCGGCCGCGGCGACTGGGAGGAGCGCGCCGGCGCGCATGCGGTCGAGCAGGTTGCGCGCAAGCACGACGCGACGCCGCGCCAGGTGGTGCTCGCGTTCCTCACGCGCGACGAAGACGTGTTCGCGATCCCCAAGGCGGCCACGCTCGCGCATGTCGAGGAGAACGCAGGCGCCGGGGACCTGCGCTTGGACGCGGATGACGTCGCGGCGATCGACGAAGCGTTTCCGGTGAAGCGGCGCCGTGGAGGATTGCCGACGCTCTAGCAGCGCGGCCGTCAAAGCGGCCGCGCTCGAGTGTGGGGCGCACGCGGTCCGGATCGCGAGCGCGGAGCCCGACGCCGGCACGCGCGAGCGCTTCGCGGCTGCGATCGCGCGCGGCGACGTCGCGACGTGGCCGTACGGCGCCGCGTACGCGGGCGCGGCGAGCGATCCCGCTACCATTCTGTCCGGCGCGCGCAGCGTGGTGTGCGTGGCGGTGGCGTACGCGACGGACGTGCCGCGCGAACGCCGCGGCAGCGGCCGCGTCTCCGCCTACGCGTGGTCGCACGACTATCACCGCCGGATGCAGTCGCTGCTGCGCGCGCTCGCGGCGCGCATCGAAGAACGCGCCGGGCCGGATACGACCCGCGTCGTCTGCGACACGGCGCCGCTCGCCGAGCGCGCGTTCGCGGCGCGGGCCGGGCTGGGATGGATCGGCAAGCACGCGAGCCTCATCGTGAAAGGCCTCGGCTCGGCGGTCTTTCTGGGCGAGGTCGTCACGACGCTCGACCTCGAGCCCGATCTGCCGCTGCGCACGTCGTGCGGCGCGTGCCGCGCGTGCGTCGCGTCGTGTCCCACCGGCGCGCTGCGCGGCGACCGCACCATGGACGCGACGCGCTGCATCAGCGACCTCACGCAGCGCCGCGACGCGATCCCGCGCCCGCTGCGCGCGCTCGTCGGAACGTGGGTGTGGGGATGCGACCTGTGCAACGACGCGTGCCCGCCGAGCCGCAACGCGGAACGAGCCGGCGGCGCGTCGTCGGCGCCGCTCGGCGACGACGTCGCCCGGCCGGATCTGCACGCGCTGCTGCGCCTGCGCGGTCGCGCGTTCCGTCGCGTGCGGCAGACCGCGATGGGCTGGCGGGGACCCGCCGTGCTCCGGCGCAACGCCGCGGTCGCGCTCGGCAACGGGCTCGACCGCGCGGACGTGCCGGCGCTCATCGGCGCGCTTGGCGAGGACGGCAGCGCGCTGGTGCGAGCCCATGCGGCATGGGCGCTGGGGCGCATCGGTTCCCCGCGAGCCTACGCTGCGCTCCGCGCCGCGGCGAGCGAGGAACCGGACCCTTCCGTGCGCGACGAGATCGCCGCCGCCCTGGAACCCCGCGAACCCGGCACGGCGTTCCAGGCCAAGAGGTTATGATGATCCGCCGTTCGTTTGCATTGCTCTCCGCCGCCGCCGTCGCGCTGCTCGCCGCCGCACCGGCCGCGCACGCGCAGGGGCAGGACGATCTCTTCGCGCGCATGGAGCGCGTCAACGCGGGGCTCAACAGCTACCAAGCCGACATCACCGTCGCGATCAAGCTCAACACGTTTCCGTACTTGAGCCCGACCCTGAACGGCAAGGCGTACTACAAGAAGCCCGACAAGACGGCCGTCCAGTTCCAGACCGTGCCTGCGCTCGCCGGGCAGCTCAAGAAGGTCGTCGGACAGATCGAGGCGCCCGCGGACTGGCCGCGCCTCTACGAATTCACGAAGGTGGGCGACGACGGCACGACCGCGGCGTACAAGCTCGTGCGCAAGAAGAACGGCCGCATCGACCACGTCGACGTGAAGGTCGACGACAAGACCGCGACCGTGACCGAGGAGACCTACGTGTACAAGGAGAGCGAAGGCGGCGGCTCGATCCGCTTCACGAACCTGTACGATGCGATCGGCGGCAACTTCGTGGTGAAGACGCAGACGGGGAAGGTCGACGTTCCGCACTACAACGCCGACATCTCCTCGACGTTCTCGAACTACAAGATCAACGTCCCGATCAACGACCAGGTTTTCCAAGGCAGCTAGCGACGCGGCCGGCGGCCCGGGAACTCGAGCGGCCGGAACGAAGCATCACGTGATGATCGATCTCATCGAGGCGGCGGCGGAACCGCTGGTCGACGCGTTCCGGCGCCCGATCACGTACCTGCGCGTCTCGGTGACGGATCGCTGCAACCTGCGGTGCGTCTACTGCATGCCCGAAGCCGGGCTGCCGTGGATCGCCAAGCCGGACATCCTCTCGTTCGAGGAGATCGTCACGATCGTACGGGCCGCGGCCGGCATCGGCGTGCGGAGCATCCGTCTGACGGGCGGCGAGCCGCTGATCCGCCGCGACCTCGATCGGCTAGTCGCGATGATCGCGCGCGTCCCCGGCATCGACGACATCGCGCTCTCGACGAACGCGCTGCTGCTCGCCGATCAAGCGCCCGCGCTTGCGGCCGCGGGACTGCGCCGCGTCAACATCTCGCTCGACACGCTGCACGAGGACCGCTTCACGGCGATCGCGCGCCGCCCCGGGCTGCAGCGCGTGCTCGACGGAATCGATGCCGCCATCGCGCACGGCCTCGGTCCGGTCAAGCTCAACTGCGTCGTGATGCGCGGCGCCAACGACGACGAACTCGAAGCGTTCGCCGCCATGACCCGCGAGCGCGCGGTGCACGTGCGCTTCATCGAGGTCATGCCGGTCGAGGAGAACGTCGGCCTCCAGCGCGACGCCTGGGTCTCGTCCGACGAGGTGCTCGGACGCCTGCGCGCCCTCGGCGAGCTGCGGCCCGTTCCCAACCCGCACGGCAACGGCCCTGCGCGCACGTTCGCTTTCGAGGGCGCGCCCGGCACGGTCGGCGTGATCTCCCCGCTCGCGCACGACTACTGCGAGACGTGCAACCGCGTGCGCCTCTCGGCCGACGGCCGCCTCAAGCTGTGCCTGTTCGGCGATCACCTCATCGATCTGCGCACGCCGCTGCGCGCGGGCGGCGGCGAGCCGGCGATCGTCGAGCTGTTGCGCGGCGCGATGCACGTGAAGCCGGAGCGCCATCACCTCGATCTGGGCCAGACGGCGTCGGCGATGCGCGCGTTCAGCGAGATCGGCGGCTGAGCGGCCTCACTCGACGCTCTTGCGGAAGAACGCCAGCATTCGGCCCTGCTCGGGCATGATGCGGAACTCTTCGAAACCCCACGACTTCGCCTGCGTGATGCCGCGGTTGTCGCCCATGTGGAGCAGGAACGTGAGCGTCCTGATGCCGCGCTTGCGGGCGATGTTCTGCACGTCGGTGATGAGCTGGGTCGCGACGCCCGGCGGCGACTCCGCGCGCGTGCGCAGCGATTCGACCATCGCGACGTCCGTGCCGTTCGCCGCTTCGGAGTCCGCGTAGCCGGGCGGAAACCGGAACACGAGCTGAACGATGCCGAGCAGCCCCGACGCGTCCTCCGCGACGAGCACGAGCCGGCGGCCGTGGAATTGCTCCGACAGCCATTTCTGCACGCGCTGCGCCCACGGCTCGCCGTTCGGTGTCGGCCCCGCGACGACGCCATCCGCGACGAGCCGCTCGGCGTCGCGCGGCAGCGCGTAGCGGATGAAGACCCGGCTCACTCGTGGCGTCTACGCAGCGCGGCGCGCGAACTCCCGTCGCCGCGTGACCGAAACGCAAAGTGGGTACCGTCCCAGCGCTGAGAAAGGACTCCTGATGCAGTCGAAAGCGTTGGCATTCCTCGCGGGCGCGGCGATCGCCGCATCCGTCGTCGCGGGATGCTCGAAGGGCGGCGATCAATCGTCGTCGAGCACGACGACGACCTCCACCTCGACGACCGCGCCGGAGAGCGCGGCCACCGCCGCCGCGACCAGCGCCGCGACGACGTCCGCGATGAGCTCGACCGCCGCGCAAGGCGACGCTGCGCACGGCAAGACGATCTTCACGAACAACTGCGCGAGCTGCCACGGCGCCACCGGACGCGAAGGCGGCGTCGGGCCGTCGCTCACCAACGAGAAGAGCCGCAAGAACTACGACCAGACCGTCGCCTGGATCAAGAACCCGCAGCCGCCGATGCCCAAGCTCTACCCGAGCCCGCTGGCGGAGAAAGACGTCGACGACGTCGCGGCCTACGTGCAGAGCCTCTAGCCGAGGACCGCGCCGCTAGCGCAGTGAACGCCGCCCGCACCTTGCCGCGGGCGGTCTTCGCGTTCACCCGGGATCTTCGACTGAGCGACCACGCGGGCTTGGCGGCGGCCGCGCGCCACGGTGAGGTCGTGCCGGTGCTCGTGATCGACACCGTCTGCGCGGCGCGGCTCCGGCGCTCGCCGCGGCGTGCCGCGTATTACTGCGCGGCGGTCGCGGCGCTGGACGGCGACCTGCGGGCGCGCGGGACGCGGCTGATCGTGCGGCGCGGCAACCCCGGGCCGGCGCTGCGAGCCCTGGCGCGCGCGGTCGGCGCGGGGATCGTCGGCTGGAGCTGCGGCTATGACGCCAAAAGCGTGCGGCGCGACCGCGACCTGCAATCGGCACTCGAGGAGGCCGGCTTACGGGCTTTGCCGGTCCACGACGCCCCGGCGGTTCCGCCCGAGGAGTCGGCCGCGAGCCACTCGCGCGGGGACGGCTACCGGGCGTTCGTGCCCTATTACGCACGCTGGCGCACGCTGGTTCCACCCGACGACGCCGGCACCGCGGCGTTCGCCGCCGTCGACCTCGCGAGCGAACCGCTGCCCGAACCGGGCGAGTTCGGTTCTCACGCGAGCGCGGACGAGCCCGCCGGTGAGACGGCGGCGCGCGCGAAGCTCGCCGCGTTTCTGGCCGGGCCCGCGCTCGGGTACGGGGTCGCGCGCAACGTCCCCGGACACGGGGACACGGCGCGCCTGTCCGCGGCCCTGTCGTTCGGCACGATCGCCGCGCGCGAGGTCGTCCGCGCCGCGTGCGCGCGCAGCGGCGATCCGTTCCTGCTCGTCGAGGAGCGCACGTCGCTCAAGCTGTTCCTGCGCTCGCTCGCGCAGCGCGACTTTTTTCTGCAGCTCGCGTGGTACAACGAGGCGCTGGCGGAGGAACCGCTGCAGCCGAAGATGCGCGACTTCGCGTTCGCGCGCGCGCACCGGCATCTCGACGCGTGGCGTACCGGGCGCACCGGCTACCCGCTGGTCGACGCGGGCGTTCGCGAGCTGCGCGCGACGGGCTGGATGCATCCGCGCGTCCGCTCGATCGCCGCGTCGTTCCTGTGCTTCGATCTGGGCGTGGACTGGCGCGTCGGGCGCGACGAGTGGGATCAGCTCCTCACCGAGGACGACCCCGCGCTCGCCGCGGGCAACTGGCAGTGGGTCGCCGGCGTGGGAGCCGACTTGGCCGCGTATCCGCGCATCTACAACCCGCTCAAGCAGGCGCGTCGCTTCGATCCCGCCGCGGCCTACGTGCGCCGGTGGATCCCCGAGCTCGCGGGCGTGCCGGACGCCGCGATCCTCGATCCGTTCGGCGACCGGCGCATGCAGCTCGCGCTGCCGCTCTTCGGCGAGCAATCGTATCCCTCGCCGGTCGTCGATCACGGGTCCGTGGCGCGCGCGTTCCTGGAGCGGTACGCGCGCGAGGTTCGCGCGTCCGCGTAGCGGACGAGCCGCGCGCCGAATCGAACGCTTCGCGCATGTCGGAGAAGCCTACCGCCTCGCACGATTCCGGCCCGCCCGAGAACCTGCTCGCGTTCATGGTGACGGGCTGGGCGACGCCGCCCGGCACGCCGGCGCCTGCGATCGAAGGCGCGGAGCGCTTCGCCGCGCGGCGCGCCGCTCTTGCGCGCGCGTTCCCCGGCGAGGTGGTGGTGGTGCCGACCGGGCACCAGAAAGTGCGCGCGAACGACACGGCGTACCGCTTCCGGCCCGGTACGGACTTCTACTACCTCACGGGCAACCTCGAACCCGACAACGTGCTCGTGCTCGCGCCCGGCCGCGACGGCGAGGTCGCGACGCTGTACTGCGAGCCCAATCCCGGCAAGACCGATGCGACGTTCTTCACCGACCGCGCGAAGGGCGAGCTGTGGGTCGGGCCGCGGCTGGGTTTGCCGCAGACGGCGCAGCGCTACGGCGTCGCGACCAAGCCGCTCGCGGCGCTCGACGGCGATCTCGTCGACCTGCTGTCGCGCGGCCCGTTCCGCGTGCTGCGCGGCATCGATCCCGTCCTCGACGCGTCCGCGCCCGTGCAGGCCGAGCGCGACGCGGAGCTCGCGACGGTGCTTTCCGAGATGCGCTTGATCAAGGACGAGCTCGAAGTGCGCGAGCTGCGGCGCGCGGTCGCCGCGACGCAACTCGCCTTCGACGACGTCGTCCGCGCGCTGCCCGGTGCGCAGACCGAGCGCACGATCGAAGGCGTCTTCAACCTGCGCGCACGCGTCGAAGGGAACGATACCGGCTACAACACGATCGCGGCGTCGGGCCCGAACGCGTGCACGCTGCACTGGACGCGCAACGACCGCCGCATCGGCCAGAACGAGTTGCTGCTGCTCGACGCGGGCGTCGAGGCCGAGACGCTCTACACGGCGGACATCACGCGCACGATTCCGATCTCGGGCAGGTTCACGCCCGAGCAGCGCGCCGTCTACGAGCTCGTCTTCGCAGCGCAGGAGGCCGCGCTGGAGCGCTGCGCGCCCGGCAACGACTTTCTCGATCCAAACCGGGCCGCGATGGACGTGCTCGCGCGAGGGCTCGAGCGTCTGGGCATCCTCGCGTCGGCCGATGAGGCGCTGCGCGACGAGAACCAGTTCTACCGCCGGTACTCGCTGCACAACGTGAGCCACATGCTCGGTCTGGACGTACACGACTGCGCGGCTGCGCGCGCCGAAGCGTACAAGTTCGGCACGCTCCGCGAGGGGATGGTGCTGACCGTCGAGCCCGGCCTCTACTTCCAGCTCGACGATCTCACCGTCCCCGCGCGCTACCGCGGCATCGGCGTGCGCATCGAGGACGACGTGCTGATCACGCGGACCGGAGCCGACGTGCTGTCCGCGTCCATCCCGCGTGAACCCGACGCCGTCGAGCGCTGGGTCAGCAGTTCGATCGGCGCCACGCGCTAGGAATTACGTCGTGCTTCCGGCTCCGTGCTGCTGCGCTCGGTCCATCGGCGCGGGTTCCAGCCGCGCGTCGACCCAGTCGCACACGATGGGGACGTTGACGTCGTCGCCGTTGAAGACGCGGAACGCGTAGACGACGCTCGCCACGAACCACAGCGTGGGCAAGAAGAAGGCCAGCAGCCCCCACGTGCCCGGCACCGCGAACGGCAGGAACGACGCCGCGCCGAGCAGGCCGGACAGCCCGAACATGCCGGCGTTGAACCCGAGCGACTGCCAGGCTTGGCGCTTGACGAAGGCCGGCGCGCGCGCGTCGATCAGCGCGAAGATCGCGAGCGGCCAAAACGGATAGCTCAGCGCGACGAGGGCGCGGCTTTCCGGACGGACGGCGACCGCCGCCGGCCGCTGCACGCGCATCGCCTGCGGCTGCGACTGCGATTCGGGTGGCGGCGCGGACCACGCCCCACCCGCGCGCGGCGGTTCCTGGTAGGTGCCGTGCGACGGGCCGACGCCGCCGGGGATCCGGCTCGTGCCCTTCGCCGCGTCGATGCGCGCCGCGAGCACGCAGCCGGGACACTGCCCGGTCGCGTTGCGGCACGTTGCGCAGATGGGCTTGCGGCAGTCGCGGCACGGCGCGACGGACGGGACGGCGTTATGATAGAAGCAATCCATGACTCTTCGTTGACCACCTCACGGTCGGTGAGCTCGCACCCAAGGTACTGAGCCGCCGCGGCGAAGGTTTCGCGGTGAACCCGACGCTCCGGCGGCTGCTGCGCGAGGCCCGGCCCTACGTCCCGCGCCTCCTCCTCGGAACGTTCCTCGGCGTTCTGGCCGGCGTCGCACCCTTGACGATCATCCGGGTCACGGGGCTGCTGCAGTCCGACGTGCTGATCCGCAGCCCGCACTGGGACGTGCTGCTGCTGATCATCGGCCTGATCATCGTCTCGCAGCTGATCGGGAACGCCGCTTCGTACGGGCAGGCCTACATCACGGCGTACGCGGGACAGCGGATGGTCGCCGATTTTCGTGCGCGCATGTTCGGGCGGATCGCGCGGATGCCGCTGCGTGAGTTCGACCGCTGGCGCCCGGGCGAGCTGCAGTCGCGGATGAGCAACGACCTCGGCCTGATGACCGACGCGCTGTCGATCTCGCTCCCGCAGTTCGTCCAGACCGCGGTCACGTTCGTGGGCTCGCTGGTGTGGATGGTCACCCTGGACTGGCTGCTCGCGGCCGTGCTGCTGATCGCTGCGCCGGTCGTCGCGTGGGTCGTGAGCGGCTTCAACAAGCTGATCGTCGCCGGCACGAAGCGCTCGCAGGAGCGCATCGCCGACCTCTCCTCCAACCTCGTCGAAGTGCTGGCGAACGAGCGCGTCGTGAAGGCGTTCCGCCGCGAAGACTTCGAGCGCGCGCGCTTCGCCCGCTCGAACGAGAACTACGTCACCGCGTACATGAAGGTCACGCAGTTCAACCAGACGCAGGCGCCGGTACTCGCGTTCATCGTGATGCTGGCGATCTGCGCCGTCGTCGCGCTCACGACGCGCGAGGTCGCGTCCGGCCGCATGAGCCCTTCGCAGGCGTGGGAGTTCTGGGCAGCGACGGGGTTGCTGATCAATCCGATGAACCGGTTCTCGATCTTCTTCTCGGACTTCGCGCGCGCGTTCGTCGGAACGCAGCGCGTGTTCGAGATGCTCGACCTGCCGATCGAGCGCGGTGATCCGCCCGGCGCGGTCGCGCTGCCGCGCGTGATCGGCGACGTCCGCTTCGAGCACGTGACGTTCGCGTACGACGACGACCGCGCCGTGCTGCGCGACTTCTCGGCCGAGATGCTCCACGGCGAGGTCGTGGCGCTCGTCGGACCGTCCGGCGCCGGCAAGAGCACGATCGTGAACCTCGTGCCGCGGTTCTACGAGCCGCAGTCGGGACGCATCACGCTCGACGGCGTCGACCTCGCGCGCGTCCGGCTGTCGGATCTGCGCGACGCGATCGCGATCGTCCCGCAGGAGACGCAGCTCTTCAACGGCACGATCGCCGACAACATCCGCTACGGCAGGCTCGAGGCGCGCGACGACGAGATCGTCGCAGCAGCGCGCGAGGCCAACGCCGACGAGTTCGTGCGGCGCTTATCCGACGGCTACGACACCCTCGTCGGCGAGCGCGGCATCCGGCTGTCGGGTGGCCAGCGCCAGCGGCTCGCGATCGCGCGCGCCATCCTGCGCGACCCGCGCATCCTGATCCTCGACGAGGCGACGAGCGCCCTCGACTCGCACTCCGAGGCGCTCATCGAAGACGCGCTGGACCGGCTGCTGCCGGGGCGCACGACGCTCATCATCGCGCACCGGCTCTCGACGATCCGCCGTGCGACCAAAATTCTCTACATCGAAGGCGGCTGCGTGCGCGAGACCGGCACGCACGACGATCTCATCGCCGCGGGCGGCCCGTACGCGACGCTCCACGCGGCGCAATTCGCGCGCTGATCCTTTTCGGCCAACGTCGTGCGATTCGACGCACACCGCGTCGGATCGTGCGCACGCGTGTGCAACGCGCTACGTCGCGCCCGTAGCTGAACCGGATAGAGCACCGTCCTGACGAAGCGGGGGTGAGGGTTCGAATCCCTTCGGGCGCGCGCAGACAGCGGGCGTGCTTGACCGGATTTCGTCACCCGGATACAATCGAGGCGCCCGCTTCGTCAGCGGACGGCAGCCCCGGACCATGTTCGGGGCTGCTTTCGTTTCGTCAACGCCGAGCACCATGCCGCGCGGCGAGCAGCCGTAACGCCGGCCAGGCGTGACCCGAACCTAAGGTCGGAGCGCGCGGCGGCCGATGGGTGTGGTAATGGCGGACATTTCCTTCGGCCAGACCGTCGGCATGCTCAAGAATGCGATCGACGGCGCGAGCACCGCGCACTCGACGATCGCAAACAACATCGCCAACGTCAACACGCCGAACTTCCAGCGCTCCGACGTCTCCTTCAAGGAGGCGCTCGCGGCCGCCGATCCCGGTCCGGGCGACCCCGACGCGCTCGAGCTGGTCACCTCGAGCGACCGGCAGTTCTCCGCCGACGGTACCGAGGGCGCTCAGCCGTTCGCGATCACCACGAAGGTCGACGACGGCACCCAGATGCGGGTCGACGGCTCCAACGTCGACGTCGACCAAGAGATGGCCAAGCTCTCGCTCAACTCCGCGTACGCGCAGACGATGGGCCAGCTCCTGACCAACCAGTACTCCCGCCTGCGCCAGGCGATCCAGAGCTAAAGCGAGCGACGATGGGCTTCTATTCCTCGATCGAAGTCAGCGCCAGCGGGCTATCCGCCGAGCGGCTCGCGATGGATACGATCGCGAACAACATCGCCAACGTCAACACGACGCGCACGCCCGAGGGCGGGCCGTTCAAGCGCCAGCTGGTCGTGTACGCGCAGAAGACCGATCCCGCGGCGTCGGCGCCGGGTGCGAGCGGCGATCCGGGCAACCCCGCCGCGTCCAGTGCGGGCGTCGAGGTCGTCGGCGTCGTGAACGACCAAGGCCCCGACCGCATGGTCTACGACCCCACCCATCCGGACGCGGACGCGAACGGCTACGTGCACATGCCCAACGTCGACGTGGTCAAGGAGATGGTCGACATGATGGCCGCCTCGCGGGCCTACGAAGCGAACGTCACCGCCATCCAGGAGGCGCGCGCCATGGGCAACTCCACGCTCGGACTGTTGAAAGCCTGATGGATTACTCGAGCATCATCTCCAAGGTCGTCCCGGGCACGTTCGTGCCGGACATGAGCGCCGCGACGAAGATCGACGAGACGCCGAACGTCGGCCCGATCCCCGGCGGCGCCGGTGCGGTCGGAGCGACGGACCAGCCGTCGTTCAAGGACACCGTCAAATCGATGATGGACGACGTGAGCGACAAGATCAACGCGTCCGATCAGGCGACGCGCGACCTCGCCTCGGGCAAGACCAAC
The DNA here is from genome assembly GCA_963818845.1 of Vulcanimicrobiota bacterium. Taxonomy (GTDB): domain Bacteria; phylum Vulcanimicrobiota; class Vulcanimicrobiia; order Vulcanimicrobiales; family Vulcanimicrobiaceae; genus Vulcanimicrobium. Next base: position 448,970 of record CAWFTO010000001.1, on the reverse strand, counting down.
GATCTGCAGAAGGTCGTCAGCTCGGTCGAAGAGGCGAACCTCGCCCTCAACTTCACGATGGCGATGCGCTCGAAGCTCCTCGAGTCGTACCAGCAAATCTCGCAGATGCAGGTCTAGTGGCTTCGCGCTGACGCGCGAAGCCTTCGCGTTCGGCGCCTGCGGGCGCCGAGCCGCCGCGCTGACGCGCGAAGCCTTCGCGTTCGGCGCCTGCGGGCGCCGAGCCGCCGCCCGCCGCGCGTGGCGGGCTTTGGGCTCGGGTGGGTACATGCCAGGGCGATGGGGACGGAGGGCTTGCTCGGCGGCCGGTATCGGCTCGACCACGTCGCCGGCCACGGCGGAATGGCGACCGTGTTCTTGGCACATGATTCCGTCCTCGACCGCAAGGTCGCCATCAAGCTGCTCGCGCGGCGGCGCGACGACGAAGGCGTGCTCCACCAGCGCTTCGAGCGCGAGGCGCGGGCCGAAGCGAGGATCGTGCACCCCAACGTCGTCTCGGTGCACGACATCGGCGAGGCCGACGACGGACGGCCGTACATCGTCATGGACTACGTCGTCGGCGACTCGCTGCAGGAGGTCATCTCCCGCGACGGCCCGCTGACCTCGGAGCGCGTCGCCATCGTCGGCGTCGGGCTCGCGCGCGCGCTGGCTGCCGCGCACGTGCTGGGCATCCTGCACCGCGACGTCAAGCCCGCCAACGTCATCATCGACGGCGACGGCGTTCCGCACCTGATGGACTTCGGGCTCGCGCGCGAGTTGTACGGGGAGGATCCGGGCGTGACCGCGCCCGGCGTGCTCGTCGGCACGGCGTTCTACGTCGCGCCCGAACAGGCGCGGTTCGGAACGGCGAGCCCCGCGTCCGATCTGTACGCGCTGGGCGGCGTGCTGTATCACGCGCTCACCGGCGACCCGCCTTTCACCGGCGACGGCGCGCTGGACGTCGCGCTGCGCCGTTTCGAGGAAGACCCGCCCGACGTGCGGGTTCGGCTGCCCGCGGCCGATCCGGAGCTCGCGGCGCTGATCCACGCGCTGCTCGCGCGCGATCCCGTCGAGCGCCCGTGGGACGCCGGCGCGGTCGGCGAACGCCTCGGCGACATCGCGGCGCGGCTGCGCGCGACGCGCACCGCCGGCGAGACGAACGCGCCGCTGTGACGGCGTCGGCCTAAAGTCCCGCGTCCCGGACGCCGAACAACCATGGGAAGCGGCCGGACGACCCTCGCACGGTTGGGGCCGCTGCGGATCCCGACTGATTGACGGATTCGCGGTTCACACTGGAATTCGTGCGGAGGGTTTTTTCCTTTGGTCCGTGGCATGTACACGGCGGCCTCCGGGGCGCTGGTCGCGCAGTCCGCTGTCGACACGATCGCGAATAACCTCGCGAACGTCAATACGACCGGTTTCAAGCGCGCGGTGCTTCAGGTGCAGTCGCAGCCGAAAACCGATCTGTACCGTTTTCAGACCGACCCCTCGAAGGCGGGTCTGCCGGGCGTGCCCGTGCAGGTTCCGATCGGGTCGCTCGGAAGCGGCGCGCAGATCTACGACACGCCGGCGGATCTGCAGCAAGGCCTGATCGCATCGACGGGCAACGACCTCGACGTCGCGCTCTCCGGCCCGGGTTTCTTCTCGATCTCGACCGCGAACAACGCCGTGCGCTACACGCGTGACGGCCAATTCGTGCGCGATGCGAACAACTATCTGACCACGCAGAACGGCGACCGCGTGCTGGACGCAGGCGGCAACGCCATCCAGCTCCCCGCGAGCGGCGACGTGCAGATCTCGCGTGACGGCACGATCATCTCCGGCGGTCAGACGGTCGACCGTCTCGCCCTCACCGAATTCACCAACGGCGCGAACCTGCGGCCGGAAGGTGCGAACCGCTTCATCGACACCGGCGCCGGCGCGCACCCTGCGACCAACACGACCGCGCTGCAGGGTTCGCTCGAGAAGAGCAACGCCGACGTCGTGCGCTCGATGGTCGATCTGATCGCCAACGAGCGCTGGTTCGACGCGAACCAGAAGTCGATTCAAACCCAAGACACTGCGGTCGCGCAGGCGGTCGAAACCGTCGGCCGGACCAACTAGGAGCGACCCACGTCATGATGAGAGCACTGTACACGGCCGCGACCGGCATGATCGCGCAGCAGTACAACATCGACACGATCTCCAACAACCTCGCGAACGTCAACACGACGGGCTTCCGCGGGAACCAGGCGCGTTTCCAGGACCTGATCTATCAGACCATGCGCGCGCCGGGCACGCCGGTCGGCCCGTCGGTCGTTCCCGTCGGTCAGGACGTCGGTTTGGGCGTGAAGGTGGGCGCGTCGGAGAAGACGTTCACGCAAGGCACGCTGCAGCAGACGAGCAACCCGCTCGATCTCGCGATCGAGGGCGACGGTTTCTTCCAGGTCACGCAGCCGGACGGCACCGCGGCGTACACGCGCGACGGCTCGTTCAAGCGCGACGCGAACGGCTCGATCGTCACCGCGGACGGCTACTACCTCAACCCGCAGATCACGGTCCCGGCGAACGCGACCGCCGTGCAGGTCGGCTCCGACGGAACCGTCACCGCGCAGATTCCCGGGCAGCAGCAGCCGCAGACGCTCGGCCAGATCAATCTCGTGCGCTTCACGAACTCCGCCGGGCTCGCGCCGAAGGGGCAGAACCTCTTCACGCAGACCGGCGCTTCGGGCGCGCCGACGATTTCGCAGCCCGGGCTCAACGGCACCGGCACGCTGCAAGGCGGCTACCTCGAGGCGAGCAACGTCTCCGTCGTCTCGGAGATGGTCAACCTCATCACCGCGCAGCGCGCGTACGAGGCCAACTCGAAGGCGATCTCGACCGCCGACCAGATGCTCTCGACCGCCGTGCAGATGAAGCAGAGCTGATGCGCCGCGCGCCCGCTTTCGTGCTCGCATTCATCGTGGTCTGTGCGCTCGCCGCACAGCTCGGTGTTTGCGCGCCCGCAAACGCGGGTGCGCAAACTCAGCAGCTCGTCGCCGGCTCGCGCGTCGCCGCGGTCGCGGACAAGATCGCGCACGGGCTGGTTACCGGCCCGGACCGCTCGATCGCCGCAGCGTATGTGGTGCTCGACCAGAGCGTGCCGGCCGGCGCCGTCGACCTCGTTCCGTCCGGCTCGCCGTTCGTCTCGGCGACGTACGTGGGCGTCCCGGTTGCGATCCGCGTCGACGGCAAGGTTGCGCGTACGGTCGTCGCCGGCTACCGCATCACGACGTACGTGCAGACGACGGTCACGGCGCGCGATCTCGCGCCCGGCGCAGTGCTGGCGCCGGACGATCTGACCACGGCGCGCGTCGCGTGGAACGGCCGTCCGGCGGTCGGTTCGGCCGCGCTCCTGGGCCGCCGCCTCACGGCGGCCGCGATGAAAGGCACGCCGCTCTACGTCGAGCAGACGGTGCCGGACACCGTCGTCAAGGCGGGCCAAGCGGCGATCCTCGTCATTCACGACGGCACCGTCGCGCTGATGGCCGACGTCGTCGCGCGCACCGGCGGTGCGATCGGCGACACCGTCACCGTCGTCAACCCGCAGACGCAAAAGGCGATCGCCGCGGTCGTCACCGGTCCGAACCGCGTCGAGCTCACGCTGCCCGGAGGAAACACGCAATGATGCGCACCGCTGCCGCCCTCGCAGCCGGCCTCGCGGTGGCTGCCGTCGCGTTGAGCTCGCCGAATGGCGCCGTCGCCGACACGCTGTACCAGTCGGCGCCGCCTCCGGCCGCGCCCGGACATCCGCTGCGCCTCGGCGCCGATCATCGCGCGCAGCAGATCGGCGATCTGGTCCAGGTCGTGTTCAACTTCTCCGTGACGAGCGCGAGCCAGAACGCCAAGAACGTCAACAACTCGTACCAGGCGGGCGGCGGAGGCGGCAGCGGCATCTTCAACCTGCCGCTGGTGCGCCTCACGTCGAACCTCAACGCGTCGCGCACGTCGTCGGAGAACCGCTCCGACGTCGGCTCGAACTCGTTCGTGACGTCGATGGAGGCGCAGGTGATCGAGGTGATGCCGTCCGGCGCCCTGCGGATCGCGGGCGACCAAGGCCTGATCATCGACGGCCAAAAGCAGACGCTGCACGTCACCGGGGTCGTGCGGCCCGAGGACATCGACAACACCGACAGCGTGCTCTCGAACCGCCTCGCGGACGTGCACGCGGACTTCGAAGGCAAGTACACGGATGCGCGGCACCCCGGCATCCTCTCCAAGATCGTGCACTGGCTGTTCTAGCATGCGAAAGATGGACGCAATGACGAAACCCGTTGCCGCCGCCCTGATGGCGCTGCTCCTCGCGAACGGCCTCGCTGCCGCGCCCGCGGGCGCGCAGCCCGTGCGTCTCAAGGACGTCGTGCGCGTGCAGGGCGTCACGACCAACCAGCTCGTCGGCTACGGCATCGTCACCGGCCTCAACCAGACCGGCGACTCGACGTCGGCCGCGTTCACGTCGAAGACGATCCAGAACGTGCTGCAGTCGTTCGGGCTCTCGACGACCTCGCAGGACGTCCGCACGCGCGACGTCGCGGCGGTCATCGTCACCGCGAACCTGGGGCCCTTCGCCCACTCGGGCGACAACGCCGACGTCACGGTGTCGGCGATCGGCGACGCCACGAGCCTGCAGGGCGGCACGCTGGTGATGACCGAGCTGCGTGCGGCGAACAACCTCGTGTACGCGACGGCGCAGGGCGCGGTCTCCGTCGGCGGCTTCAGCGCGAGCACCGACTCGAGCAACGGCCCGAACAGCGTCACGAAGAATCACGTCACCGCGGGCCGCGTGCCCCAGGGCGCCGTGATCGCGCGCGACATGATCACGAACATCCAGCACGACCAAGCCGGGTTCTCGTACGTGCTGACCTCGCCCGACTACCGCACCGCGGCGCGCGTCGCGTCCGCGCTGAACACGCGCTTCGGCGGCGGCACGGCGCGCGCGCTCGACGCCGAGACGGTGCGCGTGAACCTGCCGGTCGCGCTACGCGGGCGATCCCGTCGACTTCCTCGCCGACGCAGGCGACGTGTCGTTGCAGGCCGATCAGGTCGCGAAGGTCGTCGTCAACGAGCGCACCGGGACCGTCGTGATGGGCGGCGACATCACGCTCGCCTCGTGCGCGATCGCGCACGGCAACCTGTCGATCACGATCGCGACGACGAACGTCGTGCAGCCCGCCGCGCCGTTCTCGCGCACGCAGCCGCCCGTCCAGTCGAACACGCAGATTCAGGCGAGCGAGGGCAACAAGAAGCTCGTCTACATCTCGGGCGCCGCGACGCTCGCGCAGGTCGTGCGCGCGCTCAACACGATCGGCGTCTCGCCGCGCGATTTGATCGCGATCATTCAGGCGCTGCGCGAGGCCGGCTCGCTCCAGGCCGACGTGGAGATCATCTGATGGATTCAACTTCGTTGAATCCGTTGCGTTCCGCCCTGACGGGCGGAGCCGCGCGTGACGCCCTCACGGGCCAAGCCGCCGGGATTTCCTCTACCGATGCGAGTCTGACGCCTGCGCAGCAGCAGAGTCTGGCGAAGCTGCACCAAGCGGCGCAGCAGATGGAGTCGCTGTTCGTCAACATGCTCTTCACGGAGATGCGCAAGACCGCTCCGCAGGCGTCGCTCACCGGCCAGCCGTCGAACGCCGACGAGACGTTCGGCGAGATGCTGGACGAGAAGCGCTCCGACGAGCTCTCCAAGTCGGGCGCGCTCGGAATCGGCAAGATCCTCGAGGCGCAACTGCGCTCCTCGGTCATCGGAGAGAAACAGTGATGCAGGTCCGCTCGATGGGCCTAAAGTCCCAAACGCTGGCCGACGATACGCCTTCTAGCAAGGAAGCGTTCGAAAGAGGCGTCACGACTCATGATCATTTCGCGGGCCGAGATCGCATCGGCGATCACGGCCTACAAGACGGTGAAACGGAAGTCGGCCGTCGCGTCGGTGGCTTTGGATACGGCCGACTCGTTCGAGCGGTCGGATCAGGCGGAGGCGCTGGGAGCCGATCTGGCCGCCGCGTCGGAGCCGTTCTATCGCCCGGAGCTCGTCGAGCGTCTGCGCCGGCAGGTCTCCGAGGGGCGCTACTTCGTGCCGACGGATCAGATCGTCGAGAAGCTGCTGGGACGTCTGATCGTCCAGCGCGTCGCCGCCGCCGCGTGAGCCGCGTCGCGCTCCTCGGGAGCGCGACATGAGCCAGTGGCAGCAGTTCGTCGCCCTGCTCGACGAGGAGCGGCGCACGCTCGCGGACCTGAGCGATTCGGCGCTCGTGCTGACCGAGGCGCTGGTGCGCAACGATCCGGATGCGATCGAGAACGCCCAGCGGCTCGTCGACGCGCGCCGCGTGCTGCACGGCACCTCGTACGCGCAGCGCATCGCGATGCAGCAGCGCGGCTTCGGCGCGCTCACGCTGCGTCAGGTGTGCGCGTACGCGCCGCCGGCGCTGCGGCGCTCGATGCACGGCACCGTGCACGACATCGAGACGCGCGGCCTCGCGCTGCAGCTGACGGTCTCGAACAACAAGGCGCTGATCGTGGCCGGCATGGAGCGCCTCGCGCGCACCGTCGCCGTGCTGCAGCGCGCCGCGACGGAGCAGACGGGCACGTACCGCCGCCGCGGCATCGTCCCGCCGCCGGAGGGCAGCGTCATCGTGAGTCGTAGAGCATGAGCTTCTTCGGACTGAACATCATCGGATCGGCGGTCGACGCGTTTCAAGAAGCGGCGAACACGACGTCCGACAACATCTCGAACGTCAATACGCCCGGCGCGTCGCGGCAGGTCGTGAACCTTTCCGAGGCGTCGCCGATCGTCGGATCGACGGGATACCCGGCGTGGTCGGGACCCGGCACGCAAGGCAGCGGCGTCATCGTGCAGTCGATCACCCGCATCCACCAGGACTCGTACGACGGCCTGTTCCGCGGCGCGTCGGCCGCGCAGAACTACTTCACCGTCCAGCAGCAACAGCTCACGTCGATGCAGTCGTCGTTCGGCGAACCGAACAACGGCATCAACACCGCGTACGCCGGCCTGCAGACCGCAATCTCGCAGCTCGCCGCGAACCCGAACGGGACGTCCGAGCGCCAAGGCGTCATCACCGCCGCGCAGACGTTCGCCCAGCAGCTCAACACGGTCGGCAACGCCGTGCAGAGCGCGAAGACGACGGTGCTCGCAGCAGGCGTCGAGCGTCGTGACGCAGGCGAATACGCTCATCGATCAGATCGCCGCGCTCAACGGGCAGATCCGCGCGGCGAGGGCGATGGGCGACAACCCGAACACGTACTCCGACCAGCGCGACGCCGCGGTCGACCAGCTCTCCACGCTGCTGTCGACGCAGACCTCGATTCAAGCGAACGGGTCGGCGCTCGTGACCGTCGGCGGTCGCGCGCTCGTCAACGACACGCAGGCGTACCACCTCGCGGCACCGGTGATCGGCACCGACGCGTCGGGCAACGCGGCGCTCGTCGTCGGCATGCAAGGCGATCCGAACCCGTCGAACCCGACGCCCGTCGCGCTGGGCAGCGGCCAGCTCGGCGGCTATGCCGACGTGTACAACACCAAGCTGACGTCGTACGGCCAGCAGCTCGACGACTTCGCGAGCGCGACCGCGGCCGAGGTCGGGCGCGTCACGACGGCCGGCTACGACCAGAACGGGCACGGCCGGCATCGCGCTGTTCCAGGCCGCCGCGGGCAACGCGCAGGTAACCGCTTCGGACATCACCGTCGCGGTGACCGTGCCGTCGCAAATCGTCGGCGCCCTCGCCTCGACGGCCGCCGGCACCGCTCACGCAGCCGATGAACTCGGCGAACAACATCGTCAACACGGCGACGGCCGTCGCCGGCGACGCGAACGCTCGCGCATCCCGGCGCGACCGCGGGCGCCACGACCGGCACGCTGACGGTGAACGTCGACGGCGTCGCGCAGACGTTCAACTACGACTTCGGAGCGGGCGGAAACGCGTCGACCATCGACGGGTTCGTCACGAGCTTCAACGCCGCGCAGCTCGGCGTGACGGCGTCGTTCGACAGCACGACGCAGCGGATCGTCTTCGCGCGCGACCCGAACAACACGGGCGCGGCGCACCGCGCGGCGCAGGGCACGAACCCGACGACGCCGGACTTCACGATCACCGACTCCAACGCGGCCGCCGGCGGTTCGCAGGGCACGCCGAGCACGTCGATCCTCGAGATCATCGGCGCGGCGAGCATCAGCGGCGTGCAGCAGGACGCGACGAACGCGTTCGGCGCGGGCGACAACGCAGGCTCCAACGCGCATGCTCACGCTCTTCTCGAAGAACGTCGGCGTGCCGGGTCTGCAGACGACCTCGCCGACGGCAATCGCCGGCGCGGGCTCCGTCACCGTGCTCCCTCCCGCCGCCAATCCGGCCGCCTTCACGCAGGTCGACGTCGGCCAGCAGCTCACGATCGGCGCGGGGACCGCAAGCCAGGAGAACGTCACGGTCACGGGCGTGAACCGGACGACGGGCTCGATCACGTTCACGGCGGCCAACGCGCACGCGGCGAACTTCTCGATCGCGTCCACGCCGACGCAGACGCTGGGTTCGTACTACGGCGCGCTCGTCGCGCAAGTGGGGAGCGACGTGCAGGCCGCGACGACCGGCACGACGTCGCAGACGACGCTCGCCTCGAACATCGACTCGGTGCGCCAGGGCATCGACGGCATCAACCTCGATGAAGAGACGCAAAACCTGATCAAGTTCCAGAACTCGTACCAGGCCGCGGCGCACACGATGAGCGTGCTCAGCACGCTCCTCCAGACCGCCGTCGGCCTCATCCCGGGAGGATAAGCGCTGATGCGCATCGCGACCTCGACGATCTACGCCCAGCAAACGGCGGCGATCGACAACCAGCAGACGCTGTACGCCCAGCTCGGACAGCAGCTCTCGAGCGGCAAGTCGCTGCAGAGCCCGAGCGACGACCCGACGCAGATCGCGCAGGACCTCTCGCTGCACACCTCGATCGACGTCGGAAACGAGCAGACGACGAACGCGCAGAACGCGACGTCCGAGCTCACGACGACGGACAGCGCGCTCGCGAGCCTCACCTCGGTGATGCAGAGCGCGCGGCAGCTCGCGGTGCAAGGATCGAGCGACACGCTCACGGCGCAGCAGCGCACCGCGCTGTCCGGGCAGGTCGACCAGCTGCTGCAGCAGGCGATTGCCGTCGGCAACACCACCTACAACGGGAAGTACATCTTCGCCGGAACGTCAAGCGCGTCGACGCCGCCCGTGCAGGCGCAGGGCACGCCGGCCGCCTCCGTCACCTTCGCGGGCAACGAGCAAGAGCAGGGGCAGCTCCTCTACAACGGCCAGAACATCGGCCTGTCGACGACGTTCGCGTCGGCCTTCAACTACCAGGCGTCGAACGGCTCGCCCGACGTGTTCCAGACGCTGATCACGCTGCGCGACACCCTGGCGAACGGGACGGTCAAGGACGAGAGCGCGACGGCGATCAACCGGGCGGGCGCGGTCGTGTACGGCCCGCAAGTCGGGGCGACGGCCCCCGTGCCGACGACGCTCGCCGCCGCCAACACGTTCGGGGTCGCGCCGGCGGCCGACAGCACCGGCAACTTCTCGATCGAGATCAACGGCTCGGTCAACGGCGTGCAGGGCATCTCGACGATCACCGTGCCCGCGACGGCCGCGATCGACGACGGCGTGCCGCCGCCGGCAGGCACGAGCCTCGTCGCGAAGATCAACGCCGTCACGGCGACGACGGGCGTCACGGCGACGTTCAATGCGCAGACGCAGAAGATCATCGCTCTCCGGAACCGGCTCGTTCTACGTGACGGACGTCGCCTCGGCGGGCGCGACGAACACGAGCAACCTCACCAAGGTGCTCGGTCTCTCCTCGCAGGCCGACTTCGTGCAGAACGTCTCGACCCAGCTGGGCGACATCGACAACGCGCTCAACACCGTGCTGTCGTCACGCTCGGTCGTGGGGTCGCGCATCCAGACGCTGGGGTCGATTTCGAGTCAACTCCAGACGACGTTGACCGATAACCAGAGTACGGAATCGAATATCGAGGACGTCAACGTCGCCCAGGCGACCTCGAAGTTCTCGCAGACGCAGACGGCCCTTCAGGCCGCCTACGAGACGACGACCAACCTCGAGTCCAAGACCCTGTTCAGCTACCTGACCACCACCGGCTGAGGCTTACTGCGTGACGGAAACCATCGTGGCCGCCGAGCGAGAGATCGCGATCGATCTCCCTCGATTCGGTCCCTGCACCTATCGCGACGAAGAGGTGCTGACGTTCCCGTGGGGGCTGCCCGGCTTCGGGTCGCTCCGGCGGTTCATCGCGCTGAACTTGGAGAACCAGGAGAAGTTCGTCTGGCTCCAGAGCCTCGACGAACCGTCCGTGGCCATCCCGGTCGCCGACCCGTGGCAGATCTTCGCCGACTACGCTCCGCACCTGCCGCCGTACGCGCTCAGCTCGCTGGAGCTCGATCAGCCCGAAGACTTCGTGACCCTGTGCGTCGTGGTGGTGAGCCCGGGCGCGGTCGAGATGACGATGAACCTGCTCGCGCCGGTGATCGTCAACCTCCGGACGCGGGTCGCTCGGCAGATCACCCTGGAGACGGGCGGCTACTCCGTCCGCACACCGATACCGAGGAAAGCTCCGGCCGCGACGGCGGGAGCGTAGAACAGCCAGCGGGAAAGGCGCCTTCCGTACTAGCCACGGAGGGCGTTTTCGCTGTTAGTCCTCAGCCGCAAGCTCAACCAGGCGATCATGATCGGTGACGACGTTCGAATCGTCGTCGTCGCGGTCGACCGCGACACCGTGAAGCTGGGGATCGAAGCTCCGCGCACCATCCCGGTTCACCGCTCCGAGGTCTACGAAGAGATCCAGCGGACGAACCGCGCGGCGGCCGGCGAAACGCCGCCTGCGCCGGCCGCGGAGAAGGCGAAGACCGCCGACCTCGGCGCGAAGGGCCGCCGTCCGCCCAAACCGTAGCGCGACGCGCGAAAACCCCTAAAGTCACGATACCGTTACGCCGATCAAACCGAAGAGGACGGGTCAGGAAGCACCCGCCTTTTGTGCACACACGTGTGATCATGGAGGAAACACATGCCGGGCATCGGAGGGCTTTCCATCGCCAACAACCTGTTGGCGAACAGCGTTAGCCTCAATCTCAATCGGAACCAAGCAGCACTCGGAACGGCCGTCACGCGGCTGTCGAGCGGTCTGCGAATCAACACGGCCGCGGACGACCCGTCGGGTCTCGCGATCGCCGAATCGCTGCAGGCGCAGGTCAACGGGTTCGACCAGGGCTCGCAGAACGTTCAGGACGCGACGAACGCCGCGCAGGTCGCGGAAGGCGCGCTCCAGACCACGACCGACATCCTGCAGCGCGTCCGCACGCTCGCCGTCGAAGGCGCGTCGGACATCACGTCGACCGACGACCGCAAGAACCTGCAGGACGAAGTCCAGCAGCTGCTGCTCGAAGTCAACCGCATCTCGCAGAACACGAACTTCAACGGCCAGAATCTGCTCGACGGCTCGCACGCGGGCTTCCAGCAGCAGGTGGACGTTTCGGCCTCGATCACGTCGAACTCCGACCTCGCGGCCGGCGGCACGCTGATCGACCCCACGCAGACCTCGTTCGTGGCAAACGACGCCTCGGTCCTGGACGGCACGGTCGAAGTGCAGGTCGCCCAGCTCACGTCGACGACGCAAGGCCTCATCGTGTCGTTCTACGACAGCGCGGCCAACACCGTGGCGACCACGGTGCTGAACGTCAGCAACACGGGCTACGCCGCCGCCGTCTCGATCGACAACGTGACGATCGGCTTCGGCGCGGTCGGCACGCTCGACGTCGGCACGACCTCCTTCATGAAGGTCAGCCAGTACGTCGCTGCGGCGTCGAACCCCAACGCCCCCGCGTTCAACTTCCAGTCGGGCGCGTCGGAAGGTGCGACGATCCAGGTCGGCTTCATCAACACGTCGACCAACTCGCTCCGCATCGCGAACGTCAACCTCATCGGGCCGGCCGGCGTAAGCGGCACGTTCCCGAACGGCTCGCTCGCGTCGGAAGACTCGATCGGCCAGATCGACAACGCCCTGCAGACGGTGCTCGCGCAGCGTTCGCAGCTCGGCGCGACGATCGTCCGCCTGCAGGAAGACCAGAACAACGACAACGTCGCGTCGGTCAACCTGACGGCGTCGGAGTCCGCGATCCGCGACCTGAACGTCGGGTCCGAGACCACCGAGTACACGAAGCTCCAGATTCTGGTGCAGGTCGGTACGTCGGTGCTCGCCCAGGCGAACTCGAACGCGCAGTCGGTCATCAGCCTCTTCCGCTAAAGACCCTCGGGTCTTCGGAGAAGGGAAAGAGCTCGCTTCGGCGGGCTCTTTCTCTTTTTGGGGGCGAACCGTCCGATATTCTCAACGTGCCTCTAGAGATCGTCGACGACCAGAGCGACAGCGCGTTCGCGCGCGCGCAGACCGGGCTGCTCTTCAACTTGCCCGCACCGCCGAGCGATCAGGCGCAGCTCCCGGCCGGCCTGAGCCTCTGCATGATCGTCAAGAACGAGGAGCGCTTCCTCGCGGCGTGCCTGGCGAGCGTGAAGGACGCGGTCGACGAGATCAACATCGTCGACACCGGATCGACCGACCGCACGGTCGAGATCGCCCGATCGTTCGGCGCGAACGTCGCCTTTCGCGAGTGGCGCAACGACTTCGGCTGGGCGCGCAACGAGTCGCTGCAGATGGCGACGCGGCGCTGGACGCTCGTACTCGACGCCGACGAGGAGATCGCACCCGAGTCGCTCGCGCTGCTGCGCGCGCTGCGCGAGACGCCGGCCGGATCTGACCGGCGTGTACGTGCAGATCCAGAACCAGGTCGACGACATCTCGGGCGGGTCGACGATGACCCACATGCTCCCGCGCATCTTTCCGACCACGCCGCGCATCCGCTACCGCAACGTGATCCACGAGAACGTGATGCTGGACGACGACGCACCTGCTCTCGGTGATGTCGCCGATCCTCGTGCGGCACAAGGGCTACACGGCGGAGATGATGGAGGGGCGCGGCAAGCGCGATCGCAACCAGCCGCTGCTCGAGCGCGCGTTGCACGAAGCGGCCGACGACGCGTTCTCGTGGTTCAACTTCGGCACCGCGGCGATCGCGGCCGGCGATCCCGAGGCCGGGATCGAAGCCCTCGACCGGATGTTCGCGATGCCCGGTCCGGCGCGCGCGTTCTTTCCGATCGCGAAGGTGATGCTTGCGCATGCGTACGCCGACGGCCGCGGCGACTACGAGCACGCGATGGAGGTCATCGACGGGGCGCTCGAAGAGACGCCCGAGCACGCGAACGTCGTCTTCACGCGCGCGCACATGCTCTCGCGGCAGCGCCGCTTCGACGAGGCGCGAGCCGAGTACGAGCACGCGATGCGGTGCCGCGCGCAGGCCGTGCACTACGCGATGGTCGACGACGAGATCTTCACGTGGAAGTCTCCACTCAACATCGCGTCGACGTACGTCAAGGAAGAACGCTTCGAGGAAGCGCTGCCGTGGTTCGAGCGCGCGCTGGCGAACAAGCAGGACTCGCCGCTGCTGCGCACGCTGCTCGCGAACGCGTATGAGCGCGCCGGCCGTTTCTACGACGCCGAGCGCCTCTTCCGCGAAAGCGCGGAACGCACGGGCGCGACGGGCTTCATCGAGCACGTGAACTACCTGATGCGCCGGCGCCGCTTCGGCGAAGCGTTCGACCGCATCGAGCACCGCCGCGAGCACGTCGGCGACGGGGCGTACGTCGAGCTGCTGCTGTCGGCCGCGGCGACGACGCGCGACGAGCGCCTGGGCGATCCCGAACCGTACGCGCTGCGCGTGCTCGAGCTCGAACCGGGCAACGGGCTCGCGCTCGCGCTGCTCGGCGACCTCTACGTCGCGCGCGGCGAGCACGACAAGGCCACGAAGCTCCGCTCCGCCGAGCTCGACGCGCCGATGCGCGGCGTGCCGGATTTCGGCCGCCGCGCGCACCGCCTCATCGAAGAAGGCCGGCTCGAAGAAGCGCTCGACGCCGCGCGCGCGGGCTTGAAGATGGCGCCGCACGACTCGATCCTCTCGTACAACGGCGGCTTGGCCGCGGCACGGCTCCATCGCGACGCCGAAGCCCTTGCGCTGCTCGACGGCGTCGCGAGCGCCGACGGCCAAGCCCCGTCCGCGCTGGCGCTGCGCGCCGAGATCGAGCGCCGCGCAGGCGATCTCGACGCCGCTCTCGCGACCGTGGGACGGCTGCATGCCCTCCCGTCGCCCGACGTCGCCGTCCTCCGCCACGCGGCCGTCGGTTTGGCCACGGCGCTGCTCGAAGCGGGCCGCCTCGCCGACGCCGGAAAGCTCGCCGAGCTCGCGCTGAGCTGACGAACGTGCGCTTCACGCTCGTGGCGTCGCCGGGCAGCGATCCCGGCGAGGCGCGCGCTCGCGCGACCACGTTCGTCGAAGCGGCTGACCCGGAGGCCGTCGCGACCGCAGCGCGCGCGTCGGTCGATCCGTTCGTGCTGCTGCTGGCCGCGGGCGCGCGTCCGCTCGCCGGAGCGTTCGCCGGCGTGAACGACGCCGGCGAGCGTCTGGGCGTGCTCGGCGGCGCGGTGGAGACGCCGCCGCTGCGCGAGTTCGGCTGGATGCTCGGGCCGTCCGCGGGGCCGCTGCCGTTCGATCTCGTGCCCGTCGTGGCAGCGCCGGGCGAAGCGGGCGCCGATGCGTCCGTCCGCGGTCCGATCGACGTCGTCGCGCCGGGGATGGTGCTGGCTGCGCGCGAGCTGCTGGCCGAGGCGCTGCCGCGCGATCCGGTCGCCGCGATGCTCGAGCTGTGCGCTCGCGCCCGCGCCGCGGGCCGCGAGGTGGTGTGCCGTCCGTCGTTCGCGTGCCGCGCACCCGCGGCCGACGCGGACGACCGCGGCCGCACCGCCGCGCTGCGCGCCGTCGCCGAGCGCCGGCCCGAACTGCGCGGCGCGCACCGCTTGCCGCGCGCGTGGCGCGCCGACGCGATCGACCGCCAAGCGCGCATGCCGGGCGGCCTACGCACGCGCGTCCGCCTGCCGATGCCCGCGCTCACCGTGCTGGTGCACGGTCCCGGCGCCGAGCTCGGCGCGCGGCGCGCTCGCGATCTCGCGCCGCGCACGACCGCGCGCGCTGTGGCCGACGCGGCGCACGCTCTGCGCGCCGAGCTGCGGGTTCGCGGCGACCGGTACGTGCTCGTGGCCGAGTCGTCGGCGATGCCCGACCGCGACGCGTTTTTGGACCTCGTCGAAACGCTGGAGTCCTCGTCGGCCGTCGCCCTGACCGCACCCTCGGCGTCCGCGCTCGACGGCTCGTGCGTGCTGATCGCGCCCGGGCGCCTACCGCAGCACGTCGTGCCCGCCGGCGGGTCGCTGCCCGAAGCGATCGGCACGCTGATCGCCGGCGCGCGCGCGATGCGCCGCGCGGTCCGAGCACCCGGGTTCTCGCCGGCGCTCGCCGAGGCGGGACCTCGGCAGCGGACGGTGACGATGATCCTGCTCGCGTCGTCGCTGCCGGAAGTTCTGCGCGTCACGCTGACGGCTGCCGTTGAAAGCACGCGCACGGGCGACGAGCTGCTCGCGGTGACCGCCGCGAACGCCGCGACGGCACGCCGGCTGCTCGCCGCGTACCCGCAGCTGCGCGTGGTCGAAGACGCGGTCGATCCGCTGCTCGCCGGCGCTGTGAACCGCCTCGCCGGATCGGCGCCGGGCGATCTCGTCATGCTTCTCGCGGACGACGTGCTGCTGCCGCCCGGCACGCTCGATCGCCTTCGCGCGGCCTTCGCGCGCATGCCCTCGCTCGGCGCCGCCTTGCCCGCGGTCCCCGGCGCGGCCGGCGGGGAAGCCGCGTCCGACGTCCAGTACGCGGAGCTTGCGGAGCTGCGCGCACTCGCCGAGCGCCGCGCCGTGGAGCGAGCGCGCGACGCCGAACCGATCGACGTCGCCGTCACGCCGGCGATCCTTTTGGCGCGCGAGGCGCTCGACGCCGTCGGCGGCATCGACCCCGCGCACGGACCGACGCGGCGCGGCATCGCCGACCTCGTGCTGCGCTTGCGCGCGGCCGGCTACGGCGTCGTTCGCTGCGACGACGCGCTGGTCCATCGCTTCTCCGCCGAGGTCTCGCACAGCCCGGCGGCGGCCGTCGATGCGCGCACGCCCGTCCCGTCCGCGGACCCCGCCGCGATCGCGCGCGGCTTCGACCCGGCCCGCCGCGTTCCGTTCGACCCCGCGAGCGGCAGCGCGCCGGCCGCCGCGGCGACCGTCGCCGTGGCGGTCGCCGTGCGCGACGCGGCCGAACTCGACGCGGCCGCGGCGTTCCTCGGCGCCGCTGCGGCCGCATTCGACGCCACCGCCCCCGTCCGCATCCACCTGCTGCTCGACGGCGACGTCTCACCCGCCGAAGCGGCCGCACGCGTGCGGCCGGTGCTCGCCGCTCGCGGCATTCCCCTGGCGGAAACCGTCGCGGTGCGCATCGAGCGGGCGCCCGACCTCGGCGCGTGGCTCGTCGGCCTCGAGCCCGGCGTGAGGATCGTGGTTGCCGCAGGACACGACCGCGACGCGTTCGCCGGCGTGCGCACCGTCGAGGCGGCACGCTTGCGCGGGCTGCTGGACGCGGCGCTGCGATGAGGCTGCACCGGATGCACGCGGTGATCGCGCCGTGGAGCACGGGAACGCCCGTGCTGGATCCGCAACGGCTCGCCGCCGTTCGCGTCGAGCCCGTGCTGCACCGCCGCCGCGCGGCGCTCGTGCTCGATCTCTGCCTGATCGCCGGCGACGCGCTGACGGTGATCCCCAACGTCCTCGTCGAACCGGCGCTCGTCGTCGATCGCGACCGCGATCCGCTCGTGTTTCCGTTCGGCACCCCCGGCGACGACGCGTTCGCGAGCGCGATCGCGGGCCGCGTGCTGCCGCACCTCGAGCCGCTCGCCTTCGGCGGCGCTTCCATCGCCGAGCACGTCGTGCGCTTCGCGCCGGCGCCGGCGTTCGACGCCGCCCGGGAAGCCGGGTGCTTCGGTGCCGCGCCGCTGCGCGACGCGCTCGCGCGCCTGGCGCCGTACCGCTTCGCGCGGCGGTTCGTGCGGGGCCACTCGGTGCGCATCGACGCGCCCGACGCCGTCGGCGGCTGGGCGCTGCTGCGCGACATCGCGGCCGTCGAAGTCGCGTCGGAACGCCGTGTCGCAGCGGAGCTCGCATGGTACGGGGACGCGCCGGCGGCGGCGGCGCGAGCCGATGTCGCGATCGTGAGCCGTGGTGCGGACGCGGGGGACGCGCCGTGCGTCGTGCGCGTCGATGCGGACCCGGGCGCGCCGGCGGGCACCGTCTTCGAAGCCGCCGATCCGGTCCCGCTCGACGTCTCGTTCTCGTTCGATCCCGCGGAAGCACCGCCGCGCCGCTGGTTCGCTGTCGAGCGCGTTCCCGAGCCGACACGGTCGGCGCCCCCGATGGTAGGGCCGGCCGCCTCCGGCGGCTCGAGCGGCCGGATCGCCGTCGTGCTCGGGCGCGCGGACTGGTCGGTGCGGCCGTCCGCCGACGTCGACGAGGCCAGGGCCTTGGTCACCGCGCTGCGCGCAGAAGGCTTCGACGCGTTCGTCGCCGACACGGCCGACGAGCTGCGCGGCGTCGACCTCGTGCACGTGCTGGGCACGCGCGACGGCCGTCGCGCGCGCGCGATCGTCGACGCCGCGCGACGCGACGGCGTGCCGGTCGCCGTGCACGCGTACGACGAAGACGCCGCGTCGGGCGGCTGGTGGGGCGCCGAGGTGACGCGCCACTGCTTCGAATACGGATCCGACGAGCGTGACCTGCAGGCATACCTTGCGATGCTCGCGCGCCGCGCGGTCGCCGTCGGCGACGCGCGGGGCGACGCGCCGTATGCGCCGGCGGCCGCGGCCGCGGACGATGCTGCGGCCGCGCTGCGCGACGCGTCGCTCGTGTTCGCGGCGAGCGCCGCAGAAGCTGATGCGATCCGCGCGCGCACCGGCCGGCGCGGACCGACCGA
This sequence comes from Vulcanimicrobiota bacterium, assembly GCA_963818845.1. GTDB lineage: Bacteria > Vulcanimicrobiota > Vulcanimicrobiia > Vulcanimicrobiales > Vulcanimicrobiaceae > Vulcanimicrobium. The sequence goes on along the minus strand of CAWFTO010000001.1, from coordinate 430,973 downwards.
GGTCGTAGCGCCGCTGCTGGACGCGGTCGACCGGGCTCCGATCGGCGCCATGGCGGGCGCGGACCCCTTCGTGCTCGCGCACGCGCCGATCGGGTCGCTCGGAAACCAATTGCTGCTCGCCCGCTGCGCGCACGAAGCCGGCGTGCCCCTCGTGCTCGCCGGTCCCGTCGCGGACGCGTCGTACCTCGAGCGCGTGCGGGAGTTCGGCGGCCCGTCGCTGGTCGTGCTCGCGGGCGAACCGTCGCCCGGCGTCGCCGCGAGCCTGCGGGCGAACGCGGCGGTCGTCGCGGACGCGGCCTGGATCGGCGACGGGTCGTCGCGGCTGGCTGCGTCGCTGTTGGCCGGCGCGGTGCTCGTCGTCGCCGACCGCCGCCGGTTCGACCTGCCCGCCCGCGCGCGCCGGTTCGACCCGGCCGACGCCGCCGCGCTGACGCGCGCGCTGGGCGAAGCGTGGGACGAAGCGCTGCGCGCGCGCCGTCCCGGCGGGCTGGACGCGAGCGCGTTCGCGCCGGAAGCGGCGCTTCGGGCGATCGTCCGCGGGTACGCCGCGGTCGCCGCGGCTCCGTGACCGCTAAACCGGGCTCGGCGGGGCGCCGATAGTCTCACGAGGAGGACTGCGAAGAACATGGACGTTCAAGCGATCGACAACATAGCCGCGACGAGCGGCCCGGCGGCCGGGAGCCCTGGCGAGCTTTCGGCATTTCCGACGGCTCCCGCTTCGACGCACGCGCCGGACGACGGCGCGAAGGCCGCACCGGCGCCCGAGACCCTGCACCACGCGCTCTCGCAGCTGGTCGGCGGCGGCTCGAGCGTTTCGGTGCAGTACAAGGTCGTCGCGCCGAACGAGATCGTGACGGTCTTCAAGAACGCCGACACCGGTGAGGTGATCACGCAGTTTCCCTCGGAGGCGATGGTCTTGATCGCGCAGTTCTTCAACCAGCTCGCGGGCGCCGTCGTGGACCGGACCGCCTGACATGAGCGGCCTCGGTTCAGCCACCAGCAGCTCGAGCGGAACGACGACGCAGTACGGCACGAACGTCGCGCCGATCTCGTTCCCGGGCATCGCGTCGGGCATCGATTACAACTCGATCATCTCGAAGTACACGGCCCTGACGCTGCAGCAGGAAACGCCGCTGCAGAACCAAGTCACGTCGATCAACGCGCAGCAGACCGAGATCCTCAAGATCCAAGACCTGCTCGGCAAGTTCCAGGACACGTTCTCGGCCGTCAGCGATCCGTCGAACTTCACGGCGACGAAACCCACGTCGTCGAACGCGTCGGCGATCACGGCGAGCTCCGTGTCGGGAACGGTCGCGACGCCGGGCAACTACGTCATCAACACGGCGACGCTCGCGACGGCGACGCAGCTCACCAACGACCCTGCGGCGAACGGCACGTTCAGCGACACGACCGCGCTCGTGAACGCGGGCGCTTCGATCACGCCGGACAACGGTACGGCGTCGACCGGTGAGGTCACGATCAACGGGCTGCAGCTCTCGTACGACGTGAACGCCACCACGCTGCAGAGCTTCATCGCGACGAACTCGACGGCGCTCGCCTCCGTGGGCGTCACGATGTCGTACAACAGCGCGACCCAGCAGGTCACGATCAGCTCGACGCGCCCGCTCACCCTGGGGTCCGCGACCGATTCGGGGAACCTGCTGTCGGCGCTCAAGCTCGATACCGCGCCGATCACGCAGAGCGGCGGCACGTACACGGCGACGAGCAACGGCGCGATCGGCGGCATCAATCTCGGCGCCGTCTTCAACACGGGTCAGAACGCCGGCTTCGCGACCGCCGTCACCAGCGGTGAGTTCTCGATCAACGGCGTGACCTTCACCGTCAACGCCGCGACGAACAACCTCAACGACATGCTGCAGGAGATCAACAACTCCTCGGCCGGCGTCATCGCGACGTACGATCAGGCGAACGACCGCGTGGTGCTCACGGCCAAGGCCGACGGACCGCAGGGCATCACCCTGGGGTCGACGGCCGACACGTCGAACTTCCTGCAGGCCGCCGGATTCCTGACGAACTCCACGCAGCCGAACCAGCTCAGCGCGGGCGCGACCGAAGCCGTCGGACAGGCCGCGAAGATCACGTTCACCGACGCAGCCGGGACGTCGCACACGGTCTACAGCAACTCGAACGCCGTCACCAACGTCGTGCCCGGCGTGAACCTGTCGCTGCAGCAGGCGGTCGACGGCGTCACCGTGGCGCCGGTGACGATCTCCGTCGCGCAGGACAGCAGCACGCTGCAGACGGCGATCTCCAGCTGGGTCAACGCGTACAACGCCGTGATCGACGAGATCAACACGGCGACGCAGGCGCCCGTCGTCGGCACGACGACCGACGCGTCCACCGGAACCACGTCGGGCACGCAGTTGACCGGCGGCGGCGTCCTGTTCAACAACATGCAGGTCAGCGACCTCAAGGACCAGCTGGTCAATATGGTCTCGGGCTACATGAACACGGGGTCGACCTCGTACAACTCGTTCGCATCGGTCGGCCTCACGCTCGACTCGTCGTTCAGCCAGAACGTGGCGACCTCGGATGACAGCGCCGACACGAGCTCGGCGAGCGCGGTCCAGCAACAGACGTTCCAGGGCACGAGCGGCCGCCTCAACGCGCTCGACGTCAATGCGTTCACGACCGCGCTCGCGGCGAACGCGAACGCGGTCGAGCAGCTCTTCACGGGCACGAACAGCGTCGTTACCCAGGTGGGCTCGTACCTCACGAGCGTCGCCGGTCTGCCCACGCAGCTCTACAGCGGGATCGCCGGCACGGTGCCCACGCAGTCGCTGCTCTCGACGATCCAGGCGCAGAACGCAGACCAGATCACGTCGCTGCAGCAGCAGATCACGCTCGTCACCAACCAGGCCAACATGCAGGCGGACCAGCTTCGCCAAGAGTTCACCAACAGCGAGACGCAGATCGCCGAGCTGCAGTCCATGCAGTCGTCGCTCGGCGCGCTGGGCATCTCATCCTCGAGCTCCGGCTAAGGAAAACGTGACCCTCACGAACGCCAACCTGCGCTATCTCGAAGCGTCGATCAACTCCGCGAGCCCCGAAGAGCTCATCATCCGCGTCTACGACGCGCTGCTGCTCTTCTCGCGCCAAGCGATCGACGTGATGGAGAACCGTCCGGCCGACATCCAAGGCCGGCATGACCTGCTGCGCCGCGCGCAGCGCGCGTGCGCGCTGCTGATGGGTTCGCTGCGCTTAGACCTCGAGAGCGACATTCCGGGCAACCTGTTCCGCATCTACGAGTTCTGGCACCACCAGCTCGTCGCGGCGAACATGCAGGGCGACGTGCAGAAAGTGCGCGAGCTGCTGCCGCTGATCGCGGGGATGCGCGAGACGTGGGTCGAGGCGATCAAGAAATACCGCGCGCTCGGCACGCCGGCGGAGCTCGGTGCCGTCGTCTGCTGACGAGGCGCGATCGGCGGTCGCACACGCGATCGTCGCGCTCGAGCGCTCGTGCCTGGATGCCGACGCCGCGCTCGTCGAGCGGCGCTGGCCGGACGTGCGCGCCGCCTTCGGCTGCCAAGTCGCGCTGACGAGCGAGCTGGCGCGGCTCTTCGCCGAGACGCCCGCGATTTCGCCGGCGAACGACGAGAAGGTCGCGCACCGCGTGCGCGGCATCTACGTGTACCGCGAGGATCAATTGCGCCGCTTGCGTGCGTATCGCGACGACGTCCTCGAGCGCCTGACGACGATCGGGAAGATGAAGGCGTTCTCGCGCAGCATCGGCCGCCGCGTCAACCGCATGGGCATCGACGGCCAGTACTGATCCCGCCGTCACCCTCAGTACTGATCCCGCCGTCACGCTGAGCTCGCTTCCGTCACGCTGAGCTCGCTTCCGCCACCCTGACCTCGCTTCCGCCACCCTGACCTCGCTTCCGTCACCCTGAGCTTGTCGAAGGGGCGGGGCTAGGCTCCGCCGGCGAACAGCAGCGTCGCCGGGAACGGCTCCTGCGACTCTGATGCGCGCGGCACCGCGTCGTCGAACGGGACGAGCGCCGTGCGGCCGTCGCGCAGCACGATCATGCGCAGGCGGTTCGTCTCGGCGTCGTCCTCCCAGCGCACGGGCGCCGTCGTGCCGGCCGCGCGGTCGAAGTGCGGCGCGCGCACGCCCGCGTGCAGCAGCACGCGCCCGCCGTTCGCGCGAAAGCGCTCGCACAGGAGATAGTCCTCGTCGCACTGACGGACGACGCGCGACGCCGCGTCGACGTACAAGTGCGCCGCGAAGTACGGCGGCGCGAGCGCGCGCAGCGCGGCGACGCGCAGCACGACGCAGCCGAATCCGACGCCGTCGACCTCGGCGACGCGACCCGCCGCGAACGCGGGGATCGCGGCCGTCGTCGTGTCGGTCGAGCTCCAGCGCGCGACCGCCATCGGGCGCGCGGAGTCGCGGCTGTAGTAGAGCGCGCCGGCGATCGCAGCCGACGCGTCGGCGTCGAGCGCGGCGACGAGCAGCTCGAGCGCGTCGGCCGGCACGACGATGTCGTCGTCGATCATGGCCAGCAGGTCGGAGCCGCGCGCGATCGCGTCGCGCACGATCATCTCGCGCTGCGCGGGGACGAAGTTGCCGCTCCACACCAGCCGCTCGGCCTGCGTCACGCGCGCCGGCAGCCGGAGCGCGGACAGCGCGTCGAGAAACGGCCGCGCCGGCGCGCCGCCCGTCGGGATGCCGATCAGCAGCTTCACATGACCGCCGTGCGCAGCGCGCCGACGAGCGAACGGCCCGCCTCGTGCAGCGTCGGATCGTCGGCGGTCAGCGGATCGTAGGCGCGGTCGACGGCCCGGCGCACCGTGACGCGCATCAGCCATGCTCCGGCCGCCATGCGGTACGCCGCGAGCGCGTCGCGCACGGCGTCCGACGCATCCGCCGGCACGCCTTCGACGGCGCGCGGCGCGACGGCGAGCAGCACCTGCACGCCGCGGAGGAACGCGTCGGGCAAGTTGCGCGCGAGCAGCGTGCGCAGCGCGTCGAGATCGCGCGCGTCCAGCCGCGCCACCAGCAGCGCGCCGTCGTACGCGACGTCTTCGTGCGCCGCGGTCGCCTGCGGCGCGATCTGCGCCAGCGCTTCCGGCGTCACGACCGCCGGGGTCGGCCGGTTCATGCGCGCCGCCACGAGCGCACGCGGGAGCGCGGATGCAATGGACCGCGCGAACGTCGCGACGCCGAGCGCGCGGCCGAGCGCGCCGTCCGCCGCGGCGATCGACGACAGCAGCGCGAGCGCGGCCAGTCCATGCGGCACGGCGCCGACGAAGACGCGCTCGAGCGCGCGGACCTCGTCCGCGTCGAGAACGCGCGCGAGCACCTGCGGACGCTGCCGGTTCCGGTGCGATCGGCTCTTCCGGCTCCGCCTCGGGCTCGGGCTCGGGCTCGGGCTCCGGCTCCGGCTCCGGCTCGGGTTCGGGCTTGGCCTGAGCCTCCGGCGCTGGCTCTGGCTCGGGCGCGGGCAGCTCGAGCTCCGGGAACGCTTCCGGCTCCGCGTCGACCTCCGGCCCGGGCTCGGGAGCGGCCACGGCCTTGGGCTGCGGAGCCGCCTCGGGCTCCGGAGCCGCCTCGGGTTCCGGCGGAGCCGCCTGAACTTCGGGCTCCGGTTCGGCGGGCAGCTCCAGCTCCGGGAAGGCCTCCGGCTCGACCGCGGCAGCAGCGGCCGGCTCCGCGACGGCGGGCAGCGGCGGTGCGGGCGCGGGCGGCGGGGGCTCAGGCGCCGGCGGCTGGGGCGGCGTCGCGATCAGGTGCGCGGGCAGTTTGAACGTAGGCGGCGCGGCGAGGACCGGCTTCACCGCGTGATCGACTGCCGCGGGCGCTTGGTCCTCGGGGGGGCGCTCGGCCGCGACTGCCGGTTCCGCCGTCTGCGCCTTGGGCACCGGCGGTGCCGCCGGCTCGTCGCTGATTGCGTCTACGATGCGGACCGGCGCCGCGTCCACGGCCGCCTCGTCGTCGTCGGCCGCTTCGCCGGCCTCGAGCTCGAAGAAGGGGCGCGGGGCGTCGAAAGCCGCGTGCCCGCTCCGGCGAGCGAGGCGCAGCGCCGGCCCGGCCACGGCCGGGACTCCCGGTGCCTCCGCGTGCGCGGCGACGTCGAGCGCTTCGGTGCCGGGGAGCACCCGCAGGGACAGGCGCAGCCGCACGAAGCCGGCCGCGGGGATCGTGCCGATGCGGAGGCCCTCGCCGAGCAGCGCTTCGCCGTCGATCTCGACGTCGTCCCGCGTAAACGTGCCCGCGATCGGCTCCGTGTCGGGGGGCGCGGCGACGCGCACGAGCACGTCGTCCGCATCGGTATCGCCTTCGTCCGCCACTTCCACCACCACGGTGACGACCGCGCCGGGAATCAGCTCGCGCGCCGGCCGTGCGTCCAGGACGAGCCGCAGCATCGGGCCGCGCGGCGCCGCGAGCAGCACGCCGTCGCCGAGCATCGACTCCGGGCCAAAGCGGGCGGGCATGGCGGACGGCGGGCTCGCGGGCGGGGAGAGGCCGAGCTCCTCGCGGCGGCGGCGCTCGAGAAGCCGGGAGTCGGCGTTGCGGTCGAACAGCTCGTCGATGTCGACCTCACGCGGGCTCATCGCAGGCGGAAAGCCGCCAGCCAGGGCCACCACCAGCGCCGCGGCGGCTGCCCCGCGTTCGCGCCGGCCGGTTCGGTGGCGGCCGGCGCCGGGACCGCCGCTGCCGCCGCAGCCGGCGCTGCAGGCGCCCGCGCGGGTGGCGGCGGCGCCGGGACGTTCAGGCCGCGCATCCGCGCCGCCGCTTCGGCATCGGTCCGGGTTGCCCGCGGGCGGCCGTATGCGGCTGCTTCGCGCAGCGTCGCATGCGCCAGCGTCAGCAGGCGGCGCGGCGTTCCGGCGGCGGCGCCCGTGATCGCGTCGAGCACGTCGTCGTCGAAGAGCGAGGCGGCGTCCCGCGTACCGCCCGCTCGCGAGATGCGGTAGGCGATCAGCGCGCGCGCCTCGTTGCCGTCGAGCGGCCCGAGCTCGTACCACTCGTCGACGCGGTCGGCGAGGTTGCGTCGCACCTCGACCCGCGGACGCAGCTCGGTCTGCCCGAAGAGGACGATGTTCAGCAGCTTGCGCTGCGGCACGTCATAGTTGAGCAGCAGGCGCAGCACTTCGAAGATGTCGTCGCTGGCGTTCTGCGCCTCGTCGACGAGCAGCACGATCGTCAGCCCGTCGAGGACGGCCGCGTCGTAGAGGTAGTTCTTGAGAGCGTTCTTGAGGGCGGCGGGCGAGCGCGGCGGCAGCGCGAGGCCGAACGACCGCGCGACCCCGAGCAAGAACTCGGTCTCCGTCGCGAAGGACGGGTCGAGGATCTTGCCGAGGCGGACGTCGTCCCGGCCGAGCAGCTCGCGCTCGGTCTGCGCCATCAAGCTCGTCTTGCCGGTGCCCGGCTCGCCGACGATGATCTGCAGGCCGCGCGACTCCAGGACCCCGCCGACCAGGCGGTCGCGAGCGCGTGCCAGTGCGGGCGTCGTCCGGTAGAAGTGCGGGTCCGCCGTGTCCAGGAACGGATCGCGCTCCAACCCGAAGTGCCGGTAGTACGGGATCATCCACGGCCGCACTTCGGCGCGGTGGCGACTGTTTCCGCGGGCTCGGTATGCCGATACCTAGCAGGATGCAGAGAGTCCCCGCGCGGCGGAGGCGCCCGTGAAGGCAGTCATCCTCGCCGGCGGTCTCGGGACGCGGATCAGCGAGGAGACGACGAACCGTCCCAAGCCGATGGTGGAGGTCGGGGGACGCCCGGTCCTCTGGCACATCATGAAGACGTACTCCGCGCACGGCATCGACGACTTCATCGTGTGCACCGGCTACCGGGGCTACGTCATCAAGGAGTTCTTCGCGAACTACGCGCTGCACGCGTCGGACGTCACGTTCGACATGCGCGACCGTTCGGTGCGCGTGCACACCTCCGCGGCCGAGCCGTGGTCCGTCACCGTCGTCGATACCGGCGACGGCACGATGACCGGCGGCCGCCTGCGCCGCGTGCGCAAGTATCTCGACGACGAGCCGTTTTGCTTCACGTACGGCGACGGGCTCTCGGACGTCGACGTGCGCGCGACGGTCGCGCACCATGCCGCGTCGGGAGCGCTGGCGACCATGACGACGGTGCAGCCGCCGGGCCGCTTCGGCGCCGTGCGCTTGCAAGAGCAGAAGATCGTCGCATTCGACGAAAAGCCGCAAGGCGACGGCGCGTGGATCAACGGCGGCTACTTCGTGTGCTCCCCCGGCGTCTTCGACTACATCGACGGCGACGCGACGGTGTGGGAGCGCACGCCGCTCGAGCGTCTCGCCGCCGACGGCTCGCTGTCCGCGTTCGTGCACCGCGGCTTTTGGCATCCGATGGATACCCTGCGCGACAAGACGCACCTCGAAGAGCTGTGGTCCGGCGGCCGCGCGCCGTGGAAGGTTTGGGCATGACTCGCGAACGGCAGGCGCCGCTGATCTCGGTGCTGATCCCGAATTACAACTACGTCAAGTACGTCGCGACCGCGGTGGACAGCGCCGTCGCGCAGACGTACCCGAACGTCGAAGTGATCGTCAGCGACAACTGCTCGACCGACGGCGCGTGGGAGCTGCTGTGCGAACGGTACGCGAACGACCCGCGCGTGCGGCTGTACCGCAACGAGCAGAACATCGGGATGGCGCGGAACTTCGACCGGCTGCTCGAGCTCGCTCGCGGCGAGTACGTGATGTGCCTCTCCTCGGACGACTTCTTGCTGCCGCCGCACCTCGAGCGGCTGGCTGCGGCCTTCGAGCGCGATCCCGGGCTCGACGTGGTGTGGTGCAACGCGTACTTCGCGCGCGAGAACGGCACGGTCTACGCCAAGCGTGCCATGCCCGGCGAGTTTCCGGTCGACTACACCGACGCGCGCGACGAGCTCGTCGAGAACTTCACGACCGTCTGCCCGGTGTGCTTCCCGTGCGCGCTGTTCAAGAGCAGTGTGCTGCTCGAACCGGGAATGTGCGGCGATCCCGTCAACGGCCAGGACGCGCGCGATTGGGAAGTCATCATCCGGCTCGCGCTGGCCGGCAAGCGCTTCGGATACGTCGCGCAGCCGAGCGTGGCGATCCGGCTGCACGACGATCAGTTCAGCGGCGACGCGTACCACCGCTCGGGGCGCAACGTGATCGACTTCGCGTCGTACGTCGGGCGCTACATGGACCACCCCGAGTTCGTGCGGCGCATGCGCGGGCGCGAAGGGGCGGTCGCGCACCTGCTGCGCGGGCTGGTTGCCGACGCTCCGCAGCGCAACGGCGGCGTGTCTCCGTTCGACGCGGCGCAGACGGCGTGGATCGACGGGCTCATCCAGCAGCTCGAGGCGCGCGCGGCCGCGTACGAGCCCGCGCGCGTCCGCGAGTCGACCGTGAGCGTCATCGTGCAGACGGCAGGCGCACCGGCGCCGCTGCTCCGAGCGCTCGACGCCCTGACGGCGCAGCGCTTCACGAACTGGGAAGCGGTCGTTGTCGACCACGGCGCGATCGAATGCGAAGCGCTTCTCCGCGCGCACCCGGCGTGGGCGCAGATGTCGTACGTGCGGCTCCCCTCGCCGGTGATGCCGGGCGCCGCGCGCAACCTTGCCCTGCGCATGGCACGCGGCGAGTACCTCACGTTTCTCGATCCGGACAATCGCTTTGCCCCGGGCCACCTGGAGTCGGCGGTCGAGACGATCGCGCGCACCGGCGCGTCCGCCGCCTTCGCCAAAGCGCGGCTCGTCGTCGAACGCACGGACCCGCCGGCGAGCACCGCGGAGCGCGTCGCCGACGCGCCGTTCGGCGGCGACGAAGCCGATCTCGCTCGCCTGGCCGTTGCCCACACGATCCCACTCGACGCGTTCGTCGTCTACCGCGGCGCGCTTGCACGGACGGGAACGTTCAACGCGACGGTACCGTCGCTCGACGACTGGGACTTCGCGATGAACCTCGCGCGCACGTCACGCTGCGCGGCGGTGGGCGCGGAGACGGTCGACGTGGTCGCGCGGCTCGGGTTCGCGTCGCAGCGCTTCGCCGCGACGTATCCGAGCTACGTGCTGGTCATGGACGCGCTCTACGCGGCGCACCCGGTCGACGCGCGGCTTGCGGCCGAACGAGCACGCCATCGCGCCGCCGTCGCGGAAGCGGTCGGCGCCGCCCCGGACTGGATCCGCGAGCCGCACGGTTTGATCGGCTTCATGCGCACGCTCGCCGCGGCGGGCGCGGCGGACGGCGTGCGCGCGCAGCCCGCCTAGGGTCGTTTGCCGGGGACCGCCCGACACGTTCCTAGGCGTCGACGCGCAGCTCGGGGATGGCCAGAACGAAGCGGCCGCCCCAGTCGCGCACGTCCGCCAACTCCGCGCGGATCTCGGCCTCGACGTTCCACGGAAACACCACGACGTAGTCGGGCCGGTCGGCGCGAATGCGATCCGGCTCGGCGATCGGGATGCGCACGCCGGGGATGTAGTTGCCCTGCTTGTGCGGGCTCTTGTCGGCGACGTACGGCAGCAGATCGGTGCGCACGCCCGAGTAGTTGAGCAGCGTCGTCGCCTTCGCCGCGGCGCCGTAGCCCGCGACGCGCGCGCCGCGGCGCTTGGCGTCGATCAGGAAGGTGAGGAAGTCGTTCTTGATGCGCGCGACGCGCTCGCCGAACGCCACGTAGGTTTCCAGGCGCTCCAGACCCGCTTCGCGCTCGGCGTCCAGGACGCGCTCGACGCTCGGGTCGACGGGGCGGCTGCCGCGCGGTGCGACGAAGACGCGCAGCGATCCGCCGTGCGTCTGCAGCTCCGCGACCTCGACGATCTCGAGCCCGTAGCGCGCGAACAGCGGCCGCAGCGCGATCAGCGAGAGATAGGAGAAATGCTCGTGGTAGACCGTGTCGAACTGCATCCCTGCGATTGTGCGCAGGAGATGCGGAAACTCGAACGTCGCGACGCCGTTCGGCCCGAGCAGCACGGCGAAGCCGCCGACGAAGTCGTTCACGTCGGGGACGTGCGCGAGCACGTTGTTCGCGACGATCAGATCCGCCGCGCCGAGCTTCGCCCGGACGCGCTGCGCCAGCTCGACGCCGAAGAAGGCGTCAATGGTCGGAATACCCGCCTCGCGCGCCACCGCGGCGACGTTGCTCGCCGGTTCGATCCCGAGCACCTGCACGCCGCGCGACACGAAGTTGCGCAGCAGGTAGCCGTCGTTGCTCGCGACCTCGACGACTTTGGAATGCGGCCCGATCCCGCGCGTCATCATCTCGTCCGCGTACGCCTCGGCGTGCGCCAGCCACGTCGTGGAGTACGACGAGAAGTACCGGTAGTCGCGGAACAGCTCTTCGGGCGTCGCGAAGACGTCCAGCTGGACGAGCCAGCAGCGCTCGCAGACGAAGGCATGCAGCGGGTAGGTGCGCTCACCGCCGCCGAGGCCGGCCGGCGGCGTGAGCGCGTTCGACGGCGGCGAGAGCCCGAGGTCGACGACGTCGGCGCGCAGGAGCGCGTAGCAGGAGCGGCAGGTCGGAAATGCGGCCATCGTGTTAGGAGAAGAAGCTCCGCACGCCGTCGATGACGCGCTCGACGAACGCCTCGCGCATCAGCGAGTGCAGCGGCAGCGTGACGACCTCGTCGACGGCCCGTTCGGTGACGGGCATCGGCGAGCGCCGCGCCGACGCGAAGTACGTGTGCTTGTGCACCGGGACGAAGTGGATGCCGACGTCGATGCCGCGCGCGCCCAGGTGCGCGATCAGCGCCTCGCGCCGCTCGGCCGGCACGCGCAGGCTGTAGATGAACGGTGAGACGTCGTCGTACTCCCGGCGCAGCACGCGCACGCCGGGCAGCCCCGCGAACGCCGCGGAGTAGCGCGCGCATACGGCGCGCCGGCTGGCGATGAACTCGTCGATGCGCTTGATCTGCGAGACGCCGACGCTGGCCATGATGTTGGTGAGGTGGTAGCGGAAGCCTTCGGAGACGACGTCGTAGTCCCAGGCGCGCTTGTTCTGATAGCGCAGGGTCGTGTCTTTGTCGACGCCGAGCAGCCGCAGGTGCTGCAGGCGCTCGTACTCCTCGCGGTGCGGCGTGACGACGCATCCGCCGTCGATCGACGTGATGATCTTCACGGGATCGAAGCTGAAGAACTGCACGTCGCCGCGCGACCCGATGCGCTCGCCTCCGACGGTGGTGCCGAACGCGTGGCACGCGTCCTCGATGACGCGCAGTCCGTGCCGCTGCGCGAGCGCGTAGACGTCGCCGATCGCGCACGGGACGCCGGAGAAGTGCAGCGGCACGATGGCCTTCGTCCGCGCCGTGATCATCGATTCCGCCGAGGTGACGTCGATGCCGAGGTCGTCCTCGCGCACGTCGCACATCACGACGTCGGCACCCGTGGCGCGAATCGCCTGATGATCGGCGACGTAGTTGAACGACGGCGTGATCACCTCGTCGCCCGGCCCGATGCCGGCGGCGAGCAGCGCGATGTGCATCGCGGACGTGCCGGTGTTGGTCGCGACGACGTACCTGTCTTGGACTCCGAGATACCGAGCGATCCGCTCCTCGAAGTCCTTGGTCGTCGCCCCCATCCCGAGCCAGCCGACGTCGAGGGCGTCGGTCAGATGCTTGAGCGTGTCGACACCGACGTACGGGACGAAGACGGGCACCCGCTCGTCCGTAGACGCGGGCGTGGCCGTCGCGCGGTCGAGCACGTTCATCGCTATTGTTCAGGGCCTCCGTTGACGATTACACTATCGGTGAGCGACATGGCGAGCTTGAGCGCGCCCGGCGGCAGCATGGCCGAGGATCCCCACGACCCGAAAGACGGCGCGCTGCTTCGCCGCATGGGTGCCGACCCCGAGGTCCGCGCGGCGTGGAAGCGCGCGCTCGACCTGATCGCACCGTACCGCTACGCGTACAACTGGACCTGGCTGGGACGGCCCGCGATTCAGTTCCCGCAAGATCTGGTGGCGTTTCAGGAGATCATCTGGCGCACGCAGCCGGAGGTCGTCGTGGAGACTGGGATCGCGCACGGCGGATCGCTGATCTTCTCGGCATCGATGCTGCAGCTGCTGGGCGGCGAGCGCGAGGTGATCGGCGTCGACATCGACATCCGGGCACACAACCGCGCCGCGATCGAAGCCCATCCGCTGGCGGACCGGATCACGATGATCCAAGGTTCGTCCGTCGACCCCGCCGTCGCCGAGCGCGTGCGCGAGCGCGTCGCCGGCCGCACCGCGATGGTGATCCTCGACTCCAACCACACCGCCGACCACGTCGCGCGCGAGCTCGCGCTCTACGCGCCGCTCGTGCGCGAGGGCTTCTTTCTGGTCGTGATGGATACGGCGGTCGAGTACGCCGACGCCGATTCGATCGTCGACCGTCCATGGGGTCCGGGAAACAGCCCGATGACGGCGGTCGACGCATTTTTGGCGCGCGAGGCGCGATTCGTCGTCGACGAAGAGTACGATGCGAAGCTCCTGTTCACGGTCGCTCCGCGCGGCTACCTCCGCGCGACTGCCGATCCGCCGGGCCGGTGACGACCTGCCGCGAGCCGTACGAGAGCGACCTGCCGTTGCTGACGGCGTTGCGCAACGACGTGGCGACGCAATACGCCCTGCTCGCCGACCCGCATCCCAACTCCGACGCCGATGTGCGCGCCTGGGTCCGTCGCCGTACCTCCGATCCGGCAGCGCTGTTTTTCGTGATCGCGGATGAGCGCGACACGGCGGTCGGTTTCACGCAAGTCGTCGCAATCGATGCGCGCAGCCGGCACGGGACGTTCGGCATCGCGGTCGGACGCGAGCACCGCGGACACGGGCACGGACGCAACGCGCTCGGACACGTCATCGAGGCTGCGCGCTCGGACGGCCGCATGGACAAGCTGATCCTGCACGTTGCGGCGGACAACCCGGCGTGCGCGCTGTACCGTTCGGCGGGATTCCTTGACGTCGGCGTCCATCGCCGGCACTACCGCGGTCCCGAGCGCTGGCACGACGTTGCGATCATGGAGCGCTTCCTCGAGGACGCGTCGTGAAGACCGTCGTCGTGCTGCAGCCGCAGTTCTTTCCGTGGCGCGGCGTGTTCGAGCAGATTCGTCTCGCCGATGAGTTCGTGCACCTGGACGACGCGCAGTTCCAGAAAGGCGGCTTTACCAACCGCGTGCAGATCAAGACCGCGTCCGGACCGGCTTGGCTCACCGTGCCGGTCCTGCGCGCAGGGAGCTTGCCGCCGATCGCCGAGGTCGAGATCGATTACCGCTCGGACTGGCGCGCGAAGCATGTTCGCACGCTCGCGATGAACTACTCGCGCGCTCCGCACGTCGGCGCCGCGATTGCCATCATGGAAGACGTGTACGCATCGCGCCCGCGCACGATCGCGGAGCTCGACATCGCAGCACTCGAACGTTGCTGCGCCGAGCTGGGCATCCGTCCAGCGTTCACGCGCGCATCGTCGACGCCCGTCGAAGGTGCGAAGACTGAACGGCTGGTCGCGTTGCTCGGCCCGCGCGGCGCGACGCGGTACGTGACGGGTCTGGGTGCCCTGAACTATCTCGACGAGCCGCGGATGGCTGCGGCCGGCATCGAGGTGTTCGTGATGGCGTACACGCGGCGTCCATACGCGCAGCCGCATGGCGACTTCGATCCGCACGTCTCCGTCCTCGACACGATCGCGAACCTCGGGCCCGACGCTGCGGCCGCGCTCGAATCGCCGGCCGTGCCGTGGCGTGACGCGATCCCCGAGCCCGCCGCCGCGAGCGCATGACAGCGAACCATTCGGCCGGCGACCCGCGCGCGCTGCTGGAACGCGACGGCTTCGTGCACCTGCGGCGCTGGCTGGATCACGAGCGCGACGTGGTGGCGCTGCAGCGCGATCTTGGCGCGCTGATCGAGCGGGCGGCGCGCGCGTGCGGCGCCCACCATACCGCGCCGGACGACCCGTCCGACTTCGACCGCGGCTTCCTCGATCTCGTCGACGCGTGCCCGGACGTTGCGCCGCTCGTGTACGACATGGCCAAGAATCTCGTGAGCTTCCAGCGGCTGATCGTGAGCGAGCGGCTCGCCGGTCTGTTTCGCGACCTGCGGGCGACGTCGCTCTGCGGGACGGCGCCCGGCGCGAACGGCCTTCGCATCGACCGGCCCGGTGTCGAGCGCCACCTCGCGCCGTGGCACCAAGAGTTTCAGTATCAATTTCGCAGCCTGGACGCAATCACGTTCTGGATGCCCCTCGTCCCGGTCACCGCCGCGATGGGTCCGGTGGTCCTGGCGCGCGGTTCCCACCGCGGCGGCGCGTTGCCGCTCGTCGACGCCTCCGGAAAGGGAGCCGAGGGCATCGCATCGGGCGCGTACGGCGGCCTGCGGCTCGCCGACGAAGCATCGATCAGCGGGCGTTATGAGCTGTGCGCGCCCGAGTCCGAGCCGGGCGACGTCTTCGCGTTCGACTTTCTCACGCTGCACGCGTCGGCACCGAACACCGGCGCGCGAGCGCGCTGGACGGCGCAGATCCGATACTTCAATTTCGACGACGAGTTCGGCCGAAGCATCCGCTGGGCCGGAGGACTCAAGCACGGCGCGACGGTGGACGACGCCAACGCGCTGATCGCACGGGCGCACGAAGGCGTTCGGTGAGCGCCGCACTCGCGACCGCGTGTCTCGTGTGCGGCGCGCCGAACGGCTCACCGCTGTACCGCAGCGACGGGCCGCTGTCCGTCACGTCGACGGCGAGACCCATCGAGCTTCCGACCATCGTCTTCGCGTGCGACGCGTGCGGCCACGTGCAGACTCCGCCTCTCGCGGACATCGACCGCTATTATGATAGCGCGTACAACGTGCATCTCGAGAGCGACTCGGCGGACGACCTCTACGAGGTGCGCGACGGCCTGCCGGTGTACCGCGCGCAGCACCAGGCTGACGTCGCGCTCGCGAAGCTGGCGCTTGCGCACGGCGCGTCGGTTCTGGACTACGGTTGCGGCAAGGGAATGACGCTCCGCGCGGCCTTGGCAGCGCGCCCGGACCTCCGCGGGTACGTCTTCGACGTCAGCGATGCGTACCGTGCCGCGTGGGACGCGTTCGTCCCCCGCGACCGGCAAGCCGCGTACGAACCGCCTCCCCACTGGGCCGGCGGCTTCGATGCGGTGCTGTCGTTCTTCGCGCTGGAACACGTCAGCGATCCGCGCGGCTTCCTGCGCGCGGTGCGCGCGTTGCTGCGTCCCGGCGGGCAGTTGCATCTGACGGTGCCCAACGTGCTGCGCAACGCGGGCGATCTGATCGTCGTGGATCACGTCAACCACTTCATGCCGACGTCGCTTCGGCGCGCGTTTGCGGATGCGGGCTTCACCGGCATTCGCATCGACGAAGAAGCGCATGCCGCCGCATACGTCGTCACGGCCCGCCGCGCCGAAGCTCCCGAACCCGCCGAGAGCGATCCTGAGTTCCAACCGAGTTATCGCGAGCGCCAACCGCGTCATCCCGAGCTCCAACCGCGTCATCCTGACCTTGTCGAAGGGCGCGACGGCGTCGCGCGGTACGTCGCCGAAGCGCGGCGCCTTGCGGCGTTCTGGTCGGCGGCCGGAGAGGCCGTCGCCGCATTCGAGCGCGACGTCGCGCGCGGACGGCGCAGCGCGATCTACGGCAGCGGCTTCTACGGCGTGTTCATTGCGAGCCGGCTGGCCGACCGCTCGCACGTCGTCGCGTTCCTCGATCGCAATCCGCATCAACAGACGAAGCGCATCTTCGGCCTGCCGGTCATCGCGCCGGAGCACATTGGGGACGAGATCGACGTTCTCTACGCGGGCCTGAACCCGGCGACTGCGCGCAGCATCATCGCCGGCGTGCCGTCGCTGAGCAGGCGGCCGAGAGACGTCTTCTTCCTGGAGAAGAACGAGCGGTCGTAGGGTGAGCCGGCTCGCGCCGACGAAGCGCGTTGGACTGCGTACGGTAGCGTACATCCGACACGTTGACGCGCCTCTCCGGTGGCCCGATCATCAGCGGATGCAGCCCGCAGCCCGCCCCGCCACGTTCCGCGAGCTCGAGCCCAAGATTCTGCTCGCCCTGATCGCCGCGAGAGTCATCCGCTTCAACTAGCGGCCGTCGCACGAGCCCCCGCCAAAAGGGAGCACGACCCTGCGGCGGCGGGTGGCTCGCCGTACGGGGTGCGCCGTGGTATACTTTACGGGTTGTCCCGTTCTCGGGGCGTCCGGGCCACGGCCCGGAATATTTCACCCGGCCGGAGGCCGGGGGACGAATGCGCTCATCACGGCGCCATGGACGGCCGCCGCGGGCTCAGAGAGGAACCACATCGATCATGGCATCGGGCGTCACCATGCGCGCTCTTCTGGAGGCGGGGGTCCACTTCGGACACCAAACGCGCCGCTGGAATCCGAAGATGAAACCGTACATCTTCCAAGAGCGCAACGGCATCTACATCATCGACCTGTCGCAAACGCTGTCGATGCTGAACCGCGTGTACGACGCGGTCAAGCAGATGTCGCGCGAAGGCCGCGTCATTCTGTTCGTCGGCACGAAGAAGCAGGCGCAGGACGTCGTGCGTGAAGAGTCCGAGCGCGCCGGCACGTTCTTCGTCAACCAGCGCTGGCTCGGCGGCACGCTCACCAACTTCGCGACGATCCAGAAGCGCATCACGCGACTGCGCGAGCTCGAAGGGATGCGCCAGCAAGGCACCTTCGACTTGCTGCCCAAGAAAGAAGTCGCGCGGCTGACCGACGAGCTCGAGAAGCTCGAGAAGTTCCTGGGCGGCATCAAGGACATGCACCGCCTGCCGGACGCGATGTTCATCGTCGATCCGAAGAAGGAGCGCATCGCGGTCGCCGAGGCGCAGAAGCTGAAGATCCCGATCATCGCGGTGATCGACACGAACTGCGATCCCGACGAGATCAACTACGCGATCCCCGGCAACGACGACGCGATCCGCAGCGTGCGTCTCATGGTCTCGACCATCGCGAACGCGATCGTCGAAGGCAAGACGGAGACCGAGTCCGCATACGACGCCGCCGACTACGACCAGCAGTACGCCGACCTCGGCGCCGAGCCCGAACCGGCCGGCGTCTGAGCGAACCCGACCGGAACGAAAGACGACGTGGAAACCACCGCCTACAAACCGTCCGCTGACGAGATCAAGCGGCTGCGCGAAGACACCGGCGCCGGCATATCGGACGTCCGCAACGCGCTCATCTGGGCGAACGGCGAGTTCGAGCGCGCGAAGGCGCGGCTCGCCGAGCTCGGCCAAGCCAAGGCCGACAAGAAGGCCGAACGCGCCGCCAACGAGGGTCTCGTCGGCTCGTACATCCACGCGGGCGGCAAAATCGGCGTGCTCGTCGAGCTCAACTGCGAGACCGACTTCGTCGCGCGCAACGAGCGCTTCAAGGAGCTCGTGCGCGACGTTGCGATGCACGTCGCCGCGATGTCGCCCCGCTATCTCGACCGCGCGTCGGTGCCCGAGAACGTCCTCGCCGAGGTGAAGGCCGAGCTCGAGAAGACCGTCCCGCCGGGCAAGCCGCCCGACGTCGTCGAGAAGATCCTCTCCGGCAAGCTGAACAAGTGGTACGAGGAGCACACGCTGCTCGAGCAGCCGTTCGTCAAGGACGACTCGCAGACGGTCGGGGAGCTCGTGAAGAGCGTCTCCGGCGTGCTCGGCGAGAAGCTGACCGTGCGGCGCTACGCGAAGTTCGGGCTGGGCGAAGAGTAGCGGCTTCAGCCTAACGGCGCAAGCCTTCGCGGTCGGCCGCTGCACGGACGAGCCGCCGCTTGGCTGCTTGGCGGTACGCCGACCGTCGGTGGCGAACGAGGCGTTCCGATGCCCAGCCCTGTCTACGAACGCGTCCTCATCAAGCTCTCCGGCGAGGCGTTCGCCGGGCGGGGCGGCAGCATCGACGTCGATACCACGACGGCGATGGCGCGCGAGATCGCGGCCGTTCACGCCGACGGCGTGACGACCGCGGTCGTGGTCGGCGGCGGGAACATCTGGCGCGGCAAGGTGCACGAAGCGGCCGGCATGGAGCGCGCGACCGCCGACTACATGGGCATGCTCGCGACGGTCATCAATGCGCTCGCGATGCAGGACGCGCTCGAGAGCATCGGGGTGCAGTCGCGGGTGCAGACGGCGATCGCGATGAACGCGATCGCGGAACCGTACATCCGCCGCAAGGCGATCCGGCATCTCGAGAAGGGCCGCGTCGTGATCTTTGCGGCCGGCACCGGCAACCCGTACTTCACGACCGACACGACCGCTGCGCTGCGCGCGGTCGAGATCGGCGCGCAGGCGATCCTCAAGGCGACCAAGGTCGACGGGGTCTATAGCGCCGACCCGTTCAAGGATCCGTCCGCCACCCGGTTCACGCACCTGGACTACCTGCGCGTCCTCGAGCTGGGGCTCGAGGTGATGGACTCCACCGCGCTCACGCTGTGCATGGACAACGCGCTGCCGATCGTGATCTTCGACATGAACGTGCCGGGCAACATCCGGCGCGTCGTCATGGGCGACCAGATCGGAACGACGGTATCACGGAGTGCGGCGCGCGTTCGTGGCGAAGAGGTCGGTCATGTTGGATGACGTCTATCGCGACACCGAGGGCAAGATGAAGAAGGCGCTGGAGGCCACCACTGCCGACTTCGCCTCGATCCGCACCGGCCGCGCGTCACCGGCGTTGCTCGACCGCATCCAGGTCGAGGCGTACGGCTCGACGCAGCCGCTCAAGGCCGTCGCGAGCGTGAACTCTCCCGACGGCCGCTCGCTGCTCGTCACGGCGTTCGACAAGAGCCAAGTCGGCGCGATCCGCAAGGCGATCGAGACGAGCGATCTCGGCTTGAACCCGAACGTCGACGGCGCCACCATCCGGCTTTCCATCCCGCCGCTCACGGAAGAGCGCCGCAAAGACCTCGTCAAGATGGTCAAGAAGAAGTCCGAAGAGCACAAGGTCGCCGTCCGCAACATCCGCCATCACGCGAACGATCAGGTGAAGGACCTCGCGAAGAAGGGCACGATCACCGACGATCAGATCAAGCGCGGTAACGATCAGGTGCAGAAGCTGACGGACAAGTACGTCAAGCAGATCGACGATCTGGTGCACGGCAAAGAAAAGGAGATAATGGAAGTCTAGTGACTTCCGCTCCGCCGGACGGCCTGGTGATGCTGCCGTGGCGGCGCGCGCTCGCGCAGCTCCGCGATCGCACGCTGCGGTTCCGCGTGCTCGTGCCTCCGTATCCCGCCGCCGGGGTCGGGCAACTGCGCGCGTTGCGCGTGCGTGCGCTCGGCGGCGAGCACGACGGTGCGTGGGAGCTGCTGGCCGGATACGATGGCTACGAACGTCTCTGACGTCCGCGCGCTCGAACGCGCCGCGCTGCCCCGTCACGTGGCGATCATCATGGACGGCAACCGGCGCTGGGCGCGCAGCCGGCGGCTGCCGGCGATCGAGGGCCATCGCCGTGGGATCGTCGCGCTGCGCGAGATCACGCGCGCGGCGAGCGATTGGGGCATCCCCATGCTGACCGTGTACGGGTTCTCGACCGAGAACTGGAAGCGCGACAAGACCGAAATCTCGCTGCTCCTCGATTTGTGCGTGTACTTTGCGCGCACCGAGCTCGCCGAGCTGTGCCGCAACGACGTGCGCGTGAACATCATCGGCCGCTACGAGCAATTACCGCCCGCGTCGAAGGACGCGCTCGACCGGCTCGTCGCGCAGACGGCCTCGAACCGCGGGCTGACCCTGAACCTCGCCGTGAATTACAGCGCGCGCAGCGAGCTGCGCGACGCGGTCGTGCGCATGATGCGCGACGTGCGCGCAGGCACGCTCGACGCAGAGTCGATCGAGGACGACACGCTCGCGTCGTACCTGACGACCGCGGGCATGCCGGATCCTGATTTGCTGATCCGACCGGGCGGCGAGTCGCGTCTCTCGAACTTCCTGCTGTACCAGGTCGCGCACGCCGAGCTCGTGATGCGCGAGACGTTCTGGCCCGACTTCGGCCGCGACGCGTTCGCCGGCGCGATCGCCGAGTACCAGCAGCGCCGTCGCGCGTCCGGAGAAGGATGACGACGAGCGCGGCGCCTGCCGGTGCCGCCGTCTCCGCGCAGGAGCCCGAACCCAAGCGTAAGCCGGTCGTGACCGCCCGCCGGGTGATCATCGGCGTGCTGCTCGCGGCGATCGGGTTCGCCGCCGTGGCGTGGCCGCCGGCATTCACCGTGCTCGTGCTGCTCGTCGCCGCGGGCTGCATGTACGAGTTCGCCGGGCTGTCGCAGCGTAAGGGCACCGCGGTGGTGCTGCCGGTCGCGATGGCCGCCGTATCCGCGTACGTGCTGCTGACGCACTTCGGCCTCATCCACCGCTGGGAAGGTATTCTGCTGGCCGCAACCGTCATTGCGGCGCTGGCGACGGCCACGTTCACGGCGGAGTCCGGCTACTTCGCTCGCAGCGGGTACACGCTGCTCGGCGTGCTGTACACGGGCAAGCTGCTGACGTACTTCATCGCGATTCGCGCGCTGCACGACGGCGTGTTCTGGACCGTGTGGGTGATCCTGCTGATCGCGTTCACCGACATCTTCGCGATGCTCATCGGCACGGCGCTCGGACGCCATCAGCTCACGCGCCTCTCCCCGAAGAAGACGGTGGAAGGCGCGGCGGGCGGCTTCGTCGCGGGCGTGCTCGCAGGTGCCGCGATCGCGCTCGTGCCGCAGCTCCACGTCGCATGGTGGCAAGGCGCGATCGTCGGCGCGATCACGTCCGTCGCGGCGCAGGCCGGCGACCTCGTCGAAAGCGCGCTCAAGCGCGACGCCGACGTCAAAGACGCCGGCTCGCTGATCTCGGGCCACGGCGGCGTGCTCGACCGCTTCGACTCCTACATCTTCGGCGGCGTCGCGTTCTACTTCGCGCTCTACCTGATCGGCGTGATCACGGAGAACCGGCTGGTCGGGACGTGACACGCGCCCTTCGACAAGCTCAGGGTGACAACGCGTGACACGCGCCCTTCGACAAGCTCAGGGTGACGGCGCCGTGAAACGTGTCGCCATTTTGGGGTCGACGGGGTCGATCGGGCGGCAGGCGCTCGACGTGATCGCGCGGCATCCGGAGCGCTTCCGCGTCGTCGGCCTCGCGGCCGGGAAGAACGTCGCGCTGCTCGCCGAGCAGGTGGCGCAGTTCGCGCCGAAGTTCGTGTCGGATGCGCGCGACGGCGCCGCGGGTTTGCATCGCGTCGCCTGCGAGAGCGGCGCCGACATCGTGGTCGCCGCGACCGACGGCGCCGTCGCGTTCGACGCGGTGTTCGCGGCGGTCGACCGCGGGATCGACGTCGCCGTCGCGAACAAGGAGCTGATCGTCGCCGCGGGCGAGCTGCTCGTCGCGCACGCGGCGCGCAGCGGTGCGCGCCTCCTGCCCGTCGACAGCGAGCACTCTGCGATCTTCCAGTGCCTGCAGGGCGCGCCGTCCGAGCGGATCGCGTCGATCATCGTCACCGCATCGGGCGGTCCGTTCTGGACGGCGAGCCGCGACGCGATGGAGCGTGCCACGGTCGACGACGCGCTGGCGCACCCGACCTGGCGCATGGGCGTGAAGAACACGATCGATTCCGCCACGATGATGAACAAGGGCCTCGAGGTCATCGAGGCGTCGAAGTGGTTTGGCGTCCCGGGCGAGCGCGTGCACGTGCTGGTGCATCGCACGTCGGTCGCGCACGGCTTCGTCGTGTTCACCGACGGCAACGTTCTCGGGCAGATGGCTGCGCCGGACATGCGGCTCCCGATCGGCTACGCGCTGGCGTACCCCGACCGGCTGGAGGACCGTCCGGTCTGCGACGATCCGGTTGCGGCCCTCGGCGGCGAGCGAGGCGCTCCGGCGACGGCGCTCGGCTTCGAGCGCCCGGACCACGAGCGCTTCCCGTGCCTGCGTCTGGCCTACGAGGCGCTCGCCGTGGGCGGGACGGCCCCGGCGGCCCTGTCCGCCGCGAACGAGGTCGCGGTCGCCGCCTTCGTCGCCGGTGACATCCGCTTCGGGGAGATCCCCGTTTGCATCGAAACCGCGCTCCAACGGGTCGATACAGTCGATGTAAGCCTCGACTCCGTCCGCCGGGCAGACCGTGCGGCGCGAGACGCGGCGCGTGCCTACGTCGTTGACCGAACGACAGCGAGATCCTGACCGGAGACCATGACAGCAGCCGAACGCATTCTCGTCTACCTCCTCACGCTCTCGATCCTGGTCGTGCTGCACGAGTACGGCCATTTTCTGGTCGCGCGGCGGAACGGCGTGCGCGTGACGGACTTCGCCGTCGGCTTCGGCCCGACGATCCTGAAGTGGACGTCGCCGCGCAGCGGGACGGTCTACCGCTGGAACGTCTTTCCGATCGGCGGCTACTGCCAGATGAAGGGCGAGGACGGCAAGTCGACCGAGGCCGAGCAGCAACGCGAGTTCCGGCGGAGCGACGCGGCGGAGTCGGACAACTTTCAGGCCAAGCGGCCGCTCCAGCGCCTGGCGATCGTCATCGCCGGGCCTATCGCGAACTTCGTCGTCGCCCTCGCGCTCTTTTTCGCGGTCGGCTTCGCGATCGGGATTCCGAGCGAGCACCCGACGCTCACGGTCGGACAACTCGTTCGCGGCGCACCGGCCGACCGCGCAGGCTTGCGGCCCGGCGACACGATCGTCAGCGTCAACGGCGTCGCCATGCGCGACGGCGACCAGCTCGTCACGCTGATCCACGGCTCCGCCGGGAAGCGGCTGCACATCACGTTCCAGCGCCAGGGCGCGCGGCGCTCCGTCGACGCCGTTCCGGCGCTCACCGACGCGGGCGACGGCGTCATGCAGGGACATCTCGGCTTCAACCCCGTGCTTCCGACCGCCGAGAAGTGGAACGCCGGCGCGTCGGCGCAGCTTGCATGGTCGAACTTCAGCGTCACCGTGTCGCGCACGTTCGGCGCGCTCGGCGGCCTGTTGACACACCCGTCCTCGGTCGCGGGCCAGTTCCAGGGACCGATCGGCATCGCGCGGACGTCGATGGCCGTTCAGGCGCTCGGCATCGGGCCGTTCCTGTCGCTGGCGGCCCTCATCTCGATCTCGCTGGGCATCCTCAACCTCTTGCCGATCCCCGCGCTCGACGGCGGCCGCGCCGTCTTCATCCTGGTCGAGATGCTGCGCGGAAGGCCCGTCGACCCCGAGAAGGAGGCGCTCGTGCACGTCGGCGGATTCGCCTTCCTGATCGTGCTGATGATCGCGGTCTCGTTCCACGATGTGACCGCCGCGATCTCCGGACACGCGGCGTTCTAGCATGCTTCGCCTGCGCCGTCTCACCAAGCCCGTGCTGCTCGAGAACAAGTCGAGCTGGTCGAAGGACGCCAAGAAGGTCTGGATCGGCGGCGATCACCCGATCGCCGTGCAGTCGATGACCACCACGGACACCGCGGATGCCGACAAGACGCTCGAGCAGGTCTACGGGCTCGCGATGGCCGGCTGCGAGATCGTGCGCGTCACGTGCCAGGATCCCCGCGATGCCGCCGGGTTGCCCGCCATCGTCGCGCGCTCGCCGGTGCCGATCGTCGCGGACGTCCATTTCGACCACCGCATGGCCCTGGCTGCCATTGAAGCCGGCGTCGCGAAGCTGCGGCTGAACCCCGGCAACATCACCGATCCCGCGAAGACCCGCGAGGTCGTGAAGCTCGCAATCGAGCGCGGCACGCCCATCCGCATCGGCGTCAACATGGGCTCGCTGGCGCGCGACCTCGAGGAGAAGCTCGGCCACACGCCCGAGGCGCTGGCCGCGTCGGCGATGCGCCACGTCGAGCTCCTCGAAGAGCTCGGCCACACCGACATCGTCATCTCGGTGAAGGCGCACGACTCCGTCACGACGATCTACGCGTACCGTCTGCTCGCAAAGCAGCTGGACGCGCGCGGCACGCCGTACCCGCTGCACCTCGGCGTGACCGAGGCCGGCCTGCCGATGGACGGCACGATCAAGTCGTCGATCGGCCTGGGGGTGCTGCTGTTCGAGGGCATCGGCGACACCCTGCGCGTCTCGCTGGCGGCGGACCCCGTCGAGGAGGTCCCGGTCGCCTGGGGCATCCTCAAGGCGCTGGGCCTGCGCGAGAAGGGCTTCGACATCACGGCGTGCCCGTCGTGCGGCCGGGCCGAGATCGAGGTGGTCAACCTCGCCCGCATGGTCGAGGCTATCGCCAAAGAGTACACGGCCCCCGTCAAGGTCGCTGTAATGGGATGTGTCGTGAACGGCCCAGGCGAGTCTAAGATGGCCGATGTAGGAATAGCAGGGGGCAAAGGCAAGGGGGCCATCTACCGCAAGGGTGAGCTGGTGGGTACGTTTCCTGAAGCTGACCTGCTGGGCCGCCTCCGCCTCGAGATCGAGAAAGTCATCGAGGAGCAGTACCCGGACTACGTCCATGAAATTCACCGTGAGCCGACCGTCGTTTAGCGCCTTCAAGGCGCTCGTCCCGAGTGGACGACTGATCGCAGCCACCGTAGTGACCGCCCTGGTCGCCTCGCTGGCGCTCGCGCTCTCGACCCCGGCGACGATCAGCGTGGACGGCCAGCGCCTCGCTTCGGACGTCCCGCCCGTGACCACGCCGAACGGCACCTACCTGCCGCTGCGTACCGTGGCCGACGCCGCCGGGGCCCAGACGACCTTCGACGCCAAGTCCGGCGCCGTCGTCGTGCGCCGCGGCACCGACGTGATGACGATGCACGCCGGCTCGCGCTCCGCGGTCCTGAACGGCCGCACGATCGCCCTGTCGCACGCGCCCTTCACGGTGCGCGGCCGCGTCATGGTCGCCGACACGATCGTCGCGAACACGTTCGCTTCGACGGTTCGCTTCGACGCGAAGCACCAGCGCGTCATCGTCCGCACGCCGGGCGTCGTGGTCGCCGGCGCCGCCGACGACGAACCGTAGGCTGCGCGCCGTCGCGTTCGGCGCGGCGTTCCTCTTCATCGCGATTGCGGGCGCGCTGCAGGTCGCGTTCTTCGTGCATTTCTTCCAGCACGGCTTCGAGCTTGTCTACGCGAGCATCGCGAGCGTGGCCGGGTCGCTGCTGTCGCTGGCGGCGACCGTCGTCGCGCTCGCTACGCGCTCTCGCGAGCGGCCTGAAGACCCGAACCGCGCCGCGATTCGCGTGTGGCGGGCACGTGCGTCTCACGACGCCTCGAGGTAGCGCTTTACCCGTTTGACGGGCGGGCGCTTGGTGTCGGTTTGTCGCGTACGGGTATGCCGGTCGTACACGTACGCGAGGGCTGTTCCTTGAATTCCAAGCTGACACGGCGGCGCTTCCTGGTGCGCGCCACGGTTCCGACCGTTGCGGCCGGTATCGCGGCCGGCACGCCGCGCATCGTGCGCGCGGCGGCGGGCGTCGCGTCCGTCACCGTCGTTACCGCGCGCGGTCCCGCGCCGATTCCCGTGATGCTCAACGTCAACGGTCAGATGCATCGGCTGTCGATCGAGCCGCGCGTGACGCTGCTCGATGCGCTGCGCGAGCGTCTCGCGCTCACCGGGACGAAGAAGGGCTGCGATCAGGGTCAGTGCGGCGCGTGCACGGTGCTCGTCGACGGGCGCCGCGTGAACGCGTGTCTGACGCTTGCGGTTGCCGTCGAGGGCAAGCGCGTCACCACCGTCGAGGGGCTCGCGCACGCCGGCACGTTGCACCCCGTGCAGCAGGCGTTCATCGACAAGGACGCGTTCCAGTGCGGCTACTGCACGCCGGGGCAGATCTGCTCGGCGGTCGGATTGCTGAACGAGAAGCGGAGCCTCGCGGCTGCGAACGTGCGCGAGTACATGAGCGGCAACATCTGCCGCTGCGGCGCGTACACGAACATCGTCGCGGCCGTGCAAGCCGCCGGAGGGCAGCGCCTGATGCGGCCCTTCGCGTACGCGCGCGCCGCGACGCCGGCCGACGCGGTCGGCACGCTCGCGCAGCACCCGCGCGGCGCGTTCCTCGCGGGCGGCACGAACATCGTCGACCTGATCAAGATCGACGTCGCCGCGCCCGACACGCTCATCGACATCAACGCGCTGCCGTTCGCGGCGATCGCCACGCAGGCGGACGGGCGCGTGCGCATCGGTTCGCTGGCCCGCATGTCGGATACCGCCGACCATCCGCTGGTCGCGCGCGGCGCGCCGTGCGTTTCGCAGGCGCTCAACCTGAGCGCGTCGCCGCAGCTCCGCAACATGGCGTCGATCGGCGGCAACGTCCTGCAGCGCACGCGTTGCGTCTATTTTCGGGACGTCTCGCAGCCGTGCAACAAGCGCCGCAACGGCGAGGGATGCAGCGCCATCGGCGGCGACGACCGCAAGTTGGCGATCCTCGGCGCGAGCGATCGCTGCATCGCGACCCATCCCTCGGACTTCGCGGTCGCGATGCTCGTGACCGACGCGACGATCCACGTACACGGACCGTCGGGCGACCGGGCGATCCCGTTTCTCGGGTTCCACCGGCTGCCCGGCGACGATCCTACGCGTGATACGAACCTCGACCCGGGCGAGCTCATCGTGGCCCTCTCGTTCGCCCCGACGGCGCTGACGCGCAACTCGGCCTACGTCAAGGTGCGCGACCGGGCATCGTACGAGTTCGCGCTGGTCTCGGCCGCTGCGGGCCTCGACGTGCAGAATGGCACGATTCGCGACGTTCGGATCGGCCTCGGCGGCGTCGCGCACGCGCCGTGGCGCGCGAAGGCGGCCGAAGCTGCGCTGATCGGTAAGACGCCGTCGCGCGACGCGTTCGCTGCCGCCGCCGACGCCGAGCTTCGGGCGGCCAAGCCGCAGCGCCTGAACGGCTTCAAAGTGACGCTGGCGAAGAACGCGATGATCCGGGCGCTCTCCGCGGTCGGAGGTGCGGCATGATCGGCGCACCGCAGCCGCGCGTCGACGGCCGCGCGAAGGTCACGGGCGCCGCGAAGTATTCGTACGAGGAGCCCGTCCCCAGCGCCGTCTACGCCGTGATGGTAACGAGCACGATTGCCGCCGGCCGCGTCGCGTCGATCGACACGGCGGATGCGAAGACGGTCCCCGGCGTGGTGACGATCCTCACGCACGAGAACGCGCCGCGCGTCAACGCCGACGGGGCGGGCGCGCACAACGCGACCGGCCAGTCCGACCGCAAGCTCAAAGTGCTGCAGGATGCGCAGGTGTTCTACGACCGGCAGCCCGTCGCGCTCGCCGTCGCCGACACGTTCGAGCACGCGATCGACGCTGCGTCACGCGTGCGCGTCTCGTACGAGAAGGCGCCGGTCGCGGCGACCATGGAGTCGCCCGGCGCGGTCGAGTACAAACCGGACACCGCGAACCAGAACCCGCCGGACACGACGCGCGGGTCGTTCGACGGAGCGTTCGCGTCGGCGCCGGTGAAGCTCGACAACCGCTATGTGACGCCGACGGAGTTCCACAACCCGATGGAGCCGCACGCGATCGTCGCGGCGTGGCAAGGCGATCGGCTCACCGTGTGGGATGCGTCGCAGGGCGTGTTCCCGCGGCGCAGCAGCCTGGCGAAGATTCTCGGGATCCCGGACGCGAACATTCGCGTCATCGCGAAGTTCATCGGCGGCGCTTTCGGCTCGAAGGGTGGGATCAACCCGCATCACGTGCTCGCCGCGATGGCCGCGAAGGTGGTCAACCGGCCCGTCAAGCTCGCCCTGACCCGTCCGCAGATGTTCGGCGGGTTCGGCAACCGGCCGCGGACCGAACAGCGCGTCCGCATTGGTGCGGACAAGACCGGCAAGCTGCTCGCGCTCGCGCACGACGTTCGCAGCCAGGGTTCGCGCTACGACGACTTCATCGAGAACTGCGCCGTCATCACGCGCATGCTGTACGCCGTCGACAATCAGATCACGACGCACCGCGGCGTTCGCCACGACGTCGTCACGCCCACGTACATGCGCGCCCCGGGCGAGTCGAGCGGCTCCTTCGCGCTCGAGTCGGCGATGGACGAGCTCGCGTACGCCACGGGCGTCGATCCGCTGCAGCTGCGGCTGATCAACTACGCCGAGAGCGATCCCGAAGAGAAGAAGCCCTGGTCGTCCAAGTCGCTGCGCGCGTGCTACGCCCAGGCGGCGGACCGTTTCGGCTGGTCGCGCCGGAACCCGCAGCCGCGCTCGATGCGCTCGCCCGACGGGATGCTCGTCGGATACGGGATGGCGAGCTCGACCTATCCGTCGAACCGCTCGTCCGCGTCGGCGTCCGCGACGCTGCACGCCGACGGCACCGCGTACGCGTCGAGCGGCGGCGTCGACATCGGCACGGGAGCCTACACGGCGTTCACGCAGATCGCGGCGGAGGCGATCGGCCTGCCGGTCGAGCGCGTGCGCTTCGACCTCGGCGACACGACGCTGCCCCAAGCGCCGCAGGCCGGCGGATCGCAGCTCACGGCGAGCGTGGCGAACGCGGTCCACGAAGCGGGGATCGCGCTGCGCCGCAAGATCGCCGCGCTTGCCGCAGCCGACGCGAGCTCGCCGCTGCACGGTCGCGCCTTCGACGACCTCGCCTTCTCCGGCGGCCGCGTGTTCCTGCGCACGCAGCCGTCGGCGGGACAAACGTTTGCGGAGGTCGTGCGGCGCTCGGGCCAGAGCGCCGTCACCGCGCAGGCGGACGTGCAGCACGACCGCCGGCAGAAGGGACCGTACTCGTCGCACGCGTTCGGCGCGCATTTCGCCGAAGTGCACGTCGATCCGGACTTCGGGACGGTGCGGCTCGCACGCATGGTGAGCGCGTTCGCCGCGGGGCGCATCGTCAACGCCCGCACGGCGCGCAGCCAGTTCCTCGGCGGCGCGGTGTGGGGCGTGTCGATGGCGCTCCACGAGGAAGGCCGCATCGACGAGCGCACCGGCCGCTACATGAACGCGAACCTGGAGAACTATCTGGTGCCGGTCAACGCCGACATCCCGGACGTCGACATCATCCTGGTCGACGAGCAGGACGAGCACGTGAACCCGCTCGGCATCAAGGGCATCGGCGAGATCGGCAACGTCGGCAGCGCCGCCGCCGTCGCGAACGCCGTCTTCCACGCGACCGGCAAGCGCGTGCGCGACCTGCCGATCACCCCGGAGAAGCTGCTGGCGTAGCGGGCAGCGATCCGGCGCGGGCCGTCGAACGCGCCGCAGGGTGACCACGAACGTGCTGGACCTCGTCGTCGAGGCGCTGCCGCACCTGCGCGGCGGGCTCGGCTACGAGTCGGCCGCGTTCACCGCGCGGCTGCTGTACGAGAACCTCGAGCTCGACGCGTGCGCCGTCGTCGACACGGAGCGCGTGCTCGCGTACGTCGGGCGCGGCGAGGACCACCACCTCGTCGGCGGTCCGTCGCTCACCGGCCTCACGCACAAGGCGATCGCGACCGGCCAGCCGTACACGGCGCGCCGCCGCGAGCAGATCGACTGCCCGGTCGCGGGCTGCCCGCTCACGTCGGTGACGATTGCGCCGTTCGTCGTGCGCGGCGCGGCGATCGGGGCGCTCAAGCTCTACCGCGCCGGTACTCCGGTCGCCGACGCCGACGAGAAGGTCGCGGTGGGACTCGCCCGCGTCTTCTCGGTGTCGCTCGAAGCTGCGGAGCTCGACGCGCGGTCGGCGCTCGTGACGAAGGCCGAGCTCGACGCGCTGCGCGCGCGCGTGTCGCCGCACTTCCTGTTCAATACGCTCACGACGATCGCGGCGCTGACGCGCACCGACCCGGCGCGCGCGCACGACCTCGTCGTCGACTTCGCCGAGTACTTCCGCGACTCGCTGGCGCAGCACGCCGAATGCGTCGCGCTCGACGACGAGCTCGAGCACGTCGAGCAGTACGTGCGCTTCGAGCGCGCGCGCTTCGGCGAGGGCCTGCGCGTGGAGTTCGACGTCGACCCGCGCGCCCGTCTCGCGATGGTGCCGGTGATGTCGGTGCAGCCGCTGGTCGAGAACGCCATCATGCACGGGCTCGCGCCCAAGAGCGGCGCGGGAACCGTGCGCGTCATCGCGCGACCGGACGGCGACGGCACGGAGATCGCCGTCAGCGACGACGGCGTCGGGTTCACGCCCGGGACGCCGGCGAAGAACAACGGGATCGGCCTCGACAACGTCGACCAGCGCTTGCGCAAGCTGTTCGGGCCGTCGGGCGCGCTGCGCGTCGACACGCAGCTCGGATCCGGCACGACGGTCGCGTTCCGCGTCGCGGACCGCGTGCCGTCGGCGGCGCGGTGACGCGCTGATGCGTGCGCTGGTCGTCGACGACGAGGCGCTCGTGCGCAGCGAGCTCGTGTACGCGCTCGGGCGCGTCGCCGCCGACGTGGACGTCACGGAGGCGGCGGACGCCGTCGAAGCGCTGCGCGCCCTCGGCGGCGACGCGTTCGACGTGGTCTTCCTCGACGTCAACCTGCCCGGGCTCGACGGCCTGGAAGTGGCGAAGATCGTCGCCAAGCAGCAGTCGCCGCCGCAGGTCGTGTTCGTCACGGCGCATGACCGGCACGCGGTCGACGCGTTCGAGCTCGCCGCATTCGACTACGTGGTGAAACCGGTCTCGGAAGAGCGGCTCGGCCGAACGGTGGAACGCCTG
Source organism: Vulcanimicrobiota bacterium (assembly GCA_963818845.1). Classification (GTDB taxonomy): domain Bacteria; phylum Vulcanimicrobiota; class Vulcanimicrobiia; order Vulcanimicrobiales; family Vulcanimicrobiaceae; genus Vulcanimicrobium. The sequence goes on along the minus strand of CAWFTO010000001.1, from coordinate 399,518 downwards.
CGCGCCTCGCGGGCGAGCGCTGCCGCGCCCTCGAGCGGACGCGCGGCACCGGCTCGCGTCGCGCTGGAGGACGGCGAGCGGACGCGCCTCGTGAAGATCGCCGACATGCGCTACGTGCAGGCCAACGGCCACGTCGTCACGGTGCGCGTCTTCGACGGCGACTTGCGGTGGAAAGGCTCGCTCGCCGACGCGGCATCGCGCCTCGAACCCAGCGGCTTCCTGCGCGTGCACCGCGCGTATCTCGTCAACCCCGAGCGCGTGGTCGAGGTCGAGCCGTTCTTCGGCGGCGCGTACTTGCTGCGCGTGGACGACAAGGCGCGCAGCGAGGTTCCCGTCTCGCGCAACTACTTGCCGGCGGTGCGCAAAGCGCTCGGGCTCTAGCCGTTATCGCGCGCGCGACGCGACGCGCACTTCGGCTTCCAGCGGGCGGCCCGCGGCGAAGTGCTGGAGGTTGCGCTCGACCAGCGCCATGATTCGCCGCGGCGCGACCTCGCCGCCGTAGCCGGCGACGTGCGGCGTGACGAGCACGTTCGGCAGGGTCCAGAGCGGGTCGCCCGCAGGAAGCGGTTCCGGCTCGGTGACGTCGAGGCCGGCGCCGCCGAGCGCGCCGGCTGCCAACGCGTCGCGCAGGGCTGCGTGATCCACCACGCCGCCGCGCGCGATGTTGACGAGTACCGCGTGCCGCGGCATCGCCGCCAGCGCGCGCGCGTCGATCAGGTGCCGCGTCGATCCGTTGAGCGGGACCGCCAGCACCACGGCGTCGCTGCGGCCCAGCGCGTCGTGCAGGTGCGCGCGCGACGCGGACTCGTCGGCCAGCGGGTCCGCGTGCCCGCTGCGCGTGACGGCGATGATGCGGGCGCCGAACCCGCGCAGCCGTGCCGCGACTTCACGCCCGATGTTGCCGAAGCCGACCACCGCGACGGTCGCGCCGTGCAGCGTGCCGATGCTGCGCGCGCCGGACTGATCCCAGCGCCCGGCTGCCGCGTTGCGCACGGCGGACGGGATGTGCCGCACGAGCGCCAGGAGCAGCGCGACCGCGTGTTCGGCCACCGTCGGCGCGTACGCGTCGCCGGCGCACGTCACCGTGATCCCGGCGGGAACTCCGTGCAGCTCGACGGCATCGTAGCCCATCGTCGGAAGCTGCAGCCAGCGCAGCCGCGGCACGCTGGATTCCAGGACCGCGGCGAGCGCGGCGTCGTAAAACGCCGGCCAGATCCAGAGCGCGTCGGCGTCGGCGAGCTCGCGGTGCAGCGAACCGGCGTCGTCGACCGTAACGGCCTCGGCGCCGTGGCGGCCGGCGAGGGCAGCGAATTGCTCGGCCAGGACGGGGGTGCGAATGACGACGCGCATGCCGCTCGCTTCGCCGCGCCGCTGCGCGCGCATTTCGGGCCGGGTTTTCCGCCTTTCGTGCAAGGCCGCGCGACTGCGGCGGGGCGCGCGCGGTATCGTCGCCACATGATCATGACCGACCTCGCAGCCGTTGCCGCGGCGCTCGTCTCCGGCGGCAGGGGCATCATCCCGCTCGACGCCTCGCCGGCCGTCGCGAACGCGCAGTTCGCGCTTCTGGGCATTACGCGCTCCGAGGCCTCGCGGCGAGCGTTTCGCGAGCTGGCCGTCACCGCTCCGGAGCTGGAATCCGTCGCGGGCGGGATGCTGTTCGATCGGGAAGCCTTTCGTCAGCGCAGCGCCGGCGGCACCCGGCTGGTGGAGATCGCGCGGCAACGCGGCATTCTGCCCGGGCTCGCGTCCTTCGGCGCATCGTCATCATTGGCATCGAACGCCGCCGAGCCGGTGTGCGAAGGCCTCGACGGCTTGCGCGGTCGGATGATCGAATACCGCGCGCTCGGTGCGCGCTTCGCCGACATGCGCGCGAGCTTTCGCATCACTCCGGCGGGCACGCCGAGTGACCGCGCGATCGCGGCGAACGCGCACGTGCTCGCGCGCTTCGCCGCGGTCGCGCAGGACGCGAACGTCGTGCCGGTCATCGAGATCGACGTCGACGCGAGCGGATCGCACGACATGGCGCACGCGGCCGGCACGCTCGAACGCATCGTACGCGCGATCTTCGCCGAGCTCGCCGTCGCGCGCGTCGCGCTCGACGCTCTGGTGCTCGCGCCGACGATGGTCACGCCCGGCGCGTCGCATGCGCGACAGGCGGCGCCGCCGGAGGTCGCCGGCGCGACGCTGCGCGTGCTCGGCGCGACGGTGCCGGTCGCGGTCGCCGGCATCGCGTTCGCGGCCGGCGGCGCGGACGAGCGCGACGCCACGGAACAGCTCTGCGCGATGAATCGAACGATGCCGCGCCGCCGTCCGTGGCCCCTGACGTTCGCCTACGGGGCGGACGTGCGCGAGACCGCGCTCGCCGCGTGGCGCGGGCATCCCGGCCGCGCCGAGCAGGCGCAGCACGCGTTGCTGCAGCGCGCGCGGCGCAGCGGTCTCGCAGCGTGCGGTGCGCTCGTCCGTGCCGCGCCGCGCCCTGCCGAGGCGGTGCCGGCGGCAGCGTAGCGTTCCACGCGGCCGGGGGGACGGCCGCCCGCCCGTGCGAAGCCCCGGCGCATGTCGTTCGTGACGCAGCTCTTCGCGACCAGCTCCGTCGAGAAGCTGCGCGAGATGAGCAAGAGCAAGCGTCTGCGCCGCGCGCTCACCGCGAAGGATCTCATCTCGATCGGTCTCGGCACGATGATCGGCGGAGGAATCTTCACCACCATCGGGACCGGCGTCAAAGGCGCCGGTCCCGCCGTCATCATCTCGTACTTGCTCGCGGGGCTGACGTCGTTCTTCGCCGCACTGTGCTACGCCGAGCTCGGCGCCATGGTCCCGGTGGCAGGCAGTGCGTACACGTACGCGTACGCGACGATGGGCAAGCTGTTCGCGTGGATCATCGGCTTCGCGCTGATCTTCGAGTACGGCATCAGCGCAGCGCCCGTCGCGCAGCAGTTCTCCGCCGCGATCCAGGACGTGCTCAAGAGCGTCGGCGTCGTCTTGCCGGCGTGGGCGCAGGGGTCGAACCTCGTCATTCACGGCAACTGGTGGCAGCCCGCCGCCTACGACCTCGCGCACTCCCAGTACGACGTCGTCGGCGCCCTCTTCGTGCTCGTGCTCTCCGTGCTGCTCTCGATCGGCATCCGCGAGTCCGCGACGACGAACAACGTCTTCGTCGTGCTGAAGATCTCGGCGCTGATCGTCTTCATCATCGCCGGCGCGTTCTTGTTCCACGCGGCGAACCTGCACGACTTCAATCCGAAGGGCATCGGCGCGCTGGTGCCGTTCGGCGGGACGCTGGAGGCCGACCAGCCGTACGGCATCATCCCGATCGCGGCGCTGGTATTCTTCAGCTACATCGGCTTCGACACCGCGACGACGACCGCCGAGGAATGCAAGAACCCGCAGCGCGACGTTCCGCTCGGCGTCATCGGCGCGCTCGTGATCGGAACCGTCATCTACTGCGCGACCGCGATCGTGCTCGTCGGCGACGTCCCGTGGTCGCAGGTGCCGGTCAAAGACCCGCTCGCGGCCGCGCTTGCGCCCCTGCACATGCCGGTCCTGTCGTGGATCATCACGATCGGCGTGCTCGCCGGCACGACGAGCGTCGCGCTCGCCTCGCTGTTGGGGCAGTCACGCATCTTCTACGTGATGGGGCGCGACAAGATGCTTCCGCCCCTCGTCGCACACATCTCGCCGCGGTTCAAGACGCCGGCGCGTTCGACGCTCATCACCGGCGTCGCCGTCGCGATGCTCACGCTGATCGTGCCGCTCAACGAGCTGCTCAACCTCGTGAATATCGGCACGCTGCTCGCGTTCACCGTCGTCTGCGCGGGCGTTCTGTACCTGCGGCGGCGCAAGCCCGACATTCCGCGCAGCTTCCGCGTGCCGTTCGTGCCGCTGTTCCCGATCCTGGGCATCGTGCTCTCGCTGTTCCTGGCCGTGTTCGGGCTTTCGCGCACGACGTGGATCTGGTTCGTGCTGGCGCTCGTCGTCGGGCTCGTGTTCTTTTTCAGCTACGGCTTCCGGAAATCGAACCCCGACGAGATCGAGTACGTCGAAGAGCCGGACGCGCTCGAGCCCGCGTAGTGCGTGAGACCGGCTACGTGCGGCACGCGTGCCGCGTCGTGTATGCCAACCCGTGGCTGCGCTTCGAGGCGCACGACATGGTGCACCCGACCGGCGTCGCCGGCGAGCACGGCGTCGTCGTGACGCCGCGCGCGAGCGCCGTCGTGCTGCTCGACGGCGACGACGTGCTGCTCACGCGGCAGGCGCGCTTCGCGGTCGACCGCATCGTGCTCGAAGCGATCAAAGGCGGCCGCCACGACGGTGAGGACGGGTTGGCGTGCGCGCAGCGTGAGTCGCGCGAGGAGGCGGGCGTCATCGCGGACCGCTGGACGAGCCTGGGCCAGGTCTACGAGATTCCCTCGATCGTGCAGGAGCCGGTGGAGCTTTTCCTCGGCAGCGGCTTGCGTGCGGCGCCGCTGCCGCCGGAAGCCGTGGAGCGCATCGAGATCGTGCGGATGCCGTTCGCCGACGCGCTCGACGCGTGCGCGCGCGGCACCATCGACGATGCGGTCACCGCGGTCGCGCTCCTGCGCGCCCGCGCGCACGTTCCGTAGCGAGGCGCGAAGCGAGGCGCTGCGGTCGCGACGGCGTCAGGATTGCGCGGGGGGCTCGGTACGGGCATTCCACTGATGCTCCGGCGTTCCGAGCGCGTGGTTGATCCAGCGCGACCAGACGAACAGTGCGTCGGAGAGCCGGTTGACGTACCGCACCGACTCCGGCGAGAGTTCTTCGCCGTGCTCGCGCGCGCCGATCAACAGGCGTTCCGCGCGGCGGCAGACCGTGCGCGCTTGGTGCAAGAAGCCGCCCGCGTACGAACCGCCGGGAAGGATGAAGTTCGCGAGCGGCTCGAGATCGCGCTGCGCGCGGTCGATCGCGTGCTCGAGGGCGGTCGCGTCGGACCCAGCGATCAGCGGCATCCCCTCCCAGCGATCCTTCGGCAGCGTCGCAAGGTCGCTGCCGAGGTTGAAGAGCGCGTCCTGCGTCCACGCGAGCCAGCCGTCGAGCTCGCGCGCGACGTCGTGCGCGAGCTGGGGATCCGGCGCAGCACGCGCGCGCGCGACGTCGGCGAGCGCGGTTCGCGCCAGGCCGATGACGGACGACAGCTCGTCGATCGTGCCGTACGCCTCGATCCGCAGCGCGTTCTTCTTGACGCGCTGTCCGCCGACGAGCCCCGTCGTCCCGTCATCGCCGGTGCGAGTATAGATGCGGGTCAGCTTCGGCATGCTGCAGACGGCTTCGCCGGGCCGAGGTCCGACCATTCTCCGCGTCGTTCGGCGCCGCGCAGCCAGGACGCGTTCGGGTCGTCCCGAACCCCGGCCGATTGGTCATGGAACGCTCGCTCGAACGGATTCCGCCCAAAGGCGCCGATCTCTCGGAATGGTATCAGGCCGTCTGCTATCAGGCCGCGCTCGTCTCGCAGGCGCCGGTGCGCGGCTGCCTCGTGCTGCGCCCGTACGGCATGGGGCTGTGGGAGCGGCTTCAGGCCGAGCTCGACCGGCGCTTCAAAGAGACCGGCCACGAGAACGCCTATTTTCCGCTGCTCATCCCCGAGTCGCTCCTGATGAAAGAGGCGGAGCACGTCGAGGGGTTTGCGCCCGAGGTCGCGTGGGTCACCGAGGGCGGCACGGAAAAGCTGACCGAGCGGCTCGCGATCCGCCCGACGTCGGAGGTCATCATCGGCGTGATGTACGCCGAGTGGATCCAGTCCTACCGCGATCTTCCCGTGCTGATCAACCAGTGGGCGAACGTCATGCGCTGGGAGAAGCGCACCCGTCCGTTCCTGCGGACGGCGGAGTTCTTGTGGCAAGAAGGCCACACCGCGCATGCGACCGAGACCGAAGCGGCGGAAGAAGTCGCGCGGATGCTCGAAGTCTATCGCGAGGTCGCGGAAGACGTTTGCGCGGTTCCGGTCTACAAAGGTGAGAAGTCGTCGACAGAACGGTTCGCCGGCGCGAACCACACGTTCTCGATCGAGGCGCTGATGCCGGACGGGCGCGCGCTGCAGTCGGCGACGTCGCACGAGCTCGGACAGAATTTCGCGCGCGCGTACGACATCACGTTCGCGGCCGAGGACCAGACGCAGCAGTTCGCGTGGACGACGTCGTGGGGTATGTCGTGGCGCATGCTCGGCGCGCTCATCATGACGCACGGTGACGACCGCGGCCTGCGCATCCCGCCGCGCATGGCGCCGACGGAGGTCGTGATCGTGCCGATCCCGCGCGGCGACACGACGCGCCTCGACGCGGCCGCGCGCGATCTGTTCCAGCGCTGTAAGGCCGCCGGCTTGCGCGTCAAGCTCGACGACCGGCCCGGCCAGTCGCCGGGCTACAAGTTCAACGAGTGGGACATGCGCGGCGTCCCCGTCCGTCTGGAGATCGGCAACCGCGACCTCGACGCGGGCGTGGCGACGCTGGTGCGGCGCGACAAAGCGGTGAAGGAAGACGGCCAGAAGCAGCAGGTTCCGCTCGACGAGGTCGTCGCGTTCATCCCGACCGTGCTGGAGCAGATCCAGCACAGTCTGTTCGCGCAGGCGAAGACGTTCTTACAGGACCATACGATCCCGACGCTCGACCGCGACGAGTTCTTCCGCCTGCTGATCGAGCGCGCCGGCATGATCGACGTCCCGTGGTGCGGCCGGCCCGCGTGCGAAGCCGCGGTCAAGGAAGCGACGAGCGCGTCCACGCGCAACCTGCGCCCCCTTCGACAGGCAGAGGGTGACAGTCGCATCATTGCGTGCGTTCCGTGCGGCGAGCCGGCGCGGTACCAGGCCTATTTCGCGCAAGCGTACTAGCGTGCTCGCGCGCCGCGCGCATGCGCTTGCCGTCGCGGCGCTGCTCGCGGCATGCGCGTTGCCGGTAACCGCCGCCGACGACCCCCGCGTGACCGGCCGCTCGAGCGGCGGCGATCTCGCGGATGCGCGGCGCATCGCGGCGGTGCTGCTCGCACGGCCGCTTCCGGCGCAGCTGCTGCGCGTGCGGTGCGAGCGGACGGGCCGCCACGTCGATTGCGGCCTCACCGTGTCCGGCACGAAGTTTCACCGAGCGCTCGACGTCGCGTCGTGGGACGCGGAGATCGCCGCATTGATCGACGGCGCCTACGCTGCCGTTCCCGAAGCGGACGAGATCGACTGCTGGGCCACGGTGCCGCTCGACGCGGGCAAGGGCAGTGTCGTCAGCGGCGACTTCGCCAAGCCCACGTCCGCCACGGTCTTCTCGATCACCGCACCGCGCGCGGCGCGTGCGACGGTGCGCGCGCGCCTGGCGAGCGGGGCGGGCATCTTCTGGGACCCGGCCTTTCGTGCCGCGCTGTCGAAGGGGACGCGCGGATGATCCGCAGCACGACCCTTCCGAACGGCCTCCGCGTCCTCACGGACCGCATGAGCCACGTCCGCTCTGCGACGGTCGGCGTCTGGTGCGACGTCGGATCGTCGTTCGAGCCGGCGCCGCGGCGCGGCATCTCGCACCTGCTCGAGCACATGGTGTTCAAGGGCACGGCTCGGCGCTCGGCGCGCGACATCGCGGAGGCGATGGACGCGGTCGGCGGCGAGCTCAACGCGATGACGGACAAAGAGTCGACCTGCTTCTACGCGCACGTCGTCGACCGCCACCTTCCACTCGCGGTGGACGTGCTCGCCGACATGCTGCAGCATGCGCGCTTCGACGCGGACGACCTCGCGCGCGAGCGGCAAGTCGTGCTCGAAGAGATCAAGATGTACGACGACTCGCCCGGCGAGGTCGTGCACGACCGCTTCACGCGCGCGCTCTGGCGCGGTGCGCATCTCGGCGACCCGACCATCGGCTTTGCGGCAACCGTCGACGCGATCTCGCGCGACGATCTCGTCTGCTGGCGCGCGAGCAGGTACGCGCCGTCGACCGTGTTCGTGACCGCGGCGGGCAACGTCGACCACGACGCGGTCGTCGGCCTCGTCGCCGCCGCGTTCGGAACGTTCGCGGGGGACGCGGTTCCGCCGGTTCCCGAGACGCCGCGCTTTACGGCGGCGCTGGACCTCACGGTCGACGAGACGGAGCAGGCGTACGTGCTGCTCGGCACGCCGGGCCTGGGCATGCGCGACGAGCGGCGGTACGTGCTCTCGGTGCTCGACACCATCCTGGGTGGCGGCATGTCGAGCCGGCTCTTTCAAAGCGTGCGCGAGGAGCGCGGCCTCGCGTACGAGATTTCGACGTTCCAGCAAGGCTATCGCGACGCCGGATTGTTCGGCGTGAGCGCGGGCTGCACGCCCGAGCGCGTTCAGGAGTGCGTCGACGTCGTCTCCGACGAGCTGGACCGGCTGCTGCACGACGGCGTGCGCGCGGACGAGCTCGAACGCGCACGCGAGCATCTCAAGGGCAGCCTCACGCTCGCGCTCGAGAGCACGTTCAACCGCATGGCGCGCCTGGCTCGCAACGTGCTCGTCCACGGCCGCCAGATCTCCGCGGAGGAGGTCGAAGCCGCATTCGACGCGGTGACGCGGGATGAGGTCGACGCGCTCGCCCGCGATCTGCTGGGACCCGCGCAGCGCGGCTTGTGCGTGCTCGGCCCGGCCGGAATACGGGAGGTCCGGCTGCCCGGAGCCCAAGCGGCGTGAACGGCGTCTTCACGTCGGACGTCATCCTCGCCGTTGCGGCGAACTTGATTCCGCAAGCCATCGCGATCGCCGCGTACGCGGCGCGCTACGCGGGCGTCACGACGCGCCGCATCGCGACCGCCATCTCGCTGTTCAGCTTGCTCGTCACCGCCAGCCGGCTCGCCGCGCTCTTCATGACGCCGTCGCTCGGCGCGCTAGCCGACGACAAGGCGAACGCCGCGCTCGACGCGGGGCAGAAGGCGCTCTCGCCCGAGGCGCTTCACGTGTACGACCTGCAGATGCGCATCATCGTCGCGTCCGGCTCGGTCGGCATCCTGCTCGGCGCGTTCATGCTGCCGATGTTCCTCGCGGCGTTCACGCGCGGGATCGGTTCGTTCGAGCGGCGCGGCTCGATCCCACGAGCCCTCTTTCGCTTGCTGGATCCGTCCGTCATGGTGTGGCTGCTCGCGCACCTGCGCCCGCGGCGGTTCTCGCTCAAGGACTTCCCGATCACGCACATCCCGCGGACGCTGCTCGTCGCGAACGTCGTTCTCTTCGCGGTGTACTCGGTCGGCGTCGTCGCGGCGTTCTACGCGAGCGTCATCGACCTCGGCTCGCGCACGACTGCGAGCGGGTTGTCCGGCATCGTGAACGGCATCGGGACCGTCGCGTTCGCGCTCTTCATCGATCCGAACACTGCGCTCATCGTCGATCAGACGGTTCGCGAAGAACGGCCGCGTCAAGACGTGGCCGCGATGATCTTCTGGCTCATCGTGACGGCGTTCATCGGAACCCTCGTCGCCCAGCTCATCCTCGTGCCGGCCGCCCACCTCATCGCGGCGGTCGCACACATCTGGCCCCATGGCAAGTGACATGAGAAGAACCATCCGCACCCTCACGTTCCTCTTGGCCTTCGCGGCGCTGCCGCTCTCGACCGCCGGCTGCGCGACGAGCATCGCGCAGTGGATCGTCAAGGAGCGCAACCACCAGGGCGACGTCGCGCTCGCGCACCGCAACTTCCCGGACGCGTCGGTCGCGTACCAGCTCGCGCTCTCGATCGAACGGACCAATCAGCACGCGCGCGACGGTCTCGTCATCGTGCAGCTGCGCCTGGCCCAGACGTTCTTCGCGGCGTCGAAGTTCGACGAGGCGATCGACGCGCTCGCTGTCGCGTCGCGCTACTCGCCCAAGGATGACCGCGTGCAAAGCCTGCGCAGCGAGATCGAGCAGGCCGAGATCAAGCGCGACATCGTCGTCTCGAACTACCCGTCGTACAAGGTGACTGCCGGTTCGATCCAGCGGGCGTACGCGCAGCTCAAGACGCAGAGCAACGAGATCCTGCTCGCGCTCCACCGCTTCGACTACACGTATGATACCGCCGATCTCTCCGCCGCGATCCGGCAGAGCTACGTGCTCAACGAAGACGTCACGCGGCTGACGGGCCGCCTGCAGCTGTATCGCCAGCTTGTTGAGTCGGGCGTGCCCGAGCACGCCGAAAACCTCGCGCCGCCGGCGAGCCTGCTGCCGCTGCCCTAAACCGGTGGCCCTAACGCAACAGTCGATCGTCGAAGACGAACGGCTCGAGGACCGGATCGACGAACACGCCGTCAAACCGAGGGTGGCGCGGGTTGATCAGGTAGTTGCGTTCGTTTCGAATGACGACCGAGGGAACTTCGAGGACCAATGAACGCCGCTCGCGCAGCCACGTCGCGCCGAACGTCACCGCGGCGGGCGATCCGGCCGAATCCCAATTCACGGGCGGATCGCACGTCTCCACTTCGGATTCGTCGAATTCCGTCCGCGCGAAGACGAGGTCGGAGGGAAGCCGTGAGCGGTCCGTGTGCACGAGGTATTCGAGCGCGGCGAGTGCTCGGCTTTCGGAAGCGTACGCAGCCGGCGCGCCGGCAGGCGTCCACCGGCTTCCATTGATCTGCGCACCGCGGCCATCGAATGCAACCGACCGCGGCGGGTCGCTGTGCAGGCGGCGGGCAAGTCGCCAAGCGCGGATCACGCCACCCCGCCGTATGCGATGACCCCAAGCGCGCGGCGCACCAGCGTCGTGCCCGCGTCCGTCGCAATGGCCTGCAGCGGCGTCTTGCCTTTGAGCGCAATGTTCGTATCGCGCATCCAACCGATGGCCTTCGCCGCGTCGCCGAACGCGTCGACCGCCGCGAGCGTCACACGAAGCAGGCGCATCGTCCGGTCGCCTTCGCTGACATCGAGCCGTTCGCGCCGCCCCTCTTTGCGCCGGACCGTTTTAGTGCTGTTTCCGACGACCGCGGCGATCTCGTCGCGCGTGAAGCCGAAGCGCTGAAGCCGCTCCCACGTAGTTGCGGGCAGGCCGCGTTCGATTGCGGCGCTTTCCGCGAGCGACGACGGTTCGAGCAAGTACGACACCCCGGTCCCTTTCGGAACCTCCAGGTTCACGAGTTCCGCCACGAAGCGCGCGAGCTCGGAAGCCGACGCGGCTGACTTCGCGGCTTGGACAGATGTCCCATGTGACCGGGTCATGTGTCTAGTCTACCATGGGTTGACGCCGTCGGTCCATCATGCGCGCATCGCGTTGGACAAGACCCGTGCGAAGCGCACCGGCGACGGCTTTGCGGCGTAGTCGAAGAGCGCGCGTCCGACCGCGTCGGCGCGGCGATGGGTGACGAACCACGGCGGCGTCGGGAGCAGCGTCCGTTCGCCGTCGCGGAGCGAGCGCGGGAATGGCGCGAACGGCGCGCGCACGACCGTCTTCTCGGGCGCGTCGAAGAGATAGGCGTTGTGCACGATGCCGATGCCGCTTCCGACGTCGGCCGGCGTGTTGCCCGGAAACGCGCCCCACGTGGCGTGCGCAAGCGAGAAACCGACGCCCGGCCACGTGTTGACCGTGACGCACCCGTACGCAAGCGCGGCGATCGCCTCGTCGAACGCGGCGCCGAGCCGGCGGATCGTCCGCGGATGGATCAAGATCGCAGCGCCGAGCGTTCCGTGCAGCCGCTCGTTGCAGAAGGCGACGGCGTTGCGGAGGAACGCCGCCGCGTCGTCGCCGGGCAGCGCCGTCTCGGCGAGCACGGGGCCGAACGCCTCGGTGCGGAACAGCGGCTCGTCGTTCGCCGCGTCGAGCCCGCCGACGAACGTGCGATGCACGCCGTCGATCGGAATTCCGAGCGGCTCGGCGCGCGGGTACGTGCGTTCGACGTCGCGCACCCGCTCGCGTGAACCCGGATAGTACGACGGTCGCGCCGGCGCGTGCGCGAGCGCGTCGCGCACCGCGGCAACGAACCGAGCGCGCAACGGCCACGCCTGCGGCGTGACGAGCACCTGTGCCGCGATGCAGTTCGCACCTGCGTTGTGCAGCTTGGCCGTCGCGACGTGCGCGGCCTGATAGCGAATGTCGGCCTCGCTCCAGGACCCGGGAACCACGATCACCGGTGTCACGTTGCCGAGCTCGCTCGTCAGCGGCTTGGCAACGACGGGCGTGCCGGCGCGCTTGCGCGCCGCGCCATCCTCCCCCGCGCCGAAGACGATGGCGTCGTGCGTGCGCTCGCCGCCGGTGAGGTGGATCGCGTCGACGCCCGCGTGCGCGCAGAGGTACGCTCCCTCGCCGGCGCCGCCGTCCACGATGCGCAGAAAGCCCTCGTCGATGAACGACGCGAAGACGTGCGAGAAAACCGGTCCGAGGTATGCGTTGACCGGGTTAAGCTTGAGCAGGACCACGCTGCCGTTGGCGTACAGCGCGTAGAGCAGGTCGAGCGCCGGAATCGCGGCGATGTTGCCCGCGCCGAGCACGAGCGTGACGCGGCCCGCGGGCTCGCGCTCGCGGTAGAACGCGGCGACGTGCTCGGGCAGGTTCTCGCGCGTCACGCCGGGCTGCATCCACACTTCCGCGTGCACGCCGTTCAGGAGCAGCCGGTCCGAGCGGGTGGCGGGGAACACGTCGACGACGACGCGCTTGCCGCCGGCCGCCGTCGTGCGCGTGCGAATCGCGTTCGCCGGGATCGGAGGCATCCCGTAGCGCGCGATCCCGGCCAGCGTCGCGGTGAGCGCGTCGATCGACGTGAGCAGCGGATACGGTCCGGCGAGCCACTCTTCGCCCGCGAGCGGCGTTTCGTCGATGCCTTTCGCAGCGGCAGCGCGCGCGACCCAGTCGCGAGCGCCGTCGATCAGGCCGGAGCGCGTCGCGCGAAGGTGCCGGATCTTGCCCGTGAGGCTCAGACGTGCCCATGTGCCGGCGCGCTCGCGCAGCACCGCGACGTCACGGTCGAGGTCGATCGCATCCGTAGCAGCCACCGCTCGCGTTTGCGTGCGATCCCGCCCGGTTCCTCGCAATTAGCGGCAGGGGTCGGGCGCGGTCTTCCAGTCGCGACGCCAGTTCGCGTACGCGCCGGCCATCTCGCGGCGGCGGAACGCGCGCCAGCGGTCCTCGGCGCCCGGCAGCACCTTTGCCGGGTCCGTTTCGTAGACGGGCCACGCCGCACGCGGATCGAGCACCGGAAACCGTGACAGCCAGCAGAACAGCTCGAGGTTCGTCTGCTCGAGCCGTGTCTTCTCGACAGCGATGAAGTAGCGCGCGCCCTTGCGGATCGCGCTCTGCTCGTCGAACGGCGTCCAGACGTGCGGATCCTCTTCCCAGCCCTTGCGCCCGATGGTGTACAGAATCGACGGGTCATAGTGGCCCATCACGACGAGCGCGCCGGGCGCGAGCGTCGCGTCCAGCTGCTTCGCGCGCACGAAGTTCGCCGCGCTCCAGCGGTAGTACGGCGCGATCTGACGATAGCCGGCGTACGCGGCGACGAGCCACACGATTGCGCCGATACCCGCCAGCGTCGCGCGCCGCTGCGGCTCGGCGCCCGCGCGCTCCACGGCGAACGCGCAGAGCCGGCCGATGAGCAGCGCGCCGAGCGGCAGCAGCAGGTACAGGTAGTAGTCGACGCGCTCGACGGTGACGACGACGTACGCGTACAGCAGCCCGCCGCCGAGCCATCCCCACAGCAGCGCGCCGGAGCGCGACCGCAACGGAACGAAGCACGCGAGCGCAGCGCAGGCAAAGCCAATGGGGCCCAGCATCGTCGTGGCCAGCATGCGCAGCGCGTGGGCGAACGCGACCGCCTTCGCGGCGAACGCCGCCGGCGACGTCAGCGCGCCACGCAGCGAGGGCAGGACGTGCAGCGTCGTGATCCCGCTCGCCCAGTGCCACTCCGCATGCGAGGAGACGATGCGGTCGTACACGAGCAGCGGCACGAAAGCGACCGCGGCGAGCGCCCAGAGCTGCGGCCGCAGCGCGGCGCGCGGGCCGAAGCGCGCGAACGCGCACGCGGCGATCGGAACGGCGGCGGTGACCGCGACGGGCTTGGCGAGAAACGCCACGGCCAGCAGCACCGCCGGCACCCACCACCCGCGCCAAGCCGGCCCACCGCCGCCGGTGTCATCCTGAGCTTCGGTGTCATCCTGAGCTTGTCGAAGGAGCCACCGCGCGCACGCGTACACTGCGCACGTCGTGAAGAACACCATCGCGGTGTCCGGCATGAACGTGTGGCTGTAGTACCACGCGCCGGGCAGGATCGCGAACGCCGCCGCGGCTGCCGCTCCCGCGAGCGCGCTCCGGAACAGCCAGCGGCCGAACAGCGCGACGACCGGGATCGTCGCGACGCCGAATGCCAGCGAGATCAGCCGGCCGAACACCTCGTGCACCCCGAACAGCTTGTAGAGCAGCGCCGCGAGAAACGGCACGATCTGCAGCTCGAGCTCGACGTAGTTCGGCGGCGGTCCGTCGTAGTCGGTCTGCGGGAACAGCGGGTTGAGCTGCAGCTGCGCAAAGTTGCGCGCGATCGCGGCCGTGTCGCCCTGGCGCCAGCCGGGATGGTCGAAGATCGGATCGTGGATGCCCTTGAGGCGCAGCGCCGCGCCGATCGCCGTGAACACGAGCGTCGCGATCCAGAAGCGGCGGTCGCGGATCACGAGACCGTCCGGAACGTCCAGTACTTGTTGACGAAGAAGTTGACGACGATGCCGGAAAGCGTCGCGCACAGCCAGGTCCGATGGCCGTGGCCGAGCGCAGGCGCGACGAGCGCCGACACGACGAGTCCGACGACGAGGGCCAGCACGGAGACGCTCAGGAACTGCGCGGCTTCGCGGCCGGCGTGTCCGGTCGATCGGAACGTCCAGATGCGGTTGAGGAAGTAGTTCGAGACGCCGCCCGCGAGAAACGCGATCGAGTACATCGCGTAGTACGGACCGGCGGCCGTCGGGTTCGCCACGACGCGCTGCAGCAGCGTGAAGATGACGAGATTGACGACGAAGCCCGACGCGCCGACGATTCCGAACTTCACGAATTGCCGAACGCCGCGCCGGCGCCGCACGCGCTCGAACAGGCTCGTCCCCTGCGCGCTCATGCCACCCAGTACCAGTCCGCGAACAGCACCGTGAACAGGCCGAGCAGCGGGAGCGAGAACGCGACGTACGCGTTGCCGAACGTCGGCCGGGAGCCCCACAGCCCGAACAGCGCGAACATCGGGAACAGCACGAGCGCGAAGCGCGGCATGCTCATCAGGCTGCCGGTGCACATCGGGATCAGGATCGAAAGCGCCATGTACACGGCGTACGAGAGGCGCAGACGGCGCAACCCGACGAGGAGCACCACGACCATCAGCAACGTGAAGGCGAGCTCGAGCACTTCGTTGGCTGTCGTCTGCGGCGCGTGCGCGTGGATCATCTTGCGGACGGTGTTCCATACGGACGTCCACGGCGGCGCGAAGTAGCGGCCCCAGTGCGTCTGCACGTGCGAGAAGCGCAGCGGGTCGCCGCTGAGCACCCACAGGTACGCCATGTACGTCGCCAGGCCGAGCGGGACGAACGCCATGCCGATGAGCGGCTTCACGACGTCGTCGAACCAGTAGCGGAAGAACTCGCGGCCGCCTTCCTTCGCCGCCACGACCCATTCGATCAGCAGCGGAACCGCAAGCAGCACGCCTTCGGAGCGCGTGAGCGCGGCGAAGAAACCGAACAGGCCCGCTTTGAGCCACCGGCGTTCGCGCGCATAGTAGAACGACGCGACCGTCAGGAACAGGAAAAGCGACTCGCTGTACACCGCGGAGAAGAAGATCGCCGTCGGAAAGATCGACACGTAGAACGTGGCGCGCTGCGCGACGTGGCGGTTGTACTCGTGCTCGACCAGCTTGTAGAAGTAGAGCAGCGCCATGAACGCCGCGGCGTTCGAGACGATCATGCCGGCGATGAGCTCGGAACCGGTGAGCGTGCCGACGATCCGGATCAGCAGGGGGTAGAGCGGGAAGAACGCGGGCTCGGTCCCGGAGTAGCCGTTGCGCGCGATGCCGAGGTAGTGCTCGGCATCCCACCGGCCCCAAACCGCCAGGAGCGGGTTCGTCGATGCGGCGTAGTGCACGCCCGGGCGCTGCCCGATGACCATCGACGCGAGCTCGGCGATCGCGATGAGCGGCAGGCGCGTCATGAGGAACGTCAGCGCGACCTCGCGGACCGTACGGTTGAATCGTGCGGCGACGATCAGCTTCGCGAGGACGAACGCGCCGACCGCCGCGGCGGCTGCCCGGCCGGTGCCGTGCGCGCCGCTGGGCGCGAGGAGCGTCGCCCAGAGCAGCACGAGCGCCGACCACGACACCGCGTCGTACTGCAGCGCGGTGACCTCGTCGACGCGAGCGCGGCGCGCGAAGTAGCGGCTGTAGCCGATCCAGCCGGCGTAGACGCCGACGACGCCGGCGACCAGCGAGACGGCCCACGCCGCATCCAGGAAGTGCGGGCCGTGCGGGGCGCGCAGCGCGAGGGCGTACCAGAGGAAGAACCCGACGGTGAAGCCGGCCGCGCCGACCGCGAGCACGGCCGGCCGGCCCACGGCGGCGACGAAGGCCGCGGGCTTCGACCGAACGGCCGTTCCAACGAGGGCGAGGTCCACGGTCCCGCTCGTTCCGCGCCGCCTCCATGGGTCGCCTGCATGGATCGCGGAACCGTCCCGGCCAAGCTAGGTGTCAAGACTCACGGGGCGACCAGGGGAGCAGCGTCATTCCGAATCGATTCGATCTCATCGTGGTAGGCGCGGGCAGCGGGGGCTTCGCGGCCGCGCGTACCGCTCGCGACCTGGGCGCGAACGTCGCGCTCGTCGACCGCGGCCCGCTGGGCGGACTGTGTATTCTGCGCGGCTGCATGCCGTCCAAGACGCTCATCGCGACCGGCGATCTGCTGCACGCGATCCGCGGCTCGGGCGAGCTGGCCGTGCACGCCGGCGAGCCGCGGCTGGACTACCGGGCCCTCGCCGAGCGCAAGCGCCGCCTCGTTCGCGGCTGGGCGGACTACCGGATCGCCGGCATCGACACGTTTCCCGTCTTCACCGGCGAAGCGCGGTTCGAGTCGTCCACGACGCTGCGCGTCGGCGATGACGTCCTGTACGCGCCGCGCTTCGTCATCGCCACCGGCAGCATCATCGCGCCGCCCGCCGTGCCGGGTCTGGCCGATGCGGGGTACCTCGACAGCGACGCTGCGCTCGACCTCGAAGAGCCGCCGCGCTCGCTCATCGTGCTGGGCGGCGGCTACGTGTGCAGCGAGCTCGGTCAGTTCTTCTTTCGCGCGGGCGTGCCCGTCACGATGATCATTCGCGCACCGCATCTGCTCTCGGGCGAAGATCACGACATTGGACTCGGCCTGACGGAGTACTTTCGCGAGGAAGGGATGCGCATCGAAGCCGGCGCGCAGGTGCAGCGCGTGAGCGTACGCGACGGAATGAAGGTGGTGCACTACGTGCAGGCCGGCGAGGAGCGCGAGGTCGCGGCGCACGAGCTGTTCTACGGGCTGGGCCGCGTCCCGAACGTGTGCGACATGAACCTCGACGCCGCCGGCGTCGAGCACCACGACATCACCGGCATCCCCGTCGACGACACGCTGCGCACGTCGAACCCGGACATCTATGCGGTCGGCGACGTCACGGGCCAGTTCCCGCTCGTGCACGTCGCGATCCAGCAGGGCGAGATCGCGGGGCGCAATGCGGCGACCGGCGCACACGAGCGCGCGGATTACAGCCTCTCGAAGACGCACACGATCTTCACCGACCCGCAAGTTGCCGTCGTCGGCGAGACGGAGCGCGCGCTCGAGGCGGCCGGCGTGCCGTTCCTGAAGGCGACGTACGCGTTCGAGGAACACGGCAAGGCCGTCGCCCTCGGCCGCACGCAGGGCTTCGTGAAGATGCTCGCGTCGCCGAAGGACGGGCGCATCCTCGGCGCATCGATCCTCGGCCCCGACGCGTCCGACCTCATCGAGCCGCTCATCGTCGCGATGGCGTACGGCGCGACCGTGCAGGACTACGCGCGCATCCCGCACTTGCATCCAACCCTCGTCGAGATCCTCACGTATCCCGCGGAAGAGATCGCCGAGCGGCTGCGCGCCGTTCCGACGCTGGCGCTCGCGAAGTAAGTGGCCGCACCGTTCCGCGCCGCCCTCGTGCAGTTCAAGCCGCGCAAGGGCGACGTCGGCGCGAACGTCGCGGCGATGCGCGCCGCGTTCGCGCAGCTCGCGCCGTCCGCGCCCGACCTGATCGTGTTTCCGGAGGCGGCGCTCACCGGCTACTTCCTCGAGGGCGCGGTCTACGAGCTGGCCGTCGACGTGCCGACCATGGCGCAGCGCGTCGACGAGCAGTGGCGCGCCGTCGCCGGCGGCCGCACCTGTGACGTCGTGATCGGCTTCTACGAGAACGCGCACGGCACGTTTCACAACAGCGCGATGTACGTGCGCTGCGGCGCGCCCGGCGGCGTGCACGTCGTGCACGTGCACCGCAAGATGTTCCTGCCGACGTACGGTGTGTTCGACGAGGAGCGGTTTCTCACGCGCGGTCGCCGGCTGTCGGTGTTCGACACGCCGTTCGGCACGGCCGCGATCTTGATCTGCGAGGACGCCTGGCATGCGATCATGCCGACCGTCGCCGCGCTCAAAGGCGCGCGCCTGATCGTGATCCCGAGCGCGTCGCCCGGCCGCGGCCTGTGCGGCGCGGAGGAGCTCGAAAGCAACGCGCGCTGGAAGACACTCCTCACGTCCGCGGCGGCCGAGCACGGTCTGTACGTGCTGTACGCGGGGCTGACCGGGTTCGAGGGCGGCAAAGGGATGTCGGGCGGAACGTGCGCCGTGTCGCCGCGCGGCGATGTGCTGCAGTCGGCCGGACCGCTCGACGCCTGCATCGTCTCCGTGCGGCTGGAGACCGAAGAGGTCGATCTCGCGCGCGCGACGATTCCGCTGCTCGGTGATCTCTCGGCGGTGCTCCCCGACCTGTGGCTGGACGACGAGATCCCGGTGACGCGGCGGCTCGAAGAATGACCGTTCTGCCGCTGCTCGAGGCGAAGCTCGACGAACCGTCGCTCGCGATCGACGCGCCGCTGACCGCACGCTGGCTCGAAGCGTTTCTGCAGGACGAGATGCGCGAACGCCGGGGGATCGGCAAGGCGATCATCGGCCTGTCCGGCGGCATCGACAGCGCGCTCGTCGCATATCTCTGCGCGCGCGCGCTCGGGCCGGAGAACGTCTACGCGATCCGCATGCCGTACCGCACGTCGAGCGCGAGCTCGCTCTCGGACGCGCAACGCGTGGTCGACGCGCTCGGCATCCACGCCGAGACCATCGAGATCACCGACGCGGTCGACGGCTACCTTCGGCACGCCCCGGACGCCGACGCGCGCCGCAAAGGGAACGTCATGGCGCGCATGCGCATGCTCGTGCTCTTCGACCAGTCCGCGCGGCGCAGCGCGCTGCCCGTCGGCACGGGAAACAAGACGGAGCGGCTGATGGGCTACTTCACGTGGCACGCGGACGACACGCCCCCCGTCAACCCGATCGGCGATCTCTACAAGACGCAGGTGTGGGCGCTCGCGCGCTACCTCGGCGTGCCGACGGAGGTGGTCGACAAACCGCCGAGCGCCGATCTCGAAGCGAACCAGACGGACGAAGGCGATCTTGGGATCACGTACGCGCAGGCGGACCTCATCCTCAACCTGATCCTGCTCGGCTATCGCGACGAGGCGATCGTCGCCCGCGGGTACGCGGCGACCGACGTGCGGCTCGTGCGCCGGCGCGTCGACTCCACGCACTGGAAGCGGCACCTGCCGACGACCGCGCTCGTCTCGGGAACCGCGATCAACGAGTTCTACCTGCGCCCCGTGGACTTATGACGATGACGACCGACGATCCGCTGCCGCCGAACGGCTTCTATCCCGTGAGTCTCAATCTGGCCGGCCGGCGGTGCGTCGTGATCGGTCCGGACGGTGACCGCGAAGCGACGGAGAAGGCGGCCGCGCTGCGCGCCGCGGGCGCCGAGGTCGAGCGCGTCGGCAGCGCAGCGGCGCTCCGCGATGAGGACGTCGCCGGCGCCTTTTTTGTGATCTCGACGCCGATGGACGCCGCGCTTTCGGCTCGCCTGCGCGCGCTTGCGGAGAAGCACCGCTTCCTGTTGTGCACGATCGACCAGCCGCGCTACGGCTTCGTCGCGATGCAGGCGATCGCGGCCGCCGGGCCGGTGCGCGTCGGCATCTCGACGGGCGGCGTCGCGCCGCGCGTGGGCCGCGCGATCAAGGAGGGCTTGCAGCGCGTGCTCGACGCGAAGTTCGCGCGCTTCGTCGACTGCCTCGCGACGCAGAAGCGCCGCAATCGCGCGCGGCTCGCGGCCGACGCGGCCGCGCGGCGGGCCGCGATGCTCGACGCGGCGAGCGGCTTCGAGGTCGACGTGCGCGTTCGCTATCCGCAGTGGTTCGAGGACGAGCTCGCAGGGAGCGGGCCCGCCGCGGTACCCGAGTCCGCGTGACGCGACGCCGGGTACGCGGGCGCGTCGTCGCCCCGTGACGGCTCTCCTCACCTATGCGGTCTGCCTGGTGGCGGTGCATGCCGTGTGGGCGTGGTGCTACCTTGCGGGCACGCTGCTGCGAGCGCCGGGCAGCGGCGTACGGACCGGCGTCGACGGTACGGGCACCGCCGTCGTCGAGATCGTCGTGCGCACCGCGGCCGGCGCCGGCCTGACGGTTCTCGCGACGTTCGTGCTCGGGCTCTCGCACCTGCTATATCCGCTCGCGCTCGTGGCGCCGGCCGCCGTCGGCGTCGCCGTGTTCGCGCTGCGCGGCGATCCGCCGTGGCGCGCGACGTTCTGGCGCGAGCGCGCGGCCGTGTGGCGTCGCGCGATATCGCCCGTGACGGCGGCGCTGTACGTGCTCGCGCTCGGCTTCGGCTTCCTGACCGTCGCGCCCGACTTGGGCAGTGACGCGACGTCGTACCACGCCGTCTACGCGCTCGATTGGGCGCAAGCGCACGCGCTCGTGGTCGATCCGACGCTGCGGCTTCCGTACTACGCGAACAACTGGCTGCTGCTCGACGTGTGGCTCCTGCAGCTCGCGCCGATCCAGGCGCTCGCAACGCTTTCATGGCTCACCGCGCTGCTGTCGCTCTGGGGCGTGTACGGGTTCACCGTCGCCGCCGGCGAGCGCAGCGAACGTCCGGCGGCGCCATTCGCGCAGTTGCTGGGACTCCTGGCCGCAGCGTCTCTCGCGCTGTCCGGCACGTTCGTCACGTGGTCGCTTTCGGCGATGATCGACGGGCCGATCGGATTCGCGTTCCTTGCGTGCGCGCTGGCGGCATGGAACGCCATTCGCCTGCGCGACCGGAGCGCGCTGGCGGACCTCGCGGTCTGCGGAGGGTTGCTGTGCGGGATGAAAATCTCGCTGATCGCGTTCGCACCGGCGCTCGCCGCGGCGCTGGCCTATGCGGCGTGGCGCACCGGCGGCAGGCGCGCGGCGGTGGTTTCGGTTCTCGTGCTCGCGGCGTGCACGGCACCCTGGTACGCGCGCAACTTCATCCTCGCCGGAGACCCGGTGTCGCCGGTGCTCAACCTCGCGTTCCGCGGCGCCGACCCGGCGTACAGCCGCGACGACCTGGCCGCTCAAGAGCAAGACCTGCACGCCGGCGAAGGCGGTGTGCTCGATCGTATCCTCGTTCCGCTGGACATCGTGATCGACCCATCGGGCCGCGCGTTCCGCGAACGCGCGGTCTCGCTGCTCATGCTCTTCATCTGGGTGCCCGCGGCCGTGGCGTACGGGCTGTTCCGCCGGCGAGCGGCGGCGCGAGATCCGGCGACGTTCACGGTCGCGGCGCTCGTCGCGTACGCCGTCGCGTACTGGATGAGCACGTCGTCCATCGGGCGGTACGCGCTGGTCTTTCTGCCCGCCTTTGCCGCCCTTGCCGGCGCCGGCGCGGTGATGCTCGCGCACCGGGCGCCGCGTCTGCGCGCGGTCGCGGCGGCCGGCCTTGCCATCTGCGCGATCCCGACAGCCGGATATGCCGGCATTATCTCGGACGACGTGCGCGTCGAGCACGACCTCGTCGCGTACTACCACGACCGCGCGTCGTGGATGCCGCTGCGCGCGCCCGGATGGGCGGAGGCGCAGGCGGTTTGCAGCGCGCTGCGCTCGGCCGGTCGCACGGATCTCACGGTGTACCGCTCTCCGCAACGCGACCGTCTCTTCTACCAGGAGAACGGCGTGCACGCGATCGGCGACTTCTTCGGTTCGTCGCGCTTCACGGATTTCGTCCAAGCCATCTTCGACGACCGGCTGGGACCGTTTCTCGAACGCCGGCACGTTGGAGCCGTCGTCGTCGCCCGCGGCCCGCGCTTTCTTGCGCCGCCGCTACGGCAACGCTTGCAGCGCGAGATGGCCGCCCTCGGATTCCGCCGGTTGCATGTCACCGACGCGTTCGACGTGTTTCTCTCGTCCCAGGTGCGCGGATGATCGCGGTCCGTGCGCTCGCCATCCTCGCCGTCGTCTGGGTGACTGCAGGCTGCTACCGCGGTCCGGGTGTCGCCTCGCCGATGGAGGGACACGCCTTTCCGGAAGGTGTGGCGGCGTCGCCGGTTCCGTCCGGATTTCTCAAGAGCGATCGGTGGTCGTCGTGCTGCTGGATCGGGCGCGTCGCCGCGTTCACGACCCCGCTCGACCACGGAGCTCGAGCGCTTCGGTTCGTCGTCTACCTTCCGAACGGCGGGCCGTACGACGAACGCCCCGAGCGGCTCGACATCGCGGTGAACGGGGCGCCGCCGCGAACGTTCGCCGGCCTGCGTGCCGGCATCTACGACCTCGTCGTGCCGTTACCGCCCGGCGCACATGCGACGGCGTCGGTGCGCATGCAGGCTGCATACGTGTACGGGCGCACGACCAACGCCGCCGGCCGCACCGTGCGGGCGCTGCGGCGGGGCGGGCCGGCGTCGGTCGTGCTCAAGGGCGCGCTCTCGGAGCCGTCGGCCGATAGGCGGTGACGAACGAGCGCGACGTCGAAGCTCGCAGCATGGCGTGTGATGGACCGGCCACGGTGACGCGATCAATGGTGCGGCGTGGCGCCGGGATGGCGGCGCTCGTCGCCGCAGCGCTGACGGCTGCCGGACGCGCAGACGCGAACGTCGTCCAGCACTGGGCGGCCTTTCCCGGGCGCGAGGTGCAGTCGCTCGCCTTCCGCGGCGCGGATTTCGGGGGCGAGCCTACGTATACCGTCGTGCAGGGTCGCGACGGATACGTGTACCTGCGCGGAAAGTACGCATTGTACCGGGTGCTCGACACCGACGGTCATACCACGATCGTCGCGCGCACGCGGGACTGCGACCGCCCCTTGAATTCGGCCGGCGTCGATCTTCGCACGCCCGTCCCGCGCGCTCTGTGTTCGCAAGGCACGAACATCCTCGTCGTCGGCGCCGGCACGACGACGCGAATCGCGACTCCCGTTCCCTCCGGCGCGGATGCCTTGCGGAGGTCGCTCCCGGCGTGCGCGCCGATGCGCGGGAACTCACCGACATCGCGCCGAGCGACGGCGGCGGCTATTGGTTCGCGTACGGGCGCGCGAAGACGGTCGGTCACGTCGGCGGACGGCTCGGCACGCACAGCGTGCACCTTGCGGGACTGCGCGAGCTGCGCGCGGTGGCGCCGCTCGGCAGTGATCTTCTCGTCGACGACGGCGCCTGCGTGCTGGGCCGCATCGACGCCTTCGCGCTCGTCGAGGCCGCGCAGTACGATGCACCGTGCGCCGAGCCGCGACCGTCGCCGCCGCTGACGGCGACGTCCGACGGCGCGGTGTGGCTGCTCGATGCGCCGCACAGCATCGTCCGCATCGACCCGGATCGCACGCGCCGCGCGTGGCCGACGTCGTACTACCCGCGTGGGGTCGCGGTGGCGCGGGACGGAACGGCATATGTTCTCGCCATGGACGCGATGAGCTGGCAGGCCGGATACGTGGTGATCGCGATCCCGCGCGACGGCGAGCCGCAGGTGCGCACCCTCCCGATGCGGTCCGCGGCTTCGATCGCCGTCGACGGACGCGACCGCATCTGGATCACCGACCCGCGGGATCATGCGGCGATCGTCGTTGCACCGCCCGGAGCGTGGGGCTGATGGCGTCGGTCGAGATCGTCACGATCGGCACCGAGATTCTGCTCGGCCACTTGGTCGACACGAATGCCCCGTACGTCGCGCGCGCGCTGGCGGACAAGGGCGTCGACGTGTACGCGAAGCACTCCGTCGGGGACAACGCCGACCGGCTTGCTACGATGCTCGAAGGCGTGCTCGCGCGCGCCGACGGCGCGATCACGACCGGTGGACTGGGGCCTACCGTCGACGACCTCACGAAAGAAGCCGTCGGCACGCGCCGTCGGTGCGAAGCTCGTGCTGCACGAGCCGTCGCTGCGCGCGATCGAGGAGCGTTTTCGTTCGTTCGGGCGCACGATGACCGAGAACAACCGCCGGCAGGCGTATCTGCCCGAGGGCTGCGTGGTGCTCGAGAACCCGCACGGTACGGCGCCGGGCTTCGTCGCGCTGCGTCGCGACGGCAAGTTCATCGCGTGCATGCCCGGCGTGCCGCGCGAGATGAAGCCGATGCTCGATGAGCGCCTGATCCCGTGGCTCGTGCAGCGCTTCGATCTGCGCGAAGCGATCTACACGCGCACGCTGCATACCGTCGGCATCGGCGAGTCGGAGCTCGACCGCCGCGTCGAAGACCTGTTCCGCACGCTCGAGAACCCGAAGATCGCGATGCTCGCGCACGGCTTCCGCGTCGACGTCAAGATCATGGCGAAGGCGCGAACGCGCGACGAGGCCGACGCGCTGATCGAACCGGTCGCCGAGCAGCTGCGCGAGCGCATCGGCTCGGGCTACTACGGCGACGACGACACGACGCTCGCCGGCGCCATCGTGGCGCGGCTCGCCGAACGCGGGTTGACCCTGGGCACGGCAGAGTCGTGCACGGGCGGCTCGGTCGCAGAGTCGATCGTCGCCGTTCCGGGCGCGTCGAGCACGTTCCGCGGCGCGATCGTCGCGTACGCCAACGACGTGAAGACCGCGCTGCTCGGCGTACCCGACGATACGCTGCGCATCGGCCGGCGCCGTCAGCGAAGAGACGGCGGTCGCGATGGCTCGCGGCGCGCGCGAGCGGCTCGGCGTGGATGTCGCCGTCTCGACGACCGGGATCGCCGGGCCGGACGGCGGCTCCGCCGACAAGCCGGTCGGTCTGGTCTGGTTCGCGCTGGCCTTCGGCGATGATGTCGAGACGCGCCGGCTCACCTTTCCGGGCAACCGGGCGGACATCCGCAGCCGGGCCACCGTCGCCGCGCTCGGCCTGATCTGGCGGCACCTCGAACGCGAAGCCGAAGCCGCGACCACCGTGCGGTAGAGCACCATTGAGCGCCGCCCGGGCTGGATTTTAAGCTGGCCTCAGGAAAAGCGAGTACGCTTTCGAGTGATGGTGCCTGAAGATGTGAGGCCGGTGAGAACGAATCACCCCGGCTCACGTTTCCAGGCAGTCGGACCGATATCCGAGACGCGCGGGCTCGGCCGCGGCGTTCCCACGAAAGCGATCTGCATGAAGTTCCGCCCCTTAGTTGCATTGCCGGCTCTGGCCGTTGTGAGCACGTTCACCGGATGCGGCGGCGGGGGCGGCGGAAGCAGCACCCCGGTCGTGCACGTGACGCCGACACCGAGCGCGACGCCTGTGGTCGGGTGCTCGGCCGTTCCGACGTCGACCTCGGGCATTCGCCGCGCCGCGCGCGCGGTCGGAGGCGTCGTTCCGAATCGTCTCTACGTCACGTACAAAGCCGGCGTGCGCAGCGTCTCGAGCGTCGAGAAGAACGCGTCCGTCGTTCAGACGGTCGACATGGGCGCGACGAACGGGCTGACGCATCGCATCCTCAACCTGGCGGCCGGAGTCGACGCCGCCGCGATGGCCGCGACGCTCAAGACCAACGCGTCGGTGCAGAGCGTCGACCGCCTGCACTATCGCGGGCTGCTCGGCGACGCGGTTGCGAACGACCAATATCTCGACAACGACGACCAGTGGTATCTGTACAAGGCGAACGTCGACCCGACGGCATGGGGGCTCACGCACGGCAGCGCGGGCGTCAAGGTCGCGGTCATCGACACGGGCGTCGACGAGACGAATCAAGACTTCACGATCGACGTGAAGAAGAGCATCATCACGCAGAACGGTTCGACCGTCACGAAGACCGGCGCCGGCAGCGTGCAAGACACGAACGGCCACGGCACCAACACCTCCGGGCTCGCGACGGCGCTGACGAACAACAGCTACGGCTTCGCCGGCGTCGGGTATTCGACGCACCTGCTCGCGTACAAGATCTTCCCGGATGCGAACACGTGTAGCGATCAGCAGACGGCCGACAGCGGCGACGAAGCCGCGGCGATCAACGATGCGGTCGCGCAAGGCGCGTCCGTGATCAGTCTGAGCCTGGGTTCGGCGCAAGGGCCCAACGGCAGCGGCGCCGACCCGGTCGAGGAGAACGCGATCGAAGCGGCGATTAGCGCGGGCGTCAGCGTCGTCGCCGCGGCCGGCAACGAGTACGGCGACGGGTCGAGCGACGGCAACCAGCCCGATTTTCCCGCCGGCTATCCCGGCGTGATCGCGGTCGGCGCGTCGGCGATCGGCAACCACACGGCGAACTCGTACTCCTCGATCACGAACGAGACCGTCGCCAGCTACTCGAACTCCGGTCCGACGCTGGTCGCGCCGGGCGGCGATGCCGGGGCTGACACGACGGGCAACGACCGCCTGCTGTGGATCGAAGGCTATTCGACCACCACGGCGGCGTATGCGCCCGACCAGTGCACGAACTCGGGCGGCGTCTGCCGCGTGCTGTTCAACGGCACCTCGCAGGCTACGCCGCAGGTGGCGGGCGCCATCGCGCTGATGGAGGCGTACCACGGCGGCGCACGGTCGCTGTCACCCGCGACGGTGACGTCGATCCTCACGTCGACCGCCGACAACATCGGCGCGGGCAGCACCCGTCAGGGCGCCGGCCGCCTCAACGTCGGCAACGCGGTCGCCGCGGCGCACCCGTAAGGACCGAATCGAACGCGAAAGGGAGGGGCTTCACGGCCTCTCCCTTTTTGTCGCGCCGGTCTTCGCTCTAGCGGCCGTAGCCGATCGCGTCGAGCTGGCGCTGCACGACCAGGCCGTCGGCGAACGTCGGCACGCCGGACGCGCCGAGATCGATCCGCTCGGCGAACGCGTCGAGCAGCGGAAGGAAGAAGGGCAGGTTGCCGTGCACGACAGCCTGCTTTTCGTATGCGGCGGGGGCGATCTCGAGCTCGTCCTGGTCGTCCTCGGTCAGCGTGAACACACGCGTGTCGGCGAAGCCCGTGCCGTTCGCGACCACCGATCGTGTCTCGCCGTGCACGGCGACCGTGAGTGACTCGACCACGGTCGCGGAGTCGACGCTCGCGCGGCCGACGAGGCCCTCGCCGTAGTCGACGAACGCGAACGCGCCGTCCGCGACGTCCGTTGCGAACGGCGCGCCGTCCGGCCCGACGCGGCGCGGGTTCGCCGTGCGCAGCAGGCCGTGCGTCGCGCGCGGCGCGCGCGCTGCGAGGTGGTTGGCAAGGTCGAAGAAATGCGGCATGAACGCGTTCGCAACGCCGCCGCCCTTCTCGCGCGAGAACCACCACGACGGACCGCGGTTCGTCATGCGCTCGAGCAGGTCGCGGCCCATGCGTGCGACCTCGACCTCGCGTAGCGCGCCGAGGTGGCCGTTGTCGATGAGCTCCTTCATCGCGATCACCGCCGGGACGTAGCGGAACTCGAACGCGAGCGCATGTGCGACGCCCGCGCGCTCGGCCGCGGCGGCCATCTCCTCGGCCTGCGCGAGGTTCAGCGCGAACGGCTTTTCACACAGCACGTGCTTTCCGGCGGCGAGCGCCGCGAGCACCGAGCGGTGATGGTCGAACGGCGGGGACGCGACCGACACGACGTCGATCTGCGCACCGGCGAGCATGTCCTCGACGGAGCGAAACGCCTGCGGGATCTTGCGCTCGCGCGCGACGCGCTCGGCGTTCGAAGGCGACGCGATCGCGACGACCTCGAAGCGCGGGTGCAGCGCGTACGCCGGCGCGTGCACCGCACCGCCGAAGCCGCTGCCGACGATCCCGACCCGTAACGTGCTCACGCGGCGTCCTCCGTCTCCACGATGGTGCGCTCGACGAGGTCGAGCGCCTGTTCCAGCTCGGCGTCGCCGATCGTGAGCGGCGGCGCGATCGTGATCGACGTTCCGGTCGGACCGGACTGCAGCAGGATCACACCGTTCGCCAACCCGCGAACGACGACGCGGTTTGCAGCGCGCGCGGTCGCGAACTCGAGCGCCCAAAAGAAGCCGCGCCCGCGCACGTCCACGACGTCGCGGTGCGCGCGCAGCGCGCCCAGGCGCTCGCCGAGCCCCGGCTCACGAGCGCGCACGCGCGCCGCGACGTCGAGCCGTTCGATCTCGTCGAGGTTCGCGAGCGCCGCCGCGCAGGCGAGCGGGTTCCCGAGGAACGTCGAGGTGTGCAGCGCCTCGCCGGCGCTGACGGGCCACGCGTCCATCACCCGCGCGGTCCCGATGGTCGCGGAGAGCGGCACGCCGCCGCCGAGCGCCTTGCCGATGCAGAGCAGGTCGGGCACCACGCCTTCGCGCTCGCACGCGAACATCGTGCCCGTGCGCCCGAGCCCGGTGTAGATCTCGTCGAGCACGAGCACGACGCCGTGCGCATCGCACAGGCGAGCGAAGCCCGGGCAAGAAGCCGTCCGGAGGGACGATCACGCCGCCGCGTCCCTGGATCGGTTCGACCACGATCGCGCCGATCGCCGGGTCGTCGGCGAGCGCATCCTCGACGTCGCGGATCGCGGACGCGGCGTCGTCGCGCGCACCCGGATATCGCAGCAACGTCGCGCGGCCGGCGACCAGGGGCGCGAACGGCGCGTGGAACTTCTCGATGCCGGCCACCTCGAGCGCTCCGAGCGAAAGCCCGTGATACGCGCCGCGGTACGCGATCGCGCGGGGCTTGCCGGTCGCGAGCAGTGCGGTCTTGAGCGCGAACTCGATCGCCTCGGCGCCGGAGGTCGAGAGGTACGTCTTCTGCAGATCGCCCGGAGCGATCGCCGCCAGCCGCGCGAGCAGACGCGTGCGAACCTCGGTGGGGTGCACGTCGCCCATGCCGTGGATGAGCGCGTGCGCCTGCTCGGCGATGGCCCGCACGACGTGCGGGTTGGTGTGCCCCGTCGCGGCGACCCCGAACGCCGACGTCAGATCGAGGTAGCGATTCCCGTCGACGTCCTCGACGGTCGCGCCGTGCGCGCGCGCCCAGAACACCGGGTAGTCGTCGGCAAGGTACGTGACGCCGGGGGGCTCGTACCGCGCGAGTTCGGCAGCGAGCGCGCGCGAACGCGGTCCGGGGACGGAGCTCATTCGCGGTCGATCCAGCGCACGAAGTCCGCGATACGCGGGCGGCCGCCGTGATGCCCGCCGAGCGGCGGGTCCTGCATCGACCCGAACGGCGCCACGCGCACGGCGCCGATCCGCTCGGCCAATGCGACGGTACCGTCGTCGGCGGTCGCCGACCCGACGATCTGCACCGGGATGCGGTGCGCGAGCACGTACGCCGCGACCGCGTCGACGCTCGCCACGGGGATCAGCGGCAACACGCGGGGCAAGAAGGGCGGCGCGTCGGCGGCGGGCGGTTCGACCACGAGCACCGCATCGGAGGCGCGCAGCACGGTGCCGTGTCCGGACGCGGCCCGAAACGCCGCGGCGTCGCGATACTGCGCCACGCGCGCGATGCGCGCGGGGCTTCGCGCGCCCCCGGGAAATTCGACCGCGACGCGCTCGAAGGCGGCGGCCAGCGTCGCGGCGACGCGCGCGAGCGTCTCGTCCGCCGCTTCGACGAAGAGCGCGTGCAGCGAGAGGCAGCCTTCGCCGTCGTACAGCAGCGCGTCGCGCGCGATCCGTTCAGCCGCAGCCGCATCGAGCGCCACGGCCGCGTCGCGGGTCAGGATGCCGATCCCGGCGCGGTGCCCGAACGGCACGAAGCGTGCCTCGGCGCTGCAGCGGTCGCGAATCGCGCGCAGCGCGTCCGCGCCGCCGAACGCGACGACCACGTCCGCGTCGCGCAGCACTGCCCCTTCGTCCGGGTCGTCTCCGCCGCGCCAGGCGCGCGCCACGGCCGCGCGTTCGAAGGCCGGGTGCTCTTCCGTCAGCGACGCGAAGAATGCCGCGACGAGTGCGTCGCTGCGATCCTTGACGACGACGTCGCACTTCGCGCAGAGCGCGAAGATCGCGGGCGGAATCGCGACGCCGATCGTCGTGTCGCTCGAGACGATCACCGCGTGGTCGACGCCGCGCGCCCATGCGGGCGGTGCGCCGGCACGCGCAACGATGCCGTCCAGAGCCGCGACGCTGCCGAGCTCCGACGCGATCGCTGCCTCGATCGCGCCGCGCGTGATGCCGCCGAAGAGACGGTCCAGCGCGAAGTCGACGACCGGCGTCGTGTAACCCAGACGCCGCTCGATCGCCGTAGCGGCGCGCACGCGCGGCGCGAAGTCCGCGTCGCACCACCGCTGCGCCGCGTCGGCGATGAAACCGGCGATGCGGCGCGCCTCGAGCGCGCGGAGCGCACCGGCCTCAGACACGGCGCGCGAGGAGCGACTCCGCGTCGAGCGAGCAGCCCCGCAGCTCCGCGCCGGCATCGCGGCCGACCAGGACCAGCCCGCCGTCGACCAGTGCGCCGAGGTCCTCCGTGTCGACCGCGATCACGGAGCCGCGGTTGGCGAGGTCGACGTGGCGAATCGCGCCGACGACGCCCTGCGGCACGGGGCGTCCGTCGCCGTCGACCACGATCGCGCGGAGCCAGGGCGGCGCGATCTTCACGCGCGGCTCGATCGCCGCGCGCGCGAACGGCGCGTCGTACCACTGCGACGACAGTTCCGTCATCCCGTACTCGGCGACGATGGATGCGATCGGCACGCCCAGACGGTCCGACGTCTCGCGGTACAGCGTCGTGCGGTCGACCGTGCGCGTCCTTCCCTTGAACCCGCCCGTCTCCATCACGCGCGAGCCGTGCGGAAGAAGGAGCGTGCGGCCGCGGTCCGCGAGCGCGTCGAGCAGCGCGACGAGCGCAAACGCCGTCGTCGCGACGCACACCGGAACGGCGTCCGCGATCGCGCGCTCGGCATCGCGCACGAACGCATCGACGTCGAGCGCGTCGTCATGCAGGTACCATCCGCTGCGCGCGTCGCCCCGTTCGCCCGCGACGTGCGCCATCATGAACCCGAGCGAGCTGTGCGGGCGCTCGCGCGGATCGGGCACGAGGTTGAGGTACCGCAGCCGCGCGCCGTCGGCGAGCAGCATGCGGTCGAACGACGCGAGCAGCGCGGCCTCGTACAGCCGCGTCGTCGGCAGCTCGTGCCGGCCGCCGCGGCCCAGGGTCGTGCCGCTCGTTTCGAACCAGATCGCCGTCTCTTCCGGCGGAAACGTCGCCAGACGCGCGTCCTTGAACGCGGCGGCCGGCACGGCGGGGATGTCCTCGGCGCGCGCCGGAGCAACGGACGCATCGAACCCCTTCGAGCGCGCGAACGCCGCGTACGGCGCGTTGTGCGATACCTGAAAGATGAACACGTCGCGCGCGAGCGCGTCGAACGCAGCGCCGTCGAGCTCGTACGCGCCGATCGCGGCGAGAATGCGCGCGTCGAGTTCGGCCGCGCCGATCAGACGCTGATCTTGTCTTTCTTGCGGTGCGAAGCGGTGAACGGCGTCCCCTTGTCCTTCGGATCGGAGCTGGTCAGCATCCCGACCATGTCGGCGAAATTCTCGGCATAGCCGGCGAACGTCCATGCGCCGTTTTTCGGATCTGTCGCGGTCAGCTTGAAGAGACGCCCGTCGAACGTGCCCGCGAACGGCGCCTTGTCCTTCCCTCCGCGCACCCACGTTCCGGTCAGCGCGTCGCCCTTTTGCGTGATGTAGAGATGCGAGTACGTCGTCTTGCCGGTCATCATCGACTGGAGCTGGACCTCCCACACGCCGTCCATCGTCGAGAACTGCGGCGGCTCGGGCGTCTCCGAGGCACTCGGCTGCGGCGACGGCGCGCGGAGGCCGCCGCGACGGCGCCCGCTCGGCGCTGGGCTCGGGGACGGCGACGTGGCCGGGCCGGGCGTAGCCTGCGCGACCTGCCCGGGAGCGGGCGCCTGCTGAGCAAGCGCGGTTCCACCGAGAGCCAAGGCGGCCAGCGCCACGAGCGCGATGTGACGGACGTTCAAACGGGGACCTCTTCGGGAGACGGGTTCGCTTTGAGGAACGGGTGACTGTTCGCAAACGGTTCGCGGCTTCATGCCTGTCGGGCCTTGCACCCGGTGATAGAATAGGAGGGCTGTGAAAACGAAAGGTCACCCCAAGTGGTATCCCGAGGCGCACGTGACGTGCGCGTGCGGTGCCACGTTTACCACCGGATCGACGTCGCCGACGATCAGCGTCGAGGTGTGTTCGAACTGCCACCCGCTCTGGACCGGGCAGCAGAAGTTCCTCGACACCGCAGGACGCGTCGAGAAGTTCAACCAGCGCGCCGCCATGGCCGACAAGAAGAAGGCCGAGGCAGCCGCGCGCAAGACGCGTAAGCAGGCGGACGTCCAGGAGACGGCCCAGGCTCCGGCTTAGCGCCACCGGACTGACACTTCGAAGCGAGCCGTGCTGCGGCTCGCTTCTTTCTTGCCCGATGCAATACAACGACCGCCTCGAGACGCTCTCGAAACGCTTCGACGAGATCGACGCAGCGCTCGCCGACACGAGCGGCGGCTTCGATCAGTCGCGCTTCACCGCGCTGATGAAGGAGCGCGCCGGCATCGAAGCCACCGTCTCGGCGTACCGCCGCTACCGCGATCTGGAACGAGCGATCGCCGGCAACGAAGCGCTGCGCGCGGATCGCAGCGATCCCGAGCTGGCCGCGCTGGCCGACGAAGAGGCCGGTGAGCTGGACGCGCGGCGCCGCGCGCTCGAAGCCGAGCTGCAGGAGCTCATGCTCCCGCGCGATCCGCACGACGACAAGGACATCTTCATCGAGATTCGCGCGGGCGCGGGCGGCGATGAGGCGGGGATTTTCGCCGGCGACCTGCTGCGCATGTACACGCGCTTCGCCGACTCGAAGAAGATGCGCGTCGAGCTGCTCAGCGAGAACGAGAACGAGGCGGGCGGCTACAAAGAAGTCGTCATCGCCGTCAAGCACGGCGAACCGTACCGCTGGTTCAAGTACGAGTCGGGCGTGCACCGCGTGCAGCGCGTGCCGGCGACGGAAGCGGCAGGCCGCATCCACACCTCGACCGCGACCGTCGCCGTCCTGCCCGAGGTCGAGGACGACGGCGAGGTGGAGATCCGGCCGGGCGATCTGGAGATCGACACGTTCAAAGCGTCCGGCGCGGGCGGGCAGCACGTCAACAAGACCGAGTCGGCGATCCGCATCACGCACAAACCCAGCGGCATCATCGTCGCGTGCAGCGAGGAGCGCTCGCAGCTGCAGAACCGCGCGCGCGCGATGGACATGCTGCGCGCGCAGCTCGCGGCCAACCAGCGGCGCGAACGTGAAGAGACGGAAGGCGCGCTGCGCCGCAGCCAGGTCGGCACCGGCGACCGCAGCGAGAAGATCCGCACGTACAACTACCCGCAGGATCGCATCACCGACCACCGCATCAACCAGAGCTTCCAGAACATCCGCGCGATCCTCGACGGCGACATGGAGAAGCTGATCGTCGAGCTGCAGAAGGACGAGAAGGCGAGGCTGCTCGCCGGCGAGACGTCCGCCGCTTGACGATCGGCGAGGCGCTGCGCGACGCGGCGGTGCGCTTGGAGCCCGTCGGCGGAACGGGCCGGCTCGACGCCGTGTTTCTGCTGGCGCACGCGGCGCGCGTCTCGCGCGCCGACATGATCGCGCACCGCGAGCGCGAGCTCGACTCCGAGGTCGCGGAGCGCTTCACCGCGCTGGTCGATGAGCGCGCTCGAGGCGCGCCGCTGGCATACGTCACAGGCGAAGCCGGCTTCTACGGGCGCATGTTCGGCGTCGACGCGCGCGTGCTGGTGCCGCGGCCGGAAACCGAGCTCGCGGTCGAGTGGGCCGTCCGTCACCTGCGCGCGATCGATCGCGAGAACGGGACGGCCGCGGACATCGGGACGGGCAGCGGCGCGATCGCCGTGACGCTCGCGTGCGAGCTCCGGCAGTTGGGCGTGTACGCCACCGACGTGTCGCAGGACGCGCTGTCCGTTGCGCGCCGGAACGCCGCCCGCAACGACGTGTTCCAACATGTCACGTTCCTGCGCGGCGACCTCGCCGCGCCGATCGTGCCGTACGCGCCGTTCGACTGCGTCGTCGCGAACCTGCCGTACGTGCCGAGCGCGGAATGCGCTGCCGCGCCCGATCCCGTCGCGTTCGAACCGCTCCTCGCGCGCGACGGCGGCGCGGACGGCCTCGACCTGTACCGGCGGTTCGTGCCGGAACTGCCGAAGCTGATCGCACCCCGCGGCATCGTGCTGCTCGAAGCCGCGCCCGGCAACGCACGCGCGCTCGAAGCGCTCGTGCGCGCGGCCCTGCCGAACGCGGGCGTCGAGATCGTGCCGGACTATGCCGGGCTGGAACGTCTGGTGGTTGCCGCGATCCCGGCGGGCTGACATGCCGCGTTGCCGCGCGGACTTCTCGACGGGTTAGGGGCCGTCGTACGCGGCGAGCACTCCCCCGATCGCCGCCGTGCTCTTCGTGTACGTCGTCGCGCCCGGCGGATAGAAGTACGTCTGGCCGCTGCTGAGATACGCGTTGCCGCTCGCGTCGACCGCGACGCCGCCGCACGCGTTGTCGTACGTCGACCCGCCCGTCGCCGTGATGGTGCTGGCGGTCGTCGTCACGGTGTACAGAACCGCAGCGCCGAGACCGCCTCGGCAGATGATCGCGTTGCCGTTGGGGAAGAACGCGAACGAGTCGTCGTTGACCGTCGATGCGCTTCCGGCCGCCGTCAGCCCCGATCCACCGTTCACGTAGCGGCGGAGCGTGCCGTGCGGGCCGACGAAGCCGCCCGGGGGCGGCGTATTATCGAACCCGGCGTACAGGTCGCCGCTCGGTGCGACGTGGAGGGCGAAGCCCTGGAGCGCGCCGGCGACGCCGCTGTCGCTCGTACAATCGCGCACTTGCGTGGCGATCGACGCGCCGCCGTTCAGCGGCACGTAAT
This sequence comes from Vulcanimicrobiota bacterium, assembly GCA_963818845.1. GTDB lineage: Bacteria > Vulcanimicrobiota > Vulcanimicrobiia > Vulcanimicrobiales > Vulcanimicrobiaceae > Vulcanimicrobium. The sequence continues at coordinate 364,375 of CAWFTO010000001.1, read as the reverse complement.
ACATCGCGCACTCGACCGCGGAACCGGTTTCCCCGATCCCCATCACGTACGCGCCGCCATGGCGGTCGAGCGCGGGGCCGGTCATATTGACCTGGCTCAGCGGCAGCGTGAACGTCGTGACTGCATGCGGAGCGACGTTGCCCGACTGCCCGGGCGCGAAGGTCTCGAGCGTAAACGTCGTCCCCGTCGTCGGCTCCAGGACGCTGACGTTTCCGGCCGCGTCGACGTCGATGCCCGCGGCGTTTTGCGACAGTCCCGTCGCCGTGCCGCTGATCGACGTCACGATGTTCAGGTTCGCGTCCAGCTTCGCCAGGGTCAGGGGCGTCCCGGACGGTGCGCCGGACGGCGAACCCAGCACCCAGACGCCGCTTGCGCGCGACGTGGCCGCCTGGAAATGCGTCGTCGCGGCCGGCACGCTGCCGATCGTCGCGCTCAGCGTCGCCGGGGAGCTCATCGCAGCGCCGCTGTAGCTCAAACACACGGTCGGAAACGCGCCGTTGGACTGCGTCAGCGTCACCGACGCCGACGGCGCGCTCGACGGCGTCGAACAGGTCGAGTCGGTCGCGAGATACAGCGCCGTCGCTCCGCTGCCGTCGCTGTCCGTCACCTGGATCGGCGCGACGTTGCCGATGATCGTGTAGCCGTCTGCATCCAAAGGCACGACGTCGATCCGCTGGTTCGCTGCGGTTCCCGATGACGGGGCCGCGCCGGAGACCGCCATCGCGAGCGACGCGACGGTGCCGTCGGCGACGAAGTGCAGCGTGTTGGCCTGGCCGGACACGATCGTCGCGCTCATCGTCGCTTGCGAAAGCGCCGCGCCGGCCGCGTCGAGCAGCGTCATGACGAACGTGTCGTTGCCGACGGGGGCGTCGATCGTGAAGACGGAGCAGACTTCGTTGGTCTGCGGCGGCCAGCACGACGCCTGACTGGTACCGACCTGAAACGTCTGCGGCGTGCCGCCGTTCACCGTGACGCGTACGGCGCTCGTGGCGGCCGAGACGTATCGCGGCGATCGGGAGGCCGCTGACGGTGCCTTGGCCGCCGGAATCACGAGCGTGAAGGTGACCGAGCCCGTCTGTTTGGGCGGGGTCGCCGTCGACGGGAGCTGCGACATGCCCCCGCCGAAACAGCCGGCCAAGAGCGCGAGAACGGCGGAAAGCACCGGCACCCGAAGCCTGCTCGTCATATCGCGACGTTCGCCGTGTCCAACGGGCGTCCCGGGCGGCCGAAGCGCCTTCACGAGACGCCTGCCGGGCGGTCGCCTGCCCGAGCGACGCAGTGCCGGAGGCGGGGCGGTGCGGTCCGGCGAAGCGCAGCATCCCCCATGGCCAAGTTCATCTTCTTCACCGGCGGGGTCGTCAGTTCGCTGGGGAAGGGGATCACGGCAGCATCGCTGGGGCGGCTGCTCAAGAGTCGCGGCGTCTCCGTCTCGATCCAGAAACTGGATCCGTACATCAACGTCGACGCCGGCACCATGAACCCGTACCAGCACGGGGAGGTCTTCGTCACCGAGGACGGTGCCGAAACCGATCTCGACTTGGGCCACTACGAGCGGTTCATCGACGAGTCGCTCACGCGCGAGAACAACGTCACGACGGGCCAGATCTACAAGTCCGTGATCGAGAAAGAGCGCCGCGGCGACTATCTCGGCGCGACCGTCCAGGTGATCCCGCACATCACCAACGAGATCAAGTCGCACGTGACGCGCGTCGCGGAGACGAGCGGCGCCGAAGTGTGCATCGTCGAGGTCGGCGGCACCGTAGGCGACATCGAGTCGCTGCCGTTCCTCGAAGCCATCCGCCAAGTGCGCCACCTCGTCGGCGACGAGAACGTCATGTTCGTGCACCTCACGCTGCTGCCGCACCTCGGCGCGGCGGACGAGCTCAAGACCAAGCCGACGCAGCACAGCGTGCGCGAGCTGCGCGCGATCGGCATCACGCCCGACGCGATCGTGCTGCGCACCGGAACGTCGAGCCCGATCGCCGTCGAGCTCAAGGAGAAGATCGCGCTGTTCTGCGACGTGGACGCCGGCAGCGTCGTGCAGAACGGCGATGCGCCGACCATTTACCAAGTGCCCTTGAATCTCGAGGCCGAGGGCCTCGCCGACATCGCGGTCCGCAAGCTCCGGCTGCGCACGAACCCGCCGCGCTTGGAGGACTGGAGCGCGATCGCCGAGCGCATCCGCAATCCGGGCGGCCGTCTGCGCGTCGCGCTCGTCGGCAAGTACGTCGAGCTCAAGGACGCGTACATCTCGATCACGGAGGCCATCGCGCACGCCGGAATTCATCACGACGTCGCGGTCGACGTCGTGCGGGTCGACTCCGAGCGAATCGAGTCCGAGGGCGTGGGCGCGCTCGACGACGTCGACGGCGTGCTGGTCGCACCGGGATTCGGCGCGCGCGGCGTCAAGGGCAAGCTGCTCGCGATCCAGCACGTGCGCGAGAAGGCCATTCCGTTCCTCGGGATCTGCTTCGGGATGCAGCTCGCGTGCGTGGAGTTCGCGCGCAACGTCTGCGGCCTGCCCGAAGCGATGACGACGGAAGTGGACGAGACGTCGCCCGATCCGGTGATCGACTTCATGCCCGAGCAGCGCAATCTCGACGTCAAGGGCGGGACGATGCGTCTGGGGGCATACGACTGCACGCTCGAGGAAGGCACGCTCGCCGCACGTGCGTACGGCACCCTCGCGATCAGCGAGCGGCATCGTCACCGTTACGAGTTCAACAACAAGTACAAGGCGCTGTTCGAGGAACACCGCATGGCGTTCAGCGGACACCATCCGCTGGGCCGCACGTCGCTCGTCGAGCTGATCGAGCTGCCGCAGAGCATGCACCCGTGGTTCGTCGGAACGCAGGCGCACCCGGAGTACAAGAGCCGCCCCAACCGTCCGTCGCCGCTGTATCGCGACTGGGTCGGCGCAGCGCTCGAGCGCAGCCGCGCGCGGAGCGGCGCGGGCGCGGGCGCCCTCGTGCACCGCTGAACGCCGCCGACATCACCGTCGTCGTCCTGGCGCGCGATGAAGCGTCGCGCTTGGGACGCCTGCTGGCGGGTTTACCGCCGGGCATGCGCGTGTTCGTGTTGGACGCAGCGTCCGACGACGGCACGGCCGAGGTCGCCCGCGCTCACGCAGCCGAGGTGGAAACGCGTCCGTGGGCGGGCTTCGTGAACGCGCGGCGCTACGCGCTCGGACGCGTGGCGACGGCGTGGGCGCTCATGCTCGATGCCGACGAGGAGCTCGACGCGACGCTGCGCGACGCCATCATCGCGGCACGCCCGTCGACCGGGTCGGGTCAAGCCGTCGCCGGCTACGCCTTACGGCGCGTGACGATGCTGTGCGGCCGCCCGGTCCATGCCGCAGGCTGGTCGAACGAACGCCTCGTGCGTCTCTTTCGCACCGACCGTGCGCGCGTCGCCGCGAACGAGATCGGCGCCGACCTGCACGAGCGCTGGATCGTCGACGGGCCGATCGCGACGTTGCCCGGCGCGATCATGCACGACTCGTACCCGACGGTCGACTCGTACCGCGTGAAATTCGACCGCTACACGTCCGTCGAAGCGGCCGCGCTGCCGCCGTCGCGCCGCGCCTACCTGCGCGCGCTCGCGACGATGCCGTTACGCTTCCTGTGGTCGATCGTGCGATACGGCGGCTGGCGCGACGGCTGGCGCGGCCTCTTCGTGGCGTGGGAGAGTGCTCGCTACCGCGTCGTGGTTCGCGCGAAAGCGCTGTCGCGCAGTTGACGGCGCGCACGCGCCCGGACCTCGCGCTGGACGTGCGGGAGACGTCGCACATGTCGGCCGGCATGCTGGCGTACGTACGCGCCCTGCGGGGATTGCTGCCGTCGGTCGCGCCCGATCTGCGCGTTGCACCGTTCGGGCGCGGCGACAACTTCGACGCGGCGGAGCAGATCGGGATGCCCGCCGCGCTCGCACGCATGCGGCCGCGCCTGGCGCATTTCCCGACGCCGTTCGTCCCTCGCATCGTCCCCGTGCCCTACGTCGTCACGGTGCACGACGTCATCGACCTGGAGTTCCCGCAGTACGCGAAGGGCAAGGTCGCACCGTACTGGCGTCACGTCGTCGCGCCGGTGCTCCGCGCCGCGCGCGCGGTGCTCACCGACGACGATGCGACCGTCGAGCTGCTCGCGCGGTACGCCGGCGTCGACGCGGCGCGCGTCCGCGTGATTCCCCTCGGGGTCGATGCGCCGGACCCGCTGCCGGAGCCCGAGCGCCGCGCGCGCCCGTACGTGTTCTACGCCGGCAATCACCGGCCGCACAAGGATCTCGCGACGCTGGTCGCCGCGTGGCGCTCGCTGTCGCACGCGGCCGATCTCGTGCTGACAGGCACGGAAGAGCCCGACTTGCGCGCCGCAGCGCAGGGCGCGCACGGCGAGCTCGTCTTCGCGGGCGCGTGCACCGACGAGCGCACGTGGGCGCTGCACCGCGGCGCCGTGGCGTACGTGCAGCCGGCGCTGCGCGAGGGCTTCGGCCTGCCGCTGCTCGAGGCGCTGCGCGCCGGAACGCCGGCGATCGCCGCGGAGCCCGCGGTTCCGGCGGTGCTCCGTCCGTACGTCGACCGCTATCCCGCGCGCGACGCAGGCGCACTGCACGAACTGCTCGCACGCTGCATCGAAGAAGCTCCCGCCGACCGCGCGGAGCGCGCCGGGCGGGCCCGTGAGGCGACGGCACGCTTCACGTGGGAGCGCACCGTGCGGGAGACGGTGAACTGCTACCGTGCGCTGCTCGCGCCGAGCACGCGATGATCCGCGCCGTCGTGGCGGCGAGGCCGACGACACGCGCGTCCGCCGGCATGCGGGCCTACACGCGCGCCGTGCTCGAACGGATTCCGCGCGTCGCGCCGGACGTCGACGTCGTCCCCGTCGAGTCTCCGCTGCTGCTGCATCCCTTCGCGCTGCGCACCGCGCGCCCGGACGTCGTGCACGTGGCGTACCTCGAAGCGGCACCGTTTGTCCCGCATCCGTACGTGGCCATGCTGCACGATACGATCCACGTGCGGTTTCCCTCGTTGTTCTCGCGCGCGACGGCGGCGTATTGGCGCGCCATCGCCGGCCCCCTGTATCGCGGCGCGGAGCGGGTGCTGGTGAGCGACGAGCGCGTCGCGGACGACGCGACCGCGCTGCTCGGCGTCGCGCGCGAACGCGTGCGCGTCGTTCCGCTCGGTTACGGCGACGCGATCCCCTCCGCCGAGCCCCTCGCGGCGTCGCGGCCGTACGCGTTCTACGCGGGGAACCACGCGGCGCACAAGGACCTCCACACCCTGTGCGCAGCGTGGGCGTCGCTGCCGCCGGACCACGCGCTCGACCTGGCGTTGACCGGTCCGGACGAGCCGCGGCTGCGCGCCCGCTACGCTCGCGCGAACGGCACAATGACGTTCCTCGGCGACCTCGACGACGGAATGCTGGCGCGACGGTACCGGGGCGCGCTGGCGTACGTGCAGCCGTCGCTCGCCGAAGGCTTCGGGATCCCCGCGCTCGAGGCGGCCGTCGCGGGGACGCCGGTGCTCGCGACGACGACGTCCGTCCCCTCGATCGTGGCGCCGTTCGCGCAGACGTTCGAGCCGGGCGACGCGCGCGCGCTCGCCTCGCTCCTCGATGTCCTCGTGCGCGATCCGGCCGCCGCGCGCGAACGCGCCGCCGAGGGCGCCGTCATGCTGCGGGCGTATACCTGGGATCGATTCGCGGCCTTGACGGCCGCCGTCTATCGCGAGGTGGCATGCCCCTGACCTTCCGAGGAACTCGGGATGACGCGTAGTCTCCGCGTCGCGCTCGCCGCGGCATGCGTCGCGGCGTGCGCGGTGCGCGCGGGCGCGGCGCCCGTGCCGAAGAAGGAGGATGCGCAGCTCGCTCCGATCGCGATCGTCGTCAACGGCGAAGAGCTCGCGCGCGATCCCGCGCCGCGCGTCTCGGGGTACCGCGTGCTCGTCCCCGTCGTGCGCATCTACAGCGCGCTGGGGATCGGGGTCGCGCGCGAAGGCGCGACCCTGGTCGCGTCGGCGCCGTCGAAGCGGATCGCGGTGACGATCGGATCGCGGCGCGCGACGGTCGACAACCGCGTGGTGATCATGGAAGTTCCGGCGACGGAGATCGACGGCGCGACGTACGTGCCGCTGCGTTTCGTCGCGGACTCGCTCGGCGCCCAGGTCTCATGGAACAAGGCGGGCCGGCGCGTCGAGGTCGTCTCGTCGATCGTCGGGCGCACGCCGGGGCTCGAGCAGCACACGCCGGGCGGTTCCACGCAGGTGGTCGGCACGGTGAGCGCGATCGACCTCAACTCCGCGCCGGAGTCCATTACGGTCACCCGCGCGCAGTCCGTGCGCACGATCGCGATCACGTCGGACGCGCGCATCGTCGTTCAGGACGTCGTCACGCGCACGACGACGCCGGCTTCCCTGCACGACGTGCACGTGGGCGACGCCGTCAGCGTCATCTTGCGCTCCGACGGCGGCGTGGACCAGGTCGTCGACCGGTACTCCTCGCGCGCGGGCACGATCGCGGCCGTTTCCGCGAGCGCGTTCGTGCTGCAGACGGGCTACGTCGTCACGCCGGACAAGAGCACCGAGATCACGCTCAACGGGCAGCCCGCGGCGATCGGCGACCTCAAGGTGGGCGACTCGGTCACGGTGCGGCTCAACCCGGACACCGGCGAGAAACGCCAGATCCTCGTCGCCCGCGCGGTCGTCTCGACCCCCGCGCCGGCCGGGTCGGCCCAGATCGCCGACTTCGCGGTGTCGGCGAAGGGGCCGCTGCGCGCGAACGAGTCGTTCACGGTGACGATGCACGGCACCCCGGGCGGCCGCGCGTCGTTCGACATCGGAACCTACCTGACCGGCATGCCGATCCCCGAGTCGCCGTCGGCGCCCGGCACGTACACGACGAAGTACACGGTCCCCGACGGCATCAACTTCAACCGGACGACGGTGTACGGGCATCTCGTCGTCGGGAGTTCGGAAGCGCCGCGCGCCGAGGCGTCGCAGCTCGTCGCCGTGACGACGACGAAGCCGCAGATCGTCGACATCGCGCCGCCGAACGGGCAGACGGTCAACAACAACAAGCCGTCGATCTACGCCACGTACCGCTCGCCGACGGACGTCGGCATCAACCCGTCGTCGGTGCGGATCGAGGTGAACGGCTTGGACGTGACGGCGTCGTCGACGCGCACGGACGAGTTCATCACGTACAGCCCGGGTGCACAGCTTCCCGACGGCGTCGTGAGCGTGACGGTGACGGTCGCCGACAACGCCGGGAACGCGCAGACGCGCTCGTGGTCGTTCAACGTGCGGACGCACTAGTGGTGCGCGCGCTCGGGATCGTCGCGGTGACGGTCGCCCTGTGCGCGTGCGGGGGCGGTGACGCGGGGACCGGTGCTTCCGGGCCGACGCTCGTCATGGCGCGCGTCAAGGACGCCGTGGTGCTCGATCCGTCGCACGCAACGGACGGCCTTTCGCTCAACACGGCGAGCGAGACGATGCAGAATCTCGTCACGTTCAAACCGGGCACGTTCGATGTCGTCGGCGACGCGGCGCAGCGCTGGTCGGCGAGCGCCGACGGGCGCACGTGGACGTTCGACCTGCACCCGGGGCTCGTCTTCGCGGACGGAACGCCGCTCGACGCAAAGGCGGTCAAGTTCAACTTTGACCGCTGGCGATTGACGTCGAACCCCGCGCACGGCGACTTCGCGTACTCGTACTACGCCGACGACTTCGGGGGCTTTCCCGGCGCGATCAAGGACGTGCGCGCGCCGTCACCCACGCGCGTCGTCATCGAGCTCGCGCGCCCGCTCGGCCCGTTCCTGCGCGACATCGCGGAGCAGTCGTTCGGCCTGGGCTCGCCGGCCGCGATCCAACGCGACCCCAAGGCGTTCGAGCTCAAGCCGGTCGGCAGCGGCCCGTACCAGATCGCGGAATGGGTGCGCGACGACCACATCACGCTGACGGCGAACCCGAAATGGGTGGGCGCGAAGCCGGCGTACCCGACGGTGATCATCCGCGACATCCCGGACCAGGCGACCAGCGTGCTGTCCATCCAGAAGGGCGACATCGACATGCTGACCGACCCGCGTCCCGACGACGCGAAGTCGCTGGCGAAGCAGCCCGGCATCAGCGTCGTCGAGCAGCCGTCGAACAACGTGAGCTACGTCGCGATGGATGTGGAGAAGAAGCCCTTCGGCGACGTGCGCGTGCGTCGCGCCATTGCGTACGCGATCGACGCGGCCACGATGGCCAAGAGCTTGTACTCGACCGGTGCGGTCGTCGCCGACACGTGGACGCCGCCCGGGATGCTCGGCGCGAACCCTGCGGTCAAAGCGTACGCGCACGACGCCGCCAAGGCGCGCGCGCTGCTGGCGCAGGCCGGATTTCCGCACGGATTCGCCACGACGCTGAGCTACTCGACGGCGCCGCGCCCGTATCTGCCCGAACCGCAGCGCGTCGCGGAGACGCTGCAGGCCGAACTCGCCGAGGCGGGGATCACGGTGACGCTGCAGCCGTACGAGTGGGGCGTCTTCCTCGACCGCATCAAGCACGGCAAGCACGACATGTGCCTCATCGGCTGGACGGGCGACAACGGCGATCCCGACAATTTCTTCTATCCGCTGCTCGATCAGGACTCGGCGCACACCGACGGCACCGCGCAGAACTACTCGTTCTGGCGTGACCCGGCGTTTCACGCGCTGATGCTGCGCGGTCAGGCGTCGACGTCGGACGCGGCGCGCGCCTCCGTCTACGCGGCGGCGAACGCGATGGTGCACGACCAAGCGCCGGCGATCCCGCTCGTGCACACGACCGTCCCGATCGTGCTCAAGTCGTCGCTGCGCGGGTTCGTGCCGAGCCCCAACACGACGTACCACTTCGTCCTGATGAAGCCGCCCGCGGGGTCCTGAGCGCCATGCCGACCGATCCGAACTGCATCTTCTGCAAGATCGTGCGCAAAGAGATCGCTGCCGACGAGGTGCTGCGCGACGAGCACGTCGTCGCGTTCCGCGACCTCAACCCGCAGGCGCCGGCGCACGTTCTCGTCATTCCGACCGAGCACGCGCCGCATTTGAGCGCGTTCGCGGACGCGGCGCGCACCGACGCGGCGGCGCGTTTTCTCGGCGCCGCAGCGGAGATCGGCCGGCGGGAGGGCGCGAACGGCTATCGCGTCGTCATCAACGAGGGCGCCGACGCGGGCCAGAGCGTGCACCATCTGCACGCGCACGTCCTCGCAGGCCGCCACCTGACCTGGCCGCCGGGCTGAGTTCGTCCAATTCAGGCCGGGCCACCATCGTTCCGTGACGTTTGACCGCGGGGCCATCTCGTGGTATTCTTCTCCGTCGGGCCCGTTTGGGCTACGAAGCGGTTTCGGCCGCGCGGAGGGAGGTGTTCTTAGTAGATGGAGATTCGAGTCGCACCGGGCGAGACGATCGAGAGCGCTCTGCGTCGCTTCAAGAAGGCGACCCAGAAGGCCGGCGTCCTCGCCGAAGCGCGCAAGCACGAGCACTACGAGAAGCCGAGCGTCCGCCGCAAGAAGAAGAGCGCCGCCGCGCGCAAGCGCCGCAGCTAAAGGCCGCAATCGCCGAGGGCCCCGGGTGACCGGGGTCCTCGTTCGTTCGCCGGGATGACCGAGCGCCGCCGTGCCGAGGACGGTTCGCCTTGCGGTCCGTATCCACGAGAGGCTGATGAGCATCAAAGACCAGATCACCGCGGACATGAAGGACGCGATGAGAGCGCGCGATCAAGTGCGGCTCGATACGCTGCGCAGCGTCGTCTCCGCGTTCAACTACCGCCGCATCGAGGCCGGCGCCGACCTGTCGGACGCCGACCAGCTCGCCGTCGTGCAGAAGCTCGTCAAGCAGCGAGCCGACTCGATCGAGCAGTTCCGGGCGGCCGGCCGTACGGAGCTGGTCGACAAGGAGAGCCGCGAGCGCGACATCCTGCAGGCGTATCTGCCCGAACAGAAGTCGGCCGATGAGATCCGCGCGGTCGTCCGGGCCGCGCTGGCGGCGCTGCCCGCGGACGGGCGCAATCAGGGTGCGGTGATGAAGTCCGTGATGCCGCAGCTCAAGGGCCTCGCCGACGGTAACGTCGTGCGGCAGGTCGTCACCGAGGAGCTGGCCTCGGCGTAACACGCGGGCCGCGGCGCGGTAGTCGGAAGGGTGAACGTCCGCCGCCTGGTCCTCCTGTCGTGCCTCCTGGCCGGGGCCGTCTCGGCGAGCGCGTTCGCGGCCGGCGCTGCGCCGCAGGGCGGCGTGGTCGTGATTCCGATCCACGGCACGGTCGACGGCGGCATGGCGCATCTCGTCGCCCGCGACGTCGCGGATGCCAAGGTGCACCACGCGCGCGCGATCGTGCTGGACGTGAACACGTTCGGCGGCCTCGTATCGTCGGCGACCGAGATTCGCGACGCGCTCCTGACAAGCGACGTGCCGGTCGATGCCTACGTGACGCGCGCCTGGTCTGCCGGCGCGCTGATCACGCTGGCCGCCGCGCGCATCACCATGGCGCCCGGTGCGTCGATCGGCGACGCCTTGCCGATCAATCCGACATCGCCGAAGACCGTCTCCGCGCTTCGCGGCGAGTTCCGGTCGACCGCGCTGCATTTCCACCGGAACACGCAGCTGGCCGAGGCGATGGTCGATCCGAGCATCTCCGCGTTTTCGCAGTACAAGACCAAGAACGGCATGGTCGTCCTCGATCCCGATCAGGCACGGCAAGAGGGCTTCTCCGAAGCGACGGAACCAACGCTGGAGGGCGCGCTGGGGCGCTTCGGCCTCGCCGGCGCAGCGGTGACGACGCCCGGCTACACGCTAGGCGAGCAGATCGCGCGGATCGCGACCGATCCGAACGTCAGCGGCATCCTGCTCGCGATCGGATTTCTCGGGCTGCTGGTCGAAATTCAGACGCTGCACGGCATCGCCGGTGCGCTCGGGGCATCGTCGCTGGCGCTGTTCTTCGGCACGCACGTCTACGCCGGGTTCTCGAACGGGCTCGTGATCGCGCTCGCGCTCGGCGGGCTGCTGCTGATCCTGGTCGAGCTGCACGTGCTGCCGGGACACGGCATCTCGGGCATCTTGGGTACGGCGATGCTCGTCGGTGCCGTGCTGCTCGCCTTCGGCCTGCCGTACATCGTGTCGGCGCTGCAGGCGCTCGCGATCGCGATCGTCCTGAGCGCGGTCGGCTTCGTGCTGCTGCAGCGCGCGATCCCCGAGAACGCCTTCCTCAAGCGCCTGATGTTCGCCGGCACGCAGGGCCCCGACTACGTCGCCAGCGCCGATCACCGCGGGCTGCTCGGCGCAGCGGGGACCGCCGTGTCGTTTCTGCGGCCGGCGGGGGTCGCTTCGTTCGGCGAGACGCGCGTCGACGTGCTCACGGAAGGGGAGTTCGTTCCCGCCGGAACACCCGTCCGAGTGACCCGCGTCGAAGGCTCGCGGATTTTCGTGCGCCCGGACACCGACACGGACTAGGAGAGCGACATGGTCACGAGTGTCTTCGTAGGCGTCATCGCGATCGCCATCTTGATCGCGCTCGTCCTGTTCCTGTACTACTTCCCGCTGGGACTGTGGATCCGGACCGTCGCGGCGGGCGTCCCGCTGTCGATCCTCTCGCTGATCCGCATGCGAATCATCGGCGTCCCCGCGGGCCTGCTCGTCGCGAACCTGGTTCGCGCGCGAAAAGCGGGGCTGCCGCTGACCGTCGACCAGTTGCAGTCGCACATCCTCGCAGGCGGCAACATCGACAAGGTGACGCTCGCGATGATCGCGGCGCAGCGCGCGGAGATCCCGCTCGAGTGGCAGCGCGCTGCGGCGATCGATCTCGCCGGGCGCGACGTGCTCGACGCGCTGCAGACGTCGGTCAATCCGAAGGTCATCGAGACGCCGCTGTTCCAGGGCGTCGCGCAGAACGGCATTCAGCTCAACGTCAAAGCGCGGATCACCGTGCGCTCCGATCTCGACCGCTACGTCGGCGGCGCCGGTGAGCCGACGATCGTCGCGCGCGTCGGCGAGGGCGTCGTGAGCGCCGTCGGCGCGGCGGCCGACCACAAGGAAGTGCTCGAATACCCCGACCGCATCTCGAAGGCGGTCCTCGCCAAAGGGCTCGACGCGGGAACCGCGTTCCAGATCGTCTCGATCGACATCGCCGACGTCGACGTCGGCCGCAACATCGGCGCGGACCTGCAGACCTCGCAAGCGGAAGCCGACCGCAAGATCGCGCAGGCAAAGGCGTCGGAACGCCAGTACGCCGCGTTGGCCGCCGAGCAGGAGATGAAGGCCGAGACCCAGCGCATGCGTGCGAAAGTCGTCGAAGCCGAAGCGCAGATTCCCGAAGCGATCGCGGAAGCGTTTCGCGCGGGCCATCTGGGCGTGATGGACTACTACAAGCTCAACAACGTCAAGGCGGATACCGAGATGCGCGGAGCGATCGGGTCGAGCGTCGCGCCGGACAGCCCCGCCGTGACGGCCGCGGGACCGACGCCGCAGCAGTGAGCGCCGACGACGACGTCGTCAAACTCCTCGTCGGCGCCGTCGTCTTCGGGTCGATGATCTTTTCGTCGGCGATGCGCAGCCGTGCCAAGCGCGCACGCGCGGCGAGCGGGCCGCAGACCGCAAGCACCGCGGCCTCGACTCCGCGCGCGGCGGCCCCGCAGCCGGCCCCGTTCGCGCCGTCCGCAGCGGCGGCCGCACGCCCGTCTGCGCCCCGGCCGATCGTGCCGCCGTTCCCCGTACGCCCCGCTGCCCCGACCGCGTCGTTCATCGACGCCCTGGGCGATCCGATCCGCACGCGCGACGCGGTCGTCCTCTCCGAGATCCTGCAGCCGCCCGTTTCGCTGCGGTGACACCATCGCGGCCTCTCCGCGCGTTGTAACCCAAAGATGCCGTCGATCACCAGTGAAGCCACCGTCGATGTGGCCGGGCTCGCCGACCCGATCCGTCTGTTCGGGTACCGCGATCAGAACCTCAACGCGCTCGAAGCGCTGATCCCCGTCGTTCTTCGGCTCGACGGCGACACGCTGCACCTCAGCGGCGACCAGCGCGCCGTTCGCCGCGCCGAGGACGTGCTGCGCTCGATGCTGGCAGCCGCTCGCGGCGGCACGCAGCTCACGCCCGACGACGTCGCGCTGGCCGCCCGCGCGACGGGGGAGCGGGGCATCCCGCCGACGCTGGCCGTCACCGCGCGCGGCCGGGACGTGCGCCCGAAGACGGACGGCCAGCGCGCGCTGGTCGGCAGCGATCGACGCGAACACGCTCACCTTTGCGATCGGGCCCGCGGGAACGGGCAAGACGTTCCTCGCCATCGTGATGGCGGTGCGAGCGCTCAAGAACCGCGAGGTGTCCCGCATCGTGCTCTCGCGGCCCGCCGTCGAGGCGGGCGAGAAGCTCGGCTTTCTGCCGGGCGACTTTCGCGAGAAGGTCGACCCGTATCTGCGCCCGCTCTACGACGCGCTCGCCGAGCTGCTCGAAGCCGGGACGACGGAGAAGTATCTCGAGCGGGGCACGATCGAGGTCGCGCCGCTCGCGTACATGCGCGGCCGCACGCTCAGCGACGCGTTCGTCATCCTCGACGAGGCGCAGAACGCCACGCGCGAGCAGCTCAAGATGTTCCTCACGCGGCTCGGTGCGAACTCGAAGATGGTCGTCACGGGCGACGACACGCAGATCGACCTGCCGCGCGGGATGCGCAGCGGGCTCCTCGACGTCGAGCGCCTGTTCTCCGACCTCGACGATGTCGGCATCGTGCGCCTCGACGAGCACGACGTGGTGCGTCATCCGCTCGTCGGCCGGCTCGTCGCCGCGTACGACCGGCTCTCGCGCGAGCGCGACGGCTGACGGCATCGCAGCGCAGACCGCGCACCGGCGCGATCTATCTCGACAACCGCACGCGCGGCAGCGGTCTGCAGGCCGCCGGCCTCGAGCGCGTGCTGCGCCGGCTCCTCGCCGAGATCGGTGAAGCCGACAGCAGCATCTCGCTCACGCTCGTGCGTGATCCGGCAATGCGCGAACTCAACCGCGACCACCGCGGCAAGGACGCGCCGACCGACGTGCTCAGCTTCCCGCTCTATCCGCCGGAGGCGTTCGAACGCGCGCCGCGCACGCGGCCGCTCGCCGAATCCGAGGCCGGCGGCGCGGAACGCATGCTGGGCGACGTCGTGGTGAGCATCGACACCGCGCGGCGCCAAGCGGCGGACTACGGAGCTACCCTGGAGCGCGAGGTGGAGCGGCTGCTCATCCACGCGGTGCTGCACCTGGCCGGACACGATCACATGGAGCCGGGCGAGCGCGCCGTCATGGAGGCGGAGGAGCGCCGTCTGGCGGAGTCCATCGGGATGCCGTGGCCGTATCTGGAGTCGTCCTCGTCGTGATGCGCGCAATGGCCGCCGCGTGCGCGTGCGCCGCGCTTGCATTGAACACGCCGCTCGCGGCGGCGGCGCAGAATCCCGCGCCTCCGACGGTGCAGGACGCGCACGCGCACTGGGCCGTGCAAGGGGCGGATCCGGAAGCACAACGGCTGATCGACCGCGGCGTGATGATGCTCTACGCGTTCGACGTCGGCGAAGCGCGCGTCGCGTTCGGCGAGGCGATCAAACGCGATGCGGATCTTGCGTTGGCATACTGGGGCGAGGCGGAAGCCGACACGATCGACATCAACCTGCCGCAGACGGACGCCGGCGACCGGCGCGGCGCCGCCGCGGTCGAGCAAGGGCGCCGCCACCTGGCGCACGCGAGCGAGTCCGAGCGCGTGCTCGTCGACGCGATCGCCAAACGCTACGGCGCGGGCTCGAAGCGACGGCGCTTCACGGGGTACGCCGACGCCTTGAGTGCCTGGACGAAGGCGCATCGTGACGACGCCAACGTGCTGACCGTCGCCGCGTACGCGATCTGGAACGCCGAGGACAACGTGCTCGCCGGCGAACAGCCCACGCCCAAGGCAAAGGAGATGCTCGCCGATCTCGACGACGCGCTCAAACTCGATCCCGCGAATCTCGGGGCGCACCACCTGCGCATCCACCTGCTCGAAACGATGCA
This sequence comes from Vulcanimicrobiota bacterium, assembly GCA_963818845.1. Taxonomy (GTDB): domain Bacteria; phylum Vulcanimicrobiota; class Vulcanimicrobiia; order Vulcanimicrobiales; family Vulcanimicrobiaceae; genus Vulcanimicrobium. The sequence continues at coordinate 349,360 of CAWFTO010000001.1, read as the reverse complement.
CCGTTCGCAAGAGGCCGTCCCCGACGCCGACGCGCTGCGCTCGTACGGCTATCCACCCGGCACGTCCCACCTTCCGCACATGGCTGGACACATCTGGGCGCGCGTCGGCGACTACGCGAAGCTGGTCGACGACAACGAGCGGGCGGTCAAGAACGACGAGGAGTGGTTCGCGCAAGGCGACGGACCGGGTCAGCAGTACATGCGCAACTATCACGACCACGACGTCGACTTCGTGCTGTACGGCCTGACGACGGTCGGCCGCGACGAGGAAGCGCGCGCGTTCGCGCGGCACGAGGACGCGCTCATGCAGCTCAAGGCGGCGCTGCGGCTGCACGACGGCGCACGCGTCGCCGAGCTGGCGAAGTCGGCCGGTGCCACGAGCTACTACGCGTTGGCGGCGTACCTGTCGGCGGCACGGCGCGGTGACGAAGCTGCCGCGCATACGGCTCGCGCGAAGCTCGCCGAGGACAAGGCGCGGCTGCGCAATCCGATGGCCGATGCCGCGGCGGCGCTGCTCGCGCACGACACGAGCGCGTACGTCGCCGCGTATGCGCGCGCGTACGACGCGGCCAAGAGCGGCGATCCGGGCGACCCGAAGAACTCGTGGCAGCTGCCGCCGGGCGAAGGGTACGGCGCCGCCCTGCTGACCGCGAACCGCTTCGCGGACGCCGAAAAGGTGTTCACCGCGGAGCTGCGGCGCTATCCCAACGATCCGCACCTCGAGTGGGGCCTGGCGGAGGCGCTCAAGGGCGCGGGCAAGGACGACGCCGGCGCGCGCGCGGCGTACCGATCGCACTGGAAAGGTACGCGCGATCTCACGCTCGCGGACCTCGGCTGACGCTCCCGCGCGGCGGCACACGCTGGCGGCGGCGTTCCGCTACGCGTTCGCCGGGCTGGCGGCAGCATGGCGCACGCAGCGCAACGTGCGGATTCACGCCGGAATCGCCGCCGCGGTGGTCGCGGCCGGCGTGCTGCTGCGCATCCCGCCCTGGGCGTGGGCGGTCGTCGCGCTGTCGATCGCGCTCGTCCTAGCGACCGAGCTCGTGAACACGGCGCTCGAGGCGCTCGTCGACCTGGTGTCGCCGGCGGAGCATCCCCTCGCGAAGCGCGCGAAGGACGTCGCGGCGGCCGCGGTGCTGGTCGCGGCGTGCGGCGCCGTCGCCGCCGGCGCAAGCGTCCTTGCCGCGCTCCTGATGCGATGACGGGCGGGCGCCCGGCCGCAAGCGAGTCCGGCCGTGTGCTATAATGACCCCCGCTTGAGTACCGACCCGCCACCCCGGGGCCGTCGCAGCCCAAAGCCGCCGCGATGACGGCGGACGCGCACTGGCCCGAGATCGCCCTCCTCGTCCTGCTGGTCGGGTTCGCCGCCTTCTTCGCGGCGTCGGAGGCCGCGATCGTCTCCGTCAACCGCATTCGGGCCCGCGCGCTGTCGGAGAAGAACATTCGCGGCTCGCACGGGCTGCAGAAGCTCGTCGAGAACCGCAACCGCACCCTCACGTCGGTGCTGATCGGCTCGACGTTCGTGCTGCTGGCCGCCGACTCGGTGGCGACCGCGCTGTTCATCCACTGGAACGTCCCGAACGCGGCGATCTGGTCGACGATCGCGATGACCGTCGTGTTGCTGATCTTCGGCGAGATCTTGCCCAAGACGATCGCAGTCGGTTCCGGCGACCGAACGGCCCTGCGGCTGGCCCCGATTCTGAATTTCGTCACGCGCGTGCTCGCGCCGGTCACGTCCGCGTTTCTGTGGGTCACCGACGGGCTCGTGCGCCTCTTCGGCGGCACGCCGCACGCCGGGCCGTACGTCACCGAAGACGACATCAAGACGATCGTCAACGTCGGCGTCGAGCAGAACGTGCTCGAGGAGCAGGAACGCCAGCTGATCCACTCGATCATCGAGTTCGGCGACACGATCGTGCGCGAGGTCATGACGCCGCGTACGGAGATGGTCGCGGTCGCCGTGACGTCGTCGCCGCGGCGCGCGCTCGACCTCGTCATCGCCGACGGCTACTCGAAGCTGCCCGTCTACGACGAGACGATCGACAACGTCATTGGCGTCGTGCACGACCGCGAGCTGCTGATCGCGCTCGCCAACGGGACGATCGCGTCGACGAGCCTCGCGTCGCTGATGCGCCCGGCGCCGCTGGTGCCGGAGAACAAGCGCATCTCCGAGCTGCTGCGCGAGATGCAGCGCGGAAAGTACTCGCTCGCGATCGTGCTGGACGAATACGGCGGCACGGCGGGGCTGGTCACGATGGAAGACTTGCTCGAAGAGATCGTCGGCGAGATCCGGGACGAGCACGACGAGGGTGAGGAGGAGCCGATCCGGCGCCTGACCCCCGACGAAGCGGTCGTCGAAGCCGGGACCAACATCGAGGACGTCAATAACGCGCTCCACATCGCGCTCCCGCACGACGAGTTCGAGACGATCGGCGGCTTCACGGTCGGCTTGTTCGGGCGCGTCCCGCGCGAGGGCGAGGAGATCGAGGCGACCGAGGGCGTGCGCTTGCGCGTCGACCGCACGCGCGGCCGGCGGATCCTCACGGTGCGTGTGCTGACCCAGCGCCAGGCCAAGGACGCCCCCGAAGCCGAAGCCGCATCCGTCCGTGACTGACCGACCCGAGGCGCTCGTCTGACCCTGCGCAGCTCCACCACCGACGCGATCGTGCTTCGCGCGCGGCCGCTCGGCGAGGCCGACCGCGTGTTCACGCTGCTCACGCGCGAGCGCGGCAAGGTCGATGCGGTCGCCAAGGGCGTGCGCCGGCCGCGCAGCTCGATGGCCGGCCGGCTCGAGCCCCTCGCGGAGGTTTGCGTGGCCCTGCACAAGGGCCGTTCGCTCGACGTGATCGTCGAGGCGCGCACCGTCGCGTCGTACTGGACCGGCCTGGCGCGTCCGGACGCGCTCGCGACGGCGTCCCTGTTCGCCGAGACGATCGACCTGTTCTGCGAGCCTGACCTTGCGCTGCCCGAAATCTACGCGCTGCTCGCGGGCGCGATCCGTGCCGTTTCAGCTAGTGCCTCCCCGGCGACGCTCGTGCCGCGGTTCCAGCTGCGCCTGCTGCACGCGCTGGGACTCGCGCCGGCCGACGACACGTGCGTGCGCTGCGGCGCAGGCTTCGACCGCGATGCTGCGGACGCGGGACGGTCGTGCGCGTGGCTCGACCTTGACGCCGGCGGACTCGGCTGCGAGCGGTGCTACGGCGCACGCGGCGACGCGCAGGCGCTCGACGCGCGCGACGTCGACGAACTTCCGCGCGCTCGGTGCGCAGCGCGGCGCCGGTGCGGCGCTGCTGGCGACCTCGCAGGTCACGCGCGTGGTCGACGACCTCGTGACGTGGCATCTGGGCAAGCGCCCGAAGTCACGCGCGCTCGTGTACGAGTTCGGGCAGCCGTGAGCGTCATCGCGCTCGACGTCGGCACCAAGCGCATCGGCATCGCGATCGGCGAAGGCACGTTCGCGTTTCCGCACGCGACGCTCGAGCGCACGAACGTGCGCGACGATGTCGCGCGCATCGTTGCACTCGCCGACGAGCGGGGCGCGCGAACGATCGTCGTCGGCGACCCGCTCACGCTGGGCGGCGAGCGCGCGCTGGCGAGCGAGAAGATCGACGCGTTCGTCGCGCACCTCGAGCGCGCGTTCGGCGGTGCGATCGAGCGCGTCGACGAACGCCTCACGACGGCCGCCGCGCAGAAGGCGCTGATCGCTGCGGACGTCTCGCGTGCGAAGCGCCGGCAGGTCGTCGATCAGCTGGCCGCCGTCGGCATCCTCGAGACGTGGCTGGCCCGCCGGCGCCCGTGACCCAAGCAGGGCGCGCGCTGCTCGGCATGACGCTTGCGACCGTCGTCGCCGCGGGCGTCATCGTCGCCGCCGCGGCGACGTGGTTCCGAAACGCCGTGTACGTCGACCGGGCGCTGCCCGTGCGCCAGACGGACGTCGTCATCCCGCGGGGCGCGACGTTCGCGCAAGCCGTCGGCGCGCTGCAGGACGGGGGCGTGCTCGCGCATCCGCTTGCGTTTCGGATCCTCGCGCGGCTCCGGCACGTCGAGAACGACATCAAGGCGGGCGAATATCGCTTCCCGGCGCACGAATCGAGCGACGACGTTTTGCAGCGACTCGTCCGCGGCGAGCAGTTCGCCGTGTGGGTGACGATCCCGGAGGGCTTCACCGCGCGTCAGATCGCCCATGCGCTCGCGGGCCGTTCGCTCGGGGATGCCTCGGCGTACGAGCACGCCTTCCTCCACGACGGGGGCATCGCGCTCGACGGGGTCCGCACGGCGAACCTCGAGGGCTTCCTGTTCCCCAGCACCTACCTGTTGCCGATCGACGCGACGCCGCGCCGGATCGCGGACGTCCTGGTGGAACAGTTCCGGCACGAGCTCCCGGCCGATGCCGCGGCGCGCGCGAAAGCGCTGCACCGGTCGGTGCCCGAGGTCGTCACGGTCGCTTCGCTGGTCGAACGCGAGGGAAAAGCGGACGAGGACCGGCCGCTGATCGCCTCGGTCATCTACAACCGCTTGCGGCTCGGGATGCCGCTCGAGGTCGACGCGTCGATCGAGTACGTGTTCCCCGAGCACCACGACGTCATCACCAAGCGCGACCTGCGGATCGACTCGCCATACAACACCTACCTGCATACCGGGCTGCCCCCCACGCCGATCGCGAACCCCGGCAAGGCCTCGCTCGACGCGGCCTTCCATCCCGCCGCCAGCGACTATCTGTATTACGTCGCGAAGCCGGACGGTCACTCGGCTTTCGCGAAGACGCTCCGCGAGCACAACGCGAACGTAGAGCGGTACCTGAAATAGAGGAGAACGTCATCGACACCAACGGTACGGCCTCGAGCAACGGAAACGGCGCAGACTCGACCGGCGCAAGGCAGCCGCTCGATCTCAAGGACGTCCTCGAGCTGCACATGGAGGATGGTTCGGAGCTCAAGTTCGAGGTCGTCGGCCTGGTCGAGGACGACGAAGGCCACGCGTACGCGGTCTGCTACAACGAGACGAGCGATGAGTTCGTCGTGACGGATCAGTTCGGCGACCTGCTCGACGACGAAGACCTCGCGCAGGAGATCCTCGACGATTTCTTCGTGCTCGCCGAGGAATCGTCGCCGGAGGACCAAGCGTAGAGCCTGTCCTGCGCTCGACGAACGGTCCCGTCCTCTTCCTCTCGGCTCGCGTCGGCGAAGGACACCGCGCGGCCGCGGACGCGGTGCGCGCGCAACTGGGCGAGCGCGGCATGCGCGGTGAGGTGGTCGACAGCTACCGGTATGCGGCGTCGCTGTTCTCGAAGGTCGTCAGCGACGGCTACATCGGCATGGTTCGGACGATCCCGCAGCTGTACGGCTTCATCTACGACCGCGCGGAGCGCGCGAGCGCGGCGGGCGGCTTCCGCGTCTGGGCCAGCGAGTTCACCGCGCGCAACATCCGCGGGCTGATGGAACGCCTGCGGCCCAGCGTCGTCGTCTGCACGCACGCGTTTCCGTGCGGCGTGATGTCGGCCTACAAGCGGGAGTACGACGCCGGTCTGCCCGTGATGGCGGTCGTGACCGACTTCGCCGTGCACCCGTTCTGGATCTACCGCAACGTCGACGCGTACGCCGTCGCGACGCCCGAGATTCGCGCGGCGCTCGTCGGGCGCGGCGTCGATCCCACGCGCATCGCGGTCGACGGCATTCCGGTCGACCCGCGATTCGGACATCACGACGAAGACCGCGGCGCGCTGCGCGCGTCGCTGGGGCTGCCGCGCGACGCGCGCGTCGTGCTCGTCATGGGCGGCGGTCTCGGGCTCGGGCCCGTCGCGACGACGGTGCGCGCGCTGGCGCACGCGGCGGTGCCCGTGACACCCGTCGTGATCGTCGGCAAGAACCGCCGGCTCGAGCGGCGCGTCGCCGAAGAAGCGCGCCGCGACGGCGCCGACGTGCGCGTCCTCGGCTTCGTGCAGAACGTCTTCGACTGGATGCACGCGGCCGACGTGCTCGTGACCAAACCCGGCGGGCTCACGACGTCGGAAGCGCTCGCGGCAGGTGTTCCCATGGTGCTGCTGCGTCCGCTGCCGGGCCAAGAGGAACGCAACGCGCGGTATCTCGTCTCGCGCGGCGCGGCGCTGCGCGCGCGGCGCGACGCCGATCTCGTGCGCGCCGTCGAGTCGGTGCTGCTCGATCCGGACGTCGCCGCAAGCGTGCGCGCCTGCGCCGCAGTCCTTGCGCATCCCGATGCCGCGGATCGCGTCGCGGACCGTATCGAAGCGCTCGCGCGCCCGCTCGTCCCGTCCGTGTCATCTTGAGCGCCCGCGTGTGATCCTGAGCGCCCGCGTGTGATCCTGAGCGCCCGCGTGTCATCCTGAGCACCCGCGTGTCATCCTGAGCTCGTCGAAGGACGCATCGCAGGGAGCGGGCCGCGGCCGTCCGAACGCAGCGAGGCGCGCGGGGCGCGCGAGGAGAGGTGGCCGAGCGGCTGAAGGCGGCGGTTTGCTAAACCGTTATACGAGTAACATCGTATCGAGGGTTCGAATCCCTCCCTCTCCGCCACCCCGGGTACGTTACCGCTTACGACGACCCGCGGACGCGCACGCTCGCCATCCGTTCCGTAAGCCGCGTGCACGCGCGGTACACCGAGAACCCGACGCCGATGCCGCCCTCGCGCACGGCGCATGAATATGACATGGCGCCCGCACGGCGGATCCCGGGATGCGGCTTCGGCGTCACGTGCACGCTCTCGGCGTCGCGCTCGTCGATGGCGCCTGTCGCCGGTCCCGCGCTGTCGGCCCGGCGATATGCATCCAGCACGTCATCATAGAGGGCGATGTCGTCCGGCACGTGAGGCGCCGAGCTTGCCGTACAGTCTGCCACCGCGTACCGCGATGGCTCACACCAGTCCGAGAAGAAGAGACGGATCGCCTCGTTCAGACGGTCGAGCATCGTCGCGCCGTGACAATCGGTGCGGCTATAGACCGTGGCGCCCGCGCCGCGCAGTCGCTCCAGAGCGGCGAGCGACGCCGGTTCATCGCTGCCGTCGTCATAGACGACGATCTCGACGTGGGCGGCCTGCCGCCGCAGCCCGGCGGTCACGCGCCGCAGCGATTCGGCGCGATCGCACGACACGAGGAACACCGGCAGCCGGCGACGCCGGCAGTCCGACACCGCCATCATCGGCCGCGGCGGCTCCGAGCAGCGGCTGCATGCCTCGATGACGTCGGCCGTGAGCGCGTGCGCCAACGATGCGTCGTCCATCGCGGACGGGCGGGGCTCGCAGCGCGCCGCGATTTCATGCGAGGACATCGGACCATCGATGCGGACGGGCGCGCGCTGCGGGTTCTCGGACAGCGAGAACCAGTCCGCGAACTTGAACGGGCTGCCGGTGACCTGATCCGAGACTTCGATCCAGAGCGTTGGCAGGCCGAACGCCTCGCCGAAGATCAGCCCGTGCAAGGATGAGCTCGCGATCGCTTCGCACGATGCCAGATCGGAGAAGAAGGTCTCGACCGGAGCGCACACGTCCAGCACTTTGACGCGCGGGTCGCGAGCGGCCGCGACAAAGAACGGATGCGCGCGGTCGAAGACGTATGGGACGAGCCCGAGCGCGAAATGCGGAGCGCGCGCCGCGGCGGCGTGGCGCGTCGCGAGCCTGCGCGCGAACAGCGTGCCGGGATCGCCCAGCGGGATGTCGCGAACGCGAATTCCGTTACGGACGAGGTTCGCATAGGTCAGCTTCCCTCGAACGGCGAGAACGTGCGCCGCATCAAGGTCCCCGATCGGTGCGTCGGGGTGAATCAGTCCGGTACCCCAGACGAACGCGTTCCGCGTCGAGGTCTGCAGCAGGCTTCCGATCGAGAGGAGATACGGTGCCTCCGCCGAGCGCGCCAACATGGACGGCCGGCTCGTCAGGCTTTCGACCAGGAGCGGGGCGACGGCGTCGCCGACGTTGTGCACGCGCCGAAAGTACGAGAGGCGAACGGGCGCGATCCCGGTACCGCTACGTGCGAACGTCAGCGTTCTTTCGCAGCTCGAAGAGATGCTCGTGTCGCGGACCTTCGAAGACGCGTTCGCGAACGACGAGCAAACGATGCTGGACGAACAGCTGCACGAGCTGCGAACGCGTCCAGTGGTTCACCCACGCGTTGCCGACCCGGCGCTCGAGGTCGTCGCCTTCCTCACGCACGTTGAACGACACGACGGTCTGCGCATATCGGTCACGAACCGCGGCGAGCAGAACGTCGGGCGCGTACGCGTACTCGAGCACACCCAGCAGCGCGCACGCGTCGGCGGCCGGCAATCGCGCGAGGTCCGGTGCGCGGTTGACGTCGAGGACGATGGTGCGGTCGTCGCGCGGCGCGAGATCGACCGGGACGTAGCGCTGTCCCTGCCCCAGATGGCGTTCGAGGTTCATGCTGCCGCAGCCGAGATCTGCGATGCGATGTGCCGTCGCGAGCCACGCTGCCGCGAGCGCAGCACGCGGTTCCCAGCGATCGCCATAGCCCGGCTGAATCTCGCTCCACCGCATGAGAAGCGGTTCCCCTCGCTCGCGCGCCTCGCGCACGAGAGCGACGCGCGATGCGAGGTCTAAGCCGTAGAACGCGTTCTCCATCGCGGTTCCCCGACGGTGTTCGGTGCCGGGAGGACTCATTCGCGGCGCGCCGTATCCCAAGAGGTCGCCGCGCGATGGACGCGGCACGCGCGCGGTCGTAGCTCAATTGGATAGAGCAACAGGCTACGAACTTGTAGGTTGGGGGTTCGAGTCCCTCCGACCGCACGTTTCCACGAGCGAGGCCCGTTTACGAGCGGGCCTCGTTCGCTGCGTCGCGGCGCGACTGCAGCCCGGAAGGGTCCGGGCGTGTTGTGGGTAATCGACGTCCGGCTTCCTCCGGAGGTGCCGGCGGATGCAGCGGCTCGGTAGCTCAGCGGTAGAGCGGGGGACTCATAAGCCCTAGGTCGTAGGTTCAAATCCTACCCGAGTCAGTTTTTCTCGAGGTTTAGACATGTCGACGATCCCCTGCGATTTCTGCCCGCACCCGGTTGACCGGGCGCAGATGGAAGAGATCGAGATCAGCCACTATGTGCCGGATAGCTCGGGGGACGATCTGGCGTACGCGCGCACGTACTTTTTCGGGCACCCCGACTGCGTGCGTAAGTTCTACCGCGGTCTCGTCGAGCACAAGCTGGACCTCTTCAAGCACATTCCGACGACGGGCCCGACCGGCCCGACCGGCCCCGCCGCCACCGAGGACCGCGGCCGGTAAGGGCAGCGAGACGAACGATGCTCCCGTAGCTCAATTGGATAGAGTGTCGCCCTCCGAAGGCGAAGGTTGCCCGTTCGAGCCGGGCCGGGAGCACATCGCCTTCTCCGCGCAGGACGAGGCGCGCATGCGCCGCGCGATGGAGCTCGCGGACGTCGCGGCGGCCGCCGGCGACGTTCCGATCGGCGCCGTGCTCGCGGTGGACGGCCGCACGTTCGAAGCGCGCAACGAGAAGGAGACGCGTCCCGATCCGACCGCGCACGCGGAACTGCTGGTGTTGCGCGCGGCCGCAGAGGCGCTGGGTCGCTGGCGCATCGGCGGTTCGCTCTACGTGACGAAGGAGCCGTGTGCGATGTGCGCGGGCGCGATCGCCGCCGCGCGCATCGAGCGCTTGGTGTACGGTTGCCGCGATCCCAAGGGAGGGGCCGCGGGATCGGTCATCGATATACTCGGATCGGCCGCGGTGAACCATCGCGTCGACGTGGTCGACGGGGTGCTCGCCGAAGAAACCGCTGCGCAGCTTCGCGGGTTCTTCGCGGGGAAGCGGGCCGCGGAGAGGTGGTCGAGTGGTTGAAGGCACCCGCCTCGAAAGCGGGCGAACGTTAATAGCGTTCCGAGAGTTCGAATCTCTCCCTCTCCGCCACACCGAGCGCGACGCTAGAACGGCGTCGCGCTCTGCTTTTCTAGCCCGCGAGCTTGGGATCGCCGGGCGCGGACGGAAAGGCGAAGTCGTGGTTCGTCGCTTCGGCCGTCGCCGTCACGCGCCCGATGTGCAGCGGCGCGAAAAACGTTTGGCGGTAGATCGCGTGTGTTACCAGCCAATGTCCGCCGACGACTTGATAGTCGCAGGTGAAGTCCGCGGCGGGACCGCTGTACGTGACGCGCGTCGGCAGATTCGTCGCCGTGTCGATGTAGACGTCGTGCAGATAGAAGTCCGACCGGTTATGCGTCGTGAGGGTCGGAAGCGGATCCATGCGGATGTGGGCGATCCGGTCGTTCGAGTCGTCGGCGTAGCCGGCGCGGTAGTACCGCAGCGAGAGCACGACGACGTCCGCGTGCGAGGTCTCGCGAGGGTCGCGGAACGTGATCGGCGGGCCGGGCTCGACGTAGCTGAGCGTGTTGCGCGTCCCGGTGAACACGACGCGGAAGTACGAGATCGCGTCGAACGTCGGGATGAGCGGGAAGCTGTGCGCGTACTGTCGCTGCCCGTGCGGAAGGTCTTGTAGAACCGCATAGTCGTCGCGCGTCCGCGTCTCGACTTCGCGCGAGATCGCCTTGTGCCGGTTCATGGCGGGCACGTCGACGACGACGTCGGTCTTGTACGCCAGGTACGGCGGGGACTGCGCGAACGCCGCGGCCGCCGCGTTCGCAGTCGTGCGGAACTGGACGTCGGCCGCGATCATGCGCGCTTGGAGGGGAGGGACGAGGAAACGATCAGAAGCGCCGTCATCGTGAAAGACTCTTCGCGAACAACGTACGTCGCTTCCGCTCCGTTGCTCACGGCGGCCGGCGCGCGCGCAATCCTCGACGGGGCGCTGGCCGAAGCGGCTCGCATCGGCGTCCCCGAATGCGTCGCGATCGTCGATGCGGGCGGACACCTCCTCGCCTTCGGCCGCAGCGACGGCGCGCGCGTGGGCTCGATCTCGATCGCCCTCACCAAGGCCGTCTCGGCGGCGACGCGCAAGCGGCCGACTGCGGAGGAAGGCGGCGGCGACGCCATGCTGACCGTGCGCCTGGCGCTCGCTGCCGACCGGCTCACGGGAATCGGCGGGGGCCTGCCCATCGTCGTCGACGGTCACGTGACCGGCGCGATCGGCGTGAGCAGCGGGACGATCGACGAGGACCTCGTGGTGGCGCGGGCGGGACTCGCCGCGCTGGGGTGAAGCGCTCCGCGGGCGGTTCGACCGGCGGTCCGCTCTACTCGGACCCCGAGCTCGCGGCGTCGTACGCGCGCGTGACGGCGGTCAACCTCGCCAACGCCGCGTACGAACGTCCCGCGGTGCACGCCCTTCTCGGCGACGTGACGGGCCTGGATGTGCTGGACGCCGGCTGCGCGGCCGGCGAGCACAGTGCGTGGCTGATCGACCACGGCGCACGCGTGACCGCGCTCGACGCGAGCGAGACGATGCTGCGGCTCGCGCGCGAGCGCGTCGGCGAACGCGCGCGCGTGTTGCAGGCCGACCTCGCCGAACCGCTGCCGCTCGCGCGCGCGTCGTTCGATCTCGTGCTCTCGTCGCTCACGCTGCACTATCTCGACGACTGGCTCGTTCCGCTGCGTGAGTTCGCGCGCGTGCTGCGGCCGGGCGCGCGCCTCGTGCTCTCGACGCACCACCCGCTGATGACGGTCGATGACGTGCCGGACTACTTCGCGGTGACGGTCGTCGAAGAAGCGTGGCTCGGATTCTCCGACGATCCCGTGCCCGTGCGCTTCTTTCATCGTCCGCTGCAGCGCATCGTGTCGGACGTGCACGCGGCGGGCTTCGCGCTGCGCGCGCTCCACGAGCCGCGCCCCGTACCGGGCAGCGAGTCGCGCAATCCCGCGCTCGCCGAGCGATTCCGTACGCGCCCGGGCTTTCTGATCGTCGAGGCGGAAGCCCCGGCGCGATGAGCTACGGCGAGAAAGCCTTCGACGCGTTCGCGGTCGGCGACCGAGCGACGTTCGCCAAGACGATCACCGAAGCGGACATCCTGCTGTTCGCGGCGGTCAGCGGCGACAACTACCCGCTCCACGTCGACGCCGAGTACGCGAAGACCACGCGGTTCGGTCAACGCGCGGCGCACGGGATGCTCTCGGCGAGCCTGCTGTCGACGGTTGTCGGCTTGCTGCTGCAGAAGCCGGGCGGAATCTACGTCGAGCAGTCCGTCCGCTTCAAGCGCCCCGTGTTCATCGGCGACACGCTGACGGCGACCGCGGAGGTGACCGAGCTCATACCGGAGCGCCGGCGGATGCACATCCGCGCCTCGGTGACGAACCAGCGCGGCGAAACGGTACTCGAAGGCGACGGCTTGATCCAGAAAGACGAGCGCTAGGGCAACGACGGTTAGAAGAAGGTCTGTTCCGCCGGCATCGGCTCGATTGCGCGCGGATCGTCGAAGTCGGGACGGTTCACTTCGCGCGACACGGTGGTTGAACGCATGCGGTGCGCGTCGTACGGAACGAGCGCCGCGAGCGCGTCGGCGACGCCGGCGTGGAGCCACAGCTCGATCGCCGCGTCGTCGAGGATCGCCGGCATGCGATCGTGGATCGTCGCAAGCAGCGCGTTCGGCGCGCATGTCACGATCGTACACGTCTCGAGGGGACGGTCGCGCGGACCCCAGCGGTCCCAGAGCCCGGCGAACGCGAACGGCCGTCCGTCATCCACGGTGAACCGGTGCGGCTGCCGGCAGCTCTTGGGCCCCGACCACTCGTAGAAGCCGTCGGCGAAGATCAGGCACCGGCGGCCCTCGAGCGCGCCTCGAAACGCCGGCTTCTCGGCAAGCGTCTCGGCGCGTGCATTGATCAGCTTCCCGCCGATGGCGCGGTCCTTGGCCCACGACGGCACGAGGCCCCAGCGAAGCGCCTCGAGCTCGTCGCCGCCGGCGCGCACCGCGAGCACGTCATGGGTCGGCGCGACGTTGAAGCGCGGTGGCCAGGCGCGCCGCGACCGGTACTGCGGATACCGTTCGGGCACGCGGTCCGGCGCGGCGAGTGTGAAGCGGGCGCACATCGTCCGGTGATTCGGCGACGCCGATGCGGGCACCGCCGACGGCATGATCACGCGAGTCGTGGTCGCGGAAGACGACGCGTCCATCCGCGAGCTCCTCGTGCACCACCTCGACCGCGAAGGGTTTCGGAGCGAGGCCGCCGCCGACGGTCCGGCGGCATTGCGCGCCGCGCGCGGCGGAGCGGACGTGCTGATCCTCGACGTCGGCCTCCCGGTGGTCGACGGCTTCGAGGTCGTTCGGACCCTGCGCCGCGAGGGCTTCGATCTGCCGATCCTCGTGCTGACGGCGCGTTCCGAGGAGATCGACCGCGTCGTCGGGCTCGAGATCGGTGCCGACGACTACGTCGTCAAGCCGTTCTCGCCGCGGGAGGTCGTCGCGCGCGTCAAGGCGCTCGGGCGCCGCGCACGCCTGGCGAGCACCCAGGTGCCCGCGGTGCTGCGGTTCGACCGGCTCGAGATCGATGAAGCGGCGCGGGAGGCGCGCGTGGACGGCGTCGACGTCGGGCTCAAGCCGCGCGAGTTCGCGCTGCTGCTCGAGCTCGCGTCCAGTCCCGGCGTTGCACTGTCGCGCAAGGCGCTGCTCGAGCGCGTCTGGGGATTCGACTTCGAAGGCGACGAGCGTACGGTGGACGTGCACGTGCGCCGGGTGCGCGCGAAGCTGGAGGACGGCGCGCGGCTGGCTCCGCTGGTCCAGACGATTCACGGCTTCGGATACAAGTTTGCACGCGTCTGACCGGCGGGGACTGCTACCCCGAACGACGGCATTCCGCTTGCGCCTCGCGCGCGCGTCCTCCGAGCCGTGCCCGGTGCTGGTCGTGCGCTTGCCGGAGCTCGAACGCGTTGCGTGGCGGAAAGGCCTGCGGGCGGCCCGTGCGATCGAGCGCGCAGCGTCGGCGGCGTTCTCGACCGCCGTGTCGCGCGTGCTGCGCGCAGAAGACCTCGTCGCGCACGACGCCGGCAGCGATGTCTTCGTTGCCGCGCTCGTCGCTCCGGCGCGCGAAGGCTGCGCGCCCGTCGCGGTCGACGTCCGGTCCGCGCTCGCGCGCATCGCGGCGACGATGGAGGCCGCCACGCGCCTGGAGGTGCTCACGGGCTGGACGACGTTCGAGCGTGCCGACGACGGCGGCGCCATCGATGCGATCGTCGAGCGCGCGCTGCGGCGCGGCGCGCAGGAGCGCGAGCGCTACGCGTTCTTCTCGTCGGTCGGGCACGAGCTGCGCACGCCGCTTTCCTCGATTCGGGGGTACCTCGAAACGCTGCTGGACGATCGCGTTGACGAGGCGGCGCGGCAGCGGTTCGTGCGCATCGCGCACGCCGAGTCGCTGCGGCTGGGCCGTCTGGTCGACGGCATGTTCGAGATTTCGCTGCTGGATCTCAGCGCTGATCCCGTGCGCTCAGGCGCGCCGGGGTCCGTGTCGCGTGCATTGCAGAAGGCAGTGGACGCATGCGCCTCGGCGGCATCCGAGCGCGGCGTCGGGATCGCGACCGATGAGCCGGACGACGTGATCGTCGCGGTCGACGAGGACCGGCTGACGCTCGTGCTCGTGAACCTGATCGGGAACGCGGTGAAACACGGACGCCCCGCGGGCGGCGTGTTCGTCGGCGTCGACCACGGCGACGCACGCTTCGTGCGGATCACTGTGGACGACGACGGCCCCGGGATTGCTGCCGGCGAGCGAGACCGGGTGTTCGCATTCGGCGAGCGCGGTCCGACGCAGGCGAGCGGAAACGGAATCGGCCTGGCGCTGGTGAGGCTGGTGCTCGAACGCGCCGGGGGGCGCATCGAGCTGGAACGCTCGCCGCTGGGCGGCGCACGGTTCATCGTGACCGTGCCGCGTGCATGAGCGTCGCGGTGCAAAACGGGTCCATCGCGGTCGGCGGCTACGCGAAAGGCACCCAAGACCAGAATGCGAAGTTCTGCGAACCGGCATGACGCAGCCGGTGAAAGATACGGGAGCCTGAAATGCAAACACGGGGGGCTATGCTGCTGGGCGCCTTCGCGATGACAGCACTTAGCGCTTGCGGAAGCGTCGGTGTAAGACCGGCGTCACCGACGTCACTGGTGAAGACGAGTTTGTCACAGCGCCAACAGTCTGCGCGTACCATATTTCAAGGGGTTGCCGCAAACGTGCGCAACGCCGCGTTCCGAGGCGATCTTGCAGCATACACGGTCGTGGCGCGAGCGGCGTGGCCTGGGTCGCTGCCGGCCGGGACAAGACTATACCGAATTCACGACCCGTCGCGATGCCACGGATCGGGCGGGACCATGCGCGATTGCTTCTCGATCGTACCGGTTCGACCCGGTCACAAGCCACCGGTCGACGTCAGCGGCGCTGATGCGACATACGTGGCGCCGTGACGACGGCGTGCGAGGCAGCTGCGTGCCGCCCGCGAATCTCACGCCATGGGAGTGATCGATGACGTCGCGCAGCGCCTGGTGCGATTCCGCATCGCGGCGGGTCTCGAGATCGCGCAGGCAGCCGCGGCGGCTGGTATCAGCGCGGAGCGGCTTGCCGATGCGGAAAGCGCGAAGGTCGCGCTCGGCGAGGATGAGATTGTGCGCGTCGCAGCCACCTATGGCCTAGACGCAACAGAGATCTTTGGTGGCCGCATCACGCCGGTGCGCGACTACGCGGGTGGCGCGTAGCGCGCTCCGGCGCATGACGGGCGCGGCGTGTTATGCGCCGTCGCCCGAGCGAACCAGGTAGAGGGCGTGCACGCCGTCGAGCAGATCCTGCGTGTCGGACGTGGCAAACGTGCCGGGGATGCGAACGCGATTTTCGGCCTTCGGCACGGACGAGATCGCGGTGACCTGCGGCGAGGCGACGGTGGTGGGGGCGGCCTGCGCGACGACCGGGTTGGCGGCTACGGTTTGACCGTGGAGCGCGGCGGCGGCGGCGAGGGCGGTGAGAGTCGTGGTGAACATGCACCCATGGTACGCTCGGCCTCGCGACGGGCGAAGACACTCTCACTGTGCATTAGCGGTACGTTCTTTCATGAACGTCGCGATGCGGCGGAGACTTACGTCATCGACCGCGGGAGACAGGACCAGAACGTGTTGAGCGGTGTCCGGGAGCGGGAAGACGGCCCAGGTCAGCGTGATGACGTCGGAACCGGCCGGCCGAATGCGCACGATCTCGCCGAACGAGTTGCCCAAGTCGCCGGCCTCCCACAATTGTCGGAACTCGGAGCTGCTCTCGCGCAGCTCCGCGATCAGCGCTTCGAACTCGGGGTCGCCCGCTTTCGACGGATATCGCACGCGCGCTCCGGCCACGAAGCGCGCGGCGACGCGATCCCAGTCGGGAAAGATACGCTCGCGCGACTCGTGGGAGAAAATCAGCCGGGCAATGTTGTCGCCGGGCTTCATGTTGAGCAGCGCCGTGGAGACGTCGTTGACCGCGAGCACGTTGAAGCAGCGGTCCTGAATGTGCGCCGGTCCGCCGGTGAACGTTCGCAGAACGCGTTCGGCGGCATCCACTGCGACGTTGTCCGCCACGCCCGCCGGCTCGTTCGAAGCGACGACGCCGGTCAGCCGGAACAGGTACGCCATCTCGCTGTCGTCGAGCCGCAGCACGTGACCGATCGTCTCGACCGTCCGGGCGGAGACGTGCGGTGCGCGCCCGATCTCGAACTGTCCGTACCAGCCGACGCTGATCTGCGCGAGCTCGGCAACGTCTTCGCGCCGAAGTCCGGGCGTCCGGCGCCCGTGGTCGGTCGGAAGCCCGACCTCGGCGGGCGAAAGCCGTGCTCGCCGCGACCGCAGGAACCGCCGAAGCTCTTCTGAGCGAGCGCCATTGGCGGCCACGGGCCGCGCACGTTCCGCGTACACAGGCTCCCAATACCGCACATCCCGGTCAGCGGTTTCGGCGGCGGCTCGTCTGGACGGGGAACCGGGTGGGCAAGTTCGCTCCGATGCTTGCGAACCGCATCCGCGTCGGTACCGCCGGATGGGCGATCCCCGCCGAGGTGCGCGACCGGTTCGCCGCGGACGGTGCGCGGCTCGAACGCTACGCTCGGCGATTCGACTGCGTGGAGATCAACTCGTCGTTCTACCGGCCGCACCGGCCGTCGACATACGCGCGGTGGGCGGCATCGGTTCCCGAGGGGTTTCGCTTCGCGCTGAAAGTTCCCAAAGAGATCACGCACGCGCGCCGCCTGATCGACCCGGCCGAACCGCTCGACGCATTCTTGACCGAATCCGCAGAGCTGCGTGAGAAGCGAGGCGTGCTGCTCGTGCAGTTGCCGCCGAGTCTCGCGTACGACGACGCCGTCGTCGCCGCATTTTTCGACGACGTTCGGGCGCGCTATGCCGGCCTGCTCGCGTGCGAGCCGCGGCATCCGACGTGGTTCCTCGGCGACGCCGACGCGGCGCTCGCGCGCTTCGAGGTCGCGCGGGTCGCGGCCGATCCGGCCGTCGCGCCGCAGGCCGCGGTACCGGGCGGCTGGAGCGGCCTGCAGTATTTTCGCCTGCACGGTTCGCCCCGAACCTACTATTCCGCGTACGACGGCGCGGCGCTGACGGCGAGCGCGGAGCGGCTGCGCGCGTCGAGCGCACCCGCGTGGTGCATCTTCGACAACACCGCTGCCGGTGCGGCGACGGGCAACGCGCTGGAGTTGACGGACCTGCTCGCCTGAGCGCGAAGCACCGGGGATCGTGGAAGCGACGGAGGAGCAGTTCGCGCTGGTCGGCGCCGGCCCGATCGGCTTGTGCGTGGCGCGCGCGCTGGCGCAGCGCGGCATTCCGTACGTGCAGTTCGAGAGCGCGCACAGCGTCGGCGGCAATTGGCGTGACGGTGTCTACCAGACGGCGCACATCATCTCGTCGCGCAAGACCACCGAGTTCACCGACTATCCAATGCCCTCATCGTATCCCGACTTCCCGAGCGCGGCGCAGATGCTCGCGTATCTCGAGGACTACGCGCGTCACTACGCGCTCCAGCCGCGCATTCGCTTCGGCGTAACCGTGACGTCCGCGCGCCCGGTCGCAGACGGCGCGCAGGAGCGCTGGCAGCTGACGTTCACGGACGGCAGCACGGCGACGTACAAGGGCGTCATCGCGTGCGTCGGGCACCACTGGGATAAGCGCTGG
The DNA here is from genome assembly GCA_963818845.1 of Vulcanimicrobiota bacterium. Taxonomy (GTDB): domain Bacteria; phylum Vulcanimicrobiota; class Vulcanimicrobiia; order Vulcanimicrobiales; family Vulcanimicrobiaceae; genus Vulcanimicrobium. The sequence goes on along the minus strand of CAWFTO010000001.1, from coordinate 331,335 downwards.
CCGTCGTACCCCGGCACATTCTCCGGCGAGCTGCTCCACTCGAAAGACTACAAGCACCCGGACCAGCTCCGGGGGAAGCGGGTGCTCGTGATCGGCGGCGGCAACTCGGCGTGCGACATCGCGTCCGAAGCAGCGCGTGTCGGCGCATCGTCGCATATCAGCATCCGGCGCGGGTACTGGTTCCTGCCCAAGACGCTGTTCGGCGTGCCGCTCGTCGAGCTCGTGCGCCCGTGGATGCCGCTGTGGCTGCAGCGCGCGTTCCTGCGCACGATGCTGGCGGTCGCCGTCGGCGACTATCGACGCTACGGACTCCCGCAGCCCGACCACGCGATCTTCGAGCATCACCCGACGATCAACAGCGAGCTGCTGCACTACGTCAAGCACGGGCGCATCACGCCGCATCCGGACGTCGCACGCTACGACGGCGACGAGGTGCAGTTCACGGACGGGACGCGCGAACGCGTCGACGTCGTCGTCGCCGCGACGGGCTTCCACCAGAGCATCCCCTTCCTCTCGAGCGACCTGGTGCCGGTGGAGGGACCGGTCGTGAAGCTGTACGGCTCGATGATGAGCGACCGGTACCGCAACATGTACGTCTTCGGCTGGGCGCAGGCGCGCTACGGGTTCGGCCCGATCGTTTCGCCGGGCGCCGATCTGCTCGCGGACGTCATCGTCGCGCAGGCGCGCATGCGGCATCCGATGGGCGCGGTGCTCAAAAGGATGGGCGCCAAGCTCCCCAGGACGCACCTCGTCGATCCGCACGCCGCGATACGGCAGATTCGGCGCGCGCGCAAACGGCTGCCCTCGCTGGTGAAGATGGAGAAGCTGATCATGCGCAAGGCGCCGGCGGCGTGAAGCTGCGAGCTGGTACCACGGCGGTCGTCACCGGCGGCGCGTCGGGCATCGGCCGCGCGCTGTCGCTGGCGCTGGCGCGCGAAGGGCTGTACGTCGTCGCCGCCGACCGGGACGCCGCGGGCGCCGCCCAAACGGTCGCGCTCGTCGGCGCCGCGGGCGGTACGGGGGAAGCGGCGCAGCTCGACGTCGCCGACGAAGCGGCCGTCGGCGCGCTCGCGGAGCGCGTCGTGCGCGAGCGCGGCGGCGCCTCCGTGCTCGTCAACAACGCGGGCGTCTCGCTGTACGGGTCGATTCAAGAGGTTGCGACCGACGAGATCGCGTGGCTGATGAACGTCAACTTTTGGGGCGTCGTGCACGGCACGAAGGCTTTCTTGCCGACCTTGCTCCTGCAGCCCGAGGCGTGCATCGTCAATGTCTCGAGCATCTTCGGGCTCTGGGGCCCGCCGGGCCAAGCCGCCTACGCGGCGAGCAAGTTCGCCGTGCGCGGCTTCAGCGACGCGCTCCGGGCCGAGCTGCTCGGCACGAACGTCCACGTCGTCACCGTCCACCCGGGCGGCATCAAGACGGCGATTGCGCGCAGCGCGCGTGTCGCGCGCGCCGCCGATCCCGCCGTTGCGGCGGCGGCGACGAGGATGTTCGAGGAACGGCTGCTGACGACGCCGCCGGAACAGCTCGCAGCAGCGATCGTCGCCGGCATCAAGCGCGGCCGCGACCGCATCGTCGCGGGCAGTCAGGCGCCGCGCATCGACCTTCTCACCCGGCTGTTCCCGACCCGCGCGCCGCGCTGGTTCGCACAGCGCGCCCGCAACGGCCGCCGCTGACGCGGCGCTATTCGGGAATCGACAGGCGCACGGGGTCGCTGCCGTCGGCGAAGTGCAGCATGATCTCGCCGCCGTCGCCGCGGTACACCGACACGGGCACGTGCCCGCTCGGCACGTCGCCATTGCCGTGCGCGTGCGCGGCGCTCGGCGCGCGCCGCCGCCGCGCGAGCCGGTCGCGCAGGCCTGCCAACGCGACGTAGACGACCGGCACGACGAAGAGGTTCAGCACCGTCGAGAGCACCATGCCGCCGAAGACTGCGGTTCCGAGCGAACGCCGGCTGGCGGCGCCCGCGCCCGTCGCGACCACGAGCGGCACCGTGGCGAGGATGAACGCCAGCGACGTCATGAGAATCGGCCGTAGGCGCGTCTGCGCCGCGTCGCGCACGGCTTCCGCGGCGGTAAGCCCGGCGCGGCGGCGCTGGTTCGCGAACTCGACGATCAAGATCGCGTTCTTGCTCGCGAGCGCGATCAGCATCAAGTAGCCGACCTGCGCGTAGAGGTCGCTGGGCAGCGAGCGCACGTCCAGCGCGAGGATCGCGCCCAGGATTGCGAGCGGCACCGACACGAGGATGATCAGCGGATCGCTGTAGTTCTCGTAGTTCGCAGCCAGCACCAAAAAGACGCACAGCAGGCCCAGGCCGAAAATCACCAGCGCCTGGCTCCCGAACTCGATCTGCTCGAGCGAGATCCCGGTCCACTCGAAGGACGTGCCGCGCGGCAGCGTGACGGCAGCCTGCGTCATCGCGTTCAGCGCTTGCCCGGAGCCGTAGCCGGGCGCCGGGATGCCGTTGATCTCGATCGACCGCATCAGATTGTAGTGCGTGATGATCGGCGCGACCTTGACCATCGACACGTGGACGAGGTTCGAGAGCGGAACGGTCGCGGCGGTGGTGGGGTCCGTGCCGTTCGTGCGCACGTAGATGCGGTCGAGCGCGGTGAGGCGGTCACGGAACGGCGTGTCCGCCTGAACGTACACGCGGTACGAGCGGTTGAGGTAGTCAAAGTCGTTGACGTACTCCGAGCCGAGGTACACCTGCATCGCCGCGAAGACGTCCGAGAGCGGCACGCCCAGAGCGGCGACCTTCTCGCGGTCGACGTCGACGACCATCTGCGGCGCGTCGTCGCGGAACGTCGACGAGACGTTGCGCAGCGTCGGATCCTGTCGCGCGGTCGCCATCAGCCCGCGCGCCGCGGCGGTCAGCGCCGGGATGCCGACGGCGTCCTGGTCCTGCAGCTCGAACTGAAAGCCCGCGAGGTTGCCGATGCCGCGGATCGTCGGCGGATTGAACGCCAGCACCGCCGCGCCGGTGATGGCGCCGAGCTGCGGTCGCAGGCGCCGCATGATGCCGTCCGCCGACTGCTCGGCGTGCGTGCGCTCGTCCCACGGGCGCAGCGACACGAACATCATCGCGCGGTTCGGCGCGTTGACGCCGAACTGCGTTCCGTTCGGCTCGAAGACGACCGAGATCTCGGGATAGCCCGCGAGGATGCCCTCGACGCGGCGCGTGACGCGCTCGGTATCGGCCAGCGACGCGCCTTCGGGAAGCTGCACGGTGACGTAGAAGTAGCCGACGTCCTCGTCCGGCAAGAAGCCCGTCGGGATCGACTGGTACGCAACGTACGTGCCCGCGAGCCCGACGACGAAGAGCGCGAGCACGACCACCCGCCATCGCACCAGCGCGGGCAAGATCGCGTGGTAGCCGTTGCGCGCAGCGTCAATGACGCGATTGACCGCGCCGTAGAAACCGGTGCGGTGCACGGTATGCTCGCCGAGGAGCAGCGCGGACAGCGCCGGCGTGAGCGTGAGCGCGGTGAACAGAGAGATCGAGATCGCGCACGCGATCGTCAGCGCGAACTGCTTGTAGAGCTGGCCGGTGGTCCCGGAGAAAAAGGCGACCGGAATGAACACGGCGAGCAGCACCAGCGAGCTCGCGACCACGGCGCTCGTGATTTCGCGCATCGCGGCCGACGCGCCGGCGTACGGGTCCATGCGCTTCTCGTTCACGAAGCGCGCGATGTTCTCGATCACGACGATCGCGTCGTCGACGACCAGGCCGGTCGCGAGCGTCAGCCCGAACAGCGTGAGCGTATTGATCGAGAACCCGAGCGCCTTCATCAGGCCGAAGGTGCCGATCAGGGAAACCGGGATGGTGATCGCGGGGATCAGCGTCGTGCGCCACGACTGCAGGAACAGGAAGACGACCGCGACGACCAGGACGATCGAGATCGCGAGCGTTTTGAGCACCTCGCGAATCGACTCCGACACGAACGGCGTCGCGTCGAAACCGACCGTGTAGTACATCCCCGACGGGAAGCGCGCCGACAGCTTCTCCATCGCAGAGCGGACGTCGGCCGCGACCTGCAGCGCGTTGGCGCTCGGGAGCGTGAGCACGGCGACGCCGATCGCGTCCTTGCCCGAGAGGCGCAGGTCCTGCGCGTAGCTCTCTGCGCCGAGCTCGACGCGGCCGACGTCACGCAGGCGCACGAACCCGCCGTCGGGGTTCGCCCGCAAAATAAGCTTCGCGAACTGCGCCGGATCGCTGAAGCGCCCCAGCGCGCGGATCGAGATCTGGTACGGCTGATCGCTGCGGATCGGCGCCGTGCCGATCGCGCCGGCCGCGACCTGCACGTTCTGGGTCTCGAGTGCGCTCACGACGTCGCTGGCGCTCAGGTGGCTCTGGTTGAGCCGGACCGGGTCGAGCCACAGGCGCATCGCATAGCGGCGCTCGCCGAAGATGCGCACGTCGTTCACGCCACGGATGCGCTTGATCACGTCGACGATGTTGTTGGCGGCGTAGTTGCTGATGAAGATGCGGTCGTAGCGCGGGTCGTTCGACGCCAAGCCCATCGCGATGACGAACGTGCCGCTGTTCTTGGTGACCGTCAGGCCGGTCGCGCGCACCTCCGCCGGAAGCCGGCCGATCGTGTTGTTGACCTGCGTCTGCACGTCGTTCGCCGCGAGATCGATGCTGCGGTCCAGCGCGAACGTGCACGTGATCGTGCTCGTCCCGTCGCTGGTCGTCGTCGAGCTGATGTAGCGCAGACCGTCGACCCCGTTGATCGCCTCTTCGAGCGGCGTCGTCACCGACGATTCGGCGGCTTGCGCGTTCGCGCCGATGTAGTTCGTCGTGACCGTGACGACCGGAGGCGCCACCTGCGGGAACTGCGCGACGGGCAGAGTCGGAATCGAGATGAGCCCCGCCAGCATGATGAACAGCGCGCAGACCGATGCGAACACCGGGCGGTGCAGGAAGAAGTCGATCACGAGCGCGTCCTTTCGACTCGCCGGCCTCGGTTGCCGCTCGGCGGAGGGACTTTTGCCGCGTCCTGACAATCGGGCGCGGATGCGATCGGGTCGGCGCACAGCCGCGGTCGCGCTCGCCTTCCTGACCGCCCCGCCGCACGGGGCGATCTTCATCGAGCGCGCTTCCCACCTGCGGGACCATCCGGGTCAAATCGCGCTCCCCGGCGGATCGGTCGACGCGGCGGACGGAGGAGACCTCCAAACGACCGCGCTGCGGGAACTGCGCGAGGAGGTCGGGGTCGCGCCCGAGCGCGTGACCATCGTCGGCCGCCTTCCGATGGTGCGGCAGACGCGCGCGAACAACTTCGACGTGACGCCCTTCGTCGCGGCGGTCAAGCCCGGCCCGCTCACGATCGACGGGACGGAGACGGCAGCCGTCTTCACGATCCCGCTGGACGTGATCGTCGCCGAGCTCACGCACGGTACCGTCGATGTCGGCGAGGTCAGCGTCGAAACGTACGTGCTGGACTACGAGAGCCGGCGCGTGTGGGGGCTCACGGCGCACGTGCTCCGCTCGTTCGTCGGCGCGTGGCAGGATCCGAACGACCCGCTGCGCGCAGCGCTCGAGGCGGCCTTCGCGGCGTGACGCGCACCGCCGTCGCGCTGGCGTTTGCGCTGCTGGCCGCGGCGTGGCCGGTTGCCGCGCGAGCTGAGTGGCAGCCGCCCGACGTGCGGCCAGCGAAGGCGCCGCTCGCGGAGGTCCTCGCCGCGTACCGCAAAGCCGCGGGCACGCCGGACGCCGCATACGCGCAGCGGCGCGAGCGCTGGACGTACGCCGCCGGCGAGCGCCGTCTCGCCGTTCGCGTCGCCGTGCGAGGCGCCGACTTTCGCGCGGCACTCGACATCGGCGGAGCCGAGTATGCGGGCGGGCGCTGGGACGGTGTGCGCTGGCGCGCCGACGGCAACGGCGCCACGCACGCGACCCTCTCCGACGATCAGGGCGACGCGGCGGACCGTCTCCCGCAGAGCGTGTTCCCCTTCGCGACCGCGGACTGCGCGCTGGCCGGCGAGTCGATGCGCTTCGGCAAGGCCTGGGTGCTGGTCGATCGCCCACCGCGCGACAAGCCGCATTGGTTCTACGTCGACGAAGCGACCGGCCGCATCGCGCACGAGATCACGCGCGAAGGTTCGCGCACGATCGTGACCGCGTTCGATCGCTTCGAACCGCTTGGGGCGATGGAGCGGCCGAGGCACTGGCACGTCTCGGACGGCGATACGTCGCGCGACCTCGATGTCGCGGTCGACGCGATCGAGCCCCAGGCACTCTCGGCCGCGGATGTCGCCATTCCGCAGACGCAGCGAACGTTTGCCGCGGCGGGCGCGCGCGGCGGTGTCGTGACGTTGCCGGCGCACTTCCGCGGCCGCACGATCGGCGTCGACGTCGACCTCGACGGCGAGACACGTTCGTTCGTGCTCGACACCGGCACGGCGAGCATCACCCTCAACGCAGATATCGCGTCGCGGCGCCGGTGGACGCCGTTCCTCGAGCACGCGACCGTGCCGCACGCCGGTGTCGGCGCGCTGCGGCTGGACAACGTCTCGACCCTCGCGATCCCGCTCGGAAACCTTGCCGGGATCCTGGGCTACGACTTCTTCGCGGGCCACGTCGTCCACATCGACTATGCGAGCCGGCGCGTCGACGTGCTGACCGGCGACGCAGCGGAAGCGCCGTTTCGCGACCCGTCGGTCGCCGTGATCAGCGCGTCGTTCGGCGAAGGGATCCCGATCGTGCACGCCGCGTTCGGCGCCGCGGCGGGCGACCGGTTCGCGCTCGACACCGGTTCGCCGCATCTGTTCGTGCTCGCGCCGTTCGAACGCCGCTATGCGAGCGTGATCGCCTCGCAGTGGAAGCCGGCGACGTTCGCCCGCGGCGCGAGCATGGAACAGTCGTACCTCGAAGGATCGATCCTCGTCGCTGCGCGGCGCGTGCCCGGCTTCGCGCTCGGTCCGGCGCGGTTCGACGCGCTCGTCGTCGGCGTCGAGGAGCCGAACGCGCTGCCGAACGCGATCGACATCCCGCTCGACGGCATCGTGGGGACCGACGAGATGAGCCGGTTCGACTGGTGGTTCGACTACGACGGCGGACGCATCGGGATGCGGCGGAACGGCGCGGGCTGAGCGCGAAGAGCGAGCGCGGCGTGTATGAACGATCGCGCGATTTTGCCTCGCAGGCTTCTCGTGGCGGCCAGTCTTCTGATCGCGGTCGTCGCGGTCGGAACGGCCGGGTACGCGGTTTTCGAAGGCTGGCCGTGGTTCGACGCGTTCTACATGACGGTCACTACGATCACGACGGTCGGCGGCGGCGAGCCGCAAGCCCTCGACGTCGCCGGCAAGTGGTGGACGATCGCGGTCGTCGCATTCGGTTTCGGCGCGCTGACGTACACCGTGCTCGCCGGCTTCGGCTACATCATCGAGGGTCATCTCGGCGCCGAGGTCTCCGAGCGCCGCATGCGGCGCCGCGTCGGTAGGATGCGCGACCACTTCATCCTGTGCGGGTTCGGGCGCGTCGGCCGCGAGATCGCGCGCGACTTCACGGTCGAGGGCATCCCGTTCGTCGTCGTCGACATCAACCCGCACTCGCTCGATCGCGCCGAGGCGGCCGGCTACGCCGTCATGAGCGGCAACGCCGCCGACGCGGGAACGCTGCAGGCGGCCGGCATCGAGCGCGCGCGCGGACTCGTCACCGCCGTCGACGACGACGCCGACAACATCTACGTCACGCTGTCGGCGCGCGTGCTCAAACCCGACATCTTCATCGTCGCGCGCGCGAACGGCGAGGACGCCGAGCGCAAGATCCGCTTGGCCGGCGCGAACCGCGTCATCTCGCCGTACACGATCGGCGGGCGGCGCATGGCGAGCCTGGCGATGCGCCCGACGGCGGTCGAGTTCGTCGACACGGTGCTCACGGCGAACAACGGACAGCTGCTGCTCGAGGACCTGTCGATCAAAGCCGGGCTCCGCGTGGATCGGCCGCGCGCTCGTCGAGCTGTTTCCCGACGGCGACGAAGCGTTCGTGCTCGCGCTCAAGCGCGACGGCGAGATGCGCTTCCGCCCGGCCGCCGAGACGGCGCTTCGCGCCGGCGACGAGCTGGTCGCCGCCGGTCCGCCGGCGGCGATCCGCGCGCTCGAAGAGCGGCTGTACTAGCCTTCGCGCGCTGCCGGGGCTTCGCGAGCGCGCGGAAGCACGCGACGTCGGCCGCGACGAGCGCCGCGTCGGCGAAGATCCCGTCGAGCCCGGGCGCCCACCGCATGCGCCGCGCCCCCGACCGCGACCGCGACGAGCAGCGCGACGTAGCCGCCGAGAAGCAGCGCGACGTTGCGCCACGGGTCGGCGCCAGCCGGACGCAGCGCGACCGGAAACGCGGCCGACGCAAGCAGCGGCAGCTGCACGGCGCTGAGCACATAGCCCGCGTAGCGCGTCCGGGCGGCAGGATGTTGCGTCGCGCATGCGAGCGACCGCACCGGCGAACGCGATCGCGCACGCCGCCGCGAGCACCGCGGCGACGATGCGCCGCGGTGCGATGCCGCCGCGTGCGAGCGCGTCCGTTTGCCCGGTGCGCGCGAGGTGCGTGTAGACGAGCGCCAGTCCGAGGGCGCTGACGAACGCGCCGTTCGGAAACGCCACGAGCGGCCCGAAGAGGAACCACGACGCGCTTTCCGCAGCGGCGCCTGCGGCGAGCGGGAGCGCCGCATACACCAGCATCAGACGGTCAAGGATGTGCACCCGCGCGGGTCGTTCTGCGCGCGCAGGCGAAGCCACTACCGGCCGTGATCGTCAGCATCTCGCGCGAGCTCGGCTGCGGGTGGGCGCACCGTCGGCGAGGCGGTCGCGGCGCGCGCTCGGCGCGTGCGCTGCTCGACGAGCGCTCGATCATCGAGCTGCTCGCGAGCCGCAGCGGGCTGCCGCGCGAGTTCGTCGCAGAGCGCGTCGAGCGCCCGCCGAACGCGGGCGAGCGTCTGATCGCCGACCTCGCCGCGGCGACCGCGATGCTGCCGATACCGGCGGTGCAGTATCCACGGCGACGACGCGCTCGTCGACGCGTGCGCGAGATCGTGCTCGAGCACGCGGCGCGCGGCATGTCGTGGTATCGGCCACGGCGGAGCCGAGCCTGCTCGGATGGCGGCCGCCGGCGGTCCCGGTCTTCGCGCTGCTGCTGCGCGCCGGACGGCGTGGCGCGTCGCGCAGCTCGCGCAGCGCTACGCGATCGACGCCGACGAAGCGCGGCGCCGCATCGAGCGCACCGACGACGCGCGCGCGCGCTTCCAGAAGCACTACTTCGACTCGGACATCTACGACTGCCGGCAGTACGATCTCGTGCTGAACACGGAGTCGCTCGGGCGTCGAGGCGGCCGCGGCGATCACGCGGACGCCGCCGCGCGGCGTGCCGCCGAGGGTGCGTCGCGGAGCGCGCCGCCGCAGCGGCGACCACGGGTGCAGGGCACACCCTCGGCCGCTCGAACGTAGAGGACCTCGACGCGGCGTTCGACGCGCGACGCCGGACCGCGAGGTGTCCCGAGTGATCCTCAACAGCGTTGAAGTGATGTTCGGCGGGCAGGCCGGAGACGGGAGCTTGACGACCGGCGACTTGATCGCCGGCGTGTTCAAGCGCATGGGCCTCGAGGTCTACACCTACAAGGACTTCCCGTCGCGCATTCGCGGCGGCCACACGAACTACGTGATTCGCGCGAGCGAGCACCACGACTACGGCATGGCCGATGCGGTCGACGCGCTCGTCGCCTTCGATCTCGAAGCCGTCGAGGCGCACGTCGATGAGATGCGGCCCGGCGGTTTCGTCGTCTTCGACAGCACGTCCGAGTCCATCCCCGAGCACGTGCGCCGCGACGACGTGACCTGGTATGAGATCCCGCTCGCGAAGATCGCCAAGGAAGAGCTCGGGCTCGAGCTCGTGCGCAACACGATCTCGCTGGGCGTGCTCGGCGCGCTGATCGGCATGGATCCCGACATCATCCGTCACGACGTGCGCGGCGTGTACCAACGCAAGGGCGACAAGGTGGTCGACCTGAACATGCGCGCGATCGAGGCCGGCGAGAAGTTCGTGATCGAGAACTTCGCAGATCGCCCGAGCGGCTACGGCCTGACCGCCGGCGCCGACGGCGACCGGCTCATCATGATGGGCAACGACGCGATCGCGTACGGCGCGCTGGCCGCGGGTTGCCGGTTCATGGCCGGTTATCCGATCACGCCCGCGACCGACGTGCTCGAGTGGATGTCCAAGCAGCTTCCGAAGTTCGGCGGCGTGGTCGTGCAGGCCGAGGACGAACTCGCCGCGATCACGATGACGCTCGGTGCAGCGTTCGCCGGCGTCCGCGCGATGACGGCGACGTCCGGTCCCGGCCAAGCCCTCATGACCGAAGCGATCGGCCTCGCGGGCGTGCTCGAGATTCCGGTGGTGGTCGTCGAGTGCGCGCGCACCGGCCCGTCGACCGGCATGCCGACGAAAACCGAGCAGAGCAATCTCAACCACCTCATCTACTCGGGGCATGGCGAGATTCCGCGCGTCGTGCTCGCACCCGGCACGGTGCGCGAGTCGTTCGAGCTGACGGCCACCGCGTTCAACCTCGCGGAGAAGTACCAACTGCCGGTCTTCGTGCTCACGGAGCAGGCGCTGTGCCAGAGCAAGGCCACGCTGCCGCCGCTCGACGTCGACGCCGTGCGCATCGACCGCGGCAAGCTCATCGCCGACGGCGAGGTCACGTTCGGGGAATACAAGCGTTTCGCGTTCACGGACGACGGCGTCTCGCCGCGCGTCATCCCCGGCGTGCCGGGCGGCATGCACCTCGCTCCGGGTTCCGAGCACAACGACGCAGGCGTCATCACCGAGAACCCGCGCAATCGCGCGCGCATGATGGAGAAGCGCATGGGCAAGCTCGTCTCGATGCGCGACGAGCTTCCGCGCGCGGTGCTCCACGGCATCGCCGACGCCGACATCGCGATCCTGGGCTATGGTGCGAATCGCGGTCCTATCGCGGAGGCGGTCCAGCGCCTCGCGGCGGGCGGCGTGCTGACGCGCTTCCTGCAGCTGCGCACGCTGTGGCCGTTCCCCGAGGACGACATCCGCGCGTTCGTGCGCGGCGCGCAGCACGTGTTCGTGGTCGAGAACAACTATACCGGACAGCTCATGCAGCTCGTGCGCACGGTCGTCGGACCGCTCGACGCGCTGCACGGCGTGCGCAAGTACGATGGACGTCCCTTCCGCCCGATCGAGATCATCGACGCGGTCCTTCGACACGTTCAGGATGACAAGGTGGCCCTTCGACAAGCTCAGGGTGACGGTGGAGCGGTGCTCGGATGACGGCGATGTTGACCCCAAAAGACTTTGCGACGGCGACGCCGTCCTGGTGGTGTCCCGGCTGTGGCGATTACGGCGTGCTCTCCGCGCTCAAACAGGCGCTGGCGGAGCTCGGCAAGCAGCCTAAGGATGTCGCGTTCATCTCGGGCATCGGCTGCTCCGGGAAGATCTCCGGCTACCTGCACAGCTATGCGTTCCACGGCGTGCACGGTCGCGCGCTTCCCGTCGCGACGGCGGTGAAGCTCGCCAACCGCGACCTCACGGTGATCGCCGCCGGCGGTGACGGCGACGGCTATGCGATCGGCGCGGGGCACTTCGTGCACGCCGTGCGCCGCAATCCGGACGTGACGTACATCGTCATGGACAATCAGACGTACGGGCTCACGAAGGGCCAATCGTCGCCGACCAGCGCGACGGGCTACGTCGCGTCGGTCAGCCCCGACGGCAACCCGGATACGCCGCTCAACGGCCTCGCGCTGGCGCTCGCCGCCGGTGCGACATTCCTCGCGCGGGGTTTCTCGGCGCAACCGAAGCAAATGGTCGCCATGATCAAGGCGGCGATCGAGCACCGCGGGTTCTCGATCGTCGAAGTGATGTCGCCGTGCGTGACCTACAACAAGATCAACACGTACGCGTGGTTCAAGGAGAACGTCGAAGACGTTGCGGCGCGCGGCGACTACGCGCCGAACGACCGCGTGCGTGCGTTCGAAGCGCTCACGCGCGACGGCGACATTCCGCTCGGCATCATCTACCGGGAGGAGCGCCCGACGTTCGAGGAGCGCACGGGGCTGCCCCAGGCGCCGATCTCACGCCTGGACCTCACGCCGCGCGGCGACGAGCTCGCGTCGATCCAGGCGGCGTACCGCTAGCGCAGCCCGCCTAACAGCTCGGAACGACCTCGCCGCTCACCAGGGCGGCGTGCTCGCTCAGCAGCGCTTCGCGGCGGCGGCGCCACGACGATGCGCAGTGTTCGGCCAGCGCATCGTTCGCGCTGCGCGCTTCGGCGTCTGCGATCAGTGCGTCCATGGCATCGACGAGCCGCGCGATTGCGGTCGCTTCCAACAATGCGCGCATCTCCATCGTGCGCACGAACGTCATCGTCTCCATACTGCAATCCCCTGCGGATCCGGCATCCTGCCGGTGGCGCCCATACACTTTCATCGGCGGCGTCTTCGCCGCGCCGCAGGGACTTAAGTCCTAGCGGGACCCGTCATTGCGACAGGTGTGGTGCACGTCACGGCCGGGCGACGCCCGGCCCGAACGGCCCGTGCGTCACGGCGCACGAGCCGTCCCGAGGGCTCAGACGCCTTCGAAGATGACCGGCACCGCGACGGACGGGTAGCCCGCCGCCGTGACCGTCACCACGGGATAGACGACGCGTCCGGCGCCGCCTCCCGGCGCGTGTCCCGCGACCCCGGCCGCGACCACTTCGCGAGCCATAAACGTCAGCTCGAAGGGGCGGTTGGCCGGGCCCGAGTACTGTCGCTGCCCGTCGAGGGCGACCGCGACCGTCCCGGCGACGTCGGCACCGGTCGCCCTGTCCTTGGCGGTGATCGTCGCCGTGACGCGCTTGCCGACCGGGATCGGCTTCGGGCTGTACCCGCACAGCAGCTCCTTGGGCGGCGTATACGTGACGCCGTTCTTCGTCGAGACGAGGCGGTAGCACGTCGGCGGGACGGGCGTGCCTTGTTTGGCGCTGCCCGCGGCGAGGTTCACCGTGCCCCACCCTGCGTTGCCTTGGTCGCAGATCGACGCGCTGTTCCAGCTCAGCGTGAACGTCCCGTTCGCCTGCCGCGTACCGGCGCCGATCGCGTGCCACCCGACGGTCGAGATGTCGGCCGGGTTCGTCGCGTAGTACGCGCTGAAGCTCACCGCATCGACGTCCGCGAACGGCTCGAACACGAGCTCGACGTTTCCGTTCACGACCGCGTTTGCGGCCGGCGTCTGCCATCCCGGCGGCTGCGTCGTGCCGTCCTCGAATACGCTCGACGGATCGGACGCCGTGTACGGCACGGTGAAGAAGCCGAGGACGGTATGGTCGTTCGTCGAGTAGTTGAACGTCGTCGTATGCGTGGGGTTTGTGTGATCGAACGTGATCGTGACCCCGTCGTCATCCGGGTGGTTCGAGTCGTACACCCAGACCGTCGTCATCGATCCTTGATCCTCGTAGCCGTACGCCAGAACCTGATGGTTCTGCCCCATGTCCATCGGATTGGCCGAATGGATGCACACGAGGGCAAGCGGACACGGGTGCCCGCTGTCGATCGTCGCGCGGAGCTTGGGCATTTCGTCCTCGATCGTGAGGTGCGACGTGCCGCTGGGGCCGAACTCGGTGTCGTGCGTCGGCAGGTTCATCCACTCGAAATACTGCGCGACGGTCACGGGGATGTTGAAGCTGTCGAACAGCCGCTTGACGATGTAGTTGAAGGCGGGCGTGTCGCCGGCGGGGTTCGTGGTCGTCGCCGGCGGCAGACGGTGCGCCTCGAAGAGATCGCGCACGACGAATGCCATCCCGCCGCAAAGACCGTTCGACGCGTTGCCGATCGGGATGTTGTTGCCGCGGTAGGTTATTTTGAGATCCGGCTCATTCGGCCAAAAGTTGGCGTAGTGCAAGCCGTTCGTGCTCGGCACGAAATTGCTGAGTTTTGCCACACGTTTCTCCCTCGTGAGGGATTCCCGGGACGAAAAGGTCAGCGGGTCATCGTGGCCACCGTGAGGGTCGTCGATTGACCCGGCCGCAGAAGCGTCACCGCCGTCCCGGGGGCGACGCGCGCGACCGCAGCTTTGAAGAGATCGCCGCACTGCGGCCCGATAACCAGCGGGTTGTGGGCGTAGTGCACGGGGATCGCGGCTCGGGCGCCGATCAGCTTCACGGCGTACGCCGCGTCGTCGGGGCCCATCGTGAACGCGCCGTTGCCGGTGCAGACGACCGCGAGATCGGGCTTGTAGCGCATGCCGACCAGCGCCATGTCACCGTAGACGTCCGTATCGCCGGATGCGTAGACGCGCACGCCCCCGACGTCGATGACGAAGCCGGCCGCCGGGAACCCCGACACCGTCGAATGGACGGCGGGCACGAGCTCGAGCTTGATGCCGCCGTGCGACGCGGTGCCGCCCATGTTGATCCCGGCGCCGCCGTTGAGCACGATCTGCGTGTTGTCCAGGTTCGCGGCCTTGAACTTGGGCACCAGGCCGACGCGCATGAGGTCGCTCTGACCGACCGTCTTGACGTTCACGCCCGCGGCGACGAGCGCGGGCAGCAGCTCGAAGTAGTCGCCCATGTGGTCGCCGTGGTCGTGCGTGAGCGCGACGACCATTGCATCGGGCTTGCGCGCCTTGATGTGCGCGGCGTACGCGGACGCGCTCGACAGCTCTGCGGGCTTGTCGATGTTGAACGCCTTGAAGCCCGTGTTGTTCCAGATCCACGCGTCGACGAGCACGATCTGCTTGTCGTCGGACGAGGCCAGCTCGTAAACGCCGCCGCCGTACCACCGGATCTTCAGGGGCACCGACGAGCCCGTCGCGGCCGCGATCGACGGTCCGGCGACGCTCGCGGCACCGGCGGCCGTCGTGACCTGAAAGAAGTCGCCGCGGGAAAGGGCGTCGCTCATGGATCCGTCTCCTCCGAAAAGGGCGCGTTCGACGCCGTTACGCGCCAGGCGCGGCAAGCCCTCGCGGTCCGCGCGCAGGCAGCGCGATGACGATCGCGGCGACCGCCAGCGCGACGACGCATCCGCCGAACGCGGTGGCGTAGCCAAACGCGTCGATCAGACGGCCCGTGACGACGGGCCCCAGCGCCGCGACGATCCCGACCGGGACGCCCTGCGCGGCGAGAATGGCGCCGTACGAGCGGCGGCCGAACCGCTGCGCCATCAGCGCGCCGCGCAGCGGCGACGTCGCGCCGTACGCCGCGCCGAAGGTGCACACGTACGCCACGACGCCGGCGACCGTCGGCACCACGGCGAGCAGCACGATGCCGAGCGCTTCGAGCGCGAACGTCATCGCGAACAGCGGCCCAAGACCAATCCGTTCCGCTCCCCATGCGACCAGCCACCGTCCCGGAAGGTACGCGAGCCCGAACAGTCCGACGACCGAAGCCGCGAACGCAGGCGTGTAGCCCGCGTGGATCAGGTACGCGACGTGCTCGAGAAGGACCGCGGTGCTGGCGAAGTATGCCAGCGCGATCGCCGCGGTCGGCAGCCAGAACGCGGCGCTCCGCATCGCGGGCCGGAATGCGACGCCGCTCTGCGGCGTCGACGTGCCGGCGTCGGCGTCTCCGTCGGGGTGCAGGCCGAGGTCTTCCGGATGCCGCCGCACGACGAGCGCGTGGAGCGGGAACGTCACCACGATCTGCACGATCCCCAAGATCGACACGCACTCGCGCCAGCCCAGGTGCGCGATGAGTGCACCCGCGACCGGATACGTGACGGTCGACGAGAACGCGCCCATGAACGTGAGCACGGAGAGCGCGCGCGTGCGCGAGCGGTCGAACCAGTTTGCGACGACCGTCATCGTGACCGGATAGTACGTCAGGGCCGTGCCGGTGCCGATGCCGAACGTCCAGAGCAGCGTGAACGCGAGCGGCGTGTGCGTGCGCGCGATCGCGAGCAGCGAGACTCCGGAGAGCAGTGAGCCCGCCGCGAGCAGCACGCGTGCGCCGAAGCGGTCGAGCGCCGGCCCGAGAATGAGCCCGGCGAAACCGCCGACGAGCACCACGCCGGAGTACGCGAGGCCGATCGACGCCTTGTCCATGCGCAGCTCGCGCGACACGGGATCGACCAGCAGCCCGAAGAGATACTGGCTCGTGCCGTACGAGACGATCGTCGTCACGCCCAGCGCGACGACGATCCGCCAGCCGTAGAAGACGCGCCGGGGCACGCCGCGCTTACACTACGTCAGCGTCGTAAATGATGCGCAGCGTGCCGACGCGCCGGCCGCGCGCGTACAGCGCGACGGAGAGGTCGTTGTACACGATGCCGGTGTCGCGCGCGTAGGTGAAGATCGCCCACGGGCGCTCGGCGGTCTGCTCGAGCGCGCAGCCCGCTTCGCGGAAGCGTTCGTACGGCGTGCGCTTGGACAGCCGGTCCGACGCCGCGCCCAGTCCGACGCGCGAGCATCGCAGGCTGAGCGGGTCCTCGAAGAACCGCTTGATGCGGTTGCCGTCGAGGTCGATCGCGTAGTCGCCGGTCCAGTTCTTGCGGCACTCGCGGTAGTGGCCGAAGCAGAAGCCGTTGAGATCGACGGCGAACATGGCCTTGATCGCCGCGTGCTTGGGCACGTTCTCGTCGATCAGGCGGTTGACGCCGTCTTCGACCGCGCGGTCGTAGCGCGTCTCGAACTTCGGCGGGTTGAATCCCGACGCCGGCACGCGCGAGACGTCGAACAGACGGCGCAGCCGTGCAATCGCCGAGCCGGTGAGCTCGGTGTAGGTGGTGTCGAAGCAGTCGCCGATGGTGACCTCGCCGCGGTCGATCGCCGCGTCGAACACGCCGTCCATCGCCGAAGCGACGGACGTGCCGAGCGAGCGGATCGCTTCTGCGACGGTGCCGAGGGGGCGTCGTGCCGCCAGCGCGTGCGCGCGCATCCCGAGCATCGCGAGCTCGAGGCGCCGGTCGTCGCCCGCTTCGCCCGCGTCGCTCTCGACGCGGCGCACGGCGATCTCGGTCGCGCTCCGCACGTCGGCGAGCGCCGCGAGCTGTTGCTCGACGATGCCCGCCACTTCGGTCGTGCGCTCGAGCGTTCCGTCGAGCTGCACGCGCAGGTCCGCGATCGCGCCCTGCATCACGGTCGTCTCGTGGTGGACGCCGGCTGTCTGCTCCACGGCGTGCGTCGTGGTCTCGTTCATCGCGCCGCTCGCATCGGAGATTCCGGCGATCACGCTCGCGATCTGTTGCGTCGCCCGCGACGTCGTCTCGGCGAGCGCGCGGATCTCGTTGGCGATGATGCCGAACCCGCTGCCCGCAGCGCCGGCGTGGGCGGCCTCGATCGCCGCGTTGAGCGAGAGCAACGTGGTCTCGCTCGAGATCGTGTCGATCAGGTCGAGGATCGCGGCGGCGCGTTCGCTGGCCGTCGCCGTGGCGGCGACGAACGACTCCGCGTGCCGAACGTCGTCGCGCACGCGCACGACGCGGTCGAGCACGCGCTGCAGCTCCTCGACGGAGGAGGCGAAGCCGGCGCGCATCGCGTCGAGCGACCGCCGCATCCGCTGCGACGCCTGGGCGGCGACGTTCGCACCGGCCGCGGTCTCGTCGATCGCATGCGTCGTCGTACCGAGCTCTGCGCTGAGCGAGGCGAGGGCGCTCTCGATCGCGCGCCATTCATAGCTGTTGCGCGCGATCGAAACGGCGATGGCCGTGATGAGGCGCAGCACTTCGCGCTGGTCTTCGTCCACGCGGGCGCGCAGGCGGTCCGCGGCGATGAAGACGGAATCCGGCAAGCCGTCCGGCGGCGTCGCCGACGGCGAGCCTGCGGGACGCCGGTCGCCGAGGCGATAGGTCGCGATGGTTCCGCGCAGGCGCTCGATGGCGTCGCCGATGGCGAGCTTGCCCGCGCGCTGTGCCGCGCCCGCGACGTCCTGCGCGTGGTGGGCCATTTGCTCGACGCCCGAGGCGATCGACGAGAGGGACGCGCTCTGCTCCCCCGCGATCGCCGCGACGTCGCCGATGGTGCTCTCGAGCTCGTCGACCTGCTCGCGCGTTCGCGTCGAGCGTTCGCGCGCGGTGCCGAGGTCCGTGGCCAGCGCACGCACGATCGCGGCGGACTCGCCGATCGCGCTTTCGACCTGGCGGCTTGCTTCGTGCAGCGCCTTTTCGATCTCGGCGACGTTCGATGCCGAGTCCGCGGTGGACGCGGCGAGCTGCTTGACCTCGTCGGCCACGATGACGAAGCCCCGGCCTTGATCGCCGAGGTGCGCCGCCTCGATCGCGGCGTTGATCGCGAGGAGCCGCGCCTGGCGCGCGATGCGCCGCAGCTGGTCCAGGAACGCGCGGATGTCGCTCGATCCGGACTCCATCGCGGTCGCGAACTCGGCCGCGCCTTCGACGGTCGAGACGAGCGTCTGCAGGCCCGCGAGCACGCGCTCGATGCCGCCGTCGTACTGGGTTGTCGAATCGCTGAGCGACGCGGTGAGCCCGCGCAGCCCGTCGGTCATCTTTGCGACGTGCGCGGCACCTTGGTCAATCTCGCCGATCGCGGCCGCCGTGCGGTCCACGATCGCGCTCTGCTCGGCCGTATTCCCGACGATCCGCTCGAGCTGATCGGCGTTGAGGGCGGCGATCTCCGCCGACTGCTCGACGATCGCACGAAAGTCCAGCATCTCGGCGCGGAGGCCGTCGACGAACGCCCGCAACGCCCCGGCGGCCGGAAACGCCGAATCGTCGACGCCTGTAAGCGGGGCCGTCAGGTCGCGGGTTCGCTCAAGGGTTCCCAACCAGTCTGCAACGCGCTCGGCCGCTTCCTCCGAACCCGCGGCAGACCGTTCGCCCACCATCATCCCTACATCTTTCGGCCGAAACGGCCGCGGAATGTATGAAGGCTCTCTGAAGACCAGGAACCGGGCCGGGCCTGGACGGGGTCAGCGCACGTACGAGCCGCCGTTGACGTCGATGGTGCCCCCGTTCAGGTGCCGGGCCAGCGGGGTGCAGAGGAAGGCGATGACGTGGGCAACCTCGTCGGCGGTCGCGACCCGGCCGACGGGCACCTCGCCGGCGATCTCGGCCCCTCGGGCGGCGAGGTCGGCCTCCGCCATCTCCGTCGCGACGAATCCCGGCGCGACCGCGTAGGCGGTGATGCCGTCGCGGGCGCAGCCGCGCGCGATCGACTTGGTCAGGTTGACCAGGGCGGCCTTGGAGGCGCCGTAGTCCGCGAAGCTGAGCTCGCCGCGGTGCGCCGCGCGGGACGCGACGTTGACGATCGCTCCGCCGCCCCGCGCGCGCATGACCCGCATCGCGAGCCACGCGAGGTCGGCCGCGGCGAAGAGGTTCACATCGAAGGTACGACGCCATCCGGCGCGCCACGCGTCGTAGTCGTCGCCGTCGAACGGGTTCTCGGCGAAGATCGCGGCGTTGTTGACCAGGACGCCGAGCGCGCCGAAGCGACCGACGCACGCGTCGACCGCGGCGGGCAGCGCGCCGCCGTCCGCGACGTCCAGCCGGTAGGCGGCGACGTCCGTCGCCGAGCTCGGCGGCGAGGGCGTCCGCCTCGCGCGACCGCTCGCGGTAGGTGAAGAAGACGCGCGCGCCCGCGCGGCGCAGCGCGCGCACCGCCGCCGCCCCGATCCCGCGGCTGCCGCCGGTGACCATCACCACCTCGTCCCGCAGGTCGATCACGCCCGCCGCCGCTCCGTCCATGCGCGCGCTCTACGACGCGCGCCCGCCCTCGTCCGCGTCGGGCGGCAGCACGTGCGGGGTGATGAAGAAGACGACCTCGTCCCGGGTGTGCGTCGTCGAGCGGTTGCGGAAGAACGGACCGAGCACCGGCAGGTCGCCGAGGAAGGGGAGCTTCGCGATCGTCTCCGAGTCGACGTCCTGAAACAGGCCGCCGAGCACGATGGTCTCGCCGTCGCGCACGCGCAGCGTCGCGTCGACCTTGCGGTTCGCGACGATCGGAAAGCTGCTGTTGAACCCGATGATCTGGCTGTACTCGGGGTGCAGGTCCGCCGTGATCGTGCCGTCGGCGCCGATCGTGGGCGTCAGGCGCAGGCGCACCCCGACGTCGATGGTCTGCACCGACGGAAAGCCCGTCTGCTGGTTCACGCTCACGACCGGGTACTGCTCGCCCACCAGCAGGGACGCTTCGCGGTTGTTGAGCGTCGCAATGCGCGGCTGGGCCAGGATCGAGGCGCGCCCGTGCTGCACGAGGGCATCGATCTGCGCGTTCACGACGACGGCGCTCTTCGTCACCGCGAACGGCACTTGCCCGAGCGCGCCCGTTCCGTAGCCGGTGCCGCCGAAAAGCACGCCGACGTTGCTCGTGTCATTGACGGGCTGCACGTCGGCGACGCGCACCTCGATCATCACCTGTCTGCCGGGTGCATCGAGCTGCGCGAGCAGCGTGCGCACGGACGCGACGAGCTCAGCGCTTCCGCTCACGACGACGGCGTTGCGCCGTTCTTCGGCGAGCAGCGAGCCTTCGGTGACCGCGCTCCGCAGCAGCTTCACGGCGTCGTTCGCGCGCAGGTTTCGCAGCGGGATCGTCTCGGCGGCCAGCGTCCCGAAGCGGCGGTTCATCGACGCGGCGTCGCCGACGAGCACGAAATGCCCGTCGCGATGCGCCTGCAAGCCGTAGGCGCCCGCGAGCGCGGCCAGCGCTTCGTCGAACGTGACGTCGCGCAGCCTCACGGTGATGCGCTGCGGCTTGACGGAACCGTCGGCGACGACATTGCGGCCGGCGCGCGCCCCCAGCAGGCGGATGACGTCGGCCAGGTCGACGTCGCGCGCGTCGAGCGCGAAGCGGTCCGTCTGCGCGGCGCACGGCGTGCGCGCGAGCGCGAGCAGCAGCGCGAACGCCGCGCACATGATCCGATACAGCATCTCACCATCCTCCGGAAGCGGAATGCGCCTGCGGCGCGATCGCCATGAACGTTCCGTCGCGCAAGCGAACGCCGTCGGCGCGGATCGACGCGATCGCGCTGCCGCCGAATCGATCGCCGACCGCGAGCAGACGCGTCTGCGCCGCCTCGACGATCAGTGCGACGGGATGCGCGCCGGTGACGACCGCGGCAACGCGCGCCTGCGGGGACGCGGTCGCCGACGGCTCCGGCGGCGCGCCCGCGTTCGGCGGAAGCGGGCCGAGCGCCGGCGGGACGTGCGGAAGGGCCGCGAGGACCGTCGCCGCTTCGCGCGGCGCCGCCGCCGCGGCGCGTGCGTCGGGCACGTCGGGCGGAGCCGCGAACGGATCGCGTCCGGGCGTGACGAGCGCGGGCTGCGTCACCGGCGGCTGCGCGCGATGCGACGGCGCCGGCAGACGTTCGGCTTCGGCGGATCCGCTCGCGCCTTCGGGTCCGTGCAGAAACGCCGCCGCGAAGGCCGCGAACGCCGTCGCGGCGGCTGCGGCTCGCGCGGTTCCCGCGAGCGTCATCGGACGCTTCCGGCCGGCGGGCCCGGATCCAGGCTCGCCCGTACGGTCGCCGTCACGGTTGCGTCGCGCGTCCCCGCGCTCTTGCGGGCGATCGTCTCGATCTCTACCGTCGCGGGCACGCTCGTCGCCGAGAGCGCGCGCACGGTGGCGAGGACGTCCGCGTACCGGCCCTCGATCGTGATCTCGAGCGGCGGCGCGCCGGCCGCGCGCGCGGCGCTCGCAATCGCGGTGATCGCGCTGCGCCGTACCGCGGCCGCGGCGACGGCGTCGCGCACGAAGCGCGCGACGGCCGCGCCCGACCGTGCACCCGCATGCGCTTCGAACGTGGCGTATCGCGCGCGCTCCGCCTCGAGCCCGGGCCGCGCCGCGACGGCCGCGCGCGCGTCGCGCAGCCGTGCCGCGGTGCGGGCGTTCTCGGCGATCTGTGCCGCGACGCGCGCTTCGCCGGTTCGAAAGACGAGCGCGTACGACGCGGCGACGACGACGACCGCGGCGAATCGCATCGTGCGTGGCTGCGTCATGGCGCGCGATCGAGCGCGATCGCGTAGGCGACCGCGCCCCGAAGCGAATCCGTGCGCACCGAAAGGAGCCGCGCGTCGCCGTGCGCGTGCGCCGCGAGGGCGCGGAGCGCGGCGGCCACCGTGGCGAGCCGCGTGCTGCTGCCGTCGAGCGTGAGCGCCGCGGGTTCGACGCGCAACGACGTGAGCCACGCATCCGCAGGCAGCAGGTTCGTGACGCGCGCGATTTCGGCGGCGCGATCGGTTCCCGAGCGGCGCACGCGGCCGGCTGCCGTCGCGAGCGCGCGCAGGCGCGCGACCCGCTGTTCGAGCTCGTGCACCGCGCCTGCGTCCGGGGCAACGGAGGCCAAGGCGCGATCGATGGCGATGCCTCCGGCCTGCGCGTCGCGCAAGCGCGCCGTCTCCAGCCCGTGCAGCACGACGGCGAACGCGAGCGCGCAGGTCACCGTGAGCAGCGGGCCGCGAAGCGGTCGAGGCAGCGTGCGCGGAAGCGTGACGCCGAAGCGGCGTTCGCTCCAGCTCGGCAGGTAGTCGATGCGCTTCATGCGGCCGTCTCCCACAGCGCGAGACCGAACGCGAGCGCCCAGTCGGGCGACGCCGCGCGCACGACGTCGGGTGGATAGCCGCAACCCGCTCCGGCATCGAGCGCGCCGATCGCGACCGGAATCGCGACGGCACGTTCGAGCGCCGCCGACAGCCCCGTGAGACGCGCGCCGTTGCCGGTCAGCACGATGCTGCGCAGCTCCGAGGCCGAGGCGGCGCGGTGCTCGACCAGCGCTCCGGCCAGCGCGCCGATCAATTCATCGCGCACGGCGCCGCCGGCACCGCCCAGTCCGATTGCGTGCTTGCGCTCGTCGGCGGCAGCGCGATCCAGCCCGAGCGACGCTGCGATCGCATCAGAGAACGCGCCGCCGCCGTACGCGACGGTGCGTACCGACGGGACCGTCTCGCCGCCGATCGCGAGCAGCGTCGCGCGTTCGCCGACGTCGACGATCGCGCCGGCGCCCGGAAATGCGCGCAGCAGCGCGAATGCCGCGTCGTCGACTGCGACCGGTCGCAGTCCCGCCCGGCGCGCCGCGGCGACGCGGTCGTCGAGAGCCCCTCGCCGCGCGATGCCGACGACGCAACGCCCGTCGGCGCCCGGCACGACGCGAATCGCAGCCTCGTGCGCGGCGTACGGGATGAAGCGGCCGGCTTCGAAGCGTGCCGCGCGGAGCCGCTCGCGATGCGTCATCGGCGGAAACGTGATCGTGCGCAGCACGGCATCCGGGGCGCTCAGCGCGAGCACGCAGCGGCGCTCGCGCGTGCGCAGCTCCGCGCGCGCGTCGGCGACCGCGGTCGCGGCGTCGGGGGCGTTCGCTCGCGCGGCAACGGCGACGAGCGTTGCGCGGCCGTTCGCGTCGCGCTCGACCAGGGCGACGCGGGTGCGCACCGTGCCGACGTCGACCCCGAGCGGGAGGGTCGCCCGGCGCGTCATCCCGGCGCTCCGCACGCGATCGCAACCACGGTCCCGGCGGCGAGGAACGGGCCGAAGCGGACCGCGTCGCCGCGCCGTGCGCGCCGCGTGGCGAGCAGCCATACGCCGAACATCCCGCCGAACGCGAATGCGGCCGCGAGCGAGACGGCGCCGCCGGCGGGGCCGAGCCCCGCACCGATCGCGGCGGCGAGCTTGACGTCGCCCAGGCCGATTCCGCGTCCGCGCGTGAGCACGTGCAATGCGAGCAACATCCCGCCGGACGCGAGCGCGCCGTGCCATGCGCCGGCGAGCTCGCCGCCCGCCGCCGACGCAGCCGACGCAGCGACGAACGTCGAGAACGTGACGACGTTCGGGATGAACCCCGTGCGCGCATCGACGATGCCGCCGGCCAGCGCGCCGGCCGCGGACAGTCCCATCGCGACGGGCGTCATCGGAGCTCTCGCGCGAGCAGCGCGCGCGCGGGCGCGTAGCGTGCGTCGATGCGCAGCGCATCGCGCAGGTGCGATCGCTCGGCGGCGCCGTCGCCCGCGCGTCGCGCCATGTGCGCGGCCAAATGAGCGTACCGCGGGTCCGAACCGTGCGCGGCGGCGTCGGCGAAGTCGCGCTCGGCGTCGCGCCAGCGCCCTAAGCGCATCGCGGCGAGCGCGCGGTCCGCGAGCAACGTCGCGTCACCAGGCGCGAAGCGCAAGGCCGCGCTCGCCGCCGCGAGGGCGAGCGCCGCGTCGCCGCGCCGGCGCCGCACGATCAGCACGAAGGCCAGGCGGTCCGCGGCGACGGCGAAATGCGGGTCGAGGCGGCTTGCACGCACGTAGCTGCGCGCGGCGCCGTCGAGATCGCCGCTGCGCAGCAGGTCGTCGCCGCGCGTGACGAGTGCCGACGCGACGCTGCCGTGGAACAGCGCTGCCGCGACCGCGAGGCTGACGACCGCGATCGCGGCACGCCGGGCCGGACGGATCGGCGTCACGCGACCGCTCCGTAGAACGCCGCGAGCGCGAGCATCAGCGTACCGGACACGATCGCGGGCGCCTGGTGCGCTGCGATGGTCCGCAGGCCCGATGCGACGCGCGCGCCCGCCATGCCGGCCGCGACGAGCGGCAACGCGTGACCGAACGCGAACGCGGCGGCGAGCGCCACGCCGTCGGCGCGCCCGCTCGCGGCGGTGAGGCCGGCAATGGCGGCGACGGCGGGCGCGCAGCACGGTGAGACGACGAGGGCGCTGGACGCGCCGAGCAGCGCGACGCCTCCGAGACCGCTGCGGCGCGAGGCGTGGTGCGCGCGCGCGTCGCACTGCGTGCCGTTCGCGCGGGCGAGCGTGATCGTCCCTGCGACCGCGAGCGCCGCGGCGAGCAGCGCGTACGCGGCGTGCGACGCGCCGAGCAGCGATGCGACCGCGCCGGCGCCGGCCGCGACGGCGGCATACGCGCCGAGCACGCCGGCGATGAATGCGGCGATGACGGGCGCGGGCCGTGCCGCGCGATGTGCCAGCGCCGCGACGGCGAGCGCGCGCGGCGCTACGCACGGTCCGACGCTCGTCGCAGCGCCGGCGAGCGCGATCAGCGGGTAGGCGGCCGCCGAGCGCGTCGCCGCCGCGCGAAGGCCGTCGCTCAGCACGTCGATCACGGCGACACCTGCAGGCCTTGGCCTGCGACGTACTCGATCTTCGTCGCGTTGCAGTTCGTGCCGCACACCGTGCCGCTCGCGCCTCCCGCCCACGGAAACTTCGCGAGCGTCGAACCGACGTGGACGCCGGGGCACACGATCGAATAGCTCGCGGGCGCGCCGGCGGATGCTTGCGTCGTCGTGAGCGAGTACGTTGCGGTGCCGGTCTGCGCGGCCGGATCCTTCGGCGTGTTGTTCAGGTAGGCGACACCGTTCGCCGTCAGCAGCGACGGCTGCACCGCGGCGCCGCTCGCCGCCGGATAGATCTGGTTGTCGGCGTAGTACAGCTCGAGCGCCGTCGCGATCGCACGCAGATTCGACTCGCACGCGGCGCTCTGCGCCTGCGCGCGCGCGTTGACGAAGTTCGGGATCAGGATACCGGCGAGGATGGCGATGATCGCGACGACGATCATCAGCTCGATGAGCGTGAAGCCGCGTTCGCCTGCGCGCGTTGCGTGATGCTGCACCAAAGACCTCCGGATTGCATTGCAAACCGGTGCGGTGCCCTGTGCGGCGGACGCCTATGCGCCGCTACGCCCGCTTGACCTCCTGGTCGCCGCGCCGCTGCTCCGCCGGCTTGGCCTCTCCGGCGAGGTTGTGCGCGGTGTTCACGAGGCCGACGTGCGAGAACGCCTGCGGAAAGTTGCCGACCATGCGCTTTGCGTGCAAGTCATACTCTTCGGCCAGCAGTCCGACGTCGTTCGCGGTGCCGATCAGGCGTTCGAAGATTTTCACCGCGTCGTCGCGGCGGTTCTGCAGCACGTAGTTGTCGGCGAGCCAGAACCCGCAGGCGTAGAACGCGCCTTCGCCCGGCGGCAGGCCGTCGGTGGCCGACGTCGGCTGCGTGTAGCGCTTGACGAACCCGTCGAGCAGAAGGTGACGTTCCGTGGCGCGCAGCGTTCCCACGACCCGCGGGTCGTCCGGCGGAAGAAAGCCGACGAGCGGGATGAGCAGCGTGGCCGCGTCGAGCTCCTGCGAGCCGTACGACTGCGTGAACGTCTCACGCTCGGTGTCGTATCCGAGCCGGCACACCTCCTCGTGGATGTGCGCGCGCAGCTTGCGCCAGCGGTCGACCGGACCGTCGAGCCCGAACTTCTCGATCGCCGAGATACCGCGGTCCAGCGCGACCCATGCGAGCACCTTGGAGTGAACGAACGGGCGCACGTCGCCGCGCACTTCCCACAGGCCGTGATCGGACTCCGACCAGCGCTGCTCGACCGCTTCGACCACGGCCGTCGTGAGCGCCCACTCCTCCGTGTCGGGCATGAGGCCGGCGCGGTGCGCCTGGTACATCACGTCGGCCACCTCGCCGTAGACGTCGATCTGCAGCTGCTCGGCGGCGGCGTTGCCGATGCGCACGGGCCGCGCGCCGCCGTACCCGCGCAGCCAGTCGGCTTCGAACTCCGGCAGCCGTCGCTCTCCGCGCAGGCCGTACAGGATCTGGATCTCATGCGGGTTGCCGGCGACGGCGCGCAGCAGCCACGCTCGCCAGGCAAAGGCTTCTTCCTCGTAGCCCGCGTTGAGCAGCGCGACGAGCACGAAGGTGGCGTCGCGCAGCCAGCAGTAGCGGTAATCCCAGTTCCGCACGCCGCCGAGCTGCTCGGGCAGCGACGTCGTCGGCGCGGCGAGCACCGCGCCGGTGCGTGCGTCCGTCAGCGCCTTGAGCGTGAGCAGCGAGCGGACGACCATCGGGCGCCAGGGACCCTCGTACCGGCACGTGCGCGCCCACTCCCGCCAGAACACGTCCGTGCGCCGCAGCGCCGACGCGACGTCCGACGGCCCCGCTTGCTGCTCGTACGAGGGGAAATACGCGATCTCGAAGCCGATGTGGTCGCCGGGCCCGACGGTGAAGTCGGCGATGGTCGACATGTCTTCGCCGCGCAGCGGGACGTCGGCGTAGACCGCCAGCGCGTCGGGTCCGGCGATGGCGACGAGCGTGCCCGACGAGCGATGGATCCACGGCACGACGCGTCCGTAGTCGAAGCGGATGCGCAGCAGCGAGCGCATCTGGACGTGCCCGGCCTCGCCGACGACCATGCGCACGAGCCGCGGGGTCGGGCTGTTCGGGATCATCGCGTCGACGACGCGCACGCGCGCGCCGCCGTCGAGCTCCCAGATCGTTTCGAGGATCAAGCTTTCGTCGCGGTAGCGCCGGGTGGTCGCCGTCGTCGCGCCGACCGGCGCGAGGTGCCACATGCCGTTGTCGTCTTCGCCGACGAGCTTCGCGAAGCAGGCTCCGGAGTCGAAGCTGGGCAGGCACAGCCAGTCGATCGAACCGTCGCGACATACGAGCGCGGAGGTTCGCGTGTCGCCGATGATGGCGTAGTCTTCGATCGGGCGGGACATCGGGACGTTCGTTCCCGGGAAGCGGCGTTTCGACCGCCGACCCGGAGGAACGCCGACCGCGATGGGAAACTCGGCGCCCAACCCCGTCACCGCCCCCATAGCGAGGTAGGTCTGATGCGCGTCTCCCGCCTGGTTCCCATCGCGACGGCCGTCGCGCTGCTCTGCTCGTCGGTTCCGTTCCCGGCGGCGCGAGCGGCGGACACCGGTCCGATCAAGATCGCGGTGATCACCGACATGTCGGGCGTGTACTCCGCTCTCGCCGGGCAGGGCGCGGTCGAGGCGACGAAGATGGCCGTCGAGGATTTCGGGGGCAAGGTCCTCGGCCGGCCGATCGAGGTCGACGCGATCGACCATCGCAACAACGGTCCCGACGCCGCGATCAAAGCGCGCGAGGCGTACGACGGCGGTGCCGATCTGGCGCTCGACATGACCAACTCGGCCGTCGCGCTCGCCGTCGCCGGCGTCGCGAAGGAGAAGCACAAGCTTGCGATCGTCACCGGCGGCGCGTCGTCGGCGCTGACCGGCGCGAGCTGCAACCGCTACACCTATCATTATGCGTACGACACGTACGCGCTGGCGAACTCGACCGGGTCGAACATCGCCGGCGAGTCGAACGGAAAGACGTGGTACGCGCTGGTCGCGAACTACGCGTTCGGCACGCAGATGCTCGCCGACTTCAGCGCCGCGATCGAGCGCAAGGGCGGCAAGGTCCAGGCGTCCGACTTGTATCCGTTCCCGGCGACGACGGATTTCTCGTCGTACCTGCTCAAGGCGAAGAACTCGGGAGCGCAGGTCCTCGGTCTCTTCAACGCCGGCGCGGACACCGTCAACTCGATGAAGCAAGTGAAGCAGTTCGGCATCGACAAGACGATGAAGGTCGCCGTCGGGCTGCTGTTCCTGAGCGACGTCGACGCGCTGCCCGACGTGTTCGCCGGCTCGCGCATCACGACGTCGTGGTACTGGAATGCGGACAAGTCCTCGCGCGCGTGGGCGGACAAGTACGCGAAGCGGATGCACGGGCTGCGCCCGACCGACATCCAGGCGTCGGACTACTCGGCGGCCACCCAGTGGCTCAATGCGGTCAAGGCCGTCGGCACCACCGACGCCGACAAGGTGCAGGGCTATCTCGATGGGCGGCAGTTCAACGACTTCTACGCCAAGGGCGGCGAGTGGCGCGCGCGCGACCACCGCGTGATCCACGAGATGTACGTCGTCGACGTGCTGCCGAAGGAGCAAGTGAAGGAACCGCACGCGTGGTTCAAGATCGTGCAGGTGATCCCGCCGGGCCGCGCGTTCCGTCCGGAGTCGCAGTCGACGTGCAAGAAGGACTGGTAGCCTGAGCGCGGACTACGTCCTGGTCCAGGCCTTCAACGGCCTTGTCAACGGGGCGTACTTCGCCCTGTTGGCGCTCGGCCTGTCCGTCATCTTCGGAATGCTGCGCATCGTCAACTTCGCGCACGGCGCGATGTTCATGCTCGGCGCGTTCGTCGCGTACTACGGCAGCCAGCTCATCCCCGCGGGGCCCGTCCCGCCGTTCTACATCTCGCTGATCGCGGCGCCGCTCGTTGTCGGCGCGTTCGGCTTGGCCGTCGAGGTCTTGTTCCTGCGCCGCCTCTACGGGCTGGATCCGCTCTACGGCCTGCTGTTCACGTTCGCGCTGGTGCTCATCATCGAGGACGCGATGCGCATTGCGGCGGGTGCGCTCGGCTCGCCGTACCCGCCGCCGCCGGGACTCGACGGCATCGTGAACCTCGGGTTCGCGCCGTTCCCCGCGTACCGGCTGTTTGTGATCTGCGCGGCCGCGGTCGTGTGCGTCGCCGTCTGGTACGTGCTGGAGCGGACGCCGGTCGGGGCGCGCATCCGCGCCGCGACCGAGTCGCCCGTGCTCGTTCGCGCGCTCGGCATCGACACGCAGCGCCTGGTCTCGATCACGTTTGCCGCCGGGGTCGCGCTCGCGGCGTTTGCCGGCGTGCTGGCGGCGCCGAACCAGAACGTCGAGCCGGCCATGGGCGAAAAGGTCATCATCAACACGTTCGCGATCGTCGTGATCGGCGGGCTCGGCTCGATCGGCGGGTCCGTCGTGACGGGCTTCGCGCTCGGCCTGCTGCAGACGCTCGGCGCGCTCGTGTTCCCGGCGTTCAACGACACGCTGATCTTCATGCTCATGATCGTCGTGCTGCTCGTGCGCCCCAGCGGCTTGTTCGGCACCCCGGCGGCTGCCCGATGACCACGGCGCTGCTCGGAACGCGCCGCGGCACGATCGTCGGGCTCGTGATCCTCGCGGCGTTCCTCGCGCTGCCGAACGTCGTCTACCCGGTGCTCGCGATCGACATCGTCGCCTTCGCGCTGTTCGCCGTCGCGTTCGACCTGCTGCTCGGCTTCACGGGACTGCTGTCGTTCGGCCACGCGATGTTCTGGGGCGGCGGCGGATACGTCGCAACGATCCTCATCGCGCGGGCCCACCTGCCGTTTCTCGTTGCCGCGCTCGCCGCGCTCGCGTACGCCGCCGTGCTCGCCCTCGTCGTCGGCGCGATCGCGATCCGCCGCCAAGGCATCTACTTCGCGATGATCACGCTCGCGCTCGCGCAGCTGCAATACTTCTTCGCCTACGAGCTCGGTTTCTGGACCGGCGGCGAGAACGGCGTGCAGCTGACGAGCGGCCGCGGCACGCTGTTCGGCATCTCGCTGGAGAACGACGTCGCGTTCTACTACGCCGTGCTCGTGATCGCGGTGCTCGGCACCATGTTCGTGGTGCGCGTGGTCCGGTCGCCGTTCGGCGCCGTGCTCCACGCAATGCGCGAGAACGAGCAGCGCGCGATCGCTCTCGGCTTTCGCGTCGACCGCTACAAGCTCGTGACGTTCGTGCTGTCCGGGACCTTGGCGGGCGTGGCCGGCGTGCTGTTCGCGATCGGCAACCGGCTCTCGGGCCTGGACGGGGTCGACTGGCACACCAGCGGCGCCGTGGTCATGATGTCGATCCTCGGCGGCATCGGGACGATCTTCGGCCCGATCGTCGGCGCGGGGCTGTTCGAGTCGCTCGACTACTTCGTCTCGAAGACGGCGCTGGGCGACAAGACCAACATCGTCATGGGGACGATCTTCGCGCTCTGCGTGCTGCTGTTCCGCCGCGGGATCGTCGGCGAGCTGCTGGCGATCCGGCCGAAGAAGAGCTGACGGCGCGTTCCTACTGCACTCCGTCTTGCGGCCAGAAGCCGAAGATCGCGCGGCCCGGCTCGAGGTCCCAGAAGCGCGTCGCGTTGTCGCTCACGCCGTAGACGATCGCGAACGGCACGTCTTTGGCGACGATCGTCCGCACGAGGCGCGCGAAGTCCGCCTGCGACATCCAGGTCGCGGCATAGCGCTTGTATTTCTGCTCCGTCGTGAGCGGAAGCCAGCCCGAGCTGTTCGCGACGCTCGCGTCGCGCGGATCGTCCGCCTTCGTGATCGAGCCGATGCGCACGCACGTCACCTGCAAGCCGTGCGCGTCGCTGTAGTACCGCCCGAGGGCCTCGCCGAACACTTTCCATACGCCGTACAGCGAATCAGGGCGGTACTCGGCGTCGGTGCGCACGACGAGGCCGAACGCCGGGCTCGTAGATCGCCGGCAGGTTGTCGATCTCGTATCTGCCGACGGCATGGTTCGAGCTCGCGAAGATCACTCGTTTCACGCCGGCGCGGCGCGCAGCCTCGAACGCCGCGTACGTGCCGGTCATGTTCGGACCGAGCACGTCCTCCCACGACGCTTCGACGTCGGGGATCCCGGCGAGGTGCACGACCGTCTCACAGCCGGCGAACGCGCGCTCGAGCGCGTCGACGTCGCGCGTGTCGGCGATGACGTCCGCATCGTGCAGGTCGATCCGCACGACCTCGTGGTCGCGCGCGAGGTCGGCACACAGCGGCGTACCGATCGTGCCGGCCGAGCCCGTTACGGCGATCTTCATGCTTCGCGTTCAGACTCCGAGCAGCTCGAGGATTTCGTTCTCGCGCGCGAGCAGGTCCGCGTTCGAGAGCGTCTGCGTGACGCAGCCGTGGTCGACGATGTGATGGTGGTCGGAGACGCCGGTCGCAAAGCGGAGGTTCTGTTCGACCAGCAGCACCGTGATGCCGTCGTCCTTCATCGCAAGGATCAGCTCGCCGATGCGCTCGACGATCACCGGCGCAAGGCCTTCCGTCGGTTCGTCCAGCAGCACCGTGCGCGCGCCGGATCGTAAGATGCGCGCGATCGCCAGCATCTGCTGCTCGCCGCCCGAGAGCGTCGTGCCGGGCGCCTTCGCGCGCTCTTTGAGGTTCGGAAACGTCGCGAAGATGCGGTCGACGCTCCATCCGCCCGGACCGACCACGGGGGGCAGCGTGAGGTTCTCGTACACGCTGAGCGTCGCCAGAATGCCGCGCTCCTCGGGCACGTAGCCGACGCCGCGCTTGGCGATGCGGTCGGAGGGCATCCCCGTGAGCGCCGTGCCGTCCAGCGCGATCTCGCCGCTGCGCGGCGGCACGATGCCCATGATGCAGCGCAGCGTCGTCGTCTTGCCGACGCCGTTGCGCCCGACCAGCGTCGCGACCTCGCCGGTCTGAACCGTCAGCGACATGCCGTGCAGCACGTGCGACTCGCCGTAGTACGCGTGGACGTCCCGTAGCTGCAGCATCAGTGCGCACCTGCGCCGTGCGTGCCGCCGCCGAGGTACGCCGTCACGACGCGGGCGTCCGCGCGCACCTCGTCATACGTGCCCTCGACGAGCACCTTGCCGCGCTGCATCACCGTGACGCGGTCGCACAGATCGGCGACGACGCGGAGGTTGTGCTCGACCAGGACGATCGTCCGGCCCGGCGCGATGCGCTTCACGAGCTCGACGGTGCGCTCGATATCTTCCATTCCCATCCCGGCGGTGGGCTCGTCGAGCAGCAGCACGCGCGGGTCCTGCGCGAGCGCGATCGCCAGCTCGAGCGAGCGTTTCTTGCCGTATGGCAGGTTCGCCGCGACGTCGCCCCGCGCGCCGTCCAGGCCGACGGCGTCGAGCGCGGCGCGCGCGGGATCGTCGAGCACGGCGGTCACGTTCGGCGACGCGAGGATGCGCCGGGAGAGCGGCGTGCGCGCCTGCAGCGCGATCTTGACGTTGTCGAGCACGGTGAGGTGCGGGAACACGCTGTTGATCTGAAAGCTTCGCACCATGCCCATGCGCGCGATCGCGGCCGGGTCCAGGTGCGCGATCTCGACGCCCGAGAAGCACACGCTGCCGCGCGTGGCCGGCGCGAATCCGGAGAGCACGTTGAAGAACGTCGTCTTGCCGGCGCCGTTCGGGCCGATGATCGCGTGGATCACTCCCTCGGCGACGTCGAGCGACACGCCGTCGAGCGCGGTGAATCCCGCGTAGACCTTGACGACATCGCGCGCCTGGAGGATCGGCTCGGCCACGGGCGGGACTTCCACCAACGATGCAGCCAGCCCCGCAGGACGCTCCCCGCTCCGGTGAGCCGGAAATCGTCGAGCTTCGGCAGTACACCGTTCGCAGCGGTTTCGGCACGGTGCTGCCCTCGCTTTTCCGCGAGCACTTCCGGGCGGAGCACGCGGCGGCCGGTGCGCACGTTCTGGGTACGTTCTTCGACCTCGACGACGCGGACCGCTTCGTGTGGCTGCGCGCCTTCCGCGACATGGCCCACCGTAAGCGTGCGCTTCACGCATTCTACGGCGGAGAAACCTGGAAGCGGCATCGCGAATCCGCCAACGCGGCGATCGTCGATTCCGACAACGCGCTGTTGCTGCACGCGCTGCCGGGGACGGCTATGCGCATGGCGACCGGCGGAGTCTTGCGCGTCTCGATACGCGACCTTGGCGCAGTCGACGCACCCCTGTTCGCCCGCTGGTTCGACGAAGGAATCGTGCCGCTCGTCCGGCGCGCGGGCGTGGAGCCCGCCGCCCGATACGCCGCCGAGGCCGCGGCGAATGACTTCCCGGCGCTGCCCGTTCGCGCCGAGAACGTTTTCGTCTGGTTCGCGCACTTCCGCGACGTGCCGTCGGAGCGTGCGTTCAGCCAGGCCCTCGCGCGTGAGAGCGGTTGGCGCGACGCGTGTCCGGTCGATGTGCTGCCGGCGCTGATGCGGAAGCCCGAGGTGCTGCGGCTCGTAACCGCCGCGTAGCGCGCATCGCCGTGCTCGGGCACGTCGCGGAAGGATCGCGTCTCCTACGGGCGGGACTGGAGACCGCATGCAGCCTGCTCACCACGAGCACGAGACCATCCTGGAGATCGAGGCGCCGCGCGTCAAGTTCGGCCGCGGCGCGATCGACGAGGTCGGCTTCGAGGCGGCGGCGCTCGGCCTGCGACGCGTCGCGCTCGTTACCGATGCGCGCGTCGGCAAGCTCGAGCTGACGGAGCGCGCGCGGCGTTCGCTGCGCGCGGCGGGCGTCGACGTCGCCGAGTTCGACGGGGTGCGCGTCGAGCCGACCGACGGGTCGTTCCGCGAAGCGGCCGCGTTCGCCGTGGACGCGCGCGTCGACGGGTACGTCTCGGTGGGCGGCGGCTCGACGATCGATACCGCGAAAGCGGCGAATCTCTACGCGACGCATCCCGCGCCGTTCGAACGATACGTGAACGCGCCGCTCGGCGAAGGCGCGCCGGTTCCGGGTCCGCTCGCGCCGCACATCGCGTGCCCGACGACGTCGGGGACCGGCAGCGAGTGCACCGGCATCGCGATCTTCGACTTCGAGGCGCACGACGTCAAGACGGGGATCGCGTCGCGGCGCCTGCGCCCGGTGCTCGGCATCATCGATCCCGACGCGACGCGCACGCTGCCCGGTACGGTCGTCGCCGCCAGCGGCTTCGACGTGCTGGCGCACGCGCTCGAGTCGTTCACCGCGCGGCCGTACACCGTGCGCGCGAAACCCGCCGTGCCGGGCGCGCGACCGCTCTCGCAAGGCGCGAACCCGTACAGCGATCTCGCGTGCGCCGAAGCGTTGCGGCTGCTGGGCGAGTTCCTCGAGCGCGCGGTCCACGACGCCGCCGACGCCGATGCGCGCGAAGCGGTGATGTACGCGGCGACGCTGGCCGGCATCGGCTTCGGCAACGCGGGCGTCCACGTGCCGCACGGCATGGCGTACGCGGTCGCCGGCCTCGTGCGCGGATACGTGCCGCCCGACTACGAGGCCGATCATGCGATGGTGCCGCACGGGATGTCCGTCATCGTGTCTGCGCCGTCGGTCGCGCGCTTCACGGCGAGCGCGGCGCCGGAGAAGCACCGCCGCGCGGCGATGCTGCTGGGCGCCGAGCGCACGAAGTTCGACGAGGAGATCGGGGACGCGCTCGCGGCGGCGCTCGCGCGGCTGATGCGCGCGACCGCGATGCCGAACGGGCTGCGCGCGCTCGGGTATCGCGACGAGGACGTGCCGGCCCTCGTCCGCGGCGCGTTCGCGCAGCAGCGCCTGCTCGCAAACGCCCCGCGCGCGGTCGGCGAAGCCGAGCTCGCGGACCTGTTTGCGGGCGCGATGACGGTCTGGTAGACGCGTGCGGGCGGTGGTGCAGCGCGTGACCCGTGCGTCCGTCGCCGTCGGCGGCGCGACGGCGGCATCGATCGAGCGCGGCTTCCTCGTCCTGGTCGGCGTCGCGACGGACGACGACGAGCACGATGCCGACGCGCTCGCGCGCAAGGTCGCCGGGCTGCGCGTCTTCGACGACGGTGCGGGCGACATGAACCTGGGTCTGGAGGACGTGCGCGGCGATGTGCTGGTCGTCTCGCAGTTCACGCTCTTGGGTGACGTCCGCAAAGGCCGGCGTCCGTCCTTCATCGCCGCGGCGCGGGGCGACCGCGCTCGCGAGCTGTACGAGCGCGTCGCGGAGCAAATACGCGCGGCGGGGATCGCGGTGCGCACGGGCGTGTTCGGCGCCGACATGGCGGTCGAGCTGGTCAACGACGGCCCGGTCACGATCCTGATCGACACGAAGCAGTCGCTGTCCAAGACGTAAGGAGCCTTACCGCGCGGTCGCGCTTCCGCGCGCTACGGTAGGGTCGGGCGCGACGCGCGTCCGATCCGATGGAGAACCTCCGAATGATGAAAGGTATGATCGCCGCCGCGCTGGTGACCGCTGCCCTCGCGATGCCCAGCCTCGCGCTCGCCGACGACGCGATGGGCGGCGGCGCGATGAGCGCGACCAAGCACGATCCCTCGACGATGGCGACGATGCTCTGCCGCAAGGCGAAGCCGGGCGAGAAGCCGACCGCGATGATGGCGGGCGACGCCAAGGTCGGCATCGTCTGCAAGACGATGGACCCCGCGATGATGATGAAGAAGGACATGGGGCCGAAGACCAGCGGCATGTCCGTCGACCAGGCCGACGCTGCGTGGCGCGCCTACATTGAGAGCATGATCCTCGTGCCGGGCGGCACCGGCGGCGGTTAGCGGCGGCGACGACCGAGCGCTCCCACGGAGGCGTCCGGACGCGATGCGGGGACGGACCGAACATCCGATGAGCGCGCTCTGCCGTTCAGCGGTCAGTTCCGTCCAAGGCCGAAGGGAAGCACATGCATCGTCCGCTCCGGGTCGCGGTCATCGTCGCCGTCGCCGTCGCCGCACTGGCACGGCCGGCGCTCGCGCATCCGCTGGGCAACTTCACGGTGAACCACCTCTCGCGCATCACCGCGAGCGGCGGCGCCGTGCACGTGCGCTACGTGCTGGATCTCGCGGAGATTCCATCGTTCGCGCTGGACCGGTCGCTCGACGCGCACGGCACGCCGTCCGGTGCGCAGCGCGCGCGATGGGCCGCGCAGCACGCGGCGAGCGTCGCGCCGCAGCTGCGCCTGATCGTCGACGGTACGCCCATCGCGCTCGTCCCGGGGGCGACGACCATCCGCCCGCGGCCGGGCGCCGGCGGCCTGCCGACGCTGTACGTGCGCACGGAATTGTCGGCGCCGCTCGCACCGGGCGCGCATGCGTTCGTCTTCCGCGACGAGACCGAACCGGGACGCCTGGGCTGGAAAGACGTGGTCGCCGGCGCGGAGCGCGAACCGACGGGCGAGCTGCGTTCGTACCCGAGCGCGCTGATCGGTTCGCCGCGCACGCGGACTGCGCTGGCCGGCCGAATCGACGCGAACCGCGTCGTCACGGCCGCCGGTGACGTTTCGGGCGATCAGCCGGCCGCCGACGGCGCGCCGCTCGCGCGCAGCAACGCGCTCTCCGACGCGCTCGCCAAAGGCGCGAGCGATCCGCTCGTCGTCATCGGCGCGCTGCTGCTGGCGCTCGCACTCGGCGCGTTGCACGCGCTCGAGCCCGGTCACGGCAAGACACTGCTGGCGGTCTCGCTCGTCGGCGCTCGGGCGACGCCACGCCAAGCGTTCGTGCTTGCGAGCGCGCTGACCGTCGCGCACACCGCGGGCGTGCTCGCGCTCGGCGTCGTGCTGCTGCTCGCCGCGGCATGGGTGGTTCCCGAGGTCGTGTATCCTTGGGTCACGCTGGGGTCGGGCATCATCGTGACGGTGCTCGGCGCGCGCGCTTTGGCGCACGAGGTGCGGCGGCGGCTGCCGTTCGCGCATGCCCACGCGCACGTGCACCCGCACGCGCACGAGCATGCGCACGAGCACGTGCACGCCGCTGCCGACGGGCACGCGCACCTCGACGATGAGGCGCATGCGCGCGCCCACGCGATCCCCGGCGCCGGGCCGCTGACGTTCCGCGGCGCCGTGCTCGCCGCCGCGAGCGGCAACATCGCACCGTGCCCCGCCGCGCTCGTCGTGCTGCTCGCAGCGATCGCGCAGCACCACGTCGGCTACGGCCTCGTGCTGATCGTCGCGTTCAGCGTCGGCTTGGCCGCCGTCCTGACCACGCTCGGCATCGCCGTCGTTCGCAGCGCGGCCTGGTTGATCGCGCGACCGCGCTTCGAGGGGGTTGCCCGCAAGGCGCCGCTCGTCACGGCGTGCGTGATGGCCGGTATCGGTTCCGTGATGATGGGCCAGGGATTCGCCGCACAAGGGTCAGGCGTGCCCGCGCCGCTCGTCGCGGTGCTCGCGTT
This sequence comes from Vulcanimicrobiota bacterium, assembly GCA_963818845.1. Lineage (GTDB taxonomy): Bacteria > Vulcanimicrobiota > Vulcanimicrobiia > Vulcanimicrobiales > Vulcanimicrobiaceae > Vulcanimicrobium. The sequence goes on along the minus strand of CAWFTO010000001.1, from coordinate 293,975 downwards.
CGCTGCCGTCGTCGGCTACGCGTTCGCGTGGCACCAGCATGGCGGACGCGCGCAGGAGGCGACCACGTGATCGGCCTGGGCATGTTCACGGTCTTCGTGCTCGGGCTGCGTCACGGCGCCGACCCGGACCACCTCGCGGCGATCGACAATGTCACGCGCAACGCGTACGTCAAGACGCCGCTGCTCAGCCGTTTCGTCGGCACGCTGTTCGCGGGCGGGCACAGCGTCATGGTGCTCGCCATCTCGGCGCTCGTCGGCGTCCTCGGGACGCGGTTCGCGGCGCACGGCGATGCGATCGAGCGCATCGGCACGTGGATCTCGATCGGCGTCCTGCTCCTCGTCGCGGCGCTGAACGTGCGGAGCCTGCGGCGCGGCGACACGCGGATTGCGGGCGCAAAGACGCGGCTGCTGCCCAAGCGGCTGCGGGAAGGGACGAGCGCGCTGCTCGCGATTCCGATCGGCTTGCTCTTCGGGTTCGGTTTCGAAACGTCGAGTCAGATTCTCGCGTACGCGCTCGCGTTCAACCCGCAGGCCGGACTCGTCGGCGGGCTGCTCGTGGGCGCGACGTTCTCCGCCGGCATGATCTGCACGGATACGCTGGACTCGCTGCTGGTGCACCGATTGATCTCGTTCCGCTCGGCACGGCTGCCGGCGCTCATGCGCGTGTGGATCCTCGCGGTCACGGGCCTTGCCGTCGCGGTCGCCGCGTACGAGCTCGCGCAGGTGCTCGGCTGGCGTTCTCCGGTCAGCGATCTGGCAGTGAGCGGTGCGCTCGTCGCCGCGCTCGTCGCCGTGTTTACGTTCGTGTTCGTCGCGACGCGGCGGTCACGCAGCGACGCGCCAACGGCGATCGCACAGACGCCGGGCTGATTGTCGCTTGCCCGTCGACCGAGTCGACGGGGAGGTCCCTTCGTACGGTGACTCGGCGCGGCGGGCAATCCAAAGCGTCACGTCGCTCGTCTAGCGCATGAGCGCTGCACGGCGTTCGCTTCCGGTCTCTGCTGCGCGACCGCGGCACTCCTCGCTTTCTCGGAAGGGCCTCCGCATGAACACTCGGCGGATTCTCGGCTCGCTGGCGGTCATTGCCGCCGGCACGGCCGCCCTGCTCTACACGGCACACCCCGTGAAGAGCTCGGATCACCAGGACACGTACAATCTTGCCAACCGGTCGAATACGTCGGCCGACATCACCGACGTCTTCGTGTTTCCGTCGCCGACGAACGCGAACAACGTCGTCTTCGCGATGGACGTCTCGCCGCTCATCCCCGCGGGAATGGGCCCGGCGCGTTTCTTCGATCCCACGCTGATGTGGCAGTTCAAGATCTCGCACGGCGCGACGTCGCCGGAAGATCAGGTCATTCAGTTCGGCGTGACCGGAACCGGCGCCGGTCAGACGATCACGCTCTACGGGCCGGCCAAACCGAACGAAGTCGGCACGTCGAACACCTTCGTCGCACCGGCGGGGTCGTTCAGCTACAACTCCTCGACGCAACTGAGCCCGAACGTCAAAGTCTTCGCAGGGCCGCGCGCGGATCCGTTCTTCTTCGACCTGTTCGCGTTCTTCACGTTCCTCGGCGACCGCAACGTGGGCACGCACGCGTCGGAGACCGATCCCGGTCCCGAAACGGCCGGCCCGCTGTACAACGGCGACAATGCCGGCGTCCCCGCGCAGTTCGCGCCGTCGTACGACAAGAGCCGTGATCCGACCAAACCGACGTTCAACGGCTTCCCCGCCGGCACGACCGCCGGCGCGGGCTCCGCGCTCGGCAACTACGCGTGCGCCACGGATCCGGCGCAGAACGCCCTCGCCGATCTCGGCGGCGGGTTCAACGTGCTCACGTTCGTGGTCGAGCTGCCGCGCTCGATGCTCACCAACGGATTTTCCAGCTCCACGATCCACGTTTGGGCGACGGTCAACTCGTCGACCGGCGCATAGGAGTCACCGAGATGAACGGTATGATCCTGCGACTGGCTGCGTGCGCCGTACTCGCGACGTCCATGGCGGCGTGCAACGGCGGCTCGACGTCGGTGCCTCCCTTCAATTCCGGCAGCGGCTTCGCGACGCCGCAGCCGGCGAACCCGACGACGCCGACGGCGTCGTACGTCCAGATCGAGCTGCTCTCGCGACCGGCCGTCAAGGAAGTGTTCGAGAACTTCAACGACCACAAGACGACCAACAAGGTCGAACCGTACGCGGGATCGCCCGCCGATCCGCTGCAAGCCGAGATCAAATCGACCGAGGACACCGTCCGCCCGCCGTCGGCGACGCCGAGCGGTCCCGCCGACTACGGCGCCGCGCTGCAGTCGATCCTCTATCCGAACGAGATGGCGGTGAACCTCGCCAGCACGGACAAGGCGTCGTATCTCGGCGTCGAGACCGGCGGGCGCGACGGGCGGCATGTTCGGCGGGCGCGACATTGCGGACGACGTCGTCGACATCTCGCTCGGCGCGCTGTTCGGCAACACGCTCAGCGCGCTCAAGGTGCAGCCCGACGACGGTGAAGAGAACGCGTGCCTCGCGAAGGACAACGTCGCGCAGAACGCGAGCCAGGCGAAGTCCTCGACGTTCCCGTATTTCGCGTCCCCGCACTAGGAACGAGCGCCCGGGCGCAACCGATGAGCCGGCTTTCGACCATCGCCGCAGCTCTGCGTCGCGGCGATCGCACTGGGAGCGATCGCCGCGTGGCCGGCGTACGTGCGGGAGCGCGCCGACGTCGCGCACGCCGCGGGCGTGCCGACGCCCGCGCCCGTCGCGGCCGACTACCTCGAACGCGACCGCCTGATCGCGTTCTGGGAGCGGGCCGCGGCGGAGCGCCGGCGCGGCGACATGCTCTCGCCGTCGAACCTGTCCGCGCAGTACATGCAGCGGTATCGCGAGCGCGGCGACATCGGCGACGTCGAGCGCGCGCTGCACCAGGCCGAGCGCGCGCTGGCAGCGCAGCCGTACGGCAACGCCGCCGCGGAGACGGCGCTCGGCTCGGCACTGCTCGCGCTGCACCGCTTCACCGACGCGCTCGCGGTGACACGGGACGTGGAGCGCATCACGCCGGGCGATCGCGCGGCGGTCGTTCGCGAAGGGTCGCTCGACCTCGAGCTGGGCCGCTACGGTGCAGCGCGCGTCGTCGTGAACGCCCTCCGTCGCGCGGAGGCGGGACGCGATGCGCCGCCGCTGGACGAGGAGACGCTGCGCGCGCGCTTCGACGAGCTGACCGGCAGACTGCGCGAGGCGCGCGCACGCTTCGAGCGCTTGCGCGTCCGCGCCGACGCGCAGCTCGACGCCTCGGCGCAGTCGCGCGCGTGGTTCTTCATGCGCGAAGGCGAGCTCGCGTTCGAGGCCGGTGACGCGGACGGCGCGCTCGCGGACGAGCGGCACGCGCTCGAGCGCTTTCCGCAGTATTCCGAAGCGAACCGCGTCCTGGCGCGCGTCGCGTGCGCCCGGCGCGATTGGCGCACGTGCCTGGAGGCGGCGACCGCGTCGGCGGCCGTCGTCCCGTACCCCGAGGTGCTCGGCGACGAGGTCGATGCACAGCGCGGTCTCGGCGACGAGGCAGGCGCGGCCCGCACCGACGCGCTGATCGGCGCCGTGGAACGCGTCGGCAACGCACAGCGCGTCTCCGACCGTCTCCTGGCCGTGTACTACTCCGAGCACCACGAGCGCGCGGAGGACGCCTATCGCATTGCGCGGCGCGAGCTCCGCGCGCGCGACGACGTCTTCACCGACGACACGCTCGCGTGGGCGTCGGCGATGGACGGACGGTGGAACGAAGCGGAGGCGCGCATCCGGCGCGCAGTGCGGCTCGGCACCGAGAACGCATTGCTGCAGTACCACGCCGGCGTGATCGAACAACACGCCGGCCGGCTCGCCGAGGCCGCGCGGCGCTTGCGCTTGGCGCTCGCCCTGAACCCGCAGTTCCACGCGGTCTATGCGGACGACGCGCGAGCGCGCGTGAAGGCCCTGGCCGGTCAGCTCCCGGTCCAGCGCGCGCGGCGCTTGTCGAGAAACGCGGTCAGCCCTTCGCGAAAGTCGGCGCTGCCGTAACAGAGCCGGATGAGGTCGTGATCGTCGGGCGGCGGCGTGGCTGCGCGCAGCCGCCGGGCCATGTCCTTGGTCGCGAGCAGCGTGAGCGGCGCGAGCTCGGTCATCGTTTCGGCGAGCGCCTGCGCGCGTGCATGCAGCGCGTCGTCGGAAGCCACGACCTCGCTCAAGAAACCGGCGCGCAGCGCGGACTCGGCGTCGATGAGACCTCCCGAGAAGATGAGCGCTTTCGCGGCGTCCAGACCGATGAGCCCCGCGACCCGCGCCAAGTTCCGGGCGGAGATGCAGTTTCCGAGCGTGCGCGCGATCGGCACGCCGATGCGCGTGCCGGGCGCGCCGATCCGGAAATCGCATGTCGCGGCGATGCTCACGCCGCCGCCGGTGCACGCGCCTGCGAGCGCGGCGATCGTCGGCACGCGAATCGCCTCGAGCGCGTCGATCGCCGCGTCGATGCGCGCTTCGTACGCGACGCCGTCCTCGCCGCTGCGGAACGCGCGGAACTCGGCGATGTCGGTCCCCGCCACGAACGCGCGATCGCCCCCGCCGGTGATGACGACCGCGCGCAGCGACGCATCGCTGTCGAGCTCGCGAGCGACCTCGGTGAGCCGCGACCACATCGCGAACGTCATCGCGTTGCGTGCTTCCGGCCGGTCGACGATCACCCACGCGATCCCGGTCCCGCGCGGCTCGATACGAATCACGCGGGCACCGCCACGCCGGCCTGCGCGAGGCGCGCGATCTCGTCCGCGCCTAGCCCGAGTTCGCGCAGAACCTCCTCGGTGTCGGCGCCGAGCAGCGGCCCGGCGCGCTCGATGCGCGCGGGCGTTTCCGCGAGGCGCATCGGCGACCCGACTTGCCGCACCGGTCCGAGCGTGCGGTGCGGCGCGTCGGTGAAGAAGCCGCGCGCCGCGAGGTGCGGGTCGGCGAACACGCGGTCGAACGTCTGAATCGGGCCGCACGGAAGCCCCGCCGCGCCGAGCCGATCGGTCCAGTGCTGCGCCGGCTCGGCCGCCGTGACGTGCTCGATCGCGGCGATTAGCGCAGGCCGGTTGGCGAGGCGCGCTTCATTGCTGGCGAAGCGCGGATCGTCGACGAGCTCGTCGAGCCCGAACACCGCGCACGCACGCTGCCAGTGCGGCTGCGAGTTCGCGCCGAACGTGAACCAGCCGTCGGCGCATCGCACCGCCTGATACGGCGCGATCGCTTGGTGCGCCGAGCCCGACGGCGCGGGAACCTCGCCGGTCGCAAAGTAGCGCCCCGCTTCCCAGACGCCCAGAGACACGGCCGACTCGAGCAGCGAGACGTCGATGAACTGCCCGCGGCCGTCGCGGTCGCGTGCGCGCAGCGCGGCCAGCACCGCGATCGTCGCGTAGAGCGCGCACGTCAGATCGGCGATCGGCACGCCGACCTTTACCGGCGGCGCGCCGGGCTCGCCGGTGATGCTCATGAGTCCCGACATCGCCTGCGCGATGATGTCCAGGCCGGCCAAGTTCGCGTACGGTCCGTCGTTCCCGAATCCCGTCGCGGAGAGATACACGAGCCGCGGCGACGTCTCGGCGAGCGCGGCATAGCCCAGGCCGAGGCCGTCCATGGTCCCGGGCCGCAGGTTCTCGATGAGCACGTCGGCGCTCGCCGCAAGCCGCCGGAAAACGGCCTTGCCGTCGGCCGACTTCAGGTCGAGCGCAACGCTGCGCTTGTTGCGGTTCAAGCGCACGAAGTTCGAGCTTTCGCCGTCGAGGTACGGGCCCGTTCCGCGCGTCAGATCGCCGCCGCGCGGGTTCTCGACCTTCACGACGTCGGCGCCCAGATCGGCGAGCTGCATCCCGGCGAAGGGAACGGCCATGAAGTTGCCCACCTCGACGACGCGAATGCCCGAGAGCGGCGGAGCTGCGTTGCGCATTGGCGGAGGATTGCCGAAACGTTCCACCCTACTCCTGGCTCAAACGGCTCGAATCACGATCTAGGAGGCGGTCCCATGGCGATCCCAACGCGCGGTGCGTTCATCACTTCGTCGGCTGCGGCGTTCGCGTCGGTAGCGTTCGTGCGCGCGCCGGCGCGCGCCGCCGAGTTCACGGGGAAAGCAGGCACGAACCAGCCCGTCGACCATCCGCTCAGCGTCGCCATGAAAGACATGTGGGACGCGGTTCGCAAGGAGACCAACGGCCGCGTCGACGTTCAGGTGTTCCCGAACAACCAGCTCGGCGGCGACACCGCGATGCTGCAGCAGCTGCGCGCCGGCGCGCTGCAGGTGATGACGCTCGACGGCGGCATCCTCGAAGGCGTCGTGCCCGTCGCGGGCATCCAGAGCGTCGGGTACGCGTTCGCCGACAGCGGCGCGGCGTTCAAGGCGTTCGACGGCAAGCTCGGTGCGTACGTTCGCGGCGAGATCGCGGCGAAGGGTTTGCACGCGTTCGACAAGATCTGGGAGAACGGCATGCGCCAGATCACGACGAGCACGAGGCCGGTGCGCAACGCCGTCGACATCACCGGGATGAAAATCCGCACACCGAACAGCAAGATCGCGCTCGACCTCTTCAAGTCGCTCGGAGCGGCGCCGACGCCGATGAATTTCAGCGAGCTGTACACCGCGCTGCAGACGCACGTCGTCGACGGGCAGGAGAACCCGCTCGCCAACATCGAGTTCGGGCGCTTCTACGAGGTGCAGAAGAACCTGAGCCTGAGCAGCCACATGTGGGGCGGCTACTGGCTGCTCGCGGAGTCCGGCTGGTTCAACAAGTTGCCCGGCGACGTGCAGGCCGTCGTCGTTCGCAATGCGTCCAAGTACACCGACCGGCAGCGCAGCGACGTGATGAAGATGAACGACTCGCTGGTGAACAAGCTCAAGGGCCAAGGCATGGCGGTCAACGCGCTCACCGAAGCGGACCGCACGAGCCTCAAGGGCAAGCTCGGCGACTACTACCGCCGGTGGAAGGGCGAATTCGGCACGACCGCCTGGGATTTGCTCGAGTCGTACACCGGCAAGCTCGGCTAGCAGCCGTAACCGTGCGCGGCCGCTACGACGGTGCGACGCCGTCGTGGCGCCGGCATGGTACCCAGAGATACTGTCCGTCGCCGCGGTCGAACGCGAGGCAGTCGCACGGCCACTGCCACCCGACGTGGTGGCGCGTGAACGAAGCGTCCGCGGCGTGGTCGTCGCGGTAGCGTTCGAAGTTGCTATAGCCGAGCCGCGCGCGTAAATCGTCGAGCGCGACGACGTAACGGGATCGCCGGGGCACGGTAGACCGAACGTTCCCCACGCCTCCGCGGATTGCGCAAACTGAGCGGTTTGCGCGAACAAGCGGGCGCTCCCAACGATGAGCGCACCTCGAGCGCGCGGTAAGCGCCGGGCACATCGCTTTTTCGAAAGGCACGACCGTGCGCCGCTTCGCCGCACCCTTGCTCGCCCTCGCCTGCGCGTCGTCGCTTGCGACCGCGGGCGTTCTCTACGTGACGCACGACGCGAACGCGTCCGATCACCAGGACTCGCCGCTCACGGTGTCGCGCCCCGGCGCGGACATCACCGACGTCTACGTCTTTCCGGCCAACGACCCCGCCAAGGTCGTGCTCGCGATGGACGTCTGGCCGTTGATCCCGCCCGGCCTGGGCTCGACGACCTACTTCGATCCCGGCGTGCTGTACCAGCTCAAGGTCGGGCTCGGCTCGGACGCGACCGAGGATCTCGTGCTGCAGTTCAAAGCCGGCGCGCCCGGCGCGAACCAGGCGGTCACGCTGTACGGCCCGGCGCGGCCGGCCGCCGCCGGGACGCGTACGTCGATCGTGACGGCGGCGCGCACCGGAGACATCCCGTACGGCCGAACGGCCGATCTGGGTCGCGGAATCACGGCGTTCGCGGGACCGCGCGAGGACCCGTTCTATTTCGACTTGACGCAGTTCTACCGCATCCAGCCGGACCGCAACTTCGCGAACCAGCCGAACCCGCCGGCCAACAGTGCGCGCTGCTTCCGCAAAGACGGGAAAGATTTTCTCGCCGGCTACGACGTGCTCTCGCTGGTCGTCGAGCTGCCGCGCACGATGCTAGCGAACGGCGGCGTGCCGGGACGCATCAACGTGTGGGCGACGACGTCGCTCAAGGAAGGCGATGCGGACGCCTCACCGCAGTCGCCGGTCGCGTCGCTCGCGAACGTCGTGCGCGACATCAACACGCGCTTCGGCGGCGTCGCCGACGCGAACGGTACGTGGACGCAGGTCGAGCGTCTCGGGCGTCCGGCGGTCAAAGAAGCGACCGAGGCGTTCGCCAACCACGACGCGACCAACCGCGCGGCGCTCACCGACGACGGCGTGCTGGCGAAGTCGATCCGTGAGTACATGATCCACACCGCCGGACGCTCCACCGCGGTTGCGGACGCCGCCGTCAAGGTGCTGATCCCCGACTTCATCGAGGCGGATTTGTCACAGGCCGGTCCGGCACGCTACCTTGCGGTCGAGACGAACGGCAAGAGCGGCCTGCCGGTTCAGATCGTGCGCACGGTGCCGCCCGACGGCATCGAAGGGGTCAAGAAAGCGCTCGGAGATCCGTACCGGCAATTCGGCGGCCGCGATCCGCGGTCGCCCGTCATCGACCTCTCCCTCGGCGCGATCTACGGCAGCCTGATCCCCAAGCTGGGCCTTGCGCCGGACGACAACCGCGAAACTGCGTGCCTTACCAGCGACAACACCACGCCCGCTGCAAAGCACCCGCTGCGCGGCTTCCCGTACCTCGGAGACCCGCGATGAACATCCACGTTGCGACGCTCGCCGCCGGAGCGTTGCTGACGTTCGCGGCGCCCGCGATCGCGCAAACCACCCCGGCCTCCACGCAGCAGCAGACGCCGCCGAATGCGGGCGCTGCGGAGGCGCAGCCGTCGACTGTCACGGGACCCGGCGGCGCGACCACGCGACCGGCGCCCGGCTCGCAGGCCGCCCCGGCGCCGTACGGTCCCGATGCGACTTCCGGGAACGCGTTCACCGCGTCGCCGCCGCTCGGGCCGCAGCAGGACCTCGGGATGCGCATCAACCGCACGGTGCACTATGTCGCCGGCGACTACATCGCGCCTCCGCTCATCTACGACGCGTTCGCAGGCCCGAGCAAGGGCACGAACTACCGTTCCTTCGCCGCGCGCGCCGCGTTCGAGGTGCCGGTCGGCCAATACGACGCGTACGTCGGCGGTGAGAGCCGTTCGTATACGTACGCGACGCGCGGCGGTTTGGTGACCGGCCTCGGCCCGCAAGGCATCGGCTTCGTGCCGTCGTTCATCGCGCGCGAGTACGACTACGACGTGCGCGCAGGCATCAAGGTCACGGGGCCGCGCATCTACGGCGCCGTCTCCTACCTCACGCGCGGATCGAACTTCGAGCCGCGGCAGCACGGAATCGGCTACGGCATCGAGAAGCTGGCCGACGTGGACCAGAACTTCTCGCTCCACGGCAGCGTGTTCTTCTATCCGAACGTGGGCGGGCAGTACACGTACGGGGGAACGGGGTCGTACGGCGTGTCGTACCGCGAGGTGCGCTATCTGATCGGCGCCTCGATCCAGCCCAACCATTCGCCCCTCTTCGTCGACGCCGGTTTCCTGGGCGACCGCAGCAACGTGCGGACCGATGCACCGGTCGGGTTCAACCATCAGGGTCCGTACGTCGGTCTCGGAGTCCACTTCTGAAGCGCTCGCTGGTCTTGATCGCGTTCGCGCTCGCCGCGTTCGCGTTCTGGCCCGCGTTCGCGTCGCACGCCGCAGCGCGGGATCCCCTCGCCGCCCTCACGCCGGCGCCGCTGCGCGACGACGCGACGATCCGTGCCAAGACGATCGCGTTCGAGGAGTCGCGCGCCGCGGCCGACCCGCAGGACCAGATCACGCCGCGTCTGCTCGCCGCGGAATACCTGCAGCGGTACCGCGAGCGAGGCGACGTCGGCGACGTCTTGCGCGCGCAGGCGGCGGCGACGCTGTCGCTGCGCGCCCAGCCCGAGAACAACGTCGCCGCGCTGCGGGAGCTCGCGGCGGCGCAGCTCACGCTGCATCGCTTTCGCGACGCGCTCGCGACGACGCGGCGCGCGCGCTCCGCCGCGCCGGGCGACGCATCGCTGGCCATGAGCGAAGCGTCGCTCGACATGGAGCTGGGAGACTACGCGCACGCGCGCACGCTGCTCGCGCGCGGTGGTGCGACCGAGGGCGGCGAGGTGGTCGCGGCGCGCTTCGCCGAGCTGACCGGCGACCTCGGCCGCGCGCGTACGCTGCTCGAGCGCGCCGCACGCCGCGCGGACGCGATGTACGGCATCCCCAACGAACGGCGCGCGTGGTTCCACGTGCGGCTCGGCGAGCTCGCCTTCGAAGCGGGGGACGCGACGGAGTCGCTCGCACGCGAGCGCGTCGCGCTCGACCGCTTTCCGGACGACGTGCAGGCGCTCACCGACGCGGCGCGCTTCTCCGCCGCGTTCGGCCGCTGGGACGACGCGCTCGGATACGCGAGCCGCGCCGTTGCGCTGACGCCGTCACCTGAGAACCTCGGCTTGCTGGCCGACGCGCAGGAACAGCATCGCGACCACGCGTCGGCCGCGGCGACGCGTGACGAGATCGTCGCCGTCGAGCGCATCGGCAACGCGCAGCATCTGGTCGACCGGCTGCTCGCGCTCGAATACGCCGACCACGCCGTGCGCTCGGACGATGCCTACGCGATCGCGCGCGGCGAGCTCGCCGTGCGCGACGATGTGTTCGCCGAAGACACGCTCGCATGGACCGCTGCGCGCGCCGGGCGGTGGGCAGTCGCGCGCGTGGCGGCCGGCAAAGCGACCGCATGGAACACCGCCGATCCCCGCATCTGGTATCACGCGGGTGTCATCGCCGAGCACGGCGGCGACCGCCGCGCGGCGGCCGCCGATCTGCGCCACGCGCTCGCGCTCAACCCGCAGTTCCAGGCGGGCTTCGCGGACGACGCCCGCGTGCGCCTCTCGCGTCTCTGACGGCTCCCGCAGACGCTGTCGCCGGCAATCGTCTTTGCGGTCCTGCTGCTGGGGCCGCCGTCCGGCTCGGCACACGCGGGCGCCTCGCCGTCGCCGTCGCCCAGCCCGTCCGCTTCGCCCGCCGTGACGCGCGAGATCGGACGCACAGCCGCAACGCGCGGCCGCGCTTCAAATCTGGTCGGCACGGCGACGGCCGCGTCGCAAGGAACGATCGACCAGCAAGACATCGCGTCGCGCCCGCTGCTGCGTCCGGGAGACGTACTCGAGTCGATTCCCGGCCTCATCGTCAGCCAGCACAGCGGCGAAGGTAAAGCGAATCAGTACTACTTGCGCGGCTTCCAGCTGGATCACGGCACCGACCTCGCTGCGACGATCGGCGGCATTCCGGTGAACATGCCGACGCATGCGCACGGCCAAGGGTACTCGGACATCAACTGGCTCATGCCCGAGCTCGTCTCGTTCGTGGCCTACAAGAAGGGGCCGTACTACGCGGACGAGGGAGACTTCTCGACCGCCGGCGCGTACGATCTGTTCTATCGCAACACGATCGCGCCGACGGTCTCCATCGGCGGCGGCGACTACGGGTTCGACCGGGTCTTCGCCGCCGCCGCGCCGAAAATGGGCGCTGGAAACCTGCTATACGCGCTCGAGCTGTATCACGACAACGGGACGTTCGACCGCCCGGACGAGTACAAGAAGATCAACGGCGTGCTGCGGTGGAGCCGCACGACGGCGAACAACGCGTTCGCCGTCACCGCGCAAGGCTACCGCGGCGACTTCGACTCGACGGACCAGATTCCGCAGCGGCTCGTCGATACAGGAACGATCGGGCGGTTCGCGTCCGTCGATCCCTCCGACGGCGGCCGAACCTTCCGTTACGCGCTCTCGACGTCGTGGGAGCACGACGATGCGCGCGGCGCGACGCGATTGAGCGCGTTCGCGGAGTCGTACGGACTCGATCTTTTCTCGGACTTCACGTACGGCTTGTTCGATGCCGCCGACTACTACAACGTGACCGCGAACCCGGTCACCTGCAACGCGGTGTATGCGACGTGCGCTCCCGGACCGCAGCACGTGAGCACCTACACGTCGTACTGTCCGGCGAACGTGACGCCGGCAAATGGCGCGGCGGCGGCCCGGTCGCTGGTGCCGCGGCCATTCGCCTCTGCGTGCGGCGATCAGCGCGAGCAGCGCGACCAGAGGTTCGTTTCCGGCTTCCGGCTGACGCGATCGCTGGTCGGACCTCGCGCGCAGACGACGTTCGGCATCGGGCTGCGCAACGACAACGTGTACGCGCTCGGGCTGTTCCTCACGCGCGGCCAGGCGCGGCTGCCGTCGGGAACGCTGAGCGATGATCGGGTCGTCGAGCGTGACGTGCAGGCGTGGGCGGACTCGCAGTACCGTGTGGGCGCGAAGCTGCGGATCACCGGCGGAATGCGCGGCGACGTGTATGCGTTTCGCATCACGGACTTCCAGGCGGCGAACTCGGGTCGCTCCTGGGAGGGGATGGTCAACCCGAAGCTCACCGCCGCGTACGCCTTCTCATCCAAGCAGGAGCTCTACCTGGATTTCGGAGAGAGCTTCCACAGCAACGACGGTCGCGGAACGACGCAGACGCTGGATCCGCAGACGCACGCGGCGATCGATCCGACGGGCGTGCCGGTGCAGCGGTTCTCACCGCTCGTCCGAGCGTGGGGAGAAGAGGCGGGCTACCGGTTCTCTTCGTCTAAGCTGACGTCGACGGTCGCGCTCTGGAAGCTAAACATTGCCTCGGAGCTGGTGTTCGACGGCGACCACGGCGTGACGACGCCGAGCGGTCCGACCGTCCGCAAAGGCATCGAGTTCGCGAATGTCTACCGGCTGACGTCCCTCGTTGCGCTCGATGCCGACGTCGCGACCGCGACGGCGCGTTTCACGACCAACCCGGACGGTGCCGGGACGTTCGTGCCGGAATCGCTCAACGTCGTCACGTCCGCAGGTATCACCTATACGCGGCCGGCATACGCGGCGAGTTTGCGGTTCCGCTACTTCGGACCACGCGTCCTGGACCTGGCCGGGACCGCGGTGTCGTCGCCGACGTCGCTGCTGAACGCGCAGCTCACCGTGAACGGCAAGCACGGATCCCGGCTCGCGCTGGACATCTTCAATCTGCTCGATGCTCGCAGCGACGACGTCGAGTACTTCTACGGTTCGTGGCTGCCGCAGGACGCGCGAAATCCCGCGTACGCGAACGATCCGGCCGTGAACCCGCTGCTCGGCGGCAGCGGGGTGAACGACTATCACTTCCACCCGACCGAAGGCCGCGTCGTCCGGCTGACCTATACCGTCCGGCGATGATCGCTGCGGCCGCGCTTCCGCCGGCCGCGAGCGATCACCGATGTGCGGTTAAGCTGCGCGGGCCGCTGCGGGCTTCAGCACGACCTTCTCGCAGTCGTCGACCTTGTCGACGAACATCCGGTACGCTTCGGGTGCGGCGTCGAGCGGCAGCACATGCGAGATCACCTTGCTGGGATCGATCCGGCCCTGCTGGATCATCTCGAGCAGCTTGGGGACGTACCGGTGGACGTGCGTCTGGCCGCTGCGAATCGTGAGTCCCTTGTTCACGACGATGCCCATCGGGAACTTGTCGATGAAGCCCGCGTACACGCCGGGGACCGAGACGACGCCGCCTTTGCCGACCGCGTAGATCGCCTGTCGCACCACGTGCGCGCGGTCGAACGACAGCTTGAGCGTCTGCTTCACCTTGTCCGCGACGTTGTCGGGCGCGAACGAGTGCGCTTCCATCCCGACGCAGTCGATGGCCTTGTCCGGACCGCGCCCGGCGGTCGTCGTCTTGAGCGTCTCGACCACGTCGTCGGTGTTGAAGTCGATCGTGTCCGCTCCGAGCGCGCGCGCCCGGTCGAGCCGGGACGGGATGCGGTCGATCGCGATCACGCGCTCGGCGCCCAGCATGAACGCGCTCTGGATCGCGAACCACCCGACCGGGCCGCAGCCCCAGATCGCGACGGTGTCCCCCGGCTGGATGTCGGCCTGTTCCGCCGCCTGATAGCCCGTCGGGAAGATGTCGGTAAGGAAGAGCACCTGTTCGTCGGCGAGTCCCTCGGGAACGACGAACGCGTTCGCGTCGGCATACGCGATGCGCACGTACTCCGCTTGTCCGCCCGGATAGCCGCCGAACGCGTGCGAGTATCCGTACAGACCGCTGCACGTGTAGCCGAGCAGCAGGTCCGCCATCCACGCGTTCGGGTTCGAGTTGTCGCAGAGCGACGTCTTGCCCGCGCGGCAGTGCAGACAGTTTCCGCACGCGATCGTGAACGGGACGAGCACGCGGTCACCGGCGCGGACCTTCTTGACCTCGCTGCCCACTTCGACGATCTCGCCCATGAACTCGTGACCGAACACGTCGCCCTTCTGGACGGTCGGAATGTAGCCGCTGTACATGTGCAGGTCGGACCCGCAGATCGCGGTCGACGTGACGCGCACGATCGCGTCGTACGGCGTGAGGATCGCCGGGTCGGGCGTCTCGTCGACGCCGACTTTGCCGTTGCCGTGGAAAGTGACCGCTTTCATGATTTCACGTCCGTTCCGTTGACCGCGTAGTAACCGGCTTCCATCGTCGCCTTGAAGCGGCGCAAGTCGCTCTCGACCATCAGGCCGGGGTCGCCGCCGAAGAGCGAGGCGAACGACTTGCCGAGCGGGCCGGCCGGTGGAGCCCACTCCATCTCGACGTGCACCTCGGTGCCGCGGCCGGCGGGCGCCGGTGCGAACGTCACGGAGCCGGCGTTCGGGATGCTCCCGCCGGTCGAGCGCCATGCGATCCGCTCGCCGGGCGTGTCGTCGATCAGCTCGGCCTCCCACTGCGCGCGCAGCCCCGCGGGGCCTTTCGCGCTCCAGCGCGACCGGTCGCCGGCCGCGTCGAGCGCTTCGACGCTCTCGAGATGCGACATGATCGAAGGCAGGTTCGAGAAGTCGCGCCAGTAGTCGTACAGCTCGCGTGCGGGGCGCTCGATCGTGAACGCCTTCTCGATGCGCGTGCCGGTTCCGTACGGTACCGCCGCGTCGGGATTGCGCTCGCCGCCGGGCCCGCGAAGCGCGCCGCCGTCGTCGTCGTCGTCGGTAAGCGACCGGGCGATCAGCGAGACGCCGAGCCCGAGCAGTGCGACTCCCGTGAGCAGCGTAAGAGGACGTGTCCCGTTCATAGCAGCGGGATCGTACCCACCCGGCGCCGTACGCACCGAGCCGAATGAGCACGCCCGTCGACCCCGCAGCGAAGAGCGACGCGCAAGCATACGTGCTCGGCGGAAACGCCAGCACGCTGGCGTTCACGTCCAGCCTCGTCCCGGAAAGCCGCCAAGTCACCGCGTGGCTCGTTCCGCTCGCATGGACGCCGATCGGCGCGGTGCTCGGCGAGAACTGGCAGCGCGTCGGCGTCGCCGCCGACAACATCGCGGCGTGGGCGGACCAGACGTTCGACCCGTCCGACGAGCGTTCGTTCGTATCGTCGCTCCGCGACCTGGAGCTGCTCGCGCGCATCGGCTGGTCCGCGGCGGTGCCCGAATCCCTCGGCGAGGACGCCGTCGTGAACGCCGACGACCTGCCCGAAGACATCCTCGACGCGATGACGCACCCGGCCGAATCGCTCGTGCAGTGCGCGATCTGCCGGCGCACGTGCGTGCGCGAGCACTTCGTGTGGAACGAACGCCGGTTGTGCGCGTGGGACTTTCACGCGACCGTGTTCGGCAAGCGCGGACCGTGGCGCGTCACGCCGTACGAGGAACGCCTCTGGGAGACGATCCCGCACGCCGCGTACGTCGCAGGGCCGCTGCTCGAGGACGTCGCGGTCGACGCGGTCCTCGCGGTCGACGGCTTGGAGGACGAGCTCGCGCACCGTCTGATCAACGAGGCGATTGCGAGCGACGCCGCGCACGCGCACCTCGCGGTGAGAACGACGAGCGGCTACACGCTGCTGCGCGAGCGCACCGAGAGCGGCGCGGGAGGCGTTCCGCCGGACGCCGAGCCGAATTAACCTCACCAACCGCGCGATCGCGCGCCTCGCCGCCGTCTTCGCGGTGCTGTTCGCGCTGGTCGCGGTGCGGCAGCTCTGGCTGCAGGTCGTGGCGGGGCCGCGCCTTGCGGCCAGCCAGTACAATCCCCGGCACGCGCAGATCGCGGTCGGGCGCGGTTCGATCCTGGCCTCCGACGGCACGCCGCTGGCCGTGACGCGCGGCGCGAACCGCGTGTATCCGCAGGGCGCGCTGGTCGCGCAGGCGGTCGGCTACGCTTCGGCGCGTTACGGCACGTCGGGCCTCGAGGACACGTTCGACCGCGTCCTCACGGCGCACACCGACGCCGTCGACCCGCTCTCGCAGCTGCGGCAGATCCTCGCCGGTGCGCAGAGCGCTCCGCGCGGCGCCGACATCGTGACGACGCTCGATTTGACGGTGCAGCGCGCGCTCGTCGCCGGCTTGGCGCGGCACGCGCGCGCCGCCGGCATCGTGCTGGACCCGCGGACGGGAGCCGTGCTCGCGCTGGCCTCCGTTCCGTCGTACGACCCCAACCGGCTGGACGCGCTCTGGCCGGCGCTGGTTCACGACCCGGCGTCGCCGCTGCTCGACCGGTCGACCGGCGGGCTCTACCCGCCGGGCTCGACGTTCAAGATCGTCACGGCGGCGGATGCGCTCGACGCCGGGGTCGTCACGCCGCAGTCGACGTTCACGGACAACGGCGGCTTCACGATCGGCAACTTCACCGTGCACGACGACGAAGAGGAAAGCACGGGGACGCAGGATCTCGCCGGCGCGTTCGCGCTCAGCTCCAACGTCGACTTCGCGCAGATCGCGCTGCGGATCGGCGTCGACACGTGGTTCGCGTACGCGGCGAAGTGGGGACTCGGGCAGCCGGTCGACTTCGATCTGCCGGTTGCGCGCGACCGGCTTCCGGCCAAGCGCGACGCGTACGCGGGTATCCTCGCGCAGCTCGGATTCGGACAGGCGTCGCTGCTCGTCACGCCGATGCGCATGGCGCTCGTCGGCGCGACCATCGCGCACGACGGCACGACGCCGCGCCCGTATCTCGTGCGCCGCATCGCGGGCAGCGACACGAGCGTCGCGACGGGCGTCGAGACGATCGCGCAGCCGATCTCGCCGGATACCGCGCACGAGGTGCGCGCGATGATGGTGCAGGTGGTCAAGCGCGGAACGGGGACGGCGGCCCAGCTCCCCGGCGTGACCGTCGCCGGAAAGACGGGCACCGCCACGAACCCGCACGGGCGTTCGCACGCGTGGTTCGTCGCGTTCGCGCCCGCCGAGGCGCCGCGCGTTGCGGTTGCCGTCGTGGTGGAGAACGTGGGCTACGGCGGCACCTATGCCGCTCCCATCGCGCGCGAGGTCCTAAGGGTCGCGCTCGCCCGGTCGCGAAGCTAAGCGCGACCGTGAACCCTTCTGCCGAGCGAGTCTACAACAACAGATACCGTGTCGACGGTTCTCTCGGCAACGGGGGCATGGCGAACGTCTTCGTCGGTACGGACACGCTGCTGCGCCGCCGCGTCGCCATCAAAGTGCTGCGCGAGCAGTACGCGAGCGACGACGACTTCGTCAAGCGGTTCTCGTACGAGGCTCAGGCCGCCGCGAAGCTGTCGCATCCCAACATCGTCAACGTCTACGACTTCGGGCGCGAAGACCACTCGTACTACATCGTCATGGAACTGGTCGACGGCGCCACGCTGGGCGACATCATGCGCGACGAGCGCGTGCTGCCGGAGCCCGTCGCCGTCGACTACGCCATCCAGATCTCGAGCGGCCTGGCGTACGCGCACCGTCAAGGGCTGCTGCACCGCGACGTCAA
This sequence comes from Vulcanimicrobiota bacterium, assembly GCA_963818845.1. Classification (GTDB taxonomy): domain Bacteria; phylum Vulcanimicrobiota; class Vulcanimicrobiia; order Vulcanimicrobiales; family Vulcanimicrobiaceae; genus Vulcanimicrobium. The sequence goes on along the minus strand of CAWFTO010000001.1, from coordinate 276,144 downwards.
GCCCGCGAACATCCTGGTCACCAAGGACGACGTCGTCAAGCTGAGCGACTTCGGCATCGCGCGCGCCGTCTCGGAGCACACGCTCGGCGTGACGCAGCCCGGGATGGTGATGGGCAGCGTCGCGTACATCTCCCCCGAGCAGGCGCAGGGCCACGACATCGACGAGCGCAGCGACCTGTACTCGGTCGGCGTCGTGCTGTATCAGATGCTCACCGGCGCGCTCCCGTTCACCGCGGAGACGCCCGTCGCGGTCGCGCTCAAGCACGTCTCCGAGGAGCCCAAGCCGATCGACCCCGCGGCGACCGGAATCAGCCCGGCGGTCGCGTCGATCGTCGCGCGGCTGCTGCGGAAGAACCCCGAGGACCGCTTCGCCTCGGCGACCGAACTCGCGAGCGCGCTGCGCGAGGCGCGGGAGCGGCCGAACGTGCCGCAGACCGAGACGCTCGCCGCCGGACCCGCCGGCCGCAGCGGCGGCACGAAAACGGCGCCGCTGCCGCCACGGCCCTCGGCCGCGCCCGACCGTCCCGCGGGCGTGGGCGCGGAAGAGATCGTGGTCGACGAGCGGCACGGGCCGGACTTGCGGTGGGTGCTTTTTCCGGCGCTGCTCGCGGTCGCGATCGCGATCGGCTTCTTCGCGCTGCGAGGGCCGCTGTTCGGACCGGGCAAGGACATCGCGGTCCCGCAACTCGTCGGCATGGGGAACACGCGCGCGCAGCAGCAGCTCGTCGCGCTGGGTCTCGTGCCGAAAGCGACCAGCGAGGTCAGCGACACCGTTCCGCAAGGCCGCGTCATTCGCCAGGACCCGCCCGCCGGGACGAACCTGGGACGCAGCGATGTCGTGACGCTCGTCGTGTCGGGCGGCCTGCCGATGGTCGGCGTCCCGGACGTCAAGGGCTACAACGTCGACGACGCGCAGCGCACGCTGCGCGGCGTGAAGCTGCGCACGAAGCTCGCGGGCGCGTACAGCGCCGCCGTTCCGGAGCATCAGATCATTGACGTCAGCCCCGCCGTCGGTACGTCGGTGCAGCAGAATTCCGTCGTCACGCTGACGGTGTCGAAAGGCGTGCAGCCCATCGTCGTTCCGAACGTCGTGAGCATGAAGGTCAACGACGCGCGCGCGAAGCTCGCGGCGCTCGGCCTCAAGCTCGTGGTCGGCCAGCAGGCCGAGAACGACCAGATCCCCGCCGACACGATCGCGTCGCAAGATCCCGAGCCGCAGGCGACCGCGCAGCCCAACGCGACGGTGACGGTGCTCGTCAGCACCGGGCCGGCCGCCGTGCAAGTCCCCGACGTCGTCGGCAACGACGCCGACGCCGCGCAGGCGACGCTGCAGCAGGCCGGCTTCACGGTGTCGCGCGCGTACACGGTCGATGCCGCGAACCCCACGGGCAAGATCTCGCTGCAGCAGCCTGCCGCCGGAACGAAGACGAAGAAGGGCGCGCCGGTCGCCATCTACGTCAGCGTGTCCGGGAGCGTCCCCGACGTGTCCGGCCAGCCGCTCGACGACGCGAAACGTGCGCTCATCTCGCAGGGCTATCAGGTCGGCGGCATCGCGTACACGCAGGACAGCTCGCTGCAGGACGGCATGGTCGTGCGCACCGAGCCCGAGGCGAACTCGCAGCTCAAGCCCGGCGAGGTCGTCAACATCACCGTCCAGCGTTCTGGGCAGTGACGGCGCGGCGAATCCTCGGCGTCGATCCGGGCCTGCGCACGACGGGGTACGGCGTCGTCGAAGTGCGCGACGGCGCGCTGCGCCTGATCGAGGGCGGCGTCTTGCAGCCCGACGCTAAAGCACCGCTCGAGCAGCGTCTCGCACAGCTGCACGACGCGATGGTCGAGGTCGTGCGCGCGACGCGGCCCGAATGCATGGTCGTCGAAGAGCTCTGGACGGCGTACGCCCACCCGCAGACCGCCGTGCTGATGGGCCATGCGCGCGGCGTGCTCGCGCTGGCGGCGGGCGCGAACGGCGTCGTGCTGCGCGACCTCGCGCACTCCGCGGTGAAGCGGGCAGTGGCGGGCAGCGGCGCCGCGACGAAGTCGCAGGTCAAAGGCATGGTCGTGCAACTGCTGGGCCTGGCCGCGCCGCCGCAGCCCGACGACGTGAGCGACGCGCTCGCGCTGGCGATCGCCTACGCGAACGCGGAAGGGCAGCGCGAGCGGTTCGCGGAGCTCGGCGTGCTCATGCCGCAGCGCCGCTCGCGCCCGAGCACGCTGTTACGCGCGCGGCCGGGCGAGGCTCGCCGATAGCATGTTCTCGCGGATTTCCGGTGCCGTGCTCGAGCGCAACGGCGACGTCGTGCGCGTCGACGCGGGCGGGCTCGTCTACGACGTCGTGCTGCCGCCGAGCATCCTCGCGAAGGTTCCGGACGCCGGCGACGTCACGCTCGAGATCTATCCGCACTTCGCGCTGGACGGAAACGCGGGACGGTTCACGTTCTTCGGCTTCACCAACGGCATCGAGCGCGAGTTCTTCGAAGCGCTCCTCTCGGTCGCGTCGATCGGGCCGAAATCCGCGGCGCGCGCGTTCTCCGCGCCCATGGCGCGCATCGCGCGCGCGATCGACGAAGGCGATCACCCGTTTCTGCGCACGCTGCCCGGCATCGGGCAGCAGAAGGCGCGCGACGTCGTCGCCAAGCTGCAGGGGAAGGTCACGCGCTTCTTGCTGATCCAGGACGCGCCGACGCGCGCGGTTCCCGAAACCCCGCCGATGCCCGAGTTCGCCGGCGAAGCGCTCGCGGTGCTGCTGCAGCTCGCGTACAAGCGCACCGAAGCCGAGGCGATGATCGCCCAGACGCTCGAGCGAACGCCGCACGTGAACGACGCCGAGACGCTGCTCGCCGAGATCTACCGGCAGCGCAATGCCGGCCCTTCGGCGAGCGCGGTCGGTCGACGGGCTCCGGATGAGGCGGAGGTGACCGGCGGTGAGTGACTCCGTGCGCAAGAAGATCGTCGTGCCGTCGTCGCAGCCGGACGTCGCCGCAGCGGCGCAGGACGACGCGATCACCGCCGCCGGCGACGACCCGCGCGTCGTCGGCGCCGATGCGTCGCTCGAGGACCAGGTCTACGGCGCCACGCTGCGTCCGCGCACCTTCGAGGACTACGTCGGCCAAGAGCAGATCGTCGACAACCTCCGCATCGCGCTCGACGCTGCGGCGCGCCGCGGCGAAGCGCTCGAGCACGTGCTCTTCTCCGGTCCGCCGGGCCTCGGAAAGACGACGCTCGCGAACCTGATCGCGCGCGCGACGGGCGGCACCCTGCGCCCGACGTCGGGCCCGACGCTGGAGAAGCCGAAAGACTTGGTCGGCATCCTGACGGCGCTCGAAGCGGGCGACGTCCTGTTCATCGACGAGATCCATCGGCTCGGCACGGTCGTCGAGGAGTACCTCTATCCGGCGATGGAGGATTTCCAGATCGACTTCGTCGTCGACCGCGGTGCGTACGCGAAGACGCTCAAGCTGCCGCTCAAGCGCTTCACGCTCGTCGGTGCGACGACGCGCGCGGGGATGCTGTCGGCACCGCTGCGCGACCGCTTCGGCATCGTGCACCACCTCGCGTACTACGAACCGTCCGAGCTGCAGCGCATCGTCGAGCGCAGCGCGCGCGTGCTCGAGATCGCGATCGAACCGGACGGCGCGCGCACGATCGCGGAGCGCAGCCGCGGCACGCCGCGCATCGCGAACCGTCTGCTGCGCCGCGTGCGCGACTTCGCCGAGGTACGGGCCGGCGGCGTCGTCACCGCCGGCGTGGCCGACGAGGCGCTCCGCCGCGAGGGCGTCGACGCGCGCGGCCTGGACCGCCTGGACCGCGCGTACCTGGACACCGTCGCGCACCAGTACGGCGGGGGGCCCGTCGGAATCAATGCGATCGCCGCCACGTTGACCGAGGACGTGGAGACGCTCGAAGACGTCGTCGAGCCGTACCTGCTCAAGATCGGGTTCGTGCAGCGCACGGCGCAAGGCCGCAAGACGACGCCCGCGGCGCTCGCGCATCTCGGCGTCCGCCCGCGCGAGGACGCGCAGCAGCGGCTGCTCTGATGGCAACGCGTGCGCTGTTCCTGCAGAGCATCGCAGCCGCGACGACCGTCGCGACCGGCGGCATCGACGTGTGGGACCCGCTCTCGCCGCAGATCCGGGTGCTCATCGCGGCCGACACGCGCGGCGAGACGCCGCAGGTCGCACCCGACGGGACGTTCGGCTTCGGCGGGAAACGCTGGCGCGGCGCGCCGTCGACGGTCGGCACGCCGGACGGCAAGGTCGCGCTCGTCACGACGATCGACGTCGATCAGTATCTCGCCGGCGTCGTGCCGCTCGAGTCGCCGCCGTCGTGGCCTGCCGCGGCGCTGCAGGCGCAAGCCATCGTCGCGCGGACGTTCGCGCTCGCGCGCCGCACGCTCTCGCGCGCGTGGGACGTGCGCGCCGACGAGAGCGACCAGCGGTGGGGCGGCGTCGACGCCGAGCATCCGGCCGCGACGGCTGCGGTCGACGCGACGCGCGGACGCACGCTGGCGTTCGGCGGCGGGCCCGCATCGGTGTTCTACTCGGCGTGCTGCGGCGGGCATACGGCCGACGCGTCCGCCGTGTGGAACGGGGCGCCGCTGCCCTATCTGCGCGGCGTCGGCGACCCGTACTGCGCCCCCGCGCCGGATTATCGCTGGTCGCGCACCGTCGGCTTGGACCGCGCGGTCGCGGCGTTCGGCGCGAAGACCGGCGGCACGCTGACCGGGACGGCGCTCACGCAGCCGGACGCAACGGGGCGGCCGCGCGGGGTCGCGCTCCTCGGCACGACGGTCGCGACCATCCCCGTTGCAGAGTTCCGCCGCGCGCTGGGGTTCGACGTGGTGCGCAGCCTGTGGTTGCGAGCGGTGCGGATCGATGCCGCGCAGGCCGAGCCTCGACTCGTCATCGAAGGTGCGGGCCGTGGTCACGGTGTGGGTTTGTGCCAGTGGGGAGCGCGATACTTCGCGGCGTCCGGTGCGTCCGCGCCGGACATTCTCGCGTGGTATTTTCCTGGGACGACGGTGACGAATGGCTGACGACAAGCGCGGGGACGAGAGCGTTCGGCTGCGCAAGTTCATCGACGTCGTCGTCGAGGACAAGCGGTCGTTCACGCTGTTCCGCGCGGCGATCGCGGACATCAGCGCGACGGGCATGCGGCTGGTCTCCGAGCAGTACCTGCCCAAGGGCACGCAGTACCTGTTCACGATGAAGCGTGCGCCGTTCATCACCGTGCGCGGCGAGGTGCGCTGGATCCGCGCGCTCGAGCGCGAGACGTTTCAAGCCGGCGTGCAGTTCCTCGATCTCGTCGAGAGCGACAAGCGGAAGATCGAGTCGTTCGTGGAGCTGGAGCGCGCGCGCGTGCCGCTCACCCCCGAGTCGCAGAGCTGAACGGCGGCGGACCGCGCGACGTCGCGGCCTACGACTACGAGCTGCCGGACGCGCTGATCGCGCGCGACCCGCCGGCTCGCCGCGAGGCGGCTCGGCTGATGGTCGCCGGCCGGGACGGTTCGCTCGAGCACCGCACGTTCGCGTCGTTTCCGGAGCTGCTGCGCGCCGGCGACGTCCTCGTGCTCAACGAGACGCGCGTCGTGCGAGCGCGCCTGCGCGCGCGTCGCGAGGGCGGCGGTGACGCCGAGCTGCTGCTGCTGCGGCCGCGCGAGCGGGCCGCCTTCGATCCCTCGGCGCGCGAGTGGCTCGCCCTGGTGCGGCCCGGGCGCAAGCTTCGCGCCGGCGCGCGGCTCGAGGCCGGCGGGGCCGGCGCGACCATCGTCGGCGTGCTGCCGGACGGACCGCGCATCGTGCGGTTCGACGACGGCGTCGACGTGGGCGCGCTGCTCGACCGCCAAGGCGAGGTTCCGCTGCCGCCGTACGTGGGCCGGCGCGACGACGACGCCGAGCGTGCGGAGCGGTATCAAACGGTGTTCGCACGCGTGCCGGGCAGCGTGGCGGCGCCGACGGCATCGCTCCACTTCACGCCCGAGGTGCTCCGCGCGGTCGAAGCGCGCGGCGTTCGCATCGTCCCGCTCGTGCTCGACGTCGGCATCGGCACGTTTCGCCCGATGGCCGGCGCGACGATCGACGAGCACGTGATGCATGCCGAACGCTACGCGATCCCCGAAGAGACGGCCGCGGCGATCGCCGCCGCCCGGCGGGAGGGGCGGCGCGTGGTCGCCGCCGGCACGACGGTGCTGCGGGCGCTGGAAGGGGCAGCGCTCGACGCCGCAGGCGACGTCCCGGCGGGCGAAGGCGAGACCGGCCTGTTCGTCACCCCGGGCTTCCGCTTTCGCGTCGTGGACGCGCTGCTCACGAACTTCCACCTGCCCCGGTCGACGCTGCTCGTGCTCGTTTCGGCCTTCGCCGGCTTCGCGAACGTGCGCTCGGCCTACCGGGCAGCCGTCGCGGAGCATTACCGTTTCTTTTCATTCGGCGATGCGATGTTCGTCGAGCGCATGGAGGACGGCCGCATAGTTACCGATTCTTAGCGATGTGGCGCACATTTTGCGCGGGCGCTGGACGGCCGGGCGAGAAGGCGGTTCGAGCGTGACTTCTCCGCCCCTCGATCTCGCCACGCTGCCTGCTTCACGGGAGCAGCGGCGGACCGCCTTCATCGCCATCGCCGTTCTCTGCGCGATGGCGGGCTTCGCGCTGCCGTTCGTGCGCATCGTCCCCGGCACGTTCCCGACCTTCGTCCCGATGTACGGCGGCGCCGTGCTGATGGGCCTCATCGTCACGGCCGCGATCCTGTTCACGCAGTTTGCGCACGCGCGCCGGCCGTCGCTGCTGACCCTCGCGTGCGGAACGCTGTTCAGCGCGATCGTCTTCATCCCGTACACGCTCACGTTCCCCGGATCGACGATCGCTGCGCGACTCGGCGCGCACCCGAACACGGCCGCGGATCTGTGGTTCGTCTGGCACCTCGTGCTGCCGGCGTCCTTCGTGCTGTACGTCGTCTTCGCGAGGCGCGAGCGCGGCCGGCGCATCGGCTTGGTCGGCGCGGTCGCGGCGATCCTGCTCTCGATCGTCGCTGCATACGGCGCGATCCACGCGGTCTTCGGCTTCGCCGGCTCGCTGCCGCCCGTGATGGATCGCGACGCGTACCGCGCCGGTTCGTACGCCGCGCTCACGCTCATCGCGCTGATCTCCGGCACCGCGTTGCTGCTGCTCCTGCGGCGGCCGGGCGGAACGGTCTTCGACGCATGGCTGACCGTGCCGGCGACCGCGATGCTGCTGGAAGCGCTGCTCAACGCGATCGGCGGCAGCCGGTACAGCGTAGGATGGTATCTGTCGCGCGTCGACATGCTCGCCGCGACGACGTTCCTGGTCATCGCGCTGCTCGCGGAGGCGAACCGCCTCTCGAACGTCTACGCGAGCAGCGAGCGCCGCCTGCGCGGCATCGTCGACGGCGTCGCCGATGCGCTGGTCGCCGTCGACGAGCGCGGCGCGGTCACGTCGGTCAACCCGGCGGCCGCCGCGCTGTTCGGTTTCGTCGCGGAGGACCTGTCGGGAACTCCGGTGTCACGCGTCCTGCCGGAGTATGCCGACATCGCGGAGTCTCTCGAAGGCACGATCGTCGAGACCGTCGGCCGCGACGCACGCGGCACGCTGTTTCCGGTCGAGTTCGCGCTCGGCCGCGACGTCACGCACGCGCTCGGCGAGCGCATCATCATCCTGCGCGACATCACGCGGCGCAAGGCCGCGGACGAGGCGATCCGCGCCGCGCACGACCGCGCCGTCGAGGCCGCCGACGTGAAGTCGCAGTTCCTCGCGACGATGAGCCACGAGATTCGCACGCCGATCAACGCGGTCGTCGGCATGTCCGAGCTGATGCTCCAGACGCCGCTGTCCGACGAGGCGCGCGAGTACGCGACGACCGTGCGCGATTCGGCCGAGTCGCTGCTCGCGATCGTCAACGACATCCTGGACTTCTCGAAGATGGAAGCCGGACGCATGGAGCTCGAGAGCGTGCCGTTCGCGCCCGTCGTCGCCGTCGAGAACGCGACGGACATCCTGAGCGCCGCGGCGCGCAAGAAGGGTCTCTCGCTCACGACGTACGTCGCGCCCGACGTGCCTCGCCGCGTGCTGGGCGACGCGGACCGCTTGCGCCAAGTGCTCCTGAACCTGCTCGGCAACGCGGTGAAGTTCACCTCGACCGGCAGCGTCACGGTGCGCGCCGTCGTCGACGGGTTCGCGGACGGCGACGTCGTCCTGCGCATGTCGGTGACCGACACCGGTCCCGGCATCGCGCCGGAGGCCGCCGAGCAGCTCTTCGAGCCGTTTCGCCAGGCCGATCAGTCGACGCGCCGGCGCTACGGCGGCACGGGCCTGGGCCTGTCGATCTCGCGCCGCATCGTCGAGCTCATGGGCGGCACGATCGGCTTCGACAGCAGCCTGGGATACGGCTCGACGTTCTGGTTCACGATCCCGTTCGCACGCGTTCCCGACGAGCCCGAAGCGGACCGCGGCGACGCGCTGCGCGGCGCGCGGGTGCTCGTCGTCGACCAGGACGCCGTCGCGCGCCAAGTGGTGGACCGCTATCTGCTCGCGTGGGGCGCGGTCGCATCGAGCACCGGCAACGCCGCGCACGGGCTCGATCTCGCGAAGGCCGCGGCCGCGCGCCGCGCACCGTTCGATCTGGTCGTCGTCGACAGCCGTGCCGGCGGCGACGCGTTCGCGTTCGCGGCGCGGCTGCGCAACGTGCCGGGCCTGTCCTCGCTGCCGCTGCTGCTGACCGTCGGCAACGACGAAGGCGCGCCGGCGCCGAATGCGCGCGCCGCGGGCTTCGCGGCCGTGCTGCGCAAGCCGATTCGGCAGAGCGCGCTGCACGACGCGCTTCTGGGCGCGCTCAGCGGGCCCGCGGTCGAAGCCGTCGCCAACGTCCCGCTCGCCGCCGAGCCGGTCGACGACGCGCACGACGACGGCGTGCTCGTGCTCGTCGTCGAAGACAACCCCGTGAATCGCAAGCTCGCGCTGCAGCAGCTCAAGAAGCTGGGATACCGCGCGCACGCCGTCACCGACGGCCGTGAAGCCGTCGACGCCGTCGGCGAAGGCGTCTACGACGTCGTTCTGATGGACTGCCAGATGCCCGACGTCGACGGCTTCGAGGCGACGCGGCAGATACGGCGCGCCGAAGCCTCGCGCGGCGGGCACGTGCCGATCGTCGCGATGACGGCGAACGCGCTCGAAGGCGACCGCGAAGCGTGCCTCGCGGCCGGGATGGATGCGTATCTCGCCAAGCCCGTGCAGCTCGCGGCGCTGCGCGCGGTCGTCGAGCGCTTCGCGCACGGAGTCGGCGTTGCCGGATAAGGAGATTCTCGACCTCGCGCGCCTGGAGGAGGCGTTCGAGGACGACGTCGGCGGCATCGCGGACCTGCTCGAGATGGCGCTCGAGACGGGGCGCAAGCACCGCGCCGCGCTCGCGGCCGGCCTGCGCGCGCGCGACGCCGCCGCCGTCGCGCGCGCCGCGCACGGCATCAAGGGCAGCGCCGGGAACATCGGCGCGAACGTCGTGTACGCGCTCGCGACCGAGCTCGACGCGCGCGCGCGCACGGGCAACCTCGACGGCGCGGACGAGCGCGTCGCCGCGATCGACGCCGCCTACGCGCGCGTCGCGGACGAAGTGCGCGCGTACCGCGCGAGCATCGCGGCGGACCGCTAGCCCGAGGCGGGCCGGCCGACGCGCGTTCGCGCGTTCGTGTACCACACGAGACCCGCCCCGGCGTCGCGCTGCTTGCGCACGTGCTTGCGCTCCGTGTAGTCGATCTCGACGCGCGGTGCGTGGCGCGCTTTGCTGTGCGTCGCCGCGAGGTCGGCGGCCGCGTCGAGATCCTCATCGCCGGGTTCCGCGCCCGGCGGCAGCTGCAGCACGACGTGCGAGCCCGGAACGCCGCGCGCGTGGAACCAGAGATCGTCCGGCCGCGCGATGCGGAACGTGACCTCGGCGTTCTCGCGCGGCGATCGCCCGACGTAGATGCGCGCGCCGGACGGCCGCTCGAGCCGCATCGGCGGCCGGCGCTTCGTGGTCGCCGGCGCAGCGCGAGCCGGCGTGCGGCCTTCGAGGGCGTCGAGCTCGGCTTCGAGCTCGGCGAGCGTGGCGCCGTCGGCACGCTCGGCTTCGAATGCGAGCTCCTCGAGCGCCGCGCGCCGCGCCTCGAGCACCGCGCGACGCCGCTCGAGGTGCGGCAGCGCCGCCGTCGCCTTGCGGTAGCGGGCGTAATAGGCCTGCGCGTTGGCCTTCGCGTCGAGCTCCGGATCCAGCGCGACGGTCAGTTCGGGATCGGTCGGCGGGACGAACGACGCGGAGCCGGCAGGTACCTCGAGCCCGTGCGTGTAGAGCGCGTCGCCGCTGCGGCGCAGCGCGTCGCGCTCCGCCTCGCCCGCGATCCGAGCGACGACCGCGTCGACCTCGGCCGCGGTTGCCCGTGCGCGCTTGCCGAGCCGCGCGAGGAACGATGCGCGCCGGCGCGCGGCGGCGTCGCCGCGCTGCGCCGTCAGCGACTCGTCGCGCGCCTGGGCGAGGACGTCGAGCAGGGAGGGGCACAGAGCGTGCTCGAGCCCCTCGTGCTGGGCGAGCGGCACGACGTGCGCCGCGGCCACCGTTCCGGCGGAGCGATAGACGTGCACGGGCCCGTCCGCCGCCGCGGCGGCTTCCGCCTGGGCGAGCACCTCGGCCGCCGGCCGGCCTTCCCGCTCGGCGCACGCTTCCAGGACGCGCGGGACGATCGGAAAGGAGCCGTCGCGTCCATGCGGCAGCGGCGGCGGTTCGTAGGGCAAGCCCACCTGCACCGCGCGCGCCTCGTTCTCCGCCGGCGAGAACTGCTTCGCCGCGGCAATGACCAGACGGTCGCGCAAGAGCACGACGTTGCCGTACCGCGGGACCAGCTCGAGGACGAGCCGGAACGCGCTCTCGACCCCGAAGCGTGACGACGAGGCGAACCCGAGGACGAGCACGCGGTCGCCGTGTCGCGCGCGCACCTCGGCCAGGCGCGTGCCGCGCAGCGTGGTCGCGGCCGCCCGCAGCCAGCCGGGCTCCGGCCCGACCGAGGGCTCGGCCGCGGTCAGCACGGCCGCCGGCGGCGAGCCGAACGCGTCGATCGCCAAGGTCGGCGCCCCGCGGGAGCGGGAGAAGCGGACCGCGACGCGGCCGTCGTCGAGCAGCCCGACGTCCGTCACACGCGCCCCTTGGAGCGCCCGCTCGAGCTCCGCCGCCATCCGGCGAACGAGGATCCAGTCCGTGGTCATGTGATCCTCGGCATGTCGGCGGGAGGTGCTTTCCCGCCGTCTCCGTATTTATCCGTGTTTGGGCGCGTGGTGAGGAGGGAGGCGTTCTGACCGGGCCCGGTCTTTTGTTCGTCGTGTCGGGTCCGTCAGGCGCGGGGAAGGACACGTTGGTGGAAGGCCTCAAGGCTCGCCACGAACGGCTCCTCTATTCCGTGTCGGCAACGACTCGCGCGCCGCGTCTCGGCGAGCGCGAGGGCATCGACTACTTCTTTCTCGATCGCCCGGAGTTTCAGAAGCGTCTGCTGTCCGGCGGTTTCCTCGAGTACCGGGAGTACAACGGGAACCTGTACGGGACGCCGCGGTCGTTCATCGACGAGGCGCTGCGTGCGGGCTACGACGTCGTGATGAAGCCGGAAGTGAACGGGGCGCTCGCGATCAAGTCGCAGTTCCCCGACGCGGTCCTGATCTTCATCGTCCCGGACAAGTTCTCGCACTTGCGTTCGCGCCTCGAAGCGCGGCGCACCGAAGCCAACGAGCAGATCGCCGCGCGCCTCGAGATCGCGCACGACGAGTTTACCTTCGTCCGCCGCTTCGACTACCTCGTCATCAACGAGGAGGCGCAGCCTGCGCGAGCGGTCGACGATCTCGAAGCCATCGTGCGGTCAGAGCGGTACCGCATCCACCGCTACCCAGAAACCCGACTGAAAGAATTGGAAGATTCCTAGATGAGCGACAGCGTATTCGGCGACCTCGACGGCCTTCTCAAGCACGTCGACTCCAAGTTCTCCCTCGTGAACGTCGTCACGAAGCGCGCCAAGCAGCTGAACAACGGCGCCCCGCCGCTGACCGAGCGTGTGAACCCCAACAAGCCCGTGTCGACGGCGTTCAACGAAGTGCGCACCGGCAAGATCCCGTACAAGCGGACCCGCGAAGGCATCAAGTAGCGGGCGGCGGTACCGGGGAGCCCGGCGTTGAAGTGCACGCAGCATGTGCGGCATCGTCGGGTACATCGGGCGGCGCGACAGCGTCCCGATCATCATGGACTCGCTGAGCCGGCTGGAGTACCGCGGGTACGACTCCGCCGGCATCGCGGTGATCGACGCCGACGGAAAGCTTGCCGGGTCGAAGGCTGAGGGCAAGCTCTCGAACTTGGCGGCCCGGCTGCGCAACGGCGAGTCGCTGCACGGGACGACCGGCGTCGGCCACACGCGCTGGGCGACGCACGGCCGTCCGTCCGACGCGAACGCGCACCCGCACATGGACTGCTCCGAGCGCTTCGCGGTCGTGCACAACGGCATCATCGAGAACTACGCCACGCTGCGCGCGGAGCTGCTGGCCAAAGGCCACGTCTTCCGGTCGGAGACGGACACCGAAGTGCTCGCGCATCTCATCGAGACGCAGTACCGGGGCGACATCGTCGAAGCCGTGCGCGCGACGCTCGCGCAGGTGCGGGGCGCGTTCGCCCTGGGCGTGATCTCGTCCGATGCCCCGGGCCGGCTCGTGTTCGCGCGCAACGGCGCCACGCCGCTGATCGTCGGGCTCGGCGAGGACGAGATGTTCGTCGCGTCCGACATCCCCGCGATGCTGCAGTACACGAAGAAGATCATCATTCTGCAGGAAGGCGAAGTCGTCGACGTCGGCAGCGACGGCTACAAGCTCACGGCGTTCGACGGCGCGCCGGTCGAGCGCGAGGTGCAGCAGATCGCGTGGGACGCGACGTCGGCCGAGAAGGCCGGCTTCAAGCACTTCATGCTCAAGGAGATCTTCGAGCAGCCGAACGTCGTCAAGGAGACGCTCGCGGGCCGCGTCGACGAGAGCCACGACGTGCAGCTCGCCGCCGAGCTGGGGATCGACGAGATCGTGCTGCGCGCGATGACGAAGATCTCGATCACGGGATGCGGCACCGCGTACCATGCCGGCATGGTCGGCATGTACCTCATGCGCGCGCTGTGCAAGCTGCCCGTCGAGATGGAGCTCGCGAGCGAGTTCCGGTACGGCGACCGGTACATGGACGCGCGCACGCTGACGGTCGCGATGTCGCAGTCCGGCGAGACCGCCGACACGATCGAAGCGGTCAAGATCGCGAAAGAAGAAGGAGCGCCGATCATCGGCATCTCCAACGTCGTCGGCTCGCACCTCACGCGCCTTGCCGACGCGACGCTGTACACTCGCGGCGGGCCCGAGATTTCGGTCGCCGCGACGAAGACGTACGTCTCCCAGGCGATCGCGGCGGTGCTGCTCGCGCTCTACCTCGCGCGGGTGCGCAAGTCGGCGCCGATCGAGCGCCTGCGCGAGATCGCCGAAGGGACGAAGCTGCTGCCCGCCGCGATCGACGTCGTGCTCAACACGTCGGACGAGGTGAAGAAGGTCGCGCGCAAGATCCGGCGCGCGCGCTCCGCGCTGTTCCTCGGCCGCTACGTGAACTTCCCGACCGCGCTCGAAGGTGCGCTCAAGCTCAAGGAGATCAGCTACATCCACGCCGAGGGCTACGCCGCCGGCGAGATGAAGCACGGTCCGATCGCGCTGCTGGACCCCAAGACGCCCGTGGTCGGCATCGTCACCGAAGGCCGCGTGCGCGAGAAGATCCTCTCGAACATCGCGGAGTCAAAGGCGCGCGAAGCCCCGATCGTCCTCGTCGCGAACCACGGCGATGACGAAGCGGCCGCGCTCGCCGACCACGTGCTCTGGGTGCCGCGCGTCGAAGAGCTGCTCTCGCCGATCGTCAACGTGATCCCGCTCCAACTGCTCGCGTATCACATCGCCGACATCGAAGGCAAGGACGTCGACCAGCCGCGCAACCTGGCCAAGACGGTAACGGTCGAGTAGGCGCGCACGCGACTAGGTACGCGAGGCGTTTCTCGCGCATGAACCACGAGCATGCCACCGCGTAGCGACAACCGGCTTCCCGAGCAGCTTCGTCCCGTCACGATCGAACCGGGCTTCCTGCAGTTTCCGACGGGCAGCGTCTTGATCTCCGTCGGGAACACGCGCGTGATTTGCGCGGCGACCGTCGAGGACCGCGTGCCGCCGTGGATGCGCGGCCGCGGGACCGGCTGGATCACCGCCGAGTACGCGATGCTGCCGAGCGCGACGCCCGAGCGCAACCAGCGCGAGGCGACGAAAGGCCGGCTGGGCGGCCGCACGCACGAGATCCAGCGGCTGATCGGGCGCGCGCTCCGCGCCGTCGTCGACCTCGACCGGCTCGGCGAGCGCACGGTGCTCGTCGATTGCGACGTGATCGGTGCAGACGGCGGGACGCGCACGGCGTCGATCACGGGCGCGTGGGTCGCGCTGGCGCTCGCGCTGCGCAAGCACTTCGATCCGGCGAAGACGGCGAAGTGGCCGCTGATCGGGCAGATCGCCGCCGTCTCCGTCGGCATCGTCGACGGGTCGACCGTGCTGGACCTTCCGTACGCAGAAGACAGCCGTGCCGAGGTCGACATGAACGTTGCGATGACGGATGCGGGCGGCTTCGTCGAGGTGCAGGGCACGGCGGAGCGCGAGCCGTTCACGCGCGCGCAGCTCGACGGCATGCTGGGCCTCGCGGAGCGCGGCATTCGCGAGCTCTTCGCGCTGCAGACCGCTGCTCTGGCGCGGGCGCAGGATGGCTGATCGCGAGCGTCTGGCGGCGCTCGCGGCGACGGTCGGCACATTCCACGTGACGGATCGCGCGATGCGCTACGCGCAGGAGAGCGTCGAGCGCGCGCTCGCATCCGGCGACGTCGACGGCGTCCAGGCGCGCGCGTACCTCGATGCGGTCGCGCGGTACTTCGGGCCGTACGAAGGCGAGGCGCTCGGGCAGCTGCGCCACGTCGACCGCGAGCTCGAGCGGCTCTACCAGCTGCAGTTCAACCTGACCGCGGAGCGCGGGGTCGTCGCCAAGCGCATCGACGCCGTGCGAGGCGTCCTCGCCGCGCTCGCGGAACTCCGCGGCGAATGAAGGTCTTCGAAGAGGCGGGCCGCGGGACGATCAGCCTCTTCGCGTACGCGGGGGGCGCGGCGGAGCTGCTCGGCGACTCGGTCCGCTTCATCCTCGCCCTGCGCATCCGCGTGCGGGAGACGCTGGATCAAGCGTACCTGCTCGGCGTCCAGTCGGCCGCGATCGTCCTGCTCACGTCGCTCTTCACCGGGATGGTCATCTCGCTCGAGAGCGCGGGTCAGGCCGTGAACTACGGCGTGAGCAACTTCGTCGGCGGAGCCGTCGCCGTCGCCAGCGCGCGCGAGCTCGGCCCGATGCTCTCCGCGGTCGTCGTCGCCGGCCGGACGGGGGCGGCGATTGCCGCCGAGCTGGGCTCCATGGTCGTGACCGAACAGATCGAGGCGCTCCTCTCGCTCGGGCTCTCGCCGACGCGCATGCTCGTCGTGCCGCGCCTCGTCGCGCTGGTCGCGATGCTGCCGCTCCTCACGGTGCTGGCCGACATCGTCTCGATCGTCGGCGGCATGTGGGTCGCCGGCGTCACCGCGCACATCTCGAACGAGTCGTTCATCGAGTCCGCGCGGCAAGCGCTGCCGTTCGGCGACGTCCTGCGCGGCCTGCTCAAGTCGCTCGTGTTCGCGGTGATCATCGCGATCATCGGCGCGTACCAGGGGCTACAGACGCGGGGCGGCGCGGCCGGCGTGGGCCATTCGACGACGGGCGCCGTCGTCACGTCGATCATCCTGATCTTCGCGTTCAACTTCGCCCTCTCGTTCCTGCTCTTCGGGCAGACCTGATGGCGCTGTGGGGACAAGTCGACGACGTCTGCGTGCGGTACGGGCCGAAGATCGTCATGCAGAACCTCTCCCTGGACATCGTCGAGGGCGCGGTCACGTGCATCATCGGGCTGTCGGGCGCCGGCAAATCGACGATCCTGCGGCTGCTGAACGGGCTCAAGAAGCCGGACAGCGGCCGCGTGTTCGTCCAAGGCCGCGACATCACGGGGATGCGCGACCGCGAGCTCATCGAGCTTCGGCGGTCGATCGGGTTCGCGTTCCAGTTCTCGGCGCTGTTCGACTCGCTCACGATCGGCGAGAACGTCGCGCTGCCGCTGCGCGAGCACACGAAGCTGCCGGACGCCCAGGTGCGCACGATCGTCGCGGAGACGCTCGACTCGGTCGGGCTCGCGCACGTCGAAGAACGCTATCCGTCGGAGCTGTCGGGCGGTATGGTCAAGCGCGCCGGCTTCGCGCGCGCCGTCGTGACGAACCCGCAGGCGGTGCTGTACGACGAGCCGACGACCGGCCTCGATCCGATCATCACCCACGTGCTGACGGACACGATCCTGCGGCTGCGCGAGAAGCACAACGGCACGGCCGTCGTCGTGTCGCACGATCTCGAGAGCATCTACCAGATGGCGGACTACATCGCGATGCTGTTCGAAGGAGCGATCGTCGCGTACGGCACCGTGGACGAGCTGCGGCGCTCGCCGAACCCGATCGTCCAGCAGTTCTTGCAAGGGAGTGAAGTCGGGCCGATCCCGATCTGACGCGCATGAACAGACAAGCTCTCGTCGGCATCTTCACGATCCTCACGCTGGTGGGTCTCTTCGCGGTGTTCGTCGTTCTCGAGAACTACGGCACCAAGGGGCGCTACACGATCGGCATCCACTTCAAGTCGGCGGCGGGACTGCACCGCGGCGCGCTCGTGTACGAGAGCGGCGTCGTGGTCGGCGTCGTCAATCAGACGAACCTGCTGCCTGAGGACTTCAGCGTCGAGGTCGTGCTCGCGATCGACAACAACGTGGACATCCCTCGCTCCGCGCGCTTCCTGATTCAGGCGCCGCTGACGGGCGACTCGACGGTCGAGATCGTCCCGCCCGCGCGCCCGTCGCAGCCGGCCGGGATCGCCGCGCCGACGAACGCGCCGGCCGCGGTCGCGATCTTGCCGCACGAGATGCTGCCGCTCGATCAGCAGCCGCAAGGGACGAACCCCGCGACGGTCCAGGACTTGCTCGACGAGGGGCAAGGCGAGGTGCGCCGCCTCGACGCGATGATGGCCGACCTCGAGCGGCGCGAACCGCGGCTGCTCAACACGTTCCAGTCGGCGCTCGACAACGCGAACTCGATCAGCCTCACGGCGAACCGCTCGTTCCAGCACCTGTCCGACCGGATCGACACGCTCGGCAGCACGCTTCAGGTCGCGCTCCAGCAGAGCAGCGCGAACATCAACGACGTGACGGGACAGCTCGACGCCACGCTGCGTCGCAACACCGGGCACGTCGACTCGATCGTCGCCGCCCTCGACGCGTCGGCGCGCGACCTCAACCGCACCGCGGACCACGTCACCTCGCTGGCGTCCGACCCGCGGCTCAAGGCGAACATTCTCGCGACGACCCAGGGGATCGCGCAGACCGCGACCACCTTCGCCTCCATCGCGTCCGACCTGCACAACGTCACCGGCAACCCGCAGACGCAGGCGCAGCTGCGCGATACGCTCGCGAACGTCGACGCCGCGGCGCAGAAGGCGAACTCGCTGCTCGGGCAGTTCGGAGGGCGCTCGAGCGTGTACGGCGTCGACCGCGGCGCGACGCCCGCACCGGGCGGGACGCCGTTTCCGAACGGCACGTACCCGCAGCGTCCCGGTCCGGGCGCGACGCCGGGCCCGGCGACGGAGCAGGCCAACGTCAAGAACAAGCTCGGCGCGCTCGTCAAGAATCTCGTCGCCCTGCAGGTGCGCGTCTCCGAGCTCGACGCGCAGTCGTCGTCCAACGCGAACGGCTCGCCGCTGCTGTCGAAGGATCGCGGTCCGCAAACCGACGTGAACGTCATCGCTCTGCCGACCGGGTCGACGTATCTCTTCGCCGGCGCGAACGACATCGGCGCGCGCAGCTCCTACAACTTCGCGCCGATGATGCACCTCGGCCCGAACGTGTCGGTCGGCGGCGGCATCCTGTATTCGCGGCTCGGCGCCCGCGCCGTGTACTCGCCGGAGGTCACGAAGGGGCTGCGGCTGGGGCTCGAGGGCCGGATCTACGATCTGCGCCACCCTACCACCGATCTGTACGCGAACTTCGGCCTCGGCAGCGGTCTCACGCTGTTCGGCGGCGAGCGCGACGCGCTTCATACCGGACGGCGCACGGCGTTCGGGCTCCAGTACCAGTTCTGAACTCCGCGCCGTGATCCCGATCGGGGACGACGCGAACCGCGTACGCGCGTTCCCGCTGGTGGTCTACGCGGTCATCGCCCTCAACGTCTTCGTGTTCGTGCGCGAGGTGAACGCGCCGGACACGGACCGCTTCATCAACGCCTTCGCGACGATCCCGTACGACGTCACGCACGGAATCGTTCTCGCTCCGCCGTCGCCGCCGAGCGCCGTGCTGACGATCGTCACGGCAATGTTCCTGCACGGCTCGGTCCTGCACATCGGCTTCAACATGCTGTTCCTGTTCGTGTTCGGCCCGGCGGTGGAGGCGCGCTGCGGCCACGTGCGGTTCGCGATCCTGTACCTGGTGTGCGGGATCGCCGGCGGAGCCGCGCAGGTTGCCGCGGGCCCGGGCAGCCACGTCCCGGAGCTGGGCGCGTCGGGCGCGATCGCGGGCGTGCTCGGTGCGTACGTGGTGACGTACCCGTTCGCCGCAATCCGGACGATCGTGCCGATCGGCTGCTTCCCGCTGTTCCTGCGGCTGCCGGCCCTGCTCGTGATCGGGCTGTGGGCCGCGACGCAGTTCGTCACCGGCTTCGGCGCCGTGAGCACCCGCGCGGCGGAGTCGCAAGGCGGGATCGCGTATTTCGCCCACATCGGAGGCTTCTGCGCAGGCGTGTTGTTGATCGGGCTGATGAGCCCCAGGCAAGTGAGATCGCGATGATGGACCGAGCGCGGTGAAGCTCAAGATCGGCATCGTGGGCGCGGGCGCGCTCGGGACGCTGTTCGGGCAGCGGCTCGCCTCGGAGAACGACGTCGTGCTGCTGGAGCGGCACCGCGACGTGGTCGACGCGATCCGGCGCTCGGGAGTGTCCGTCGACGGCGAGGCGCGCTCCGCGGCGATCACCAGCGAGCCGCGCGATCTCTACGGCGTCCAGGTTCTCTTCGTGTTCGTGCGCGCGACCGACACGCTGCGCGCGCTGCGGCCGTTCGCCGCCGAGCTGAGCCCTGCCACCGCGATCGTGTCGCTGCAAAACGGGCTCGGCAACGAAGAAGCGATCAAAGCCTCCCTGGGCAGCACGATCTCGCTCGTGATCGGGGCGACGACGGAGTCGGCGCAAACGGTCGGGCCGGGCGACGTCCGTCGCATCGGCGACGGCACGACGGTGCTCGGCAGCGCGGGCGCGTCGCCGGCCGTCGTCAACCGCGTCGTGCACCTGCTGAGCGATGCGGGGCTGCGAGCCAGCGGCGCGTACGACATTCGCCCGCACCTTTGGGGCAAGCTCATCGCGAACGCCGCCATCAACCCGGTCGCCGCGCTTTTGGACCGCTCGAACGGCGTCGTGCTCTCCGACGATCATGCGGGCGAAGTCGCGCGGTCGCTCGCGCAGGAAGCCGCGACCGTCGCGAACGCCATGCGGATCCCGCTGCCCTTCACCGACCCGTGGTCGTACGTGCGCACGATCGTGGAACAGACGGCGGCGCTCGACAACTCGATGCTCTACGACTTGCGCGCCGGCGTGCCGACGGAAGTCGACTTCATCAACGGCGCGGTGGTGACGACGGGGCGGCGCGCGGGCGTGGCGACGCCCTACAACGAGACGCTGACCGCGCTCGTGAAAGCGCGCGAGGCGACGCGCCGGACGGGCTGACGCCGAACGGCCGTCGTCGCGGCGGTCGCCCGGGAAGACCTCGCTACACCGCGATGCGTACGGCGGCGCGCGGCAGAGCGCGGGCGAGCAGCGCGATGGTGCGGAGCACGTCCTGCGCGCACGCTGCGTCTTCCATCGAAGGCAGCGGTGCGCGCAGCGACGCGACGAACGGGGCGGTCGCGAGCGCGTCGAGCATCCCCGACGCCGCATGCGCGGCCTGCGTGCGGGCGCAGCTCTCGATGTGCGCGTCCTCGAGCCGCTGCAGCTCGCGCCGCACGGCCTCGCTCGCCAGACGGCGCTCGCGGATGCGCGCGTGCAGCTCCGGCAGCCGTTCGCGAAAGGCCGCGAGCTCGGTCCGCATGCGCTCGTCGAAACGCGCTTGGCGCGCCTGCACGATCGTCGTTTCGCGTTCGAACGCGCGCCGCTGCTCGGCATACGAGCCGGCCGTGCGCGCAAAACGCGCGGCGTCCAGCTCGGCGATCTCGTCCGGCGTGAAGGCGGTCCCGTCTTCGACCTCGCGCCGCAGCGCTCCGACGCGCTCGCGCACGAGCGCTTCGGTCGGGGGCACGTCCGCGTACGGTGGCACGCGGCGCCTGCGCGCGGAGATGCCTTCGCGCCGCACCGCCTCGGTCGCGCGGACCGCGCCGAGCGCCTCGCGCATCGCCGAAACCCACCGCACGTCGGCCGAGCCGCCGGGCACGCGGTCGAAGCGGACGTCGAGAATCGCCGGAAACGCTTCGTCGACGACGAGGCGCCACGCGGCCTTGCGCGACGTCGGCGTCGCGGTGAGCCGCACGGCGCTGCCTGGGCGCGCGGCGGTTCCCACGGTCGCTACCGCTCCGATGAGCCGATCGCCCGTGTCGACGACGAGCAGCGCGCGCACCGCGTCGACCGGGTGCGAGTACACGAGAATGCCGCCGTAGTCGCCGTCGAGGCTCGGGCGGGCGCGCTCGACGTCGACATGACCCCGCGTGTACGCGAGGCGCCACAGATCGTCGGCGAGCCCCGGCAGGGCCGCCGTCGCGACCTCGTCCATGAGCTTCGCAAGACCGGGCGTCATGGTCAAGTGGGTTCCCCGGCAAGGGAGCGGTCCACCGCGACCCCGGTCACACGTGTGCTCGGCAGGACGATTAGAACGGTCGCCGTGCGGGCAAGCGACGCTCGAAAAGGAGGCACCTACCAACACATGGCTGGAATCATCTGGGCAATCATCGTCGTACTGTTCGTCCTGTGGCTCATCGGCTTCGCGGTGCACATCGGGGGCGGACTGATCCACCTGCTGATCGTCATCGCGGTCATTCTGCTGATCTACAACCTGGTCACGGGGCGCGGCGCGCGCGTCTGACCGCGGATCGCGGCGAGCCGGGCGGGGCCGGCTCGCTCGCGGTCGCGACGCTGCGCGGCGTGCTCAGACGTCGTCGCGCGGGTGAAAGCGGTCGAACTCGGTGCGCAGCCGCTCGCGAGCGAGCTTCGTGTAGATCTCGGTCGTCGCCGTCGACTCGTGGCCGAGGAACTCTTTGAGGAAGAGAAGATCGGCGCCGCGTTCGCGCATCAGGGTCGCGACCGTGTGCCGCCAGGTGTGCGGTGACGCGTACTCGGTGATGCCGGCAAGCTCCATGTAGGTTCGCACGATCTTGTAGACGGCGGGCGCGGAGAGCCGGCGGTCTCCCCGCCCGACGAAGAACGCCGGCACGGAGGCGTGCGGCCGTACCGCGAGGTAGTCGCGCAGCGCCGCCGCCGCCTCAGGCGTCATCGGAACATAGCGGTCCTTGTTGCCTTTGCCCTTGACGACGCGCAACTGCCGGCCGTCGAGATCGACGTCGTTCAAGTCGAGCCCCACGAGCTCGGCCCGGCGGACGCCGCACGACCACAGGCACTGAAGGATCGCGCGGTCACGGCGCCGCTGCAGCTCGGTCAGCCCGGCGATGCGCACTTCGAAGACTTTCGCGACCTCCTCGCCGCGCATGGCCTTGGGCAGCGGCCGCCCGATCTTGGGCAGGATCGCGTCGGCGGCCGGGTTGTCGTCGCGGCGTCCGGCGTGGCGCAGGTGCTTGTAGAACGTTCGCAGCGACGCGATCTTGCGGCGCACCGAGCGCGGCGCGTACTTCCGGGAGCGCGCGAGGTGCGTCTGGTATGCGAGAATGTCCGCATACTGCGCGCCGGCGAGCTGCTCGTACGGCGGCGGCAGCTTCACGGTCCCGACGCCGCCCGGCGCCCGCGCGCCGCCCCGCGTCCGCGCCTGCGCCTTTCCGGTGTCGCCCTGAGCCTGTCGAATGTCACCCTGAGCCTGTCGAAGGGCGGCCTCGTCATCCTGGCCCTGGGCGCGGCTTTTCAAGAACGCGCCGAAGTGCTCGAGGTCGCGCTGGTACGCTTCGCGCGTGCGCGGCGTCGTGCCGCGCAACAGCAGGTAGCCTTCGGCAAACCGTGCGATCTCCGGATCGGCGGAGACGTACTCGGGCGCCTCGTAGATCGCACTGCGCGGTTTCGCCACATCAAAGGTTTCGGTCGAACGCTCGCGCGCGCCCCCGTCAGGCCGCGCCGGCCGCGCGGCCCGCTGCCGCCGGCTCCTTCCGCCGGGGCAACGCGAGTACCGATAATCAGTATTTCCGTTACTGAGCGGAAGGCTCGAAACCGGGGCCGGCTGGGGAGCGCGGGAAGGTTCTCGCCGCCTTTCGAGGCGGATCGCTCATCCGGAGCCCCTGGCCTGCCGAACACCGGATGAGGATGGACCTGCTTGGGCGCCTGTTCACGCAGCCGGAACCCCTTTGGATCGAGCACGTCATGGGACGCGCCGGTGTGTTCGAAGGCGTCGCGATCGCGGGCGGCCGCCGCATCCCCGTCGTGGGCACGCGCCTCGCGCGCGAAGGCATCGTGTTCGACTCGCCGGTCCGCGTGCGCGGCAGCGAGCTCGCGCTTACGTTTTTTCTGCGCCGCCGCAGCATCCGAAGCCGCGTGCGCGTCCTGCGCGAAGAGTTCGTCACCAAGGCGTCGCGCGCGGTGCACAGCTACGTGTGCTCGTTCACCGCGATGGCGGAGGACGACCGCACGGCGGTCGGCCGGTACATCGACGGGCTGCCGGAGCTTCGCGTCCCCGAAGACCCGCGCGTCCTTCCGGCCCGCGCGCTGGCGGCGGTCACCGGGCACCTCGTCCGCATGGGCCGCCTCGCCCCGCCCTCGACGAGCGCGCCTCTGATCAAGCTCACGACCCTGGGCTGGAGCGAGGCTGACGACGGCCGCACGGTGCGCGACGTGCACGTGAGCAGCCGCGTGCGCGCAGGGACCGCCGTGCGGACGTTCGAGACGCAGTTCCGGATCTATTCCGACGGCGAGGTCGTCGTCGCGTCCAAGACCGGCGGCTGACCCGGCGCGTTCCGGCCGTTCAACCGCCCGCGGCGCGCTCGAGCAGCTCGCGCACCGTCGCTTCGTCGGGCTCCGCCGGGTTGTTCCGAAGCAGCGGCTGCTGCATGACGCGCGGCAGCGCGCGGTCGACGAGGTCCGCCGGCGCGCCGAGCTCGGCGAACGTGCGCGGCAGCGCGTACGCGTGCGCGATCGCTTCCGCCTGGGCGGCGAGGTCGTCGATGCCCAGCGCGCGCGACACCGCGGCGACGGCGTCGGGCGCGAGCCGCGCGTTCGCGCGCACGGCGTGCGGCAGCACGACCGCGTTGGTGATCCCGTGCGGGAAACCCGTCAGGCCGCCGATGACGTGGCAGACCGCATGGTGCAGGCCCATCGAGCGCGCGTCGAGCGCGAACCCGGCGAGGTGCGCGGCTTCGAAGAGCGCGCGGTGGAGCTCCGCGTCGCGGTGGTTAGCGGCGCGCAGCAGCAGCGCGGGCAGCGTGCGCCCCGCCTCGACGGCGGCGGCGGTGCCGAGCGCGTGCTGCGTGCGCGCGTAGGCCGCTTCGATGCAGTGCGCCCATGCGTTCAGCCCGATCGAACCCAGCTCGCGCGGGGGCAGCGTCGCCAGCAGCGCGGCGTCGTAGATCACGACGGGGGCGGGCGAGCGCAGCCGGCCGCCTCCCTTGCGATCGCCCTCGAGCACGCCGTATCCGCGCGACATCTCGGCGCCGCCGATCGCCGTCGGCACGAGCACCAGCAGCACGTCGCGCCCGTCCCACACGGCCTTGCCCAGGTCCATCGCGGCGGAGCTGCCGATCGCGAGCACGGTCCGGCAGCCGTGCTCGTCCACGAACGCGCGCGCTTCGTCGACCGTTTCGCGCGGATTGTGATTGCGGGCGCCCTCGAAACGGTGCACGTCCGCGCCTGGGAGTGCGCCGGCCGGAACGAGCCGTACCGATCGCGCCGTGCCCAGCACCGCGACGGGCGACGGCGGCGCGACGGCGCGCAGCGCGTCGTCCACGGCGCCGAACACGATTCGCCGTTCCGCGATGCGCTGGTCGGAGATGTCGCTCATCGCCGGGCGCCTTCCGTGCCGCGCGCCGCGAGCCTGCGCAGGCGTTCCGCCGCCGCCGACGCCGCGCGTTCCCACGTCCAGTCGCGGCGCACGCGGTCCGAGCCCAGCTTCGCCTTCGCGCGCGCTTCGCCCGGATTCGCCGCGACGTGCCGCATCGTCGCGGCCAGCGCGTCGACGTCGGGCTCGAGCCACCATCCTTCTCCCGCCAGCGCTTCGCCGCGCATCGTGCCGTGGAGCGCAACGCGCTGCGCGGGGACGCGATACGCGACGTCGTCGTCCAGGAACGCGTCGGCCGCTCCGCCGGCGGTGGCGATGACCGGCAGGCCGCACGCGAGCGCCTCGAGCATCGGCAGCCCGAACCCTTCGCCGCGATAGGGAAACGCGAGCGCGCCGCACGTGCGGTACAAACGCACGACGTCTTCGTCGGTGAGCTCCTCTTCGATCAGCACGAGCTCGGGCGCGCTCGGGTCGTCCGCGAACGCGCGCAGCGACGCGCCCCCGTCTTCGAGCTGGTAGAACGTGCGCGTTCCGAACAGCTTGAGCACCAGCGCGACGTCGTCGCCGCGCGCGAACGCGCGGCGATATGCGGCGAGCAGCACGTCGACGCCCTTGCGCGGCAGCATTCCGCCGATGAACAGGAACGTGAACCGCTTTTCCGTCGCGAGCGGGTACGGTGGGACGTCGCGATCGGGCGAGAAGCGCTCGGGATCGACGCCGTTCGGAACGACCGCGACGCGATCGCCCTCGATGCCCGCCTCGAGGAACATCGCGCGGCAGTACTCGGTCGGCGTCCAGATCTCGTCCGCACCGCCGGCGCGGATGCCCTCGACCCACGTCACCGGCAGCGTGCCGTACTCCCACGGCAGAATCTGCACGATCGCGTCCGCGCCGTCGACGTGGCGGAAGTCGGCGGCGCCGTTCGACTGCCGGATCAGCACGTCGCACGGCGGCACGCCGCGGCGCGCGCGCGAGCGCAGCGCGGCAAAGCGCGGGTCCGCAGCCACCGACGGCTCGGGCGCGGGTTCGTCGGGGACGATCGCGAGGTCCGCCGCGATCGCGCCGCCGTTGGCGACGAGCGCGCGCGCAAGTTCGCGGTTGACGAGCGCCATCGAGTTGTACGCGAAGAACTCGCCCTGAAAGGCCGTCCCGACGCGCTCGGCGTGCGCGGCGCGCGCGCCGGGCGCGCGCCCGAGCACGTAGGTATGCTGCCACCCCTCCGGCTCGTTCCCGGCACCGACGACGCGCAAGCCGAGGTCGGTCAACGCCACGTGCAGCGTCTCGAGCGGCCACGGGCGCTTCGTCCAGGGCTCGAGCCACAGGCCGCCGTCGCGCACCGCCGCATTGCGCGGGTTGAGCGTGCGCACCACGAGCAGCCCGTCCGGCTTGAGCAGCGCCGCGCACGCGCGCAGCGCGGCGATGCCCTCGTCGCCGTCCATCGTCTCGATGACGAACGCGACGTGCACGCCGTCGAAGCGCTCGCCCAGGCGCGCGAGATCGTGCCGTGCGTCCAACTCGCGCGCGTCGTGCCCGCGGGCGCGCGCGTCGGCGACCATCTCGGGATCGCGGTCAACGCCGAGAACGCGTGCCACGCCGCGTTCGCGCAGCATGTCCAGGAAGACGCCGGTGCCGCAGCCGACGTCGAGCACGGAGGCGAACCCGTTGAAGACCTCGGCGTAGGCGTGGTGCGCGCCGCGGCGCCCCGCCTCGTCCTCGGCGGCGCGCTGAAACACGGAGAAGCGCTGGTGCCCCCCGGGCCGCTCCGTCAACGGCTACACGTCGTCGACCGCGGGGTTCTCGGACGGGCCGCGGCCGGTGTCCTCGACGGAGGCGAACTCCTCGTCGTCGCCGCCCAGATCTTCCACGCCCACGTTGTCCACGCGGCTGCGGTCCGCGTCCCGCCGGCCTTGGTCTTCGTTCGCTTCGCGCTCCATGCCCGATGCTTTCCCGATTTCGGCGCTCGGCGCGAACCCAGGCGTGGCCGGCGACGCGGCGAACGGTTGGCCGCATGACCTGCCCGAGCTGTCAGACACCCATCCCCGACGGCGCGCGCTTCTGCCCGGCGTGCGGCGCGCCCGCACCGCAGCCCGTCGCGACCGGCGCGTACACGGAGCCGGTCGCCGAGAAGGACAACCCGAAAGCACCGATCACGATCGGCGACGCCACGATCCGCATCGAGGGTGAGCTCGTCCCCGCCGTCGACGTCGAGCTCGGCCCGCGCACGTCGATCTACTTCGAGCATCACATTCTGCTCTGGAAGCAGCCGCAGGTGCGCCTGGGCTTCATGGGGCTGCAGAACGCGGGGAAACGGTTCTTCGCCGGGCTGCAGATCTTCATCTCGACGGCGCAGGGGCCCGGCAACGTCGCGATGTCGCGCGAAGCTCCCGGGCAGATCGTCTCGCTGCGTTTGCAGCCCGGCCAGATCGTCGACGTCCGCGAGCACCAGTTCTTGCTCGCAACGCATTCGGTCGGCTACGACTTCTACTGGCAGCAAGGTCTTGCGAACGTGCTCTTCTCGCGCACGGGGCTGTTCATCGACCGCTTCACCGCGCAGCAAGAAGAGGGTCTTCTTCTGCTGCACGGCTACGGCAACGTGTTCGAAAAGACGCTGGCGCCGGGCGAGCAGCTCGACGTCGAGCCCGGTGCGTGGCTGTGGAAGGACGCGTCCGTGCGCATGGATACCGTCACCGTCCTGCAGTCGGGCGGCGGCGGCGGGCTGATGGGCGCGCTCGGCGCCTTCGTCGGCGGCGCTTCGCTGATGATGAACCGTTTCACCGGACCCGGGCGCTTGGGTCTCCAGTCGATGACGTACCACGAGCCGCAGGTCGAAGGTGCGGCACAGCAGGGCGGTTCGAGCAACATCGGCGGCGTGCTGGGATCGCTGTTCAACCCGCGGCAATAGCGGGTTCGGCTTCGCCGAATCCTTCGCGTTCGGCGCTGCGCGCCGAGCCGCCCGCGTGCGGCTAGCGGGTCAACTGACGTAGCTGACGTTCACGCTGAAGCCGCCGATTTCGGCTTGGCGCAGCACGCCGAGCACCGACTCGATCTCGGTGTCGACGGCGATGATGTCGCCCGCACTGATGCCGACGGGGCCCGCGTTCGTCCAGAGCAAACGGCGCGCCGTCTGAAATGCGGCGCGCAGCCGTTGCGGCGTCGCTTCGAGAACCGGCCAATCCTCGTACGACATCGCGGGCACGATGCGCCAGCCGTCGCCCGAGCACTCTTCTTCGTCGGCGTAGGCGTGAGGCACATTCGCGAGCACGTCGAGCTGCGCACGGTCGGCGGCAGACGTATGCATCGGCACCTCGCCGAGCCGCAAGACGTAGCGGTAGAATGCCGGGTTCGCCACCGTGCACATGCCGGCCGGCGAACCGACGCTCACGCTGATCATTGCAGGGGTCCTTCTCGCGGGCGCCGACGGCCCCTCTAGCTCGCTCGCTACCCTAATGCGTGACGGTGAGACCGGTGAACGCAAGCGCGGGGCTCAGCACGGCGCTTCGGACCCCGTGGCGCGCGAAGATGCCGGCGATCGTGCGGCCGACGCGCTCCGGCTCGTCCCGCACGAGCGCGAGCACCGAGGGGCCGGCGCCCGAGAGGGTGACGGCCGCGACGGCCGGATCATCGAGCTCGAGCATCTCGGCGAGGCCCGGGATGACGCTTGCGCGGTACGGCTGGTGGACCCGGTCGCGCACCGCGGCGCGCAGCAGATCCACGCGCCCGGCGGCGAGCGCCGCGCCGAGCAACGCCGCGCGCTGGACGGCGTGAACGGCATCCGCTCGCGAGTAGGTGTCCGGCATCATCGCGCGCGCTTGAGCGGTCGGCAGCGCGATATCGGGAACGACGACGACGGCGAACACCGCAGGCGGCGCGAACCGCGCCGACGTCAGGCCGTCCTCGCCCATCGCCGCGACGACCGCGCCGCCGTACCACGCGGCGAGCGCGTTGTCGGGGTGGCCTTCGAGTTCGGCGACCGCGCGCGCCAGGTCGGCGTCGTCGGGCGGCCGGTCGACGAGCCGCGCCCCGATCGCCACGCCGAGCGCGTACGCCGCGGCGCTGCTGCCGAGGCCCCCGCCCAGCGGGATCGCGTTGTTCACGGTGACCTCGAGCGGCGGCACCCTGCCGGCGATGCGTGCAATGCCGCTCTCGATGCAGCTCCGCAATCCGTCGTGCGTGGGCGCGTGCGTCCCCGACGCGGCCCACGCCGCCGCGCCGCCTTCGGCCAGCACGCGCACGCGCGCCGACATCCGAATCTCCAGCGCGAGCGCGACCGCATCGAACCCCGCGCCGAGGTTCGCGCTCGACGCGGGAGCCGAGACCGTGAAGTCGCCGGTCATCGCGTGCGTGCGAGCACGACCAAGTTCAAGTAGTCGGCGACCTCGACGCCGCGCACGACCGCATTTGCTTGCGGCGCACCCGATGCATGGTAGGCGGCCGCGTATGCGGTGTCTTTGAGGACGTGGCCCGTCAGCACGCAGACGACGTCCGCGTCGCGCGGGACGGTTCGGTTCGCCACGAGATTGCGCAGGCCGGCGAGCGACGCGGCCGACGCGGGCTCGCAGCCGACGCCGTCCCGCCCGATCACCGCGCGCGCTTCGGCGATCTCTGCGTCGGACACGGCCAGCACCGTGCCGCCGGACGCGCGCACTTCCGCGCGCGCCTTTCTCCATGACGCCGGCGCGCCGATCCGGATCGCCGTCGCGTCGGTTTGCGCGCGAACCGGAACGAGCTCGCGGTTGTCGCGCCACGCGAGCGCGAACGGCGCCGCGCCGCGCGCCTGGACGACCCCGAGCTTGGGCGTGCGCTCGCACAAGCCGATCGCGGCCGCCTCGCGAAAGCCTTTGCCCAGCGCGCTCGCGTTGCCGAGATTGCCGCCGGGCAGCACCACCCAGTCCGGCGCTTTCCATCGCCGCTGCTCGAGCAGGACGAACGCCGCGGTCTTCTGCCCCTCGATGCGGTACGGGTTCACGCTGTTGACGAGCGCAACGGTCGCGGGATCGAGCGCTCGCACCGCGCGCAGTGCGTCGTCGAAATCGCCTTCGACCGCAACGACGTGCGCGCCGTAGTCGAGCGTCTGCGCGACCTTCGCCGCGCTAATGCCGTCGACGGGCGCGATGACGATCGCCGTCATGCCGGCGCGCGCCGCGTACGCCGCCATCGACGCCGCCGTATTGCCCGTGCTGGCGCACACGGCGATGCGTGCACCTCGCTCGCGCGCGT
Organism: Vulcanimicrobiota bacterium; assembly: GCA_963818845.1. Taxonomy (GTDB): domain Bacteria; phylum Vulcanimicrobiota; class Vulcanimicrobiia; order Vulcanimicrobiales; family Vulcanimicrobiaceae; genus Vulcanimicrobium. The sequence goes on along the minus strand of CAWFTO010000001.1, from coordinate 246,594 downwards.
GCGAGATTGCGACGGTCATGCCCGCGTCCTTGAACGAGGCGGTCGGGTTCATTCCCAGGTGCAGGTACGCGAGACGCTCCACGCCCGCGAATGCGGCGCCGCGCGGGCCGTCGTACAGCGGCACGTCGCCTTCGCGTAGCGTCGTGACCGCGTCGTCGGCGACCGGCGGCAGCAGCTCGCGGTAGCGCCAGACGCCGCTGCGGTCGCGCGGCTCGTCCGACGAGCGGCGCTCGCGCGCCCGCTCTTTCACCGCTCGCGCGTCGATGCGCGCCGGATCGAGCACGAAGCCCAGCAGCTCGCCGCAGTCCGCGCACGCGAGCACGTCCGCATCGGCGGATTCGGCGCTGCACGCGCTGCAGGTGAGGATCACGCGCGCGACGTCACGCGGTCGGCGACACGCGCGTGACCGCACCTTCGGCGGCCGACGACACCAGCGCGGCATACTTCGCGAACACGCCGCTCGCATAGCGCGGCGGTGGCGCCGTCCAGCGCCGCAGCCGCGCGGCGATCTCCGCGTCATCCACCTCGAGCTGCAGCCGCCCGTTCTCGACGTCGATGGTGATCGTGTCGCCCTCGTGCACGGCGGCGATCGGTCCGCCGGCGGACGCTTCCGGCGAGACGTGACCGATCATGAGCCCGCGCGTCGCGCCGCTGAAGCGGCCGTCGGTCACGAGCGAAACCGAGTCCCCGAGCCCTTGCCCGACGATCGCCGACGTCACGCCGAGCATCTCGCGCATGCCGGGCCCGCCTTGGGGACCTTCGTAGCGGATCACGACGATGTCGCCCGGGACGATCTCACGCGCGTCGACCGCGTGCATCGCGTCTTCCTCGCGCTCGAAGACGCGCGCGCGTCCGGTCAGCTGCGTCGGCTCGTGGCCGGCGACCTTGACGACGGCTCCGTCGGGTGCGAGGTTGCCGCGCAGGATGCGCAGCCCGCCCTTGGGCTTGAACGGCTTGGCCGCGGTCGCGACGACGACTTGTCCCGGCGTCTCGGTCGCGCCCGCAACCTCGTCGCGCAGCGCGCGCCCCGTCGGCGTGAGCGTGTCGCCGTCGACGAGCCCGCCGTCGATCATGCGCTTGGCGATGAGCGGGATGCCGCCGGCTTTGTCGACGTCGAGCGCAACGTACTTGCCGCCCGGGCGCAGGTCGGCGACGATGGGCGTGCGCTCCGAGATGCGCTCGAAATCCTCGAGCGTGAGCGGCACGCCGGCTTCGCGCGCCATCGCCATCAGGTGCAGCACGCTGTTGGTCGAACCGCCGGTTCCCGTCGCTGCGGCGATCGCGTTCTCGAAGGCCGCGCGCGTTGCGATCGCGCGCGGCGTCAGGCCGGCGCGCAGCATCTCCATCACGGTGACGCCCGCGCGGTACCCTTCCTTCTCCTTGCGGGGGTCGGTCGCGCCCGGACTGGCGCTGCCGACCATCGAGAGCCCGAGGAACTCGAACGCGGTCGCCATCGTGTTCGCGGTGAACTGGCCGCCGCACGCGCCCGCTCCGGGGCACGCGGCGTACTCGATCGCGCGCAGCTCCGCGTCGTCGATCTTGCCGGCCGCATGTTCGCCGATCGCTTCGAAGACGTCGCCGATCGTGAGGTCGCGCCCCTTGTAGCGTCCCGGCGCGATCGATCCGCCGTACAGCGCGAGCCCGGGAATGTCCAGACGCAAAAGCGCCATCCCCGCTGCCGGAATCGTCTTGTCGCACGCGACGAGCGCGACGATTGCGTCGAATCCGTAGCCGCGCGCGACGAGCTCGATCGAGTCGGCGATCAGCTCGCGCGAGACGAGCGACGCTTTCATCCCTTCGGTGCCCATCGTGATGCCGTCGGAGATGGCGATCGTGTTGAACTCCATCGGCGTTCCGCCTGCCGCGCGCACGCCCGCTTTGACGTGGTCGGCGAGCGCGCGCAGCCCGAAGTTGCACGGCATCGCGTCCGTCCACGTGTTCGCGATCAGCACGAGGGGCTTCGCGAGGTCTTCGTCGTTGAAGCCGACCGCATGGTAGAACGAGCGTGCCGCGGCGCGGTCGCGGCCGTCCACGACGACGGAGCTGCGCGCGCGCGTGGGATCGGGCGGAACGTGCATGGCCTCCGCTTCGCGCTCGCGAACGCGGTGTCATCGTGCCCTCCGACAACCCTTCGACAAGCTCAGGATGACATGACGTGACGGGTTTCGTCGCTCCGGATGTCCCGCCGTCCGACGTATTCGATCGCTGCGTGCGGTGCGGACTGTGCCTGCCGACCTGTCCGACGTATGTCGAAACGCTCGTCGAGACCTCGGGGCCGCGCGGGCGGATCGCCCTGATCAAGGCCGTCGCAGAAGAGCGGCTGGACCTGCTCAGCCCCGGCTTCGTTCACCAGATGTCGGAGTGCTTGGACTGCCGCGCGTGCGAGGCGGTGTGTCCGTCGGGCGTGGAGTACGGCAAGATCCTCGAGCCCGCACGCACGCAGATCGTGCGCGCGCAGGACCCCGTGCGCTCGTGGTGGGCGCGGCTGGGCCGCGCGGTGCTCGTCGGGCGGCTCTTTCAAAACCTGGGGCTGATGCGCTTCGCCGCGCGCCTGCTGCGGTTCTACCAGCGCAGCGGGGTGCGCGCGTTCTTCGCGCGCACCGGCCTGCTGCGCGTGCTGGGACTGCAGGACCTCGATGCGCTCGCGCCCCGGATCTCCGACCGCTTCTTCATCCCACGCGACCAGCGCTTCCCGCCGCCGGCCGTACGAGGCGACGAGCACGCGTCGCGCGGCACGGCGTTCCTGCACGCCGGATGCATCATGCACGTCGCGTTCGCGGACTGGAACGAGGCCACCGTGCGCGTGCTCAACGCCGCAGGCGTCACGGTGGTCGTTCCGCGCGCGCAAGGCTGCTGCGGCGCGATCACCATCCACGCGGGTCAGATGCCGCTCGGCCGGGAGCTTGCAAAGCGCAACATCGCCGCGTTCGAGGCGAGCGGCGCCGACGTCTACGTCGTGAACGCTGCCGGCTGCGGCTCCGCGCTCAAGGAATACGGCCACCTGCTGCACGACGATCCCGAGTGGCATGCGCGCGCGGTCGCGTTCTCCGCGAAGGTGCGCGACGTGCTCGAGTACGTCGACGAGCTCGGATTACCGGCGGACGCGCTGGGCCCGCTCGACGCGGTCGTGACGTACCAAGACGCCTGCCACCTGGCGCACGCGCAGCGCATCACCGCCGCGCCGCGGCGGCTGCTCGCGGCGATCCCGGACCTCGAGCTGCGCGAGATGGAGGAATCGTCGCTGTGCTGCGGCTCGGCCGGCATCTACAACGTGCAGCAGCCGGAGATGGCGCAGCGGCTGCAGCGCCGCAAGGTCGACCATGTGCTCGCGACCGCGCCGGAGATCGTCGCCACCGCGAACCCGGGATGCGCGCTGCAGCTGCGCAACGGCCTCGATCGCGCCGGCGCGGCCGACGTGCGCGTCGCGCACGTCATCCAGCTGCTGGACGAATCCTTGTCTTACAAGTCGCCGACGCGCTCGCCGTCGGCGACGGCCGCGTCGAGCGTCGGGTAGACCGCGAACACCTTGAGCAGGCCGGTGATGCGCAGCAGGCGCAGAATCTGACCTTCCTTGGCGACGAGCCGCACCTCGCCGCCGAACTCCTTCGCGCGTCGCTGCGCGCCGATGAGCGCACCCAGGCCGGTGGAGTCGAGGAACTCGACGCCGATGAGATCGACGATCAGGCGATGCGACTCGCGCTCGGACGCGCTCGTGAGGGCCGCGCGAACGGTCGGCGACGTGGCGATGTCGAGCGATCCGGTGAGCTCGAAGACCTGCACGTCGTCGACGACGTGCACGTGGATCGAAAGATCCTCGTGGTGCTGTTCGTGGCCGAGGCCGGCGCGGCTCGTGCTGCCGTTGACGTTCATCCTTCGTACTCCCGCCATTCGGCGATCTGATCGCGCTCGTCGAGGCGAACGGTAGCGCACCCGGCGCGTTCGCGCCATGAGCCGTTCGTGCCTCCGGGCACGGCGAAGCGGTAGACCACGCACGCGCGAGCCTCGTTCTCGATCACATCATCGACCAGCATGCGAAACGGCACGGCTGCCGCAAAGCGGGCGAATTCGGCGGCGATCGCCTCGCGTCCGCGGATCGGGTCCTTGCGCGCCTCGTGGTACACCGCGTCCTCGGCGAACCGGTCCGCCACGCCGGCGACTTCGCCGCGCTCGAGCGCTGCAAGCACCGACGCGAGCGTGCCGCGCGCCACGCTACGGCGTGGGCGCCTTGCCGGCGCCGATGTCTTTGACCATGGCGGCGACGCGGTCCGCCGCGATGCCGTCGCCGTTCTTGCGGTAGCCGCGCAGCGCGACGTCGAGATCCGCCAGGGCCGCGCTCTTGTCGCCCGCTCCGTAGCTCGCGATCGCGCGCTCGCGGTAGCCGTCCGGGTCGGCCGGTTCGCGCTGCACGTAGGTCCGCAAGTCGTCGAGTGCCTGACGGTAGCTGCTGATGCGGTTGTACGCGAGCCCGCGGAAATAGTACGCGGTCGTCGACGTCGTGGGGTTCTGCGCGATGTACGCGTTGAAGTCGGCGATGCCGTCGGTGTAGCGCGACTCCGCGAGCGCGAGGCGGCCGCGCGCCCAGAGCCCGCGCCGGCTCTTCGGGTCGAGCGCGAGGGCCTTCTCGCAGTCGGGCTTGGCTTTCGCGCGCTGACCGACGAGGCGCTCCGTGTCGCAGCGCGCCGCGAAGACGTACGCGCCGGTGCGGCCCAGCTCGACGGCTTTGTCGTAGTCGTCGAGCGCGAGCTGGTACGCTTCGTTCTGAAAATGCACGTCGCCGCGGTCTTCGTACGCGAGCGCGTCGGTCGCGTCGAGCCGCACCGCCGCGTCGCAGTCCGAGAGCGCGCCCTTGACGTCGTCGAGCTGCAGGCGGGTTTCGCAGCGCGTCACGTACGCGTACTGGTATTCCGGGTTGATGCCGATCGCGACGTTGTAGTCCTTGAGCGCGTCCGCGTTCTGGCCGAGGTCGGCCTTCGCGTCGCCGCGCAGCACGATCGCCCGCGCGTCGCGCGGGTGCGCCTCGATGTAGGCGTCCAGCGCGGTGACCGCCTCGCGAAACTTCCGCTCGTGGAACAGCCCCTGCGCGCGCGCGAAGCCGCCCGCCGCATCCGTCGGCCCCGCCGACTGTGCCCGAGCAGGGAGGGCCGAGCCGCCGAACAGCACGCCGCACAGGATCGCGACCACAGCAATCTCGCGGAGCCCGAATGACGTCCCGCGCATCATGCGCCCGACTTGCGCGGCCCGCGCGCCGTTCCTGCGTGCGGACGGCGTTCTGCTGGGGCGGCTGGATTCGAACCAACGCATGGCGGAGTCAAAGTCCACTGCTTTGCCCCAGCGTGCTTCGCACGCCGGGGACCCCGGGTTTGAAGCCCGCTCCGGCGCAAGCGCCTGCGCTGTAAGGCAGCGGACTTTGGCTCCGCCGATTGCCTCGCGCACGCGTTCTGCTGGGGCGGCTGGATTCGAACCAACGCATGGCGGAGTCAAAGTCCGCTGCCTTACCACTTGGCTACGCCCCACCGGTGCGACCCCTGCGCTTCGCGCCGCCTTGCGTGTTCCCTCGGCGAGGGCGGACGGCTACCGCTCGAGCCGGAACACGCGGTCGGTGACCGGCGTGACGACGCGGATCGAGAACACCTCACCGCGCAGGGTGCGCTCGCGGAACGTCATGGCCAGGCCGAACAGGACGAACGCGCCGACGATGTCGGCGAGCAGCCCGATCGCGTAGATCACCACGACCGCGGTGGTCGACGAGGCGAGCGGCGGGATGAGCACGATCAGCAGCAGCGGCAACGCGAGCAGCACGAGATACGCGATCGTCGCGACGATGCCGTAGACGAACGCTTGCCGCGTGTGCAGGCGCGACCACGCGGTGGCGCCGGGGCGCTCGCGCACGAGCTCGAGTGCGGCGAGCGGCCACACGAGATACGCGTTGGCCGCTCGCTGCCGCAGCTCGATTTCGTCGTCGCCGGAGATCACGGCGACGTCTTCGGCGCTAGTTGACGATCCGCTTCGCGCCGAGGTAGCGCGCGCCCCAGTACGAGTCGTGGAGGCTGGAGATCATCACGCCGTGGCTCGAGGAGGCGTGCACGAACCGGTCGCCGCCCAGCGAGATGCCGACGTGCGAGACGCCCGAGGCATACGTGTGGAAGAACACGAGGTCGCCCGGCTGGGGCTGGCCCTGGAACTTCTTGCCGGCGTCGTACTGCGCGTCGGCGGTCCGGGGCAGATGCATCCCCATCGTGGCGAAGACGTGCTGCACGTAGCCCGAGCAGTCGAAGCCGCCGCGCGACGTGCCGCCGAACGCGTACGGGACGCCCAGAAATCGCATCGCGTTGCGGGTCAGGTTGGACGCCATCACGGCGCCGCGCGCGGCGATCCCGCCGGCGAACTTCTGGATGTGCATGAGGCGCGTCAGCCGCGGGGCTGCGGCCGGCGTGGCGGCGGCGTCGTCGGACTTGCCGCTCGGCGACGCGTTCCACATGGCAAGGTCCGCGCCGTCGGTCGGTGCGGCTGCCTCGGAGGTGCTCGCGACGGCGGCCGTGCTGGTGACGGCGGCCGGAGCACCCTGTTCACCCGTCGTGTCCGCGCTCGCTACGGCCGGCAAACCGGCCGAGAGAATGCAAACGAACAACCCAGTGAGGAGGGAACGAAACAAGAACTGCTCCTTCTTCCACACGTACGGGGTTAGTTGACGGGTTCGGGCGGAAGAATTCGCCCGCGCGCCGACCGGCGCGTTCACCCCTGCCTGGGTAGTCCCCCGCTCCGGCTCGCTACAGCCGGACTCCGTGATCTCATAGCAGGTATGTGCGAATCCGGCGAAGCGTTACACGATTCGTCGGACCGGTGCCCCCGAAACTCGGGGCCACACGTTTGGGGGATAGGCGCTCGGAACGCTCATCTCCTCCTGATGGCATCGGCGATCCGTAAAGAAAGCCTTAGCCGCCGGGGGATGCCGACCGGATCGCCGCGGCGACCGATTCGGCCGCCGCGTGCATGCGGTCGCGGTCCGGCGCTTCCACCATCACGCGCACGAGCGGCTCGGTCCCCGACGGCCGGACGAGGATGCGCCCGTCGGCGTGCAGTTCGCGTTCCGCGGCGCGAATGGCGTCGCGCACGGCCGGATGCTCGGCGATCGACTTGTCGCCGACGCGCACGTTGACGAGGACTTGCGGATACACCGTGAGATCGGACGTCAGCTCGCGCAGCGTGCGCCGCGTGCGCACCGCGAGTGCCAACAGCGCCACGGCCGTCATCGGTCCGTCGCCCGTCGTGCCGCGCTCGAGGTCGATGACGTGCCCGGACTGCTCGCCGCCGAAGCGGTATCCGCCGTCGCGCAGCGCTTCGAGCACGTAGCGGTCGCCGACGGGCGCACGCACGAGCCGGATGCCGTCGCGCTCGAGCGCTTTCTCGAAGCCCATGTTCGACATCACCGTACCGACGACGGTGTCGCCGCGCAGCTCGCCCCGCTGCTCGAGATCGCGCGCGAGCGCCAGCATGACGTGATCGCCGGTCAGCACGTCGCCGGCTTCATCGACGAACAGCGCGCGGTCGGCGTCGCCGTCGAACGCGACGCCGGCGACCGGTCCGGTCGAGCGCGCGATCTCCTCGCGAACGCGCGCGCGCAGCGGAGCAAGGTTCGTCGCGCCGCAGTCGACGTTGATGCGGCTTCCGTCGTCCTCGCAGTGCAGCGCGACGACGCGCGCGCCGAGGCGTTCGAAAATCTTCGGTCCGACCAGATACGCCGCGCCGAATGCGCCGTCCACGACGATCGTCCAGCCGCGCAGGTCCGCGCCCGCCGCAACGAGCTTCGCGAAGTAGTTGTCGACGAGGCCGCGGGTCGTCGACACGATGCCGACGTCGAGTCCCGTGGGCCGCGGCAGCGTCGCGTGCGTCTCGATGAGCGATTCGATCTCCGACTCCACGGCGTCAGACAGCTTGAATCCGTCCGACGCGAACAGCTTGATGCCGTTGTCTTCGATGGGGTTGTGCGATGCCGAGATCATCGCGCCCGCCGCGGCTTCGATGCTCGTCGTGATCGCGGCGACGGCGGGCGTGGGCACGATGCCGAGCAGCACGACGTTGCGGCCGGTCGAAGCGATCCCGGCGACGAGCGCGCCTTCGAGCATCGGGCCGGACAGGCGCGTGTCGCGTCCGACGACGATCGGCCGGTCCATCGGCTGCGCGCGCGCAATGACGGCCGCACTCGCGCGGCCGATCGCGAACGCGAGTTCCGGCGTGAGGTCGCGGTTGGCGACGCCGCGCACGCCGTCCGTCCCGAAATACGTTCCCATCGCGCTCCTTCAGCGGCCGCGCGCGGTCGCCGCCGAGAAGCGGACGCGCACGCGCACGAGGTTCGGCGATACCTGCACGCCCGCGATCGGTTCGCCCTGCGCGCTGGTCGCGGCCGGGCGGATCATCTCGTCGAACAGCTGCGGGCGCGCGGGCATCGGAATCTCGACGCGCACGCCGGCGACCTTCGCGAGCTCGGTCGCGACGCCGCGGATCGTCGTCGTCGCGGGATCGACCTGTGCGCGGTCGACGACGACGCCCCCGCGGTCGCCCGTGTAGTCGAACGAGATCGGAAACGTGCGTTCTTCGATGCGGTCGATCGTGACGATCACCGAGCCCGGCGAGATCGACTTGATCGGAACGTCCGGCGACACGGGCGCCAGGTTCACGTTGTGATCGCCGGGATCGACGAGATCGCTCACGTCGAGCACTGCGCGGAACTGGTCGGGCCGCAGCTCCTCGCCGTTCCGCGGCGCTTCGACCACGAAGGTCGCAGTACGCACGCCGTAGTTCGCCTGATAGCCGGGCCGCAGCCCCGTGACGACGATCGGGACGGCGATGCTCTCATCGAAGCGCGCGGTCGTTCCGGGCGCCGCGGCGAGGTGAAAATAGCCCCACGCCGCGACCGCGAGAACGACCGCGAGCAGCTTAAGTCCGAAGTTGTTCCGTAGGAGGTTGAGCACGCGGTACCCGGGTCAGCACGTGGGAAAGAATGCCGCCGTCGGAGGGCGCGCGGCGGCGCGTCGGACGGATGCATGCGGAGAGCACGCGGCGCAGCCGCTCCTCGTCGTCGATCGGGACGGACAGGCGTCCGGCGCGCGCGACCGAGAGCATGCCGCTCTCCTCGCTCACGACCACGACGACCGCGTCCGTCTGCTCCGTGAGCCCGACCGCCGCGCGGTGGCGCGTACCGACGTGCCGGTCGACGGCGATGACGTTGTCGCTCAGCGGCAGGAAGCACGCGGCGCCTTCGACGATCTGGTCGCGCACGATGACGGCACCGTCGTGCAGCGGCGACGTCTTGTTGAAGATCGCGACGAGCAGGTCGGCGGACAGGCGCGCGTCCAGCGCCGTCCCGCTTTCGACGTACTCGCGCAGTCCCGTCTGCTGTTCGATCACGATCAGCGCGCCGGCACGCAGCCGCACCAGCTCGAAGCCGGCATGCGCGACCACGCGGATCTGTTCGGCCGCGATCTCGTCCTCGGCGCGGCGGTCGCGCACGAAGAGGCGCCCTCGCCCGATCTGCTCGAGCCCGCGGCGCAGCTCCGGCTGGAACACGATCGGCAGTCCGACCGCGGTGCCGAGGAGAAGATACTGCATGACCGTGGCGAGAACCAGCAGGTGGAGCAGGTTCGACACCGCCAGGATGACGACCAGAACGAACAGCCCGAGCATGATCTGGACGGCGCGCGTGCCGCGAATCAGGAGCAGTAGATAGTACGTCAGAACGTACGTCGCGAAGATGTCGAACGCGTCGGTCACCGTGAAGCGCAGCGCGATGTGCGGCCACGTCATGCGCGCGGTTCGTCGAGGTACGTCTCGAGCACGCGGGTCGCATCGAGGTCCGGATCGCCGAGTCCGGCCGCCGCGATGGCGGCCGCCTCTTCAACGGCGAGGTCGCGGACCGTGCGCGCCGGCACGAGGATCGATTCGATCGCGATCAAGTCGTCGATGACGTCGGCCGCGGTCACCGCGTCGTCGAAGCGCACGGTCACGGCTGCGCCGTGCTCGGCCAGGTCGACGACACCGACCGGCCCGCCCGGCCCGCGGAGCGCGTCGACGACGTTCGCGCGCGCGAGCGGGTCGGCCAGGTCGACGGTGCGGGTGACGATCACTTCCGCGCAGACGTTCGCGTGAGCGACGACGGACTCCGCCGGGCGCGCGTGATCGCGGTGGGGCGGAACGCGGCATGGATCGTCGGGGAAGACGATGCGGAGCCGCGGCTCGCGTCCCTGCGCAAAGCGGCGCGGTACGCGATGCCGGTCCCCGGCGACCTGGTCGAGGCGAGCGTCATCGCGGACGACCGCGTCGTCGTCGACGCCGTTCACCCGCGCGAATTCGCCCTCGTGCGCCGCACCGGGGGCGGCCGCACGAAGGTCATGGCGGCGAACGTCGACACGATCGCCGTCGTGGCGGCGCTCGTCGATCCGCCTCTGCACCTCGCGATGGTCGACCGCCTGACGGCTTTTGCGGTGCAGCACGACGTGGCACCGCTGCTGCTCCTGACGAAGGCCGATCTCGCGGGCGAAGCGACCGCCGAGACGGTCGCCGGCGTGTACCGGCGCATCGGCATCCCCACGTTGATCCTGCAGCCGAAGACGGGGCGCGGGATCGAGGGCCTGCGCGAGCTCATCGCAGCGCGCCGCGCGCTGCTGGTCGGCAACTCCGGCGTCGGCAAGTCGAGCATCTTTCGGGCCCTCGGCGGCGTCGGCGTCGTCGGGGACCTCTCGCGCTTTGGGCGCGGCCGGCAGACGACGACCTCCGCCCGCCTCGTGCGCATCGGCGCGGGCTTCCTCATCGACAGCCCCGGCATCGGGGAGTTCGCCCTCGACCCGATGCCCGCAACGGAGGCCGCGTGGCTGTTCGTCGAGATGCGCGACCCTGCGACACGCTGCCGCTTCGCCGACTGCCGCCACCTCACGGAGCCCGACTGCGCGGTCCGCGGCGCCGTCCAGGCGGGCGAGGTCGCGGCGAGCCGCTACGCGTCCTATCGGGAAATCGTGGGCGCTGCCCCGGCCTGACGGGCCCCCGCGCACTTGCTGCTCGAGGCGCGAATGTGGTAGTCTACCCTTCGTGCCCAACATCAAAGCCGCCGTCAAATGGGTGCGCCAAAGCGAAAAGCGCACGCAGCGGAACCTCGACGCGAAGACCCGGCTCAAAACCCTCTTCAAGAAGGCGAAGGCCGCGAACGACCCGGCCGTGAGCTCGGCCGTCGAAGCGCAGTACGACAAGGCGGCGCACAAGGGGATCATTCACCCGAACAAGGCGGCGCGCAAGAAAGCTCGCCTGGCGCGGGCGCTCGCGAAGAGCGCAGCCTAGCCCGAGCCCTCGCACGACAGAAAAAAGAGGCCGTCCCGCAGGACGGCCTCTTTCGTTGTGGGCGGGATGGCTCAGCAGAGTCCGCCGATGGTGCCGGTCTTGCCGGAGCGCTGGCCCATCGCTGCGCGGGCGCTGCTCGACGGGCACGGGGACGCGCTCGGGCTCACGGTCGGCGTGGGCGCCGCGGTCGGGGTGGCCGTCGGAAGCAGCGTCGGAACCGGCGTGGGGATCGGCGTGGGAACCAGCGTCGGAAGCGGCGTCGGAACCAGCGTGGGCACCGGCGTCGGGACCGGCGTCGGAGCGCCTCGCGGGGTCGGCGTTGCAGTCGGCGCCGGCGTGGGCGTGGGCGTCGCCGTCGGCGCGGGCGTCGGCGTTGCGGTGGCCGCGGGGGTCGGCGTCGCGGTCGCGATGGGCGTAGCCGTCGGGCCGCGGCCGGGTGTCGGCGTCGCGGTGGGAACGGCCGTCGGCTGGGGCGTCGCCGTCGGCGCCGGAGTCGCGGTCGGCTTCGGGGTCGGAGAAGCACAGTTGGTCACGACGATATCGAAGAGAATCTCGCCGCCGCGGCTGTCTCTGAGCGTGACGGTGGTCGTGCCGGCCGAGACGCCGGTGACCTCGAACAACGACGCCCTCGAGCCGTTCAGGGCCGGCATCGCCCTGTCGCCCGCCGGTTCCGCCGCAACGGTCGCGATCCGGGTGTTCGCGGAGCTCGCGCTCACGATCGGCCCGCCGCTGCCTTCGATGCTGTCGATCGTGGCGTAGGTGCCGCGGCACAGCTGCACGACTTGCTCGGGCGTCGGGGCGCCCGTATGACACTCGATCTGCCGGCCCGAGTCCGTCGGGGCCGAAATGGCCTGTTGCGCAAGGGGAGGAGCGACGCCGCCCGCGCCGCCCCCCGAACAGGCGGTGAACGCGGTCGCCATTGCAACCGCAAGCCATCCATAGCTACGCACGAAATCGATCCCTCCGGGATCCGCCAACTCGCCCGGACTCAGAATACCCCAAAGGTCCTAGGACTCCTCGCGCGCTTAGCCCAAAGCTTACAAAGCGAGGGCTACACGTCCAGCGTGACGGTGAGGCGCACCCCCGTCGAGGCGCCGGCCGGCGACAGGACGGAGCCGCGCAGCGCGGCCCGCAGCGCGTCCATCGCGCGCGTACGGACCGCGGCGCGGTACCGCCACTCGTCGTTCACGCGCGCGATCGGCGCCGGCGCGGGACCGAGCACGTCGAAGCGCGCGTCGCCGCGAAGGGTGTCGGCCCAGGCGGCGATTGCACTCTCGACCGCGGGGCGCGAGCGTCCCGTCGCACCGAGCAGCGCGACGCGGCTGTACGGCGGCCAGCGCAGCGCACGGCGATCGACGAGCTCTTCGCGCGCGAAGCCGTCGTAGTCGTGCCGGGCGGCGAAGCGGATCGCCGGGTGGTCCGGCGAGTACGTCTGCACGATCGCTTCGCCGGCCCGCGCGCGGCCGGAGCGTCCGCAGACCTGCGTGAGCAGCGCGAACGTCCGCTCTGCCGCGCGGTAGTCCGCGACGTGCAGATCCAGGTCGGCCGCAACCGCGCCGGCGAGCGTCACCGTCGGGAAGTCGAGGCCCTTGGCGACCATCTGCGTACCGACGAGCACGTCGCCGTCGTCGCCGAAGCGTTCCAGCAGGCGCGCGTGATCGCCGACGCGCGTGGTCGTGTCCGAGTCCATGCGCACCACGACGGCTTCCGGGAAGAGGCGTTGCACTTCGTCCGCCACGCGCTGCGTGCCCGCGCCGAACTCGCGCACGGGTCCGGCACCGCACGATGCGCACGTCTGGGGAAGCGCGGTCTGGAAGTCGCACCAATGACAGCGCAGCAGGGCTTCGCTGCGGTGCACGGTGAGCGAGACCGAGCAGCGCGGGCACTCCGGTACGTGCCCGCACGCGCGGCAGAGCACGAACCGGCCGCTGCCGCGGCGGTTGATGAACAGCACCGTCTTCTCCCGCCGCGCCACGCGCTCGGCAATCGCCTCGGTCAGTGCGCTCGAGAAGACGCGCCGGTTGCCCGACCCGAACTCGGCGCCCATGTCCACGATGCGCACCGACGGCATCGGCTGCGCGGTGGCGCGCTGCACCATGCGCACCAGCGGAAAGCGTCCGGCTTTCGCGCGCGCGAAGTCCTCGAGTGCCGGCGTCGCGCTGCCGAGCACGACCACGCCGCCGGCCCGCCGCATGCGCTCGCGCGCGACCGCGACGGCGTCGTAGCGCGGAACGTTGTCCTGGCGGTACGACGACTCGTGCGCCTCGTCGACGACGATCAGGCGCACGGCGTCCAGCGGCGCGAATACCGCGCTGCGGGCGCCCACGACGACGTCGATCTCACCGCGCGCCGCGGCTTGCCACGCATCGAACCGCTCCCGCTCCGACAGCGCGGAGTGCAGCACCGCAACGCGATCGCCGAACGCGGCTTCGAAGCGCGCGGCCGTCTGCGGCGTGAGCGCGATCTCCGGGACGAGCACGATCGCGCGCCCGCCGCCGCGCAGCACCTTGGCGATCGCATGCAGGTAGACGAAGGTCTTACCGCTGCCGGTGACGCCGTGCAGCAGCAGCTGTCCGAAGCTGCCGGCGTCGAGCAGCGCGGCGATGCGCGCGATCGCCTCGCGCTGCTCCTCGGTCGCGAGATGCGGCGGCAGCGCGACGCGCGCGCTGCGCTCGCGCCGGAGCTCGCGCGCCTCTTCCGCGAGCGCTCCCGCCTGGACCGCGCGCCGGATGACGGCGTCGGAGAAGCCCGCGAGCACGGCGTCGCTGCGCCGGAGCTCGCCGGCGGCGGCAACGTGCTCCACCAGCGCAGCGGACTTCTTACCCGAGATCGCCGCGGTCCCGCGGCGCAGCACGCGGATCGTGACCGCCCCGATCGACGGCTTGGCGAACGTGCGGCGCCGCTCGAGCGCGCCCGCGCGCTGCAGCGAGGCGAGCGCGCGCAGCAGCGCGGGACGGTCTCCGGCGCGGCGCGCCTCGGGATGCCGCAACAGCGTATCGGCGGCGACGCCGTCGCGAAAGTCCGTCCAGAGCAGGCGGATCAGCCGTTCGGGAACCGTCTTGAAGCGCGCCGCGTCGGGCGGGCCGCCCGAGGGGACGAGCCGGTCGATCGCACGCGGGAGGGCCGCGGCGAGGACGACCGCGCCCAGCGCCTCGCGCAGCGAGCACAGGTACTGATCGGCGATCCAGTGCGCGAGGGCCAGGCCGGTCGCGTCGAACGCGCGCGGACCGTCGACGCGCCCCGCGACGTCGCGCAGACACTCCGGACCGGCGTCGTCGTGCGGATCGCCGAGCACGTAACCGAACACGTCACGGGTGCCGAGCGGGACGCGGACGACGTCTCCCGCGCGCAGGACCATCCCGTCGGGGACGTGGTACGACAGGGGCCGGTCGAAGCGCGCGGTCTTCAGATGCGGCAGGACGTCGACGCGCATGCAGGTCGCGCTCTTCGGGCCGCGGCCGCAACGACCCGGCTCCGTCGCTCCCAGCCGCAGGCCTCTAGCCGGTGCCCTCGCCTTCGAAGCGCACGAAGGCATCGCGCGTGCGGTATGCGACGCCGTTGCGGCCCGTCGCCTTGGCGTGATACATCGCGCCGTCGGCGTGCTCGAGCAGATCGCTGGCGGACGCCGCGTCGGCGGGGAACGCCGCCACGCCGATCGACGCGCTGATGCGCGGGTCGATCGCCGCGATGCGCCGGCGCAGCAGCTCGGCGCGCTCGATCGCGGCGGCCTTCGCGGTGTCCGTGAGGATCAAGCAGAACTCGTCGCCGCCGTTGCGCGCGGCAAGGTCACGTTCGCGCGCGGTGCCGCGGAGCTCCGCCGCGATCCGGCGCAGCAGATCGTCGCCGGCGGCGTGCCCGTACGTGTCGTTCCAGCGCTTGAAGTCGTCCGTGTCGACGAAGATCAGCGCGAGCGCGGCGCCCTCGAGCGCGCGCGCGCGATCGACGAGCTCCGTCAGGCGACGGCGGAACGTGCGCGGCGTCAGGAGCCCGGTGAGCCCGTCGTACTCCGCCGTCCGGCGGTCGCGCTCCCGGTCGCGCGCGACGAGGTACGACGGCGCGGCCAGCTCGGCGAGCAGCACGATCCGGTCGACTGCGAAGGCGTCGAGATTGTCGGTGGCCACGAGCGCAACCACGGCCGCGCGCGCCGGCTCGGTGTCGAACGGCACCGCGACCGCGGCCGCATCGGCCGGATGGATCGGCCGAGCGTCCGCGTCGCACAGCGTCGCGCGATGGCCCGCCCGCAACGCGCGCGCCGCCGGCGAGGTCATGTCGTCGGCCGCGACGACGGTTCCGGCGAAGTACGCGACGCGCTCGCCGCGCGCAAACGTGCAGCGCAGCGCGCCGTGTTCGCTTTCGTAGAGCAGCAGGCCGTCGACCGCCGGCGCCGCGGCGCGCGCCGCGCACAGGAGCGCATCGCAGACCGCGTACGGCGACGCGCGTGCCGCGCTCGCGAGCGCGTGGGCCGCCGCGGCAAACCGGCGCTCGCGCAGCTCCGCGGCGGCGGATGCGTCGCGCGGCGGTCGTCGGAACACGCGGGCGGCGGTGCCCGCGGCGTCACGGAATCAGCGCACGCAGCTTCTCGGGCTCGGTGATGATCACGTAGGCGGTCCGCATGTCGACCAGCCGGTCGTCCCAGAACCGGTTGAGCGTCCGGTTCACGGTCTCGCGCGTGGTGCCGATCATGTTCGCCATCTCTTGGTTCGTGAGGCGCAGCGTGATCTTCGTGCCGTTGTCGGCGGCTTCGCCGAACTGCTCGGCCAGCTTGAGCAGCAGCGATGCGAGGCGCGCGCGAATGTCCTGCGAGGTCGTCGCCGCGATCAGCGCGTTGGCCGCGCGCAGGCGTTCCGAGAGCTCGATGACGAGCAGCTTCCCGATCTGCGGATTGCGGTCGATCAGTCCGAGGAAGTCCTGCTGACGCACGGCGCCGAGCTCCACGTCGGTGAGCGTCTTGATCGACGCCGACCGCAGCGACGAGTCGAACATCGACATCTCGCCGAAGAAGTCGCCTTCCTTGAGCACCGAGAGGATGGTCTCGCGCCCGTCGGGCGCGACGCGGCAGACGGCCACCGAGCCCGATGCGATCATGAAGAACGTGTCGCCCGGGTCGCCCTCCCGGACCACGAACTGGTGCTTCGCGAGGCGGCGGTCGGTGACGGTGGCGAGGACCTGCGAGAGCTGCTCGTCGGTGAAGTCGCGGAAAAGCGGGATCCGGCGCAGCGTCGAGAGGTCGATCATCGTCCCGGTCCCCTTTGAGCCCGCGCGCGAGGCGCCCTCCGTCGCGTCATAGCCGGCCGGCGTCGCGGGCACCGCCCCGGCCATGAGGACGGACCACCTTGCCGAGCTCTACGCACTCACCGCGGAGCCGCGCTGCGTGCGTGCGGGCGAGGTCGTCGAGCTCACCTTCCGCACGCGCAACCACGGCGCTGCGCCGAGCCCGCCGGGCGTCGTGACGTTTCGCCTCGGCGACGGTTTGACGCCGCTCGACGCGCTCGAGGTGCCGGTCGAGCCCGCAGCTGCGGGCGACGACGTGGTCGCGCGCATGCGCGTCCGCGCGCCCTCGACGTGCGAAGACCGCACCGCCGTGACGGTGCGCGCCGAGCTCGCCGCGGGCGAGGACGCTTTCCGGACGAACGCGGTCCGAGTGCTCGTGCGCAGCCGCCCGCGTCTCGACGGCGCGGCGAGCGGCACGTTCGTCGACGCGCTCGACGGCGATCGGGTGCGCGTCCGTGGCGTTGTCGTCAACGAAGGCGACGGGCCGGCGGGCGATGTGCACGTGTGCGTCCCCGTTCCCGACGGCTGCGCACGCGACGACGGGCCGGATCCCGCGACGGCGCGGCTGCCGCGCCTGGCGCCGGGTCAGCGGTACGAGGTCGCTTTTGATGCGCGCATGGTGCGCGCGGAGCACGAGGTGCGGTGCGACGCTGCCGAGGTGCGATCCGCCGGAGGGCGGTGTGTGAGGCTGCCCGTCCGCAGTGCGGTTCGGCTGGACGCGCAACTCGCCGCGCCCGCCGTGGCCGTCGATGCCGGCAGGCGTCGCGTCGACGTCACGATCACCGTGCGCAACGACGGATGGGCGCAGGCGCGCGACGTCCGCGTGGACATCGCATTTCCGCCCGCGTTGCGCCTGCTCGACGGCAGCGCGCACGTCGACGGCGTCCCGTGCATGGCGGCCGCAACGCGCAAAACGATCGCCACGGCCGTCGGACGGCTCGAGCGGCGGCGGGGCGGCGTGTCCGTCGTCCTCGCTGCGGTCCCGGCGCGCGGCGCAGCCGTCCTCGCGCTCGCGCTCGCGGCACCTGCGGCCGGCGCCGACGGCGCGGTGACGGCGCGCGCCGGCGAGCGCGAGACGTGTGTGCCGGTCGCGACGCGGCGCACCGGCGACGTCCGTCTGACGATCGTCGGCGTACCGCACCCGGCGGCGCCCGGCGGTATCGTGGCGGTGGAGGCCGAGATCGTCAACGAGGGCGACGCCGGCGCGATGCTGACGGTCGGCCGCATCGACGCGGGCGGCGTGATGCAGGATGAAACGCAGCACTTCGTGCCGCCGTGCTCGCTCGTGCGCGTCGCCGTGCCGGTCGCGATCGCCTCCGATGCGCTCGACGGCGCGCTGCTCGAGCTCGCGGTCGCCGCGCGCGACGAGCACGGCGAACGCGCGCGCGCGAGCGCCGTGCTTCGCGTGCGGCATCCCGTCCTGCCGTACGAGGAGGAACCGTTCGACGATCCGGCCGCGCGCATCGACGCCGTTCTGCACGCGCCGGCGCGCGTCTGCGCGGACGCGGCGTTCGACGTTCGGCTCGAGCTGGATGCGCCCGCCGCGTTGGAACGCGTCGTCGTGCGCGCACCGGTTCCGTCCGGGACGCGCTACGCGGGCGGATCGTGCCGGATCGACGGACGGGCGCTGCTGGATCGCAGTCCGCACGCGGGCGACGAGTGCGGCTTTCCCCTCGCGGGACCGGGAATCGCGCTCGGCGAGCTCGCGCAAGGGGCGCGCGTCGTCGTTACGTGGCAGCTGCTCGCGCCGCAGACCGACGGGTTCCCGCGCGAGATCGCGATTCGGGCGGAGACCGACATCGACGGCGAGCCGCGCGACGCCGGATCGTGCACGGTGGTCGTCGAGCCGCGCGCAGCCTTCGCCGCGGTGCCGCGCGAGACGCCGTTCCGGCTCGCCGGCTGCGCGCTCGCGCCGCTGCCGCCGGCGCACGCCGGCGACGGAGCTTCGCCGGCCACCGTCGACGCGCCCGAACCCGAGCCGAGGGCTGCGCCCGTGCACGACGATCCGCACCCGTGCCCGCAGGCGCGAACGCTGCGGTTCGACGCACGCCGCGTCGAGGCCGTGCGCCGGCTGCATCGTGCTCTGCGGGGGCCGGGCCTCGTCGCGCACCTGTTCGCGCTGCGCCTCTTCTGCCCGGACGCGCAGCAGGACGACCCGCCCGGCGACGCGGTCGGCGCGCTGCGCGCGGCGCTCGACGACGTCTACGACCGCGTCTACGTCAAGTTGCGCATCCCGGGCTTCGACGTCTCGGCCGACGATCTCGACGATGCCCGTCTGCGCGACGCCGTCGACGCGCTGTTCGAGCGGAGCGGCGAACCGCCGCCGTATGCGGCGGGTGCGTCGTGCGGTTCGCCCGCGGTGCTGCGCGCGCTGCTGCGCCTGCTCGACGCGCCGTGTGCGAGCGACGAGCGCGCCGGCGACGCGATCGCCGCGCACGCGCGGGCGCTCAGCGGCGTGCTGGAACGCTACGAGGGGCTTCCGCTCGAGCTCTTCGACGACGCGCTCGCGCGGCGCTGCGATGGCGCGCTCGACGCGGCGCGCGCAGTGCTGCTCGACGCGCTCGCACCGTATCTGATCGAGGAGCACGCCGCGTGCTGAGCTCGCAGCTTTCGACGGCGCTCGTCATCGCCGCCACGCTGCTCATGGCCGTCGTGATTTTCGCGCCGGTGCGCGCGGCCGAGCGCGAAACCGTGACGGTGTCATACGCGCCGCCGCTGCCCGCGCCCGAACCGTGG
The DNA here is from genome assembly GCA_963818845.1 of Vulcanimicrobiota bacterium. GTDB lineage: Bacteria > Vulcanimicrobiota > Vulcanimicrobiia > Vulcanimicrobiales > Vulcanimicrobiaceae > Vulcanimicrobium. The sequence goes on along the minus strand of CAWFTO010000001.1, from coordinate 227,262 downwards.
GAGATGCCGGCGCCGCCGTTCGCGAGCGCGTTCGAGCCGCCCGCATTGGAAGCGCCGATGCCGGAGACGCCGCCGCGCGCCGCGTGGACGACGCGCGTCGACTTGGCTGCCGCGGCGTGCGACGAATCGGAACGCTGCGCGCTGATCGGCGCGCTCTCCGACGTCGCGTCGCCGTGGGCCGTCACGATCCTGGAGGCCGCCGCGGACGGCGACCCGAGCGCGCTCGTGCGCGACGCAGCCGCGTCCGCGCTGCGTCGCGCGGACGCGCGCTACCGGCCGTAGAGGCCGACGAGCTCGCCTTTCGCGAGGATGTGACCGCGCGTCATGAAGCGGAACTTCGCATACGTCGTCGTGTCGTCGACGCCGAGCTTGTCCATGTCGAGCGCGTAGACGGTGACGTGGTAGTGATGCGGCGAGTCGCCCGGCGGCGGACACGGTCCGCCATAGCGGCTGACGCCGAAATCGGTGAAGCCGTGCGTCGCGCCGACGCCGGCGTGCTTGTGCGAGCCCGCGCCCGACTCCAGCGCGCGCGCGTCGGCGGGGATGTCGAACAGCACCCAGTGCACGAAGCCGACCGTCGTCGGCGCGTCGGGATCGTACATCGTGACCGCGAACGACTTGGTGCCTGCGGGCGGGTTCGACCAGGTCAGATCCGGGCTCTGATTGCTGCCGGTGCACCCCATGCCGTCGAAGACGGCGCTCGTGGGAATCGTTTGCCCGTCACGCAGCACGGAGCTCGTGACGTTCAGGGTAGCCTGCGTCTCCATTGGCGCGGTGTACCCCGAAACCGAACGCGCACACGGCGGTAGCACGGCGCATGGCAACCGTTCGCATCGAAGACGACACGCTGCACGTCGAGCTGTCCGGGTGGGACAAGCTGTGGGCCTTCCACGGGTCGTTCGCCATCCCGCTCGAGAACGTCGCCGGCGCGTCGACGACGAAACCGCCCGGCTTCTTCGAGTCGCTCAAGCTCATCGGGACGAACTCGCCGCTGCCGTACAAGCTGGCCGGCACGTACCTGTACCACGGCGAAGTGGTCTTCTTCGACTACCAGGCCGAGGACCGCGTCCTGGTGATCGACCTCGTCCCGGGGGCGTCTCGCTACAAGCACCTGTTCGTGCACGTCGACGATCCCGACACGCCGGCCGGGGCCGCCGCGCGCATCAGCGGCGCGGTCGGGGACCGGGCGAACGTAAACAACGCGTAAAGCTGCCCGCGCGCCCGGGTTCGGGTGTGTGACGACGGTCAAGAAACGCTTCGAACGGGCTGAAAAGGACGTTATCGCGCGGTGGCTTGCCGAATACCAAGAGCGTAGATGCCTATTCTCGATACGCTCTTCGGTCGTCGCGAGCAGCGCTGGTTCGACAGCAGCGCTGCCGGCGCGCGCCATGGGAAGTTTGCGGGCCACGCGCTGACGGACGGCCGGAAAGTGCCCGTGCTCGGCACGACCGTGTGGCGCGAAGGCGTCGCGTTCGTCTCGCCCAAGGAGCTCTCCGAGACCGAGATCCAGTTCGTTTTCAAGCTGCGCGAGCGGACGATCCCGAGCCGCATCCATATCGAGCAGGATGATGCGATGCAGGCGCCCGACCGCGTCGTGCACCGCTACATCTGCAGCTTCACGGCGATCGCCGCCGACGACTGGGACGCCGTCGTTCGCTACGTCGAGAACAAGCCGGAGCCCAAGGCCGTGCAGGCGGTCGCGCGGGCCGACGACGAGTTCCGCTCGCTGCCGGCCGCGGTGCAGAGCGCGATCGTCGAGCAGCTGGTGCGCGCGCGCCGGCTCAACGCGCCCGCGCCCGGCACCGTTCCGCTGATCCGCATGGTCGCCGGCGGCGTTCGCGATCTCGGCGGCGGGCGCACCTCGCAAGACGTCATGATCCACAGCCGCATGAAGATCGCCGACGAGATGCGCGCGTTCGATACGCGCTTCCGCGTGCTGTCGGCACAAAAAGTCGAGCTGGTCGCGTAGCTGCGGCTCCGCATCCCGCGAAAACACGAAAGGCGCCGATTGCTCGGCGCCTTTCGCTTCTCGTCGCTCCAGCCGGAGTACGCCCGGTCGCGGTCCGCAACAGGGGTATCCGGGTTACGCGCTCTGGTCCTTCGGGCGGTCGGCGAAGATCAGCGTCGGGCTCTCGCGCTTCTCGACGACTTCCTTGTTGACGACGCACTTCTTGACGCCTTGCAGGCTCGGAAGATCGTACATCACGTCGAGCATGATCTCTTCGAGGATCGAGCGCAGGCCGCGCGCGCCGGTCTTGCGCGACTGCGCCTTGATCGCGATCGAGATCAGCGCTTCCTTCGTGAACGTCAGCTCGACGCCGTCCATGCTCATGATCTTCTGGAACTGGCGGACGAGCGCGTTGCGCGGTTCGACGAGGATGCGGCGCAGGGCCAGCTCGTCGAGCGCATCGAGCGTCACGACGATCGGCAGGCGGCCGATGAACTCGGGGATGAGGCCGAACTTGAGCAAGTCCTCGGGCATGAGCTGCTGGAGCAGCTTCGAGGAGCGCGCGTCCTTCTTCGATTCGGGGTTGGCGCGGAAGCCGAGCGAGTTCGACGCGACGCGGCCCTCGATGATCTTCTCCAGACCGTCGAACGCGCCGCCGCAGATGAACAGCACGTTGGTGGTGTCGATCTGGATGAACTCTTGGTGGGGGTGCTTGCGGCCGCCCTGCGGGGGGACGTTGGCCGTGGTGCCTTCGAGGATTTTGAGCAGCGCCTGCTGCACGCCCTCGCCCGACACGTCGCGCGTGATCGACGGGTTCTCGCTCTTGCGCGCGATCTTGTCGATCTCGTCGATGTAGACGATGCCCTTCTCGGCGCGCTTGACGTCGTAGTCGGCGGCCTGGATGAGCTTGAGCAGAATGTTCTCGACGTCCTCGCCGACGTAGCCGGCTTCGGTGAGCGACGTCGCGTCCGCCATCGCAAGCGGAACGTCGAGGATCTTCGCGAGCGTCTGCGCGAGATACGTCTTGCCGCTGCCGGTCGGGCCGACGAGCAGGATGTTGCTCTTCTGCAGCTCGACTTCTTCGGCGCCCGTGCCGGTCGCGCCGCCCGCGTTCACGCGCTTGTAGTGGTTGTAGACCGCGACGGCGAGCGACTTCTTCGCCCGCTCCTGCCCGATCACGTACTGGTTGAGGATGTGGTTGATTTCTTTGGGCTTCGGAATGTTCCGCAGCCGCAGATTCTCGTCGACGTTCTTGTAGAGCTCTTCCTCGATGATCTCGTTGCAGAGCTCGATGCACTCATCGCAAATGTAGACGCCGGGGCCCGCGATCAACTTGCGCACCTGCTCCTGCGATTTGCCGCAGAAGCTGCACTTCAGCTGTCCTTTCTCGTCCCCGAAACGAAACATGCGATCGACCTACAGGCTTGGCGAGTTGGGAGCGACGGTCCGCGACTCTTTGCTGAACACCTGGTCCACGATACCGTATTCGAGCGCTTCTTGCGCCGTCATGTAGTAGTCGCGTTCGATGTCCTTGAGGACCTGCTCGACCGGTTTGCCCGTGGTCTGCTCGTAGATGCCGGCCAAGGTCCGCCGCGTCGCGATCAGATCGCGCGCATGGATTTCGATGTCGGTCGCCTGGCCACCCACCTGCTGCACCCACGGCTGATGGATCAGGATCTTCGAGTAGGTCAGGGCGTAGCGCTTGCTCTTCGCTCCGCCGGTCAGGAGCACCGATGCCATGGACGCGGCCATGCCGGCGCAGATCGTCGCGACGTCCGGCTTGATGAGCTGCATCGTATCGTAGATCGCGAGCCCTGCGGTGACCGAGCCTCCGGGGCTGTTGATGTACATATCGATGTCTTTATCGGCATCTTCGCGCTCCAGGAAGAGGAGCTGCGCGATGACCAGGCTCGCCATCCCGTCGTCGATCGGGCCGTGGACGAAGATAATGCGTTCTTTGAGGAGCCGCGAGTAGATGTCGTACGCCCGCTCACCGCGCGCGCTCTGCTCGACGACCATCGGTACCAGATGTCCCATGTGCGCCCTCCGTGACCTAGTCGGTCGCCGCTTCAGTTTCAAGAGCGCCGCCCGGCGGGGCGGGCACCCGGTTCGCCTGCTCGATGAGGCGGTCGATCGTCTTCGTGCGCACGATGCCGTCGAGCAGCGCCGGCACGTTGGACTGGAGCGCCTGGACGATGCGCTCGCGCGGCTGCCCGTACTGCGAGGCGAGGGCCTCCAGCTCCGTCTCGACGTCCGCTTGGGTCGCCGCGATGCCTTCCTTCTTGGCGATCGCCTCCACGAGCAGCGTGATCTTCACCCGCCGCTGGGCCTCTTCGCGGAACGTCTCGCGAAGCTCGGTCTCGGTCTTTCCGCTGTGCGCCAGATAGTCGTCCCACGTCATGCCGGCGCGCGCGACATACTGCCGCGACTCCTCGAGGAGCGAGTCGATCTCGCGCTCGACCAAGACTTCGGGGAGCGGAAAATCGTTCGCCGCGACGAGCTTGTCGAGCAGCTCGCCCGACATGCGCCGGCGCGCGTTGCGCTTGACCGTCTCGTCGAGGCGGCGCTTGACCTCCGCGCGGAGGTCCTCGAGCGTCTCCGAGCGCGATACGCGTTTGGCCAGCTCGTCATCCAGCTCGGGAAGCTCGGGCTCCTTGACGTCGTGGAGCGCGACCGTGAAGACTGCGTGCTTGCCGGCGAGGTCCGCGTTGCTGTAGGGGTCGGGGAAATCGGCGTCGACGTCCTTCGTCTCGCCGGCCTTCATGCCCACAATCCCCGTGACGAATCCCGGGATGAAGCGGCTCTCGACGAGCTCCGTCTCCTGCCCGGTGGCCGCGCCGCCTTCGAACGGCACCCCGTCGACCTTTCCTTCGTAGTCGATGACGACGGTGTCGCCGAGCTGTGCCGGCCGGTCGACGGGCACCAGCGTGGCGGCCTCCCGCCGCATCTGCTCGAGCGCGCGGTCGACGTCGTCCGCGCCGGCCGTTTCCGGCACGTCGGCGATCTCGATGCCCGAATAGTCTTTCGGTTCGAATTCCGGGCGCACCGCGACCACGGCCTTGAAGCGGGGCGGCTGATCCTCTTCCCCGGGCAGCAGCTCCACCTGCGGCCGGTTGAGCGGCTCGATGCCGTGCTCTTCCAGGGCGGCGGGATACTTCACGTTCAGCAAGTCGTCCAGCGCCCGCTCGAGGATCGACGCGGTGCCGTACGTGCTCTCGAAGATCTTCCGCGGTACCTTGCCCGGCCGAAAGCCGGGAATCTTCGCGTTTCGCACGAGCTTGCGAAACGCGGCATCCTGCGCCGCGGTGTATTCCTCCGGGGTGATGCTGATCTCGAGCTCGACTTGCGTGGGATCGAGCGGCTTGCGCGTCGAGGGCAAGGGTACGGCAGACCTCCGGAAGCAGGAACGGCGGGCAAGCGGCCCGCCGTCGAATCGATCTGGAGCGGAAGACGAGATTTGAACTCGCGACCCTCGCCTTGGCAAGGCGATGCTCTACCGCTGAGCTACTTCCGCGACCGCCGGACCCTCGATTCGAGGCCCTCAAGGCGAACCCTGGGAGTGTACCGGAGGCCGCGAGGTGCGTCAAGCACCGATGTGGGCACGCCGAGAGTCGAACTCGGATGGGTCGCCCCACTGGAACCTAAATCCAGCGCGTCTGCCGATTCCGCCACGTGCCCGTTCGGCGCAAGCCTTCGCCCCGGGCGCGGCTCCTAACCTACGTGAGCGTGAAGTGCAGCTCGCCGATCTTGGAGATCACGGTGCGCACGCGGTCGCCCGGTTTGAGCCATACCTGTTTGTCCGCCGGCATTCCGACGATCACGCCGCTCGGCGTGCCCGTGAAGATCACGTCGCCCGGCGAAAGCGTGATGAACGACGACGTGTAGCTGAGGATATGCGCGCAGTTGAAGATCATCTGCGCGGTGTTCATGTCCTGGCGCGGCGTCTTCTCGTCGTTGACGAACGTCTGCACCTGCAGCGTCTGCGGGTCGGGGATCTGGTCCGCCGTCACGAGCCACGGCCCGATCGGCGCGAACTCGTCGGGCGTCTTGCCGGTCATCCACTGAGAAACGCGGTTCTGCGCGTCGCGCGCCGTGAAGTCGTTCCCGGTGGTGTACCCGAAGACGTGCTTGAGCGCGTCCGCCTCCGGCACGTTGCGCGCGGTCTTGCCGACGATCATCACGAGCTCGGACTCGTAGTCGAACTTGACCGCGGGAATCTTCGAGACGGCGACGGTGCCGTTGTGCCGGTTGAGCGCCGTGTTGTACTTGTTGAAGAGATCGGGAAACGGCGGCGCCTTCTCGCCCGTCTCGGCGATGTGCGCGCGATAGTTCAAGCCCACGCATACGATCTTCGGCGGGCTGGTGACGACGGGGCCGAACTGCACGGAGCCCTCGGCGCGGATCGCGCTCGCCGGCGCGTTCGCGACGAGCCGCGGAAGGGCGGCGACGTCGCCGCGGCCTGCGATGACGTCGTCCACGGTGAGCGGCGGCTGCGCGACGCCGAGCGCCTTCGCTGCCATCGCGATGTCGACGATGCCCTTGGGCGTGCGTACGCCCACGTGATCGACGCCGCCGTCGCGCAGGGTGGTCAAGGTCATGCCGCGCGTCGCGGTCGCGACGTCGGCCGCGCTTGCAGCGGCGATCAGCGACGGAGCCGCGACGGCTGCTGCGGTCGTGCCGGCCAAAAAAACGCCACGAGACGAAGTCATTGGTGGAATCCTCCTTCGGAGCTGCTGGCTTCTCGACACCCGGCCGCTCCCCTGGGGTACGAGCTCGTCGTGGCACGGAATCACGCGCGTCAGACGCCGACGCCCGAAATCTATCTGTCGATCGACGTCGAGGCCGACGGCCCGATCCCCGGGCCGTACTCGATGCTCTCGTTCGGCATCGCGGCGTTCACCATCGACAAGGTGCTGCTCTCGACGTTCGCGCGCAACCTCGAGCTGCTGCCGGGCGCGACGCAGCATCCGCGCGTGATGGCGTGGTGGCAGTCGACGCCCGATCTGCGCGCGGCCTACGAGCGCACACGCGAAAGCGTGCAGCCGGTACGCGAGTCGATGCTCGCGTGCGACGCGTGGGTGAAATCGCTGCGCACGCACGGCCGTCCGTGCGCCGTCGGCGCTCCGGCCGCGTACGACTTCGGCGCGTGGCTCTACTGGTATCTCGTGTACGCCGTGGGCGACATCCCCGAGCTCGGCTTCGCGGCGCTCGACCTCAAGTCGTTCGCGTTCGGCCGGCTCCCGCGCTCCCGCTACCGCAGCCTGGGCAAGGGCAGCTATCCGGCGGACTGGTTCGACGCGGACATGCCGCACACGCACGTCGCGCTGGAAGACGCCGTCGAGCAGGGCGCCATTCTGATCAATGCGATCCGGGAACGCGACGAGCTGCCGCGCATCGAAGGCGTGACCCGCGCCCCGGCATGACGAACGCCGTAAAGCGCCGGTCGGATCTCGTCCGGGACGGTTTCCTGATCGCGCTCGTCGCCGCGGGCGGCGCGCTCGACGCGGCGTCGTATTTGCGGCTCCACGCGTTCACCGCGAACATGACCGGCAATACCGTGCTGCTCGGACTCGCGCTCGGCGGTCTGCGTGCGGGCGACATCGAGGTCGCGGCGGTCGCGGTCGCCGGCTTTGCGGCCGGGGCGTCCTTCGGCGCGCTGCTCGGACGCGAGTCCAGCGATGCCGACCCGTGGCCCGCCACGCTCGTGCGCCCGTTTGCGCTCGAGGTGGTGCTGCTCGCCGCGTTCGCGACGGCGTGGGCGGCCCCGCCGCGCGCAATCGACCCGCGCGTGCTGCTCGCTCTGGGTGCGTGCGCCATGGGCGCACAGAGCGCGATCACGCACGACGTCCACCGCGGCGGCGCGTCGACGACGTATATGAGCGGAACGCTCGCCCGCGCGATGGAATACCTCATCGACTCGCTGCGCTTCGGTTTGCGCGGCGCCGCGGTGCTGAACGGCGTGGCCTGGATCGTCTACCTCATCGCGGCATCCCTCGTCGGCACGCTCGCGGCGCACCGCGGGAATACCGGCGCGGCCGCGTGGGCGGTCGTAGCGATCGTCGCCGTGGTGATGTTCGCGGCCCCGCCGATCGTGCGCAGAAGTGCAACGCAAACCCGTCGGTCCAGCGGTGCGTGACGGCGCGGCGCCGCACACGTGGCCGGCTCGAAGTCCGCGCCGCCGGCGGGCGGGGTCCCGCCTCGGGACGTGCGAGGGCCGGGTTTTGTCCGCATGGTACGATGGGCCCGAGCGGGACGTAGCTCAGCTTGGTAGAGCGCTTGCTTTGGGAGCAAGAAGTCGCAGGTTCAAATCCTGTCGTCCCGACCACGCGCCCGTGGTCTAACGGATAAGGCATCCGCCTTCTAAGCGGAACGATGGGGGTTCGACTCCCTCCGGGCGCGCCACGTCCTCGCCTCCGCGACGCGCGCGTGAAACGCGCAATGATGCCGTCGCAGCGTGCCACCATGCTGGCACACGCGAACGATACGCTTCGTGCATGAAGCGATGCGGGCGTTGCGCGATCGAACAAGAAGACTCCGAGTTTGCCGTGCGCGACGCTCGCACGGGACGTGTACATACCATCTGCAACGAGTGCCGTAGAGGGTATTGCCGAAAGTCGTACTGGAAGAATCACGTTGCGTACAACGCCCGCAAGCGCGTTCGTCTGAAGGGCTACCGGGCGCGAAACCGGCGATACGTCGAAGAATACTTGTTGACGCACCCGTGCGTCGACTGCGGCTTACTCAATCCCCTCGTGATGGAGTTCGACCACGTCACGGGAAAGAAGCGCACCGACGTCAGTACACTCGTTCGCGAAGCTGCGGCGCTCCCCGTTCTCGTCGCCGAAATCGCGAAGTGTGTCGTGCGGTGCGCGAATTGTCACCGCATGCGAACCGCGTTGACCCTTTGGGGCAAGAGCATGCCGAAACTGGAGGGAATTCCGCACGACGTGTCCCAGTTAGGTGGTCCTGCGCGGTGACTGTAGCTCAGTTGGTTAGAGCGCTGGATTGTGGATCCAGAGGTTCGCGGGTTCGATCCCCGTCAGTCACCCCAACTCCATCACCGCCCCGCGACGTCTGGGACGCGCCTGTAGCTCAGTTGGTAGAGCAGCGGCCTTTTAAGCCGTTTGTCGCGGGTTCGAGCCCCGCCGGGCGCACGATCATCCCGCTTGAAGCGGCGTCCTTGACGGAAGGCGTCCGACCGGGTACTCTCACCATCGTTGCACCGCTAGCTCAATGGTAGAGCAGTTGACTCTTAATCAATTGGTTGAAGGTTCGAGTCCTTCGCGGTGCACCAGTTACGGCAAGCGGCCCGGTCTTCATCGACTGGGCCGCTTGCATTTCAGCCGAGTCGCGCGGGGCGATCGCGCGCGTCATCTCCTGACGTCGACGGCACGCCCGCCTGCCGCAATGCCGCGAGCAGCCCCGCCGCCGCGATCGCCCGGTGACTGACCGCGTTCTTGTCCTCTGCCGGCATCTCGGCGAAGGTTCGCCCGGCCGGCTCGTACAGAAACACCGCATCGAAGGAGAACCCGAGCTCGCCGCGCTCCTCGAGCGGCACGAGCCCGTCGACGGTCGCCATGGTCGCGAACTCGCGCCCGTCGGCCGCCACGAAATGAAGCGCGCAGACGAACCGCGCCCGGCGGTCGTCCGAGCCCGTTGCCGCAATCTCCGCCAGCAACGCGCGCCGGCGCTCCGCCCACGAGGCGTCGACGCCGCCGTAGTACGCCGTCAGCACGCCCGGCCGGCCGTCGAGCGCGACGACCTCCAGACCCGAGTCGTCGGCGAGCACGTGTCCCGGACGCCCCGCGCGGCGCAGCTGCGCATGCAGCGCGTGCGCCTTGAGCGCCGCGTTGGCGGCATAGGACGCGTCGCCTTCGACCGGCGCCTCGTACGCCGCGTACGCCGCGAGACTGAACGGCGCATCTTGGTAGAGCGCCTCCATCTCGCGGACCTTGCCGGCGTTGCCGGTGGCGAGGTACACGATCACCGCGCGCGCTCGGCCGATCGGGTCGCCGGCAGCGAGGTCAGTTGTCGTCGAGCCGCAGCACGGCCATGAACGCCTCCTGCGGCAGGTCGACGCGGCCGACGCGCTTCATGCGCTCCTTGCCGACCTTCTGCTTCTCGAGCAGCTTGCGCTTGCGTGTGATGTCGCCGCCGTAGCACTTTGCGAGCACGTTCTTGCGCATCGCGCTGACCGTCTCGCGCGCGACGATCTTGCCGCCGATCGCGGCCTGGATCGGCACGTCGAACATTTGGCGCGGGATGAGCTCTTTGAGCTTCTCGGTCAGCGCCCGCCCGCGGCTCGCGGCCTTGTCGCGCGCGACGATGAACGAGAGCGCATCGACCGGCTCGCCGTTGAGGAGGATCTCGAGCTTGACGAGGTCGCCTTCCTTGTACCCCGTGACCTCGTAGTCGAGCGACGCGTAGCCTTTGGTCCGCGACTTGAGCTGGTCGAAGTAGTCGACGATGACCTCGATCAGCGGCACATCGTACGTGAGGATCACGCGGCCGTCATGGAGGTACTCCATGTTGCCCAGCGACCCGCGCTTGTTCTGCGTGAGCTCCATGATGGTGCCGACGTACTCGGGCGGCGTGATCACCGTCGCCTTCACGTACGGCTCTTCCATCGTCGCGATCTTGTCGCGCGGCGGCATCTTCGCCGGGTTGTCGATCGTGATGATGCTGCCGTCGGTCATCGTCACGCGGAACACGACCGACGGCGACGTCGCGATCAGGTCGAGGTTGTAGTTGCGCTCGAGCCGCTCTTGCACGATCTCCATGTGCAAGAGGCCTAGGAAACCGCAGCGGAAGCCGAAGCCCAGCGCGATCGAGGACTCCGGCTCGAAGTGCAGCGCGGAGTCGTTGAGCGAGAGCTTCTCGAGCGCGTCGCGCAGCTCCGAGACCTCGACGCCTTCGTTCGGGTACAGCCCGCAGTAGACCATCGGAACGATCGGCTTGTAGCCCGGCAGCGGTTCGGCCGCGGGGTCGGCGGCGAGCGTGATCGTGTCGCCGACGTCCATGTCGCCCAGCGACTTGATGTTCGCGATCACGTACCCGACGTTGCCGACGGACAGCACGTCGGTCTTGCGCATGTCCGGCTTGAAGACGCCGACCTCCGTCGCCTCGTAGACGCGGCGGTGCGCCATCGACATGAAGCGCGAGCCGCTGCGCAGGTCGCCGTCGACGATGCGCACGTACGCGACGACGCCGCGATACTGATCGAACTGCGCGTCGAACACGAGCCCGCGAAGCTTCTCGTCGCTGCCGCGCGGCGGCGGGACGCGCGTGACGATGGCTTCGAGGATCTCCTCGATGCCGATGCCTTCCTTCGCGGACGCGGCGATCGCCTCGTCGCCCTCGATGACCAGGAGTTCCTCGATCTCAGCCTTCACGCGCGGCACGTCGGCCGCGGGCAGATCGATCTTGTTGATGACGGGGATGATCGTGAGATTCTGCGCGAGCGCAAGGTGGTAGTTCGCGAGCGTCTGCGCCTCGATGCCCTGGGCGGCGTCGATCACGAGCAGCGCGCCCTCACACGCCGCCAGCGAGCGCGAAACCTCGGAGCTGAAGTCGACGTGGCCGGGCGTGTCGATGAAGTTCAGCTCGTACGTCTCGCCGTCGCGCGCCGTGTACGTCAGCGTCACGGGGTGCATCTTGATGGTGATGCCGCGCTCGCGCTCGAGGTCCATCGCGTCGAGCAGCTGCTCTTCCATCTGGCGCTGCTCGACGGTCCTGGTGAACTCCAGCAGCCGGTCGCTGAGCGTCGTCTTGCCGTGGTCGATGTGCGCGATGATGCAGAAGTTCCGCACGTGCGCGGGGCCCCTCGTCGCGACGGGGGCATCGGGCTGGATCACGGCGCGCTCAGTACGCGAAGCACTGGGCGAGCTGCTGACCTACGATCTGCGTGTCGACGAGCTGAATCACGATGATGACGATCAGGAACGAGAGGTCGAGGCCGCCGAGCGGCGGGACGACACGGCGAACCGGCGCGAGGACCGGTTCGACGAGCATGGCGACGTAGTCCGTCCAGCGCCCGCGCAGGCTCGGCACCCACGACACGACCGCGTACACGATCATGACGAGGATGTACAGCTTGAACACCCAGTCGACGAGGTGCCAGATCGTGCACATAGCGGCTCTTATACGCCCGTCGAGTCCGGAAGTGTCGCGAGCACCTTCTCCGGGACGCCCGTCAAGAACGGTTGCGGGTCGACCGGGTTGCCGTCGTACATGACCTGGTAGTGCAGGTGCGGACCGGTCGACTCGCCCGTCGAGCCGACGAACGCGATGGGCGCACCCTTCGTCACGCGCTGTCCCGGCGTCACGGCGACGCGCGAGAGGTGCGCATACCACGTGTGGTAGCCGTTGCCGTGATCGATGTCGACCTTGATGCCGAACCCGCCCGGATCCCATCCGGCGCTCACGACGGTGCCGGCGGCGGCGGCGCGCACGAGGTCGCCGTAGTTCGCCTCGAGGTCGACGCCTTTGTGGAACTCGGGCCACGGGTTCGTGCGCCAGCCGTAGCCGGCGGCGATGCCGCCGCCGACCGGGTTGATCGACGGAATCGACGCGATCATGCGCGCACGCGCGATCGACTCCAGACGGCGCAGGTTCAGGACGCGCATCGCCACGCGCTGCATGCGGCGGGCGTCGTCCTCGGTGCGCGCGGACGCGCGCGCGAGCGACGCGGAGCCGCGCCTGCACCGCGGCGAAGTCGGGCGCGGGTGCGCCGCTCGGCGGTGCGACGAAGGCGTGCGGCTTCGAGCCGCGGTCGGCGCCCATCAGGCCCTTGATCACGGCGTTCTCGCGCTGCACCGCCCGCAGCTCGTTCGCGAGCGCGTCCGTCTGCCGGTCGATCGACTGCAGCTTCGCCTGCTGCTCCGCCATTCGCGCCTGCAGCGCGCGCACGTTCGACTCCGCGACGTGCAGCTGATAGCTGTGGAAACCGGCCGCGGCGAGCAGCGCGACGAGCAGCGCCGCGGCGGCCAGCGCGAGGTGACGCCGCGTGAACGCGAGCCGGTACACGCTGTAGCCGGTCGGCGGGATGATCTTGACCAGAAAGGTCTTGCTCTCGTTCACGTCGCGGCCGCCTTGGCGCGCGCGATCGCGGCGAGTTCCTCTTCGGACGGGTCCTGTGCCGGCTTGAACGCCGACACGGCCTTGCCGTACGTGCGCGTGTCCTCGCGCGAGTAGATGCTGCTGAGCACGACGCCGTCGCCGTCACGGTTGAGCAGCGCCAGCGCGTACGACAGGTCCGAGCCCACGTCGCTGAACGCGTTGTAGCGAACGAACCCGACGCGGGGCACCTCGAGGCGAGCGATGCGCTCGAGCGCGTCGATGCGCCGCCGTTCGGCCTCGTGCGCAGCAGCGCTCGCTGCCGCGTCGCGCTCGAGGGCGCCGAGCCGATCGGTGGCGCGCGACGCGCCTCCGCCCAGCATGCCGTCGTGCGTGTCGAGGATTGCGCGCAAGGCGCGGGCGCGCGGTCCCGCGACGAACAGGTGGTACCCGATCGTCACGACGAGCGCGCAGGCAACGGCGATCGCTGCGATCGTAATGGTGTCATGCATACGAAAGAAAGGCCAGGACGAGGGCCAGGTGGCTCGCGGCACACGATGGGTCTCCGCTTACCGTTGCTCCCTTCCGGGCCTGGCGGGGTTCACGGATTACCGTTGCGCGAGGCCCAACCCTCGTCGAGGCTCGCCTATGATAGCGATCCCCGCACGGCGCGGCAAGGCGCAAAGGTCAGGGTGACTTCGTGAAGCCGGGCGGAATCGAGAACTGCGCGGCATCCGCGGCACCGAGCGTGCGCAGGTTCCCTCGCTCCGTCAGAAAGCCGATACCGTGCGGCCCGGAGCCCGGTGCCGGCGTCGCGTTGCCGCCGGCGAACGTGACCAGCGCGTACAGCGCGAGGCGGTTCGACGGCGGGGTCGGTCCGGTGCGCGACGCGCTGAACGACGGACGGCATCCGCCGCTCGGTGCGGCGACGGCTTCCCCCGCCGACGTGGGGACCGGGGGCCGGCGCAGCGGACAGGCATTCACGGTCGGCCGAGCGAGGGCGGACAGGTATTGAAGCGTCTCGATCGATGCGCCGCCGTCGCGGCAGCTGCCGGTCGACTGCTTCACGGCGAATGCCGTCGTGGTGTCGTAGCCGGTGGTCGGGGTCGCCTCGATGCGCAGCGCGCCGAGCGCGCGCGTCGTTTCGGTCAAGGTTGCGATCGCCGTGCCCGGCTGGTCGGGCGCCGGCGGCGGCGGCGCGCCCCGGCGGGGCGGCGGCGCGGGCGCCGCGGCGGGCGTCGGCTCGGCGCTCGGGTCGTAGACCGCGTACGTCTTGGCCGCGAGGTTCAGCGTGATCACTTGGCGCGCGTCGCATTTGCGGATGGTCGCCGTTTGCGCTGCCGTATCGTCGACACGCTCCCAGCCGTTCCAGTACGCGTACCGCATCAGATGCGGCGTCACGAACGCGCGCGCCGCGGCGGCGAGTCCGCCGAACTGCGCGCCCAGTGACCCCTGCACCGCGTTGTCGACGGCGTTCGCCGCGAGGTTGCCGGCCGCCGCGCCCGCGACGTCGCCTGCGCCGCCGCCGGACGCGATGACGGAAGCGAGGTTCCCGAGGCTGATCCCACGCTTGCGCGGCGCCGGCGTGGGCGACGCAGCGACCGCCTGCGCCGAGGAAATCGCTGCCACGTCGGCCTGGAAATTGCCGGGCGGCGGCGGCGTCGCGTTGACGACGACGCGGACGATCTCGTCGTACGCGAGGCCCGGGGCCGGCGCGGCGGAGGGTGCGGCGGGCGCGAGGAGCAGGGCAAACCCGAGGGCAGCGGTTGCGCGAAGCAGCGAACGAAGCATGTCTCCAAGTACGGAACGGAACGCGGCTCGCCCTCGCGAACGTAGAGCGACAATGAACTCCGCATTCTCGCGTAGGACGGCCGCTCTCTGCGCCGTCGCGCTGCTGGCAGCTCCCGCCGTTCCTTCGTCCGCGGCGCCCGCGGCTTCCGTGCTGACCGTGCAGTGGTCGCTCACGCCCGAGCGGATCGCAGCCTCGTGCGCGGCGCAGATCGCCGCCGTCAACGCGCGCGTCGGCGCGCTGGTCGCCGCGCGCTCGGCGCGCACCTTCGACAGCGTCGTCCTGCGGCTCGAGAACACCGCGTCCGACTTCAACGACGAGCTCGCGGCTCAGGCGTTCCTCTACAACGTAGCGACCGACGCGAAGACACGCGCGGCGTCGCTGAAATGCGCGACGGACGCAGGAAACGTCCTTTCGGAGATCTCCGCGCGGCCCGATCTCTACCGAGCGCTCGCTGCGGCGCAGGCCGGCGGCACCGCGCACGGCGCCGCTGCGGTGAAGCTCACGCAGCTCTGGCTCACGTCGCTCAAGCGCAGCGGCGCCGGGCTGCCCGACGCGCAGCGCCGCGAGTTCGTCGCGCTTCAAAAGAAGCTGACCGACGATCAGAACACGTATCAGGCGAACCTGTCGAACGACGCGAGCTCGATCAGCGTCACGGCCGCGCAGGCGGCGTCGCTGCCGCAAGACTTCCTCGCGGCGTCGCTCAAGAAAAACGCCGACGGCGGCTACACCGTGCCGGTGAACGAGTCGACGATCGGGCCGTTCTTAGAGAACGAGACCGACGGCGGCGCGCGCAAAGCGTACTACATCGCGTACAACAACCGCGGCGGCGACGCCAACGTCAAGCTGCTGCAGGCGGCGATCGCGACGCGCGATCGGCTCGCGCATCTGATGGGCTACCCCACGTGGGCCGCGTACGTGCTCGCCGACCGCATGGCGGGCACGCCGCAGCGGGTCGAATCGTTCCTCGCGCAGATCGACGTCGCGATCCTCGGCAAGGCGCGCCAGGAGCGCGATGAGGACGCCGCTCTCGCGAAGGCGGACGGCCACGACACGTTCGACCAGTGGGACCAGACCTATTACGAGAACCAGCTGCGCCGCACGAAGTACGCCGTCGATGAGAACGAGATCAAGCAGTATTTCCCGGTGCAGCACGTCGTCGACAGCGTGCTCTCGATCTACCAGGAGCTGCTCGGCGTGCGATTCGCGCGGTCGAACGCGCCGGTGTGGCAGGCGCAGGTGCAGGCGTACGACGTCAGCGACGCCGCGACCGGTAAGCCGCTGGGCCGGTTCTTTCTCGACCTCTTCCCGCGTCCGGGCAAGTACGATCACTTCGCCAACTTCCCGATCGTCCCGCGGCGTGTGATGCCCGACGGCAGCGTGCGGCTCGCGGAGAGCGCGATCGTCGGCAACTGGCCGCAGCCCGCGCCCGGCCGGCCGGCGCTGCTGCAGCACGACGACGTCGAGACGTTCTTCCACGAGTTCGGCCATTGCATGGCCGCGATGCTCGCGGACGAGCCGTACGAGACGCTCACGAACGGCTTCCGCCAGGACTTCATCGAGGCGCCTTCCCAGATGCTCGAGAACTGGGCGTGGGATCCGGCGATCCTCAAGCGCGTCAGCTCGAACGCGACCACGGGCGCGCCCCTGCCCGACGATCTGATCCAAAAGATGATCGCCGCGCGCTACGTGCACTACGCGCTGCAAACCACGCAGCAGATTCTCTACGCGACCGTCGACATGGAATACCACACGCGCAAGCCGCCCGTCGACACGACCGCCGTGTGGGCGGCGACCGTGGCGCAGACGACCCCGAACGCATACGTCCCGGGGACACACCCGCAGTCCGAGTTCGGTCACCTGATGGGCGGCTACGATGCGGGCTACTACGGCTATCTGTGGTCGAAGGTCTACGCGCAGGACATGTTCTCGCGCTTCAAGGCACAAGGCCTGACCAGCCCGGTCGCCGGCCGCGCATACCGCGACGACATTCTCGCGCCCGCGCGGCTCGAAGAGCCCGACGCCGAAGTGCGGGCGTTTCTCGGACGGCCGATGAACCCGAACGCCTTCTACCGAGAACTCGGCATCACGCCGCCGGCGACATCGCAGCACTGACGCGGTTCGGCGCGCGCGACAGGATGCCGTGCGCGCCGAACCGTAGTCGTTCCGCACACAGGGTGTAGGCGAAATCGCTCGGCCTCGGGAGGCCAAGCGACATGTGCCCTTTCCTTCGTGCCTCGGCCCGCTGCGATGCCGCGCGCTGATCCCACGCGCTCCGCCTACTGCGCGTCGCGGCACCTGCTGCGCAACCTCGACGACGCCGCGGAGCTGCGGCGCAATCCGCTCGTGCGGTCGTGCTTCGCGTCGCAGGCGGGCGCGCAGGAGAACGAACGCGCCGAAGCGCTCGACCGCGTGCGCGGGCTCGTGCAGGCGAGCCTCGCCGGCTGCCGCCGCCGCGCGGGTGCGCGTGCGCACGGCACCCTCGGCCGCATGCACGCGGCGCTGCTGCGCTGCGAGATCGACAAGCAGCCGCTCTCGGTCGTCGCAGCCGAGCTCGGCTTGTCGGACCGGCAGATCCGGCGCGAGCGGCGCGCCGCGCACGAGGCGTTTCTGGACGCCCTCGCGGAACGGGTGGCGGCACCGCGGGCGGTCGCGGTGCGCGACCGCGCCGAGCTGCGGCTCGCGCGCGCGTCCGAGATGCACGAGCTGGCGCAGAGCGCGCTGGCGCTGGCCGCCTGCGACGAGCTCGCGGCGTCGGCACCCGCGGAGCACCGCATCGAAGCGCTCGCGCTCGCGGCCGACATCGAACGCGACTGCGGGCGCTACGCGGAGTCCAAAAGCCGCATCGACCACGCGCGCGCGATTCTTGCGGACCGGGCGCTGACGCCCGACGCCGCCATGACGTCGCGCGAGCGCATCGACCTGGCGTCGTGGTCGTTGCGCCGCGCGCTGGGCGACGGGTGCGCGCTGGCCCTCGCGCCGCCGGTCGTCACGCTGCGCGGCGACGCGCAGGACCCGCGCGACGAGCCGCGCGCGGCGCTCTTCGTGCGCGCGGTCGCGGCGTATGCCGAGCAGCGCTGGGAGGTGGGCGACGCGATTGGGGGCGTCGACGCGGTGCGGCGCGCCTGGCGGGCCGTCACCGCCCTCGATGCCGGGCGCACCCGCGAACGCCTGGCGGTCATGCTCGCCGACGCGCGCATGACCGGCTTGAACGGGCGCGACGATCGCGAGCAGTTTCTCGCCGCGGAGCGGCTCGCGACGCGCCGCGGGCACGTGCGTGCGCGCCTCGTCGCGCGCGCGGAGCGCCTGGGAACCGAGATGGTCGCGCACGGCTGCGGTCCGCTGATGGAGTCCGTCCTCGACGAGTACGAAGGCGCCGAGCGCAAGATGATGCCGTGGGCGGTCGCCGCCGCCGCGCTGGTCGGGCTCCACGTGGACTGCGATGAGCACCGGCGCGACGAGGCGTGCGACCTCGTGCAGCGGCTCCTGCCGCCGCGCAGCGCCCTCGCGCTGCTGGCGCGCGCGCAGCATCTGCTCGAGGACTTGGCGCGCGGGCGCGTCGAGCAGGCGCGCGCCGCCGCTCACGCGGTGCGCAACGACGCCGACGCCGCCGGCAACCTGCGCGCGCGCGGCGCCGCCGAGCGCGTTCTCGCCCACGTCGCGCTGCTCCAGCACCGCCGGCGCGACGCACGCCGTCATCTCGATCATGCGATTCCGGTCCTCGACCGCTACGGAACGTGGCACGCCCGCCGCGACGCTCACCGCCTCGCGCGCCGGCTGGACACCCTGGCGCCGCGCATGTTCCTTTCGGCCAACATCAGGCTGCACACCGCGCGATAGCCAGCGCATCGCTCGCGCATCGCGTACGGTGCGCGGATGGTGTATCGTCCGTGTTCCTTCTTCGCGCGCATCGCGGCGTTCGCCGCCTGCGCCTTCGCGTGCGGTTGCGGCGGAGGCGGAGGCGGAGGCGCAACGCCCGCGTCGTTCGTCTCCGCAACGCCGGCGCCCACGCCGTCTCCCACGCCGGCGCCGGGCGGCGTTCCCGTACCGTCCGCATCGTCCGCGAGCTTCACGCTGAGCGGGCAGACGGCGACGGTCACGGTCGGTGAGAGCGGGTACGCGGGCTCGATCGGCGTCGACGCGGGCGCGTGCGCGAACGTCGCGTCCGTCGCGCCGGCCGTCGCACCGGCACCGGCAACCTTCACGATCACCGCGCAGGGCTCGGGCTCGTGCACGCTCGGGTTCGTCGACGGCTTCGGGCAACGCGCATCGGTGAGCATCGGCGTGACGCTGACGCAGGGGACGATCCAGTGACCGCGCGCGGCGTTGCCGCGGCCGCCCTCGTCGTCGCGCTCGCCTCGGGCTGCGCCGGCTCGTCGCATGCGGTTCCGCCCGCATCGCGCGCAGCGGGCGCGGCGCGCATTCCGGTGTCGTTCACGATGCACTGGAGCACTCGCGCGCCGAGCGCGCGGCACCGGCCGTCGTTCGTGTCGCCGTCCGCCGCGAGCGTCGTCGTCGAGGTGAACCCGAGCGCGGCGGCGCCGGGGCCGGTCACGTTCGCGAACGCTCCGGCCGGCGGCGGCACGTCGACCGTCGCCATCGACGCGCCCGCCGGCGCCGACCTGTTCGTCATCTCGCTCTACGACGCGGCGCAGATCGCGGGCGAGACGAGCGCCGCCGGCAACGAGCTGGGCCGCGTGACCGTCGCGCAGACGATCGTCGCCGACGCGACGAACACGCTGAGCGCGACCGTCATCGGCACGGTCGCCGCGATCCGGATCGGTCCGGCGCCGAACCAGACGAACGTGCTGCCCGTCGCGGGCTCGTCGCCGGCGGCGTACGAGCTCGTCGGACGGGCGCCCGCAACGTTCACCGTCGCGCCGCTCGACGCCGGCGGCAACGTCATCGTGCAGCCCGACGCGCCGCCTGCGATCTCGCTCGCGCCGAACGTGCGCTCGAACGGCGTGCTGTCGGTGACGCCGGTCGCGAACAGCACGGCGCAGTTCACCGTGCAGGCGATCGCGCCGAACACGACGGCCTACCCGACGGCGCTGACGGCGAACGCGACCGACGCGAACGGCAACCTCGCGACCAGCTCGGCGATCGTCGACGTGACCAGCGCGGTGTATGTCGCGTATGCCAACGGCGGTACGCCGGTCGTGGCGCGGTTCGATCCGCACGGCACGCCGGTGCCGGTCGGGAACGGCGCGTTCGCCGGGCTGTCCAATCCGGTCGCGCTCGCGTACGACGCCGACGACCGCACGATCTTCGTCGCGGACACCGCGCTCGGCGAGGTCCTCGCGTTCGACGAGAACGGCGCACCGCTCGCGTCGTTCGTCCCGCCAGCGGTTGCCGGCGCGAACGGCGTCGCGTACGACCCGAACGACGGCAACGTCTACGCCACCGGCACGAACGGCGTGACGGTGTTCGCGCCGGGCGGCGGAGCGCCCGCGGCGGGCGTGCCCCCGACGTTCGCGGCGGCGAACGCGCGCGGCATCGCGTTCGTCGCAGCGAACTTCGCCGGCCCCGACGACCGGCTCGCGCTCGGGCGCGCGTCGGCGACGCCCGCGTTGGCCTTCGTCTCGGAATCCGGCGCGGCACGGGGCACGCAGCCGCTGACGGACCTTCCGCTGGCGGTCGCGTACGGCGCGCCGCTCACCATCAACCAATCGCCGCAGACGACGGCACAGGTGTACGTGACGACGGCATCCGCCGTCATGGCCTTCCCGACGGCCGGCGCAAGCGTCGCCCAGATCGCCGATGCCGGCGGCCCGTTCGGCATCACGGTCGATCCGAACTCGCGTGAGCCCGTCGTCACGGAGCGCGCGGCCAACGCGATCACCAGCTACCTCTTGGACCTGAGCGGCACCGACGCGGCGACCTCGTTCGCGACGCCGTCGGCCCTCGGTCTCACGCAGCCTCAAGGAGTATGTCATGTCTTCTAGCGCTCGCGCGGCCGTCGTGCTGCTCGGCCTCATCGCGTCGAGCGCTGCCGCGGCCGGCGCGACGCCGTACCGGCACCCCGCGGTGGCCGCGCCGCGGATGCCGTATTCCAAGAACGTCGCGTTCATGGGCTACCTGCGGGACAAGCGCGTCGTCACGATTTATGCCGACGGTCGCGTCCGCATCGCGCCGAGCGCGCTGCCCGCGAACGCGGACCGGCGCACGCGAACGCTCGCGATGCTGCACCGGATGCACTCGCCCGCGATGCGGACGGTGCAAACGCGCGTCTCTCCGCTCAAGTACGGGCCACTGAGCGGAACGGTCTCGCCGGCGACGCGCGCGGCAATCCTGTTTGATCTCGACCACCCGCCGCAGCGCTACGTTCCCGGACGCGTCGTCGTCGTCTTCAAGAACGGCGTGACGATGCCGCAAGATCACCAGGCGCTGACGGCAGCCGCGACCTCGACGCTGGTGCGCGGGATCCTCGCGCGCTCGAAGTCGATGACGCCGCGCGCGTTCACGACCGACGCGCGCATGAACCTCACGCTGATGCAGCTCGGCGTCGACAAGGCGGACCGCCTGCTGGCGAAGGTCGACCGCGGCACGCTCTCGTCGATGCGCGCACGCGCCCAAGCACGGACCACGAAGACGCTGCTGCCCATCGACAACGCCTTCGTGCTGCACGTGTCGGGATCGTCCGTCGAGAGCGCCGTGCGAACGCTGCGCGCATCGCCGTCGGTCGCCTATGCCGCGCCGGACCTGGCGATCTCGTCGATGATGGCGGACCGCCATCCCGAGCCGAACGCGATGAAGACCGAAATCGCCGGATACCGGCGGACGACGAAGACGTTCGGGCGCTCGATCAAGTCCGTGTCGCCGTCGACGCTGCCGGCGAACGCGGCGGTGCAGTTCAACATTCAGGCGATGCTCGGTGCGACCGGCGTCGACGCGATCGCCGCGTTCGACGAGGTCGGACGCGCCTTCAACCAGCTCCCGGGGACGGGCGAGATCATCACGAACATCGGACCGGGCGACGTCGACGACGCGGCCGAGGTCGCGAACCCGAACGACCCCTGCGCGCAGATCGGGCAAGAATTCGGTCCGACCGTCCACGCGATCGGCGGCCAGCATTTCCTCGACTTTCCGTCGCTGCCGCTGATCCCGGTCTGGGTCTCCGACGCGAACGGTAACCTCGACGCCGGCGGCGAGACGTGCGGCGTCGATCCGGAGCTCGGCGAGGTCGGCCTGGACTTCTCGATGATGGCCGCGCTGCCGCACGATCAGCAGCGTCCGGGCGAAGTCGGTTCGTCCGCCACCGACCTGCTGGGCATCGCGCCCGGCGCGCAGTACCGCTGGGTGGCGCCGGGCACCACCACGGGCGCCCTCGGGACGACGGACC
Organism: Vulcanimicrobiota bacterium; assembly: GCA_963818845.1. Classification (GTDB taxonomy): domain Bacteria; phylum Vulcanimicrobiota; class Vulcanimicrobiia; order Vulcanimicrobiales; family Vulcanimicrobiaceae; genus Vulcanimicrobium. The sequence continues at coordinate 205,128 of CAWFTO010000001.1, read as the reverse complement.
TTGCCGGAGCCTTCATGGGCGCGGCGCACCAAGTTCCGGCGCCGAACGTCATTACCGCCAGCATCGGTTGGGGCGCAGATGCCTACGGCTTCCCCGGACGATACCTCGAGGACGACCCGCTGATGCAGAGCGTCGTCGCCTCCGTCGTGTCGTCGGGCATCGTGGTGTGCATCGCCGCCAACGACGGCACGCGGACGTTCACGCTCTCCGCGGTCGGCCCGTCGGGCGGCAGCGCGGCGACGAATGCCGCGACGTCCGGTTTCACGACCATGGACGACCTGTTCTACAGCACCGCGCCGTCCGTCGATCCGGACGACGGCGCGATCGCCGTCGGCGCCACGACCCTCGACGACATCTTTGCGGTCAACCCGCAGGATGCTACGGCCGGGGCGCTCGGCAACCAGCCGACGTTCGCGGAGACGCGCTACAACGGCATGCTCGATTTTTCCAGCGGCTTCGGAAGCCGCGTGAACCTGTCGGCGCCCGGCGACAACATCCAGGCGCTGTACAAGGCAGGCCCGACGTACGACTCGGCCTCGACCGAGATCACCGGCGGGACGTCGGCAGCATCGCCCGAGGTCGCCGCGGCCGCCGCGGTCGCCATGCAGGTCGCGCGCCTGACCGGACATCCGTTCGCATCGCCCTCCGCGGTGCGCGACGCCCTGGTCGCGACGGGAACGCCGGTCGCCAACCCGCCGCAGCTCGACGTCACCGCGAATGTCGGACCGCAGGTCAGCGTGCGGCGCATCGTCGAGCAGTTGCTCGCGGCGGGCGGAAAGGCGGTGCAGCCCGGCATCGCGCGCGTCGCGGTCCACGGCCGTCGCAGCGGTTCGTTCATCGCCGACGCGGGCGACGAGTACTTCGACGCGGTGTACGTCACCGCGCTCGATCCGGCATTCATCAAGCTCGACGGCCCGTACGCTACGGTGAACCCGTACGGTCCTGCGCAATTCGCGGGCTCGGACACCGGTGCGGAGCTCAACTCGTACATCACGATCGCGCCCGACTGGGAGGCGATCCCGGCCAACGCGACGTTTCGCCTCACCGTCGCGGGACAGCCGGGCCGCGTCATTGCGACGACCCCGCGCATTCGCATGCTCCCCGCGCAGCTCTTCGCGGCTGCGGGCGTCCCGCTGACGGGCGGTGCGACGCGAACGCTGTCGCTGACGTACAGCGCGTCGGTCGGCTTGCACGTCGTGGCCGAGTCGACGTTTTCGTTGACGTTCGGACCGCCGGCGCCGTCGTCGCGGGTCGTCCTCGCGCCCGTCGTTCCCGCCGGGGTGAGCGGATCGACCATTCCCGTGACGTACGACGTCCGCGGCTATCCGGCGTCGCTGGCTCGCAGCCCGACGCTCAACGTGTCCGTCCCGGGCGAAGGCGCGCAGTACTTCTGGGGATACCGTTTGCTGCCGTACTATTCTACGCCGCTGCCGTCTACGCACGGCACGGTCAACGTGCCGGTGTCCGCGCTGCCTGGTGCCGGTGCGTACACCGTGTGGATCGACATGCAGCCGGGCGTTCCGGCTTCCGATGCGAGTGATCTTGCGTTCACGCGTGTCGACGCGGGCACGGTGCGGCCGCCCGCGCCGCTCCTGTCGAGCGCCCCCGGCCAACCGGCGTGGCACAGCCTTGCCGTTCCGTACAAGACGACGTTCGCGGTGACGTACGATGTGTCGAACGTGCCGAAGGCCACCGGGGCGATCATCGAGCTGTCGGCGCCGCCGCCCTCGGTGCATTTCTATGACTGGGTGTATGGCAGCGGATACAACACGTTCCGGAATCCGAACGGCAGCCGGCTCGACGCCGACGGCATGGTGACGGGGTCGATCTATCGCGTTGCCGCCGCGGGCACCAGCGGGACGGTAACGATCGATCCGACGGTGGCAGGGATCCCCGCCACCTCGTACGTCAACGTCCGCGTCGTGCCGGCCGGCGGCGGGACGCCGATCGGCGAAGCGAGCGACGCCGATACGGTCCAGTATCTCGGCATCGAACCGGTCCTCGGGGCGGGGATCGACAACGCCTACCTCAACCCGAACGGAGGGGACGGCTTCATCTCCGAGGGCGCGGCGCTCGGTACCGCCCAGCAGAACGTCCAGTTCTTCACGTATGAGCCGTTCGACCTGAGCACCGGCTCGGTCGCCGGCGTTCCGCTAACGTTCACGAACGGTAACTCGCAATTTTTTCCGATCGTGCAGAACGATACCGCAGTTGCTGAGACGGCGGTCGACGGCGCGACGATGAGCTACGAGCGCGCGGTACCGCTGGAGGCGCCGTTTGCTCAGTTCACGCTACCGGCGCCGGCATTTGCGCCCTCTGTGTGGCTCATCTCGGCGGCGACGAATTCTACGCCGACTCGATCGGCGTATCTCGCGCTTGATACCGCCAGTGGAGCGTTTACCGTCACGGCCGGCGACGTCACGACGGGGACGTTCAGCCCGCCGGTCGACGTGACCGCGCTGCTCGGCCCGAACTTCGACGCGCAAGGGATCTTTTCGGTGGCCTACGACCCGAGCGCCGACCGCGCGTATCTCTTGAACGAGGATGCGACCTTGCCGTGCGACCAGCAGTCGCCGCAGCTCGTCACGGTTGACTTCGCGACGAGCTCGGCGTCCGTTCGGACGCTGCCGATCGGCGCCGGCGCAACGGGACTCGGCCAAGGCTACCAGATGGCGATCGATCCGGGTACTCACGTCGCTGCGATCGCGACGAGCTGTCAGTATATCAACGGCACGACCGACCAGTTCCGCGCCGAGCTCAGCCTCGTCGACCTGTCCGGCGGCACTGTCTCGCGGGTGTTCCAGCACATCCTCGATGACACCAGTCAGAGCCACGGCTGGCCCGCGATGGTCGGCGGTGAGTCTGCGACGATCGGCGTCGACGCCGTGAATCACCTGATCCTCCAACGGTCGATGTCGTGCCCGCAGCTCGTCTCGTGGCAGGACGTGAACGCCCGGCCATGCTTGAACGAGTATGACGAGCACGGTGCGCTCGTGAAGACGATTCCGGGCTTGTTCAGCGACGGCTTCTCCGACTACGGCATCATCTTCAACGGCGTGAACGGAACGACGCGGACCGGAGTGGCCGATGGTCAAGCAGCCTTCAGCAATAATATCTACAGCGTCGACGTCCAGCCTTATTCGTACTGACGCCGTCGCAGGAGCCGATCGCGCTCGGGCGGTTCGCGACCACCCGAGCGCGATCGGGAACTCCTTAGGTCTGCCAGCCGACGACGTAGGTCTGCGCCGTGAACTCGCCGTCGCTCGTACGGACGTCGGCCGGTACGGCGCAACGCGACGCGTTGTCGACGCCGAAATGCAGCAGGTACGGCAACGCGTTGGTGTCCTTCGTGACCTTGAGCGTGAACGTACACGGAGATCCCGTGGGCGACCCGTACACGTTCGCCGTGAACGACGTGCTCTTGTATCCGCCGAGAGCGGGCAACGCGTCCGAGTACACCGCGTGTCCGGTTGCGGGGTCCAGGCCGCCGGCCGCGATCGGGCCGGCGCCGAGGCCGGTGATGCCGGATCCGATGCTCGTGATTCCCATGGACGCCGACGCGTCGTTGTTCTGCACCGCGAAGTACACGTTGAAGTTTGCCGCCGCGGCCGGTGCGACCGTGCCGGCGAGGGCGGCGGCGGCCGTTGCCGCTGCCAGCGCGAGTGCTTTCAGACTGTGGATCATGATAGACTATCCTCGTCAAGATGCCCGTTTCGGGCGGGTGGACAGTGGTCGAGCGGGCGGCGTCGCCGTGAAGCAGTGAGCGCCGTCCGCCCGTCGCTCGTCAATGGCCGGCTACTTCATCGTGAAGGTCACGCCGAAGTCGCCTTTGGCTTTGTCGGGGCCGGTCGGCGTCGCGGTGCAGACCGCTTGCGCCGTCCAGCTCGCGCGCGCGTCCGTCAGCAGGACGAACCGTCCGCCGGCGTACGTGAGCGTGTAGCGGAACGTGCATTCACGTGCGGGATCGTCGACGGCGCGATACACAAGCGCCCCGGCCAGCGCGCGTGCGCTGGTCGAGGTGACGGTGAACGCGTCGGTCGTCCCGCGCGGGACGGTGGCGAGCGGGGCGTTGTCCGACGTCACGTAGCCGCCCAGCGTCGACGCGCTGGACGCGTAGGCGAGGTCGAATCCCGCCGCCGCGTTCGTCACGCGCACCCCCGCGGCGGGATTCGCCGCGACCGGACTTCCCGTTGCCATCGCGACGGCAAGGGTTGCCATCGGCCACGCTCTGCGTGATTGCCGGATCACCACACCCCATCGGCTCCCGTCCCGCCCGGGACCGCTGCGTCGCGGCCTTGCCGAGCGGGCTTCATTATGCACTTTCCTACGGGACGTGGCAATAGCATGCTAGACATATTTTAGCTATAATGTGCTACATGACGAACCAGCGCGTGTGGGCGCTCGTAGTAATCTTCGCCCTCGTCCTCGCAGCGGCGCCGCCCGGCTTAAGCTCGGCGGCATCGGCCAGACCCGCGGCGACCGCGACGCCGCCGGTGGCGCCGGCAGTTCTATCCGTGCAGATCATCCCGGCCGCGCGGGCTGCCGCGGTGCTTCACGGGCTGTTTCCGAAGGCTCGGCTGCGCGTCGATCGGCCGGCGAACGCCGTGCTGGTCATCGCGCCGCCCGACGACGTCGCGGCGATGCGCACGGTGCTCGCCGGCATCGACGTGCGCGGTCCGCTGCATTCCGTCACCGATGCGGTCGCCGTCCGGAACGCCGATCCATCCGTCGTGGCGGCACGCATCCGCGGGCTCTACCGCGAGCGCGCGCATCGAGACGGCACCGAACCGCACGCTGCTGATCTCTGCCACGCCCGGCGATCTCGCGCAGATCAAGGTGCTCGTCGCGGCGATCGACACGCCGCCCGCGACGCCGACGCCGGCAGCTGCGGGACCGGTTGAAGCGGTGCGCGTCACCAAGGCGTCGCCGCGCGACGTCGCGCGTGCGGTGGCGAACCAGTTCCGCGGCGTGCGCGCGTCGGTGGCGGGGCAGTCCGTCGTGCTCGGCGGGCCGGCCGAAGACGTCGCCAAGGCGAAGGCGCTCGTCGCGCTGATCGACCAGCCGCAGGCCGGCGTGCGATACACGCAGGTCTATCGGCTGCGCTTCGTCGATGCCCGCTCGGTCGGGGACCTGATCGCGCGCTCGTTCCGCGACGCGCAAGTAACGACGGACGCCGATCTCAACGCGCTGTCCATCGTTGCAACCCCGGCGCAGCACGCGCGCATCGGCGACGCGATCGCCCAGCTCGACGCATCGGGCGGCGTCGCCGGCTCTGGCGCCGGCGGAGCGCCCGGCGTCCTGCAGCCCGGGGCGTCGGAAGCGGCAATCGGCGCGGGGCAGGTCGAGGTCATCTCGCTCAAAGCGGCGGCGCCGGGCCTCAACGGCGCGCCCTCGTCGTCCGCGACGGACATCGCGACGACGGTCACGCAAGCGCTGCAATCCCAGGCGCCCGACCTGCGCATCACCGTTCCGCCGAACGGCACGCAACTCGTGCTGACCGGAGGGACGTACGCGATCCGGCTCGCGAAGGCGCTGATCGATCAGCTCGACGTCGAGCAGAAGCTCGTCATCCTCGACACCGAGATCCTCGAAGTCGACGAGACCGCTGCGAAGAATCTCGGGCTCTCGTTCACCTCGCCGACGATCGGGACGACGTTCTCCGAGACGACGCCGAACGCGCCGAACGGCGGGACGCCGCCGCCGTTCGTGAACTTTCAGCCGCTCACGCGCTCGCCGGTGTCGTTCGGCATCACGCTGAACCTGCTGGTCCAGAGCGGTAAAGGCCGCGTGCTCGCCGACCCGCGCATCACGACGATCTCCGGACGAACGGCGACGATTCGCGCCGGCGACAACATCGCGATCCTCACCACGACGGGCGGCGGGACTGGGACGGTCGCGACCACGCAGCTGCAGACGTTCCAAACCGGCGTCACGCTGGACATCACGCCGGTCGTCAACGCGGGCAACTTCATCACGGTCGCGCTGCACCCGACGGTGAACAGTCTCGCCGGCATCGCGAACGGCATTCCACAGATCGCGACCCGCGACACGCAGACGACCGTCGCGATGCGCGAAGACGAGACGCTGGTGATCGGCGGGCTCATTCAGGATACGTCGACGCGCACCGATACGAAGATCCCGATCCTGGGCGACCTGCCGCTGATCGGGCGCGCGTTCCGCAACTCCGAGACGAACAGCGAGCGCAACGAGCTCGTCATCACGGTGACGCCGCACATCGTCACGCCGGGCTCCCGCGCATACTCACCGGGACCGCCGCTGCCCGTCGTGCCGTCGCCCGCGCCGCTGCCGACGCTCGCGCCGGGGACGCGTCTGCCCGCAGCGCGGCCGGCGCCGCCTCCGCTCGCTCCCGCGCCGCTCGCGCCCGCCGCGCTGCCGCCCGGTGTCCCCGCCGCTCCGGCATCGACGGCGCCGTCGTCGCGGCTCGGACCTCCGTCACCCTCCGCTGCGCCGGCGGCGGCGCCGGACGTCTTCACGTTCGGCAGCACGCCGGCGAGCACGGCGGCCGGGCCGAACGATCCCGTGCGCATCTACGCGCTGACGTTCGGACCGACGGCGCTGCGCAACGGCACGCCGGTTCATTTCACCGCAACGACATCCGCGAACGCGGTCCGGCTGACGATCGGCTACCCCGGCTTCTCGACGTCGATCGGTCAGAGCTCGCCGGGAGCGTGGGAATCGTCGTACACGTTCAGCGCGGGCGGTCTCGCACCGGGGCCCGCGCACCTCACCGTGACGGCGTCACGGTTGGACGGGACGACGGCGACCGCGCAAATTCCGGTCACCGTCGTCCCCTAGCGCCTTAGGGCGAGGCCGTTCCCGGAGCGCCGGGATCGAGGGTGTTCTTCTGCTGCTGGTCGTCGAGCAGCACGCCGTACTGCGTCGAACCGCTCCCGCCTCGGCTTTGGCCCCCGCCTTGCGTGTTGGTCTGACGCTGACCCTGGTTCTCACCTTGCGCGCCGTCGCCCGTCACCTCGCTGAGAACTTGCTGGCCGTGCTGCTGCGCGGCTTGCTGCGCCGCGCCGATCGCAGCTTGCGCGGTCTCCTGCAGCACCTGCTTGCCGTGTTCCAGCGCGTCCGTGCCGACCGTCTTCGCGCGCTCGAGCAGCTCGTCGCGCAGCGGGCCGACCTTCTCGCGCTCGAGATCGCTCACCGGCGTGGCCAGCCCCGCGAGGAAGCCCACCGCGAGCGCGCCGATCGCGAGCCCGAGAGGGTTCTCCGTCGCGATGCTCACGCCGCGTCGCGCGGCGTTCGTCACGCCGGACGGATCCGGGAGTTTCTGCGCGACGCTGCCGACCGTGCCGCTCACGCTGCCGGCGAGATTGTTGACGCTGCTCGTCAAGTTCGTCATGTTGCTGCTCACGGTGCTCGTTGCATCTCCCAATTTGTCGGTCGTGGCGTTCAAGGTACGCGACATCGTGCGCGACGCGCCGCCCAGCGCCGTGCCGAGTTTTCCCGTCGCCGAATCCAGTTTGCTCGTCGCTTCGACCACGGCGCCGCCGAGCGCACCCGCCGCGTCCGCGACGGTGCCTTTGACGCTCTCGACGACGTCGCCGATCGTTCCGCGCACCGTGTCGACCCGCTCGTTGACGGCGTCCTTGACGCGCGAGGGCACGTCGGCCTTGTAGCTGAGCGCCTCGACCGTGTCGCCGAGACGCGCGCGCGTCTGCTCTATCTCGCGCCGGATTTCGCTCGAGTCTTTGCCCATTCGATATCCTCTCTCACGGTCTGGGCGGTCTGCTCGGGGACGAGCGGCGCCGCTTCTTGTAGTTTCTTCTTGCCGGTCATCGCGAGGATACCGGCGACCGCGCCGTACACCACGGTGACGATCAGGGCGGACGCCCACACGGGCACCGCAAGCGCGATGGCGGCGATCAGGCACGCGGTGAACGCGCCGAACGCGCCCAGTCCGAACAGCGCGGTGCCGCCGAACATGCCGGCGGATGCGACCGCCGGACGCGACTTCTCCGCGATCTCGACCTTCGCGAGCGCGATCTCTTGCCGAACGAGCGTCGAGATCTCGTCGCCGAGCTCGCGAAGGAGCTCGCCGATCGGGCGATCCGCTTCGCGCGGCGCCTCAGGTCGCATTGCCGCCGCCGCGCGAGCCGCGGTCGCCGTATGTCGTCTCGCCGTACGTCGTGCCGCCGTACGCGCCGCCGGACAGCGTCCCGTCGCCGAATGCGTCGCCGTACGACTCCATGCCCTCGCGATAGCGCCGCGCGCTGGAGGTCTTCAAGAACCGCGACGCCGCGAATCCGAGCGCGAGCGCGCCCGCCGCAACCGCCCATGGCTGCTTGCGCGCAATGTTCTCGAGGTCTGCGAAAAGCCGGTCGCTGTCGGCATCCTGAAAGTAGCGACCGATCCGGTCGACGAAGTCCGCGCCTTGGTCGACGTAGTCGGCGGCCAGCCCGGCCGGCCCGCTTGCGCGCAACTGGTCGCCGACCTTGTGCAGCTCCTGCGCGACGGCGCCGACCTGCTGCCCGATCTGCGTCGTGCGATCGTCGATCTGTCTGGTAACGAACGTTTTTCCTTGGGTCACCGCGTTTTGGGCCGTCTCTCGGACGTCTGTCTGCATTCCATCCCTCGCCGGTAAGAAGAGCGTCGGCCAACGTTCTACCCATCGGAACGGGGACGGCTCGCTCGCAAACGAGGGAAGGCGGCAGATCGATGGGGTAACGGACGTACCGTGAGCACGTTGACGCCGCGGCGCTCTCAGGCGCTCGAGATGCTGGAGTTCGACCATCTCGAGCTGTGGGTCGGGAACGCCAAGCAAGCCGCGCACTATTACTGCACCGCGTTCGGATTCCGGCCGCTGGCATACGCCGGGCCCGAGACCGGCACGAAAGATCGCGCGTCGTACGTCATTCGCCAGAACGATCTCACGCTGGTGTTCACGTCGGCGCTGCGTGCCGACGATCCGATCTCCGCGTTCGTGCAGCGGCACGGCGACGGCGTGCGCGACGTCGCGCTGCGCACGCCCAGCGCGCGCGGCGCGTTCGACGACGCCGTCGCGGGCGGCGCGACGCCGATCGACGATCCGCAAGCGACGAGCGATGAGGGGGGCACCGCCGCTTTCGCTCGCATCGGAACGTACGGCGATACCGTACACTCGCTGGTCGAGCGCGGTGGGTACCGCGGCGTGTGGCTGCCGGGCTACCGGCCGTGGTCGGCCGTCATGCCGCCGTCGCGCGACGTCGGGCTCGTACGCATCGACCACTGCGTCGGCAACGTCGGGTGGGGGCAGATGGACCGCTGGTGCGACTACTACGCGCAGGCGCTGGGGTTTACGCAGCTGATCGGCTTCGACGACAAGGACATCTCCACCGAGTACACGGCGCTGCGCTCCAAAGTGATGCAGAGCCCGGGCGGCAAGGTGAAGATGCCGATCAACGAGCCTGCCGAAGGCCGCAAGCGCTCGCAGATCGAGGAATACCTGGACTTCTACGGCGGCGCCGGCGTGCAGCACGTCGCGATCGCCACCGACGACATCGTCGAGACGGTCAGCGCACTGCGGGCGAACGGCGTCGAGCTGCTCGAGACGCCGGCGTCGTACTACGCGACGCTGGGCGAGCGCGTCGGGGCGATCGCCGAAGACGTCGCCGTCCTGCGCGACCTCGACATTCTGGTCGATCGGGACGATAACGGATACATGCTGCAGATCTTCACCAAGCCGCTGCAGGACCGTCCGACCCTGTTCTTCGAGATCATCCAGCGTCGAGGATCGTTGTCGTTCGGTAAAGGCAACTTCAAGGCGCTGTTCGTGTCGATCGAACAAGAACAGGCGAAACGCGGCAATCTCTAGCGACGCGGCATTCTTCCTTGGGTTCTTCGTAGCGATCGGCGCGTTCAACGCGCTGCTCTATGTCGTGCTGCGCGACGTACCGTTCGGCTGGTACGCCACGTCGATGTTCTCGCTGGTCGGGCTGACGCTGATCGAGACCCGCGGCCTGGGCGACGTTCGGGCGACCCATGTCGGCGAGGGCGTGACGCTCGCGCTCTATTACATCGCGCTGACCGGGTTCTGCCGCTCGTTCCTGACCCTCGCGCGTTTCCGCCGCCTGCTCGACGGCCTCACGCTGCCGGTCCTGCTCGCGAACGTCGTGCTGATCTTCGTCGAGGACCTGACCGCCTGGCGCGGCTCCGGCTACGCCGGCGAGGCGCTGCAGGCCGCGCTGCTGGTCCTGCTGTTCGTGCGCGGCGTGGTCGCGCGGCGGGACGGCTTCGGGCCGGCCCGCTTCTACCTCATCGCCTTCGGGTTCGCGGCCGCCGGGATCCTCATCAACGACCTCAACGTGCACGGCATCCTGTTTCCGCACCGGAACCTGACGCGAGCCTTCGACGCCGGCCTCTCCCTGGAGGCGCTGCTCTTGGCCCTGGCCCTCGCCGACCGGAACCGCGCGTTGTCGGCGCTGATCTCGCTCGACGGCCTGACCGGGATCGCGAACCGCCGGTCCTTCGACGGCGCGATGTCGCGCGCGTGGGACCGCTCGCGCCGCTCGCATACGGCCCTGGGCGTGCTCATGATCGACGTCGACCATTTCAAGCGCTATAACGACACCCACGGACACCAGGCCGGCGACGAGATCCTGCGCCGCGTCGCGCACGGCGTGCAGGACGCCGTGCTCCGGCCCGACGACGTCGCGGCCCGCTACGGCGGAGAAGAGTTCGCGATCGTCTTGCCGCTGGCGGAAGGCGAGGCGTCGCGGGTCGTCGGCGAACGCGTGCGCCAGAACGTCCGTGGTCTGGCGATCCCGTACCCGGAGGCGCCGAGCGGCATCATCACGGTGAGCGTCGGGGTCGCCTCGACCCGGCCTGCCGAATCGGGCGTCACCCCGGCGGAGCTGCTGGCGTCGGCCGACTCCGCCCTCTACCAGGCGAAGCGCGAAGGCCGGGACAAGGTCGTGCTCGCCCCGCTCGAGCGCTCAATTCCGGATCCCGTAGTCCGATAACCCGTCCAATGAGGGATCGCAGCTTCGCCGACTTCATGGTCGGCGCTCTCGCTTGCATGTCCGTCCTGGGCTTCTACGCCGTCCTCAAAGAGACGGAGCTCCACCAGGAGCAGCGGAAACGCCAGGCCGCGCAGCGCTGGGCTCTGCCGCGCAAGCGCAAGCGCCGCCGCTCGCCCGAGGACGACTGCCGCCACTGCACGGGAACCGGCGAGTGCGACGACTGCGCGCCGCAGGCGTGCCGGGTGTGCAACGGCGCCGGGCTCCAGCCGCACGACGCCGCGATCGCATCCCGGCTCGCGGCCCTCTGGAACCCCTAGCTGATCGTCAGCGGACGGTAGCGCAGGCGGTGCGGGCGCGCGGCCTCCTCGCCAAGTCGCGCCTTCTTGTTCGCCTCGTACTCCTGATAGTTGCCCTCGAAGAACTCGACGCGCGAGTCGCCCTCGAACGCGATGATGTGCGTGGCGACGCGGTCGAGGAACCACCGGTCGTGACTGATCACCATCACGGTGCCCGCGAATTCGCTGAGCGCGTCCTCGAGCGCGCGCAGCGTCTCGACATCGAGATCGTTCGACGGCTCGTCGAGCAGCAGCACGTTCGCGCCGGCCATCAGGGTCTTGGCGAGGTGCAGGCGGCCGCGCTCACCGCCGGACAGCGCGCCGACCTTCTTCTGCTGATCGCCGCCCTTGAAGTTGAACCGTCCAAGATACGCGCGTGAGGGCATCTCGAAGCGGCCGATCTGCAGCAGGTCGCGGCCGCCGGTGACGTCGTCGAAGACGGACTTGTCGTCGTCGAGCGACTCGCGCGACTGATCGACGACCGCGAGCTTCACCGTCGCGCCGATCCGGATGCTGCCCGCGTCGGGCTGTTCCTTGCCGGAGATCATGCGGAACAGCGTCGTCTTGCCCGCACCGTTCGGGCCGATGATGCCCACGATGGCGCCGGCGGGGATCGTGAACGACACGTCGTCCATCAAGAGGCGGTCGCCGTACGCCTTGCGCACGCCCTCGAACGCGATCACCTGGTCGCCCAGCCGCTCCGCGACCGGGATGAAGATCTCTTGCGTTTCATTGCGCCGCTGGTACTCGTAGCTCGAGAGCTCTTCGAAGCGCGCGATGCGGCTCTTGTTCTTGGACTGCCGCGCTTTCGCGCCCGTGCGCACCCACTCGAGCTCGCGCTTGAGCGCTTTCTGCCGCGCCGATTCGGCCGATTCTTCTTGCGCCAGCCGCGCCTGCTTCTGATCGAGCCAGGAGCTGTAGTTGCCCTTCCACGGAATGCCGCGCCCGCGGTCGAGCTCGAGAATCCACTCCGCAGCGTTGTCGAGGAAATACCGGTCGTGCGTCACCGCGACGACGGTCCCCGGAAAGCGCTGCAGGAACTGCTCGAGCCACTCGACGCTTTCGGCGTCGAGGTGGTTCGTCGGCTCGTCGAGCAGCAGCATGTCGGGCTTGGACAACAGCAGCCGGCACAGCGCGACGCGGCGCTTCTCGCCGCCTGACAGCGGCCCGATGCGCGCGTCCCACGGCGGCAGCCGCAGCGCATCGGCGGCGATCTCGAGCTGCTGCTCCATGTCGTCGCCGCCCGCGGAGAACAGCACGGCTTCGAGCTTCGCCTGCTCCTCCGCGAGCTTGTCGAAGTCGGCGTCGGGCTCGCCGTACGCCGCGTAGATCGCATCGAGGCGAGCGCGCGCGGCGGTGACCTCGCTCAAACCTTCCTCGACCGTTTCGCGTACCGTCTTGTCCGGATCGAGCTGCGGTTCTTGCGGCAGGTGGCCGATGCTGATGCCCGGCATCGGGATGGCGTCGCCTTCGATGTCGGTGTCGACGCCGGCCATGATGCGCAGCACGGTCGACTTGCCCGCACCGTTCAAGCCCAGGATGCCGATCTTGGCGCCGGGCAGGAAGCTGAGCGAGATGTCCTTGAGGATCTGCCGGTTCGGCGGCACTTTCTTGCCGACCCGGAACATGGAATAGACGTACTGCGCCACGTACGACGCCTTCGCGCAATTCGCCGCGCCGACCCGCGCCGCCACGCTCGTCACCCCGAGCAGGCTGACAGGCGTTCAGCTCACGGCGACGCGAACAGCTTAGGTCTTCACCGATCTCGCCGCTTTGTCTACGAAGCTGTTGTCGAACAGCTTGGCGGGATCGACTTTCGACTGCTGTCCGAAAAAGTACGCGTTCGTCTCCATCACGGCGCGCACGCCTTCGAGGGCCATCTCGCCGTGCTGCGTGTACGCCGGGCGCGAGTGGCTGTATGACTGCGCCCAGTCGGCGGGTGTCGTGCCGCCGCGCATGTCGTCCGGCAGCGCCGCCGCGATCTGCGCCGAGGTATGCGTCGCCATCCACTTCTGCGCGCGCACGAGCGCGTTGACGACTTTCTGCGTGCGGTCGGGATTCTTCGCGAGCACGTCGCCCCGCGTGAGGGCGCCCGTGAAGCAGTATTGACCGAATCCGAGCGCCTTGCGCGTGTCGCCGGAGGTGAACATGCCGAGCCACTGCACGCCGCGTCCGGTCTTGATCAGCGTCGTGACGTAGGGATCGACGCCGTATGCGACGTCGACCTGGTTGCCGCTGAGCGCTGCGATCATCGTCGCGCCGGCTCCGACGCCGAGGATCTTGACGTCGTCCTTCGCGAGGCCCGAGCGGTGCGCCATCCAAAGCGCCAGCACGTGCGTCGCGGAGCCGATCGACGTGATGCCGATCGTCTTGCCCTTGAAGTCCGCGAAGGACTTGAACTTCTCGCGGTCGCCGGGCCGGATCATGAGCGAGATGCCGGGCTGGTTCATGAAGTCCGCGATCATCACCAGCGACTTCCCGCGCTCCGCGGCCGCGATCGCATGGTCGATCGCGTTGCCGCTGTACTCGCACGAGCCGGACGCGAGCGCCGTCGCCGCCTCGCTGCCGCCCTTGACGTAGGTGAGGTCGACGTCGAGGCCCTCTTGATCGAAGTATCCGAGCGCCTTCGCGAGGTCCCACGGAAAGTAGATCAGCCCGTGGTCGGCTCCGACCACGACCGCGACCTTCTCCTTCGGCGCGGCGGCCGTCACGATCGTCGGGGCGCTGAACACGGTCGATGCCCCGGCGGCGGCGATGCCGCCGATCAGAGCGCGGCGCGAGAGCGTTGACATCCGGGACCTCCTCAAGAGTCGACGGGCTTCCAGACGAGCAGACGCCGCTGGAGCCCCTGCAAGCACAGGTTGATCAGAAAGACCAGGACCATCAGGACGACGAGGCCGGCGAACACGCCGCTCGTGTTCAACTGCGACTCCGAGAATTGGATGCGATAGCCGACCCCGGCCTGCGCGCCGAAGTATTCGGCGACGACGGCGCCGATCAGGGAGAAGCCGACGGCGGACCGGAGCGACGAGAAGATCCACGTCAGGGCCGACGGGATGAGCACGTGGCGCATCACGTCCATGCGCGTCGCGCCGAGCACGCGGACGTTCGCGACGAGCGTCGGGTCCACGTCCTTGATGCCGTCGTACGTCGCGAAGAATACGACGAAGACGACCAGGACGATCGCGCTCACGACTTTCGACCACAGCGTGAAGCCGAACCACAGGATGAACAGCGGCACGAGCGTCACGCGCGGCAGCGAGTTCACGAGCACGAGGAAAGGCACGAAGATCGCGCCCAGCCACCGGTTCGCCGCCAGCGCAACCGCGAGCGCGACGCCGAGCGCGCCGCCGGCCGCCAGCCCGAGCAGCGTCTCTTCCATCGTCACCGCGACGTCGCCGATGATGTAGCCGTGCTGCCACCAGCTCCCGATGGTGGCAGCGATCTGCGACGGCTCGGAGAAAAAGAACGTGTCGATCCGTCCCGTTCGCGCACCGAGCTCCCAGAGCGCCAGCCCGAGGAGCACGAGCGCGCCCTGAATCGCCGCGACGACCGCGCGATTAACCGGCCGCGTTCGCTCGCGCATAGCTCTCGAGGACCTCGTCGCGCAGATCGTTCCACATCTGCGAGTACAGCGTCGTGAAGCGCGGGTCGAACCGCACCGCTTCGATGTCGCGCGGCCGCGGCAGCGTCACCTCGTAGCGCGCCTTGACGCGCGCCGGTCCCGCCGTCATGACGACGACCTCGTCCGAGAGCGCGATCGCCTCTTCGAGATCGTGCGTCACGAAGATGACGGTCTTGCCCGAGCCTTGCCAAAGGCCGAGCAGCTCGGCCTCCATCAAGTTGCGCGTCTGCACGTCGAGCGCCGAGAACGGCTCGTCCATCAGCAGGATCTCGGGGTCATACACGAGCGTCTGCGCGAGCGCGACGCGCTTGCGCATCCCGCCGGAGAGCTGGTAGGGGTACGACGCTTCGAACCCGCGCAGGCCGACGCGCCCGATCCACTCGGCGACGCGGCGCTGCGCTTCCGCGTCGCGTACGCCGCGCAGCGACAGCGGCAGCCGCACGTTCTCGCGTACCGTCTTCCACGGCAGCAGCGCGTCGCGCTGGAACAGAAACCCGATGCTCGGCGTGATGCCGTTGACGCGCTTGCCGCGCACGCGTACCGCGCCCGTCGTCGGGCGGTCGAGCCCGGCGATCAGCGAGAGCGTCGTCGACTTGCCGCATCCCGACGGCCCGACGAGCGCGACGAACCGCTCCGCCGGCACGTCGAGCTCGACATCGCGCAGCGCCGTGTAGCCCAACTCGAACGTCTTCGTGACGTTCTCGAGCTCGATCACCGCCGGGATGCCGCACCTCCGATGCCGAGCTCGTGGAGCACCGCATCGGTGTCGGCGCCGACGGCGCGCGCCGCATGATGCGACACGGTCGCGTGCGCGCGAAACCGCGCTACGGGTGCCGTGGTGGCGACGCGGTTGCCCGCGTCGTCTTCGAGGTGCCGGACGACACCGCGCGCCTGCACCTGTTCGTCGGCGACGATGTCGGCGATCGAGTACACCGGACCGGCCGGCACGCCTGCATCGGTGAGAATGCGCGCGATCTCGCCCGCGTCGCGCGCGCGCGCCCAATCGGCGACCAGAGCATCGAGCTCGGCGGCATGCTGCGTGCGCTCGCGGTTGCCGCGAAACCGCGGTTCTTCGGCGAGTTCCGGCCGGCCCATCGCGGCAACGAAGCGGCGGAACAGCGAGTTCGCGTTCGCGCCGATCGCGATCCAGCGGCCGTCGCGCGTCGGGTAGATGTTCGACGGCGCGACCGGTCCGAGCGTATTTCCGGAGCGCTCACGCACGATCCCGAGCGCGTCGTACTCGGGCAGCATGCCTTGCGTGAGCGCGACGCTCGACTCGAGCAGGGAGATGTCGATACGGTCCCCGACCCCGTCGCGCTCGCGCGCGAGCAGCGCGGCCTGGATCGCGACCACGCAATTCAGCGCCGCCAGCTCGTCGGCGAGGGAGATGCCGACGCGCACGGGCGGGCGGTCCGGGTATCCGGTGACGTAGCGCAGCCCGCTCATGGACTCGGCGATGTTGCCGAAGCCGGTGCGCTCGCGGTACGGGCCGTCCTGACCGTAGCCGCTGATCGAGGCGTACACGATGCGCGGGTTCTCCGCGCGCAGCGCGTCGTAGCTCAGGCCCCACGCGTCCAAACGTCCGGGCCGGAAGTTCTCCAGCAGCACGTCGCACCGCAGGGCGATCTCACGTACCGTCGCGCGGTCCGCGTCCTCGTGCAGATCGAATCGCACGAAGCGCTTGTTGCGGTTGTGCGACTTGAACCACCACGACGTGCCGTCCGGCGCGGGCGGCCCCCACGTCCGCAGGCCGTCGCCTTCCGCGCTCTCGACTTTGATCACCTCGGCCCCGAGGTCGGCCAGCAGACGCCCGGCGGCGGGCGCCGCGACGGACGAGCCCAGTTCCAGGACGCGAATGCCGTCGAGCGGCGGGCGGTACGAGGTCACGCCGCGCGACGTTCTCGAACGGAGCGGTCCATGCCCCTTCTCCTCGCCCAGGCCTCGCCGACGGTCGACGCCGTCATGCTCGAAGCGCGCGCGTCCGGGTTCGCGAAGCGATCGATCAAGAACGAGGCAAAGCTCGCCGCGATCGATCTCGCGATTCGCTGCATCGACCTCACGACGCTCGAAGGCCGCGACTCGCCGGGGCGCGTGCGCTCCCTGTGCGCGAAGGCCGCGTTCCCGGCCCCCGGCGCGCCGCGCGTCGCCGCCGTCTGCGTCTACCCGAATCTGGTCGCGGTGGCGAAAGACGCGCTGCGCGGCACGGGCGTGAAGGTCGCGTCGGTCGCGACCGCGTTTCCGAGCGGTCTGTCGTCGCTCGACGTGAAGCTGCGCGACACCGAGGCGGCGCTCGCGTCCGGCGCCGACGAGATCGACATGGTGATCGACCGCGGTGCCTTCCTCGCCGGCGACGAGCGCCTCGTGTTCGACGAGATCGTCGCGGTGAAGCGGATCTGCGGCGACGTGCACCTCAAGGCGATCCTCGAGACCGGCGAACTGGGCTCGTACGACGCGACGCGGCGCGCCAGCGATCTGGCGCTGGAAGCCGGCGCCGACGTGATCAAGACGTCGACCGGCAAGATCGGCACGTCGGCGACCCTCGCGACCGCGCTCGTGATGGCGGAGGCGATCCGCGACTTCAACCGCCGCACGGGGGAGCGCCGCGGCCTCAAGGTCGCGGGAGGCGTGCGCAACACGAAGATGGCGATCGCGTACCTCGTGCTGCTCGACGAGACCCTCGGCGAACCGTGGCTCTCGCCCGACCTCTTCCGCATCGGCGCATCGGCGCTGCTCGACGATCTGCTGCTCCAGCGCGAGAAGCTCGCGACGGGCCGCTACGGCTCGCTGGATTACATCGCGAAGGACTAAGGCTCAGGCGCTCCCCGCGTCATCCTGAGCTTGTCGAGCCGTGTCTTCCTGAGCTTGTCGAAGGGCGGCGTCGAACACCATGCGGATCCGCGTTCCGCCCTCGGTGTCGATCGACACGGCGCGCGCGATCGCGCGTACGATCTGAAGTCCGAGTCCGCGGCCTTCGCGCAGTTCGCGGTCGATGAACGATCCGCGGTCGTAGACGTCGACCAGCAGCGTGTTGTCGTCGTCCGTCGTCACGTGGAGCTCGACGCGTCCCGCTTCCTTCGTCTCGTAGGCGTGTTCGACCGCGTTCGCGATCGCCTCGCCGACGGCAATGATGATGTCGTCCCGCAGCGCGGGCTCGATGTCGAGCGCCTTGAGGAACGCGTCGAGCGTGTGCCGCAGCTGCGCCGGCGTGGAGGCGTCCGCGGTGTCGCGGTTGACGCGCAGCTCGCTGCGGCCCGTCACGCGTTCGCCAGGCCGGCGTACTGCAGCAGGCGAGCGGACCGCGCGTCGCCGATCGCCCGCGCGATCACCTCGAGCCAGGACTGGGAGTTCACGGCGTTGTGTTGCGGCGCGCGTGGGGGCCGTCACCTGCTCGGCCGGCCGCCGAAAGCGTCCGCGTCGCCATTGCCCGGGGAGGGCGCGCGACGCGTCGAACCTCCAGCGCGATGGCCCTCGCGTACGCTCCCTCCCTGGAGACGACCCCGGTTCGCATCGCTGCGCGGTACGGGCACTTCATCGGCGGCGCGTGGGTCCCGTCGGCCGGCGGCGGAACGTTCGCCGACGGTCAATCCGGCGACGGAAGAGACCCTGGCGGAAGTCGCGGCCGGCACGCCCGGCGACGTCGACCGCGCGGTTGCGGCAGCGCGCCACGCATACGACGCGTACTGGAAGCCGATGCGTCCGGCGGACCGGGCGAAGTACGTCTACCGTATCGCGCGCGCGATCACCGAGCGCTCGCGCGAGCTCGCCGTGCTGGAGACGACCGACGGCGGCAAACCGATCAAGGAGTCGCGCGACTTCGACGTCGTTCAGGCCGCGGCGCACTTCTTCTACTATGCCGGCTGGGCCGACAAGCTGCCGTACGCGCTGCACGGTGCGCGCGATCCGGCACCGGTCGGCGTCGTCGGATCGATCGTGCCGTGGAACTTTCCGCTGCTCATGGCGGCGTGGAAGATCGCGCCGGCGATCGCGTGCGGCAACACGATCGTGCTCAAGCCCGCGGAGACGACGCCGCTGACGGCGCTGCTGCTCGCCGAGATCTGCGAGGAGGCCGGTTTGCCGCCGGGTGTCGTGAACGTCGTGACGGGCGACGGACGCACCGGCGCCGCGCTCGTGGCGCACCCCGGCGTCGACAAGATCGCGTTCACCGGCTCGACCGAGGTCGGGAAGATCATCCAGCGCACGCTCGCAGGCACGCGCAAGCCGATGACGCTCGAACTCGGCGGGAAAGCCGCAAACATCGTGTTCGCCGACGCACCGCTCGACCAAGCCGTCGAGGGCGTCGTGAGCGGCATCTACTTCAACCAGGGTCACGTCTGCTGCGCCGGATCGCGCCTGCTCGTGCAGGAGCCGATCCACGACGAGATCGTCGCGCGCCTGCAGCAGCGCATCGAGACGCTGCGGCTGGGCAATCCGCTCGACAAAAATACGGACATCGGTGCGATCAACTCGCAGGCGCAGCACGCGAAGATCGCCGAGCTCGTCGAGAGCGGCGTCGCCGAAGGCGCCGTGCTGCATCAGCAATCGTGCGACCTGCCGTCGCGCGGCTGGTTCCACCGCGCGTCGTTCTTCACGGGCGTGTCGCAGTCGCATCGGATCGCGCGCGAAGAGATCTTCGGCCCGGTGCTCTCCATCATGACGTTCCGCACCGCCGACGAGGCGATCGAGAAAGCGAACAACACGCCGTACGGCCTCTCCGCGGGCGTATGGACGGACAAGGGCGCGAAGTCGATGTACGTCGCGCAGCGGCTGCATGCGGGCGTCGTGTGGTGCTCGACGTTCAACCAGTTCGATCCCAGCTCGCCGTTCGGGGGCTATCGCGAGTCCGGGTTCGGCCGCGAGGGCGGCGTCGCCGGGCTCCGGGCGTACCTGGCAGGCGACTGAGGACAAGTTCCGGCGGCCCGGGTATACTTGCTGCCGTGGACACGCTCGCTCCCGCATCGGCCGTCAACCGGGAGGCGATGGCCGCGCGTTATCGCGCGAACCGGCGTCGCACGGCCGGACTTTTCGGGCTGATCGCCCCCGAGGCGTACGGGATCGCGCCGCTGCCGCTGCGCCACCCGTTCGTTTTCTACGACGGCCACATCCCGGGATTCGCCTACATCACGCTCGTGCGCGACGCGCTCGGCAGGCCTTCGATCGACGCCGAGCTCGAGCAGGTTTTCAACCGGGGAATCGATCCGCGCGATGCGGCGGCCGCGTCGTCGGCGAAACGCTCCGCCTGGCCGGACCGGTCGACGGTGCGCGCGTTCGGCGACGCGTGCGACGCCGCGATTCTCGAGGCGTTCGCGACCGCGCGGCTCGACGACCCGTCCAACCCGCGGCTCGTGCGCGCGCAAGCGGCTCACAACGTCCTCGAGCACGAGGAGATGCACCACGAGACCCTTACGTACATCGTGCACCGGCTCGCGCGCGAGCTGCAGCGGGGGCCGCGCTCGCAGCACCGTGACGCCGCACCCCCGCGCCGCGATCCGATCGCGATCCCGGCCGGCCGCGCCACGCTGGGAGCGCGCCGCGAGGCGATCCCGTTCGGCTGGGACAACGAATTCGACGAGCACGACGTCGACGCGGGCGCGTTCGCGGTCGACGCGTACGACGTGACGAACGGCGAGTACCTCGCGTTCGTCCGCGACGGCGGCCCGATGCCGCCGAACTGGTTCGAGCGGGACGGCGAGCTGATGCTGCGCGCGTGCTTCGAGGATCTGCCGCTGCCGGCGTCCTGGCCCGTGTGGTGCACGCAGCAGCAAGCGGCCGCGTTCGCGGCGTGGAGCGGCGGACGCCTGATGACCGAGGCGGAGTACCACCGCGCCGCGTACGGCGCGCCGTCCGGCGAGCAGCGCGCGCACCCCTGGGGCGACGACGTGCCGGATCCCGAGCGGCACGGCAACTTCGGCTGGCGCCGATTCGACCCTGAGCCCGCCGGCTCGTCTCCCGCCGGGGCCAGCGCGTGGGGCGTCCACGACCTGGTCGGCAACGGCTGGGAGTGGACGGCGACGCCGTTCGCGCCGTTCGCGGGCTTCCAGCCGATGGCGTCGTACCCGCGCTACTCCGCCGACTTCTTCGACGGCATGCACTACGTGATGAAGGGTGCCTCGCCGGTCACGGCCGCGGCGCTCGTGCGGCGCTCGCTGCGGAACTGGTTCTACGAGGACTATCCGTACATGTACGCCACGTTCCGCCGCGCATACGACCGCTGACCGCAGCGGCACGCGCACGCACGAAGGGCACCGTTCGCACGGTGCCCTTCGTCTCGATTCGAGTGCGAGCCGGTTATTTTGCCGGCGGCGCCATGTAATGGAACTTCTTGAGAATGGCTTGACCCTGCGGGCCGGCCACCATCGCGACGAACTCTTTGCCGAGCGCGGCGTTCTTCGCGTTTTTCGTGACGGTCATCGAGTAGACCGACACGACGTTGTACTTGTCGTCGATCGCGATGTCGTCGAACTTGGCCGGATTGACGTCTGAGGCGAAGGTGATGCCGGCATTCGCCTTCGGCCCGATGGCGTCGACGACGTCGCTGCCCTTCTCGCTTTGCACCGCGATGTTCTTGCGGACGCTCGTGATGAAGTCGAAGCCGTAGTCGGCGGACGCCTTTTGCAGCACCTGTCCCGCGAGCTTGCCGACCGCGGAGCTCGGCGTGCCCATCGACAGCTTCACGCCGGGATTCGCCAGGTCTTTGAGGCTCTTGATCTTGGCGGGGTTGCCCTTGGGCACCAGAATCGTCTCTTTGTTCTGCAGCACCGGCGTCGGCGGGTCGGTCAGCTGCGTCTCCTTGTCGAGGATCGTGCTGCCAACCAGAACCACGTCGACGGCCTCGTTGTTGTCGATCCGCTTCCCGATCGTCGCGCCGCCGAGATACTCGGCCTTGACGGTCACGCCTTTGTGCTTGGCTTCGAAGTCCTTGACGAGCTCTTCGAACGCCGCCTTCGCGTTCGAAGCGACAAGGGCGGACAGTTCGGTTCCCTCCGCCTGCGCCGGGCGCGGCGCCGGAGCGGCGAGAGCCAGGACGGCCGCCGCAACGGCGAGCGCGGCCCCTCGCGAGATGATCTTCATGTGGTGTTCCTCTCTCTAGGTGGCAGTCGCGGTCGCGGCGGTCGCCATGGGTGGGGGAGAATTGCGAATCTCGCGCACGCGCAACGGGCGGAGCACGCCGACGGCGATCAGCGCGGCGACGATGTTGAAGATGGCCGCGATCAGCAACACCGCCGACCAGCTTCCCGTCGCCTTCGTGATCACGCTCGCCAACGGCACCAGCAGCGATGCGGTACCCTTTGCGGTGTACAGCATGCCGTAGTTCGTGGTGGCGTACTTCTGTCCGAAGTGGTCGCGCGTCGTCGCCGGGAAGATGCTGTAGATCTCGCCCCAGGCGAAGAACACGAGCCCGGAAAGAACGACGAAGGTGACCGGCGTCGTGCCGTACTGCATCAGCGCCCAGATGCCGATGCCTTCGAGCATGAACGCGCCGAACATGGTCCACTCGCGCCCGATGCGGTCGGAGACGAAGCCCAGCACCGGCCGGGTGATGCCGTTCATGATGTTGTTCAGCGAGAGCGCATACGTCAACGCCGGGGCGGTGATGCCCAGGATCGTCACCGGAATGACGTCGATGTAGCGGTCTCCCGCGATCGATGCCAGCTGAGCCACGGCGGTGAGACCGCCGGAGCCGACGAGCACGAACATCACGTACATCACCCAGAACACCGGTGAGGTCAGCACCTGACCGGGCGTGTAGTCTCGATTCCCCTGCAGAACGCGCGGGTTCGGGCGCAATGCCTCTGCGGGCGCCTTCGGCGGCTTCATCAGCAGCATCGAGACGACGAGGATGACCAGCCCCTGAAGGATGCCGAAGAAAATGAACGTGTGCTGGTAGCCGCTGTTCTTGATCATGATCGTCAGCGGGATGACCGTGATCGCCGCGCCGGCGCCGAATCCGGCCGACGTGAGGCCGGCCGCGAGGCCGCGGCGTCCGGCGAACCACTTGAGCGCGTTGCCGATGCAGGTGCCGTACACGATGCCGGCGCCGACACCGGCGATCGCGCCGCCGACGTACAGCATCAGGAGCGAACTGGCATAGCCGTCGACCACCCAGGCCAAGCCGGCGAGGACGCCGCCCACGGCGACCATGACGCGCGGGCCGTAGCGATCCACGAGCGCGGCTTCGAACGGCACCAGCCAGGTCTCGACGAGCACGAAGATCGCGAACGATACCTGTATCGCCGCGCTCCCCCAGCCCTGTGCCTTACCGATGGGGTTGACGAAAACGGTCCAGCCGTATTGCAGGTTCGCGATCATCGCCATACAGACGACGCCTGCAACGAGCTGTACCCACGGATTGCGTAATCCAGAGTTCATTCAGTTTGTCCTCATGGCCACGACGGGGTCGTTGGGAGCTTGGTAAACGAGATTTCGTCGCGATTCCTGCACGGCAGAGACTTCTTTCCGAGAGACGGCCGGACTCTACAGGAGTCCGGCCCCGCGCGCCCAGCGGTACTTCGCGCCGAGCGCCGCCACCATCGTCTCCGTGTTGTACGGATACGC
Organism: Vulcanimicrobiota bacterium; assembly: GCA_963818845.1. GTDB lineage: Bacteria > Vulcanimicrobiota > Vulcanimicrobiia > Vulcanimicrobiales > Vulcanimicrobiaceae > Vulcanimicrobium. Next base: position 181,648 of record CAWFTO010000001.1, on the reverse strand, counting down.
GGGGATCTTGTGGTCGTAGAGGTACTCGCTGGCCTCTTCGACTTGCACGTCGCCTGCGAGCGACGCGACGACGGGCTTGTCGATCCCCTTGGCGCGGAACTCCTCGACGACCTCGACGACGAGCTTCGCGAACACCATCGGCGGCGTGACGATCGTGTGCCAGTACCCGAGGATCAGCGCGTGGATGCGGTCGTCCTCGAGACCGAGGCGGATCGTGTTCTGGTACGTCTTCGGGGGCTCGCCGCCGGTGATGTCGACCGGGTTCCCGGACGCGCCGAACGGCGGGATGAACTTCTTGAACGCTTCGTCGAGATCGGGGTCGAATTTCATCAGCGAGAGGCCCGCGTCGACGACGGAGTCCGACAGCAGCACGCCCGAGCCGCCCGCGCCGGTGATGATGACGACGTTCTCGCCCTTGGGCGTCGGCAGGACCGGCACGGCGCGCGCGAACTGCAGCATCTCGTTGAGACCGCGCGCGCGAATCACGCCGCTCTGCCGCAGCACGTCGTCGTAGATCCGGTCGTTGCCGGCGAGCGCGCCGGTGTGCGAGCTCGCCGCGCGAGCGCCCAGCTCGGTTCGACCCGCCTTGAGCACGATGACGGGCTTCTTCTTCGAGACGCGCTTGGCGACGTCGGCGAACGAACGGCCGTCCTTGAGGTCTTCCATGTGCATCGCGATCGCCTGCGTGGCGTCGTCCTGCTCGAAGAACGTCAGCAGGTCGTCCTCGTCGATGTCCGCCTTGTTGCCGAGCCCGACGATCGCCGAGACGCCCATCTTCGCCGACCGCGCGAACCCGATGATCGCCATGCCGACGCCGCCCGACTGCGAGCTGAGCGCAACGGAGCCCTTGACGTCGTACGGGACGCAGAACGTCGCGCACAGGTCCTTGGGCGTGTAGTAGAAGCCGTAAATGTTCGGCCCCATCAAGCGCACGTTGTACTTGCGGCCGATCTCCTGGATCTCGTGCTGGCCCTCTTCGTTGCCCGTCTCGGCGAAGCCCGACGGGATCAGCACCGCGCCCGGGATTTCTTCTCGCCGCACTCGGTCAGCGCCGCAGCAACGAACTTCGCCGGGATCGCGAATACCGCGACGTCGACCTCACCCGGAATGTCCTTGACCGACGCGTACGCTTTGTAGCCCAGGATCTCGTCGGCCTTCGGGTTGATCGGATAGATCTTGCCTTTGTAGCCTCCGTTGACGAGGTTCTTCATCACGGAGTTGCCGATCTTGCCGTCCTCGGTCGACGCCCCGATCACGGCGACGGCGTTCGGACGCATGATGCGGTTCATCGCCGTGACGATCTCGTCTTGCGAGGGCCGGTAGCGCGGCGCAGGCGGGTTGAAGTCCACGAGGATGCGCACGTCGACCGCGGTCGCGCCCTTCGGCGTCGCGAACACCGGATTGAGGTCGACCTCGCTGATCTCGGGGAAATCCGTCACGAGCTGCGACACGCGCTCGATGATCGTCGCGAGCGCGTCGCGGTCGACCGGCTCGCCGCCGCGGACGCCTTTGAGCATCTCGGCCGCCTGGATTCCGTCGAGCATCGAGAGCGCGTCCTCGCGCGTCGCGGGGGCGAGGCGGAACGTGATGTCTTTGAGGACTTCGACCAGCACGCCGCCCAAACCGAACGCCACGAGCTTGCCGAAGCTCTGGTCGGTGACGGCACCGACGATGACTTCCTGCGCGCCGGTCGGCAGCATCTGCTGCACCTGCACGCCCGTAATCGTCGCCTTCGCGTCGTACTTCTTCGCGTTCGCGACGATCGTGTCGAAGCCGCGGCGAGCCGCCTGCGCATTCTCGACGCCGACGAGCACGCCGCCCGCCTCCGTCTTGTGCAGAATCTCCGGCGATACGATCTTGAGCACCACCGGGAAGCCCATCTTCTCCGCGGCGCGCGCGGCGTCGTCGGCCGACGTCGCGAGGGCTTCCTGCGGCACGGGCAGCCCGTAGGCGTCCGCGACGGCTTTCGCTTCGGGCGCGCTCAGCGCGCTGCGGTTCTCCGCTTTGACGCGATCGAGCACCGCACGGACCGCGGCCTGATCGACACCTTGTCGCTCGAGTAGCACTTCTCTCTTCGTCTCCTACAGCACGCCGGCGGCATGGAGCTCGCGAGCGTCCTTACCGTCCCAGCCGATCTCTTTGAGGATCTCTTCGGTATGCTCGCCCAGCAGCGGCGAGCTCTTGATTTCGACCGGATTGTCGGACAGCACCAGCGGGCAGCCGACGGTTTTGAACATGCCGCGCTCGGGGTGCTGCACTTCGGCGATCATCCCGCGCGCCGCGAGCGATTCGTCCTCGATCAGATCCTTGGTCGAAAGGATCGGACCGCACGGCACGTCGATCTCGTTGAGCTTCTCGAGCACCTCGAACTTCGTGTAGTTCTTCGTCCACTGCTCGATCACGGAGAACATCTCGTCCAGGTGCGAGAGGCGCGCCGCCGGCGTCGCCCACGCCGCGTCTTCTGCGAGCTCGGGACGTCCGATCAGCTTGGTGAGCGGCGCCCACACCTGCGGTTGGACGATGACGTAGACGTAGTCGTTCTCACCGCCGGGCGCGCACCGCAGCGCCGACCCCGGCTGCCCGCCGCCCGACGCGTTGCCCGAACGCGGGACGTAGTCCTTGAACTCGTCGTTCGGGTACTCGCGCAGCGGCCCGTGCGCGAGCCGCTGCTGATCGCGCATCTTCACGCGGATCAGGTTGAGGACCGAGTCCTGCATCGCGACCGTCACGCGCTGTCCGCGCCCGGAGTGCGTGCGCTGGAACAGCGCGGCGAGAATCGCGGCGACCATGTGGATGCCGCTGCCCGAGTCGCCGATCTGCGCGCCGGTCGACGTCGGCGGACCGTCTTCCCAACCGGTCGTGCTCATCGCGCCGCCCATCGCCTGCGCGACGGTCTCGTACGCTTTGAAGTCCTCGTACTTGCCCGGGCCGAAGCCCTTGATCGAGGCGTAGATCATCCGCGGATTCAGCTGCTGGATCCGCTCCCACGTGAAGCCTTGGCGGTCGAGCACGCCCGGTCCGAAGTTCTCGACCAGCACGTCACAGTAGCCGATCAGCCGCTGGAAGATCGCCTTGCCGTCGGGCGTCTTCGTATTGAGGGTGATGCTGCGCTTGTTGCAGTTGAGCATCGTGAAGTACAGGCTGTCGACGTCGGGGACGTCCTGCAGCTGCCCGCGCGTGATGTCGCCGCGACCGGGCAGCTCCACCTTGATCACATTGGCGCCGAGCCACGCGAGAATCTGCGTGCACGACGGGCCCGCCTGGACGTGCGTCATGTCCAGGATGTTGACGCCGTCGAGCGCCTTGCGCACGTGCTCGCCGTCGTGCGCGCCGTTGGTCGAAGTGCCGTTGCTGCTCATTCGCTACCTACTCCACGGATGTTCGTTCATTGCAGGTCGTTGTCGTTCGCCTCGACGTGCGCCGCCAAAGCGAGCGCATGATCGCGCACGAGCCGCTCCGCGGACTCGGCGTCGCGCCGCTCGAGCGCTTCGATGATGTGCATGTGATCGACGATCGACCGCTCGAAACGGTGGTTCTCGCCGATCGTCCGGTGGCGGATGGACCGCACGTGGATGAGGATGCCGCCGGCGGTGCGGCGGAGCGCCTCGCAGCCCGAGAGCTCGATGACGCGCTGATGAAAGCGCAGGTTCGCGTCGGAGTACTCGTCCAGGTGCGCGGCGATGCGGTCGCCGTCGAACGTCGCGAAGATCGAGCGCAGCGAGGCGATCGCGTCGTCGCTCGCTGCTCAGAGCGACCAGGCGCGCGGCCATGCTCTCGAGCGCCGCCCAGACGGTGATGATCTCGATCAGCTCGGCCTTGCTCTTCCGAGCGATGAAATAGCCCCGGCGGGGTACGCTCGTCACGAGCGCCTCGTGCTCCAGGCGGACCAGAGCTTCGCGGATCGGCGTGCGGCTCACGCCGAGCCGGGTCGCGAGCTCGCGTTCGTCGAGCCGCAGGTCACCCTCACGAATCTCGTAGAGATTCGTCGTCGAGATCGCTTCCTTGATCGCGTCGTAGACCTGAGCCGCGAGGCTGACGTCGGCGCGAATTGCGACTAGCGACAGGGCTGCCATCGCGCTCGCCGGTTGCTGGTGTTTGGCATACAATATACCAGTGCCGCGACTTGCGGCTGCACAGGAATTCTCCTCCCGGCGACCGACCGGATCGGCATGTGCGTCGAGGATGCTCGCGTCGCGCTGACCCGTCCGCAGTTCGTCGCCGCGCTTGCCGCGGCGGCCGCTCCGCTGCTGGCCGGCGCCGGCGGTGCCGAGGCGGCGGCAGCAGCGGTGCCGCGGGTGAACCTCCCTCCGGCCCGCGGTCCGCTCACGCGCGGCAACACCGCCGCGGCGGCGCTCGCGCAGGGCTCGAACCTGGCCGTTGCGACGTACGCGCGCGTCGAGGCGTTCGCCGGCTCGATCGAGGACGGCGCGCTGCGCGCGACGGTGCTCGACCTGATCCGGGTGCCGCGCGCGCTCTACGCCGCGCGGCATCCGACGCACGCGTCGCGTACGGCCGTGCGCGACGCGCTCGCGCGCGCCGGGTTCGTCGCGCCGGACGCACCCGTTCGCGGCATCTTTCCGCCGGGCACGGAACCAGGCTCGACCACCGTGATTCAGCCCTTCTGGGCGGCGCCGGGATCAGCCGACGGATCGCACCACGCCTATCCCGGCGGCCTCGCGATGCACGAGTCGTTCAACGCCGAGGTCGCGCAGTCGCTCGCCGCATCGTACGACCGCCACTACTTCGGCGGCCGCCCGACGGTCTCGCGCGATACCGCGATCGCAGCGGCGCTCTACCACGACGTCATGAAGACGGTCGTGTTCGGCTGGAACGACGACGGCTCGATCTTCGACGAGCTCACGATCGCCGGCACCGGCGGGCACCACGTGCTCTCCGGCGCCGAGGCGCTCGCCCGCGGCCACGATGCGCGCTTCGTCACCACGCTGCTGTCGGCGCACGCAGCGCCGTCGCTGGGCGACGAGGCCAAGGTGGTCGCCTGGTGCCGCGCTGCGGCGATCGTCGCGGGTGTCGACCCGGTCGCCTACGGTTTGGTGAAACGGGACGGCGCCGGCTTCGCGCTCGGTGTGGATCCCGCGCCGCTCGAGGCATTCGTCAACCACATCAGCGATCACGACTACGTCGTGTCGGTGCACGCGATGCACGTGGTTGCGCCGCGACTGCAAGCACGGTGGCAGCGGCAGACCGGCTTGGCGACGCTCGCGCCGACGCTCCCATGGTACCGCTCCATGATCCTCGCGCGCACGAGCGCGCTCGCGCTGTACGACGCGCTCGCGCGCAGCGGACCCGACGCGTTCGATCGCAGCGTGCAGCGGGTGGAGTCGCAGTTGGCGCCGCTGCGCGTCTGAGCGCGAATGATGGCCGTTTCGGCATAGGGGGACGGCGCACGCGCCGCCGAAGCGCGGGACCAACTCCTTGTTCGGACTCGCACCTTCGCCACGCGCCTCGTCTCGTGATGCAGTCGTTGCACAGTCCGCCGCCGCCGCGCTGCTGCGTAACATCGTTCGCAACACCCGCAGCGTCCTTCGCTGCGAGGATCGTCCGTGAGCGAGACGTTTGCGCAGCGGCTGCGGCGCCTGCGCGAGGAGCGCGGCACGACGATCGCCGGCCTCGCGAACGAAGTCGGCGTCTCGGAGGGCGCGATCCGTCAGCTCGAGACCGGCAACGTCAAGAGCCCGAGCTTCACCGTCGGGCTCCGGCTCGCGCACTACCTCGGCGTCGATCCGTACTATCTCGCGTCCGGCGAAGGGTCGAGCGTCGGCGAACGGCTGGTGTTGGTCGAACGGCGGCTCGCGAAGCTCGAGCAGCGCGTCACAGCGGCGCCGTCGCGCCGCTGAATGATCCGGTCTTAGGCCGCGAAGAGATGCCGGAAGCGCGCTTCGAACGCCTCCGGATCGAGACTCGTCTGCGCGGAGAGGCGTGAGAGGCGCGGTTCCGTGAGATCGTGCTCGTCCAGACGGATCATGTACTTGCGCGCGACCTCGTACGACTCGGTCGTCACGTCGACCGTGCGCACGCGGATGCGGCCCGTGTCCGGATCGAGCATCTCTTCGAGCGTCACCGGCACGATGCGCCCGCCGGCCAGCGCGATGAGCGCGCCGCTGCCGCCGCCGAGCAGGTAGCGCACGGCGCCGTAGCCCAGCGTGCGCGTGTACTCCGCGTCGAACGGAATCGGCTTCGCGCTGCGCAGCTCGTAGCCGATGTCCTTCGGCACGACGGTGGCGTCGACGCCGATCTCTTTGAGTCGTGCGCGCACCGCGTCGCGCAGCACGCTGCCGAGCGGAACGTCGGCGAGGCGCACGTGGCCGTACGCATCACGCGCGGCCGTCATCACCGCCGTGAGCTCTTTGGGCGCGATGCGCTCGGCGAGCCCTTCCGCGATGACGGCGACGCCATGATCCTGGCCGTACGCGAGCCGCTTCACGATCGCGCCGACGACGGTATCCACCACGTCGCCGAGGGCGATGCGCTCGCTGCGGAACTCCTCGGGGATCACGGCCAGGGTCGCGCCGGCCGCCTTGCAGATGCCCAGCGCGAGCGCACCGGACTTGCGCCCCATCGTGACGGCGAGGTACCAGCGCGACGTCGTCCGCGCGTCTTCCATGAGGTTCTCGACGATCGCGGTGCCGACCGACCGCGCCGTCTCGAAACCGAACGTCGGCGCATTGTCCGGCAGCGGGAGGTCGTTGTCGATCGTCTTCGGCACGGTTGCGACGCCGATGCGGCCCTTCGTCTCGGCCGCGATGCGCGACGCGCCGAACGTCGTGTCGTCGCCGCCGATCGTGATCAGGTACCGCACGCCGAGGACGGTCAGCGCGCGGACGCACTGGCGCAGCGACGCGGGGTCCGCGGCCGGGTTGGTGCGCGACGTGCGCAGCATGGAGCCGCCCGCGAAGTGCATCTGCGACACGTCGTCGACGTCCAGCTCGCGGACGTGCGACGTGTCGCCTTTGACCAGATGGCGGTAGCCTTGGTAGATGCCCAGGACGCGCAGCCCGTGGTTGCGCGCCTCGATCGTCGCGGATGCGATGACGCCGTTGATCCCGGGCGCCGGACCGCCGCCCACCAGGATCGCAAGGGTGTCGGGATCGCCGTTCAGCACGGTCCGCTCACACGGCGGCGATCGCGCTCGCGGCTCCCATGCGGCTGCGGAGCTCTGCGTCGAGCGCGTCCAGGAACTGCGTTGTCGTCAGCCACGGTTGATCCGGTCCGATGAGGAGCGCAAGGTCCTTCGTCATCTTCCCGGACTCGACGGTCTCGACGCACACGCGCTCGAGCGTCTCGGCGAAGTGCGTGACGTCCGGCGTTCCGTCCACGCGGCCGCGGTGCGCAAGGCCGCGCGTCCACGCGAAGATCGACGCGATCGGGTTCGTCGACGTCTCTTTGCCTTGCTGGTGCTGGCGGTAGTGCCGCGTGACGGTGCCATGCGCCGCTTCGGCCTCGATCGTCTCGCCGTCGGGCGTCATGAGCACCGACGTCATCAGGCCCAGCGAGCCGAAGCCCTGCGCGACGGTGTCGGACTGCACGTCGCCGTCGTAGTTCTTGCACGCCCACACGAACGCGCCCGACCACTTCAGCGCGGCGGCGACCATGTCGTCGATCAGCCGGTGCTCGTAGGTGAGCCCGCGCTTCTCGAACTCGGCCTTGAACTCCGAGTCGTAGACCTCTTGGAAGATGTCCTTGAAGCGCCCGTCGTAGACTTTGAGGATCGTGTTCTTCGTGGACAGATAGACGGGCCAGTTGCGCAGCAGGCCGTAGTTCATGCTGGCGCGCGCGAAGCCGCGGATCGATTCGTCGAGGTTGTACATCGCGAGCGCGACGCCGGGGTTCTTGAACTCGAACACGTCGCGCACGATCGGCGCGCCGCCGTCGGCCGGCGTGAAGCTCAGCGTGAGCTTGCCGGCACCGGGGACCTTGAAGTCGGTCGCGCGGTACTGATCGCCGAACGCGTGCCGTCCGATGACGATCGGCTGCGTCCACGCCGGCACGAGGCGCGGCACGTTGCGGCAGATGATCGGTTCGCGGAAGATCGTTCCGTCGAGCTCGTTGCGGATCGTGCCGTTGGGCGAACGGTACATCGCCTTGAGATGGAACTCTTCGACGCGCGCCTCGTCGGGAGTGATCGTCGCGCACTTCACGCCGACGCCGTACTGCTTGATCGCCCGCGCGGCGTCGAGCGTGACCCGGTCGTCGGTGGCGTCGCGATGCTCGATGCCCAGATCGTAGTACTTCAGGTCGACGTCGAGATACGGCAGGATCAGCTTGTCCTTGATGAACTGCCAGATGATGCGCGTCATCTCGTCGCCGTCGAGCTCGACGACCGGGTTCTTGACCTTGATCTTGTTCAGGGAACCTTCTCCTGCGGGCGAGGGCACGCTCCGCCACGGCCGGCGGACCGCGGAAGGTTCTGCCCCCGTCCCGGCGAGCCTGTCGACCTCACGTCACCCTGAGCTTGTCGAAGGGCGAAGGGCATGTCGTCCTGAGGCTGTCGAAGGGCGGGACGCATGCGCATCGTCAGCCTGCTCCCCAGCGCGACGGAGATTCTGTTCGCGATCGGTGCCGGCGATCAGGTCGCCGGCGTCACGCACGAGTGCGACTTTCCGCCGGAGGCGGCCACGCGGCCCGTCCTCACGTCGACGCTTCTTCCGCACGAGCTCGACGCCGCCGGGATCGATCGTCACGTGCGCGCGCGCGTCCACGCCGGTTCGTCGCTGTACGGCCTGGACGATGCGAAGCTCGCGTCGCTCGAGCCGGATCTCATCGTAACGCAGGAGCTCTGCGCGGTGTGCGCGGTTTCGTACGAGATCGTGGACCGCGCGGCGAAGCGGCTGCGCGGCGATCCACGGGTCATCTCGCTCGAACCGTCGTCGCTCGACGACGTGTTCGGAACCATCGCGTTCCTCGGCGAGCTGACCGGCTGCAATGACGGCGCCGCGCGCGTCCTGACGTCGCTGCGAGCGCGAGTGCGCGCCCTTCGCCAAGCTCAGGGTGACACGAACGCCGTTCACCTCGATCGTCACCCTGAGCTTGTCGAAGGGCGGTGCACGGTTCTCGTGCTGGAATGGAGCGAGCCGGCGATGAGCGCCGGGCATTGGACGCCTGGGCTGGTCGAGCTCGCGGGCGGGCGCCCCGTCCTCGGAAACGCGGGCGCGAACTCGCGCACGCTCGCGTGGGACGAGATCGCTGCGAGCGACCCGGACGTCGTCATCGTCGCACCGTGCGGCTTCGGACTGGAGCGCGCGCAACGCGAGATCGCCGCGCTCCCGCCGCATGCGGCGAGCGCGTTCGCGTTCCTGCGCGCGGTGCGTGAGGGTCGCGCCTACGCGATGGACGGCAACGCGTTCGTCAACCGCCCCGGGCCGCGGCTGGTCGACACGGCCGAACTGTTCGCCGCGGCGATTCGCGGCGACGTCGCGGCGCACGCGAACGCGATCGCACGCGTGAGCGCCCGCGCCGCATCCGGCGCGTCCTGACCGTCAGCCGTTCTCGTCGAACCGCTGCGCCGACTCGACGATGACGCGGCGCGCCGCGGCGGCGTCATCCCAGCCGGCGGTGCTCGTGTGCTTGCCCTCGAGCAGCTTGTAGGTCTCGAAGAAGTGCTGGATCTTGCGCAGCTGGTGCGGGAAGATTTGCGTGAAGTTGTGGACGTCCGCGTAGTCGGGCTCGCCGACCGGCACCGCGAGAACCTTGTCGTCTTCCTTGCCGTCGTCGACCATGCGCAGCAGCCCGATCGGCCGCGCGAGCACGAGACAGCCGCTGAACGTCGGCTCGGAGACGAGGATCAGCACGTCGAGCGGGTCGTCGTCGAGCGCGAGCGTTCGCGGCGCGAAGCCGTAGTCGCCCGGATAGAAGATCGGCGAGTGCAGCGCGCGGTCGAGCCGGAAGATGTCGAGCGACTTGTCGTACTCGTACTTGTTCCGCGAGCCGCTGGGGATCTCGACAATCACGTTGATCTCGTCGGGCGCGCGCTCGCCGAGCGGCAGGTTCAGACGGTTCTGACGGGTGGCGAGAGTCACCGGACGCCCTTCGACAAGCTCAGGATGACATTCCCTACCGGCAAGCTCAGGATGACATTCCCTCCAAGCGTGCTCAGCGTGGCGCGGCGGGCGCGGTCTGGTTGAGGCGCGCCAAGCGCCAGCGGCCGTTGTCGCGCCGGAAGCGCGAGACCGACGCCGTCTCGAAGCGGACCCGGAGCGCCGACGCGTCCTCGTCGCCGAGCAGGACGGTGAGCAGCGCGTGCAGCGGCCCCGCGTGCGTGGCGACCAGGACGGCGCCATCGTCGCGAACGCCCTGCGTCGCGCGTTCCACGGCGCGCCGAACGCGCGCGCACAGCTCTTCGAACGTCTCGCCGCCGGGCGGCGTGTACGTACGGACGGTCGTCGCGGCGCTGCGGTCGATGCGCGGGTCGGCCGCGCAGATCTGCTCCCACGTGAGCCCTTCCCAAGTCCCGAACCGCATCTCGCGCCAATCGCCGTCGAGCCGCACGTCGATCGCCCGCGTGCCGAGCACGATGCGCGCCGTCTCCGCCGCGCGCGAGAGGTCGCTCGCCACGGCGGCGTCGATGCGCTCCGCGCGCAGCAGCGCACCGAGAGCCGTCGCTTGCGCGCGGCCCTCGTCGTCGAGTGGGACGTCCGTGTGTCCTTGAAATCGCCGTCCGGCGTTCCATGCGGTGCGCCCGTGCCGCACGCAGATCAGCTGCACGGCCCGGACATCACTTCTTGAGCGGCGGTTTTCCTTCGTGCGCGACCATGAGGTCGTGCATGTCGTTCGCGTGCTCTTCCTCGACCGCAAGGATGCTTTCCATCATGGTCCTCGTGGTCGGGTCTTTTTCGCCAAAGAACCGGATCAGCTCGCGGTAGTGCTCGACCGCAATGCGTTCGGCGATCAAGTTCTCTTTGATCATGCCGACCAGATCGAGGTCGTCGGAGCCGTACTGCGAGGCCGACCGCGTCGCCAGGCCTTCGGGATTCAGGTTGGGCGTGCCGCCAAGCTGGTTGATGCGCTCGGCGATGCGCTCCATGTGCTCGCGCTCCTCGTTGGCGTGCTCCATGAATTCTTCTTTCACGGATTGGCTCGAGATGCCGGTCGCCGCGACCGCATGCATCGTGTAGCGCAGCACGCACACGATCTCCGTCGCGAGCGCGTTCTGCAGCAGCTCGATCGTCTTTTTCGGATCGAGCCCGTAGTCTTGCGTGACCGCGCCGTTCTCGATCTGCTCGCGGGCGCGGCGCCGCAGCTCCTGGACGTCGCTCAGGAACGGCTGATTGTTCGTCGTCGTCATACGCTTGCTTCCTACCCGCCTGCGGACGCGTTCATCCGCGACTTTTGTGGCACCACGATGTGCCCGCCCTGCATGTTCCCGTAGACGTGAACGGACGCCGAAGAGGTTCCATGTCCATACGTGCCCGGAAGGCCCAGACCGGTCCGGATCGCGCCGGCATGCCCGGTCGCCGACGCGGGGCCCAGCCCGAGGAAGCGCACGGGCACTCCGGAACATTCGCCGCATGAAGGGCAACGGCCGCGTCGCCATCCGCAAGATGTACAAGCTGTACATCAACGGCGCGTTCGCGCGAAGCGAGAGCGGCCGCAGCGACGCGATCGGCGGCGACAACGTCGCGCACGCATCGCGCAAGGACGTGCGCGACGCGGTCGTCGCCGCGCGTGCCGCGCACGCGACGTGGGCCGGGCAGACGCCGGCGCTGCGCGGGCTCGTGCTGTACCGGCTTGCCGAGATGATGGAAGCGCGCAAGGCGGAACTCGCCGAGCAGCTGGCATCCGGCGGCACGGTTCGCGGCGGAGACGCCGAGCGTGAGGTCGCCGCATCGATTGACCGCGCCGTCTGGTACGCGGGCTGGTGCGACAAGTACCTCGCTCTCGCGTCGACGCGCAATCCGGTCGGCGGGCCGCACTTCAACTTCTCGACGCCGGAGCCGACCGGCATCGTCGCCGTGCTCGCGCCCGACGAGCCTGCGCTGTTGGGCCTCGTCACCGCGCTGCTGCCGGTGCTCGTGAGCGGCAACAGCGCGGTCGTCGTGGCGGGCGAACGCGATCCGCGCACCGCCATCGTCTTCGCGGAGTGCCTGGCGACGAGCGATCTCCCGGCCGGCGCGGCGAACGTGCTGACCGGTGTGCGCACGGAGCTCGCGCCCGTGCTGGCCGGGCACATGGACGTCAACGCCCTGACGGCGTTCGGGCTCGACGCCGCGACGGAGAAACGGCTCGGCGAGCTCGCCGCCGAGAACGTCAAACGCACGCGTTTCGAGGACGCGCCGGCGCGCAGCGCATGGTTCGGCGAGCCGTACGACGACCTGGACCGCGTCCTTGCGTTCACGGAGCTCAAGACGATTTGGCATCCGGCGCGCATCTGAAGGCCCAGGCGTTCGGCCCGCGCGCGGTGTAGTGAAGCGCACCCGCGGAGAGGTGGCAGAGCGGTTGAATGCACTCGCTTGGAAAGCGAGCATACTGTAAAAGGTATCGGGAGTTCGAATCTCCCCCTCTCCGACGCGCGCGCCTACCGCGCGGAACGGCTCGGTAGCGGATGACGCGCGCAGCACTCGCCGCTGCCGGCCTCGTCGTGATCGCCGCGTGCGGCGTCCTCCTTCTGTTCGCGTCGACGCGCCGCGCCGTGCAGCTGCGCGTGGGCGGGCGCATGGGAACCGCGCCCAGCCGGGCCGGCGCATCGCTCGCGCGCGGCGCGTATCTCTTCGAGCGCGGCGCCCGCTGCGCGGGATGCCATGCGAGCGACGCCGGCGGCGCCTACGTGATCCGCGACCGGCGCATCGCGACGCTGTGGGGGCCGAACCTCACGCGCGGAAACCCCAGCGTCGGCCGCGCCTATACCGACGCCGATTTCGAGCGAGCGATCCGGCGCGGATTGCGCCCGAGCGGACAGCGTCTGCTCGGGATGCCGTCATGGGACTACGCCGCGATGAGCGACGGCGACGTCGCCTCGCTGATCGCATTCATCCGCGCGCGGCCGCCCGTCGTGCGCGACACGCCGTCGTTCGCTCTCGGCGTCATCGGGCGCGTCGAGATGGTCACGGGCGCGCTCGGATTCGACGCGGACCGCATCGGCGACGGTCCCGGCGCTCGCGCAATGCCGGCCGTCCCCGGCCTGAACGTCGCGCGCGTCGCCGGGTGCCTGCGCTGTCACGCGTCGGAGGCGCTCGCTGCACCGCCCCCGCTGCCGCCGGAACACGCCGGGTCGCCGCTGCGCGCGCTTCCGGCGCTCGACATGCGCGCGCTCGCCGCGGTCGTGCGCGACGCGCGTGCGCCGGACGGCGCGGCCGTCGCCGAACACGTGCAGCCGGCGGTGCCTGCGCGGCCGGACGACGCCGACGTGGCCGCACTGTGCGCGGCGCTGCGGTGCGCGACGCATTCGGGACCAACGTCCCACTAGCGAGCCGGTCGCCGCATGGCGCACGATGGCGGCGATGAACGTCATGCGGTGGCTCGCGGCACCCGCGCTCTGCGCTTTTGCCGGGTGCTCGGGCGGCCTCTTCAACTCCGGCTCCGGCGGCAACCCGTGTCCGAGCGGGCCCGTCGCGGTCACGGCCGTCGCCCCGCCCGCGCTGATCGCGCCGGCCGACGGCGCGACAGGCGTTCCGGCGAATGGTGCGAGCGTCGAGATCACGTACGATCCGCCGTCCGGTGCGCTCGCGGTGATCGCGCCCGACGGAACCGCGGTGAACGGCGCCCCGCTCGTCCCCGCGCAGGGCTCGAGCGGCACCACGCCGCCGCCCGGCGCCGTCACGTCGGCGCTTCCGCCGCTCGCCGCCCATACGACCTACACGGTTCGCGTCGCGGCGATCTACCCGCCGGCGAATCCCTGCGTGGCCGGCGCGTATGCCGGGGCGACGACGTTCACCCTCGGCACGTTCACGACGCAGTAACTATCGTCGCAGCAGCGGCGCGACGCGCGCGTAGGGCAGCGCGTGGTACGTGACGCCCGCGCGGCCGGTGACATCGTGCGCGCTGAACAGCGCGTCGTCGATCGCGGCTTCGGTCGCTTCGACGGTCGCCGCGAAGATCGCGTCGACGCGGTCCTCGCCGGTGACGAGCGGCGGCCCGGCGATGCCGCCCGCCCGCGGGTAACGATGCGTGGTCGAGAACGCGATGAAGAGGTCGCCGCTCGAGACGTGCGACGTCGCGCCGGTGCGCGCGAGACCCATGCCCGCGCGTTTGGCCACGTCGCGCAGGCGCGCATGGTCGAGCGGCGCGTCGGTCGCGACGACGATGATGATGCTGCCGTCGGCGGCGCGCCCGCGCGTGGGCGCAACGTAACCGGCCGTACGCGGATAGACGGGCAGCAGCTCGTGCTGCAGCGCCCGGCCGACCGGCACGCCGTCGATGCGCAACTCGCCGCGCGATCCGGTGTTCGCGTTCACGAGCACGCCGACGGTGTAGCCGCCGAGCGCCGCGGGGAGCACGCGCGACGCCGAGCCGATTCCGGCCGCGAACGCGAACGCGCGCATCCCGGTGCCGGCGCCGACGTTCCCGCGCGCAAAGTCGCCCGGCTTGGCGGCGTTCAGCATCGCGACGACGTCCTCGGGGTGCACCGAGCGCGCTTGAATGTCGTTGATGCCCTGGTCGTCGCACTCGGCGACGACCGGCAGCGGGACGTCGTCGCGAACGCCGATCGCCGGATGCTTCTCGATCATCCACGAGACGACGCCGTCGTCCGCGCGGCCGACGTTCAGCGTGTTCGTCAGGACGATCGGCACTTCGAGAAAGCCGGCTTGGTCGACCCAGTGCGCGCCCGTCATCTCGCCGTTGCCGTTGAGCGCGTACGTGGCGGCCGCGGGCCGGTCGTTCCACGTGTCGTCGTTCGCGATGATGCCGGTCGCGCCGGTGCGAACGCTCGTGCCTTCGACCTTGGTGACGTGACCGACGCGCACGCCCGCGACGTCGGTAATGCCGTCGACCGGGCCGGACGGATACGTGCCGATCGCGACCGGCGTTCGCGCGGCGGCCGGCAGCGCGGTGCACGCGAGGAGCAGCGCGAGCGCGAGGGGTCGTCGCATCGGTCGGCCGTTAGCCGACGGGCAGCGCGGTCCCCGCCGCGCGGCGCTGCGCCTCGTACGCGTCGCGGAGCGCGCGCAAGCGCGCAGGGTCGACGCGACGCCCGGCGTTCGGGCCCGCGCCGATCGGTTCGTCGAACAGGCGCGGCGGCAGCGTGTCGTCGCCGGGCGTCCAGCCCAGCCGCGCGTTGATCGCGCGCTTGCGTTCCCACGTGCGCTGCGCGGCGGCGCGCAGACCGTCGCCGTCGAGCGCGACGCCGCTCACCGCGCTCCACAACGCCGATGCTTCCGATTCGAAGTCGTCGAAGCAGTCGCGCACGAACTTGCACAGCACGAGGCTGTCCCAGGCGACGGCCCGGTCCTCGGCGTCGATCGCGTCGCGCGCGCGCGCCGCGTCACCGGGATCGCTCGACGGGTCACGCAGGTCCTTGTCGTACGTCGCCGAGCGATTGTGGCACGCACCGCGCGTGCACGTCGCCAGGCCGAGCGCGTACGTCGGCAGGGCGCGCGGCTCGTACCCCGGGAGCTCGAGGCCCTTGCAGTGCATCGCGAACGCGTCCGCGCCGCCGCCGATGCGGCGCGCGGCGGCTCGTACGCCGTCGGCGAGCACGTCGCCGAGGCCGCGACGCGCTGCGATCGCGTCGATTGCCGGCAGCAGCACGGCCGGGTTGCCGAACCGAAGCTCCGGACCGAACGCGTCGCGTTCCACGAGACCGCGCTGCGCGCACTCCATCGCAAACGCGATCGCCCCGCCGGTCGAGATCGTGTCGAGCCCGAGCTCGTCGCAGCGCCCGATCGCGTCGAGCACGGCGTCCAGATCCGCGACGCCGCAGTTCGGGCCGAACGCCCACACCGACTCGTACTCGCTCGCCGACGCGGTGCGCCGGTCGCGCTCCTTGCGTACGTAGAGATGCTCGCACTGCACCGGGCAGCCCGCGCAGCCCGCGCGCAGCTCGACGTACGTGCTCGCCGACTCGCGTGCGCGCTCGGGCGTGACGCTCTCGGCGCCCTCGAACTGCGCGGCGGTGAAGTTGCGCGTCGGAAGCTGCCCCATGCGCTGCAGGACGCGCAAGTTCGCGCCGGTGCCGAGGACGCGGTACTTCGCGGTCTTCGGGCCGAGCGCGCGGGCGCGCAGCGTCGCGGCGATCTCCGCCGTCGCGCGGGCGTCGGCGATGCCGACCTCGCCGCGGCCGCGCAGTGCGATCGCCTTGAGCCGCTTCGCGCCGAACACCGCGCCGGTACCACCACGGCCGGCCTGGCGGCCGTCGTTCTCGACCGCGGCGAAGCGCACGCCGCGCTCGCCCGCGGCGCCGATGGCGCATACGCGCACCGAACGATCGCCGTACGTCTCGCGAATCGCCTTCGTCGTGTCGCGGGCCGACATGCCGGCGAGCGCCGCCGCGTCGGTGAAGCCGATGCGCTCGCCGTCGATCACGAGCGTCGTCCAGGCGTCCGCGGTGCCGGTGATGACGATCGCCGCCAGGCCGCATCGGCGCAGCACGGCCGAGAAATGGCTCGACGACAGGCCTTCGTTCAGCAAGCCCGTGAGCGGCGAGATCGTCGCGAGCGCGTGCTTGTTGGCGGCCGGCACCGGCGTGGATGCGAACGGCCCGGCGGCGAGGACGATCGGGTTCTCGGGTCCCAGCGGATCGATCGGCCCGCGCACGCGCTCCTCGATCAGCCGCACGGCCAGGCCGACGCCGCCGAGCGCGTCGGCGAACACGTCGTCCCCGAGCGCGGTGCGGACCCATGTCCGCGTCGTCAGATCGACCTCGAGCAGGTCGCGCGGGCCGGCGTAGCTCATCCGCCGCTCGCCAGGAACAGCACGACCGGACGATCTTGCGACCCGAACGTCTCGTCGCCGCTGGGCGCGCGACGGCCGTCGAGCAGCAACAGGTTCGGTTCGACGAACTCTGCGCGCGACGGCGCGATGACGTCGGGCACGAGCTCGGGAACGGCATCGGCGAGCGAGCGCAGGAACTCGCGCAGCGTCACGGGCTCGTCCACCGCGAGCTCGACGTGCGAAACGCCCGCCAGCGCGCGCGCCATACCGAACAGCTCGACCTTCACGTCGCCTCCACGGCGGCGGGCTCGGTGATGCGCACTTCGCCCGCGTGCGCGCAGTCGTACCCGCCGAGCGCCTCGATCTGCGCACGCAGCGACCGATCGCGCAGCAGCGCGATCAGCTGCGCGATGCGCGGCGTGTCGAGCGACGCCGCCGGCAGCGCGAGCTCGTACGGCTCCCACGCGATCGAGACGAAGTCGAGCCCGAAGGCGCGCGCCGCGGCGCGGATTGCCATGCCGGCGTCCGCCGTTGCGCTCGCAACGAGCTGCGCGACGGCGAGGTGCGAGAACTCGACGCGATCGTAGCCCGCGATGCGGCCGGGCGCGATTCCGGCGCGCGCGAGCAGCGCGTCGAACAGGATCCGCGTGCCCGCGTCGGCTTGACGGTTCACGTACCGCACGCCGTCGCGCGCAAGGTCCGCGACGGACGAAACGCCGAGCGGGTTGCCGGGCGCGACGACGATGCCTTGCTCGCGCTCCGCCAGGCGCACGAGCGCGACCGGCTCGCGCGGACCGTACCGGCGCACCGCCGCGTCGTTGTACGTGCCCGTCGCGGAATCGAGCACGTGCGTGCCGGCGAGGTGCGCCGAGCGGTCGCGCAGCGCGACGAGCCCGGCGATGCTGCCGACGTGCGCGGACACCAGTTCGACGCCGTCTTCGGCGAGGCGGCCGCCGACGACATCCAGCGCGACGTCGTGACTGCCGACGGCGAGCAGCGTCCGTTCGACCTGCGCGGCGGGGCGCAGGGCGCGAGCGCGAAGGCGCGTGCCGGCGCGCGCGCCCTCGCTGAAGCGCGGCACCGTCAGCAGCACGTTCGCTCGCGAGAGCGAGGTGATCACGCCGGCACCGCGGCGCAGCGGCGTGGCGACGAGCCGGCCGTCGACGCGCGCGGCGACGGCGCGCACGAACTCCTCCTCGCCCAGCGGCGAGAACAGCTTGCGCGCGAGCTCGACCTCGAGCTCGCGCGGGTCGTCCGCGTCACGGCGGCCGAGCCGCTCGAGCAGCGGGCGCAGGAACAGGTCGGCGCAGATCGCGGCGCTCACGGGATAGCCGGGGATTCCGAGCAGCGGAACCGCCGCCGTGTCATGCGGACTCGCCGTCGTGTCACCCTGAGCCACCGTCGTGTCAGCCTGAGCCACCGTCTTGTCACCCTGAGCTCGTCGAAGGGCGACCGCGAGCACCAGCGGATGCCCCGGGCGGATCGCGACGCCGTGCACGACGACGTCGCCGAAACGGCGGAACACCGAGGCGGTGTGATCGTCGCGTCCCGCGGACGAGCCGGCGTTCACGACGACGACGTCGCTCGCACGCATCGCGCGCTGCACCGCATCCGCGATCGCGTCGGCGTCGTCGGCGACGCGCGCGTCGAACGACAGCGCACCGCCGTACGCGCGCACGCAGGCGCGCAGCAGCACGGCGTTCGAGTCGAGGATCGCGCCGGGCGCGGGCGCGCCGGTCGTCACGTCGACGAGCTCGTCGCCGGTCGTGATGACGGCCACGCGCGGAAGCGCGACGCAGGTCACCTCATCCACGCCCGCCGACGCGCACGCGGCGAGGTCGGCGGGGGCGAGTCGCCGCATCGCGGGCACCACGATTTCGCTCGCGACGACGTCTTCGCCGATGGCACGCACGTGCTCGAACGGCGCCGCCGCCGCCCGGATCGCGACCGACCCGCCCGGCCGCGGCTCGAGCTGCTCGACCGGGATGACCGCGTCGCAGCCCGCCGGCAGCGGGTCGCCGGTGTCGACGGCGATCGCCTCGGACGGCGTGAGCTCGACCGGCGCGGTCTCCCGTGCGCCCGCGGTGCGCGCGGAGCGCACGGCGACGCCGTCCATCGCGCAGGCATGGTAGTGCGGCGACGACAGGCGCGCGATCACCGGACGCGCGGCGACGCGCCCCAGCGCCGCGTCGAGCGGGAGCGTCTCGACGCGCTGGTTCGTCACGCGCGCGGCGCGCAGCGCCTCGTCGAAGCGCGCGCGCGCGTCGTCGAGCGGGATGTCGTGCAGGAAGACGTCCCGGCCGGCCGTCATGGCACGATCACCGTGACGCGCTCGCCGGCGGACAGACCGCTGCGGTCCAGCGGAACCGCGATCAGCGCGTCGGCGCGGATCAGCGTGAAGATCAGGTTCGATGCGCCGAACACGGGCCGTGCGTGGAGCGTGCCGTCGCCGTCGTGCGACAGCGTGCACGGGACGTAGTCCTCGCGGCCGGGGCGCGACGGGACCGGCACGTCGAGGACCGCGCTCAGCTCGCCCTCGTGCTCCGCGCCGGGGTGCGGCGTCTCGCCGCCGAGCAGCCGCACGAGCGGCCGCACGATGCGCCAGGCGACGACCAGCGCGCTCGCGGGGTTCCCCGGCAGGCCGATCACCGGCGTGCCGTCGCAGCGCGCGAGCACCGTCGGCTTTCCCGGCTTGATCGCGATGCCGTGCACGA
This sequence comes from Vulcanimicrobiota bacterium, assembly GCA_963818845.1. GTDB lineage: Bacteria > Vulcanimicrobiota > Vulcanimicrobiia > Vulcanimicrobiales > Vulcanimicrobiaceae > Vulcanimicrobium. The sequence goes on along the minus strand of CAWFTO010000001.1, from coordinate 162,113 downwards.
GCACGCCGGGCGCGCCGAGCCGGCCGACGACCTGCGCGGTGAGGTCGCGCACCGACACCGACGATCCCGCGGAGAGCACGACCGCGTCGGCCTGCGCCATAGCGGCGCGCAGCGCCGCTTCGAGCGCGACCGGCTCGTCGGGCGCGATGCCGCACGGGATGGGGACCCCGCCCGCCTCGCGGACGACCGCCGCGACGGTCGTCGCGTTGACGTCACGCACCTGCGCGGGTCCCGGCTGCTCGTCCGGGGCGACGACCTCGTCGCCGGTCGAGAGGATCGCGATGCGCGGCTGGGCGCGAACGGCGACGCGCGTGACGCCCAGCGCCGCGAGCCCGCCGAGGTCGGCGGGACGCAGGCGCCGTCCCGCGCGCAGCGCCGGCGCCCCGGCCCGGATGTCCTCGCCGGCCGTCAGCACGTTCTCGCCCGCAGCGGCTGCGGCGAGCACCTCGATGTCGGCGCCGCCGGCTTCGTTCGTATCCTCGACCATGACGACGGCGTCCGCGCCCGGCGGGATCATCGCGCCCGTGTGGGTGCGCACCGCCTCGCGCTCGCCGACCGGCACGGTCGCGGCGACGCCCGTCGGAACGTCCCCTACCAGGCGCAGGTAGGCCGGCGACTGCTCCGACGCGCCGTGCGTGTCGGCCGACCGCACGGCGTAGCCGTCCATCGTCGACCGGGCGAACCCGGGCAGCGTTTCGAGCGCGACGACGTCGTGCGCGAGCACGCGGCCGAGCGCCGCCGCCAGCGCGACGATTTCCGTGCGCTCGATCGGGGAACAACCGCGGCCAAAGGACGCGAACGCCTCGCCGGGCGGCAGAACGGTGAAGAGCTCGTGCACCGAATTCCTACAAACCGTTGCAATCGGCGTTTGGTGACGACGAGGCGAGTCGCGCCGAACGAGCGAACGTCGCCTCCCTTCGGCCCGTCCCGAGGAGTACGTCCATCATCACCTTACCGAACCCCTCGCAGTCGTTCGACGCCCACCTCGCCGGCCTCGGCTTGAGCGGGATCGGGACCGTCTATCGCAACCAGAGCGTGGCGCAGCTCTACGAGCACGCGCTGGGGCGGAACGAGGGGCGTCTGGCCGCGTCGGGCCAGTTCGCGGTCGAGACCGGCAAGCACACGGGCCGGTCGCCGAACGACAAGTTCTTCGTGCGGGAGCCGGGCAGCGAGACGCACATCGACTGGTCGGTGAACAAGGCGACGGATGCCAAGACGTTCGACGCGCTGCTCACGCGCGTCGGCGAGTACCTGCGCGGCAAGGATGTCTTCTCGCTCGACTGCTACGTCGGCGCCGACCCCAAGTACCGCTTGCCGGTTCGCATCGTCACCGAGTTCGCCTGGCACTCGCTCTTCGCGCGCGACCTGTTCATCGACACCGTGGAGCACGACGCTGCGACGGGCTCCGGGCCGGCTGACTTCGCGCCGCAGTTCACCGTCATCAACGTCCCGCTGTTCGAAGCGGATCCCGCGCGCGACGGCACGGCTTCCTCGACGTTCATCCTGGTCAACCTCGCGCGCCGGATCATTCTGATCGGCGGCACGCGCTACGCCGGCGAGACCAAGAAGTCGGTCTTCACCGTGATGAACTACCTCATGCCGCTGCGCGACGTGCTCTCGATGCACTGCTCGGCGAACGTCGGGGAGGCGGGCGACGTCGCGATCTTTTTCGGCCTGTCGGGGACGGGGAAGACCACGCTGTCTTCCGATCCGCACCGGCCGCTGATCGGCGACGACGAACACGGCTGGTCGGCCGACGGCGTGTTCAACTTCGAGGGCGGGTGCTACGCGAAGATGATCAAGCTGCGCGAGGAGGCAGAGCCGGAGATTTGGGCCGCGTCGCACCGCTTCGGCACCGTGCTCGAGAACGTCGTGATGGACCCGCTGACGCGCGAGCTCGACGTCGACGACGCGTCGCTCACCGAGAACACGCGCTCGGCGTACCCGATCAGCTTCGTCCCGAACGTCGTGAAGAGCGGCATGGCCGGGCACCCGACCACCATCGTGATGCTCACCGCCGACGCGTTCGGCGTGCTGCCGCCGATCGCCAAGCTCACGCAGGCGCAGGCGATGTATCACTTCCTCTCGGGCTATACCGCGAAGGTCGCCGGCACCGAGCGCGGCGTGCAAGGCACCGTCGCGACGTTCTCGACGTGCTTCGGCGCACCGTTCATGGTGCACCATCCGACGGTGTACGCGCGGCTGCTCGGCGAGCGCATCGCGAAGCACGAGGTCGACTGCTGGCTGGTGAACACCGGCTGGACCGGCGGCGGCTACGGCGTCGGCTCGCGCATGAAGATCGCGTACACGCGTGCGATGGTCAACGCCGCGATCGAAGGCGGGCTGGACGGCGCGTCCTTCGAGCGTGAGCCGTTCTTCGGGCTCGCGATCCCCAGCGAGGTGCCCGGCGTGCCGTCCGAGGTCCTCAACCCGCGCAACGCATGGGCGGACAAAGCGGCGTACGACCAGCAGGCCAAGCACCTTGCCGGGCTGTTCGCGCAGAATTTCGCGAAGTTCGAGGCGCACGCGTCCCCCGACGTCCTCGCAGTCGCCATTCGCCCGTAACCCCGCCGGCGAGGTCCCGGTTCGACCAGGCGCACTGACCCGCAGGACGGTCGGCGACTCGCCTCCCCGATCGGATAGCTCGCGCGCGTCTGTCGCTTGCACCGCTAGGGGGAGCGGCACGACCGGGCTAACGGCCGGGCATCTTCCTTCCCGCCTTTATTGGAGGTTCGGGGTGACGCGACGGTTTATCCGGCTCGCGGCGGTTGCTATTGTGGCACCGCTCGCAACGGCATGCGGCGGAGGCGGGCATGCCCTGCCGCCGACGGTGCAGCAACAGACTTCAAACGCCGCGGTCAGCGTGCCGCAGGCCGCCGCGAAGGGCGTGCTCGTGACGGTTCACCTGCCGCTTCGCAACAGCGCTCAGCTCGACGCGCTGATTGCGCGCCAGGGCCAGCAGGGCTCGTCCGACTACCACCGCTTCCTCACGCCCGCGCAGTTCCGCGCGGCGTACGCGCCGACCACGGCCGATCTGAACACGGCTGCGACGGCGATGAAGAACCTCGGCTTTACGACGTACAACACGTCGCAGTCCGTCATCGCGACCGCGCCGCAGTCGACGGTCGAGCGCGCGTTCGGGATCAAACTGGCGACGGTGCAGTCTCGCGGCCGTGCCGCGGCGTCGAGTGCGCGCATGACGGTGCTCGCCGCCGACCGCGCACCGGTGCTGCCCGCGGATCTCACGCGCGTCGGCGCGACGGTCGGCTTCTCGCCGTACGTTCATGCAGGTCGATTCGACGCGTGTGTCGACGACGGCGTTCACGCCAACCGCCGACAACCGCTATTCGACGACGGGACCGTACTGGTTCACCGACCTCAAGCAGGCGTACGGGTATCCGTCGTACCAGACCGTGAACGGCGCGGGCCGCACGATCGCGGTCGTGATGGACTCCGACATTCTCGACAGCGACCTCGTGGAGTACTTCGGCCACGAAGCGCTCGCGCCGCCGGTCGTGCTTCGGCGCCCCGTCGACGGCGGACCGCAGCCGTTCAATCCCGCCAGCGGGGATTCGGTCGAGGCGAGCCTCGACGTGCAGCAGTCCTTCGGCAGCGCGCCCGGCTCGCAGGTCATGCTGTACGGAATCCCGGATCTGAGCGATCAAAGCATCTACGACGCGTACAGCGCGATCGTCGAAGACAACAAGGCCGACGTCGTGAACTCGTCCTTCGGGCTGTGCGAGCTCTACTACACGGCCGCGTATAACGGCGGCCAGGACTTCACGTCGATCCTGACCCAGTTCCACGACGTTTTCCGCCAGGGCAACGCGCAGGGCATCACCTTCGTCGCTTCGTCGGGTGACAGCGGCGCATACGGATGCTACGATCCGACCTTCACGTACCTCGTCAAGGGCGTGCAGAACCCGGCCGACGACTCCGACGTCACGGGCGTCGGCGGCACGGACCTCGTCACGAACCATGTGGCCGGTTCGCTCAACTCGTCGTACCTGCGCGAGTCCGAGTTCTTCGATCCGATGAGCGGACCGCCGAACAGCATGTGGGGCTCGGGTGGCGGCATCAGCAAGATCTTCGCGAAGCCGCTCTACCAGGATCTCGTCAACACGCATGCCGGCACGCGTACGGTGCCGGACGTCGCGATGCACATGGGCGGGTGCCCGGTCGGTGCGACGTCCTGCAATCCTGACGACTCGTCGGACGTCGTCGGCTTCAGCGGCGCGTACTACCTCGTGATCGGGACGAGCGCCTCGTCGCCGGAGTTCGCCGGCCTGCTCGCGGTCACCGAACAGTCGCTCGGAACCAGGCTCGGCAACGCCAACTACTACATCTACGCGCTGTCGGCCGTCGGCGGGAACGCGGTCTACCGTCAGAACATCCCGGGCAACAACGGCTACCCGGCGATGAACGGCTACGACTACATCACGGGCGTCGGCACGCCGCACGCTGCGGTCTTCGCGGCCAAGCCGTTCGGGCCGGTCGCCGGCAACCCCGGAACCCCCTCGAACCCGTAAGACGCATCCGTCGGGGCGGGCCATGCCTTCTTGAGCAGAGGCATGGCTCTCCCCGTCGGCATCCTCGACCAGTCACCGGTCCTCTCCGGCGCGCAGCCGCGCGACGCGGTGCTGGCGACGCTCCAGCTCGCGCGCGACGCCGAGCGCCTGGGCTACCACCGGTACTGGCTCGCCGAGCACCACGCGATGCGCGGTCTCGCGGACCCCGCGCCGGAGATTCTGCTCGCGCGCATCGCCGCCGACACGTCGCGCATCCGCGTCGGCACCGGCGGCGTGCTGTTGCCGCACTATGCTGCGCTCAAGGTCGCCGAGCAGTTTCGCATGCTCGACGCGCTCGCGCCGGGACGCATCGATCTCGGCATCGGACGCGCGCCGGGCGGCACGCAGCGTGTCTCGATGGCGCTCGAATCGGCCGACATCCAGCGCTTCCCGCGCCAGGTCGCCGACCTCGTCGGCTTTCTGGACGGCACGCTGCCGGAAACGCACCCGTTCGCGAAGCTCGTCGCGATGCCGAGCGCGGAGACGTCGCCCGAGGTTTGGCTGCTCGGATCGTCGGACTACAGCGCCGCGCTGGCCGCCGAGCTCGGCTTGCCGTTCGCGTTCGCGCACTTCATCAGCGGCGACGCGCAGGCCGTCACGCGCACGTACCGGCGTCATTTCCGTCCCTCGCCGCGTTCACCCGAGCCGCGCGTGCTGCTTGCCGTCGCCGCGCTCGCGGCCGGCACGGCGGCTGACGCCGAGTCGCTCGCATCGACGATCGATCTCTGGCGGCTGCGCATCCGTCACGGCGTCGACCTGCCCGTGCCTTCGCACGCGGAAGCGCACGCCTATCCGTACACGCCGTACGAGCGCGAGGAGATCGCGTACAACCGTCAGCGCCTCGTGCTCGGCACGCGGCGCCGGCGTGCGCGACCGCATCGAGGAGCTCGCCGCCTCACACGAGGCGGACGAAGCGATGGTCCTGACGATTACGCCCGACTATGCCGCGCGCACGCGCTCGTACGAACTGCTCGCCCAGGCCTTCGCCTTGAATCCCGTCCTCTCGCAGGTGTAGCGCATGCCTCGACTCCCGGCCGTGTTCTTCGGCCACGGCAACCCGATGAACGCGATCTCGACCAACGAGTACACGCGCGCGTGGAGCGCGATCGGCGCGTCGATCCCGCAGCCGAAAGCGATCCTCTCGGTCTCGGCGCACTGGTATCTGCCCGGGAACGCACGTGACCGCCGCGCCGAACCCGCGCACGATCCACGACTTCGGCGGTTTTCCGCGCGCGCTCTACGAGGTGACCTATCCGGCGCCCGGCGACGCGGCGCTCGTGCAGCGCGTGCGCGAGCTGCTCGCGCCGGTCGACGTCGTGCCGGACGAGCGCTGGGGCCTTGACCACGGCACGTGGTCCGTGCTCGTGCACGCGTATCCGGACGCGGACGTGCCGGTGGTGCAGCTCGGCGTCGACGAGACGCAGCCGCCCGCGTTTCACTACGAGCTCGGACGCCGGCTCGCGCCGCTGCGTGACGAGGGCGTCCTGATCGCCGGCAGCGGCAACATCGTGCACAACCTGCACGCCTATGCGTGGGGCCGGCATCCGGCGCAGCAGTTCGACTGGGCGGTGCGTTTCGAGGCGCTCGCGCGCGCCGCGCTCGACGCGCACGACCACACGCCGCTGATCGACTACGAGCGCTTCGGCAGCGACGCGCTGCTGTCGGTGCCGACGCCCGAACACTACCTGCCGCTGCTGTACGTGGTCGGCGCGCAGCAGCCCGGCGACGCGGTGAGCTATCCCGTCGAGGGCGGTGACGGCGGCTCGATCTCGATGCTGAGCGTGCGCATCGGCTGACGCGGTTTACGCGCGCAGGCCGAACGCTTTGAACAGCACGCGCTTGGGGCGCATACCGTCGAACTCGCCGTAGTGCACCCGTTCCCACGGGCCGAGGTCGAGGCGTCCGTTCGTCACCGGCACGAGGACCTGGTGGCCGAGCAGCATGCGCTTGAGGTGCGCGTCGCCGTTGTCCTCGCCCGTCGCGTGGTGCGCATAGTCCAGCCCCGCGGGCGCGAGCTTCTCCACCCACCCGAGGATGTCGCGCCACAGCCCGGACTCGTGGTCGTTCACGAAGACGCTCGACGTGATGTGCATCGTGCTGACCAGGACGACGCCGTCGTGGAGGTGCGCCGCGGCGCGCACGCGCTCGGCGTGGTCCGTGATGTCGCGGATCTCGTACCGCGCCGTCGTGGTGATGGTAAGGTATTCCGTGAAGCTCGTCGGGGCATCCATCGTATCGAGACCGTTTCTCCGGTGGTGGACAACGCCGGCGGCTGCCGGCGGCGCATTATGACAATTTAAGAATTCGACCGGAATGTTGCCTGTTTTTCTCTGCTGCAGCATCCGATTCGTGTCGCATGGCGAATTTCGCTGCGAACCCGGAAGCCGTTGCGCGCGTCCCGCGCGCCCTCGCGTTTCGCTATGACGCCCTTCCGCTGAACGTCACGGGCGGCGTGCTGTCCGTCGCCCTGGCCGATCCGACCGACGAGGCGGTCGTCGACGCGCTACGCGCCGCGACGCGAATGCGTGTACGTGCGCTAGCGATGCCGCGGGACGCAATCCGCACCAACCTGCATGCCGCGTACGGAGATACCCGCGGACGCGACGGCGCCTCCCACGAGGATGCCCCGGCGGTGCGCGCCGTCGATCTGACATTCGCGCGGGCGATCGCGGCGCACGCCAGCGACGTGCACGTCGAGCCCGTTCCCGCGGGCGGCGGGCGCGTGCGGCTGCGCGTCGACGGCGTGCTCCGCGACCTCGAACCGATCGCGCCGGACGTGTTTCCGTCGTTCGTCTCGCGCGTGAAGCTGCTCGCCGGGATGGACATCGCGGACCGGCGCTCGCCTCAAGACGGCCGGTACGGCATCCCGTTCGACGACCGCGAGATCGACGCGCGCGTCGCGTCGATCCCGACGATCGACGGCGAGAAGCTCGTCGTGCGCCTCCTCGACCGGTTCGCGTCGACGCCGACGCTGGCCGGCCTGGGCATGCCGCCGTCGCTGCTCGCGCGCTATCGCGACGCCGTTTCGGCGCCGTGGGGCTTCATCGTCGTCGCCGGCCCGACCGGAAGCGGCAAGACGACGACGCTGTACGCGTCGCTCGCGTGCATCGATCCGCACGCGCGCAATCTGTGCAGCGTCGAGGATCCCGTCGAGATGCGGATCGCCGGCGGCGCGCAGGTGCAAGTGAACGCGCGCGCCGGGCTGACGTTTCCGCTCGTGCTCCGTGCGTTCATGCGGCAGGACCCGAACGTGGTCATGGTCGGCGAGATGCGCGACGGCGAGACGGCCGCCGTCGCAGCGTCGGCGGCGCTCGCCGGGCAGCTCGTTTTCACCACGCTGCACGCGAACGACGCTCCGCGCACGATCGACCGTCTCGTCGAGCTCGGCGTCGCACGGCATTCGCTGGCCGCCGCGCTGACGGGCGTCATCGCTCAGCGCCTGCTGCGCACGCTGTGCGAGCAGTGCCGGTCGCTCGAGGCGATCGCCCCCGGGCTGCGCGTCGCGCTCGGCATCGAGACCGATGCCTGGTATGCCGCGCGCGGCTGCCGCGCGTGCGCGGGAACGGGCTACTTGGGCCGCACGGGCGTGTACGAGCTCATGGAGGTGGACGAGGCGACGCGCGACGCGATCGCGAGCGGCGCGTCCAGCGTGCACGTCGCGCAGCTCGCGACCCGCGCCGGGTACCGGCCGATGCGCGAGGACGCGCTGGCGAAGGTCTTGGCAGGCACGACGACGTTCGACGAGCTCGCGCGCGTCGTCGGCTCGAGCGCCCGATGAGCCTGGCGTTGATTCGCGTCGCCGACCTGCTGCGCGCGGCGCGCGCGCGCGGAGCGACCGACCTGCACTTCGGCGGGGACGACCGGCCGGCGCTGCGCGTCGATGGCCGGCTCGCACGCCTCGATGCGCCGGCCCTGGACGAAGCCGCGGTGCGCGCCTTCCTCGCCGATGCGCTCACGCCGGATCAGTTGCGGCATTTGGACGCGGCCGGTTCCGCGGGCGGTGCGGCCGGAGCGCGCGCGGAGTGCGCGCCGTATCGCGTGCACGCCTACCTGCACGCCGGCGGCGTGCGCGTCGCCGTTCGGCTGCTCGCGACCGCCGTTCCGTCGTTCGAGGCGCTCGCGCTGCCGCCGGCCGTTGCCGGGCTCGCGCAGCGCTCGGCGGGCCTCGTGCTCGTCACCGGACCGACCGGGAGCGGGAAGACGACGGCGCTGGCGTCGCTCGTCGACCGCATCAATCGCGGCGGCGAGCGCAACATCGTGACGATCGAAGACCCGGTCGAGTACGTGCACGCGCCCGCGCGGTCGCTGATCACGCAGTGCGAGATCGGCCGTGACGTCGGCGACGTCGCCGCCGCGCTGCGGGCGGTGTTGCGCGCAGACCCGGACGTCATCGTGATCGGCGAGATGCGCGAGCGCGCGGCCTTCGAAGCGGCGCTGACGGCGGCGGAAACGGGCCATCTCGTGCTCGCGACGGTGCACACGGTCGACGCCGCGCATACGATCGACCGCATCGTCGACGCGTTCGGCGCCGAGGCGCACGGGCAGGTCCGTTCGCAACTGGCAGCCGTGCTGGCCGGCGTCGTCACGCTGCGGCTCGTGCCGCTGCGCAGCGGGCCGGGCCGCCGCGCGGCGGCGGAGGTGCTGGTCGCCACGGACGCGGTGCGCGCCCTGATACGTGAGGGCAAATCGCATCAGCTCCGCAACACGATCGTGACGGGCCGCGCCGCCGGGATGCAGACGCTCGAGTCGCATTTGTCGGATCTCGTCGTGCGCGGCGAGATCGCGCTCGCCGACGCGCGCGCCGCCGCCGTCCGGCCGGACGACGTGCGCGCGCTCGAACGGGTCGCACCGTGAGCCTGCACGCATACCGCTACGTCGCCCGCACGCCGGCCGGCGAAACCGTGCGGGGCTCGATGTCCGCGGCGTCGGACGATGCGGCGCTGGCGAGCCTGCGAACGCGTGCGCTCTTCGTGACCACGCTCGCGCGCGAGTCCCGTCTCGCGCGCACGGTCGGGCGTTCCTTCCATGCCGGCGCGCCGTCACGGCGCGCGCTGCTCGTCTTCTTCCGCTCGTTCGCGACGCTGATTCGCGCGGGCGTCGCGATGCGGCGGGCCCTGGAGGTCACCGTCGAGCGCACGCGCGACGCCGCGCTGCGCGAAGCCCTGCGCTCGGTGCTGGCCGACGTCGAGCACGGTGCCCCGCTCAGCGACGCCCTCGAGCGCCGCCCGCGCGCGTTCGCGCCGCTGTACGTCGCGATGATCCGCGCGGGCGAGGCGGGTGGGATCCTCGACGACGTCCTGGACCGGCTCGCCGCGCTGCTCGAACGTGACGCCGACGTGCGCAAGAAGCTGCGCTCGGCGCTCGCGTATCCCGCGGTCGTCGTCACGGGCGCGAGCGGCCTCGTGCTGTTTCTGCTGGCGCGCATCGTGCCGATGTTCCGCCAGATGTTCGAGGCATTTCACGTCGAGCTGCCCGTGACGACTCGCGCGCTGCTGACGGTCGGGCTCGCGCTGCAGTCTCCGGCCGTGTGGCTCACGGCCGGCGCAATCCTTACCGCGCTCGCTGTCTCCGTAACGCTTGCCGCGCGTACCCCGCGCGGACGCTTCATCCTCGACCGGATGCGCTTGAGCGCACCGGTCATCGGCCCGGTGCTGCACAAAGCGACGACGGCGCGGCTTGCGCGCATGCTGGCGACGCTGCTGCGGTCCGGCATCGAGCTCGTCAGCGCGATTGCCGTGGTGCGGCCGGTCGCCGGCAGCCCCGTCTACGCCGCGGCTCTCGCGCGCGTCGACCTCGCGCTGCGCGCGGGCGAGCCGCTCACCACGCCGCTCGCGTCCGCGCGCCTGTTCGATCCGCTGGCGGTCGCGCTGATCCGCGTCGGCGAGGAGACGGGACTGGTCGACGAGATGCTGCTCAAAGTCGCCGCCTATTTCGAATCCGACGTCGAGGCCGCCGTCGCGACGCTCGGCGCCACGCTCGAGCCGGCGCTGATCGTCGGGCTCGGCTGCGTCGTCGGCTTCATCGTGTTCTCCGTGTTCATCCCACTCTATGCCTTGATCGGGAGTGTATCGACATGAGTCTGCGGGACGTACTCATCGCACGCTACTGCGCCGACCGGACCATCGAACGGCGGAACGCCGTGGTCGACGCGCATCGCCATCTCTGCGTTCGCGGGGCACGCAAGTTCAAGCGCGCGCACAACGACCGCGCCGACTTGGAGCAAGTCGCCGCCATCGGGCTCATCAAGGCCGCGGAGCACTATCGCGCCGAGATGCAGACGCCGTTCCAGGCGTATGCGTGGATCATGATCGTCGGCGAACTGATGCACCACGTGCGCGATCACGAACGGCTCATCCGCGCGCCGCGCGCGCTCATCGCGCTCGAGAAGCGCTACGCGGCCGCATGGGAGGCCTTCACCAGCGCGCATCAGCGCGAGCCGCTGCCGAGCGAGATGGCTGCGCTCCTCGGGGTGTGCCCGGGAGCGATCGCGGAGCTGCGCGCGATGCGCCGCGTCGAGCATGTCCCGCTGCCCGAGTTCGATGGCCACGAGGGTCCCGAGCGGGTCGACCTGCTCGCCGATCGTCACGGCGGCATCGCCCTCGCCGACCGCGTCGCGCTGACCGTCGCCGTCGACGAGCTGGCCGAGCGCGAGCGCGCCATCGTGCTCGGGACCTACGGCGCGGGCCTCACGCAGTCCGAGCTCGCCGAGAAGCTCGGGCTCTCGCAAAGTCACGTGTCGAAGCTGCTCGCGCGCGCCTTGAACAAGCTGCGGAAAGCGGCCTAGACGTTACTGTCCCGTAGCTACAGTCCCTTTGTATACCGCGTCAGGCCGCCGTCGATCACGAACGTCGAACCCGTGATGTAGCCGGCAGCATCGGAGGCCAGGTACGCGCAGAGCGCGGCGATTTCGGCGGGATCCCCGACGCGCCCGAGCGGGATCTCGGCGAGGAGCTCCTTCTGCTGCGCGGCATCGTCGCGCACGTTCGCGTTGATCGGCGTCGCGATCGCGCCGGGGGCGACGTCGTTCACCGTGATGCCGTGCGCGGCGAGCTCGAGCGCGATCGTGCGCATGAACATGCGGACCCCGCCCTTCGACGCCGCATACGCCGCGTTGCCCGGGAACGAGACGTCCTCGTGAACCGACGAGATGTTGATGATGTGCCCCCGCCGTCCGCCGGCGATCATCGCTCGTGCCGCGGCACGCGTACACAGGAACGTTCCCGTGAGGTTCACGCGCAGGATGCGCTCCCACACGGGCAGCGGCGTGTCGACCAGCGGGTGGTTCTCCTCGATGCCGGCGTTATTGACGAGCACGTCCAGCGCGCCGAAGCGGTCGACGGCCCGCGCGATCAGCCCGTCGACGGCAGCCTCGTCGGTGATGTCGGCGGAGACGGCGACCGCCGTGCCGCCGGCGCGTTCGATCTCCGCGACGACGGCGTCCGCCGCCTCGGGCTGGTTGCGGTGATCGATCACGACGTTCGCGCCGCTCGCGCCGAAGCGCAGCGCGATCGCGCGCCCGATGCCGGTCGCTGCACCCGTGACCACCGCCGTCTTACCGCGCAGATCGACGTGGACGTCGCCGGTCCGCGCGGCGACGCCGGCGGTTTGGGTCACGGTGAGTCCGTGCGGTCCGTCGTCGCGTGCTCGGGTTTGCGCGTGGGGAAGATGCCGGCGAGCACGCCCTTCACCGACTGCATGATCACGGGGCCTTCCTCCGGGTCGCCCTGCAGCATCGCACGCGTGAAGGACTTCGCCTGCTCGACCTTCACGTGCGGCGGCAGCATCGAGATGTTCGGGTCGGTGAGGACTTCGACGACCGCCGGCCGCTCCGCGCGCAGCGCCGCGTCGATGGCGCTGCCGACATCCTCGGCACGGTCGACGCGAATTCCCTCGAAGCCGAGCATGCGCGCGAACTCGGCCATCGACACGTCCGGTAGGTGCTGCGAGCCGGGATAGTCCGGCGCACCGGTCTCGATGCGCATTTCCCACGTGACCTGGTTCAGGTCGCGGTTGTTCGCGACGAGGAACACCAGACGCGGGTCGGTCCACTGCTTCCAGTACCGCAGCGTCGTGATCAGCTCGTTCATGCCGTTCATCTGCATCGCGCCGTCGCCGGTGATCGCGATCGCCGGCCGGTTCGGGAACGCGAACTTCGCGGCGATCGCGTACGGCACGGCCGAGCCCATCGTCGCGAGGCCGCCGCTGAGCGACCACTTCATGCCGCGACGCATCGTCAGGTGACGTGCCGACCAGTTCGTCGACGTTCCCGCGTCGGCCGTGAGGATGACGTTGTCGGGCAGCCGCTTGTTGAGCTCGACGAACACGACTTCCGGGTTGATGCCGTCCGACCCCGCGATCGTCTCGCGCGTCGCGCTCACGCGGGCCGACTTCTCGCGCAGCTTGGCGATCTTCTCGCGCCACGACGTGTCGGACTTGCTTTCGAGCAGCGGCAGCAGCGCCTCGAGCGTGTCGAGGGCGGAGCCCTGCAAGTTCACCTCGGTCGGATACCGCACGCCCAGGCGCGACGCGTCGATGTCGATCTGCACGCCGCGCGCCTGGCCCTCCTTGGGCAGGAACTGCGCGTACGGGTAGTTCGTGCCGACCATCAGCAGCGTGTCGCACTCGGTCATCATGTCGCTCGATGCCGGCGTGCCGAGGAGTCCCAGCGTCCCGGTCACCCACGGGAGGTCATCCGGCAGAAGCGCCTTGCCGAGCAGCGCCTTCGCGCAGCCGGCCTGCAGCCTGTCGGCGACGAGCTCGAGAACGGACTCGGCGCCGAACGCACCGGCTCCGACGAGCATCGCGACCTTGCTTCCCGCGTTGAGCACCTCTGCGGCACGACGCAGATCTTCGTCGCGCGGGATCGTGCGCCCGAGCGAGAGGCCGATGCCCGAATGGTTGTAGTTCATGGCCATCGGCATCTTCTCGACGGCCTTCTCTTCCTGAATGTCCTTCGGGAAGATGAGCGCCGTTACCGTACGCGCGCCGAGCGCGCTGCGCACGGCGCGGTCGACCGCGTGCCGCGCTGCGGCGGGGCTCGTGACCGTCGTCAGATACTCGCTCGCGACGTCTTTGTAGAGGCTGTTCAGGTCGACTTCCTGCTGATACTCGCTGCCCATCGCGGTCGTTGCCGCCTGCCCGCACAGCGCGAGCACCGGCATGTGATCGTTCTTCGCGTCGTACAAGCCGTTGAGCAGATGCACCGCGCCCGGTCCGGAGGTCGCCAAGCAGACGCCGAGCTCACCGGTGAACTTCGCGTGCGCGCATGCCATGAACGCCGCTTGCTCTTCGTGACGCACCTGCACGAAGTCGATCTTCGCCTGCAGCTTGTCGATGGCGACGATCAAGCCGTTGATGCCGTCGCCGGGATAGCCGAAGATGCGGCGGACGCCCCACTGGGTGAGGCGTTCGATGACGAATTCACTGACGGTTGCCACGCGCTGCTCCCTGGTCGTCGCTGCTGGTACAAGGCTGCTCGTACCCAGCTCACAATCCGGAACAGGTATACCCCTCCGGTGGAGGGGTAATCACGGTCAGTCGACTTGGCGCAAGAACGTCAATGCGGACATCAGCTCGTCGACCGCCGCGTCGCTCTGGCCGGATTGCACGGCAGCGACGAACGTGTGCTCGAAGTAGTGCCGCAACGCCGTGCGGATGGTCGCGTCGAGCGCGCCGCGCACGGCGGCGGTTTGGCGCAGCACGTCGAGCACGTACGGGTCGTCGTCGAGCGACGTGATGATCGCGTCGAGGTGACCGCGCGCGGTCTTGAGCCGGTTCGCGACGTCCGATTTACGGTCGGCCTGGAGCGGCTGGCGCAGACGATCGAGGTCCCGGTTCCGGCGCACGGTCCCGGGATCGTACTACGCGGACGCCCGTTTCCCCCCGGGGGGAGGGCTATACCGAGCGCGCCGTCACAGCCGGGCGCCCACGAACCCGAGCATCGGGGCGGCCGCGACGCGCCAGAATCCGTCGTCATGGCAGCCCGGCTCGATCCGCACGTCCGCACCGGGCACGGCGCGGGCGAACGCGCCGACGCCGGGCACGAACGGATCGCTGCTGCCGCTGCGCACCATGACCGCGACGCCCCGCAGTGCGGCGCCATGCGCGACGACGTCGTAGCGTGCGAAGTCGGCGGCGTCGTCGAACGCGTCGCCGACGCTGCCGCGCTCGTCCGCGTACGACGGAAAGATCGCCGGCCCGGCCACGGCGACCGCGCGGAACCGCTTCGGGTCGCGTTCGGCGGCCAGGAGCGCACCGTAGCCGCCCATCGACTGCCCGAGCAGCGCTTCGGCCGCGGGCACCGTGCCCAGGGCACCCCGCACCGCGTGCGGGAGCTCGGACGTCGCCATCGCGAGGCGGTCTTCGCCCCCGCGGCGCGGGTGGAAATACGACTCGCCCGCGTCGACCGCGGCGATCGCGAAGCGGCGACCGCCGCCGCGCAGCCAGGCGGCCAGGAAGCCGTCGAATCCCAGGCCCATCGCGTCGTTCGCACTCCCACCGCGACCGGGCAGCAGGTAGGCGACGGCGCCGACGGCCGCCGCGTCGTCCGGTCGCGCGACCGCGAAGCCGACCGGCCCGGCGACGTAACGCGATGCGAACGACCCGCGCACGACCCGCACGCCGGCGGCCGACGGCACGGGCGCATCCACGCAGCCGGACCTTCCGTGCAGGTGAGCGGCGAGCCGGCGAACGCCACAGCCGGACAGCGCGCATGCGGCAAGCGAGCACAACAGCGTCGCGCGCGTCGGCGCGCCGTCCGCCGTGCCGGTCAGCGCGCGAGCGCTCCGCTGTGCGTGGCTTGATACTCCTGCAGCGACCGCGGCGGGCCGGCCTCCGACTCGAGTGCCGTGACGAGCGCGCGCGCCGTGTCGAGCGACGTCAGCGATGCGATCGATGCTTCGACCGCCGCGCGGCGGATGCGGTAGTTGTCCGTCGGCCCGCGACCGCTCGTGAAGTCGTTGATCACCAGGTCGACGGCGCGGCGGCGGATCAGATCGAGCACGTCGGGATCGCCTTCGCCGATCTTGTCGACGCGTTCCGCTTCGATGCCGTTCGCGACCAGCGCGTCGAATGTTCCCGGCGTGGCGACGAGGCGGTGGCCGAGCGCGACGAGCCTGCGCATCAAGCCCGCGGCGGCCGGTTTCTCCTCGTCGCTGATCGAGACGAGCACGCGCGCGCCTTCGCTGGGCAAGCGGATCCCGGCACCGACGAACCCCTTGCGCAACGCGCCGGCGTACGTCGCGTCGATGCCGAGCACTTCGCCCGTCGACTTCATCTCGGGGCCGAGCATGGTCTCGACGCCGCGCATCTTCGCGAACGAGAACACCGGCACTTTGACGACGACGTACTCCGGTTTCGGGCGCAAGCCGACGCCCCAGCGCATGTCGCGCAGCTTCTCGCCAAGCGCGATGCGCGTCGCGGCGGCG
This sequence comes from Vulcanimicrobiota bacterium, assembly GCA_963818845.1. Taxonomy (GTDB): domain Bacteria; phylum Vulcanimicrobiota; class Vulcanimicrobiia; order Vulcanimicrobiales; family Vulcanimicrobiaceae; genus Vulcanimicrobium. The sequence goes on along the minus strand of CAWFTO010000001.1, from coordinate 146,119 downwards.
ACGAGGTTGACCCCGGTCGCCTTCGAGATGATCGGCACCGTTCGGCTCGCGCGGGGGTTCGCCTCGATGATCAGCAGATCGTCCGTGCCTTCCGGGATGACGAACTGGATGTTGATCAAGCCGCGGATGCCGAGCTCGCGCGCGATCGCTTCCGTGACCGCGACGATGCGCTGCTCCATCGTGTCCGTCACGGTCTGCGTCGGAAACACGCTGATCGAGTCGCCCGAATGGATGCCCGCGCGCTCGACGTGTTCGAAGATGCCCGGAATGAGGACGTCGTCGCCGTCGAACGCCGCGTCGACCTCGACCTCGCGGCCGCGCATGTACTTGTCGACGAGCAGCGGCGCGCCCGGCGTGATCGGCGGGGCGCTCTCCACGTAGCTCGCGAGCTGGCCCTCGTTGTAGACGATTTCCATGCCGCGCCCGCCGAGCACGTACGACGGGCGGACGAGCACGGGGAAGCCGAGCTCGCGCGCGATCGCGCGCGCTTCGCGGAACGTGTTCGCCGCGCGCCCGCGCGGCCGCGCGACGCCCAGCTTCTCGAGCGCCGCGTCGAACTTTTCACGGTCCTCGGCCATGTCGAGCGAACGCCGGTCGCTGCCGACGATCGTGATGCCACGGCGGGAGAGCTCGCCGGCGAGATTGATCGCGGTCTGGCCGCCGAACGCGAGCATCACGCCGCGCGCGTTCGTCGCGCGCGCGGTCGCCTCGACCTCGTCCGCGCCCGGCGGCTCGAACACGAGCACGTCGCTCACGTCGAAATCGGTCGAAACCGTCTCCGGGTTGTTGTTGATCAGCACCGCCGCGCGGCCCGCGTCGCGCAGCGCCCATGCCGCGTGCACGCAGCTGTAGTCGAACTCGATGCCTTGCCCGATGCGGATCGGCCCGCTGCCGACGACCACGACCGCCTCGCGGTCGGGCGGACGCATCTCGTCGGTCTCGAAGCGCGAGAGATAGTAGTACGGCGACGTCGCGGGGAACTCGGCCGCCGCCGTGTCCACCATGCGGAACGCTGCGCCGGTGTCGCCCTTCGACAAGCTCAGGGTGACGGATGCGGGGTTGTCATCCTGAGCGCCGGGTTTGTCATCCTGAGCGCCGGGTTTGTCATCCTGAGCGCCGGGGTTGTCATCCTGAGCTTGTCGAAGGGTCGTGATCCCGCGCGTCGCGTAGCCGCACTCCAGCGCGAAACGCACGTCGTCGGGCGATCCGCCGGCGCGCAGGCGCTCTTCGAGCGCGACGAGCGCCGCGAGCTCCCAGAGCCAGAACCGGTCGATCGTCGAGATGGCGTGCAGCTCGTCGACGGTGCGGCCCCGGCGCAGCAGCTCGCACACGGCGAAGAGGCGATCGTGCGTGGGCTCTTCGAGCGTGCGCACGAGCTCGTGGTCGCTCCATTCGAGGAACGATCCGCCGGTGAGCGTCTCGAACTTGAGGTCGAGGCCGCGCACCGCTTTCATCAGCGCGGCCGCGAACGTGCGGCCGATCCCCATCGCCTCGCCGGTCGACTTCATCTGCGTGCCGAGACGGAAATCTGCGAGCGGGAACTTGTCGAACGGCCAGCGCGGAAACTTCACCACGCAATAGTCGAGCGTCGGTTCGTACGCGGCTTTCGTGCGCCCGCCCGTGACCGGATTCGGAATCATGTCGAGCGTCTGCCCGAGCGCGATCTTGGTCGAGATTTTGGCGATCGGATAGCCGGTCGCTTTCGATGCGAGCGCCGAGCTGCGCGAGACGCGCGGGTTGACCTCGATGATCATGTACTCGGACGAGAGCGGGTGCAGCGCGAACTGGATGTTGCAGCCGCCCTGCACCTTGAGCGCGCGGATCACGTTGATGCTCGACGTGCGCAGCATCTGGTAGTCGAGGTCCGAGAGCGTCTGCGACGGCGCGACCACGATCGAGTCGCCCGTATGGACGCCGACCGGGTCGATGTTCTCCATGTTGCAGACGATGATGCAGTTACCGGCGCCGTCGCGCAGGACTTCGTACTCGATCTCTTTCCAGCCGAGCAGCGACGTCTCGACGAGCGCCTGATGGATCAGCGACGCGTCCAGGCCCGTCTGCAGCGTCGCGCGCAGCTCGGCCTCGTCGCGCACGACGCCGCCGCCGGTTCCGCCCAGCGTGTACGCGGGGCGCACGACGAGCGGGTAGCCCATCTCGGCGGCAAACGCGACGCCGGCCTCGATATCGGTGACGATCGTCGACTTCGGGACCGGCTCCCCGATTTCGATCATCTTGGCCTTGAAGCGCTCGCGGTCTTCGGCGAGCTTGATCGTGTCCAGCGGCGTGCCGAGCAGCTCGACGTCGTACTTCTCGATGACGCCCGCGTCGGCGAGTTCGACGGCGAGGTTCAAGCCCGTTTGGCCGCCGAGCGTCGGCAGCAGCGCGTCGGGGCGCTCGCGCTCGATGATTCGCTCGACCGACCGCACCGTGAGCGGCTCGAGATAGACCGCGTCGGCGATCTCCGGGTCGGTCATGATCGTGGCGGGGTTCGAGTTGACGAGGACGACGCGGTGGCCTTCCTCGCGCAGTGCTCGGCACGCTTGCACGCCTGCGTAGTCGAACTCGGCGGCCTGACCGATGACGATCGGGCCCGACCCGATCACCATCACGGTACGCCGCTGCATCCCGCCCAGGATACGTCCGAGCCGCGCGCAGCGCCTTCCGCTCGGCCCGCGATCCCGGCCGACGGTCTCGCGGAGGTTCCCGCCGAAGCAAGCCGCCGATGCACGCCGTCATTACCGCGGGCGGTTTGGTCGACGGCACGTTCGCCACGACGATCGGAACGAACGTCAAAGCGCTCGCGCCGTTCGGCGGCGGCACGCTGCTCGACGTCGTCCTCGACGCGTGCGCCGGTGCCGGCATCGACGGCGTCGCGGTCATCGCCGGCCCGCAGGTGCGCGCGCACCTCGCCGGCCGCGACGTCCGCGTGCTCGACGCCGCCGCGGACGGCGGCACGAACCTGCTGCGCGCGCTCGATGCGTGGCCGGGGGAGCGGATCGCGTTCCTGACCTCGGATCTGCCCTTCGCGAGCGCCGCCGGGCTGCGCGACTTCGTCGACCGCAGCGCACCGTTCGCGCTGACGATGGCGCTCGCCGACGTCGACGCGTATGCCGCGCGCTTTCCCGGCGCGCCCGCGCACGCGGTCGCGCTCGGCGGTGAACGCGTCGCGAACGGCAACGCGTTCGTCGTCGCCTCTGAGGCGGTCGCGCCGGTGCGCACGCTCGCGACGCGGTTCTTCGATGCGCGCAAGAGCCTGCCGCGGATGGCGCTGCTGCTGGGACCGGTGCTCATCGCGCGGTACGTCACCAAGCGCCTGAGCATCGCGCATGTCGAAGCGCATGCCTCACGCCGTCTCGGCGTGCCGGTGGCGGCGGTGCGCGGCTGCGATCCGGGCCTCTGCTACGACGTCGATACGGACGAAGACTATGCGTACGCCCGTAACGCCTGACCCGCGCCGGCTGGGCGCGTTCTGGTTCGGAATCCAAGTCGTGTGGACGGCCGTGATCGGCGTCGTGCTGCAGGACCGCGTCACCGCCCTCGCACCCAACGCCGTCGCGGCGTACGCGACGATCGCGGCGACGGGCGCGCTGTTCGCCGCCGTCGTGCAGGTCGTCGCGGGGATCGTCTCCGACCGCGTGCGCGCGCGCCTCGGCCATCGCCGGCCGTTCTATGCGCTCGGCGTCGCGATCGCGGTGCCGGGGCTCGTCGTGCTGCCGTGGGCGCCGAGCCTGGCCTGGCTGTGGGCGGCGTGGCTCGTGCTGCAGCTCGGGATGAACGTCGGCGGCGGCCCGTATCAAGGCATCGTCGGCGACTACGTGCCGGCGGACCGCATCGGTCGCGCGTCGGGATGGATGAGCGTGCACCAGTTCAGCGGCAGCGTGACGGGCATCGTCCTGACGACGCTGCTGCACGGGGCCGCGCTCGGCGTTGCGCTCGCCGTCGCGCTCGCGGGCGCCTGGTGGATCACCGACGCGCACGCGGCGCGGCTCGCACGGTCGCCCGACGCGGTCGAACCGCTGCGGATCGACGCACCCGTACGCATCGTGCTGATCTCGCGCGCGCTGATCAACGTCGGCTTCTACACGCTGTTCGGCTTCCTGTTCTTCTTCGTGCGAGAGTCGCTGGGAATCGCCGACGCGCGCACGGCGACCGGCATTCTCATCCTCGTGTTCACGCTCGCCGGGGTCGCCGGCGCCGCGCTCGCCGGACGCGCGTCGGACCGCATCGACAAGCGCGTCGTCGTGACGGTCGCCTGCGCGGCGATCGCGGTCGCGGTCGGCGCGTTCGCCCTCGCGCCGACGTTCCCGGTCGCGGTCGCGTGCGCGCTCGGCTCGGGTGCCGCGTGGGGCGCGTTCTTCACGGCGGACTGGGCGATCGCGTACGCGGTGCTCCCGCGCACCGCACTCGCCGCCGCGATGGGCGTGTGGAACCTCGCGGCGGCGATCCCCCAGGTCATCGCGCCCGCGATCACGGGCCCGCTGGTGCAGTACGTCGATGCGCGCCGGTCGGGACTAGGCCCGCGCGTCGCGCTCGCGTGCGTGATCGTCGAGTTCGCGCTCGGCACCGCGTGGCTGTGGCGTCTGCGCGCCGCATCGCTCTCGCGCCGCTGCGGGCGCCGCGACCGGCACCGACAAGGCTATACTGCAGTCATGAGCCTTCGGACGATGGCCCTCGTAGGCGGCCTGATCCTCGCGACGCCCGTTTTCGCGTCCGCCGCCGGCGACGACGCGGCCCGCGCGGTCGCGACCACGGCAGCCGCGAAGCTCGAGCAGTTCTACGTCTTCCCGGCGCGCGGGCACGAAGCTGCGCAGCTGCTGCAAAGGAACGCCGCGGCCGGCGCGTACGACGGGCTCCGAGAGCGCGCGCTCGCGTCGAAAATCACGGCGGACCTGGTCCCGGTGCTTCACGACGTGCACGTGCGCGTCGGCTACAATCGCGACATCAACCCGCCGGACGACGCGTCGGGACGCGGGCAGAGCGCGGCGGAGCAAGCCGCGATGGAACAGTTCTTTCGCTCGCGCGGCTACGGCATCGCGCGCGTGGGACACCTGCCGGGCAACGTCGGTTACGTGGATCTGCGGTTCTTCGCGCCGTCGCCGCCCGCGCTCGCCGCGGTGGACGCGGCGCTGAACACGGTCGCGACATCCGACGCGATCGTGCTCGATCTGCGCCGAAACCACGGCGGGTCGCCGGACGCGGTCGCGCGCGTGCTCAGCCATGTCCTCCAGCCGAAGATCCACCTGAACGATTTCGTCGCTCGCGGCGACGGCGATCCGAAGATCGCGAGCTCGACGTTCACGAGCGAGGTCCCCGGTGCGCCGATCGCGGTGCCGCTGTACGTGCTCACGTCGGGAGAGACGGTGTCGGGCGGAGAGGAGTGCGCGTACGACGTGCAGGCGCTCAAGCGCGGAACGCTCGTGGGCGCGGTCACCGCGGGCGGCGCGAATCCCGGCGACGACCGGCGGATCGACGACCACTTCTCGATCTTCGTGCCGGATGCGCGGGCGCGCAATCCGATCACGGGCACGAACTGGGAAGGCACCGGCGTCAACCCCGACGTGCGCACGTCGAGCGATCGCGCGCTGGCGACAGCCTACGGCTTCGCGCTCGACGGCCTGCTGCGCGACCGCGCGATGGCGTCCGACGAGCGCGACAACCTCCGGGCGTTGCGCGCGAGGCTCGACCGCCTGAGCGACGCGCAGATCTTCGCGCTCTGACCACCGGACGCAAAGAGGGCGCCTGTCGGCGCCCTCCGGATCGGTTCAGACGGTATTCGTCCTCTTCGGGACCACACGTCCCTCGTCGAGGTCGAGGAGATCCGGCCACGTGGTCACGTCCGTGCGGTCGGGCGCGATCTTCGTGCGCAGATCGTTGAACGCCGTCAGGCCGTCACCGGTCGGCTTGCGGGCGAGCGTCTCGCGATTGAAGCGCTCGATCTCGAGCTGCGTCTTCTTCTGCACGAGCGGCTTCACGTACGCCTCGATCGCCGGCGCATGGCTGACGTCCTTCGCGACGTCTGCCACGATCGCCGACAGCTTCTTTGCGTCGATCCCGAACTCGGCGAAAAGTGCCCGGTCCATCGAGCAGTCGTAGCGGTATTCGCCGATGGTGCCGTTCGCGACCATCTTGGCTTTGTCGATCGTGCGGGCGAGCTGGACGATTCCGAGGTACTTTTCGCGGACGCTGCGCGGAGAAGCGGTGGTGACGGAGTTCATTATGGGCACGTGCCTTTCTTGGCGGCTTCTACGAACCGAGCCGCGCCACGGCAGTTTCCGTTTCCGCCGCGTTCTTGCAAAAGAAAGATCTCGAGATCCGCTTCAAGCTCGCGGCGCCGGGAACGACGACGGCTCGGTTGCGCTCACGGCGATAGGCGCGCGATGGTCCACCCGTCGCCGCTGCGCTCGTACGCGATGCGGTCGTGCACCCGATCCGGGCGGCCCTGCCAGAACTCGAAGCGGTCGGGCACGACGCGGTAGCCGCCCCAGAACGGCGGCCGCGGCACATCCTGCGGAAATCGCGCGCCGGCTTCGTCCATGGCGCGCTGCAGCGTCTCGCGGTCCGGCACCACGGCGCTCTGCCGCGACGCCCACGCGGAGAGGCGGTGCCCGCGCGGCCGCGTCTCGAAGTACGCGTCGCTCTCGACGTCGAGCACGCGTTCCACCGCGCCTTCGACGCGCACCTGACGTTCGAGCGCGCCCCACCAGAACAGCAGCGCCGCGTGCGGGTGCACGGCGAGCTCGCCGCCTTTGCGGCTCTCGTAGTTCGTGTAGAACACAAAACCCCGCGCGTCCCACTGGCGCAGCAGCACGATGCGCGCCGACGGCCGGCCGTCCGCGCCCACGGTGGCGACGGTCATCGCGTTCGCCTCGATCACCGCGTCGCTGCGCAGCGCGTCGTCGAGCCACCCGCGAAACTGTTCGAACGGATCGGGCGCGACGACGGCGGCTTCGAGCTCGCCGCGCGCGTAGCTGATGCGCCGCCGGAGAATGTCGTCGTCCATCGCTGCCCCCTACGGAAACCGGCCGGCGAGCAGGCCGCCGCCGAGCGCGAGCACGACGATCGTGCCGCCGGCGACGGCCAGCGGGAACGACGCGTCGATGCGCTTCTTCTCCCGCGTGGTGCTGTTCGCCAGCGCCGCGAGGCGCGAGCGCAGGCTTCCCGCGTCGTTCGCGCGCGCGTACGCTCCGCGCGCCGACGAGGCGATCTGGGCGAGCGCGTTCTCGTCGATCGATGCGGCAACGTCCGTGCCCGGCACGAACTGTCCGCTGTCGTTCGTGCCGATCCCGACGGTGTCGATCTCGATTCCCGCGGCGCCGACCTGCTGCGCGGCGGCGAGCGGATCGACGCCCAGGTTGTTCACGCCGTCGGTGATCAGCACGACGGCACGCTTGCCCGATGCGGGCAGCGCGCGCGCCGCGGCCACCAGCGCGTCGCCGATGGCGGTTCCGCCGTTCGGAGGCGGGATGCGTGCGATCGCGTCGCGCACGGCGTCCTTGTCGGCGGTGAGGGGCTGGACGACGCCGGCGCCGCTCGAGAACGCGACGATGCCGATGCGCGTGCCGTCGGGGACCGCGTCGACGAACGCGCGCACCGCAGCGGCGGCCGCGTCGGCGCGCGTCGGGTCGACGTCCGTCGCCCGCATCGAACCGGACGTGTCGACGCAGAGCACGACCGCGCCGCCGCGGACCGGGATCGTCGCGACGAAGCGCGGTCCCGCGAGGGCAGCGCCGATCGCGAGAATCCCCGCGGCGCACGCGATCGTGAACACGAGTGCGGGGTCGACGCGCGTGCGCGTCGCGCGCGCGAAGAACGCGATGTCGCTGTAGGCGAGTGCTGCGGCGGCGCCTCGCCGTGCTGCGACATGAGCAGCCCATGCGAAGGCGACCGCGGCCGCGAGGCCCGCGACCAGCCACAGGGGATGCGCGACCGTCACGCCGTCAACCCGAACGCGCGCAGGAGCGACGCGCGTCCGTCGGCTTCGTCGAGCGCGCCGACGCGCCAGCCCGCGCGCCGAAACCGTGCGCGCAGGTCGGCCTCACGCGCGTGCGAGGCCTCGCGGTAGAGCGCCCGTGTGCGAGCGCCGACGAACGCTCGGCGCACGCGGCCGCTCTCGGCGTCGCGGAGGGAGACGAAGCCGCGCAACGGCAGGTCGTCGCGCCAGGGATCGCGTGCGAGCAGGATCGTGGCGTCGAAGCGCAGGGCCGCGCTCGCGAGCGCTTCGTGGCCGGGCAGATCGAAACCGTCGGCAATCGCGAGCAGCGAGGCGCCGCGCGGAACGGCGCGCAGCGCGACGTCGAGTGCGGGCGCGAACCGGAACGGCGCGGCGGCGTGCACGAGCTTCGCCGCACGGCGATCGGACACGACGCGGCCGTCGACCACGCGCGCGGCACGGTCGTCGCCTTCGAGCGCGTCGAACCACGCCCGCGCGGCCTCGTCCGCCGCGGCGGCGAGCGGCCGGCGCCGTCCGACGCGCATCGATGCGGACTCGTCGACGATCGCGGCGAGCACCAGGGCCGTCTCCTCGAGGTACACGCGCGTCTGCAGCGTCCCCGCGCGCGCGGTCGCCGCGTGATCGATGCGCCGCGGATCGTCGCCCTCGACGTACGCGCGCAGCTGGGAGAAGGCGTACCCGTCGCCGGGACGCCGGCCGGCCGTCGTGCCGCCCGGCCGCGGCGTCGCTCGCGCGCCGCGTGCGATCGCCGCGCGCAGCGCGTTCACGGCGCAGGCACCGACGCGATGATTCCGCGCACGACGTCTTCCGGATCGTCACCCGCGATCGCGATGCGGTCGTCGTACGAGAGCCGGTGGCGCAACACCATCGGCGCGACGTCGCGCACGTCGTCGGGGCTCGCGAACGCGCGCTCCTCGAGGTAGGCGCGCGCCCGCGCGAGCTGGACGAGCGCGAGCACCGCGCGCGGGCTCGCGCCGTGCGCGACCAGCTCGGCGACGCGGGATGCTCGTGCGAGGTCGACGGCGTAGTCGCGCACCTTGTCGTCGACGAAGACCGCGTGCGCGTCGCGCTGCCAGCGCTGCACGTCGTCGAGCGTCGCGACGTTCGTTCGCAGCGGCGGCTCGCCGGCACCGAAGCGGTCGACGATCGCGCGCTCTTCGTCGCGCGACGGGTACGGCACGACGACCTTCGCCAGGAAGCGGTCGAGCTGCGCGAGGGGCAGCGGATACGTGCCCTCCGCGTCGTACGGGTTCATCGTCGCGAGCACGATGAAGGGCGAGGGCAGGTCGTGCGTCTGCGGCCCGATCGTGACGCGGCGCTCCTGCATCCCTTCGAGCAGCGCCGACTGTACTTTCGCGGGCGCGCGGTTGATCTCGTCGGCCAGCACGACGTTGGCGAAGAGCGGGCCGAGCACCGTCGCGAACTCGCCCGTCTTCTGGTCGAAGATGCGCGTGCCGACGATGTCGGACGGGAGCAGGTCGGGCGTGAACTGCACGCGGCGAAACGTTCCGGCGATTGCGGCCGCGAGCGTGCGGCACGCGAGGGTCTTCGCGACGCCGGGCGCGCCTTCGAGCAGCACGTGACCGCCGGCGATCGCGCCGAGCACAAGCGCCTCGAGCACGCCGTCCTGGCCGACGACGGTTGCGTGGAGGGCCTCGAGCACGTCGCGCGGGTGTGTCATCGCAGCCAGGCCTCCGTGGCGCCGATCAACTCCGCGGACGATGCGTCGCGCGCGTAGGCCGGGCCGAACGCGGTTCGTTCCGCCGCATCGAGCGCGGCGCGCAACGCCGGGTCGGGCGTTGCCGCGCGGGCGTCGCGCAGCGTCGCGCCCGCCGGGACGCCGGCCGCCTCGAACAGTCGCGCGCGAAGCGTCATGACGGCGGCGGTGGACGGGGCGACCCGATAGGTGCGCAGCGCGTCACGCACGGCGTCGCGCGGTGTGGGCGGCGCGGGCGGAGGCACGGGTGGCGGAGTTGCGGCGGCGGGCGCGCCCGGAGCGACGGCTACGCGCCGGCGGCGCCGGGCGACGGCGAACAGCACGAAGACCGCGGCGACCATGCACAGGAGCGTCGTCAGCGTGCCGGCCACGACGGCGACGACCGTCCCGATCGCGGCGAGCGGCACGGCGGGCGCGCCGCTCGCCGTGACGACGACCCGAACGGGATTCGACGAAAACCGCGACGGCTTGCCCGTGCGCGCGTCGATCGCGTCGAGGTACGCGGGAGCGAAGGTGAAGGCGCCGGCTTGCGTCGGCTCGAGCGTCAGCGTCTCGACGACGTCCGTGCCCGACGACGACGCGGTGACGTGCCGCTCGTCCCCTTCGAGCTGCATCGTACCGACGTCCGGGATCACGAGCTCGTCGAGTGCTTGCACCTTCTCCCGCACGTGTACGTGGATCGCGAGGTGGAACACGTCGCCGATCCGCACGCCCGCCCGGTCCGCCCGCATCGACAGCTTGTCGACGTGAAGCGCACGCAGCGCGCTGGCCGGCGAGGTCGCGACGGCGACGGCGCACGCGAGCGCCGCGGCGGCCGCTAGACCTCGACGCGGTCCAGCCATCGCGCGAAGAGGCTCCGCGCGTCGAACGGACCCGGTGACGCCTCGGGATGGAACTGCACCGCCTCGACCGGCAGCGTCCGGTGGCGGAACCCTTCGTTCGTGCCGTCGTTCAGGTTGATCATCGTCGCTTCGAGCTCCGGCGGCAGCGTGTCGCCGTCGACGGCGTAGCCGTGGTTGTGCGCGGTGACGAGCACTTCGTTGCGCACGACGTCCTTCACCGGCTGGTTGCCGCCGCGATGCCCGTACGGCAGCTTGAACGTCTCTGCGCCGCACGCGAGCGCCAGCAGCTGATGACCCAGGCACACGCCGAACACCGGCTTCTTGCCGATCAGCTCGCGCAGCGTGCTCACGGTGTCGCCGAGGTCGCGCGGGTCGCCGGGCCCGGGCGAGACGACGATCGCATCGGGGTTCTCTGCGAGTATCTGTTCCGCGTTCGCGCCGAACGGCAGCACGGTGACGCGCGCGTCGAGCGCCGAGAGGTCGCGGATGATGTTCTTCTTTACGCCGCAGTCGAGCAGCACGACGTGCTTGCGGCCGTCGCCGATCGTCTGGCCCGCGGGGTACGCGTCGGCGACCGACGCGACGAGGCCCTGCGTCGACAGCGCGAACGCGCGCAAGGTGCGCTCGACGTTCGCGACGGCGTCCTGGCCGACCGCCAGCGCCGCCGCGATGGTGCCGTGCTCGCGCAGCGCGATCGTGAGCGCGCGCGTGTCGATGCCGGTGATCGTGCGCACGCCCTGCTCGTTCAGCCACGACGCGAGGTCTTGCTTGGACGCGAAGTGCGAAGGATGCTCGGCTAGGTGCTTGACGGCGACGCCTGCGACGCAAGGCCGCGGGTGCTGCGCGACGACGCCGCTCACGCCGTAATTGCCGATCAGCGGATACGTGAACGCGAGGATCTGCCCCGCGTACGACGGATCCGTGATCGCCTCTTCGTACCCGGTCATGCCCGTGTAGAACACGGCCTCGCCGAGCGCGACGCCGGTCGCCGCTAGCCCGTCGCCGTCGAAGCGCGTCCCGTCGGCAAGGAGCAGCGATGCGCTATTCGCAGCGCTCACGAGGGAACGATCACCGACGTGCGGACCATCGGAATTTTGCGCGCGAACCGGGCGTCTGCGGTGACGAGGGTCGCATCGAAGCGGCGGGCCACGGCGGCGTAGAGACAGTCGTACACGGGGTGGTCGATCGCGCGAGCGAGGTCGTCCGCGTCGACGGCGTATTCGACACTCGGCAGGATGGCGACACGGCCGATGAAGTCCATCGTTGTGGCGATAGGCGGCGTGGGACTGCCCCCGCGACCGACTTTCCACCGGATGTTGAGAAGCTCCGGGACGATGAGATCCGGCGCGAACAAGCGATCCGCATCTCGGAGCATGGTATCGGCCCGCACGTCCGTCAGTGCGATGAACGCGGCGCTTGCGTCGACGACGAAGTTCAACGCGAGTCGCGATCTTCGCGCAAGGCCCGGAGTGCTGCCTGGACGTCGACACCCGGGGTCCGATTCGCCTTCAGCCACTCGACCAGAGCGGCTCCGGCCGGCTGCTCAGCCTGTTCCAGCAACTCGAGCGCCTCCGCCTGAACGGACCGCCCTCTGCGCTGCGCGCGAGCTTTGAGCGCATCGAGCGTGCGGCGCGGAACATTCCGGATCAGCAGGTCGCCCATACTGATATCATATCGTGATATCACGCCGGGGTCAACGTCCGGCGTCATGCGGGGACCTCCTCGCGAGGCAGCACGTTGCCGTGCTCGAAGGCGACCGCGCCGTCGACGATCGTCGCGAGCGCGCGGCGCGGCAGCTGCATGCCGTCGAACGGCGTGTTCTTGCCCTTCGAGAAGAACAGCCGCGCGTCGACGGTCCACGCGCGGTCCGCGAACACCGTCACGTCGCCCGGGCTGCCGACGCCGAGCGTGCCTCCCGGCACGCCCAGAATGCGCGCCGGGTTGCACGAGAGCAGCTCGACGAAACGCGCGACGGGCAGCTCCGGCAGCGCGAGCGCGTACGCGCCGACGGCTACTTCCAAGCCGCTGAACCCGACGGGCGCCGCCGACAGCAGCTGCGCCTTTTCGTCCAGACCGTGCGGAGCATGATCCGTTGCGAACGCGTCGATCGTGCCGTCGAGCACGGCCGCGCGCAAGGCGTCGCGGTCGTGCGCGGCGCGAAGCGGCGGGTTCACCTTCGAATCGGCGCGATAATCGTCGAAGCGGTCGTCGAGGAACACGAGATGATGCGGCGTGACCTCGCACGTCGCGTGCACGCCGCGCGAGCGCGCCCAGCGGATCAGGTCGAGCGACGTCGCGGTCGAGACGTGGGCGATGTGCCACCGCTTGCCGCACTCGCCGGCGATCAAGAGATCGCGCGCGACGATCACGTCCTCGGCGAGGCCCGGCGAACCCTCGAGACCGAGCCGCATGGAGGCCGCGCCTTCGTTCATCACCGCATCGCCCTTGAGATCGGGGTCCTCGCAGTGCGAGATGAACGCGCTTTCGAGGTCGGCGGCGTAGCACGCGGCGTTGCGCAGCACGCGCGCGTCGCGCGGCGTCGAGCCGTCGTCGCTGAACGCGACGCAGCCGGCTTGCGCCAGCAGATGATACGGCGCCAGCTCGGCATCCGGCGCGCCCGCGCGTGAGCGCGCCGACCGGATAGACGCGCGCGAGGCCGGCGGCTTCGGCGCGGCGCAGCACCTCGCTGACGATCGCAGCGGAGTCCAGGGTGGGCTCCGTGTTCGGCATGCACGCGACGGCGGCGAAACCGCCGGCGACCGCGGCGGCCGAACCGGTCGCGATCGTCTCCTTGTGCGTCTGCCCGGGCTCGCGCAGGTGCACGTGCATGTCGATAAAGCCCGGTGCGACGATCGCGCCGGACGCGTCGACGATGCGCGCGCCGTCCGGTTCGAGGTGCTCGCCGACGCGCGACACGAAGCCGTTCTCGATCAGGACGTCGCGGTTCGCGTCGATCCCGTTCGCCGGATCGACGAGCCTGCCACCTCGTACGAGCGTCTTCACGCCGCTACCGGTGCCCCGTTGACGAGAAAATCGAGCACGGACATGCGCACGAAGACCCCGTTGCGCACCTGCGCGACGTAGCGCGAGCGCGGGTCGTCCAGGACGTCGTCGGTCAGCTCGATGCCGCGGTTGTACGGGCCGGGATGCAGGATCACGGCGTCGTTGCGCAGCGAACGCAGACGCGTCCGGTTCAACTGAAAGCGCTGCGTGTAGTCCTCGAGTGAGGGCAGCAAGCCGACGTCGATGCGCTCGCGCTGGATGCGCAGCATCATCACGGCGTCGACACTCGGCAGCACGGCATCGAGGTCGCGTTCGATGCGCACGCCGGGCGAGGCGAATGCCGCGGGCAGCAGCGTCGGCGGCCCGACCAGCGTGACGTCGATGCCGAGCGCGCGCATCCCGACGATGTTCGAGCGCGCGACGCGCGAGTGCAGGATGTCGCCGACGATGGCGACGCGCAGGCCGTCGAAGCGGCCGAACTGCTGGCGCAGCGTCATGAGGTCGAGCAGCGCTTGCGTGGGGTGCGCGTGCGTCCCGTCGCCCGCGTTGACGACGTGACCGTCGAACGCGTCGGCGAGCCGCCGCGCGAACCCGGACTCGTGATGGCGCACGACGATCACGCGGACGCCGATCCCGCTGAGCGTGAGCGCGGTGTCCGCGATCGTCTCGCCCTTGCCCAGGCTCGATGCACCGGGCGCGAACGAGATCACGTCGGCGCCGACGCGCTGCTCGGCGAGCGTGAACGACGTCGCGGTGCGCGTCGACGCTTCGAAGAACAGGTTGAGCACCGCGACGCCCGCGAGCAGGTCGCGCGGCGGCAGCCGGTCGCGGAACCCGACGGCGCGGTCGAGGACGGAGACGAGCTCGGCCGGGCTCAGGTCGTCGACGTCGAGCAGACTACGCGCGGACACGGTCGGATTCGGACACCGCGACGGAGTCCGCGTCCGAGAACTGCGGGGACAACGCGACGTCGACGTGCTCGCGGCGGCTGCTCGGAATCGCCTTGCCGACGTAGTCGCCTTGGATGGGCAGCTCGCGCAGCCCGCGGTCGATCAAGACGGCGAGCCGGATCGCGCGCGGCCGGCCGAGGTCGGTGACCGCGTCCAAGGCGGCGCGCACCGTGCGGCCCGTGTACAGGACGTCGTCGACGAGGACGACGGTCTGCCCGGTGATCCCGAAGCGGATCTCCGACTCCGGCAGCTCGCGAGCCACGTCGTCGTCGCGATACAGGTTGATGTTGAGGAAGCCCAGGTTCGGTGCGGCGCCGCGGATCTCGGCGATCTTGGAGGCCAGCCGGCGCGCGAGGGCCTCGCCGCCGCGGCGGATTCCGACTAGGAGGAGACCCTCCTGCACGTCCTCCGGCTCGACGATCTGGTGGGCCATTCGCGCGATCGCCCGTTCGATCTCGTCGGGCGACATCAGCACCCGCCGCCGGGCGACCGCAGTCTGCATCGGCCGAACGTTCGTCACCCCGGGACGCCTTCGCCTCCGCGCGGATGGACTACGGGCGAAGCACTGCGCACGCGGTCGTGCCGATGCCCAAAAGCCGGCGGGCACCGTCGTACAGCTTGGCCTCGGCGACCGCCGTCGACCGGCCGGTGTGAATCGCGCTCGCCTCGCAGCGCACGGGGCCGGTGTCCTTCGTGATGCCGCGGATGAATCGCACTTGGACGTCAGTGGTCGTGTAGCCGACGCCTCGCGGCAGCGTCGTGTGGATCGCGCATCCCATTGCCGAGTCGAACAGCGCCATTGCGAAGGCCCCGTGCACGACGCCGATCGGGTTGTAGTGCTCTTCGCCGGGATAGCCTTCGAAGACGACGCGGCCTTCGTCCGCCTCGGCGATCGTGAAGTTGAGAAGCCGCGCGATCGGCGGCGGCGGGACGAGGCCGTCGCGCACTGCGCGGATCGCCTCCAAGCCGGACATCTCCCGCAGCGAGCTTGCGGCGGCCAAGGGGTCGTCCCACGTGACGACGCGTTCGCGAGTGGCTTGCATGATGCAAGGAACTTCGGACGATCGCGTCGATAGCTCCTTCCGGAGGTCTCTGCCGCATGGCCAAACGCCACAGCTTCGAATCGATGAACTGCTCGATCGCCCGCGCGCTCGACGTCGTCGGCGAGTGGTGGACGCTGCTCGTCGTACGCGAGTCATTTCGCGGCGTGCGCCGGTTCGACGCGTTCGTCGAGCGACTCGGCATCGCGCCGAACATCCTCACCGCGCGGCTCCGCAAGCTCGTCGAGCACGGCGTACTCGAGGAGCGCCCGTACTCCGACCGCCCGGTGCGCGTGGAGTACCGCCTGACGCCGAAGGGCCGCGACCTGTATCCGGTGATCGTCGCGCTGCTCGGCTGGGGTGACCGCTGGTACGCCGAGGACGGCCCGCCCGTCGAACTGATCCACGCGACGTGCGAGCACCGCGCCGATCCCAAGCTCGTGTGCGGGCACTGCGGCGAAAAGCTCGACCCGCGCCACACGCGCGCCGTGCCGAGCCG
Organism: Vulcanimicrobiota bacterium; assembly: GCA_963818845.1. GTDB lineage: Bacteria > Vulcanimicrobiota > Vulcanimicrobiia > Vulcanimicrobiales > Vulcanimicrobiaceae > Vulcanimicrobium. Next base: position 130,117 of record CAWFTO010000001.1, on the reverse strand, counting down.
CGGCGCGGAAGAACCCGAGCCGAGCTTGGCGACGGCGGGCTAACGCTCAGCCTGCTGCGGTGAGCGCTCCGCGTGCGCGGTCGAGCTCGCGACGGTATTCGTCGAGCTTCGCGCGCTCCGCGGCGACGACGTCGGGGGACGCCTTCGCGACGAAGCTTTCGTTCGCGAGCTTCTTCTCCGACCGGGCGACCTCCGACTCGAGCCGTCCGATCTCGCGCGCGTAGCGGTCGCGCAGCTTCCCGGCATCCGCGACACCGCGCACCGCCAGAATGCGGTCGCGGATGCTGCCGTTGCCGCCGTCGTACGTCGCGATTTCCGCGCGTGCGAGCGTCGCGATCGCCTCGACGATGCCGCGCTCGTGCTCGAGCGTCGCCGGAATCTCGACGCGCATGAAGTCCTTCGGCTGCACGCCCCACTCCGAACGCGCGTTGCGCAGCTGCTCGACCTTCTCGATCACGGCACGGAACGTCGCGGCGTCGTCCTCGAACGACGGGATTTCCGCGATGTCGGGCCACGACGCGGTCACGATCGTCGCGCCGTCGTGCGGCAGCGTCTGCCAGATCTCTTCGGTGACGAACGGTGCGATCGGGTGCATCGCGCGCACGAACGTATTGAGCACGAACGACAGCACGGCCGCGCGCGTCGCTTGCTGCCCCGGGGATTTGGTCGCTTCCACGTACCAGTCACAGAACGTGTACCAGCCGAACTGCAGCAGCGCGTCGGCCGCGACGCCGAACGCAAAGCCGTCGTACGCGCGCGTCACGGTCTCGATGCACGCGCGCAGTTCGGTGAGGATCCAGCGGTCGGCCGGCGTCAGCTGCTCGCGCGGCGGCAGGACGGTCGCACGCGGCAGGTCCTCGGGCAGCGCGAGCGTGTAGCGCAGCGCGTTCCACAGCTTGGTGGCGAACCGCTTCGCCTCGTCGCAGTAGCGTTCGTCGAACCGCAGCTCTTGTGACTCGAGCCGCATCTGGCGCAGGATGCCGAAGCGCGTACCGTCGGCGCCGTACTTCGGCACGAGGTCGGCCATCGGATCGATCGCGTTTCCGAGCGACTTGGACATCTTGCGCCCGTGCATGTCGAACACCAGCGGCGTCACGAAGACCGTCTCGAACGGGATGCCGCCGGCGTACCGCATGCCGAGCATCACCATGCGCGACACCCACAGAAAGATGATGTCGCGGCTCGTAACCATCACCTGGTTGGGATACCAGTGCTCGAGCTCCGGCGTCTTCGCCGGCCAGCCGAGGATCGAGAACGGCCACAGCCCCGAGCTGAACCACGTGTCGAGCGTGTCGGGGTCGCGGCGCAGCTCGTCCGTACCATAGCGCTCGCGCGCGACGCGCTTCGCGGCGTCTTCGTCGGGCGCGACGATCACGTCGTCGTTCGGCGTGTACCACACGGGCAGCTGGTGGCCCCACCAGATCTGCCGGGAGATATTCCAGTCGCGAATGTTCTCCAGCCCGGCCGCGTACGTGCGCCCGAACCGCTCCGGCACGAAGCGAATCGCGCCGCTGCGATACGCAGTGAGCGCCGGCTCCGCCAGCGGCTGCATGCGCACGAACCACTGCAGCGAGAGCAGCGGTTCGATCACGGCGTGCGAGCGCGAACTCAGGGGCAGCCGCGTCTGATACGGACGCTCCTCGGCGAGCGCGCCGGTCGCCTTCAGATCGGCGACGATGCGCTTGCGCGCGTCGAAGCGGTCGAGTCCGACGTACGCTGCCATCTTCGGCGCCTGCGCGTCGATCGGTGCGCGGCGTTCGGGCTGCTCGTCGTAGCGCCACACCGGCGCGACGATGCGCGCGTCAAAGTCGATCACCGTCGGCATCGGCAGATCGTGGCGGCGCCCGATCTCGTAGTCGGTCTGGTCGTGCGCCGGCGTGACCTTCACCGCGCCCGTGCCGAACTCGCGCTCGACGGCTTCATCGGCAATCACGGGGATCGCGCGCTCCACCATCGGCAGCACGACGTTCTTCCCGATGAGGTGCGCGTAGCGCTCGTCGCCGGGATGCACGGCGACCGCGACGTCGGCGAGATACGTCTCGGGCCGCGTCGTCGCGATCACGAGGCCGTCGCCGCCGTCTTCGGCACGATAGCGGATGTGCCAGAGGAACGTGTCGGTCTCTTCGTCTTCGACTTCGGCGTCCGACAGCGTCGACTGCGCGACCGGATCCCAGTTCACCAGGCGCGTGCCGCGGTAGATCAGCCCGTCTTCGTAGAGGTGGACGAAGACCTTGATGACGGCGGCCGACAAACCAGGGTCGAGCGTGAAGCGCTCGCGCTCCCAGTCCGGTCCGAAGCCGAGTCGCCGGAACGCGTCGTTGATCTCGCCGCCGTACTGCTCGCGCCATTGCCACGCACGCGCGAGGAACGCGTCGCGCCCGAGCCCGTCGCGCGAGAGCCCCTCCTTCGCGAGCTCGCGCACGAGCACGGTTTCCGTCGCGATCGCCGCATGATCCTGACCGGGAATCCAGTCGGCGTTCTCGCCGAGCATGCGATGGTAGCGCGTGAGCACGTCCATCGGCGTGTACGTCGATCCGTGTCCGAGGTGCGCGCGGCCGGTGATGTTCGGCGGCGGCATCGAGATGACGAACGGCGGACGAGCCGGATCCGGCTCTTCGTGAAAGACGCCGCTGCGTTCCCAGCCCGCGTAGAGGCGCGGTTCGACCTCGGCCGGATCGTACGTCTTGGGAAGCTCGGAGCGAGGCGCCATGGTCACCGGTTCCGTATTCGAGTCGCCCCGAGCCATTGTCATCCTGAGCTCGTCGACGTCATCCCGAGCTTGTCGAAGGGTCCGTCATCCTGAGCTCGTCGAAGGCTCCGTCATCCTGAGCCTGTCGAAGGACGCAGTCCTTCCGCCTGCGTGCGTTCGTCGGCGACGCGCACGCCGAACTGGTACGACAGAATTCCCCCGAGCCAGCCGGATGCGCCCAGCAGCGCGAGGGCGAGAAGCGACAGGCCCATCTCGCCGGCCGCAACGGCGTCCTGGCGCGTCGCGTCGGCGTTCAGGCGGCGTTCGCGCTGCGCAAGGTTCACGAGGTAGAGCGCGACGACGGTGACGTTGAGCGCGAGGTGCGTCGTCGCCGTGACGCCGGTCGCCGTGCGCTTGGGGATCTTGACGTAGTCGAGGAAGCCCAGGAACGCGGCGGACGCCGCGCCGATCAAACCGGTCTTCACCAGCTCGGCCGAGCCGCGCGCGAAGACCCGCGGTTCACGGCTGCGGTGGGAAGCGAGATCGAAGACGAGGCTCGCCGCCCACGTGCCGATCGGCAAGGTGACGGCGATCGGATGGAACGGGTGGCCGTAGGGACCGGCGAGCGGCGTCGACGGCTCCTTGATCGGGCGCAGCGCGGCCTCGCCGGTCGTCATGCCTAGATGCCGGTCCCGTCGCCGCCGTCTTCGGTCGCGTCCGTCGTGCCGCCGGCCGCGCCGTACGAGGAAGGGATCGCGCCGACGCGGGTGCGGGTGCTCGTCGCGCCCTGATTCGACTCGACCGGACCGCCTTCGGTGAGGATTTCCTCGCCTCGAATCGTCCGCGAGTTCTTCTCCGTGATCCCAGGCTCGTCGGTCGCGCCTTTGCCGGCGCCGTTCGTACGATCGTCGTTCATCAGGGTCACCTCATGGAGCGAGTGGATCGACCGTCTTCTACCCGGACGTTCGCATGCATCCCCAGCGGCCGAGCGTCAGCGGTCGACGTCGCTCGCGGTCGGTGCCGGCGCATTTTCGACGGTCTCGCCGTATGCGGCCGTCTCGCCCGCCCCGACGCGCGGCGTCGACGCGCCCAGCGGCAGACTCGGGTCCGTGTTCGCGCCCATCGCCGCATCCATCGACGTGCCGCGGCCGGTTTGATCGGTCCGCTCGTCGCCGGCCGGTCCGATCGGCGCCGTGTCGGCCTCGTCGGCCGGTGAAGCCTTGGCCTCTCCGCCGCTACCGAGGTTCTGCATTCCGGTGTTCATGCGCCAGGTGTACCCTCAGGGGCGCGCCGTGACGAACGCCTCCAGCTCGTGCAAGCCGGCGAGCGTCGTCTCAGGCGCCGGATCGAGCGTTTCTCGAACCAGCGCGGAGCGGTTGCACCAGGCGACGCGGAAACCGAAGTGCGCGGCGCCCCACGCGTCCCACGGATTCGACGACACGAAGACGACCTCGCGACGCTCGCACGCGAAGCGCTCCGTCGCGAGCGCGTACACGCGCGGGTCGGGTTTGTACGCGCGCACGGCGTCGACCGACAGCACGTCGTCGAGCAGGCCGCGCACGCCCGCTGCTTCGAGCGCTTCGTTCGCCGACGACGGGACGCCGTTCGTCAGCACCGCCAGCGCGAAACCGCGTTCGCGCAGCGCGGAAAGCGTTGGCACGACGTCCGCGTACGCGGGCATCGTCCGCCAGCGCGCGCTGAACGCGGCGCGCGCGTTCGCACCGAGCGCGACCTTCCGCTGCGCGCACGTCTGCTCGAGCGCCAGCAGCGTGAGCGTATCGAAGTCGCGGTACGCGTTCGCGAGGGTCGCGAGAAACGCGTATTCGAGCTGCTTGCGGCGCCAGTCGGCGACGAATGCGTTCGCATCGGCGACGCCGGCGGCCGCGGCATGCGTGGTCATCGTGCCGATATCCAGCAGCGTGCCGTACAAGTCGAAGACGACGGCTGCGACCGCCATCGCTTAGCTTCGCCCGGCGATCGTGCGCTCGAGAAAGCGCAGCACGCGCGTGAGCGGAAAGTCCGTCTCCACGAGCGGCTTGGTGAGCAGCGTGCGCAGCCCGAGCAGCTTTCCGCCGAGGACGTCGGTGAACAGCTGGTCGCCGATCACGATCGTCGCCGCACGCGGCGTGCCGAGGAGCCGCAGCGCGCGCAGGAACGCGAAGGGCAGCGGCTTGAGTGCATTCGGCACGACCGGGATGCCCAGCAGCGCGCCGACCGATGCGACGCGCTCGCTGAAGTTGTTGGAGACCAGCACCAGAGCGAAGCCGCGGGCCCGGGCTGCCGAGACCCACTCGGCCACCCCGGGTGCGAGCTCGGGGCGGCGGTAGGCGCAGACGGTGTTGTCGAGGTCGACGACGATCCCGCGGACGCCGGAACCGGCCAGCAGGTCGAGCGAGACGTCCGGCAGCGTATCGGCGTGATGGTCGGCCCGGAACCTCTCCACGCTATCCCCGATTCCGTCCACAGGCCCTTCACCCCGCCCGCAGCGGGTCCACAGCTCCTGTACCGGCGGCGCGGCCGCGCGACGTTGCCCGTCCACACAAGCCGCACTGTCCACCAAAGTGCCGGGCCTATCTTGTGGTCGCGATTGCGACGGAGTACAATATCTTGTACAGCCGGTCGGAGCTCGCCCACTAGATATAGTGGTCCGTCTTCCGTCGTCGGCGCGTATAGGGGATTGACGTCTATCGAACGTGTGTTCGATAATGGGTATTCCCGAGCGCTTTTTCGCTCTCCGCGACCCGAGAGGAACGCAGCCGGCATGAAGTTCGCGCGAACCTATTCCGCCCCCGGCGACCCGTACGCCGGCATCGCCTTCGAGCCCCGCACGTCGCGGATCGTCAATCCTGACGGCAGGGTCGTCTTCGAAGCGAAGGACATCGACATCCCCGCGGGCTGGTCTCAGGTCGCGACCGACATCATCGCCCAGAAGTACTTCCGCAAGGCAGGCGTCCCGAACAAGACGGTGACCGTGCCGGAAGACGGCGTGCCCGAGTGGCTCTGGCGCTCGGAGCCGGCCGACGACGCGACCTTCGGCGGCGAGAGCGATGCGCGCCAGGTCTTCCATCGCCTCGCCGGCTGCTGGACGTACTGGGGCTTCAAGCACGGCTACTTCGACAGCGAGTTCGAGGCCCGCGCCTACTACGACGAGATGTGCTCGATGCTGGCGCGCCAGATCGCCGCACCCAACTCGCCGCAGTGGTTCAACACGGGCCTGCATTGGGCGTACGGTATCGCCGGCCCGGCACAAGGCCACAGCTTCGTGGATCCCAAGTCCGGCGAGCTGATGATGTCGACGTCCGCGTACGAGCGACCGGCCCCGCACGCTTGTCTTCCGTATCATGCCAGCGTCACGACGCCTGACGGCCCGGTTGCCATCGGGGCAATCGTCGAGAACGGTCTTGTCGGGCTGCCCGTCTATGATGAGCACGGAACCACTCGCGTCGTCGCGACCGCATATAACGGAATTAAGCCGGTTTACCGCGTTCGGCTCGCCAACGGCAACAGTATCGAGGCGACCGCCGACCACCTGGTGCTCGCGTGCGACGCGCACAAGGGCGAGCGCTCGTGGCGCGAGATCGGGACCCTCAAGCCCGGGATGCGACTGATCCAGCGGACCGACACGACGATCGAGTCGATCGGCGATACGATCCAGCTCGCCGAAGCCGCGCTCGCGGGTTGGCTGCAAGCCGACGGATTCGTCGGACAGTACGCACACGGTACGAACCGTAGCTTGACCATTGAAGCGATGACCATAGACGACGCGGAGCGCGAGTTCGTGGGCAGTCTTGCTGCGGTCGTTTTCGGTGACGCCCACTCACACGAACGGCTAGTCGCCAGTCAGAACGACGCGATCGACGTTCGCCGGCTTCGGTTCTACGGCGAGAATCTTCGACCGTTTGTAGAGCGCTACGGGCTGCTCGATCGTCGCCTCGCAATGCAGGTCCCGCCGGTCGTTGAGACAAGCGGAGCAAATGTCGTCTGCGCGTATCTCCGCGCACTTTTTCAGGCGGATGGCTGCGTTCGCGTCCGCGAGGAACGTGCTTCCAGCGATGTCGTGTTCGGAACGATCTCGCCGAAGCTCGCATCTGGTGTCAGCAAGCTGCTGAATAATCTCGGCATCTATAATCGCGTGCAAGTCGGCCGCGACAGCCGCGAGGATCGTCAAGACTATTACCACGTGGTCGTCGCGTGGGGGGACGCCAAGCGCAAGTTTGCGGAACAGGTTGGCTTCATCTCGCCTGAAAAGCGCGGGAAGCTGGCAAACGCAGTTGCGCTACCCGGGCGGAATGTCGCGCGAGTTCGCGACGAAGCCATCACGGGAATTGAGTTCGTCGGCGATATGGATGTCTACGACATCGAGACCGAGTCGCACGCGTTTCTGACGAACAACGTCGTCGTTCACAACTGCTTTATCCAGGGCGTTGAAGATGATCTCGTCAACGAGGGCGGGATCATGGACCTCTGGGTCCGTGAAGCGAGAATCTACAAATTCGGAAGCGGTTCGGGGACCAATTTCTCGAAGATTCGCGGCTCTGGTGAGAAGCTGTCCGGCGGCGGTACTTCGTCGGGTTTGATGTCGTTCCTCAAAGTCGGGGACCGTGCTGCGGGCGCAATAAAATCGGGCGGCACGACGCGACGCGCGGCAAAGATGGTCTGCCTCGATCTGGACCATCCGGACATCGAAGAATTCATTACGTGGAAGGTGAGCGAGGAGCAGAAAGTCTCCGACCTCGTCACCGGCTCGATCGTCTGCGAAAAGCATCTCAACGCGGTCATGAAAGCGGCGAACGATGAGTCGCTGCCCGAGTCGGCGCGGCTGGATCCCGCGCTGAACCAGGGCCTGAAGAAGGCGATCCGCTCCGCGCTGAGCACCGGCATCCCGCAGGCGAACGTGCAGTACGCGCTCGACTACGCGAAGCAGGGCTACAAAGAGCTCACCATCGAGACGTACGACACGAACTGGGACTCGAAGGCGTACTTCACCGTCTCGGGGCAGAACTCGAACAACTCGGTGCGCGTGCCGAACGAGTTCTTCGCGCGCCTCGACGCCGGACAGACCTGGGACCTCGTTCCGCGCGCCATGAAGTACGGCCACGGCTCGGCCTCAAAGATCAAGACCGTTCGCGCCGAGGACCTCTGGGAGAAGATCGCGATCGCGGCGTGGCAGTGCGCCGACCCGGGCGTGCAGTACGACACGACGATCAACGAGTGGCACACGTGCCCTGCCGACGGTCCGATCAACGCCAGCAATCCGTGCGTCACGGGCGACACGCTCGTCGCGACGGTCGACGGCCTGCAGCGCATCGACGAACTCGTCGGGAAGGCCGCATTCGTCGTCGGTGCCGACAACAAGCCGCACTTCGTGAACCGCATCTTCCCGACCGGGACGAAGTCGGTCTACACGCTGCGCACGCGCTCGGGCTATCAGTTGCGCGTCACCGCGGACCACAAGATCCTCACCGAGGAGCGCGGCGACGTCGCCGTTCGCGACCTCATCATCGGCGAGCGCATCATGCTCGGCTCGTCCGGCTTCGGTGCGCGGACGCTCGAACCGTCGGTCGCCGAGTCGATCGGTCTGATGATCGGCGACGGATCGGTTTCGCAAGAAGCGCGCACGCAACCGATGACGCTGACCGTGGCGATCGATGACGCGTTCGAACGCCGGCTGCTGCGCCATGCGCCGCGCGCCGGCTCGCGCGTCGCGACGTCGGCGTCCAGCGTCGTCGACCTCTTCACCGAGTTCGCGACGTTCGATCTCGCGAGCCGTACGAAGCGCTTCAGCCCCGCCGTGCACGAGCTCGACCGCGCATCGATCGCGGCGATGCTGCGCGGCGTCTTCACGGCAGACGGGTGCGTCGCGAACGCCGGGGAGCGCACGCAGTACGTCGCGCTCGATTCGAAGTCGCCCGAGCTGCTGAGCCAGGTGCAGCTGCTGCTGCTCTCGTTCGGCATCAAGGCGAAGATTCACCGTGCTCGCGGAGCGGTGGGCGAACAGCACTCGCTCCGCATCATGCGCTCGTCACAGCCCATCTTCGCGCGCGAGATCGGATTCGATCCGGCGTCGTCGAAGGCGGCGGCGCTGCGCGACATCGCCGGGACCGTGCCGAAACGCGGCACGTACCTCGCGGACGAAGTGGCGTTCGTGCGCTACGAAGGCGTCGAGAAGGTCTACGATCTCACGGAGCCCGACACGTCGCACTTCGTCGCGAACGGCGTCGTCGTGCACAACTGCTCAGAATACATGTTCCTCGATGACACGGCGTGCTTCGCGCCCGAGACGCGGATCAGCACGCCGAACGGCCTGCGGACCGTCGAAGAACTGTACCTCGCGCAGCAGACCGGTCAACGGGTCACCGTCACGACCGACCTCCACGGCGAGCACGACCATCGCCGCATGACGGCGCATCGTCCCGCATACGTGTCCAAAGTCGGCGTGCGCGACGTGTTCCGCATGACGCTCAAGGACGGACGCCAGGTCCGCGCGACGGCCGATCATCCGTTCCTGACGGAGGACGGCGAGTGGAAGCGGCTCGACCAGCTCAAAGTCGGAAGCGACAGGATCGCCATCCGCGAGAGCGGCAACCCGGTCGCGTTCACGTCGCCCGAACCCGACGTCAAGCGCTGGCAAATGCTGGGCTGGCTCAGCGGCGACGGAGTGTTCTCGAGGACACGGTCGCGCTCGTGCTTCGGGCCGACCGAACGGCACGCCGGCGATCGCGATGGCCGAGCAGTTCAACGAGCTGAAAGCGGCTGCCGCCTGGCGACGGCCGGCGCGACGTCCACGGCGGCGGTTCACACGACGGCGTGCATTGCAGGTTGCAGCTTCGCAGCCGTCTCTCGTGCAGCACCTCGAGCAGCCGCTACGGCTTCTTGCGGCAGAGGACTGCCGTCTCGAAGGACGTGCCGACTGCGCTGCACGCGGTCGCCGACGACCTCAAAGTCGCCTATCTGCAGGGACTGTTCTCGGCCGACGGCTGCATTCGCGGCAACAAGTCCGGCACCGAGCGCGGAAGGCGATGCTCGCCTTCGTCGCTCCCCGGACGATGCTGCGCTCGGTGCAGTTGCTGCTGTCCGACTCGGCATCACGTCGCGCGTGACGTGCACGCATCCCGAAGGCCGCAAGAACCCGCAGGCCAGTTCACGTCTACAGCCAGCAGGCTCGCAAGTTCTTCGCGATCGTCGGCTTCCCGTGTTCCGACGCGAAGCAGCAGCGCGCCGACGCGATTCTGAGCGGCCCGTTCCGCGGAGCGCTCAAGCAGCCTCGCGCGCCGAAGGTCGTCTCGATCGAGCCGGCCGGCACGACCACGGTCTACGACGTCACCGAACCCGCGACGCGGTCGGTGATCGTCGAGGGCATGATCGCGCACAACTGCAATCTCGCGTCGCTCAACCTCGTGAAGTTCATGGACGAGGCCGGGCACTTCGACGCGCGGCGGTTTGCCGAAGCGTGCCGCATCTGGACGTTCACGCTCGAGGTGAGCGTGCTGATGGCGCAGTTCCCGAGCAAGGAGGTTGCGCGGAGATCGTACGACTACCGAACGCTGGGCCTCGGCTACGCGAACATGGGCACGATGCTCATGCGCATGGGCCTGCCGTACGATTCGGAGGAAGGCTTCGGCTGGTGCGCTGCGATCTCGTCGCTCATGACGGGCACCGCGTACAAGGCGTCGGCCGAGATGGCGCGTGAGCTCGGACCGTTTCCGCGCTATGACGCAAACGCCGAGCACATGGGACGCGTGCTGCGCAACCATCGCGCGGCCGCCTACGCCGTGCCTGACAATGAGTACGAAGAGCTGACCGTCAAACCGACGACGCACGCTCCGACGCTCTTCACGCAGGAGACGTGGGCGCTGGCGCGGTCGGTCTGGGACAACGCGCTTGCCATCGGCGAAGTCGCGGGGTACCGCAACGCCCAGGTCACCTGCATCGCGCCGACTGGGACCATTGGCCTATCGATGGACTGTGATACCACTGGTATCGAGCCCGACTTCTCGCTCGTGAAGTTCAAGAAGCTCGCCGGCGGCGGTCACTTCAAGATCGTCAACCAGTCGGTCGAGCCGGCGCTGCGCCGTCTCGGATACAACAACGAACAGATCGCCGCGATCGAGACGTTCGCCAAGGGGACGAATACGCTCGAAGGCACGCCGCACATCAACAAGGCGACGCTCAAGGCGAAGGGCTTCGACGACGAAGCCGTCGCGAAGATCGAGTCGCAACTGCTCGGCGCGTTCGAGATCGGCTTCGTATTCAACCAGCACGTGCTGGGCGAAGAGTTCTGCCGCGAGAAGCTCGGCATGACCGATGCGCAGCTCGCGGATTGGAATCATTCGATCCTGCGCGACACGCTCGGGTTCACGCAGTCGCAGATCGAGGAAGCGTCCGATGTAATCTGCGGGCGGATGACGCTGGAAGGCGCGCCGTTCCTCAAGGACGAGCACCTGCCGGTGTTTGACTGCGCGACGCCGTGCGGCAAACACGGTGCGCGGTTCATTCGGCCTCTCGCGCACGTCGACATGATGGCGGCCGCGCAGCCGTTTATTTCCGGAGCAATCTCAAAAACGATCAACTTGCCTCAGACCGCAACGATCGCAGACGTCAAGGAGGCGTACCGGTACTCGTGGGAGCGGATGGTCAAGGCGGTCGCGCTCTACCGGGACGGTTCGAAGCTCTCGCAGCCGCTCGCGGCGAGCTACGATGTCGGCGATCCGGAGGCGGTCGAAGAACCGTCGACGGCACCGTACGATAGCCCGGTGAACATCGCCGAACGGCTCGTGTACCGTTACATCGCGAAGCGCCGGCGCATGCCGGACCGTCGCGGCGGCTATACGCAAAAGGCGATCGTCGGCGGGCACAAAGTCTACCTGCGGACGGGTGAGTACGACGACAAGACGATCGGCGAGATCTTCATCGACATGCACAAGGAAGGCGCCGCCTTCCGCAGCCTGATGAACAACTTCGCGATCGCGGTGTCGCTCGGACTCCAGCACGGCGTGCCGCTCGAGGAGTACGTGGACGCGTTCACGTTCACGCGCTTCGAGCCGAACGGCCCGGTCGTCGGACACGAGAACATCAAGATGGCGACGTCGATCCTCGACTACATCTTCCGCGAGCTCGCGGTGAGCTATCTCGGCCGCTACGACCTCGCGCAGGTGCAGCCGTCGCAGGCACTCGACGCGATGGGGCCGGAGCCCGAGTACGTCGCCGAAGAGGACAGCGGCGAGGTGACCTACGTGACGCCGGCGGCGATCCCGCCGAAGGCCAGCACGCCGGTCGCAACGGCGGTCGTCACGCGCGTGCCGGAACCGGTCGGCGCGGTGGCGGCCGCGCCCGTCGCAGCGGGTACTCCGGCGAAGGGGCAGATCGTCGCGGCGAAGGCGCGCGAGGCGATCGCGAAGGGCTACAGCGGCGACGCGTGCACGCAGTGCGGTCAGTTCACGCTCGTGCGCAACGGCACGTGCCTGAAGTGCGACAGCTGCGGCACGACGAGCGGCTGCAGTTAAACGGAATTCCCCTCGTGGTCCCCTGGGGCTGTACGGCTCACGCCGGCAGCCCTTTTTCTTTCGCGCCATTGAACATGTTCCGGATCGAACCCCTACCCGTGTGCACCGACCAGGAACCGCGGTGCCGTATCGAGCATCGGATCGCGTAAGCCGCACGGTTTGCGTGCGAGGGAGGGTGTTCGTGAAGCGACTCGTCGCGCTTTCCGGCCTTATCGGCCTGGTGGCTTTTGCGTTTACCGCATGCGGCGGCGGAGGCGGCGGTAGCAGCACCCCGCAGCCGCCGACCATCACGACGCCCACAGCACCGACGACATCGGTGTCGCAGTCCGTCTCGCTCACGACGACCGGCTCGCAGACCGCCGCCTATGCGCTCACGGGCCTTTCCTTGTCGGCTACGTTTCCCGCGGCCAGTACGGCGACGACGCTGACCTCGACGTTTTCCACGACACAGCCGGGAGGGACGCCGTCGATTCAGAAGGTCAAGCGCCGGCCGCAGAGTATCGGGGCGAGCCCGATCGGCGCCATCGCCTTTTTGTGCGTGACGCCCGCGTTCACGACGCAGCTCTCGACCTACCCAAACTTCGTGCTGAACGATCCCGCGGTGACCGCGGGCGTCGCGTACGTCGCGTTCGCCGACCCGACGAATCCATCGGCCGGCTGGACGACGGTCGAAGGCCCGGCATCCGGATCGTCGTCCGCGCTGGCGTTTTCTGCTGCAGGCCTCGGCCCGACGCTTCCGGCGGGGCAGACGTCGTGCTTCCTTTTCTTCACGGTCGCATCGGCGCTGCCCACGCCGACACCAATACCGTCGCCGACGCCGCCCGCGTCTCAAACGATCGTCACGTCGATCTCGACGACGTCTACCCAATCGGTTTCGTACGCGATCCAGAACTACGCGGACACGACGATCTTCCCGAGCGGCAGCGTCAACACTCTGATCGGAACGACCTTCACGACTACGCTACCCAGCGGTATGCCCGCGGTTCAGGCATTGCGCCTGCCATCGCAAGACATCTCGAGCAGCGCCGTCGCGGCGGACGCGTACTTGTGCGTCACACCGGTTCAGACGGTCACGCTGTCCGCCTGGCCATCGTTCTCGTTCACGGTGCCGTCGTCGGTCGCCGGAGCCGGTTCAAGCTCGTACGTTGCGATCTACAATCCTATTGCCGCAGTGTGGTCCGAGATCGAAGGCCCGGCCGCGGTATCCGGGTCGGTATTTGCGTTCAGCAACACCTCGCCGGGTCCGACGCTGCTGTCCGGACAGATGTACTGCTTCGGCCTCGTGACAACGCCCGCGCCGCTGCCGGTTCCGAGCACGGCCGTCATGACGTCCGCCGGCGTTCCGGCGTGGACGCCGACACAGCACCGCGGCTACATTGCTGCGGAATACGGCGGCGGCTTCCCGCAGTACATCGCGATCTACGCGCCCGGGCAGATCGTCGCGTCGACGACGATCACGTACAGCGGATGCTGCATAAACGAGGTCGAGTTCGATTCACAAGGCAATCTCTTCGCGGCCGCGGGCAACGACGGCATGTTCGAATACGCGCCGGGCGCGACGTCTCCAACGACAATATTCGCAGGCCTTGGCGGCACCGCGCTTGCGATCGATGCGCAGAACACGATCGCGGTCGGCGGACGCTCGTCGACGGTCACCGTCTACCCGTTGGAATCGAAGGCCGCCGCATACGCCGTCCCGGGTGCGCCGGATCATGGGGGCAGTCTCGCCATCGGTCCGTCGGGAGAGCTGGCGGTGCCCCAGGCCGATGGCACGGTCCAGACCTTTCCGCGCGGTGCGACCACGCCCAACCGGACGCTCGCGGGGAACTACTTGTTCAGCTCGGTGAATTACGCGGTCGTCAGCTACGACGGGCTCGGGAACCTCGCGGTCGGCAGCGACGCGCTCGGGACGATTTCGGTCTTCGCTCCCGGCGCGTCGACGCCGGCCTATACGATCAGCGGCCTTACCGAGACCCAGTCGATGACGTACGACACCGCGAATCGGCTCGTCGTCGGTGACAACCATTCAATCGACATCTTCGCAGCCGGAGGAGCGACGCTCGTCGCAACGATCCCGAACAACCGGCCCGTGGTGCTCGCAACCAACCCGTTCGGCGACATCGCGTTGGCCGGGTTCGGCCTCGGCAGCGTGGTCTACCAGGCAAATGCGCACAACGCCGTGCTCGGCAACCTCTTCCAAAACGGAAGCATCGCCATCTCGCCGTGAGCGCCCGCGCATCGCTCGTGTAAAGACTGCATCGGGCGGCGGGTCCCGGCCGCACACGGCTCGTATGAGGCTGTCATGACCATCGTTCGCAGCGCTATGCGTTCGGGCGCTTTTGCGTTGGCGTCGTGCGTCGCCGTCGGCGTACTCGCGTTTCCCGCGCTGGCGCAACCGCCAATCGTCGTGCCCGATCCGACGCGACCGAGCGTCCTCGAGATCACCGACACGACGACGTACCTGTTGCAGCAGAACAATACGTTCGCGGACGTCGTGTGCCTTGCTTTCGTGAATCACGGAACCGGGCCGGCAACGAAGGTCGGCTTCAGCCTCGCATTGCTCGACGCGACGGGCAGCGTCGTGAGCATCGACGCGATGTACCCGACCGGGAAATTTCCCGTCGGCGCGCGTTCCTCGTTCTCCGGCTCGCGGAATCAGGCGGTCCCGAACGGGAACTGTCACGCGATCGGCGGCTCGGGCACGACGCGCCGTTCCGCGTTCACGTACCGTGCGAACCACAATGCTCCGGTCGTGGACATCGCCGCCGTCGTGGTATCGGCGCGCGAGATCGTCTATCAGGACGGAACCGCGTGGCGCACCGATCAGCTTCCGCAAACCGGCGACCACCTTGCGATGCCGTCGGCCCTTCTGTTCGCCGCAGCCGTTGCGGCCGGTCCGCCGGTGGTGAGCTTCGCCCAGGTCACCGGCGCTCCGATCGAGCTGACGGACGCGTTCGCATCCGAAACGTTCACGCAGACGCCCGGCGTGGCGGGGGGCGGCGGACTGCTGGGCGTGATCGCCGCGATGCCGACGACGACGCGATACCGCTCCTACTGCATGAGCTTCGCGAACCGCGATCCTCGCGACGTGAAGCTGGCCCGCGTCAGGGTCGCCGTCGTGGACCGCAGCGGAAAGATCGCCGGGTTCGAGACGCTGGACTCGAAGGGACCGTTCGCGCAAGCGCCTGCGGGCCAAGACTCCGGCATCGCGTGTGAAGGCCTGCGCGGCAAGCTCGACGGCGACACGTTCATGTACCAGCCGCAGGACGGCGACGCCGTCGCGGCCGGCCGCATCGTCATGATGCCCGCGATGGTCGAATTCGCGGACGGCACGGCCTGGACCGCACCGCCCCTCACGATCGGTACACCGCTCACGCCGTAGCGCCAACGGGTCCGCGCGACTCGCGCCGCGCGCGTCGCCTTTCGCTAGTGCGGAATCGGCTCCAGCCCGGTGTTCGCAATGGCCGGCGCCGCGGCCGCCGACGCAAGGAATGCGAGCAGGGCACGTCCCGACGCGCCGTGCTGCGCGTTCGCAACGACGCCGCCCGCGAACACCGTGATCTTCTGCACCTCGGGCGGAATGACGCCGACGATATCGATGCCGTGCACGGGTCGCAGCTCGCTCATCTGCTGAAAGCCGATCTGCGCATCGCCGCGTGCGACGATCTCGCCGACCGGCGTCGCGGGAATCATGCTGCTCTTCGCGCGAACGGCGTCGGCGATCCCCAGCTTCGGGAACATCTCGTTCTGGATGTACACACCGCTGGCGCTGTCCGAGTACGCGATCGATTTCGCGTTGAGCAGGGCTGTTTTGAAGCGGTCGAGCGTGCTGATGTCAGGCTTGGGAGCGCCGGCGCGCACCGCCATCGCGATCGGCGAGCGCGCGAGTTCGACCTTGCTGTTCGCGGCGACCGTTCCCGCCTTGACGAGATCGTCGAGCGCGTACCCGACCATGATGACCACGTCAGCCTGCTCGCCGCGCGCGAGACGATTCGGGATCGCCTGCGGCGTCGTGCCCATCGACGGGCCCGAGATGATCTCGATCGTGTCGCCCGTCTGCCGCTGATACGCGGGCGCGAGATCGCGCAACGCCGCGGAGAATCCGCCCGAGATCATCACGCGAACGGTTGTTTCGGCGCGCGCGACCGCCGTCTGCACGAGGACGAACGCGATAACCGCCACGACGAAGGCGGCACGCGAGCACACTGCACGGACGGTCATGCCCCGAATTGGGACGCCACCGGCCGACCTACCTTCGTCGAGACTTCCTGACGTGGACGCTCTCGTTGTTGGCCAAGGAAGAAGTCGCTCGGACCCGAAGCGCGGGCAGCGACCACCCGCGAAACGAGGCTCCCATGCTGCACCGAACGACGCTCGGCGTCGCCGTCTTCGCCGCCGCCGTCCTTGGCCTCGCGCCGGAATCGTCGCGCGCCGCAGGCATGGGGATTCGTCGCGACGGTGAAGTCGACGCACCCGATTGCGTACCTATCGTCTCTCGGGGCCGAGCGGGTCGAGCGATGTCGGACAATCGACATACACGGCGATGGGCGGCGTGAGCGGCGTCGTGAGCGCGCCGCTTTGTGCACCGATCAGCGTCCCCGGCAACCAGTGCACCTTGTTCGACGGAACCACGGCCTACTTCGACACCTCGCAACGCGGAGGTATCCGCGACGCCGGGAGCATCATGGCGTGGGTGCATCTCAATGGTCGACCGGCCGCGTTCGGGCACATTCAGTACGTCGCCGGGATTTCGCAGAACGGCAACGACTTCGACGTGCAGTTCGAGCCGGACAACACGCTGCGGTTCTACACCGCTGCCGGGGCGAACCTCGCGTATGCGCCGGAGCTCGCGACGCTCGAGGGCGAGTGGCACATGATCGTTGCCACGTTCAGCGCGGGCAGCGGCGAGCGCGCCATCTACTGGGACGGGAAGCTTGCCGGCAACGATCAGGGCGGAGGCACGCCCGGAAAGACCAACGAGTTCTCGATCGGCGAGAGCAAGGTGTTCAACGGGCGCTTTTTCAACGGCAGCATCAGCGACGTCGCACTGTGGGATTCGGCACTGGGTGCCGACGCCGTCGCGACGATCTACGCCTCGCGCCTGAACGCGCCGTAGCCCTCGAGCGCGCCCGGCGCGCCGCCTGATCGTTGGTTCGAGACGCGCACGCGCGGGAACGCCCGAGCAGGAGGATGAGAGCGCAGATCGATTCCGCCCACGCGTCCGCCGGCGCGGCGCAGCATGCCGGTCTCGTGCGCGTCCGCGGCGCCCGCGAGCACAATCTCAAGAACGTGGACCTCGACATCCCGCGCGAAGCGCTCGTCGTCTTCACGGGAATCTCCGGCTCAGGCAAGTCCTCGCTGGCGTTCAGCACGCTGTACGCCGAAGCGCAGCGGCGCTACCTCGAATCGGTCTCGCCGTACGCGCGCCGCCTCTTCCACCAGATGGCCGTGCCCGACGTCGACGAGATCGACGGCTTGCCGCCGGCCGTCGCGCTGCAGCAGCAGCGCGGTTCACCGACCACGCGCTCGTCCGTCGGCAGCGTCACGACGCTTTCGAATCTGCTGCGCATGCTCTACTCGCGTGCCGGCGACTACCCGCCGAAGCAGCCGCATCTCGAGGCCGAGTCGTTCTCGCCGAACACGCCCGCGGGCGCGTGCCCGCGCTGTCACGGATTGGGCCGCGTCTACGAGGCGACGGAACGCTCGATGGTTCCGGATCCGTCGCTCACGATCCGTCAGCGCGCAATCGCCGCATGGCCGACGGCGTGGCACGGCCAAAATCTTCGCGACATCGCGGTGACGCTCGGCTTCGACGTGGACCGCCCGTGGCGCGATCTGCCGAAAAAGGACCGCGACTGGCTGTTGTTCACGGAAGAGCAGCCGACGGTTCCGGTGTACGCAGGGTACACGCCCGCCGAGACGCGCCGCGCGCTCAAGCGCAAAGAAGAACCGAGCTATCAAGGCACGTTCACGAGCGCGCGACGCCACGTACTGCAGACGTTCGCCACCACGCAGAGCCCGCTGATGAAAAAACGCGCGGCGCAGTTCTTGGTCAGCACCGCGTGTCCGATGTGCAAGGGGAAGCGCCTGCGGCGCGAGTCCCTGTCCGTGACGTTTGCGGGTCTGGACATCGCCGAGATGGTGGGACAACCGCTGAACAGGCTCGCCGGCATCTTCCGGCCGTACGCGGAGTCCAGCCCGAGTGCGGGCGAGCTGGCGAAGGACCATCCCGAAAAAGCGATCGTCGTGCAGCGCATCGCGCAGGATCTCGTCGCGCGGCTCGCCGTTCTGCTCGACCTCGGCCTCGGCTATCTGGCGATGGACCGCAGCACGCCGACGCTCTCGCCGGGCGAGCTGCAACGGCTGCGCCTGGCGACGCAGGTACGCTCGAACCTCTTCGGCGTCGTCTACGTGCTCGACGAACCGTCCGCGGGACTGCACCCGGCCGACACCGAGGCGCTCCTTCGCGCTCTGGACCAGTTGAAAGCTTCAGGAAACTCGCTGTTCGTCGTCGAGCACGAGATCGACGTCATCCGTCACGCGGATTGGATCGTCGACGTCGGCCCGGACGCCGGTCAGCACGGCGGCGCGATCATGTACAGCGGACCCGCGGACGGCTTGCGCGCGGTCGAAGCGTCGCGCACGCGGCGCTATCTGTTCGGCAACCACGTCGTTCCGCACCGCACGCCGCGCGTGCCCCAGAGGTGGCTCGAGCTGGCCGGCGTCACGCGCCATAATCTGCACGACCTCGACGTCGCGTTTCCGCTCGGAGTCTTCACGACCGTCACCGGCGTGTCGGGGTCGGGGAAATCGAGCCTCGTGAGTCAGGCGCTGGTCGAGCTGGTCTCGGCACGGATCGGTCACGCGCTTCCGGCCGTCGAGGAAGAAGGCGAGGAGCTCGAACGCGAGCGCGTGATGCCAAGCGGCGGCCGAATCGCCGCCGGCATGGACGCGATCGCTCGCCTCGTGCGCGTCGACCAGAAGCCGATCGGCCGGACGCCGCGGTCGAACCTGGCGACGTACACCGGGCTGTTCGACGCGGTTCGCAAGCTGTTCGCCGGCACGAAAGCCGCGCGCGCACGGCATTTCGACGCCGGCCGCTTCTCGTTCAACGTCGCGAAAGGGCGCTGCCCCACGTGCGAAGGCGAGGGCTCCGTCATGGTCGAGCTTCTTTTCCTTCCGAGCGTGTACGCGCCGTGCCCGACGTGTCACGGCGCGCGGTACAACCCGGACACGTTGAAGATCACGTACCGCGGGAAGAACATCGCCGACGTGCTCGCCTTGACGGTCGACGCCGCGTGGGCGTTTTTCGATGACGAACCCGGCGTGCGCCGCTCGCTGGGTGTGTTGCGCGAAGTCGGGCTCGGCTATCTGCGCCTCGGTCAGCCCGCGACCGAGCTGTCCGGCGGCGAGGCCCAGCGCGTCAAGCTCGCGACGGAGCTGCAGCGCGCGCAACGCGGCGATACGCTCTACGTCCTCGACGAGCCCACGACGGGACTGCATCCGGCCGATGTGGAGAAGCTCATGGCGCAGCTCGACGGACTGGTCGAGGCGGGCAACACGGTGATCGTCGTCGAGCACGACATGGACGTCGTCTCGCGGAGCGATTGGGTCATCGACATTGGGCCGGGCGCCGGCGAAGACGGCGGCCGCGTCGTGGCGTCCGGACCGCCGCGCGACGTCGCAAACGTGCCGGCCAGCCGAACCGCGCCGTACCTCGCACGGTTCATGCACGCATCGAATGGAGTGGCTACGAGATGAATCGGCAAGCGGCAACCGTCGCGACGGCGGCGGTCATCGTCGTCATCGGCCTTGCGTTCGGCGCGTGGCTGGCGACGTTCGCGCGCGGGTCAAGCCCGACGGCACAGCGCGTCGCGACGACGACGGTCGTCGCGACGCATCCTGCCGCTACCACAGCACCGGCGGCCACCGCAGCACCCGCGGCAGCTGCGGCGCTTGCAACGACGCGAACGGCGGCGCCGCGGACGACCCCCGTGCCGCGGACGACCCCCGTGCCGCGCGCGACGCCGTTGCAGCAAGCGACGCCTGCGGAGGCGCCGGCGAGCTCCTCGATTCGCGAGCTGGCGAATCAAGCGCAGGGATCATGGGAAGTCGACGAGGCGAACGTACAAGTCGGCACGATCGTGTGGGCGGGCCAGGCATCGCTCGCGAGCGACGGGACGTTCGTCTTCGACGCGCACAAGGCGAGCGTCGCCGGCCGGCCGGCCACCTCGTGCGAGCGTGCGACGCAGCTGCACGTTGCGCTGTCGACGGGCCAGGCCGGTCAGACCATTCCCTACCGCGAGATCAATTGCGCCGGCACGGTCTCAACGGGCGAAGTCCACGTCGCCGGGTTCTCCGCGGAGAACGGTTCGTTCACCGGCAGCTTTTGGCAGGGCGGTTCGAAGCTGGGCGATTTCACCGCGCGCAAGCGGTGAACGCGATCAGCGACGGTTCGTCATCACCAGCAGCGTGAACGACCCGGGCACGAGCGTTCGCGTCGGGCGCGTCGTGCCGGGCGCGGGCGTGCCGAGCGTGAACTGCGCCGTGACGAGATAAACGTCGTGCGTGTTCGCGTCGACCGCCATCGTGCGCGCACCGGTGCGCGTCGGCGCGTTCTGGGCGACGGCGAACGCCGACGGAGAATCCTCGCGCACGACCGTGAGCGTCCCGTCACCGTTCGAGCTGAACGCGAGCTGTGCGCCGGGGTCGAACGCCGTGGCGTCGCTGCCGTTGCCGATCGGCACGGTCGCGACGATCGCGCCGGTGTCGCTGTTCAACACCATCATCGTCGTATTGTGGCAGCTCGAAAACAGCCGGTGGTGCGCAACGTCCATGGAGAGCCCAGACGGGCTGTCGCACGTGCCGAGGGGCCATGTGTGCACCAGCGCATTCGTGCGCGTGTCGATCGCGGCGACTTCGTTCTTGTCCTCGACGTTGAAATACACCATGCCATTGCCGGCGGCGCCGAACTCCGGGCGCCCCGGCAGTGTGACGTTGCCGATCACCGCGTTCGTGGTCGCGTCGATTGCGGTTACGTTCCCGCTGCCGCCGTTGCCGGTGAACACGCGCTTCGACACCGGATCGTAGACGATCGCGTCCGGGTTCTTCGCGTCGATCGCGACCTTGGCGGTCGTCTTGAGCGTGCGCAGATCGAACACCGAGACGCTGTTGTCGCGACCGTTGCTGGTGAAGCCTTTGCCGAGGTCCTGCGCCAGCGCGATGCCGTGGACGCCCGGCGTGTCGGGTATCTCGCCGACGACGGTCCCGGCCGCTGGATCGACGACCATCACGCGCGTCGCGCGCGAGATGAATAGCCGTTTGCCGGCGGCATCGTACGTCAGGTAGTCCCAGCCGCCGTCGCCGGGCAGCGGGACGCTGCGCGCGAGCGTGTAGGCGATCCCCGGGGCGGCGTTGCTGCCGGACGGCAGTGCGACCACCGCGGCGGTCGCGAGCAGCAAGGCAACAGCGCACGCGCGCGCGCCGATCGATTTCCGCATGGCGGCGTCTACGCGGCGCGACGCGCGCCCGCCTTTCCGGCGACGGCTACCAGCGGTGGTCGCGAGCCGCGCGCTCGAGCAGCTCGCGCTCCAGCGAATCCGTGAACTTCGCGTTCGCCAGGCTATCGTCGCGGCGCGGCGACACTGCGGCAACCATTTGGCGTAACCGGGCGATCCACGCCGGGACGTTTACGCGGCGGCCATCCCGTGCACCGGCCGTGCCGGTGATCGTGTGCGCGCGCATCACGCTACCGCCACCGGTTCGCCGTCTTCGAACGGAACGCGCGGCGCAAGACCGCCAAGCCCGAGATTCTCCAGCAGATCGCTCTGGATCGGCGCGATCGCCGCGTTCGTGCGGCCCGCAATCGAGGCGTCGCCGACGACGCGGCGCAACGGGCGCGTGCCCGGCGTGCGAGCGGCGATCTCTACGATCGCATCGGCGACAGCGGCCGGATCGCCCGCTCGCGTCATCATGGCTTCGGCCAGCTCGCGCGGCTTGTCCGCCAGCGAACCGTAGGTCGCCGCGCGCGCGTCGTCGTCGGCGAAGAGCAGCTTGTCGAAGATGCTCGTGCGGAAGGCGGACGGTTCGACGATCGTGACGTCGACGCCGAACGGCTGCAGCTCGTACGCCGACGTTTCGGCGAGCGCCTCGATCGCGTGCTTCGAGGCAGCGTAGACGCCGCCGAACGGCATCACGAAGCGGCCGACGACCGAGCTGACGTACACGATCAGCCCGCTGCGGCGCGCGCGCATCGACGGCAAGAACGCGCGGTTGACGCGCAGCACGCCGAAGACGTTGACGTCGAACTGCCGGCGCACGAGGTCGGGCGTGAACGTTTCGGTGAGGCCGAAGTACGCCGCGCCGGCGTTGTTGACGAGGACGTCGACGCGGCCGCTCTCGCGCAGGATCGTCGCGGCGGCGGCTTCGACGGAGGCGTCGTCCGTGACGTCCAGGTCGACGACGCGGATGCCCTGGGCCACGAGGTCGCGGACGGCGCCGGCGTTGCGGCCCGCCGGGTCGCGCACGGCTGCGTAGGCGCGGTAGCCGCTTCGGGCCAGCGCCTCGACCGTCAGCCGGCCGAAGCCCGTTCCGGCGCCCGTGACGACGGCGACCGGATCGGAGGATATGACTTGCATGACGCTAGCCTAGCGCTTATACTAACCCTTGGGAAGTACATACCTGGAGGTTAGCTTGACGGCAACGGCATCCGCACCCGAACGGCCCCGGATGGGCAATTGCGACAGCCCGACGTGCGTCGGGCGCGCGGTGCTCGATCACCTCGCGAGCCGATGGGCGTCGCTCGTGCTCCGCCAGCTCACGCGCGGCGAACGGCGCTACTCGGAGCTCCGCGCGGCGATCGGCGGCATCTCCGAGAAGATGCTGGCGCAAACGCTGCGCGAGCTCGAGCGTGACGGCCTCATCTCGCGCACGAGCTTTCCCGTCGTTCCGCCGCACGTCGTGTACGCGCTCACGCCCCTCGGAGCCGAGTGCGCGGACCACGTCGGCGCCCTCGTGCGCTGGATCGAGACGCACGTGAGCGCGCTCACCGACGCGCGCCGCGAGTACGACCACGCAAAGGCGCGCGCGTAGCGGCGATTGCGCTAGCTGCCGACGCCCATCGCGCGCTTTGCGGCGTCGGTCGTCGCGCGCGCCGTCGGCCGCAGCTCGTCCGCGCAGCGGCGCAGCACGCCGCGGACGACGTCGGGATTGCGCATCAGCTCGTCGTAGCGCTCACGCACGGGCCGCAGCGTCTCCACGAGCAGCTCGACGAGCTCCTTCTTCAGATCGCCGTAGCCGCGCGCGTTCGCGAAGTGCGCCTCGGCTTGATCCGGCGTCTCGCCGGTCGCCGCCATGTAGATCGCCAGTAAGTTCGTGACGCCCGGCCGGGCGGGGTCGACGCGAATGTCGCGGCCGCTGTCCGTCTGCGCCGACATGACCGTCTTCTTGATCTGATCCGGCGCGTCGAGCACGCGCACCGCATGGTAGGAACCCGGCGCGCTCTTCGACATCTTCTTCGTCGGGTCGTCCAGCCCCATGATGCGCGCGCCGGCGACCGGAACCGTCGCTTCGGGAATGACGAACACCTCGCCGTACGTCGCGTTGAAGCGTTGCGCGATGTCGCGCGTGAGCTCGATGTGCTGCTTCTGATCTTCGCCGACCGGGACGTGCGTCGTGCGATACAGCAAGATGTCGGATGCCATGAGCAGCGGATAGGTGAACAGGCCCACGCGCACCTCACCCTTCTGCGCCTCGGACTTTTCCTTGAACTGCGTCATGCGGTTGAGCTGGCCCATCGTGCCGACGCACGAGAGGTACCACGTCAGCTCGCCGTGCTCGTGCACGTCGCTCTGCACGTACAGACGCGACTTGGCCGGATCGATCCCCGCAGCGAGCAGCACGGTCGCCGTCTCGAGGATCTGCTGCTGCAGCGCGGCCGGCTCTTGCGGGACGGTCAGCGCGTGCATATCGACGAGGCAAAAGATGTTCTCGGCGTCGTCCTGGCCCGCGACCCAGTGTTTGATCGCGCCGAAGTAGTTGCCGATGTGGATCGCGCCCGTCGGCTGGATTCCGGAAAAAACGACCTTGGAGCGCATCGCCGGGGTGCGTTCGCCCCGTCGCAAGATGCTGTCCTCTACGGAATGTTCAGCGTCAGCGGGTTGTCCTGGCCGATGGTGATCGGCAAGGCGACGAAGGTCTTGTCCGTCAGCGTCACGCCGGTCGAGTCGACGACCCCGACGTCCACGTTCGAGAACACGCACGCGGGGGACGCGCCCGCGCCCATCGCCGGGAAGTTGCGCAGCGTAATCGACGCCCCGCCGAAGTTCCAGTCGAACGAATAGCCGCCCTGGAATCCCGGGCATGGCGATCCGGCCGGCGCGCTGACGACGAAGTGCAGCGCCGACGCCGTCGGAAAACCGCGCACGTTCACGACGACGGACGAGACCGTCGTCACCGTGATGGGAACGGACGCCGTCGCCCCGCCGGCTCCCGTCACGGTGAGCACGGTGCTGCCCGCCTTCTGCGGCTCGAGCGCGATCGCCGGGTCGCCCGCGCCGCCCGGACCGCGCATCACGAGCGCGCCGACGGCGATCGTCGGATCCGCGCTGCTGATCGCGAAGTTCGACGCGTTGCCCGGCTGCGCGATGGTGACGAAATTTCCGTCGGTGTCGGGCGCACGCAGGCAATTCGCCAAGCTCTGCACGCAGGCATTCGACGTGCCCACGTACGCGACGGGCTCGCCCAGCGTGATGAGGCCCGGGCCGGCCGGCGCGGTCCCGGAACCCGAGCCGCCTCCGCATGCCGCGACGCACGTTACAGCGCACGCGCCCGCGATACTTCGACCCATGAAAACCCGCACGAGCGCCCGGGTTCGGGAGGCCGCCGAAAAAGTCTTGGCGGCGTAGCGCGTCAGCTCTTCGCGAGCTCCGCTTCGATCGTCTCGAGCAGCTTCGGATCGTCCGGAGCGACGGTCGGCGAGAACCGTGCTACCACCGTTCCGTTGCGCGAAACGATGAACTTTTCGAAGTTCCACGACACGTCGCCCGACGGCGGCGTGCCGGTGAGCACGTCGTAGAGCGGATGACGGTCGCGACCGCGCACGACGATCTTCTCGAACAGCGGAAACGTGACCGAGAACTGCGTCTCGCAGAATTGCGCGATCTGCTGGTTCGTGCCGGGCTCCTGCGCGCCGAACTCGTTGGCCGGGAAGCCGAGCACCCTAAACCCGCGATCGCGGTAGCTCTCGTAGAGCGCCTGGAGTCCGGCGTATTGCGGCGTGAGGCCGCATTGGGAAGCGACGTTGACGACGAGGAGCACGTCGCCCGCGAACTCGGCGAGACGCGTTTCGGAGCCGTCGATGCGGCGAACGGGGATCTGGTGGATGGAGGTCGGCACACGCATAACGTTACGGAGCACGGCAAAACCAACCTGTACGCCGCCCGCAACCGACCCGGACACGAGCCGGAACCAAATCGCCCCTTCGTGAAGCCTGCGGTGCCGGAAAGGACGTCATCATGAAGGCCGATCGAATCTCGCGGGCGGCAGCGGCCGCCGTCCTCGCACTCCTCACCCTGCTGCCCACGGCGGTTCGCAGCGACGCGGCGAAGGATGAGCTCGCCCCGTCCGGGCGCCTGCGCGTCGCGATTGCCATCAGCGCGCTCGGCGGCCCGTTCTGGTCGTGGAAGGACGCCGCCGGCAAACCAACGGGCATCCCGGTCGACCTGGGCGCGGAGATGGGGCGACGGCTCGGCGTGCCCGTCGACTATGTGGCGTACGAGAACTCGGGGCAGATCGCCGACGCTGCGGCGAAGGGTGAATGGGACGTCACGTTCGTCCCCGAGGACGCCGAGCGTGCGAAAAAGATCGCGTTCGGCCCGATTTACAACGTTGCCGACGCGACGTACATCGTGCGCGCCGGTTTGCCGGCGCAGACCGCCGAGCAGCTGGATCAGGCCGGCATGAAGATCGTCGCGGTCGCGAATACGACGACGATGCGCGGCGCGCAGCGCTCGCTCAAGAACGCGACGGTCACCGGCGTGCAGAGCACCGCCGAAATCATCGCGATGCTGCACGACGGAAGAGCCGACGCGTTCGCGAACCTGCGCGATCAGCTGATCCCGCTCTCGCAGCAGATTCCCGGCTCACGCGTGCTGCCCGGTGCGTTTCAGCAGACGAAGACCGCCATCGCCGTGCCGCTCGGCAAGCCGGCGGCGCTCGCGTATGCGACTGCGTTCATGGCGGAGGCGAAGACCGGCGGCATGCTGCGCCGCATGCTCGACGCGCACGGACTGCAGAGCACGCCGATCTAAGCGCCGCTACTTGCGGTGGTGCAAGATGAACTGATTGCCTTCCGGATCCTCGCCGAACGCCATGAAGCATTCGGGCGTATCGGTGACCTCGCCGTTCTCGTGGAACGTGACTCCACGGCCTTGCGCATCTTTCACGGCTTGCGCCACGTCGTCCACCGCGAACATCGCGCTGCCGTTCCGCCCCCGCGGCGCGTCCTTCATGCCGTAGAGCCCGAAGCTGTTGCCGTCGGCGAACGTCCACTCGGCGAGCCGGTCGGGCCACGTCTGCGCGGGCTCCGCGCCGAACAGACCGGTATAGAACTGCGTGCACGCCGCGACGTCCGCTACGACGTAGTATGTGGCGTCGATTCCGGTGACGTTCATGTGGTGTCCCTCTTTCGGAAGGTCGTTACGGAGCCAAGTCGCGCAGCTTCACGTTCCGGATTGTCGGATAGCCCTGATCGGGCGCTGTGGTGTCGGCCGACAGCCGCGGCAGCCGCATGTTGAGATCGTAGACGAGGGCACGTTCTCGAAACGTCCCCGTGTCTGCGATGAGGTAGTTGTATGCAAGCTGCTTCCGCACCGGCCGCTGCGTCCCCGCATCCCCGACCAGGAAGTCCTTGGGCACGAGATCCGGGCCGAGGTCATCCGCTCCGTAGTTCGCGTTCACGCCGGAGAACACGGCCGTGTGACCGTAGCAGTAGCCGTCGTCCTCGCCGGTCTCCGGCTTGCACGTGGCCTTGTTGTACTGCGCGGGCGGCGGGACGGCGTTGGTGATCGAGACGAACACCGGATGCCGCCGCGCGAGACTGTTGGCTTCGATCAGGAACTCCCACGACGCGGGGTTGTAGTTCAAATTGATCAACACGTCGAGGCGCCGCTCGTCGATGAGCCGGCGGACCGATGCCTGCACGTCGTCGGAGATGAGGTCGACGCACGTGATCGCCGCGATGTTGCCGAACTCGGTCTGCAGCAGCACGATGGCGTCGCCGCCCACCATGCCGTGGCCCGCGACCGGCGACACCTCGAAGCGCGACGGGCGGATCTTGTAGCCGAGCTCGCGCCAGCCGGGGCCGAAGTACGCGATGCGGCTGTGCCGCGCGTCGTCGTAGTAGCTGCCCGCCACGATGAGCATGTGCGCCGACTGCGCGGTGGATGCCAGCATGGCGAACGCCGCGTCGCGCGCCGGCTGCGGGATCGCGGCGGCAACCTCCGGCAGAACCAGCACGTCCGCGTGCTCCTCGAGCGCCGTGCGCACGCACTGCGCGATCTTGCGCTGCTGCGCGACGGGGTCCGCGACGTCGGGAAGCCACAGCCGCTTGTCGAGACCGACCTCGAACATGATCTGACACTGCACGTAGCGCACCCACGGCTTCGGCGAGCCGGAGACGTGCGACTTCACGTCGACCGGCACGGGCAGCGCGGCGAACTGCACGCGCTGCGCGGCTACAGGTGCGGGCGACCTCGCCTGCGCGCTTGCCGCGAGCGGAAGCAGTGCCGCGACAACGGTCGCGGCAGCGGCGGCGAGCCGGCCGCAGCGCACGCGCATCACGCCTGGGTCGCCGAGAGCGCGCCGAGCGCGTTGCCGACGGCGCGACCCGCGTACGCGATCGCGTCGCGCCCGTCGTCGAAGATCAGCTGGAACGAGAAGAACGCATGGATCATGCCGGCATAGATTTTCAGATCGACCGGCACGCCGTCCGCGCGCAGCCGCTCTGCCCACTTCACGCTCATGTCGTGGAGCGGGTCGCACTCCGCCACGATGATCGTCGCCGGCGGGAGCCCTCGCAACGTCGTCGCGCTCTCCGCCTTGACGTACGGCAGGTCCAGCAGCTTCGCGTCCGGGACGTGACACCGCTCGTAGAACGCGATGCGCTCGTTGGTGAGGAAATGCCCTTCGCCGTACTTCTGGAACGACGGGGTCGTGTCGTCGCCCGACACCGCCGGATAGACCAACATCTGGTGCGCGATGCGCGGTCCGTTCGCGTCGCGCGCCTTGAGCGTGACGGACGCGGCGAGGCCGCCGCCCGCGCTGTCGCCGCCGACCGCGAGCCGCGAGCCGTCCGCGCCGAGCTCCGACGCGTGCGCGGCCAGCCATTCGAGTGCGGCGTAGGCGTCCTCGAACGGCTGCGGCGCCGGATGCTCGGGAGCAAGCCGGTAGTCGACCGACGCGACGACGCATCCGCTCTCGCGCGTGAGCAAGCGGCACACCGCGTCGTAGCTGTCGCGGCTGCCGCACACCCAGCCGCCGCCATGGTAGTACACGAACAGCGGACGCGGCCCGCCGGCGCCCTGCGGCGTGTAGACGCGGATCGGAATCGGACCGCGCGGGCCCGGCGCTTCGACGTCGCGCACCGCGCCAACCTCGACGGGCGGTCCGCCCATGCGCGTGAAGAGCTCCTCGAAGAGCGCGCGTGCTTCCGAAAGCGGGAGGCTTTCGATCGGCGGGCGGTTCGAGGCGGCCACGAGGTCGAGGAACGCGCGAGCTTGCGGATGCACCATGATGCGCGTCCTTCCGCAGCGGGCGCGGGGCGCGCCTCCTAGGGAACGAGCACGCTGCGCACCACGCGTCCGTCCGCGAGCGCGTCGAGCGACTCGTTGAGCTGATCGAGCCCGATCCGTCCGCTGATGAGGCGTTCGATCGGCAGCCGGCCGCTGCGCCACAGCGCGATGTAGCGCGGGATGTCGCGCTGCGGAACCGAGTCGCCCATGAGGCTGCCCTTGAGCGTGCGGCTCTGGCGCACGAGCAGGCTGTGCGGAATCGGCGCCGTCGCTTCGGCGCGCGGCAACCCGACGGCGACCGTGATCCCGCCGCCGCCCGTCGCGTTGAACGCCGCCTCGAGCGCCTTGACGTTGCCCGCGGCCTCGAACGCATACCGCGCGCCGTGCCCGCCGAGCGCCGCGCGCACGTCGTCGACGCCGCCGTCGGCCGAGGGTGCGACGACTGCGGTCGCGCCCAGCTCCATCGCCAGCTCGCGCTTCTCCGCGACGGGGTCGACGACGACGATCGCCGTCGCGCCCGCGACGACCGCGCCGAGGAGCGTCATCAAGCCCACGCCGCCCGCGCCGAAGATCGCGACGCTCGTCCCCGCCTCGACGTTCGCCGCGTTGAACACCGCACCCAGACCCGTAAGCGCGGCGCATCCGAAGAGCGCCGCGACCTCGAGCGGCGTGTCGTCCGGGATGCGCACCAGCGATTCCTCCGCGACGATCGTGCGTTCGGCGAACCCGCCCACCCCGAGCTGCATGTGCAGCGGCTCGCCGTCGCGCCGCATCCGCATCGCGCCGCGCATCAGCGTACCGGCCATGTTCGCGCGCCAGCCCGGGATGCAGAGCGCGGGCCGGCCCGACGCGCACTCCGCGCAGTGGCCGCACGTCGGGATGAACGAGAACACGACTTTGTCGCCGGGCTTCACGCGGCTCACGCCCGGGCCGACCGCTTCGACGGTCCCCGCCGCCTCGTGGCCGAGCACGAGCGGCGTCGGCCGGACGAAGGTCGCGTCGACCGTCGACAAGTCCGAATGACACACGCCTGCGCTGCCGATCGCGACCTGCACCTCGCCGTACTGCAGCTCGTCGAGGGCGACCGTCGCCACCTCCACCGGCCGGCTGTCGGCGTACGGACGCGCGCTGGGCTGTCGGACCAGGATCGCCGCGCGCCCGGACTTGGGGATGGTTTGCGTCATGGCGCGTCGTTTGAGCGGGCGACGGCGCGACCCTGGCGCGCGCAGAGGGACGCCGCCTCCCGCACGTAAGACAACCGGCGCGACTCGAACCCCGCAAGGAGAACCGACATGCGCACGTTGACCGCACTCACCGCCGTCGCCGCACTGCTCGGCGCCGCAAGCTGCAACAACAACTCGACGCCCCTGACGACCCAGACGTCGTCGGGCTACGTCGAGACCCTTGTGCGTGCGCCGCTCACCGGCAGCGTACCGGCTCTTACCGTCACGAGCACGGCGTTCACGAACGGCGGCGTCATCCCGGCGGCCGAAGGCCAGAACGGGTGCGGCGGGACGAACGTGTCGCCCGATCTGTCGTGGAGCGGTGCGCCTGCGACGACGAAGAGCTTCGTCGTGACGGAGTTCGACCCCGACGCGCCGACCGGCTCGGGCTTCTGGCACTGGGTGCTGTACAACATTCCGCCGGCGACGACGAGCATCGCGCTCGGCGCCGGCACGAACCCGCCCTCGGGCACGTCAGGCCTGAGCGATTACGGCTCGCTCGGCTACGGCGGCCCCTGCCCGCCGGTCGGCGACGGCCCGCATCACTACCACTTCACGGTCAGCGCGCTCGACACGATGCTCACGGGGATGCCCGCGAACTCGACCGGCGCCTACGTCCTGTTCAACATGGGCGGCCACGTCATCGCGCAAGGCACGTATCTCGGCACGTACGCCCGATGATCGACGCGAAAGCTCCCGAGCACTACCGCTGGGACACGATGACCGCCGAGCCGCTGAAGGGCTCGATCACGCGCCGCATGATCACCGGCACGAGGATGATGATCGCGGAGGTGCGCCTCGCGAAGGGCGACGTCGTGCCGAAGCACGCGCACCACAACGAGCAGATCACGTACATCACCGAGGGCGCGCTGCACTTCACCCTCGGCGACGACCAGGACCGCGAGGTGACCGTGCACGCCGGCGAGGTGTTCGTGATCCCGCCGAACTGCCCGCACTCCGCGGTCGCGCTCGAAGACACGGTCGACATCGACATCTTCGACCCGCCGCGCGAAGACTGGCTCAACGGCAGCGACGCATACTTGCGTCCCGGCGGGTAGCTTAGAACAGATTCCAGAGGTACTGGTTGTAGACTTCGTGGTGGTACTGGACTTCCTGGGCCTTCACGAAGGTGCCGAGCTGACGCGGGCAGCGATCGGCCGTCGCCTGTTTCAGCTCGGCGTAGCGCTCTTTGACGTCCGCGCCCAGCATCGCGGTCGTCCATGACGAGCCGCGGAAGTTCGCGAGCGCGTCGTAGATGTTGTCCGGCAGGTACCGCTCCGCCTGACGCAGGTTGGGGATGTGCGAGATGTGGCCTTCGAGGCCCGTCTTGAACACCGCCAGCATCACCATGTATGGGTTCGCGTCCGGTGCGACCGAACGCACTTCGAGCCGCGAGCTGCGCTCGTTGCCGATCGGGATGCGCACCATCGAACCGCGGTCGACCGCCGATACTTTGATCTGATTCGGGGCCTCGAAGTGCGGGTCGAGCCGCCGGTAGGCGTTCACGCTCGAGTTGAGCATGAGGCAGATGTCGTCGCCTGCGCTCAAGATGCGATCGGCGAACTGCCACGCGAACGGGCTGAGGCTCTCCTCGCCGCTCGGATCCCAGAATAGGTTCTTCCCGTCCTTGCTCACCGAGATGTTCGTATGCATGCCGTTGCCGTTGACGCCGACGACCGGCTTGGGCAGAAAGCTTGCGGTCAGACCCATGCTCGTCGCGACCTGACGGCAGATCAGCTTGTAGAGCTGAATCGTGTCGGCGGCGGCGGTCACCTCGCCGTAGCTGTAGTTGATCTCGAACTGCGAGGGCGCGACTTCGGGATGGTCCTTCTCGTTCTCGAAGCCCATCGCGCGCTGCACCTCGGCGACGGTGTCGATGAACTTGCGCAGCGGGTCGCCGGGCAGCGAGTGGTAGTAGCCGCCGGTGTTGACGTACTCGAACTTGCCGGTCTCGTGGAAGCGCGCCTCGGCGTCGATGCCCGCGAACACGAAGCCTTCGATCTCGTTGGCCGCGGCGAGCGTGTACCCGTTCTTCTCGAAATGGTCGGACGAGAGTTTCTTGAGCACGCCGCGCATGTCGGCGCTGAACGGGGAACCGTCGCGGTCGAGCACCTCGCCGAACACGAGGACCTTGCCCTCACCGAAATAGTCCGATGGCGCCCAGTAGAACGCGCCCCAATCGAGCGCCAACCGCAGATCGCTCTCACGCTGCGGCGTGAAGCCGCGAATCGACGAACCGTCGAACGTCAGGTTGTCGGCCGACTTGATCAAGAACTTCTTGTCGTAGTCGAGCATGTGCAGCCGGCCTTCGAGATCCGAGAACATCACGGTCACGGCCTTGATGCGCTTCTCGTCCGTGAGGTACTTGAGGCGCTTCTCCTGGATCTTGCCGGCCGCGACGCGGTCCCGGCGCTCCTTTTTCGCCTCGAGGTTCAGCTCTTCGAGCTCTCCGTACGGGAGCGTGAGGAAATTGCGAAGGTCGGTAGCCATCGCGACGTGGCTATGCCGCGCGGCACCGCCGCGCCTTCGTCAGATGGCCCAGTGGAACGGCTTCTTGTGTGGCCACGTGACGAAGGACTCGGGGTCGCGGACGTAGGACTCGCCTCGTTCGGCGCGGATACTCGGTTCCTATGGAGTCCGTCTCACCGGCGCGCGCCGCCTCCGCTTCCGACGCGCGTGTCGAGCTCACGCTTCGCGGCGTCATCCTCGGCGCGCTGATCACCCTGGTGTTCACCGCGGCGAACGTTTACCTGGGCCTCAAAGTCGGCCTGACGTTTGCGTCGTCGATTCCGGCAGCAGTGATTTCGATGGCCGTTCTCCGAGCGTTCCGCGGCGCGACGATCTGGGAGAACAACATCGTGCAGACCGTCGCGTCGGCGGCCGGCACGCTGTCCTCGATCATCTTCGTGCTGCCCGGCCTCGTCATGATCGGCTGGTGGACGGGATTCCCGTTCTGGCAGTCGTTCGGCATCTGCGTCGTCGGCGGCATCTTGGGCGTCATGTACAGCGTCCCGCTGCGGCGCGCGATGGTGACCGGCAGCGACCTGCCGTATCCCGAAGGCGTCGCCGCGGCCGAAGTGCTGCGCGTCGGCGCAGGCGCGGTCGCGTCCGACGATGTGGACCATGCCGCCGCGGTGGCCGAGAACAAGGCGGGCTTCATGACCGTCGTGTGGAGCTCGATCGCAAGTGCACTGTTCGCGGCCGTGATCGGGACGAAGCTCTTCGCCGGCGAGGTCGCGGGCTACGTGCGCGCCGGCGCGTCGGTCACGGGCCTGGACATCGGGCTGTCGCTCGCGCTGGTCGGCGTCGGCCACCTCGTCGGCGTGACGGTCGGCGTCGCGATGCTCGTCGGAATCGTGCTGGCATGGGGCGTGTTCGTCCCGATCCTCTCGTCGTTCCATCCCGTGACCGGCGACGTCGCGACGCTCGCCGGCTCGGTCTTCCGCAAGGAAGTGCGCTTCATCGGCGCGGGAGCGATCGGCGTCGCGGCGCTGTGGTCGCTCGGGCGGCTCACCGGTCCCGTCGTCGGAGGCGTGATCTCGTCGCTGCGCGCGTCGCGCGCGCGCCGCGAAGGCGCCGGCGATTCGCTGCCGATCACCGAGCGCGACATTCCGTTCAACACGGTGCTGCTGGTGAGCGCGGCCTGCCTCGCGCCGCTCGCCGTGCTGCTCGGCGCCTTCCTGAACGGCACGCCGCTCGCCGGCTCCATGGTGCCGCTGATCGTCGGCGCGCTGGCGTACGTCGTGATTGCCGGCCTCATCGTCGCCGCCGTCTGCGGTTACATGGCCGGGCTCATCGGATCGTCGAACTCGCCGGTCTCCGGCCTCGCGATTCTCACCGTGCTCGGCGCATCACTGCTGCTGCTCGTCGTCGCGCACCCCGGCGATCCGGTGGCCGGCAAGGCGCTCGTCGCGTACGCGCTGTTCGTGACGGCGGTCATCTTGAACGTAGCGACGATCTCGAACGACAACTTGCAAGATCTCAAGACCGGTCAGCTCGTCGGCGCGACACCGTGGCGTCAGCAAGTCGCGCTCGTGTTCGGCGTGATCTTCGGCGCGATCGTGATCCCGCCGGTGCTCGACCTGCTCAACCGCGCCTACGGCTTCGCGGGATCGCCGATGCACGGCATCACCGCGCAGCCGCTCGCCGCGCCGCAGGCGACGCTGATCTCGGCGCTCTCCAACGGCGTGATCACCGGCCAACTGCCGTGGAACCTGCTCGGCATCGGCGCGCTCGTCGGCGTCGCGATCGTGATCGTCGACGAGGTGCTGCGGCGGACCGTGCGACGTCAGTTCCCGCCCCTCGCGGTCGCGCTCGGCATCTATCTGCCGATGTCCGTCACGTTCATGGTCGTCGTCGGCGCGTTTGCCGGCAAGGCGTACGGACGCTGGTCGGCGACGCGCCGGAACCCGGACGTCGCCAAGCGCCTGGGCGTGCTTCTCGCCTCCGGCCTGATCGTGGGCGAAAGCCTCTTCGGCGTGATCCTCTCGGCGCTGATCGTCGCGTCCAGCAAGGATGCGCCGCTGGGGCTCCCGTTCATCGGGGACAACTTCGCGACGGCGTCGACGATTCTCGGCGCGATCGCCTTCGCGATCGTCGTCTTCGGACTGTACCGCTGGACCGGCCGTAAGGCGCAGACGTTGTGACGCAGGCCCAGCCGCTCGCGCAGGCTCTGAACGTCCTCGCGAAGTCATCGCAGTTCTCGTACGTCAAGGCGCGCGCCGCGGCACGCCAGGACGCGAACGTCGACTGGCCCGCGACCAAGGCACTCAACGCCGACTTCAATCCCGAAGTCGACGGCTGCGAGTCCTTCGTCATGCGCGACCGCAGCGTGTGCGAGTGGATGTCCGCTTCCTTCAGGTACGTCGCCCGCACCGGCTGACGCGGCTTCGTGCAGCCCGCCGAATCGCAGGTCGAGCACGGCCTGCGCCTCGCGATCATCGTCGTCGGCGTGAGCATCGGCGCGGTGATGCAATTCCTGGACTCGACGATCGTCAACGTCGCCCTGCCGATCATCGGCGGCAACCTCGGCGCGACGTTCGACGAGATCGGCTGGGTGGTCACCTCGTACTCGCTCGCGGCGATCGCGGTCATCCCACTCACGGGCTGGCTGGCGCTGCGGTTCGGCCGCAAGCGGTACTTCCTCTTCTCCATCATCGGCTTCACGCTCGCGAGCATGCTGTGTGGCATCTCGACGTCGTTCGGCGAACTGGTCTCCGCCCGCGTGCTGCAAGGCCTGTTCGGCGGCGGCCTCGTCGCGACGTCGCAGGCGATCCTCGTCTCGGTGTTTCCGCGCGAGCGCGCCGCTGTGGCGTCGGGCATCTTCGCGCTGATCGCCGTGCTCGGACCCGGCCTCGGCCCGACGATCGGCGGATGGCTGACCGATCAGTTCAGCTGGCCGCTGATCTTCTTCATCAACCTTCCGCTGGGCATCTTCTGCGTGATCGCGCTCGGTCTGACGCTGCGCGAGTCGAGCACGCAGCGGCGTCCGGTCGACGTCACCGGCATCGTGCTGCTGGTGAGCGGTCTTGCGGCGCTGCAGTACTTCCTCGAACGCGGCGAGATCAAGCAGTGGTTCGACGACCCCGGCATCACGCTCGCCGCGGCGTGGTCCGTCGTCGCGCTCGTGTGGTTCGTCGTGCACGCGCTGCGCTCGTCGCACCCGGTCCTCGATTTGCGCACGCTCCGGCACCGCAACCTGACCGTCGCGTCGCTCGCGACGCTCGCGCTCGGCGCAAACCTCTTCGGCTCGCTGCTCCTGCTGCCGCTGTACCTGCAGACGTCGCTGGGATTCACCGCGCTCGCGGCGGGATTCGTGCTGGTCATCCGGACGATCCCGACCGCGCTGCTCGCGCCCGTTGCGACGATCGTCCTGCAGCGCGGCATCATCTCGCCGCGGGTCGCCGCCGGGTTCGGATTCGCGACGCTCGCCGTGGGCACGTACGTGCTTGCAACCGCCGTCACGCCGGTGAGCGACGGCTCGAGCTTCGTGCCGGGCATGATCATTGTCGGCATCGCGTTCGCATTTCTGTGGACGCCGCTCGCCGTGATCGCGCTGCGCTCCCTGCCCGCGCCGGAGATCGGCTACGGCGCCGCGATCTTCAACCTGAGCGCGCAGGTCGGCGGCAGCCTGAGCATCGCGGCGATCACGACGCTGCAAGATCGCCGCCAAGCATTCTGGTGGGACGCGCTCGCGTCGCACGCCGTCCTCTCGAACCACGAGCTGGCACGCCTGATCGGAGCGAACGGCGCGCATTCCGTGGTACCGCAACTGGCCGCCACGATCGCCGCACAAGCTGCCGTGCTGTCATTCCGCGACCTGCTGCTGCTCCTGGCCGTCCCGCCGCTGTTCGCGATCGTCGCGATCGCGTTCGCGAAGCAGCGGTGAGCCTCGAGTCCGCCGCGACCGGTGCGCTTCGGTGGGATGCCTAGTGCGCGACAACCGATGCAACAGCCTGCCGTCGACATTGGAGCCCGCGATCGCGCAGAATTGACGACCGCTGGGCCGTTTGGTACGCTGTGCTTCAGAATCGCGCTTCGGAGGGTGTCCAGAAGCTATGAAGATCGTGCCAGCTCGTGCTCTTGCGTTTATAACCGCAAGCGTGATGTTCGTCGGTTGCTCAGGCGGTGCAACGCGTTCGCCGGTGCCGGCGGATCAGGACTATCGTCAAGGCGGGCAGATCCGGATAACACCGCAGTCGCTGTGTCGCGTCACCCAGACTGGCGTCGTCTGCGACAACCCCAATAACGGACCGTGTGGCGTCTATTCGGAAACCGTCCAAGACACGCCGTACGCTGCTTCGACGCGCACGACGCTCGGCGTGAACGAGCAAGTCAACATGTCGACCGATTACGGTTATCTGTGGAACGTTGTCGGCGATGGGACGATCAGCAGCAGGGTGGATAGCAATCCAATCTTCACCGCGGGACAGACGCCTGGCACGGCGACGGTCATCGTAAGCGGCGGTCGAACCTGTACTCCGCAGTCCATCATCTTCACGATGGTCGCACCGACGGTCGGGTACTACTTCAACGGTCTGCGCCGGCACCAGCAGGGCTATGCGGACATCGGAATCGACTCCAACATGTACGCGGCGCCGACCTTCGTGAATTTCTACAACACGTATGCGCAGGAGGCTATGGCCAATCTGTCCGGGAGCGGTGTCTGGGCGTGCGTGGACGGCCAGCCGCACGAGTCTGCACCTCATCCGACGCCGATCTCGCCGGCCGTTTTCGTGCAAGGCTCTCAACTGGAAGCGACCGACGGATCGTATAGCGGATGGTGCCCGGTAAATCCGTACCAAGTTGGTTCGGAGACGACGGTCATCCCGATTCAGTACGGCGCGAGCGCCTCCGGACCGTGGAATGCCGCGAACACGGTAACGTCAGCCTCGAGCGCCACGGCGGCGGGGGCATTGAGCCGAACCAAAGACCAAGCGAGCTGGAACGTAAATGTCGGTGATCCGACGGTTTGGCAGTTCTGAGATGTTCAAGATGGCGTGCGCTCTGTCCCTGAGCGCGTTCTGTATCGTAACTCCCGCGCAAACGTTGGCGCAGACACCCACGGACAATGTTGCCGTGCATGTCGCGGCGGCGTCGCGCGCCGCGGACACGTTCGCGCAGTCGCGGTCGCTGGCGGACCTTCGTTCGGCGATCGACGAGATGGTGTCTGCAGCGAACCTGCCGGGCTTCAAGGCCACAACCTTCGTGGCTCAGCGCCGTACGTTGGTGACCGGGTGGGCGCAGGTCCTGAAGGTGATCGAGCAGTCGTACGATCCGTCGTTCGACCCCAACGACCGGACGAACTGGCCCGTCTGGGGCCTTCCGGACCCGCGCTCGATCAGCGACCCCGCATTACGTGCAGCGGCCGTCGCGGCAAACGCCGCGAACGACCAAAAAGTGAAGCGCATTTCGGCCTATCATGACCTGCACGTGCTCGACCTCCTCGCGCAGCATACGATGAAGTTCGAGCTTGACCGGTTGCGCACGCTCGCGCCCGACGGAACCGATGCTGATTTCACGGCGCTCGACGCAATCTTGCGGCGCGCAGGGCTGAGCAGCGCGCTGCGGACAAAGCTCGACACCATGTTCTACGCACGCTCGGCGATGTAACGTCCCGCGGATCAGCGGCCGATGGTGAACGCGAAGAGGGCGTCACCCGACGGTGTCCCGAGTTGCTGATTGCCGCCGGAGGCGACTGCAACGTACTCGCGGCCCTTGCTTTCAAAGGCGACAGGCGGAGCGTTCACGCCCGCTCCCGTTTCAAAGTGCCATAATCGACGACCGGTTCGGGTGTCGAGCGCATCGACGAACCCGCTGCCTTCTCCGACGAACGTGACGCCCCCAGCGGTAGAAACGGACCCGCCGGCAAGGCCTTCGTCGAACAGGTCTCGCCAGACGATTTTTCCCGTCGCGACATCGACCGCGGAAACCGTCCCATAACCCGGACTCCGGATTGCGGCTTGTGACGACCCGGCCGGTATCGCATCCCCGCCACGGGTCGCGCCGGGTCGCATGTGTTCGGCCGCGGTGACGATCGCGTAACCGAGTGCGGGATCGAACGACACGGGAGACCACGTCGTGCCGCCTTCCCAGGTGCTCAAATGCGCCGCGCGCGCACCAGACTCCACGACGTTGTCGGAACGTCGAACGAGCCGCCCTGAATCGCGGTCAAGGATGTAGACGATGCCGTCTTTCGCCGCCTCACCGACCGCACGGAGATGCCGGCCACGCTCGTCAACGGAGTCAAAAAGGAATGGCGGCGACGCGACATCGTGATCGTGCGTGTCGTGTGGAGCAACCTGAAAGTACCACCGCATCTTTCCGGTCGACGCGTCCAGCGCGACGAGACAGTCCGTGAAGAGATTGTCGCCGGGACGCTGCCGCCCGTTGAAGTCGGGCCAAGGATTGCCCGTCGCGACGTAGAGCGTATTTGTCGTCGCATCGAACGCAGGCGTAGTCCAGATCCCGCCTCCTCCGCGCCGCCACGAATCCGCGAACTGCATTCGACGCGTCGCGGACGTGCGTTCGTTGAACGCGCCGCTGTCGGAGCGCAGGCGTTTCGACGACCCGAACCAGTGTTGCGGGTCGGTCGCATACCACCGCCACCGCAGCCGTCCGTCCCGAAGCGCGTAGGAACTCAGCCAGCCGCGTATTCCGAACTCGCTGCCGCCGACGCCGATGATGACGGAGTCGCGTACGATGAGCGGTGCCATCGTCATGCTGTAACCCGCCGCGTTGTTCGCGACCGCCTTCGCCCACGCGATGCCGCCCGTGCGACGGTCGAGTGCGACGAGGACACCGTCGAGCTGTCCGATGACGACCAGGCCGTCCGCGAGCGCAACACCGCGGGCAGCGGGCCCGCAACAGACCTTTAATCGACCCGACAACGGAGGCCGTCTCCAGAGCACGGAGCCCGTGCTTGCATCGACAGCGACGACGCCGTCATACGGCGTCGGCACGTACATGATGCCGTCGGTGACGATCGGAGACGCCTCGAACGAGCCGACGACGCCGGTCTGAACGACATAGGCCGGCACCAGCATTCCAACGTTCTCCACGGTAATCTGCACGAGCGAAGAGTATCGCTGATTTCCGTCATCGTGACCGTACGTCGGCCACTGCGCGGACGGCGAGCCGGTCTCGACGATCGCGCCGGCCGCGAGCTGTGTCACCGGCGCCGACCGCGGCGCCCCACGCGCGCACGAGAGCAACGCGCAACACAGAATCGCCGACAGAGTACCGAAACGGACCATCGATCTACTGCGCCGTCAGTCCGCCGTCGATGACCATTTCGGCGCCGGTGACGAACGCCGATTCGTCGGAGAGCAGGTAGACGATCAGGTCGGCGATTTCGCGCGGCTCGGCCGGGCGTCCAAGCGGGACCTGCGCCAGCAGCGCCTTGCGAATGTGCTCGGGATCGCGCGCGCGCTCGACGGTGTCGCGGAACATCGGCGTGTCGACGAACGTCGGATGCACCGAGTTGCAGCGGATGCCGTAGCCCTTGCGCGCGCAGTGAAGCGCGACGGATTTGGTCAGCATGCGAACCGCGCCCTTGGACGAGTTGTACGCGACGACGTTGTGGCCGCCGACGATGCCGGAGACCGACGACATGTTGACGATCGAACCGCCGCGCTCTTTCATCGCGCGCACGGCGTGCCGGCACCCGTAGAACACGCCGTCGAGGTTCACGGCGTGCGTCCGGCGCCACGCGTCCTCCGTGATCGTCTCGATATCGCCGATGAGGAAGATGCCGGCGCTGTTGACGACACCGTCCAGCCCGCGAAAGCGGAGGCGGACGTCGTCGATCGCGGCGGCCCAGCTCGCGTCGCTCGTCACGTCGAGCCGCACGAAGTGCAGACCCGGCGTCTCGCGCGCGGCGCGCTCGCCGGCCGCGGCATCGACGTCCGCGATCGCGACGTGCGCGCCGCACTCCAGCGCCCGCTGCGCGGTCGCGAGCCCGATGCCGCTTGCACCGCCGGTGATCAGGACCGTCTTGCCGCCGAGCCGACCTTGCGCCCCCACCGCGCTCAGCGCTCCTGTTCGGTCGGGCGCACCAGCATCTCGTTGATCGCCACGTGCCGCGGGCGCGTCACGACGTATGCGATCGCGTCGGCGATGTCGGCCGCCTGCAGCGGGAAGTCGACCACGAGGCCGCGCGCGAGCTGCTCCTGCACTTCCGGCCGGTTGTGCGTGCGCAGTTCCGTGTCGACCAGACCGGGCTCGACGACCGAGATCCGCACGAACCGCTTCGTCACCTCCTGGCGCAGCGACTCGGTGAAGGCGTTCACGGCGAACTTCGTCGCGTTGTACGCGCCGGCGCCCGTGCGCGCGACGCGGCCGGCGACGGAACTCACGTTGACGAGGTCCGCGCAGCGCCGCGGATCGCTGCTCGAGGCCTTCTCGAGGTGCGGCAGCGCAGCGCTCGTGCAGTACATCAGCCCGCGGAGGTTGATGTCGATCATGCGCGTCCACTCGGTCACGTCGGCCCCGGTGATCGGCCCGAGGAGCATCAAACCCGCGTTGTTGATCAGAATGTCGAGACGGCCGAAGCGTTCGACGGTCTTCGCGACCGCGGAGCGCGCGTCGTCCTCACGCGTGATGTCGGCCTCGACGACGAGCGCTTGCCCACCGCTCGCGCCGATGCGGCTCGCGAGACTCTCCAGACGGTCCGTACGGCGCGCGACGACGGCGACGGATGCGCCGTGCCGAGCGAGCGCGTCGGCCGTCGCCTCGCCGATGCCGGAGCTGGCGCCCGTGACGAGCGCGACGGTGCCTGTGAGTGAACGCTGATCGGTCATGCGGGGTGCGTTTCCGGCTTCGCGCGGTTCATCCCGTCGGAGCGGGATCGTGCGCCAGCCGGGCGTACAGCAGGCCGTCACAGACGGTGCCGTCGCGCTGCACGTACGCCTCGCGAAAGCGTCCCTCGCACCGGAATCCGGCTTTCTCGAGGACCCGCGCGGACGCGACGTTGGGCGCGAACACGTTCGCCTCGAGCCGCCGAAGAGCACGCGCGTCCAACGCATGGCGCGCGAGCGTGCGCGCGGCGTCCGTCGCGACCCCGCGTCCCCAGAACGCGCGCCCGAGCCAGTAGCCGAACGTCGCGACGCCCGCGTGCTCGCCCGACTGCGGCATGATGCCGATTCCGCCGGCCAGCACGCCTCCCGCGACGATCGCGAAATTGTTGACCGGATCGTCGTGCACGGTCGAGGCGAGCCAGCGCGCCGCGTCGTCCGGACGGTACGGCCACGGAAAGCCGGCCGTCATCCAGCGCGATACATCAGGGTCGTTCGCGATTGCCGCGAGCGCGCGCGCGTCGCCGAGCGCGTACGGCCGCAAGCGGCAGAGCGCGCCCTCCAGCATCGGCGCGCTACGCCGGCACGGGGACCGGGCGCCGCGCCATCGTCTCCTCGAGGCCTTTCACCGCCGCGTACACCGCGTCGATGTGCGGCGTCGGCGTCTCCGTCAGCCGGCCCAGCTCGACGACGGCTCCCACGAGCGCTTCGATCTCCGGCGCACGTCCGGCTTCGACGTCCTGCAGCATGGAAGTCTTATGCTCGCCGACGCCTTCCGCGCCCGCGATGCGTTTTTCGATCGTGTGCCGGAACGTGATGCCGAGCTTCTCGCCGATCTGCTGCGCCTCGCCCATCATCGCCGCAGCGAGCGCGCGCGTGTGCGGGTTGCGGCAGATGCCGGCCAGCGTCTGGTGCGTGAGCGCGCTGATCGGATTGAACGAGAGGTTGCCCCACAGCTTGAGCCAGATCTCGGCGCGGATGTCGTCGAGCACGTACGACTTGAAGCCCGAGCGGACGAGCATCGCCGCGAGCGCCTCAACGCGCTCGCTGTGCGCGCCGTCGAGCTCGCCGACGGAAAAGCGGTTGCCTTCGACGACGTGGATCAGACCCGGCGCGACCACTTCACCCGCAGGGTACACGATGCAGCCGACGATGCGCTCGCGCTCGATCGACTCGTCGATGATCCCGCTCGGATCCACCGCTTCGATGCGCCGGCCGTCGAACGGCCCCGCGTGCTTGAAGAAGTACCACCAGGGCACGCCGTTCTGTACCGTCATGACGATCGTCTCGGGGCCGAGCAGCGCGCGGAACTCCGGCATCAGCAGCGGAATCTGGTGCGCCTTGACGGCCAGGATCACGAGATCTTGCGGGCCGGGCTCGCGCAGGTCGTCCGTGACGGCGATGCCCTCGGCGACGATCTCGTTGCCGTCCTGTTCGACGCGCAGGCCGCGCGTGCGGATCGCGTCCGCGTGCTCGCGGTTCTTCTCGACGAAGGTGACGGTTTCTCCGGCGAGCGCCAAGCGCGCGCCGAGCATGCCGCCGATCGCGCCGGCGCCGACGATGCAGATTCTCACAGGCTGGTTCCTCTACTCGAAGCGGTTGCGGAGCGTGCCGATGCCGTCGATCGCGACCTCGATCGTGCTGCCGGGCTTCATCTTGCCGGCGCCGACCGACGTGCCGCAGGCGATCACGTCGCCGGGCATCAGCGTCATGTCGCGCGAGAGCATGCTCACGAGCCGCGCGGGCTTGATCAGCATGTCGCTCGCCGGATAGT
The DNA here is from genome assembly GCA_963818845.1 of Vulcanimicrobiota bacterium. Taxonomy (GTDB): domain Bacteria; phylum Vulcanimicrobiota; class Vulcanimicrobiia; order Vulcanimicrobiales; family Vulcanimicrobiaceae; genus Vulcanimicrobium. The sequence goes on along the minus strand of CAWFTO010000001.1, from coordinate 86,844 downwards.
TCTGGCGTTCGTCGCCGTCGAGGATCGCGCGGATCGTGAGCGTGTCGGGATCCAAGCCCGTCGCGACGACCGGACCGAACACGCCGAACGTGTCGTAGCTCTTCGCGCGCGCCCACTGCGCGAACGACGCATCCTTGTTGAGCACGTCGAACGCGGTGACGTCGTTGACGCACGTGTAACCGAAGATCGCGGCGCGCGCCTGGTCCTCGTCGGCACCGAAGCAGCGCTCGCCGACCACGATGCCGAGCTCGGCCTCGAACACGACGCGGCCGTCGTAGAACGGCGGCTTGCGAATCGTCTCCCCGTCGGCAGCGAACGAGCTCGACGCCTTGAGGAAGTACAGCGGCTCCTCGGGGATCGCGAGCCCGAGCTTCTCGCCCATCGCGCCGAAGTTGTTCCACAGACCGATCATCTTCGTCGGCTCGGTCGGCGGCAGAAGCGTGACGTCGGCGAGGGCGACGTCGTCGCCCGTCGCCGTCGCGCCGGCGAACATGTCGCCGTCGTAGCGCGCGATGCGCTCGCCCTCGAGCGTCCCGAACGACGCCGTTCCGCCATGGCGGAACCGAACCCAGCGCTGCGTGGAAACCTGAACGCTCATGCACGTGGGGTGCGCGACGGTCGTGGTCGTTTCCTGGAGGATGGAAGGACGAGCGCGGCCTGCCGACGGACGACGCGGCTGATGGCCCAGCGAACCGGCGGACGGATCCTCGTCGACGCGCTCGTCGCGAACGGCGTGGACGCGGCGTTCTGCGTCCCCGGCGAGAGCTACATCGCGGCGCTCGACGCGCTGCACGATGCGCCGGGGATTCGCGTGATCGCGTGCCGGCACGAAGCGGCGGCGGCGCACATGGCCGAGGCGACCGGCAAGCTGACGGGGCGCCCCGGCATCGCGTTCGTGACGCGCGGGCCGGGCGCGACGCACGCCAGCATCGGCGTGCACATCGCGCGTCAGGACTCGACGCCGATGATCTTGTTCGTCGGGCAGGTCGAGCGCTCGATGCTGGGCCGCGAAGCGTTTCAAGAGCTCGACTACGCCGAGGTCTTCGGCGGCCTCGCGAAGTGGGCCGGGCAGATCGACGACGCGCGCCGCATCCCCGAGCTCGTCACGCGCGCGTTCCACGTTGCCATGTCGGGACGCCCCGGCCCGGTGGTGCTTGCGCTGCCCGAGGACGTGCTGCGCGAGACGGCCGACGTCGCCGACCTCGCGCGCGTCGAGCGCGTCGCCGCGCACGCGGGCCCTGCCGACCTCGAGCGCATGCGCGCTCTGCTCGCCGCCGCGCGCTCGCCGCTGATGATTCTGGGCGGCGGCGGCTGGGACGAAGACGCGTGCGCGGCGATCGTGCGCTTCGCCGAGCGCAACGCGCTGCCGGCGCTGTGCTCGTTCCGTCGTCAGGCCCTCTTCGACAACCGTCATCCGTGCTACGCCGGCGACCTGAGTCTGGGTCCGAGTCCCGCGCTCGTCGCGCGCGTCCGCGACGCCGATTTGATCCTCGCGGTCGGCGCGCGCCTGGGCGAAACGCCCACCGCGGGGTACACGCTGCTCGAAGCGCCGCGCTCGCGTCAGCGGCTCGTGCACGTGCATGCCGATCCCGACGAGCTCGGGCGCGTGTACGAAGCGGACCTGGCGATCAACGCGGGGCCGGCGGAGTTCGCACGCGCGCTGGACGGACTCGAACCGATCGCCGATCCGCCGTGGACCGCGTCGACCGCGGCGGCGCGCGCCGACTACGAAGCCGCCTTCGAGCCCGGCGCGCCGCGCGCGGCGCTCGACCTGGCGCACGTCGTGCACTATCTCGACGGCCGTCTGCCGGAAGACGCGATCGTCTGCAACGACGCGGGCAACTTCGCGGGATGGCTGCATCGCTACTATCGCTACAAGCGCTTCGCGACGCAGATCGGTCCGGCCGCCGGCGCGATGGGCTACGGCCTGCCCGCCGCGATCGGCGCGAAAGTGTGCCGGCCGGACCGTATCGTCGTCGCGTTCGCGGGCGACGGCGGATTCTTGATGACGGGCTCGGACCTCGCGACGGCCGTGCAGTACGGCATCGCCGTCGTCGCGATCGTCGTCAATAACGGCATGTACGGAACGATCCGCATGCACCAAGAGCGCGCGTATCCGGGACGCGTCGTCGCGACCGACCTTCGCAATCCCGACTTCGTCGCGTACGCGCGGGCGTTCGGCGCGCACGGCGCGCTGGTCGAGCGCACGGAGGATTTCCCGGCGGCGTTCGAAGCTGCGCTCGCCGCAAACGGCCCCGCGCTGCTCGAGCTGCGCACCGATCCCGACCTCATCACGCCGCGCACGACGCTCAGAGCGATTCGCGATGCCGCGCGATCCTGAAGCGCTCCGCAGTCACCGCTGGCTCGGTACCGAGGGGCTGCGCTCGTTCGGGCACCGCTCGCGCCTGCTGCAGATCGGCTACGACCGCGCGGACTTCGCCGGCAAGCCCGTCGTCGGCATCGTGAACACGTGGTCCGACGCGAACCCGTGCCACGTGCACCTGCGCACGCGCGCCGACGAGGTCAAGCGCGGCGTGTGGCAGGCCGGCGGCTTTCCGCTCGAGCTGCCCGCGATGAGCCTGTCGGAAAACATGATGAAGCCGACGACGATGCTCTACCGCAACTTCCTCGCGATGGAGACGGAGGAGCTGATCCGCAGCCAGCCGATCGACGGCGTCGTGCTGCTCGGCGGCTGCGACAAAACGATCCCCGCGCTCCTGATGGGCGCCATCTCCGCCGCGGTTCCGGCGATCGTCGTTCCCGCGGGGCCGATGCTGCGCGGCAACTGGCGCGGTGACGTGCTCGGATCCGGCACGGACTCGTGGAAATACTGGGACGAGAAGCGCGCCGGCACGATCACCGAGGAAGACTGGCACGAGATCGAGGGGGGCATCGCGCGCTCGTTCGGCACGTGCATGACGATGGGCACCGCCGCGACGATGATGTCGATGGTCGAAGCGCTCGGCTTCATGCTGCCGGGTGCGTCGTCGATCCCCGCCGCCGATTCCTCGCACGCGCGCATGGCGACCGCTGCCGGCCGGCGCATCGTCGAGATGATCGGCGACGACCTCACGCCCGACCGCATCATCTCCGCGGAGTCGCTCGACAACGCGATCGTGGCGCACGCGGGACTCGGCGGCTCGACGAACGCGGTGATCCATCTCGTCGCGATCGCGCGGCGCGCCGGCGTGCCGCTCGTCATCGACCGCTTCGACGAGATCGCGCGGACCGTCCCCGTCATCGCCGACGTGCGCCCGTCCGGGCGCCTGCTGATGGAAGACTTCTTCTACGCGGGCGGGATGCGCGCGTTCCTGAACCGCCTCTCGGCGCACTTGAACCTCGGATGCCTGACCGTGACGGGACGAACGCTCGGCGACGACATCGCCGGTGCGCGCGTGTGGAAGGACGACGTCATTCGGCCGCTCGACCGGCCCGTCTCGCCGGAAGGCGGCATCGCCGTGCTGCGCGGCAACATCGCGCCCGACGGCGCCGTGATCAAGCCGTCCGCCGCGGAGCCGCGGCTGCTGCGCCATCGCGGCCGCGTGCTCGCCTTCGACAGCTACGACGAGATGGCGGCGACCGTCGACCGCGACGACCTCGACGTGACTGCCGATACCGTGCTCGTCCTCAAGAACGCGGGCCCGCACGGCGGTCCCGGCATGCCCGAATGGGGAATGCTGCCGATCCCGCTCAAGCTCGTGAAATCCGGCGTGCGCGACATGGTCCGCATCTCCGACGCGCGCATGAGCGGGACGTCGTACGGCGCGTGCATCCTGCACGTCGCGCCTGAGGCGTTCGTCGGCGGCCCGTTCGCGCACGTGCGCACCGGCGACTTCATCGACGTGGACGTACCGGCACGGCGTCTCCACCTCGACGTCAGCGACGACGAGCTCGCACGCCGCCGCGCGGCGTGGCGGCCGCCGGCACCTCGCTTGGAGCGCGGGTACGGCGCGATCTTCGCGCAGCACGTCGGGCAAGCGGACAGCGGCTGCGACTTCGACGTCCTCGCCCCGGCGCCGATGACCGAACCGGAGATTCACTAAACGATGGCACTCAACACCGAGAACGCATTCTCGCTGCTCACGTTCATCGCGGCGCCGGCGCTGCTCACGAACGCGTCGTCCGTGCTGGTGCTGTCGACGTCGAACCGCTTCGCTCGCGCGGTCGACCGCGCGCGCGCGCTCGAGGCCATGCCGGACACGCCCGAGCACGAGCGCGCGCTGCTCCGCGTCGCGCGGCGCGCGCTCGCGCTCAACCGTGCGCTGACGGCGTTCTACGTCGCCGTCGCGTCGTTCGCGACGGGGACGTTCTCCGAGCTGCTCGGCGGCGGCGTCGCGACGCTGGTTCGCGGCGAGATCGCGCCAGTGATCACCGAGATCGGTTTGGCGGTTGCAACGGTCGGCACCGTGGCGATCGCCACCGGGGCCGCGTTCCTCGTGCGCGAGACATGGGACGCGTACGGCGGCCTGCGAGAAGAGGCGCGCGACCTTCTCCACGGAAGGCTTCCGTGATGCGTTTGCCGATCCAGACCGCCGCCGCCGCGCTGTTCCTCGCTTGCACCGTGTCGTTCGGCGCCCCGCGGCCCGCCGTCGCGGCGGCCGTACCGGTGCTGCCCAACGCCGACTCGCAGTTCGATGCAGGCTCGCTGCACGTGCTCAAATTCGGTCGCGGCGCACCGGTCGTGCTGCTGCCGGGCCTGACGACGGGTCCGTGGGAGTTCGCCGACATCATCCGCAGGCTGTCACCGCGCTATACGATCTACGCGGTCGACCTGCCGGGCTTCGACGGCCGTCCTCCGTCCACGCCGCTGCTGTTCGACCGCGTCACGCGCGATTTCTGGACGATGCTCGACGCGCAGAAGATCGCGCGCCCGGTCATCATCGGACACAGCCTGGGCGGCACGCTGTCGATCGCGCTCGGCGAGCAGCATCCGGAGCGCTTGCGCGGCATCGTCGCGATCGATGGTCTTCCGATTCTGCCCGGACTCGAACGCGCCACGCCGGAGCAGCGCGCCGGCTACGCCGTGCAGGCAGCCGGACAGATCGCCGGCGAGTCGCACCAGCAACTGCTCGACTACGAGACGAAGTACATGACGACGGCGGGCGGCGTGCTCGACCCGGCGCTCGCGCCGCAGCTCGCGGAGCTCGAGGCGCGCAGCGACCCGGCCGCGGTCGCGCAGTGGCTCAAAGAAGACATGACGACGGACCTGCGCGCCGACCTGCCGCGCATCAGCGTCCCGCTGGTCGAGATCGCGCCGTACAACGCGCCCGACGTCACCGGCTCGCCGAACCCATACACCGAGGATCAGAAGGTCGCGTACTACCGCACACTGCTCGCCGGCGCGCCGCACGTGCAAGTGCTCTCGATCTCGCCGTCGCGCCACTTCGCGACGATCGATCAGCCCGACCGCGTCTTCGCCATCATCGACGCGTTCCTGAGCTCCACACGCTGACGCTTAAAAAAAGCGCTTCATGTCCGCGAGGTTCTCGGTGCTCATGGTGTCGAGAGCGTCGGCCGACATTCCGCCGATGAGCGCAACTTTCGGGCGCAGGTAGGCGAGCAGCGCGTTCCGGTCCAGCGCCGGCTCCGGCTGCTCGACCGGCGCGACGTACTTCGCAACCGGGTTGGAATAGGCGCTCAGCTCGGGCGCGTCGCTTTCGAGTGCCGTCGGTTTCGGCGTCTCCTGCTTGATGATGCTGTTCGGCATCGCGTCGTGCTGGAAACGCGCGTTCTTGACGCCGGTTTCCCAGCCGCTCCATTCCGTCGCGACTGGTGAATCGCTCGGACGCGATGCGACGGCTTTGCCCCACGCCCGCTGACCGCGCACGATGTGCTTGACCCAGTCAGCCTCCTTCGTGTGATGCACGTCGAGCGGCCGGTCGAGCATCGTGAGCGGTAAGCCCTGTTCGGCCAGCATGCGGTTCAGCACCAGGCGGTTGGTGCGTGTATTGGCGTCGCCGTAAGGATGCAAGTTCTCCAGCGACTTGTGCAGGTGCGCGATCGCTCCGAGCTTTTGGCGTGTGTTCTTCGCTTGGCCGACGCGCTCATAGTACGCGCCGAGCAACCCGTTGACATGGCCCTTGTACACTTCGCGCGCATTGCCGCCCTGAACCACGTCGGCGAGCGTGATCTTCGCCCGGCCGTCGTCCTGCGGGGTCGCGGCCTTCGCCGCCGCGAACGTGCTGACGAGGGGCGGCACATGCGCAGTTCCGCCGAACGGTGCGACGTTCTCGGCCTCGAGCTCGTTCTGCGGCGAATTGAACCGGTTCTCGCGCGTGCCGATCGGAAGTTCGCCGCGACGGAAGTTCGCGGCAAACGCGTCAGTCTTGTCCGGCATCGCGAGCGTGTGCGTACGATCGTAATCGTCGAACGTCAACGGACGGCCGAACGTCGAGCGGATGTGACGGTCGGCGTCCATCATCGCGCGGTTGTAGTTCGGATCGGGCGTGTGACCGTGCAAGCCTTTGACGTACACGTTTTTGCCGTGCACGTGGTGCGCCGCGTCGACGTGCTCGCGCCACTTCTCGGTCGGCCCGAGCATGTCGTAGATCGCCTTGGGCGCCTTGTCGCGAACGAGCGCACCCGGCGACGGCGACAGCTGGCGATCCAGCGCGGCGTAGTCGGTCGCCGTCGCCGTCGTCGTCGTCGTCGTCGGAGCGACGGACGGTGCGCGATCGAGGGCGAGGCCGGCAAAGGAGTGCAGCGGCGCGGGCGGACCCACCAGGACGGACGGCCGCCGCGGCTCCGGCTCTTCGGCGAGCGGCGCGAGCTCGTGCATGCCGAGAGTTTCCGGCGCGATGACGCGATCCATGTGCGGCAGCGTTCGCCGCGCACGCGCATTCGGCTCTCAGCGCGCCGCCGTCAAGACGCAGGGCAGCGGACCGCGCTGGGGAACGCGCGCCTCGATGCCGATTCGCCGCACGTTGCTTTCCATCGCGCTCGCCGCGGCGGTCGTGCCGGTCGCGGTGCCTCGGCACGCGCGCGGCGCCCCGCCGTCCGACCCGGTCGCCGCGATCAGCGGCGTGCTGCACTGGCGCGCGATCGGCCCGTTCCGCGGCGGTCGCACCGTTGCCGTGAGCGGCGTGCCCGGCCGGCCGCACGAGTTCTACATCGCGGCCGTCAACGGCGGCGTGTTCAAATCGACCGACGCCGGACGGACGTGGAATCCGATCTTCGACGATCAGCCGTCCGCGTCGGTAGGCGCGATCGCGGTCGCACCGTCGGCGCCGGACACGATCTACGCCGGGAGCGGCGAAAGCCGCCAGCGTCCGGACCTCTCCGTCGGCGACGGCATCTACAAATCGACCGACGGCGGCGCGCACTGGACGCATCTGGGCTTGCGCGACGGACAACAGATCGGCCGGATCGTCGTCGACCCGCGCGATCCGAACCGGCTCTACGTCGCGGTGCTCGGGCATCCGTACGGGCCGAACGCCGAGCGCGGCGTGTACCGCTCGACGGACGGCGGTGCGACGTTCGAGCGCGTGCTCTTCACCGACGTGAACGCGGGCGCGTTCGACCTCACGATCGACCCCTCCGACGCTCGCACGCTGTACGCGTCGCTGTGGGCCGCGCGGCAGTCGCCGTGGGAGACGCTCGGCGGCGGTTCGTTCGAACTGCCGCAGTCCGGCAGCGGGCTATACAAGTCGACGGACGGCGGCACGACGTGGCAGCGGCTCGGCGGCGGTCTGCCGACGCAAGCGGACGGCATCGGGCGCGTCGCGGTCGCCGTTGCGCCGAGCGACGCGAAGCGCGTGTACGCCTTTGCCGACGCCGACAAGAACGGCGGCGTGTACCGCTCGGACGATGCGGGCGCGACGTGGAAACGCACGAACGGCACCGACCGGGTCGCGGAGCGTGGCGACGACCTCGCGACGGTGGGCGTCGACCCGCGCGACCGCGACGTCGTCTACGTGACGAACACGTCGACGTACAAGTCGACGGACGGCGGCACGACGTTCGCGGCGCTGCGCGGAGCACCGGGCGGTGACGACTACCAGAGCATCTGGATCTCGCCCGACGATCCGCGCACGATCCTGCTCGGCAGCGACCAGGGCGCGGTGATCTCGGTGAACGGCGGGACGTCGTGGACGTCGTGGTACAACCAGCCGACGGCGCAGTTCTACCACGTCATTACGGACGACCGCTTTCCGTATCGCGTCTACGGCGCCCAGCAGGAGAGCGGCAGCGCCGAAGTGCTCTCGCGCGGCAACGACGGCGCAATCACGTTCCGCGACTGGCACCCCGTCGGCGTCGAGGAGTACGGCTACGTCGCGCCCGATCCGCTGCATCCCGGCATCATCTACGGCGGCAAGGTGACGCGCTTCGACGAGCGCACCGGACAGACACGCGAGGTCGGGCCCGTCGTGTCGTGGCGCGGCGATCGCACGTACCGCTTCAAGCGCACGGCACCGCTGGCGTTCTCGCCCGTCGACAAGCGCACGCTGTATCTCGGCGCGAACGTGCTGTTCGTGACGAGCGACTACGGCGCGCACTGGCGCATCGTGAGCCCGGATTTGACGCGGCCCGATCCGGCGACGCCGCCGAACCTCGGGGCGTTCGCGACGACCGCGCCGGCGAAGGCGCCGCACCGCGGGGTAATCTACGCGCTCGGCTTGTCGCCGCGCGACCGCAACGTGCTCTGGGCCGGAACCGACGACGGGCTCGTGTGGCGCACGGCCGACGCCGGCAAGCACTGGACGAACGTCACGCCGCCCGGCGTCGGCGCGTGGGCGAAGATCAGCATCATCGACGCCTCGCCGTTCGACGCCGCGAGCGCGTACGTCGCGGTGAATCGCATTCGCCTGGACGAGCAGCGCCCGCAGCTCTTCCGCACGCACGACGGCGGGCGCACGTGGACGGAGATCGACCGCGGCATCGACGCGACGCCGACCAACGTCGTGCGCGCCGACCCGCTGCGCCGCGGCCTGCTGTACGCCGGCACGGAACGCGGCGTGTGGACGTCGCTCGACGACGGCGCATCGTGGTCGTCGCTGCGGTTAAACCTGCCCGCAACGTCCGTGCGCGATCTGGTGGTGCACGGCGACGACGTCGTCATCGGCACGCATGGACGCGGGTTCTGGATCCTCGACGACGCGACGCCGCTGCGCCAGACCGCGCTGCTCGCGAGCGCGAAGCCGACGCTTCTGCCGCCCGCGCGCGCGTGGCGCGTGCCGCGTGACACGAACACGGACACGCCGCTGCCGCCCGACGAGCCGTTCGCCGCGAACCCGCCGTCCGGCGCGATTATCGACTACGTGCTGCCGGCGGGTGCGAAGCGCGTTTCGCTCGCGTTCGCGGATTCGCGCGGCACCGTGATGCGGCGCTTCGCGTCCGACGATCCCCCGCGCGGGACGGACGTCAACGCGCTCGACGTGCCGGCGTGGTGGATCGCGCCGCAAGCACGACCCGCGGCGAGCGCGGGCGCGCATCGCTTCGTGTGGGATCTGCAGGCGCCGCCGCCGCGCTCGCACGGATCCGAGCCTACGATCGCCGCGATCCCGCACGACACGCCGCTCGAACCCGAAGGGCCGACCGTCCCGCCGGGGCGCTACACGGTCACGCTCGACGCCGACGGCGCGCGCAGCACGCAGACGCTCGTCGTGCGGCAAGACCCGCGTTCGCGCGTGAGCCAGAACGATCTGCTCGAGCAGTTCGCGTTTGCGAGCAGCATGTGGGCGGGGGCGAACCGTGCGTACGACGCGGCCGCTGCCGTGCGTGCGCGCGATCCGAAAGCCGCCGCCGCGCTCGACCGGGCGAACGGCGGCTTCGTGCGCCTTCTCGGCGTCATCGACGGCGGCGACGGCGTGCCGAACGCGTCGCAGCGCAAAGAAGCGGGCACGCGTCTAGCAGAGCTCGCACGGTTGCTCCGCGCCGCCGGCGTCACGCCGTGAGACGCGCGGCGGAGGCGGGACCCGATGCGGGGAACGAGCGTTCCATGGCCGACTCCGGGAAGCCCGACGTTCCGCACCCGCCCTACGACGAGCTGCGCGCCGCCCTGGGCGGCGACGCGCACGGAACGAGTTCCGTCGACGCGCTGCACGCGGAGCTGCACGCGGACGAGCCCGATCCGGCTGCCGTCGCCGAGCACGCGGGCGCGCTGCGCGGCATTCCGGTCCTCGAGGCGCGCATCGCGAACTGGTGGGACGATCCGGACACGCAGCGCTGGGTCAAAGCGATCTCGGACGCGGGCTTGTAGCCCCCGGCGGCGGCGCAAATACGGGGATCGCGGTGCGGCGCGGGCGAGGTGAGCCGGTGTCGATCGCGCGCGGCGTGGGCGGCGCGGGCTCCGGCGTGAAGATCGTCGTCGGCGAGACGCGCGGCGCAGCCGGATCGAACGGCGGGAGCGTGCGCACCGTGATCGGCTGCGCGCCGAAGGCAAGCGCGAGCGTCTTCGTGCGCGCCTCGAAGGCGACGTGCGTCGCGCCAAGGCAGCGCGCGAGCGGCGCCAGCGCGAACAGCGGCGGGTCGCTGCCCGCGAGCGGCCGGGCGGCGCACGCGCGGTTGCCGCGCGTCGCGTTCAGCGTGCCGTCCGCCGCGACCTCGACGCGATCCGCCACGCGCGCAACGACGAACGCGGTCGCCGCGACGTGCCCGCCGCGCAGCACCGCAGGCGGCGCGCTCGGCACGAACGTGCCGTCGACCACGACGATGACCAGCGCCGCGAGCGCCGCCGGCAGCTGAAGCAATGTCACGGCTGATCCGTATCTTTCGCGCCGCCGGGCTGCGCTTCTCCGCCGAAGGCGCCGCGTTCTTGGCGCAAGCGATCGCCTTCACCGCGCTCTTCTCGCTCGTGCCGCTCACGCTGCTCGGCGTGTCGATGCTCGCGTTCGTCTACGGCACCGACGCCGGCGTCGCGCGCGCGAACGTCGCGATCGCCGCCTACGCGCCTGCGCTCGGCGATCTGCTCTCGAACAACGTCGCGACCGTCGTCAAGCTGCGCGGCTTGAGCGGGATCATCGGCCTGATCGGGCTGACGTGGTCGGGAAAGAACCTGTTCCAAGCGCTCACGTACGCGCTGAACCGGTCGCTCGGGATCACGCGTTACCGGCACATCGTGTGGGACGTCGCGATCGCCCTCACGCTGGTCCCGGTGACCGGCGTGATCCTCATCGTGGCGACGGTGCTCCCCGTGCTCATCACGCTGTTCGTGCAGTTCGCCGGGCTCGAATCCCTGCGGTGGGCACCGCAGATCGCGTCGTACGCCGGTTCCGCACTGCTGGTCTTCTTCGTCTCCGCGCTGCTGTACGCGTACCTGCCGAACCGTCGCCCGCGCTGGGGCGCCGTGTTCCCGGGCGCGCTCACGTGCGCGGTCGGCTACTCGATCGCACAGATCGCGTTCGCCGTGTACACGACGTTCGCGGCGAACGCGTTCCAAGTGTACGGTGCCCTGTCGGCCCTGTTCGTGCTGCTCGTCTGGCTCGACCTCATCGGGGTCGTCTTTCTCTTCGGCGCGCACGTGAGCGCCGCGTGGGAGAAGGACACGGACACGGCGACGCTGCCGCTCGCCTCGTAAGGGATCGCCCCGGCGGCGCACGAACGCGGCTGGCGTGCGTCGTCTCCTCGCCGTCGTTCTCGTCGCGCTCGGCCTGCCGCTGCTCGCGGCTGCGCCGAGCGTTTTCTCCGCCAAGCCGACCGTCATGGTCTATCCGTTCAGCACCAACGGCAGCTCGTCGATCGACCGCGAGGCGAGCTCCCGGCTGGCGACCATCATTGCGACGCGCATGGCCGGCACGGGCAAAGTGACCGTCACACCGCCGCCGCCGGGGACCGAACGCAAGGATTATCTCTCCGTCGCGCGCGCCCACGACGCCGACTACTACGTCGCGGGCTACCTCTCGCCGCTCGGCAGCGGCGTGTCGCTCGTCGAGCAGGTCGTCTCCGCGGCGACGGGCATCGTCGTGTTCAGCCAGAGCGCGCAGCTCACCACGTACGACGACGCGGGCAGCCAGGGCGACGACCTCGCGAACTTCATCTGGGCCCACGCCAACCGCGGCCTGGCATCGATCCCGACCCCGCCGCCGCAGTCGACGAGCCCGAGCCCGGCGCCGAGCAGCGGCCCCGAGGCGAACTTGAACAAGCTCTTCAGCCGCCGCAAGAAGGCCGCCGCGACGCCGGCGCCTGCGCCGAAACCGGCGACGTCCGCGCCCGCCGCGGCGCTGACCAACGTGGCCGTGGCGACGTCGCGGCCCAGTCCGGTCCCGCCTCCGCCCGCCCCGCCGGCACCCGCGGCGGCGTACGCAGTGCTCCCCGTCGAGGGCGCGCCGGCGGCCGAGCTGCGCGACCGCGCCGAGCAGCGGCTGCTCGCCGTGACGAAGGGTGAGCGCTTCGCGACGCTGGCCGCGGCCTGCGCGAATCGGGCGCCGAAAGCCGTGCTGACCGGCATCCTGGCCGTGAAGGCGGATGCGCACGGCGGATCGACCGCGCTCTTCGAGCTGCGCGTCAGCGACTGCGCCGGCAAGATTCTCTGGCAGCAGTCCCGCAGCGACGACGCCGGCGGAGCGCAAGCGCAGCTGACCGCGACGGACCGCGCCGTCGACGCCGCGGCAGGCGCCTATCTGAACCCGCCGCGCACGCGCCGGCGCTGACCGGGACGGCGTTCCGGCGCTCGCGAAGGAGCGCCGATGGACGTTCGCCGGGTTGCTCCATTCGCGGCGGTCGCGATTCTCGCACTGCTCGTTTCCGGTACGATGCGCGATGCGCGCGCGCAATCCGTGCCCGCATCACCCGCTCCGGCCGCGACGCTGGCGCCGATGACGATCTATCGCCCGCCGGGGACCACCGAGTCGGACCGCGCGATTCTGCGGCCGCTCATCGAAATCGGGCGCGTCCGCGCCAAGACGCCGTATTGTGCGGCTTTAGCACGCGCGCGCATCGGCAGCGAAGCGGCGGTCGCGTACGAGTACGAGACGCCGCAGCTCGCGGCCGACCTCCGCGCGTTCCGCTTCGATTCAGCATTGCACCGCGCAGCGGCGCTCAAGCAGACGGAACGCGATCTCGCGGCCCTCTGGAAGCTCACACTGGTCGGACGCGCCGATGTCGTCGCGCTTCGCGAAGCGGCGCAGTCCCCGGATATCGGGGACGAGCAACGTAAGGAGATGGTCGCGTTCGCCAACGCGCTCGACGGCGCGAAGCAGCGGCAGCAGCTTCTCGCCAAGGACATCGCGCGCGTGGTCGCCGTGTATGCCGAAGTGCCGATTCGTACGATCGCGAACAACGCGAACGACGACAATCAGGGCAACAGCGCGCTCAAGACACCGTTGCTCAAGAGCGGTCCGGTGCCGACGCCCAGGCCGCAGTTCATCACCGACACGATGAACGATGCGTTCGATGACAGTGAGCGCAAAGGGATGCTGTTCGACGCCTTCGAGGCGGAAGATTTCATCAAGCAGGATCTCAAGGTCGCGTCCGATCACGTGACGGCGGCGACGAAGCTCGGCGGCTGCAACGACCCGGGGTCGCCCGGCACGCCGTAACGCGGCTACGCTTCGTCGGCGGTCGACGGATCGAGCAGTCCGTCGGGCAGCTCGACGCGGATGCGCTTCGCTCGCACGTCGATGTCTTTGACGAACGCGCGCACGAGGGGGACCATCGCGGCGCGCCCGCGCACGTCGACGGTCAGCACGTCTTGCGCGGGATAGTGCTCGACGGCGCGCACGATCGCGAGCTCGTGCCCGGCGGCGTCGACGAGCGCGCAGCCGGCGAGGTCGTCGTCGAAGAATTCCCCCGGCGCGAGCGCGACGTCGTCGCGCGCGATCCAGAGCGTCGCACCGGCCAGCGCCGCGGCCGCGTCAGCGTCATCGACGCCATCGACCGCGAGCAGCGGCCGTCCCTGATGGCGGCGCACCGCGCGCACGCGCAGCGCGCGCGACGTACCGTCCGCGAGCTCGGCGCGCAACGCGACGCCGGGCGCGACCGCGTCGTCGCCGATGCGGCTCGCCGCGAGCTTCAGCTCCCCGCGCAGACCGAAGACGCCGGCCACGCGGCCGGCGTTCGCCTCACTCGGCAGGCTGCTCCGAAGCCGGCGCGGCCTCGTCGTCGCCGGGCGGCGCGTGCTCGGCGTCCTGCTCCCCGTCGTCCTCGAACGAGATGATGTCGATGCTCAGGCGACCTTCGGCGCTCGCGCGCACGAGCGTGCGCAGCGCCTGCGCGACGCGCCCGCTGCGTCCGATGACCTTCCCGAGATCCTCGTGCTCGACCACGAGCTCGACGACCGGGCCTTTGTCGGTGTCGACTTCTTCGACCAGTACCGAGCTCGGCTTGGAGACGAGCTTGCGCGCGAGAAAGCCGAGCAGATCCATCGCGCGCTGGTGCGCGACCTTCGGATCGTCGGTCTTGCGCGCGCCGCGATCGGCGTAGTCGCGCCGGCCGCCGGACCGCCGGCCTTCGCCGCCGCCGTCGTCACCGGTGCGCTCGCGCCGGCCGGTGCGCGGACCGCGCCGCGGGCGCTCGTCCTCGGGCTCGATGTCGTCGTGCGCGGCTTCGTCGGACGCGATGCGCCGCGCGCCCAGCGTGGACTTGCGTTCCTCTTCGCCCTGGGGCTCCTCGTCGCCGAAGAGTCCGAACTCGTCGTCGAACGCGCTCACGGGTTCGCTCGCACGAGTTAGCTCTTCTTCGCTTTCGGTTGCCGCTTCTGCTCGGGGATCGGGCCGCGGTCGACGAGACCGAGCTCGGCGAACAGCCGGCGCACCGGGTCGGACGGCTGCGCACCCTTGGCGAGCCATTCCTTCGCTTTATCCTGGTTGACGACGAGCGTCTTGGGCTCCGTGCGCGGGTTGTAGTGCCCGAGGATCTCGAGGAACCGTCCGTCGCGCGGCGAGCGCGCGTCGGCGACGACGAAACGGTACGTCGGCTGTTTCTTGGCGCCCATGCGCCGCAATCTGATCTTGACCATGTCGACTTTCTAGGGTGACTACCGCCCGATGCCGAGCGGGAGCTTGGGGAAACGGCCCTTCTTGAGGCCGCCGAGTTGTTTCATCATCTGCCGCGACTGCTCGAACTGCTTGACGAGCTTGTTGACCTCGGACACCTGCGACCCGCTTCCGAGCGCGATCCGCTTGCGCCGGGAGCCGTTGAGGATCTCCGGACGCTCGCGTTCACGCCGCGTCATCGAGCAGATGATCGCCTCGATCCTCGAGACGTCGCGCTCGTCGATGCTCAGGTCCTTCGGCAGCGCCTTCGAAAGGCCCGGGATCATCTTCATGATGTCCGTCATCGAGCCCATCTTGCGGACTTGGCGCAGCTGCTCGAGGAAGTCGTCCAGCGTGAACTGCGAGCGGCGCATCTTGAGCGCGAGCTCTTCCGCCTGCTGCTCGGAGTAGATCGACTGCGTCTTCTCGATGAGCGTGAGCACGTCGCCCATCCCGAGGATGCGCGACGCGAGACGGTCGGGGTGGAACGGCTCGAGCGCCGTGACCTTCTCACCGACGCCCACGAACTTGATCGGCGCGCCGGTCATCCGGTGGATCGAGAGCGCCGCGCCGCCGCGCGCGTCGCCGTCCATCTTCGTCAGGATGACGCCCGTGACGCCGAGGCGGTCGTTGAACGTCTTGGCGACGTTCACGGCTTCCTGACCGGTCATGGCGTCCGCGACGAACAGGATCTCCGTCGGTTTCACCGCCGCTTTGATCTGCTCGAGCTCCTCCATGAGCCGGTCGTCGATCTGCAGGCGCCCCGCGGTGTCGATGATGACCGTCGGGATGCCGAGCCGGCGCGCTTCCGCGACGCCGTCGCGCGCGATGCGCACCGGGTCGCCTTGGCCTTCGTCGAACACGGGCAGATCGATCTGCTTGCCGAGCGTCTTGAGCTGATCGATCGCGGCGGGACGGTACACGTCCGCCGCGACGAGCAGCGTGCGCCGCCCCTGCTCCTTCAGACGCAGCGCGAGCTTGCCCGCGTGCGTGGTCTTTCCCGAGCCCTGCAGTCCGACCATCAGGTAGACGGTCGGCGGAGCGTCGCTGTACGTCAGGCGCGCCGCCGCGCCGCCCATGAGCTCGACGAGCTCGTCGTAGACGAGCTTGACGACCGTCTGCGACGGCGTGAGCGACGTGAGGACGTCGGACCCGACGGCCTTCTCCTTGATCGCGTTGACGAAATCTTTCGCGACCGGCAGCGCGACGTCGGCTTCGAGCAGCGCGATGCGGACTTCGCGCAACACGGCAGCGACGTCCGACTCGGAGAGTCGGCCGCGGTTCGCCAGCCGGTCGAAGATCGCGCCTAAGCGCTCGGAGAGGGCTTCCAGCAAAAGCTAGGCTTCTTTGGCGCCCGCGACGGCGTCGATCTTCGTGACGGCGTCGCCGACCGTCTTGATCTTCTCCGCCTCTTCGTCGGGGATGTCGATGCCGAACTCGGTCTCGAACGCCATGACGAGCTCGACCTGGTCGAGCGAGTCCGCGCCGAGGTCGTCGGTGATCGACGCCTCCGGCGTGACCTCGGTTTCCTCGACGCCGAGCTGCTCGACGATGATCTTCTTGACGCGGTCGAAAGTATCAGCGGCCATGTGTGATTCCGTTTCTCCTGGAGTGAGCTACATCAGAAATCCGCCGTCCACCACCAGCGTTTGGCCGGTGACGTACCGAGCGGCATCGGACGCGAGAAAGGTGACGACGGGGGCGACGTCCTCGGGCGCGCCGGCGCGTCCGAGAGCGATGGTGTTCAGGTAATGGTCGCGCGCGGCGGACGGCATCTCCGACGTCATCGCCGTCTCGATCAATCCGGGTGCGACGGCATTGACGCGAATGTTCCGCGACCCGAGCTCCTTCGCGAGCGACTTCGCGAGGCCGAGCAGCCCCGCTTTCGTCGCCGCGTACGCGCTCTGCCCGGGATTGCCGGCGAGCCCGACGATCGACGAGACGAAGATGATCGCACCGGCGCGCTGCTTCATCATCGGCTTCGCAACCGCCGCGCTCAGGTAGAACGCCGACTTGAGGTTCACGTCGATCAACCGGTCAAGATCGTCGCCGCGGAAGCGCAGGATCAAACCGTCCTTCGCCTGACCGGCGTTGGCGACCGCGACGTCGATGCGGCCGTGCGCCTGCAGCGCCGCGCCGATCGCCTCGGCGACCTCCGTCTCTCGCGCCACGTCGGCAACGTGCACGGTCACCTTCGCGCCTGAGCGCTCCGCCTCGCACGCAGCCTGCGTCTCGCCGAGCGCGAGCGTGTCCCGCCCGAACAGCGCGACGTCGGCGCCGGCACGCGCCAGGTCCACCGCGATCGCGCGGCCGATGCCGCGGCTCGCGCCGGTCACGACCGCGACTTTCCCCGTCATCCGGAAATGTGCTCGGCGGTGCGCGCGCCGGCCGCTTCGGCGAGCGTCGCGCGCAGCTTTTCGACGCCCGCTGCGTCGGAGACGGTGATCGCGGTGGGCGCGCCTGCGATGCGCTTGAACATCGGCGCCAGCACGGCCGACGCGCCGAACTCGACGATCAGATCGAGTCGCATGCCGACGAGCGCGACCGCCGTGTCGTGCCAGAGCACCTCGTCGGTGACGGACCGGACCACGTTCGTCTTGATCTGCTCGACGTCGTCGTACGGACGCCCGTCGACGTTCGAGATCACGGTGAACGACGGCTGCATCACGACCGACGCCGCGACGTGCGGGGCGAACTCCTCGCGCGCCGGATCCATCAGCGCCGAGTGCCACGCGCCGCTCACGTTGAGCGGAACCACGCGCTTCGCGCCGGCTTGCACGGCGTATTCGCCGGCGACTCGCACGGCGTCCGCATCGCCGCTGATCACGATTTGACCCGGCGCGTTGAAGTTCGCCAGTTGCACACGTCCGGCGCCTTCGGCGGCGGCACGGGCGACCGCGTCGCGCAACGCGTCCGGAGCGAGTCCCAGCACGGCCGCCATCGCGCCCTGCGCCATCGTCGCGGCGCGGTGCATCGCGAGCCCGCGATGGTTCACGAGGCCCAGCGCCGTCTCGAACGACAGCGCGTGCGCCAGCGTGAGCGAGCAGAACTCGCCGAAGGAATGTCCGGCGCTCGCCACCGGCGCGAGCGCGTCACCGACGGCTTTCGCGAGCGCGACGTTGGTGACGAAGATCGCGGGTTGCGCGTAGCGCGTCTCGGTGAGCGTCTCGACCGGACCGCGTTCGCACAGCGCGAGCAGATCGTAGCCGAGGATCGTCTTGGCGGCCGCGAAGCACTGCGCGGCCGCGGGATACGCGTGCGCGACGTCGACGCCCATGCCGACGGTTTGCGAGCCTTGTCCCGGGAAGATGACGCCGACGCGCATCAAGCCTGGATTCCGGCGCTCGCGACCTTGCCGTTCGCGCTCGCGCGCACGTCGCCGGTCCAGCGCCACGCGACGGCGCCCCAGCTCAACCCGCCGCCGAAGCCGACGAACAGGATGATGTCGCCGTCCTTGAGCTTGCCGGCCGCAACGGTCTCCGACAGCGCCATCGGAATCGACGCGGCGCTCGTGTTGCCGTAGCGGTCGATGTTGACGACGACGCGGTCCGCGGGAAGGTCGAGGTGCTTGGCGGCAGCGTCGATGATGCGGCGGTTGGCCTGGTGCGGAATCAGCCACGTGACGTCGCGCGCCGCGACGCCCGCGCGCTCGAGCGCGACGTTGGTGGCATCGATCATCTTGGTGACCGCGAAGCGGAAGACTTCACGGCCGTTCATCTGGACCTTGTTGCGCTTGGTGTCGATGTGGTCGGCGCAGATCGGCGGCGCCGCCGTGCCGCCGACTTCGATGTACAGGTTCTTCGGTTCGGAACCATCCGCGCCGAGCTCGGAACCCAAGAACGAGTCGATCGTGCTCGCCTCGAGCACGACCGCTCCCGCGCCGTCGCCGAACAGCACCGCCGTCGAGCGGTCTTCGTAGTTCATGATGCGCGAGAGTTCTTCGGCGCCGATCAGCAGCACGCGCTTGAAGACGCCGGTACGCACCATGCTGGCCGCGACCGTGAGCCCGTAGATGAAGCCGCTGCACGCGATCTCGATGTCGAACGCGGGAACGCCCGGGATGCCGAGCTTCGAGCCGACGATGCACGCGGTCGCCGGAAACACGTAGTCGGGCGTCACCGTAGCGACGATGATGCAGTCGAGGTCTTTCGCGTCGATGCCCGCCGACGCGAGCGCGTTGCGCCCGGCGGCGACGGCGATGTCGCTGGTCGGCTCGCCTTCGGCGGCGATGTGCCGCACTTTCATCCCGGTGCGCGAGGTGATCCACTCGTCCGACGTGTCGAACATGCGCTCGAAGTCCGCGTTCGTAAGGACTCCCTCGGGCACGTGGTGCCCGACGCCCGCGATGCGGACCCCTGTCGGCGTCATGTTATGCGCGCAGCGAACCCGTCATCAGCCGTGGGTGTGGCCGGCGTGCTCGTCTTTGACGACGACCTGCCGGCCGTCGTACGTGCCGCAGAACGCGCACACGAAGTGCGGCCGCTTCGGCTGGTGGCACTGCGGGCACTCGACCGTCGTCACCGGATTGAGCTTCCAGTTGGCGGCGCGGCGGCTACGCGTCTTCGAGCGAGGGGTCTTCCATTTGAGGTTCGCCATGATCGTCTCTCCAGAGTCCTCTTCAACCTAACCGTTGTCGTCGTGAGCCGGGGCGCAGGTGCAGCCGCCTCCGTCGTTTCTGCTTCGTCCGCACCGCTCGCACAGTCCGCGGCACGACTCGTCGCACGTGAGGGTCAGTGGCAGCGCGCTGGTCACCAACTGCCTCACCAGATCGCCCACGTCCAGGGCTGTACCGTTGAGCACGTTGTTCTCGCCGAACGGGTCGCTCGTTCCGCCCGGCGGATCGAAACGCTCCTCGACTTCGACCGAGATCGGGACGACGAGGTCGTCCAGACAGCGGTCGCACGGTGCCTCGGCGATGACGTCGATGGTGCCCGCGATGTCCAGACCCCGGTCGACGCGGCGCAGCTCCAAGCGAGCGTGCGCCGGCTGCGAAAACGTGACCGAGGAGAACGGCGGAACGTCGACGTGCTCGTCGAGAGACATCGGGCGCCCCGCGAACAGGACGGATCCGACGTCGATCACTGCAGAACCCATACCATACAACGGGGTTCCCCGCGAGGAGAACCCCATGCAACCGACTCATGGTAGACCACCCCGGGGGGCTTGTCAACGCGACCTGTCGCGTGATGGACCCGCGCAATGGACACCAACCTCACGGTCGCCTACGGCTCGCAGATCACTGCCGCGGCGACGCGTCACCACCTCGATCCCAGGCTGCTCGCCGCCGTCGCGGCCCAAGAGACGGGCGGTCCCGGCAGCAACTCCGGCCGGAACATCGTCGGCGACGGCGGCCACGGGCACGGCCTTTTCCAGATCGACGACCGCTGGCACGCCTTCGCCCGCACGCCGGCCGCGATGGACCCGGCGCAAAATGCCGACTACGCGGCCGGGCTGATCGGCTCGAACCTTCAGAAATACGGCAGCGTCCGCGCCGCGCTCTCGGCGTACAACTCCGGGTCGCCGAGCGCCACCGGCTCGACGACCGACTGGGGCGACGGCCGGCCCGTCGGCTACGCCGACTCGGTGCTGCGCCACTACGCTCAGCTGGGCGGCACGACCGCGGACCCCCGCGACGCCGCTGCGCCCGTCGACGCGCTGCGCTCGTTCGCCAGCGCTCTCGCGCCGTCGGCCGCCGCCTCCACCACAACAGGCGCTTCAACCGCGGCCGACTCGTCGTCGGCCGCCGGGCTCGGGTCGCTGACACCGATCGGCGGCCTCATGACGCCGAGCCTGCCGCCGTATCACCCGCTCCCGCAGGCCGACGGCAAGGAGCGCGACGTCGCGCCCTCTTCCGATCTCGGCGACGACTCGGACTAGAAAGGACTGTCCATGGGCTTCAACGTTCTCGGCGCCCTCGCTGGCGCCGCGCAAGGCGCGGTCTTCGGCGCCAACCCGCTGACGATCGGTGCGGGCGCCGTGACGGGCGGCTTCGGCGGCAACGGCGCCAGCACGGTCGGCGGCTTCGGCAACAGCGCGCAGGACCTCATCAACGGCGGCTACCTCGGCGCGACCGAGGCGCTCAACGCGCAGCAGATGGTCTTCCAGCTGCAGCTGCAGGCGCAGTCGCAGCAGTTCGACGAGATGACGTCGGAGCGCTCGGAATTGCTGCGCGAGCAGAACACGCTGCGCGACGTCGCGATGCAGCAGCGCAAAGCGGACAACGCGATCGTCAAAGAATTCATCCGGACCATCGGCTGATGGAAGCCGCACCGATCAAGCCGCCGCCGCCGGCGACGCGCCCCGCGCGCGCCGCCCCGGCGGCCGCGAAGAAGCCGGCGCACCCGGGCGCGGAACCCGCGACGCCGAACGACTTCGCGACGCTGCAGCAGCAGTCGGCATTCGACGCGATCGCCGCCGCGCGCGCCGAGGCGCAACGCGAGATGAACATCCTGCGCGACCTCGCGATGCAGCAGGTCAAGCGCGACGACACGAACGTCGCCGCGTGGATCAAGCTGATCTGACCGGCGTCAGCGGCGTCGGTGCCGGATGAGCAGGTGCTCGTACGGTTCCCGGCGCGAGGGCGGCGCCTTGGGCTTGGCCCGCTCGAGCGTCGGAACGTCGTTGACAAGGCCCGGGCGGTCTTCTAAACTAAGCGCCGACGTCCGGGCCATTAGCTCAGTTGGTTAGAGCGCATGCTTGATAAGCATGAGGTCCCTGGTTCGAACCCAGGATGGCCCACCAGCAAAACAACGAAGGACCGCGTTACGACGCGGTTTTTCTCGTTGTGGCTATACCGCAGGTCCTTGCTGGTGCTGCGCGCTTCGCCGGCGCGTGGCGAATCGACGATGTCGTGCCGAGCAACTCCGGCCGCCTTCGGCGCATCCCCGCGCGGGATCTCGGGCGCCGGTAACGGTTTCGGCCGTCAGGCGCGGATCGCGAACACCTTCGTGAGGAACGCGTAGCGGTCGGCGATCTCGTCGATCATCTTCGCGGTCGGCTTTCCCGCGCCGTGGCCGGCCTTCGTTTCGACGCGCAGCAAGATGGGCGCATCGCCGGCCTGCGCGTGTTGCAACGCGGCGGCGAACTTGAACGAGTGCGCGGGGAACACGCGGTCGTCGTGGTCGCCCGTCGTGATCAGCGTCGGCGGGTACCGCGTCCCGGAGCGCACGTTGTGGTACGGCGAGTACGCGAGCAGCGTTGCCACGTCGTCCGGATCGTCCGAAGAACCGTAGTCCGACGTCCACGCCCAGCCGATCGTGAAGCGCTGGAACCGCATCATGTCGAGCACGCCGACGGACGGCAGCGCCGCGCCGAACAGCTCGGGGCGCTGCGTCATGCACGCCCCGACGAGCAGACCGCCGTTCGAGCCGCCGTGGATCGCGAGCTTCGGCGAAGACGTCCACCGGTTGGCGACCAAGAACTCCGCCGCCGCGATGAAGTCGTCGAACGTGTTCTGCTTCTTCGCCTTCGTGCCGTCGCGGTGCCATTGCTCGCCGTACTCGCCGCCGCCGCGCAGGTTCGCGACGGCGTACACGCCGCCCATCTCGAGCCACACGAGCATCGCCGATGAGAACGCCGGCGTCACGGAGATGTCAAAGCCGCCATAGCCGTACAGAATCGCCGGCGCCGAACCGTCGCGCGGCGTGCCGACCTTCGATATGACGATCATCGGCACGCGCGTGCCGTCCTTCGACGTGTAGAACACCTGCTCGCTGGTGAACGCGCTGGTGTCGAACCGAATCTGCGGCCGGAACACGCGCTCGGAGGTGCCTGCGCCGATGTCGTACCGGTAGATCGTCGTCGGCTCGGTATAGCTCGTGTAGCTGTAGAACGTGGCGCGGTCCGAACGTTTGCCGGTGAAGCCGGCCACGCTACCGAGACCGGGCAACTGCAGCTCGCCCAGACGCCGGCCGTCGAGCGCGTAGACGACGACCCGCGCGAGCGCGTCGTGCAGATATTGCGCGAGAATGCGGTCGCCGAAGACAGCGGCGGTATCGAGCGAGTCGCCGGTCTCGGGAACGACCTCACGGCGGCTCCCGTCGTGCACGTCGATGGCGATGATTCGTCCGCGCGCCGCACCGTTCGTCGTGACGAAGTAGAACGTCGTCCCGTCGTTTGCAATGTAGGTGTAACGCGCGTCGCCCATCGGAATCAGCTCGTCGACGGAACCGTTCGCCTCGAGGTCTTTGACGAAGATCGCGTTTTCCGGCGAGCTGCCTTCGCTAACGTCGATGACGAGGTAGCGCCCGTCCTCGGTCGTGATCGACGCGAAGTTCCAGTCCTTGTGGTCGGGGCGTTCGTACACGAGCAGGTCGGTCGACTGCGGCGTGCCCAGGCGGTGGTAGAACACCTTGTGGTTGAAGTTCGTGTCTTTGAACGCTGCATCCGACGGCGGCTCGTCGTACCGCGAATAGTAAAATCCGTCGCTATCGCGGCGCCATGACGCGTTCGAGAACTTCGACCATCGAACCAGGTCGGGGAGATCGCGCCCGGTCGCGACGTCGCGGACGCGCCATTCCTGCCAGTCCGACCCGGACGCCGAGGTCGCGTAGGCGAACCGCGTGCCGTCTTCGCTGAACGACGAACCCGAAAGCGCGACCGTCCCGTCCGGTGAGAACGTGTTCGGGTCGAGCAGCACGCGCCCGGGCTCGGCGAGATCGCGCGTGACGTACAGGACCGCCTGATTTTGCAGCCCCGTGTTGCGGTAGTACGCGTACAGCTCGCCGATCGCTTCGGGAACCGAGCGCCGCTCGTAGTCCCACACGTCGGTGAGCCGCGCGCGGATCGCCTGCCGGCTGGGCGCCGTCGCGAGCACCGATTCGGTGAGCGCGTTCTCCTCGGCGATCCAGCGCTGCGTCTGCGGAGCGTCGACGTCTTCGAGCCAGCGGTACGGGTCGGCGACGCGCCGGCCGAAGTACTCGTCGATCTGGTCCACGCGCGGGGCGTCCGGGTACGTCAAGGGCAGAGCGGCGGCCGGGGACATTCCGGAAATATCATCGCCAAAGGCCGTCGGGCACCTCTTCGGCGAATGCCGCACGCGGCGGGGACGTAGCTCAGTTGGTAGAGCGCCTGCTTTGCAAGCAGGATGTCAGGGGTTCGAGTCCCCTCGTCTCCACAATCGCCCCTGACCCCGCGTGCAAGGACTTCGCGTCTGCGCACGTGCGCTGCGTCACAGACAGTCGCGAACGTACAAAGCTGACCGTTCCTTGACATCCGAAGCTGCATAGGTCGCATCGGCGGGCCGACAACCGGAACATCAGGGAGGACTTGTCATGTGGGCGCATGTCTTGTCCGTTCGTTCGCGTCGCGTTACGGACGGCTCGTTTTCGAATCGCAAGGGTGGGTGATCCGATGCGTGCTAGCGTAGCGCGGCGCGACGAAGCCTGCGACGTCATTTCGTTCGACCTCTTTGCGACGGAGCTCGTCGGCGCGCTCGCCACGCTGCTTCCTGAAGTGCGCGTCACCGGGCGCGACAATGGCCTGCGCTTCGGTCGCGGCTCCGCGAACGTCGAGGTCACGCTGCAGCGCGAATTCGCCGCAACGATCGTCTTTCGCCAGGGCTGCGAGCGCGTGCTCGGCGGCGGAGTACCGCTCAGCGCCGCTGGGTTGAACGACCTGGCCGCCGACCTCGTCGGCTTCTTCTGCGGCGCGTCGCTCACCACGCTCTCGCTGTATCCTCGAACCGAAACCGTGTGCACGCCGCGTGCGCGGCCGCGACGCCGCGGACCGTACGACGCGCCGCTGATCCCGCTGCCGTTCGAGCCGCCGATCAAGCTGCGGCTGTAGGCGCCGACCGCGCCAGGACCGCGTGCGCGGCGGCGTGAATGCACGTCGGTCGGCCCCGGGGGATTAGCTCAGTTGGTAGAGCACCTGCATGGCATGCAGGGGGTCAGGAGTTCGAGTCTCCTATCCTCCACCACGCCGCTTTAGCGGAACACGTCCGCGAACGGCGTGCCGGACAGCGCCGCTTCGGAGCTGCGGCCGTTCGCCGTCTCCGCGACCGCCTCGCCGAACGTCGAGAGCAGGTACGAGATCAGCCACGTCGCCTGCGTGACGAGGACGATCGCTGCGTCGCGCTCCGGCGGCAGCAGCAGCGTGTGACGAAAAGCCGCGACGCGTTCTCGGTCGAGCACGATGAATGCACCGAACGGCAGCCGCGGGTTCAAGGCGGACGTCAGCTTGCGCAGCTCGTCCAGCGCGCCGGCCGCGACGTCGCCCACGACCGGCACGAAGCACTGCAGCACCGCGCAGTCGTCGAGGTCCGCTTCGAGGCCGGGGATGTAGGCGAGCTCGAGCTGCCACGCATCGCCGGGCTCTCCCACCTCGACGAGCAGCGTCTCGGCGGAGACGCCTTCGCCCTCCAACAGCAGGCGCGTCTGAAAGCCTTCGGCTTCGAGCGGCGCGACGAACGAGGCGAGAGGCTCAGGCACTCAAGCCCTGTTTGATCTCTTGCGCCTGCGCGTTCTTCTTGAGCCCGAGCAGGCGCAGCATGTCCTTCGGAAACGCCTCTTCGCGGCCGCCTTCGGCGAGGTGCGCCGCGATGCGGTCGCGCGCGGTGTCGTGCACGAACTGCGCTCGCGTCTTGTAGAACGGCTTGTTGGCCTTGATGTACTGCTCGTCGGGAACGAACTGCGAGTTCGCGTGGTCCTTCATGAGCTTGTCGCCGATCTTGCCCTTGCGGTACATCTTGTAGGCTGCGACGCCGCCTGCGACGAGTGCGCCGGCACCGAGGAGCCCCCAGCCCACCGGGCCGGCGCCCGCGAGAAGCGCGATGCCGCCACCGACCGCGAGCGCGCCCTTGAGCGCGGTTCCCGCGTTCGCGACCCGCTTCGTCTTTTGAACATCCTTCGCGAAGCCCGCGGCGACGTGTTGGGCGGACCCCACTTCCGGCTGCCGGCGCTGCAGATCGCTGAGCTGCCGCGCACGGCGGTGCGCCGCCAAGCCGCCGACGGTTCCGCGAATCATGTCCGCCGGGCCCGTGATGAGGGCGCCCACGCCCGAGGCGGTGCCGACCGCCGGTGCCACGGAACCGGCGAACTTGAGCCCGGCTCCGACCGTCGCCGCGGCGCTCGTGAGCGCGCTGCCCGTCTCCGATACGGCCTGTGCGCCGAGCATCCGCCGGTCGCCGCGCCGGTCGTTCGCGTTGCGGATGCGGTGCACGGCCAGGCCGGCGTTGAACAGCGATCCCGCCGTTCCGACCGCTCCCCCCACCATGGGTGCCATCTCGGACGCGCGCGCGACGCTCGACGCGTCGCTCAGATACTGCGCGTACTTTCCGCCGCTCGCGACGGCCGACACGCCCGTTGCGACGTTCTGCACGTGCTCCGACGGCGGTGTTCTGCCGACGTCCTGCGCGACGTCTTCGTCGTACTCGCGGTCCATGCCGGGAACGAGGTGCCGGCGCTCGTCCATCTCGACACCGTGCGGCTCTTCCTCTTCCTGCAAGTCGCCGTATCCGAACTTGCGCATGAGCCAGTTCTTCAGACCTGCTGCTTGAATCGGCGGCTCGCGGTCGACCGCCAAGGTCCCGAAGCGATGGCGCACGGGCGCCGCCCCGCGCGGCGAAATCACCTCGCGACGTTCGGCGGCGGACGACCGCGACGGTTCCCGACCTGCCTGCCGGACAGCGTGCTCGTGCAAGACTGCCAACCCCCTTGTCGCGCGCCATTCGACCCCCCGCTGTGCCGCTCTTGCGCTAAACCTTTCCTTGCGATAAGTCTCGGAAAAGCAGCTTGCCCCCGCTTTCTCGCTTGCGGTACAGTCCAGGTCCAGGGTGTGAGCCCGGCAAGGAGTCACGAGGCACATGGATGCGCCCGTTACGGACAGCGTCGAATTCGAGCACTTCGCGGACGATCTCGAGCTTCTCATCCCGATGTTGATTCCGGGCGTGCGGCTTGAACGCGACCATTCGTCGGTCGTCGTAACGCGCGGCCGTTCCGACGTGCACGTTCGCCGCTCGTCGTGGGCTGAATGCACGATCATCTTGCGATTCGACGCGGTGCGCGTGCTGCACGCGTCGGTGCACCTCGTGCCGAACGCGATCTCCGATTTGCGCGCGGACATCATCGGCTTTTTGTGCGGCGCGCCGCTGCGGTCGTTCTCGATCTGGCCGCAAAGCGGGCCCAAGCCCGAACTCACGTCGCGGCGCGGACGCCGTCCGCAATCGCGCTTGTCCTCGTGGTGGTCGCGTCACCACCGCGATCTGCTGCGCTGATGGTTGCAGCGGCGCGCGTTTTGCGCTAGCATCCGAGCCGCGGAGGACGCTGGGCCGTCGCGGCGCGCAAGCGTCGAGGAACGTCCGGGCTCCATCGGGCAAGGTGCAGGATAACGTCCTGTCGGGGCGACTCGAAGGAAAGTGCCACAGAAACATACCGCCCTTCGACGAGCTCAGGGTGACTGAGTTGACTCAGGAACACTGAGGAAACTCGGGAAGACTGAACTCGGCGAAGAGCAAGGGTGAAATCGTGCGGTAAGAGCGCACGGCGTTCCGCGGTGACGCGGACGCGGGTAAACCCCACCTGGAGCAAGACCGCTCGTTTCATACGCCGGCCCGGCGTTTCGAGCAACGTCGCAACGAGGCCGGTCGTGAGGCCGGCCCCAGAGAGATGACGGCCACGGCCTCTTCGGAGGCTTGGACAGAATCCGGCGTACAGGCGTCCTCCGCCTCACGCTTCGCAACCCGCGGGGCCGCCGCCCGGTCTGATCGAATGATGTCCACCGTGGCGCATTTCACCAAAGACATGACCGTCGAGCAGGCGTTCAAGACGCACGCCGGCGCAAAGCGCGTGTTCGCGCGGTTTCATCTCGGCGGATGTTCGCACTGCTCGATCAGCGAGACCGAAACGGTCGAGCAGGTGAGCGAAGGGTACGGCATCCCGCTGAACCTGCTCATGAGCGACCTCGAGAAGCTGTTCGACCAGCCTGCGCTCGACGTCGGCGACACCGTTCGCTTGCCGGACGAGATCCGCGCGAAGATTCCGCAGCTTGCGACCGTGCCCGAGTTCGGCAAGGTGACCGACCTGGCGGCCGGCGCGTACACCGTCGTGTTCGGCGAGGTGCGCCTTCAGGGGCTCGCCGAGGACTTCGTCAAGGTCGATCCCGCCGCCGTCCCGGCCTAAGCCGTCACGGGGCCGAACATGCACGAAGGCCGCTCGCCGAGCGGCCTTCGCCGTTACAGGGGCTTGCGATCGACGAAGCTCTCGTCCGTCCCGTGCCAGTGGGTCAGCTCCGGTTCTCCGGCCTTCCAGCAGAGATAGACGGGACGTCCCTCGCGCATCGACGGGAAGTCGAGCAGCCCCAGATCGAGGTCTTTCACCACGCAGCCGTGCGCCTCGATGCGGTTGATGAGGCGCACGATCTCTGCTTTGAGCTCGGTGAAGGCGCGCGAGCGGCGGCGGTCGCGCGTGAGGTCGGGACGGCTGCCGCGCAGCGCCGGGTCGCTCTCGAGCAGCCGGATCGCCAGGTCGCGACGACGCCCCCAGAGCTCGTCCAGCAGCGGTTCGAGGACCGGAATGAGGGCGTTGGCTTTCTCGGCAGAAAAGAGCTTCATATGCGCCGTGTGGTCATCGTAACGGGGCTCTCGGGCGCGGGCAAGAGCCAGGCCATGAAATCGTTCGAGGACTTCGGCTTCGCGTGCCTCGACAACGCGCCGCCGGTCCTCGCAGCGTCCTTCGTCGCGCTCGCGGCCGAGGCGGGCTATGCCAATGCGGCGCTCGCCCTGGACGTGCGCACGATGGGGCCGTTCGGGGACGCGATCGGCGCGCTCGATCGCATCGCGAGCGACGGCACGCGCCCCGACGTCCTCTTCCTCGATGCGGACGACGACACGCTGATCCGCCGCTTCAGCGAGACCCGGCGGCGGCACCCGTTCGGACAGAACGGCGTCGGCCTCGTCGACGCAATCGCGGCCGAACGCGCTTCGCTCGCCGCGTTGCGCGACCGCGCGACGATCGTCTGGGACACGAGCCGCTTCACGCTCGGACAGCTCAAGGAGCGCATCGGCGCCGCGTTCGTCGGTGCCGAGGCGCGCCGGCTGCGCATCGGCATCGTCGCGTTCGGATTCAAGTACGGCATCCCGCGCGACGCGGATCTCGTCTTCGACGTGCGCTTTCTGCCCAACCCGAACTACGTCGAGGCGCTGCGCGACCTCACCGGCGCCGACGCGCCCGTCGCGGCGTACCTCGAGGCGATCCCCGACACCGACGCGTTCCTCGAGCGGCTCTTCGCGCTGCTCGACTTCCTCGTGCCGCGCTACGAGCAGGAGGGCAAGTCGCAGGTCACCGTCGCGATCGGGTGCACCGGCGGACGGCATCGAAGCGTCTACCTCGGCCGCCGGCTGCAGCGCCACATGAGCGAGACGACCGGCGCGCTCGCGACGTTCGACGCTCGGGACGTGAATCGATGAGCACGCGCATGCGCCGGTCACTCGGTCTCGCAGGCTGGCTGATGCCCGGACTGGGCGTGAAGCGCTGGCTGGTGCTCGCCATCGCCGGGGCGGCCCTGTTCGTCAACGGCCTTTCGCGCTACGTCACCGACGAGGGCATGACGCTGCGCGTCAACGAGCTCGTCGACGCGCTGGTCGCCGAGTTCTTCCCGCCCGCGTACCTGTCGTGGACGTTCATGGCGCTTGGCGCGCTGCTCGTCGCGCTGGGCATCTGGCGGTGGCTCAACGCGATCGTCACCGCCGTCGCGCCGTACGGCGCGACCGACGTGATCGGCAAGATTCGCGGGCGCCGGCTCGAGCGCGGGTACAAGATCGTCGTCGTCGGCGGCGGCACCGGTCTTTCCACCATGCTGCGCGGGCTCAAGAAGGTCACGACGAACCTCACCGCCGTCGTCACCGTCAGCGATGACGGCGGCTCGTCGGGACGGCTGCAGAAAGAGCTCGGCGTCCTGCCGCCCGGCGACATTCGCAACTGCCTCGTCGCGCTCGCCGACGACGAAGCGCTGGTCACGGAGCTGTTCCGCTACCGCTTCTCCGAGGGCGAAGGTCTGAGCGGACATTCCTTCGGCAACCTGTTCCTCGCCGCGATGACCGGCATCACGGGCAACTTCGACGAGGCGATCAAGGTGTCGAGCCGCGTGCTCAACGTGAAAGGCCGCGTGCTTCCGTCGACGCTCGCCGTCGCGCGCCTGTGCGCGAAGATGTCGGACGGCACGGTCGTCGAGGGCGAGTCGCAGATCACGAGCGCGCACGGCGTCGTCGACGAAGTGTACCTCGATCCGCCGTTCGCTGCACCGCTCGACGAAGTGATCGCGGCGATCCGCGAAGCGGACGCGATCGTGCTCGGGCCCGGATCGCTCTACACGTCCATCATGCCGAACCTGCTCGTGGACCGCGTGGGGCGCGAGATCGAGGCGTCGAGCGCCGTGAAGATCTACGTCTGCAACGTGATGACGCAGCCGGGCGAGACCGACGGCTACGCCGCCTCCGACCACGTGCGCGCGCTGCTGCGCGGCGCGCGCGCCGACGTGTGCGACGTGACGGTGGTCAACGACGAGCTTCCCCGCAAGCTGCGCGAGGCCTACGCGGAGGAAGGCCAGCTGCCCGTCGCGGTCGACGACGACGCGCTGCGCGCGCTCGGCGTGCGCGTCGTGCGCGCGAACGTGATCAGCGAAACCGCGACGGTCCGGCACGACAGCGACCGGCTCGCCGGCGTCGTCATCGGCATCATCGACGAAGCGGTGCAGGAGCGCGCGAGCTACGTCCGTTTCCGTCCGGGAGCAGGCGCAGCAACGGCGACGTGACCGCCGTACGCGCGGCCGCCTGGCGTCTCAGCCGAGCGCGCGCAGCGTGCGGCGGAGCTCATCGCCGATCTCCGCGCTCGAATAGCCGCGGTGCCGCAGCGCCGTAACGGCGCGCGAGATCGCTTCCCGAAGCGCATGCCCGCGCGCCCGTCCGTGCGCCGCCGGCACGCGCGGCGCGATTCGCGTGCCGCGCCGGCCGTCGGCGATCGCAATTCCCAGCTCCGCAAGCTCGGCGTACGCGCGCGCAACCGTGTTCGGCGCGACGCCGAGGTCGCCGGCCAATTGGCGGACCGTCGGGAGAGCCGCCCCGGGCTCCAGTTCGCCGCGCTCGACCGCAGCGCGCAGCTGCTCGAAGATTTGCTGGTACGGCGGCGCGTCGAGCGCGAGGTCGACCGCAACGAAGACGTCATGCACCGGAGTCGGCCCACCGCTCGGCCTGCGCGGCATCGGGACCGCGCCGCACGCGCTTCAACACCGCGACAAACCACGCGTTGAACGCCATCATGCCGGCGAACGCCACGCCCACGGCGATGCCCTTCGACCATGTGACAGGGAGCGGTGCTCCCAGCAGTGCCGTCATCGCAAACGCGTACGGCGGCACCGTCGCGAAGCCGAAGATCGCGGCGCAGCGGATGATACGCAGGCGCTCGTCGACGTAGGCTTCCACCGCGGGATCCACGCCGGGCAGGATGGCAGGAAGACGTGCGACGCGATCGCCGATCAGTCCGACCGCCACCGACGATGCCGTGACGATGATCGCGGGCAGCGCGGCGATGTCGAAGAACGCGAGCGGCGTGACCGCGGTCAGCGCGACGAATGCCCACAGCCACGCCGGTACGACGGCGGTGCGTTCGCGCGGCCGCAGCCCGGCGACGCGGCGGCTTCCCGCCCGATCGGCCCGCGCGAACAAGGCCGCGAACGCGACCGCCATCACCGCGAACAGCACGGCGAAGACGACCGGAAGTCGTGCCGGCGTGAATGCGAGCACTGCAGCCCCGGCGAAAAGACATCCGGAGAGGGTGAACGCGATCGCGGCGCTGGGCAGCTGTTCGGTCTGCGCGCGGCGCGCAACGGCAGCCCGAAGGCGCGGAACGGCCGGCGCGTCCACACCGATGAGCGCCTCATCGTGCCCGAACGTGTCGCGCTTCGCGATCACCAGGACCGCGATCGCCGCAGTACCCGCGGCGAATAGCCAACGGATGGACGCGTCCTCCATTGCGGCCTCCTTTGTATCAGCATGCTGACACAAAGCGATCGTTGTGTCAACCACCTGATACAATCAACGCCGTGACGCGGGCCGCGGCGCGGCGCAGGTTCTGTGCGGCGTCGCGCATCGCGTCCGCGAGCGAGCACGGGCCCGGGACGATCGGCACGCACACGACGCCGCGCGCGCGCAGATCACGCTCCGCGTCGGAGTCGACGCTTCCGCCGAAGGCGATCACGCGCACGCCCGCCTCCCGCGCGACCGCGGCGACGCCGTCGACCACCTTGCCGCGCAGCGTCTGCTCGTCGATGCGGCCTTCTCCGGTGAGGCACAGGTCCGCGCCGCGCATCGTGTGCGCGAGGCCGCGCGCGGCGGCGATCAACCCGACGCCGCGCTCGAGCCGCGCGCCGCAGACGCTCGCGAGCGCCCATCCGAGACCGCCGGCCGCGCCGGCGCCGGGCAGGTCGCGCAGATCGCGTCCGGTCGCGGCCGCCATCGCGTCCGCCAAGCGCGCCAGCACGCCGTCGAGGAACGCGACGTCCGCGGGGGTCGCGCCCTTCTGCGGTCCGTACACCGCGGCGGCGCCCTGCGGTCCGAGCAGCGGGTTGTCGACGTCGCACGCGATCGCGACGTCGGCCCGCGCCAACCGCGCATCGAAGCCGGACAGGTCGACCCGCGCGAGCGCCGCGAGCGCCTCCGGGGCGGGATCGAGCTCGCGGCCGGCGTCGTCTAGAAACCGGGCCCCGAGCGCAGCGAGCGCGCCCGCGCCGCCGTCCGTCGTCGCGCTGCCGCCGATGGCGAGGATGATGCGGGTCGCACCGCCGAGCGCGTCACGGACGAGCTCGCCCGTGCCCCGCGTCGTCGCGCGGCGCGGTTGCAGCGGCGTCCCCGCGACGACGAGGCCGGACGCCGACGCCATCTCGATGACGGCCGTCGTCCCGTCGCGCGCGTACGTCGCTCGAACCGTCCGGCCGAGCGGCCCGGCGACCTCCGCCGTGCGCGGCGTCGCGCCGCCGGCGAGGAACGCATCGACCGTCCCGTCGCCGCCGTCCGCCATCGGGACGGCGTCGCACGACGCGTCGGCCACGACGTCGCGCACGCCGTCGGCCAAGGCCTTCGCGACGCCGGCCGCGTCCAGGCTGCCCTTGAACTTGTCCGGCGCGACGACGATACGCATGGATTTAGTCGCGGGCGGCTCGGCCAACGGCCGACGCGAAGGCTTCACGGAACGTGAAGCCACTAATGATGCGTGAGCGGGATGTCGACCACGATCGTCTGGCCGGCCTGGATGCTGCCGGCGAACGGCGCGGCGTCCGTGTTGGGCGCGCTGTACCCCGACGGCGTGCCCGCGACGGAGACCTGGTACGTGCCCAGCGGCACGGTTCCGATGCGATACGTCCCGTCGGAACCCGACGTGCCGACCAGGATCGTGTCGACGTTGACCGTCACCCCGGCGATGCCTTGGTTCGTGGTCGCGTCAAAGACGCGGCCCGTGATCGTGCCGTAGTTCGCCGCCGGCGGAACTTGCGGGCCGCCGCACGCCGGCAGCGCCGCAAGAGCGGAAGCAACGAGCAGCAGACGCAGCCGCGTCACGCGGGGACGACGCCCTCTTCCGCGTCCTGGCGGTCCAGGTTGTCGATCTTCTCCTCGAGCAGCCAGCGGTTGGCGTCGTCCCGCCTCGACTCGGGCACGCGCGCCTTGAGCCAGGTCAGGATCTCGTCGTCGGTTTGGCATGTGTCGAGCGCGGCGTCGAACATGCGCGACGTAATGCCCCAGCGGTCGAAGACGGCGCGATCCATCGGACACGGATAGATGTACTCGTCGATGGTCCCGTGAAGCGACGCGCGCGCTTTGTCGAACACGCGAGCCAGCCACAGGTAGCCGTCGAGCGCCTCGCGGCCGCGGCGCGGAAATTCACCGTGGCGAAAATCGGTGGCCATCGTGTCCCCTTCTTCGAACGCTTCGCACTTGCTTGGACGCAGGCTGCCTTCCTGGAGTTGCGGAACGCGACCGGGTCATGGCCATGACCGAACCTCGCCCCGCAACCGGGATGACGTACTGTGAGAATGCCCTGGACGCAGTTGGTCATACCCCGCTCGTGAAGCTCAACCGCGTCGTCGACGGCGCCCGCTGTCTCGTGCTCGCGAAGGTGGAGTACGTGAACCCCGGCGGGTCGGTCAAGGACCGGGCGGCCGTGGCGATGATCGAGGACGCCGAGGCGCGCGGCGTGATCAAGCCGGGCGCGACGATCATCGAAGCGACGTCCGGGAACACCGGCACGGGCCTCGCGATGGCCGCGGCGATCCGCGGCTACCGCTGCATCCTCGTCATGCCCGACAAGATGTCCAAGGAGAAGATCGACCTGCTGCGCGCGTACGGCGCCGAGGTCGTGGTCACGCCGACGAACGTGCCGAACGACTCGCCCGAATCGTACTACGGCGTCGCGAACCGGCTCACGGCGGAGATCCCCGGCGCGGTACAGCCCGACCAGTGGCACAATGCGCACAACCCCGGCGCGCACTACCGAACGACCGGCCCGGAGATTTGGGACGCGACCGCCGGCAAGATCACGCACTTCGTCAGCGGCATGGGCACCGGCGGGACGATCTCCGGCACCGCGCGCTTCTTGAAAGAACAGAACCCCAACGTCGTCGTCGTCGGCGCCGATCCGGAAGGCTCGATCTACAGCGGCGATACGCCCAAGTCGTACAAGGTCGAAGGCATCGGCATGAGCTACCTGCCGCAGACCGTCGACATGCGCGTGATCGACCGCATCCTGCGCATCACCGACCGCGAGAGCTTCTTGATGGCGCGCCGGGTCACGCGCGAGGAAGGCCTGCTCGTCGGCGGCTCGTCGGGTACTGCGGTCGCGGCCGCCGTGCGCATCGCGAAAGACTTGCCGCCCGAGGCGATCATGGTCGTGATGATGCCCGACTCCGGGCGCGGCTACATGTCGAAGATCTTCAACGACGAGTGGATGCACGCGAACGGCTTCCTCGAGGACGACCGCCGCAAGGAGACCGTCGGCGACGTCTTGCGCACGAAGCAGCCGCTGCCGCCGATGATCACGCTGACGGAGGACCAGACCGTCAAGGTCGCGCTGGACCTGCTCCGGTCGTTCGAAATCTCACAGCTGCCCGTCATCCGCGGCACCGAGGTCGTCGGCTCGATCAACGACGTCGCCGTGATGCAGCAGGTCTTCGATCACGCCGACATCATGCACAAGCCGGTCGGCGAGGTCATGGGGCGGCCGTTCCCGATGCTCGAGCACGACACCGAGGTCGAACGCGCGTACAAGCTGCTGACCATGGCGAACTCCGCGATCGTCGTCACGGACGGCGGCAATCCGGTCGGCGTCGTGACGCGGCAAGACATCATCTCGTTCCTGTCGTCGCAGACGTAACCGCGCGCCGCACGACCGTCTCGTCGATGCGGGAGCCCGTGTGCGCGCCCGTCGCCGGGTCGTACTCTTCCGTCACGATACGGTCGCGCCGGCACAGCGGCAGCATCGTCGCGTCGTAGAACGTGTCGTGCTCGGTGTCGCGCACCTCGCCGGTGGGGTCGATCTGCCGCCGGCGGTCGTGCACGGCGACGGCAGCCCGAGCGCTCCCGGCGAAGCGGCATGCGGCCGCGAGCGGCGCGTTCGCGCGCACGGCATGGTCGACGCGTGTCGGCACGGCCTGCTCCGGATACCAGCGCGCGACGACGAACGACGTCTCGGTAATGGGCGTCGGTCCGATGGTGCGCCCCTGCGAACGCACGGTCACCGACACGCGCGCCTCCGCGCCGTTACCGTCAGGTGCGCTGACGGCCACCTCCCGCAGGCCGAATCCCGGCGTCTCGTCGTGCGACGTCGCGCCGAAGTCGACGCCGACACGAACGGCGTGCATCTCGTTCGCCCCGATCGAACCCGCCTCGTGGAACGAGCCGTCGGCGTTCGTGGTCCGCGTGAAGTCCTCGTCGGCGAAGGTGACGCCGTTCGTGCCGATCCCGTGGTCGGTAACGTGCTCGACCGCGGCGAGCCCATGCGACGTCGTCGTCGTGACGGCCCACACCTCGTGTACCGCGTACGCCTGATGGGCCCCGAGATCGAGTCCGCTCATCGTGTCCGTGACGGCGACCGTGACGACGTCGCGTGCGGTGCGCCGCGTCGCCCCGAACCGGAGCGTGGCGTCGACTGCCTCGGTGAACGGCTGCACGCCGTCGTCGGCCGGCGTTCCAGGAGCGGAGTACGCGATGCGCCGGATCCCGGGGCCCGTGTCGCTCTCCGACACGGCGAACGTCCCCGCCGCGAGGCCGTGCGGCGGGCGGCCGTCGATGAGCACGGTGCGCGTCCCCGTCAACTGCACGAGGCGCGGGAGCGGCGTCGCTGACCAGGCCGCGCCGGGCACCGCGCCACACGCGACGACGATCGCTGCGAAGACCCTCCCACGCATGCCCACCGACTTCGTCTCGCACGCGCAAAAGCGCTGCGCGGCCGCCGCCGCGCCAACAACGGAACTGATCGCCCCCGGCGCGTATGGGACCCGGATGGACTTCGCGACGCGCGCCATTCACGCCGGGCAGGACGCCGATCCGGCGACCGGCGCCACGATCGTGCCGATCTACGCCACCTCGACCTACACGCAGGCCGCCGTCGGCGAGCACAAGGGCTACGACTACTCGCGCGTCGCGAACCCGACGCGTACCGCGCTCGAGATTCAGCTCGCGGCCTTGGAAGAGGCCGAGCAGTGCGTCGCGTTCGCGTCCGGGCTCGGCGCAGAGACCGCGATCGTCAGCCTACTGTCGTCAGGCGATCACATCGTCGTGAGCGACGACACCTACGGCGGAACGTACCGGCTGTTCACGCGCGTGCTCGAACGCTTCGGCATCACGTCGACGTTCGTCGACATGACCGACGTCGCGGCCGTTCGCGCCGCGGTGCAGCCCGGCACGAAGATGTTCTGGATCGAGACGCCGACGAACCCGATGCTGCGGATCGTCGACATCGCCGCCATGGCGTCGCTGCGCGCGCCCGGCCAGCTCGTGGTCGTCGACAACACGTTCTGCACGCCGTACTTCCAGTCGCCGCTCGCGCTCGGCGCGGACATCGTGATCCACTCCGCGACCAAGTACATCGGCGGGCACAGCGACGTGATCGGCGGCGCCGCGATGACGAACGACGCATCGATCGCCGAGAACCTGCGCTTCCTCCAGAAGACGCTCGGCGCGAACCTGAGCCCGTTCGAAGCGTTCCTGATCTCGCGTGGCGCCAAGACGCTGGCGGTGCGCATGCGCGAGCACGAGCGCAACGCGCTCGCGATCGCCAGCTTCCTCGCCGAGCGCGACGACGTCGCGGAGGTGCACTACCCCGGCTTGCCGTCGCATCCGCAGCACGAGCTCGCACGGCGGCAGATGCGCGGTTTCGGCGGCATCATCTCGATGACGCTGCGCGGGCCCGAGTCGCGCGCGCTCGAGGTCGCGAAGCGCACGAAGCTGTTCTCGCTCGCGGAAAGTCTGGGCGGCGTGGAGTCGCTGGTCAATCACCCCGCGCGCATGACGCACGGCTCGATCCCGAAGGACGAGCGCGACCGCCGCGGGATCACCGACGGCCTGTTGCGGCTGTCGGTCGGCATCGAGAGCGCGCACGATCTCATCGACGATCTGCGCACGGCGCTCGATGCGACGATCGCGCTCGCAGGCGTCGCGACGCCGAACGGTGCCGGCGATCCGCCGAACGCGGACCGCATCCCGGCGACCCAAACCGAAGGCGCGCCGACGGCGTAGAGCGCGATCGCACTACCGCTGGACGGCCGACTGAGCGCTGCGTGAGCGCACGCAGCGGGCGGGCATCACGATAGCATGCCTGATCTCAGCAACGTTCACGTCGCTTGCCTCGCGATGGAGGGGTACGAGCAGCCGGAACTCACCGAGCCGGTCAAGGCGCTGCGCGATGCCGGCGCGGTCGTCGACATCGTGTCGCAGAAGCGCGGTCCCTTGCGCGGGTTCAAACATCACGAACCCGGCGACAGCGTCCAGGTGGACCTCACGTTCGACGAGGCGCAGCCGGACACGTACGATGCCGTGCTGCTGCCCGGAGGCGCGCTCAACGCCGACCAGATCCGCGCGATACCGCAAGCGCAGCGCTTCGTCGCGAGCATGAACGCGGCGGGTAAGCCCATGGCCGTCATCTGCCACGCGCCGTGGCTGCTCGTCGACACCGGCGTCGCGAAAGGACGCACGCTCACGAGCTGGCCGACGATACAAACTGATCTCAAGAATGCGGGCGCAACATGGGTCGACCGCGAGGTGAACGTCGACGGCAATCTCGTCACGTCGCGCAAACCGGACGACATCCCCGCGTTCAACCGCGAGTTCATGCGTTTGATCGAAGAGGCCAAGCGCGGCAGCCGGCAAGCGCAGGGCCGCCAAGCGAGCGGAACGCCGCAAGCTGTCCGAGCGTAAAGGCGAGGGGCCGATCTTCTCATCGGCCCCTCACCGTACTCCCAGCGTGTCCACGGCGGTCGCACGCTACCGTAGGAGCATGAAATTATCTCTTCCGGTGCTCGCGCTCGTCGTGGCGACCGGACTTCCCCTCGCCGCCTGCGCGCAGCAGAGCAATGCGGCCGAGAACGGTGGTCCGTCTCCCGAGATTCGCGCACAAATGCAAGCGGCGCGCGACAACGCGAAGACGGCCGCGTTCAACGACCTCTCCCCCGGCGACCGTGCGAAGGTCCAGTCGATCATCGACCAGATCAACAACGGTCAGCAAACCGACATTCGCGCCGCGGTGCAGCAGATCGACGCCGCGCTCAGCCCCGCAGAGTCCAAAGCGGTGCTCGGCGAGCGCGAGAAAATGATGGCGACGATGCGCGCCAACATGCCGGCTCGTCCGGACGGCGCCGGCCCGAACGGCGGTCCCGGCCGCAACGGCGGTCCGAACGGCGGCGGCATGCGCGGCGGCAACGACGCGGGACGCTTCTTGCTCCAGCTCGGCGTGAGCCGCGAGAAGATGCGCCAGCTCCGCGGCGGACAGCACCAGCACCAGCCGCAGCAGTAACGCCCCAATCGCGTCATCCTGAGCCCATTGTCATCCTGAGCCTGTCGAAGGACGACCCTTCGACAAGCTCAGGGTGACAAGAGCCCCGGTTTATTCGTGGTCTAGGACTTCGGTGAGGGCGGGGAGCGATACCGCGTAGCGGTAGCCGACGTTGCGGTGGTCGTCGTCGAACTCTTCGTGGCGCACGTCAAGGCCGAGATCGCGCACGCGCTTGGTGAACACCCGCGCGCCGATGTCCAGGCCGTACTCGTCCTTGCGGCCGCAATCCAGATAGCGTAGACGCAGTCGTTCCAGCGCCGCGGCGCCCGACGCGACGCGCTCGCACGGATCGAACGCGAGCCAGCGCGCGAAGACGTCGTCGCGCAGCTCGCCGGTCTGCGCATCCCACGGAAGGTCGATCGCCCACCGCTCGCGGCGCGCGCGGCGAGTACGCCGACGCGTAGCCGAGCATCTCGATCGCCGAGTACCAGTGCTGCGGCCGCTTCGGCCGCGCCTCGAACGCCTCGACGAATGCCGCGATCGAACCGTGCTCCTCGAGCGCGCGCGACGCCGCCGGAAACGACGGGAAGTGCGCGTAGCGGAAGTACGTGTCGCCGCTGTGCGACGCGAACGCGGCGAACGTACCCGGGTGCTGCAAGCACAGGTGCAGCGAGCCGAAGCCGCCGGAGGACTTGCCGAAGACGGCGCGGCCGCCTTCGCGCGCGATCGTGCGGTATCGCGCTGTCGACGTGGCCGACGACGTCGCGCACGGTGTACGTCGCGTAGTCACCGTTGTGCACGGAGTCGACGTACTGCGAGCCGCCCAGGCGCGTCCAGCCGTCGACGATCGCGACGATCGCGGGCTGCATGCGCTTCTCGACCACGAGGCGGTCCGCCCACTGCACGACGTTCGTCTCCCACGCGCGCGTCGCGATCAGCGCGCCGACGTCGCCGGTGTAGCCGTGCAGGCAGTACAGCACCGGGTAGCGCCGCGAGCCTTCGGGGTCGTAGCCGGGCGGCGTGTAGACGGCGACGGGCCGGACCGGCGAATCGCCGAGCGCGTTGTCGCGCAGCGCCGGGCTGTCGATGAAGTCGACGCTCAGCGTGCCGTGCAGGCCTTGGAGTTGCGAGAGTTCGTTCACGGGACGGCGAATGGCGTTCGAATGATCCGAGGCGTGGGCCTGCGTTCGGCCGTCGCGATCAACGTCGCGACCATGGTCGGAGCCGGCCCTTTCATCACGCTTCCGCTGGTCGTCGCTGCGCTGCACGGATCCGTCTCGGCGGCCGCGTGGGTCGCGGGGGCGGTGATCGCGGCGTGCGACGGCCTCGTCTGGGCGGAGCTCGCCTCGCGCTACCCGCGCAGCGGCGGCACGTACGTGTACCTGCGCGAAGCGTTCGGACCGCACGGCCCGGGACGCTTCGTCGCGTTCCTGTTCGTGTGGCAGTTCCTGTTCTGGGCACCGCTCATCTTGGCGTCGGGCTACATCGGGTTCGCGCAGTACGCCGCGTACCTGGTTCCTGCGGTCTCGTCGCCGGTTGCAACGCACGCGCTCGCGGCGGGCGTCGGCGTGGTCACGCTCGCGGCGCTGTACCGGCCGATCCCCGCGATCGCGCGCACGGCGCTGGTGCTCGGCGGCGTCGCGCTCGTCACGCTCCTCGCCGTCGCATTCGCCGGCATCACGCATCCGTACGCGCCGCTCGCGCGCACGCTGCCCGGCACGCTGACGTTCGGCGCCGGCATCGGCGCACTCGGCAGCGCGCTCATCATCACGCTCTACGACTACAGCGGCTACGCCGACGTCTGCGCGCTCGGCGATGAAGTGATCGCGCCCGCGCGGACGATTCCCCGTGCGATCGTGTTCTCGGTGCTGTTCGTCGGCGTGGCGTACATCTTGCTCAACTTGGGCGTCGCGGCGGCCGTGGCGCCGGCGGACATCGAGCACGCGACCACGATCGCCTCGACGGTCGCGGAGCGCGCCTTTGGCACACCGTTCGCCGTCGCGGTCACCCTCGCCGTGATGCTGACCGCGTTCGCATCGACGTACGGGCTGCTGCTCGCGGCGTCGCGGGTTCCGTACGCGGCGGCGCTCGAGGGCGACTTCCTCGCGCCGTTCGCGAAGCTTCACCGCAGCGGACGCTTTCCGGCCGTGTCGCTCGTGACGATCGGCCTGCTGGCGCTCCCCGCGTCGCTGTTGCCGCTCGACGCGGTCATCGCCGCGCTCACGGCCGGCATCGTGCTCGTGCAAGGCGCCGGCCAGATCGTCGCGCTGGCGCTCGCGCGCGCCGCGCGACGCGATGCTCCGTTCCGCGTGCCGCTCTACCCGCTGCCGCCGCTGATCGCGCTCGCCGGCTGGCTGTTCCTGTTCGCGTCGACCGGCGCCGTCCCGATCGCCTTCGGGCTCGGAACGCTCGCCGTCGGCGCCGCGGTGTATCTCGTTCGCGCACGCCTCACGCGTCTGTGGCCGTTCGCCGCAGGCGCTGTGACGCTGCTGCTCATGGCGGCACTGCGACCGGTCCCCTCGGCGGCCCAAGGCGTCACGTCGCCGCCCGCGTTCGGTCACGCGACGGTTGCGCGAACCGCGAGCGGCGATGCGTACCTGCGCGTCGACGGGAAGCCGTTCTTCTTCCTCGGCGGCGCGTTCTTCTACGAACGGATGCCGCGGGACGCGTGGTGGAACGCCATGCACGTGATGCGCGATCTCGGCGCGAACACGCTCGACCTCTACGTTCCGTGGAACTGGCACGAAATCGCCGACGGTGACTTCGACTTCACCGGGCGCACGAGCCCGCGCCGCGACCTGCGCGAGGTGCTGCGGCTCGGGAAGCAGCTCGGATTCCGCTTCATCGTGCGCCCGGGTCCGGTGATCCGCAACGAGTGGCGCAACGGCGGCTACCCGGCGTGGCTGCTGCAGCGCCCCGAATACGGGATGCCGCTGCACGACGTGCTCGAAGGCCGCTACCCCGCGACCGCGACGCTGCAGAACGCGCACTCCGACGCCGCCGCCGCGCAGTGGATGCGCAACGCGTCGCATCGCTACTACGCCGCGCGCTGGCTGCACCGCGCGCTCGCCGAGTTTCGCCCGGTCGCCGACCGCGTGCTCGCGGTGCAGCTCGACGACGACCAAGGCGCGTATCTCGACAACGACACCTATCCCGCACCGCACCTGCACGCCTATCTGCACGTGGCTGCGCGCGCAGGTTCGCGACGTCGTCGGGCCGCGGACGCCCGTGTTCATCAACACGTTCGAGATGAAGGTGCCGTCGTCGTCGCCGGTGTGGGCGATGGGCAACTGGTATCAGAGCGACGCGTTCACCATCGGCGAGCACGACCGCGCCGAGCTCGCCTTCGCGACCGCGACGCTGCGCACGCAGCGCGCGGAGCCGCTCGCGTACAGCGAGTTCCAAGCCGGGTGGCTCGCCGGTCCGGAAGATCCGCAGCCGCGGCCGGCCGATCCGTCGAACACGTCGCTGGCGATCGGCGAGCTCGCGGGCTGGGGTCTCAAAGGACTCGTCGACTTCCCGCTCGCAGGACACGCTCGCGCCGTTCGGTTGGGAGGCGCCCTTCTCGAACGCGTTCTACGCGTGGGACGCCGCCGTCGGTCGTCGACGGCGGCGAGGCGATCTGGCCGGCGCCCGACGACACGTTCAACCGCTTCTATACGACGCGGCGGATGTTCGGCGCGCTCGCGCTCTACGGTCCGGCATTCGCGGAGGCGCGCCGTATGTCGACGGTCGCGCTCGCCTACGACGGACGCGGCGATGCGTTCGCGGCCGCAGCGGCGCTGAAGACGCAGCTCGCGTTGTGCCGCGCGCGCGGGATCGCGTGCGACGTCGTGGATCCGCTCGCCGTCGACGACGCGAGGCTGCGTACGTTCCGGTACGTCGTCGTGCCGCGCGGCACGTTCGCAGCGCTCGCGCGCCGCGCACGAGCGGCCGGCGCGCGCGTCGTCCCGGCGGTCCAAGAGATCGCCGGCATCCCGGCGCTGCCCAACCTGACGCTGCTCGACGGACCGCACGGCGCGTTCGCCGTCGTCGAGAACTGGACGTCCGCGCCGCTTCGCGTGGACCTGCGCCGCGCGGGTGCGGGGTTCGCCGGCGTGCCGAGCTTCGTGATGCCCGCGCGCGACGCGCGCATCGTCGCGGCGAACCTCGACCTGCATTTCGTCGACAACCGCTACGCCGCGGGCGATCGCCTCACGACCTCCTGCGCGTTCAACAGCCGCAGCGACGAAGGCGTCCCTTCGTTCACCGCGGGCCAGCCCGCGCAGGGCGGCGGAATGCCGGCGCGCTGCGACGTGATCGCCGTGCTCGGTGGAAAGGCGAGCAGCACGGCGGTCGACGGTCGCGCGATCGCGGCGCTCGGGGAGCGCACGGCGACGGTCCTCGGTCACACCGCGAGCGTCGACCGCGTCTTCCCGGATGTGCCGGTCACCGCGATCACGCTCGCACCGAACGGCGGTGTGCCGGGAGCGGTCACGCCGGCGGCCGACATCACATCCGGCGCGTCCGTCGCGACGGTCGACGCGTTTCGCGACGGCATGCCGGCCGTCGAGCTGCGCAATGCACACCTGCGCGCGGTCGTCGTACCCGACGGCGGCGCTCGCGTCGTGGCGCTTGGACCGAACCGCTCGACGGGGTTCTTGACCTACGGCGACAACGCGTTCGATGCGACCGGCGCGCTGCGCGACGACGTGCTCGTGCAGTTGCCGCCGTCACCGACCGACCGCATCGCGAAGTACACGCACACGTATCCGGCGGGAATGTTCAACCGCCCGTACGCGGCGTGCACGTTCACGCACGTCGCAGGGGACGGCAACGTGACGGGCGCGGGCGCGTACCTCGCGTACGACGCGCCGGACGTCGTGCCGCACGGCGCCCGCTTCGAGCGCGTGCTCGCGCTGGGCGCATCGTCGGATCGGCTCGTCGCCGACCTGCGCTTCACGCCGCACGAGCCCGCACCGCGACAGCGGTTCGTGTCGTACTCCGCGATCGCCGCGCGCGGCGAGACGCTCGACGACGGCGGCGGTCCGCATCCGTCCGACCGGCCGGCGGTCCTCGATCCGAAGCGCGGCGTCGTTCTGTTCGCCGCCGCGCCGGCGACGCAACCGGAGTTCCCGCGGTTCGACGAGCGGTATCCGGAACCGGGCTCGCGCGCGGTCGTCACGGTCGCATGGCGGCCGGACGACGTCGAGGCGATCTCGTGGCAGCCCGCGCGCAGCAACGGCACGCTGCGGCTGGTCTTCCGGCCCGGCGACTGGAAGCGGCTGACGTTCGCGACGTGGAGAATTCCGCCCGGCGGGTCCGCCGCCGCGTTCGCCGAAGCGGAGCGCGCTTGGCTCGACGCGAACCCG
The DNA here is from genome assembly GCA_963818845.1 of Vulcanimicrobiota bacterium. Lineage (GTDB taxonomy): Bacteria > Vulcanimicrobiota > Vulcanimicrobiia > Vulcanimicrobiales > Vulcanimicrobiaceae > Vulcanimicrobium. Next base: position 42,615 of record CAWFTO010000001.1, on the reverse strand, counting down.
GCACCGGCGAACGAAAGCGGGGAAGTGGCGAAACGGTATACGCAGTCGCCTCAAAAGCGACCGAGTGAGAGCTCATGTGGGTTCGATTCCCACCTTCCCCAATGAACGACGTCTCCGACTTCGAGCGTGAGTCGTACCGCATCGACGAGCAGATCTGGGACGCGCTGGCGCTGCGCAGCGGCGAGCGCGCGCTCTTCCTCGGACTGACGAACGACGGGGCGTGGGTCGCGCGCGCCGTGGAGATCGGCGTGCAGGCGACGGTGCTCGTCACCACCGGCGAGCAGATCGCGATCTGCGAGCGCATCGGCGCGACGCCGGTGCGCGGCAGCGCGACGATGCTCGGCGCGCCGGAAGGCTCGTACGACGTCGCCGTGGCGATGCATTTTCTGCACGAGATCGACCCGGGGTTCCACGCGCAGGCGATCTCCGAGCTCGCACGCGTCGGCAAACGCGTTGCGATCGTCGAGCCGTCGCCGCCCGCCGATCTGCTCGGCAAGCGCATCGCGTCGCTGTACGCGCGCGCGAAGCGCGAGACGGGCCAGTTCGAGGGCTATCAGCCGATCGACTACTGGCGCAAGCTGCTGTCGGTCGTGAAGGCCGACGTGTGGCAGAACCTGTTCACGTTCACGCGCGTGCCTTCGAAGCGCGCGGTCTCCGAGACGGTGTCGCTGATCCTGGACGCGATGGCGATCGAGGAGATGCCCAAGCCGTATCTGGACGAACTGCGCGCGCTGGCATCGCGCCCCGACACGCAGCTCATGCCGCTCTCGCGCATCGTGCTGGTCGGCACCGCCGCCGGCGAATCGCTGCCCGCGGGCAGCGGCGCCGCCTTCCGGCCGAACCTTCCGCCCGCCCCGCCGGCGCAGGTGACGCCGCCCATACCGGCCGCTGCGCCGCGGCCGGCGGTCTGGACGCCGCCGCAGCCACCGCCTCAGCCGCCCGGATGGGGCCTGCCGCAGGCGCCGGCCGCACCACGGCCCCCGTTGGCAGCACCGCCTCAGCCCGCGCCGCCTGCCGCAGCCTCCCCGGTTCCGGCTCCCCCGCCCGCTCCGCCTGCGGTTCCGCCGCCGGCTCCGGCGGCAGCGCCGTTCGGCGCGCCGTTCGCGCTGCCGAACGAGTACGTCGACGAGTCGCCGTTCGGCGCAAACGAAAGCGAACCGAAAACCGGCTTCGGCTGGACGTGGGAACCGCCCGAGGAAGAGGGCGAGCCGCCCGCGGGCGGCTAAGCGCTCAGCGCCGGAAGCCGGCTCGGAAGCGCATCAGGTCGACGCGCAGAGTCGCGACCGCGGCGATCAGCTCCGGCGGGACGGGGCCGCGCCGAATGACGGCGACCGCCGCGGCGGCCCGTTGCGACAGAGCGGGCACGCCGGCAACAGCAGCGCTGATGCGCGCCAGCGACGTCTCGGCGCGTGCGGCAGCCGCAATGATCGGGAGATCGCCGTAGGCTTGCGCGCGGCGCGAGGCGCGCCCGAGCTCGCGAACGGCCCGCGCGAGTCGCATGCCGGCGGCGATCAGCACGGCCGCGAGAGCCGCTGCGACGATCCACCAGACGGCGGCGTGCAGGGACACGGCTCAGGCCGCGCTCGACTCGCTCTTCTTGGAGCCGGAATCGCCGCTCGAGGGCTTGGCGTCCGACGAGCTCTTGGCGTCCGACGACGTCTTCGCGTCCGACGAGCCCTTTGCGTCGGACGAGCTCTTCGCATCCGAGGAGCTCTTGGCGTCCGACGAGCCGGACGACGAGGAGCCGGATGCCTCGGAGGCGCCCTTGCGCGAGTCGGTCACGTAGAAGCCCGAGCCTTTGAACACGATCCCGGCCGGGTTGAATACGCGCGCCAGGTCGCCGCCGCACTGCGGGCACGTGCCGTCGTACGCTTCGCGGAAACCGTGGCGAACCTCGGTGACCTGGGAGCAAGCGCGGCACCGGTAGTCGTAGAGCGGCATCCCTCAGAGTGTACCGGCTTTAGCAAACCCAGTCAACGAGTGCTAGAAGTCGTCCAAGATAGCGCCCGGCGTCTGATCGAACTCGCACAGGCCCTTGAAGTGGATGAGCGAGTCGTTCAGGGCGACGTCGAGCTTGCGGCGGCGCGTGAAGCGGTCGACCAGGGCTCCGAGCACCCCGCCGTACGTGGGATAGTCCACGCGGACGACGAGCTTCGAGCGCTCGCTCTTCTGCTCGATGCGGATGTCGATCCGCCTGCGCACCGAGAACGCGCCGACGAGCGAGAGCTGGTGGCCCGGGATGAAGCGGTCCACTTCGAAGAGCTCCTCGTCGTCGCCGCGGAGGTTCGAGCGGATCGCGACCTCACTGCCGAGCCCGACCGGAGCGGACGGGTCGACGCGGCGGGCGCTGCGGAGGAACGAGAGCCAGACCGGCCACTTTTCGACCTCGCAGACGAGGTCGAACGCGGTGCGCGCGGGCGACGCGACATCCTGGCAGCGGTAGAGCGCCCGCGGTGACGGCCGGTCGAGAGACACGGACGGCATTGCCATGGTCTCGGGACTTCGCTCTTCCGTCGGGCTTAACCCTCTCGTAAACACTAGATATTGTGCACCCGGTCCACATTCGGCACTACACGTTGTGGACGAGCCTGTGCATGCGGTGGATTTGTCATGGTGCGCTGGGCGAAGGACCCGGGATCGGGACCGACCCGTCGCCGACGCCCCGCGCGAAGGCCACGAGCGTCGCGATGCCCGTCGGGATGGCCCCCTCGTCGAGGCGGAACTGCGGGCTGTGCCCGGAGTGCACGCTGCCGACGGCCTCGTTGTAAATGCCGAGGCGCACCATCACGCCCGGCGCGCGCTGCGCGAAGTACGCGAAGTCTTCGCCGCCCATCGTCGGCGCCGGCCGTTCGACGGTGAAACCGTTGTCGCGCGCGTACGCCGCGAACGACTCGGCGAGCTCGGGATCGTTCACGACGGGCGGATAGCCGTAGATCATGTCGACCTGCGCGTGCGCGCCGTACGCCGCGGCGACGCCGTCGACGATGCGGCGCAGCTTGTCTTCCGACGTCGCGCGGATCGCCGCGTCGTGCGTGCGCACCGTGCCCGTCATGAACACGCGGTCGGCGATGACGTTGTTGCGGAAGCCGCCTTCGATCGTGCCGATCGTCACCACCATCGACGCGAGCGGATCCGTCTCGCGCGCGACGACGTTCTGCAGCGCGAGGATCGTCGCAGCCGCGACCGGGATCGCGTCGAGCGCCTTGTGCGGGTGCGCGCCGTGGCCGCCTTTGCCGCGAATGGTGACATGAAACTCGTCCGCCGCGGCATTGACCGGTCCGGGCGTCACGCCGATCGAGCCCGTCGGCAGACGCGGGTCGACGTGCAGCATCGTGACCGCTTCGACGCGCGGATCGTCGAGCGCGCCCTCGTCGATCATCGGCTGCGCGCCGCCCGGCCCTTCTTCCGCCGGCTGGAACAGCAGCACCGCGGTGCCGTGGAACGACTCGCGCGTCTCCTGCAGCACGCGCGCCGCGCCGAGCAGCATCGCGGTGTGCGAGTCGTGCCCGCACGCATGCATCTTGCCGGCGACCTGCGACGCGCATGCTTCGCCCGAATCCTCGGTGATCGGCAGCGCGTCCATGTCGGCGCGCAGTCCCGTCACGTGGCCCGGCAGCACGCCGCGCACGATGCCGATCACGCCCGTCCTGGCGATCCGCCGGTGTTCGACCCCGATCGAATCCAGTTCGCGCTCGACGATCGCCTGCGTGTTGAACTCCTCGAATCCGAGCTCGGGATGGCGATGGATTTCGCGCCGAATCTCGGTCGCGCGCGAGACGGTTTCGGCCGGCAGCGTGGCGGTCATGCGGGGCGGACGCAAACGGCGGCGGTCATGCGGAGCGGACGCAAACGACGGCGGTCATGTCGAGCGGCGCGAACGATGGCGGTCATGTCATCCTGAGCTTGTCGAAGGACGAGCGATCGTTCCTGCCGACCGCACGGAACTCGCGGGCGGCCGGTCGACGTTTGCCGGACAGTGCGGCTCGTTTCATTACCGAAGGCGGTTGCGCGCATCGTCGCCGGGGCGTGCGTCGTCGCCTGCTGTGTCGTTGCGCAACCCGGCGACGCGCAGGCGCCGACCGCGACCGAGCTGTATCGCCGCGCGCTCGTCGTGATGAACGATCTGCCGCAGCCGGCGTTCATCACGTATCGGCTGGACGGCACGATGCAGGGTGTGCCGATCCACCTGAGCACGCAAGGGTGCGGCGCTCTTGCGATACCCCCTCAGCAACACTGGACGCTGCAGACGAGCACGCACGACGACAAAACGATCATGCTCGATACCGAAAGCGGCCGGCGGTACGAAGTCCCGCTCGATCCGTCGTGGATGGGGACGTACCGGCGGCTGCGGCACCCCGTCCTGTTCACGCGCTTTCCGTGCCCGCGGGAGTCGGCTTCGCCGGCGCCGGCGCCGATCGAACCGTCGCCGGGCTCCCCGGCGTTGCGCGTCATCGGGACGGTCGTCGCGCTCGGCCCGGGCATCTACGCCGTCGAGGACCGTGGCGCCGCGACGTGCCCGAACGGCGATCCGGGGCACGCGCTCCACCTCACGTCGCGCACGCACGACCCGCGGCAGCAGCTGTCCGACGTGGTGATCGAGCTCAAGTCGCTGCGCTTCTGCATGGTGCGCTTTGGCTTGCACCGCAACGCCGGACTTGCGTACGACGCGACGTTCGAGCAGCATTTCGCCGACGTCGGAGGCTATTGGGTTCAGACCGACGGCCGCATCGAGGCGACGGAGCGCCTTTTGGGCATCTCGTCCGCGCACGGCCTGTGGCAGTATCGCTATCTCGACATGCGATTCCCGGAGTCGATCCCAGCCGAAGCGTTCGCGCCGATCCCTCCGGCGTTGAGCTTCGATCCCGGTCCGTACCTGCGAGCGCAACGCCTCGTCGACATCGGCGGACGCCGCTTGAATCTCTCTTGCACCGGGAGCGGTTCGCCGGCCGTCGTGCTCGAGGCAGGCGGCGGTGCCGACATGCTGGACTGGCGCATCGTGCAGCCGCTCGTCGCGAAGCGCACACGCGTGTGTTCCTACGACCGAGCCGGCGCGGGTTTCAGTGACCCCGGACCGCTGCCGCGCGACGCCGGCGCAATTGCCGACGATCTTCACGCGCTCGTCACGCGAGCCGGGATCACAAAACCGTTCGTTCTCGTCGGCTATTCGAACGGCGAGCTGTTCTCGCGCGTCTATGCCGATCGGTACCTCGGCGATCTCGCGGGGCTCGTCCTGGTCGAGCCCGCGCTCGAAGGCGATCAGGAAGCGCGCGTGCACGCTGCTGCGCCCGAACTCGCGCGCGACGCCGCGCGCCAGACGGCCACCGCGAAGGCCTGCGCCGCGGCGACCGAGCACGGTTCCCTTCAGCCGAAGAGCGATGCGGGCCGCGACTGCTCGCCGCCGGTCGACCCCGATTTTCCGCAGGCGCTCAACGCGGTCATCGCGCAGCAGTCGCGACGGCCCGGTTGGTGGGCGACCTTCGTCTCCGAGAATGTCGACGCGCTGCACGCGACGACGCTCGGACAACTCCGCACCGAGCAGCGGTCGTACGGCGCGCTGCCGCTGGCCGTCGTCACCGTGAAGGACGCGTTCCCCAGCGGCTCCGTCTCGCCGGCCGAAGCGGCCGACGTGCGCGACATCGTCGAGGACGCACGCGCTCGCCTTCCGACCTACTCGTCGCGCGGCTCACGCATCGAGCTCGACGCGTGCAGCCACGCCGACGTCGTGACCCGCTGTGCGCCGGACGTCGCGTCGGCGATCGCGAGCGTGGTCGACCAAGCGCGCGCCGGCGCGCGTCCATAGGAGGCCTCAATGCTTCTTCGTCCCGCTCTGGTCGGCGCGATGATATCGTTACGGACGGCGTCGCTGGCGCAGCCCGCGCTCGCTGCGCCTTCGCAGCCGCCCCCGTTTCTCGATGCGACGGTACAGTCGAAGATCGACCGCGACGTCCGGGCGCTCTCGACCGCCGCGCACGTCCAGGGAGCGACGATCGCGATCGCTCGTGGCGGTGCGGTCGTCTTCACGCGCTCCTACGGCATGCGGGACCTTGCGAGATCGCTGCCGGCCGACGCGCGTACGCGCTACGAGATCGGGTCCATCACGAAGCAGTTCACCGCGGCGGCGGTCCTGCAGCTCAAAGAAGCCGGGAAGATCGATCTCGACGCCACGGTCGCAACCTATCTTCCGTCGATGTCGCACGCCCGGGAGATCACGGTCCGGCAACTCCTCACGCACACGAGCGGCCTCGAGGACTACGTGGACGACCCCAACTTCGAGACGCTCGCCGGTACGCCCGCGACGTTCGATCAGTTGATGTCGCGCGTCCCCGATCTCGGCTTCGCGCCGGGTTCGCAGTTCGGGTACTCCAGCACGAACTACTTGGTTCTCGGCAAGATCGTCGAGGTCGTGTCCGGACAAAGCTGGGAGAGCTACGTCCGGGATCATCTCTTTGCTGCTGCCGGCATGACGGATTCGGCAACCATGGCGCAAGAAGGCGAGCTCGCGGACATGGCGCGCGGTTACGTCGTTGCGCAGGGCCACGCCCGCGAATCGAAGCCGATCGACGAGTCCTGGGGGTCGTCCGCCGGAGGCATCGTATCGACGGCCGGTGACCTGCAGAAGTGGGGCGACGCGCTGTCGTCCGGCCGCATCGTCTCGACGGCCGACTACCAGCTTCTCAGCAGCCCCGCGCGGCTGGCCAACGGTTCGAACCTCCAATACGGATTCGGAATGAAAGTCGATCGGTTCGACGGTCAGCCGCGCGTGTGGCACGACGGCAACACGAACGGCTTCGACGGCAGCGACCAGTACTTCCCGGCGCAAGACGTCCGCATCATCGTCTTGACGAACACTGTCGACGGCGGCAGCGACAAGATCGCCCAAACCGTATACGACGACCTCTTTCCCGCCATCGCGGCGGCCGCGCTGCGAGCCGAAAAAGCGTCGCAGCATTCCGCATTGGCGTTGCTCTACACGCGCTCGCTTCGCGTGATGGACGGCCTTCGGCAGCCGCGCTACATCACGTACCGCATGGAGAGCACGAGCGACGGACTGGAGATCGCTCTGTGGTCGGCCCAGAACGGCCTCGTGTGGCTGCGCGGTCACGACGGTTCGTCGCCCGATGCCTGGACGTTCCGGCACCGCACGTTCGACTACATGAACGAAATCATCCACGTCTCGGACGGGCATCGTTTCGTATCCGCACGCGCGGTGTTCGATCCGACGTGGTACGGCGCTGTTCGCGCGATGCGTCTGGGCATGTTCCTCCCCGGCACACAGCCGGTCGCGGCTCCTCGCGAGAGTCCGGACGAAGAGCGCGACCCCTCGCTTAAGGTGATCGGCTCGGTATCCGTGATGGGCCCGGCCCTGTACGACATCGAGGACCGCGGCGCCGCACCGTGCCCGAACGGCAAACCGGGCCACGCCTTGCATTTCACGTCGCGCGAAAGCAACTACTTGCATCAGTTGAGCGACGTCGTCATCGAGGTGAGCTCCGCGCGCTTTTGCGTCGTGCGGTTCAACGCGGAAGGCGCCGGCTCGGTCGTGACGTCCGGTTCGTTCGAGCAGCACTACGGCGAGGTAGGCGGATACTGGCTACAGACGGATGCCGTGCTCGACGGTATCTGGCACGCGCCGGCGTTGTTTGCACGCAGGCGACACGGCGTGTGGCGCTATCGCTTGGTCGACGTGAGCTTCCCTTCAAGCCTGCCGAACGACGTCTTTGCTCCTCCGGCGAAGGCGTACCCCCCACCGGGCACCAGATAGCCGGCGCGCCTGCGACGGCTACCCGGCGACCTCGTCAGCTGCGGTAGCGCAGGAACGCCGGGACTTCGATGTCGTCCATGTTCACCGGGGCGACCTTGTCGAACTCGAGCGGCGCACCGAGCGTCGCTCCCATCGCCTGCGAGCGCGTCGGACGCGTGCCGAAGCCCGCGGCGAGCACCGTCACGCGGACCTTGCCCTGCATCGACGGATCGACCGACGCGCCGAAGATGATCGAGGCTTCGCTGTCGACGGCGCGCGAGATCATCTCCGCCGCCTCGTTCACTTCGTACATCGACAGATCGGGGCCGCCCGTGATGTTGAAGATCACGCCGCGCGCGCCTTCGATGGTCGTCTCGAGCAGCGGCGACGCGATCGCCTTCTGCGCGGCGTCGGCGGCGCGGTGCTCGCCCGAGCCTTCGCCGATGCCCATCATCGCCGAGCCGGCGTCGGTCATGATCGTCTTGATGTCGGCAAAGTCGAGGTTGATCAGGCCCGGCTGCGTGATCAGGTCGCTGATGCCCTGGATGCCCTGACGGAGCACGTCGTCCGCGCACGCGAACGCTTCGTTGAGCGGCGTGCGCTTCTCGATGATCTGCAGGATGCGCTCGTTGGGGATCGTGATGAGCGTGTCGACCTTCGACTCGAGGTCGGCGATACCGCGCTCCGCGGCCTGCATGCGCTTGCGCCCTTCGAAGCCGAACGGCTTCGTCACGACCGCGATCGTGAGCGCGCCCGACTCGCGCGCGAGCTCGGCGATGACCGGCGCCGCGCCCGTGCCCGTTCCGCCGCCCATGCCGGCGGTGATGAACACGAGGTCCGCGCCGTCGAGGATCATCGCGAGGTCTTCGCGCGACTCGTCGGCCGCTTCGCGCCCGATGTTGGGGTTCGCGCCGGCACCGAGCCCGCGCGTCAGCCCGTTGCCGATCTGCACGGTGTTGTTCGTCTTCGCGTTGCGCAACGCTTGGACGTCGGTGTTGATCGCAAAGAAGTCGACGCCGGAGAGTCCCGCGTCGATCATGCGGTTGACGGCGTTACATCCGCCGCCGCCGAGCCCGATCACCTTGATCGTCGCCGCGTGCTCGGGCACGAACCGTTTCGCATCAGCCATGTCTGCTTGTTCCTCTTCCGGGAAGAGCGGGAGCAACGATCAAGAGTCCGATTAGTTCCAGAGGGATTTGAACCAGGAGTAGAATCGCGCCAGGGCGTTGTCGCCGTGGCCGTTGAGATGCGGCGCCGTGTCGCCGCGCGGGCCGAAGAGCACGAGTCCGACGGCCGTGGCATACTCCGGCTGCTTCACCGCGTCGGTGAGGCCGGCGACGGTCGACGGCACGCCGATTCGCACCGGGAGTCCGAACACCTCGGCGGCCGTCGTCTCGATGCCGCGCAGGTGCGCGCCGCCGCCGGTGATGACGATCTCGCTGAGCACCTGGTCGCGCGGGATCCGCTCGACGATGTTGGCGCGCGCCAGGCGAAAGATCTCGAGCACGCGCGGGACGACGATGCTGCGCAGCTGCGAGGACGTCACCTCGCGCGTGCTGCGGCCGTCGAGCGTCTTGACCTGAAAGGCCTGGTCCGCTTCGTCGGCGCGCACGAGGCCCGAGCCGTACGTGCGCTTCACGTTCTCGGCTTCGGCGAAGGTCGTCTTCAGACCGAGCGCGATGTCGTTGGTGAGGATGTTGCCGCCGACCGGGATCGTCGCCGAGTGCAGCACGCCGCCGTCCGCGTACACCGCGATGTCCGTGGTGCCGCCGCCGATGTCGAGCAGCACGACGCCGACCTGCTTCTCCTCGGGCAGCAGCGTCGCGGCCGACGAGGCGAGCGGTTCGAACACGATGCCGGCGGGCTCGAGGCCGGCGCGGTGCACGCACTTGAGGACGTTGGAGATGAAGCTCGATCCGCCCGTGACGATGTGCGTGTCGACTTCGAGCCGTCCGCCGCTCATGCCGACGGGGTCGGTCACGCCGTCCTGGCCGTCGATCGTGTAGTGGCGCGGCAGCGAGTGGATGATCTGCCGATCGGCGGCGAGGTTGATGATCTTCGACGCGTCGACGACGCGCTTGACGTCGTTCGCGATCACTTCGCGGTCGTCGCCGGTGACCGCGACGACGCCGCGGTTGTTCGTCGACTGCATGTGTTCGCCCGTGACGCCGACGTAGACGTGCGAGACGTGCACGCCGGCCATGCGCTCGGCCTTCTCGGTCGCCGCCTCGATGGCGTGCACGGTCGCCTCGAGGTCGGTCACGACGCCTTTGCGCATGCCGGTCGACGGGGCTTCGCCGACGCCGATGATCTCGAGGCCGTCCGGACCGGACGCGGCGACGACGGCACACGTCTTTGTCGTGCCGATGTCCAGGCCGGCGATCGTCTCGCCCCTAGCCATCCGTCTCCGCCCTCACTTGCACCACAGGATATTGTGGTTCGCCGAGCGTTCACCTACCACATCATCCACACGAGCCCCACCGATTCCATCCACAGCGCCTGGGGATGAATCACCGGAACACGACGGTCGGGGTGGCCGGAGCGCGCAGGTCGATCGCGCGCACCACGCGGCCCCGCCCGACGCCGGCGCGAACCGGCTCGACCAGCGCGGCCTTCTTGGCGAGGTCGGCATCGTCGCCGAACCGTAGCGCAACGCCGGTGACGTCAACGGCTTCCAGGCCGCCCCACCGGTCGCGCCCGAGCCGCCGCACGGCCACGCCCGCGTCCGCGAGCGTCTTCGCGTCCGTCAGTAGGCGTCCGATGTCCGGATCCGCGATCGCGTTCCCGGGCGCCGGCACGGTCGCGGCCCCCGCGTCGATGCGCGCGCCGGGCCCGGCGCATCCGTCCTGCAGCACGCGCGTGGTCGCATCGATCGTCACCTCGCGGCCGGCGGCCGCCACGCATCCCGACGAACGCCGCAGCGAGATGCTCAGCTCGACGTACGGCTTGGGGAACTGACCGCGGCGGACCGACGCGCGGTCGACGTACGGAATCGCTTCGATGCGGCGCGCGACGGCGCGCGGGTTCAGCAGCCACACGTTCGCGCCGGGCGCGATCGCCGCTGCGCCGCGCACCTGCTCCACCGTCACGGGCGACGCGAGCGGAACGTCGACGCCGACGCGCGCGATGCGGAACCACGGCGACTGGACGAGCCACGCGCCGCCCCAGCCCGCGAGCGCGGCCAGGACGATCGCAACGATCCAAAACGGCCGCGCGCGCGCCGCGAACGACGGTTTGCGCCGGCGCGGCAGCGTGCGCGCACGCGCGCCGGCTTTCATTGCAGCACGTACCGCTCGATGGCTTCGGCGACGCCGTCGTGCGCCACGTCGCCGACCACGTGATCGGCGTGCGCGACGAGCTCGGGCGGACCGGAACCCATCGCGATTCCGACGCCGGCCGCATCGAGCAGCGGCACGTCGTTCCACGCGTCGCCGACGGCCATCGTCTCCTCGAGGCTCACGCCGTAGCGCTGCGCGACGAACGCGAGCGCCTCGCCCTTATTCACCGCCGGATCGACCACCTCGACGAAGTCCACGTGGCTGCGCGTGAGGTACGCGCGCGGCCCGAGCAGCGCGCGCAGCGCCGTCAGGTGCTGGTTTGCGCGCTCCGCGTCGTCGACCAGCACGATCTTGATCGTCGGCCGCTCGGCGAACGCTTCGCGCAGCGACGGCACGACGACCGGCTCGACGCGCGCGAGGTCGGTGTAGCGCTTCGAGAAACGGTTGATCTGATCGACGTACAGGGTATCGTTCGCATAGCACTGCGCGTGGACGCCGTGCTCGTGCGCCCACGCGAGCGTGTCGCGCGTGACGTCCTGGTGCACCGGCGTCTCGCGCAGTGTCGCGCCGCTGGCGGCGTCGTAGATCGCCGCACCTTGGTAGCACACCATGGGACCGTCGATGCCCAGCGTGCGCGCGAACGGCCGCGCCGCTTGGAACATGCGGCCGGTGACGATCGTCAGCTGCACGCCGCGCGCGCGAGCGGCGGCGACGGCCTGCAGCACGCGGGGTCGAAGGACGAGGTCTTCGCCGACCAGCGTGCCGTCGAGATCGAGCGCGACGAAACGGATCGGTGCCGATGAAACCATCGGAGCGATGTTTTCGCCCTACCGGCCGTCGCGCCCCGCCGAGCGCATGCGCGCCGTGCGTGCGTGCGCCGGGAGCCCTTCGAAGTCCGCAAGCTCCGCGAGCACGCCGGCGTCCTGCTGCATGCGTTCGCGCGAGTTCTCGACGACCGACAGCGTCCGCAAATAGTCGGCGGTGCGAAGTCCCGACGAGAAGCGCGCCGCGCCGGACGTCGGCAGCGTGTGGTTCGTGCCCGCGATGTAGTCGCCGGCCGCCACCGGCGTATCGTTGCCGACGAAGATCGCACCGGCGCGCCGAATCTTCGGCACCCATTCGTCCGGGTTGGCGACCATCAGCGAGAGATGCTCGGGCGCGAAGCGCTCGACAACCTCGAGCATCGCGGCGTCGTCGGCAGCGTGCACCAGCCACGCGCGGCGGTCGAGCACGCTCGCGACGATCGCGTCGCGCCCGCTGGACCGGCCGAAGGCGCTGTCGAGCAGCGCACCGACCCGCTCGAGCAGGGCGCGGTCGCGCGAAACGGCCGCGACGCGCGCAAGCGGATCGTGCTCGGCTTGCGCGACCATTTCGCCCGCGACGAGCTCGTCGCTCGCCGTGTCGTCGGCGACGACGAGCACTTCGGACGGTCCGGCGAGCCCGTCGATGCCGCAGATGCCGAACACCTGGCGCTTCGCCTCGGTCACGTACACGTTGCCGGGCCCGACGATCTTGTCGACGGGGGCGATCGTCGCCGTTCCGTACGCCAGCGCCCCGATCGCTTGCGCGCCTCCGACGGCGTATAGCTCGTGGACGCCCGTGAGCGCGCACGCGAAGAGGACGGCGGGATTGACGTGCCCGTCGCGCTGCGGCGGCGTCACGACGACGACGCGGTCGACGCCCGCCACCTTCGCCGGGACGACCGTCATGAGGACCGTCGACGGCAGCGGCGCGCTGCCGCCCGGCACGTAGGCGCCGATGGCGGCGAGGGGCCGCGCGAGGAACGCATAGCGCGTGCCGTCCGGCGTGCGGTACTCGATCGGCTGCGGCATCTGCCGCGCGTGATAGTCGGCGATGCGCTCGCGCGCGATCTCCAGGCCGCGCGCGACGCCGTCCGGCACGAGGCGCCGCGCCTCGCCGAGCGGCGGGATCGGCGCGCGAAGCGCCGCGACGGCGGCATTCGCGTCGTCCCAGCGGCGCGTGTACTCGACGAGCGCGTCGTCGCCGCGCGCGCGCACGTCGGCGAGGATCGCGCGCACCGCTGCGACGATCTCAGCCGGCGGATCCCAGCCGCCCGCGTACAGATCGCGCAGTGCGGCGCGATCCGTCGCCTCGACGATCTTCAAGCGGTCACCGCGGTGAGGCGGTCGAGCAGCGCCGTGATCGCGGCGTACTTCGCGCGGAAGCGCACCGGGTTCACCACGAAGCGCGCGGTGCTCTCGTCGATCTCTTCCACCACGACGAGGTCGTGTTCGCGCAGCGTGCGGCCGGTAGCGACGAGGTCGACGATGAGGTCGGCGAGGCCGACGAGCGGCGCCAGCTCGACGGAGCCGTGCAGCGGGATGAGCTCAACCGGCAGGTCGCGCTCCGCGAAGAACGACTCGGACGAGCGCGTGAACTTCGTTGCAACGCGCAGGAACGTCGGGAACGGCGCACCCTCGTGGTAGCGGTCGAGGCGGCGCGCGGCGACGACGAGCTTGCAGTAGCCGAAGCCGAGGTCCGCGAGTTCGGCGACGTTGCGGTCGGTCTCCCAGAGCACGTCTTTGCCGACGATGCCGCAGTCCGCCGAACCGAACTCGACGTACGCCGGCACGTCCGCGGGGCGCAGGAAGACGAGCGTCGTGCCGTCGCTGGTCGTGACGGTCAGCTTGCGCCCGACGTCGTCCGGCACGTCGATGCCTGCCGCGCGCAAGCGGCGTGCGGCGTCGTCGTACAGCGCACCCTTCGGCATCGCGATGGTCAGTGAATCCGCCTTGCCCTCCGGCGGCTTGCTCACCGGGCGTCCCAGTTCGACGGCGTGCGCGGCGCCGGCAGGGCGCCGACGCGCGGTCCGACGCGCAGCTCGCGCACCGTGCCGTCGAGCGCGATCACGACGCGCGGAATGCCGTGCGCGCGCGCTTCCTCGAGCAGCTCTTCGTCGCCCAGCGTGGACCCCGCGTAACGCACGACGTTGCCGGCCGAACGCTCCCGCGCGGCGACGACGTCCGAGCCCGCGACGAGCACGTCGATGCGGTGCCGCCGCTGGCGCACGTGCTTGCCGCGCCGCTCGAGCGCGATCAGCAGCCGTTCGACCCCGGCGGTCCACCCGACGGCGGGCACGTCGAAGCCGAAGCGGGGCAGGAGCGAGTCGTACCGCCCGCCGCCGCACAGCGACATGCCGATCTCCTCGACGTAGCCTTCGAAGAGAAAGCCGGTGTAGTACTCGAGATCGCGCAGCAGCGCGAAGTCCACGGTGACGCGCGATGCGTACCCGAGCGCCGCGGAACGTTCGAGGATGGCCTCCAGCTCGTCGAGCGCGGCACGCGATTCCGGCGTGCGGCAGATCTCGCGCGCGGCGGCGATTGCGTCGTGGCCGCCGCGGCGCTGCGCGAACGCGACCAGCGCCGGCTCGTTGAACGTGCGCAGCGCGACGAGATTGCGGCGCTTGATGTGTTCCTTCGCGGCGTGCGCGCGCTCGCTGTGAAAGCCGACGCCGTCGAGGATGCCGTCGACGACGCGCGCGTCGTTGATATCGAAGCGCGCGTCGGTCAGGCCGATCTCCGCGAGCGCTTCGATCGCCATGAAGAGCGTCTCGGCGTCGGCGTCCACGCCGGCGGCGCCGATCAGCTCGACGCCCGCCTGCGTGAGCTCGCGCATGCGGCCTTCCTGCGGCTGCTCGTAGTAGCGGAAGACGGGGGCGATGTACGCCAGGCGGATCGGCAGCGGCGCCTCGCGCATGCGCGTGGACACCAGCCGCGCGACGGGCGTCGTCATCTCCGGCCGCAGCGCGAGCGCCGTCGAGCGGCGGTCGTTGAACTGGAACAGCAGCTCCGACGTCTCTTCGCCCAGCCCGCGTTCGAGCACGTCGAACCGCTCGATGATCGGCGTCTGGAGCTCCTCGTACGCCCAGCGGCCGAACACCGCGCGCATCTGCTGCTCGACCTCGCGCTTCCGCGCGAGCTCGTGCGGCAGCCAGTCGCGAACGCCGGCCGGAAGCCTCATGACGGCCGCGCGTTCACGGCGCGCCTTCGCGGACGTTCGGTTCGCCGACGATCGCGACGAGCCGCTCGCGCACGCGGCGGTCGGGTGCAACGGTGCGCTGCACCGTCGTTCCGTTGATGTGCATCACGAGCGGCGTCGGGCCGGACCACTCCGACATCAGCACCGCGAGCGAGTCGATGTGCTCGCGCGACGTCACCGTCACGTGCCATCCGTCGGGCGGCGGCGCCGCGTTACGGACGCTGTTGCGGTCGAACGGCTGCACGTCGTTGACCGAGACGTTCAGCTCGAGCGGCGCCTCTTCGCCCGGGGTCGAGCCGCGGCGCTCGCGCAGCCGCAGGCGCCCGGTGATGACGACGATCGCGTCCTCGATGAACCGCATCTGCAGGTCGGCGTACTGCTTCGGAAACACGACGCACTCGACGGCGCCCGTCGTGTCCTCGACGGTCGCGATCAGCATCTGCGACTGCGCCTTGGTTAGCGTGCGGCGCACGGCGGTGACGAGACCAGCGATCTTGACCGCACTATCGTCCTCGAGATTGCGCAGGTCGCGGATCGGGACGGCGCCCGTGCGCCCAAGCGCCTCCGTCACGTCGGCGAGCGGGTGGCCCGAGACGAAGATCCCCAGCGTCTCCTTCTCCCACTGCAGCTGCTCCATCGTCGTCGGTGCGGGCAGCGGACGGAGGGCGGGCGCGAGCGACGGGTGCGCGTCTTCGATCATGCCGAACAGCGACGCCTGGCCCATCTCACGGTCGCGAACCTCGCGCGCCGCGACCTCGAGCGCTCCGTCGAGCGCGTCGAGCAGCTGCGCGCGGTTACCGGGCAGCGGGTCGAGCGCGCCGCACTTGATCAGCGCTTCGTAGACCTTGCGGTTCACGGCCTTGAGGTCCACGCGCTTGACCATGTCGAACAGGTCCGCGAACGGGCCACCCTTCTCGCGCACGTCGAGCACCGCGCGCACGGCATTCTCGCCGACGCCCTTCACCGCGGCCAGCCCGAAGCGAATGTCGTTCCCGACGACGGCGAAGTCGACCAGCGACGCGTTCACGTCCGGCGGCAGCACCGCGATGCCCATCTTCTTCGCCTCGTCGATGTACTCGACGAGCTTGTCGGTCTTGTCGCGCACCGACGACATGAGCGCCGCAAAGTACTGCAGTGGATAGTTCGCCTTCAGGTACGCGGTCTGATACGCAATCCAGCCGTACGCGACGGCGTGCGCCTTGTTGAAGCCGTAGCCCGCGAAGGGCTCGATGAACGCGAACACGCGTTCCGCCACGTCGCTCGGAATGTCGTTCTCGCCGCAGCCCTTGATGAACTTTTCCTTGTACTGCGGAATCTTCTCTTTCTGTTTCTTGCCGACGACTTTGCGGAGCTCGTCGGCCTGGCCCATCGTAAATCCCGCGAGATCGCGCGCAATGCGAAGGATTTGTTCTTGATAGCAGTTGTGGGTTACAGTACCGCTTGCAAGAAAGTACGGCGACGCCTGGTCTTCCATCTGAAGATCGAAGCACTCGTCGTATGCCGCTTCCTCGATCGAGTCAATGAACACCGGGCGAGTAGCACCCAGATAAAGCGCCTCGTACGTCTTCGCATACGCGTCCCAGAACGCAGGGATACGCGACAGATACGTGCTCGCCGGAAGAACCTTGGTCAATGCGGCGGACGATGCGCGTTTGAGGCACTTTCGTGCCGTATACTCGGCGACCGCAACCGAGTTGCCGAGGTTTGACTGCAGGTCCCGGGTCAACACCGGAAGGCGGTTACGCTGCCGTTCGACCATGTAGTGCTTGTCCGGCAGCGTCGGCATCCCGACGATGTCCGCAAAGCGCGAGCGGTCCATCACGTACACCGCTGTTGGGCGCACATAGTAACTGATTTTGAGCGAGCCCAACAGTTGCGCGACCTGCCGCACCATTTCCGGAGACGTTGAGCGGAAGTACACGCTGTTGCCGAACGACCCGTCACTGTCCCAGAGGCCGCGCAGCAGGGCAATGCGGTCACGCTCGACGAGGCGATTCGTCTGGAGGGGCAAGCATTTTTGCCCGGACTTCGTGCGCCACGAGCGATCGCCGTAGATCTCATCGAACCAAACGGTCAGTGGCGTGGGCTTCGGAGTCGTATCGAACGCGGGGCGAACATACCACGCGCGCGTGTTGAAGAACACCGTTGTTCGAGCGCCGAAAGCATCCCGAAGCCGGCGCCCGATCTCGTCAGCTTGTGCCTTCGTTGCACACGCAACATCCGGTGAAGTGCCGACGAGGTGTCCGTCGCCAAGCAAGATGCCCAACAGATAGGCGCGGTCCTCGCCGATTTCCCATTCCGGCTGCGTGCACCGGAGCGACCACGCCTCGAAGAGGATCGAACGCGGCTCGGTATAGAGATACGTCGAGCGCTGCTTGTACGCGCGGTTTTCCCGCAGATCCCTCGCCATCACGTCGCCTACCGGCGTGGGGAAACGATGATCTTCCGAGCACTCGATGACCGTGCCGGTGGACAAGGTGATGCGCAGCAGCTTTTTCTTGCCGCTCGGCCAAACTTTCGCCGCCCGCCCCGGCCGCACGTCGCCTTTGTCAAACGTCAGAATCTCATCGCCAGGTTGAACATTCTCGATCGGCTTCATAGTGCCGTCAGCGTACCAAACCGGTGTGCCAGCACGTAGGCACGCAATTCCATACGTTTCCGCGAGAATCGGCTCGAGCTTCGGGTGGATGTATGTCGGCTTCTTGCGACCCAGCTTGCCGGCGATGTAATCGGGAATCCATTCCATGGGGCCGGGCCGGTACAGCGCCACGAGTGCGATGACGTCTTCGAGCGCGTTCGGTTTCATCTCGACGCAGATGCGCTTCATCCCGTCGGACTCGAGCTGGAACATGCCCAGCGTCTCGCCGCGGGCGATCAGGTCGTACGTCTTCTTGTCGTCGTCGGGGATGCGCGCGATGTCAAAGTCCGCGTTGACCGTGCGGCGAATCTCGTCCATCGCGGCCTTCATCACGGTGAGGTTGCGCAGCCCGAGGAAGTCCATCTTCAGCAGCCCGACGCGCTCGACCATCGACATGTCGTACTGCGTGTTGATGCCGTCTTCGCCGATCTTCACCAGCGGGACGTGGTCGGTGAGCGGGTTCTTCGAGATGACGACGCCCGCGGCGTGGGTGGACGCGTTGCGCGCGAGCCCCTCGATGGACTTGGCCGTGTCGAGCAGCTTGCGGATCTGCGGGTCGTGATTGTAGAGCACGCCGAGCTCGGGAATCTGCTCGAGCGCCTGCGGGATCGTCAGGCCGCCGGGCCCCGACGGGATGAGCTTCGCGACACGGTCGACGTCGGGCAGCGGCACGCCGAGCGCGCGGCCCGCGTCGCGGACGGCCGCACGCGCGGCCATCGTGCCGAACGTGACGATCTGCGCGACGCGCTCCTTGCCGTACTTGTCCGTGACGTACCGGATGACTTCGTCGCGGCGCTCGACGCAGAAGTCGGTGTCGATGTCCGGCATCGAGATGCGCTCGGGGTTGAGGAAGCGCTCGAAGATGAGGCCGAACTTGAGCGGGTCGAGGTCGGTGATCTTGAGGCAGTACGAGACGACGGAGCCGACGGCGGAGCCGCGGCCCGGGCCGACCGGGATGTCGCGGTCGCGCGCGTACTTGATGAAGTCCCACACGATCAGGAAGTACGAGGCGAAGCCCATCGTGTTGATCACGCTCAGCTCGTACTCGAGCCGCTCGCGCAGCGCCGCGTCGTTCTTCGCGCGCTCCCCGTAGCGCTGAGTCAGACCCTGCTCGCAAACCAGCCGCAGGTAGTCCTCGGCCGACATTGCGATGTCGCGGTTCGGATCGATGTCGGAGAACAGCCCCGCGGCATCGTCCGTGACGGCGGCGCCCAGCGAGCCGCGCTCCAAGCCGGCGGCACCGATCAGCACGCCGGCGACGTCCTCCGCCGGCGTCCGCGGCACGGGATAGTCCGGCAGGTAGAAGATCTTCTCGGGGATCGTGATGTCGATCCGCTTGACGATCTCGAGCGTGTTGTCGCACGCCTCCGGCACGTCGGCGAAGAGCTCGCGCATCTCTTCCGCCGACTTCACGTAGAACTGGTCGGAGAAGAACTTCATCCGGCTCGTGTCCTGCACGGTCTTGCCGGTGCCGATGCACAGCAGCACGTCGTGCGCCTGCGCGTCGCCCTGCGTGAGGTAGTGCGAGTCGTTCGTGGCGACGAGCGGGTAGTTCAGCTCGCGGGCGATCTTGATCAGGCCGTCGTTGATCGCGTCCTCTTCGGGCATCCCGTGGCGCATGATCTCGACGTAGAACCGGTCGCCGAAGATGTCGCCGAACGCCTTCGCGTTGTTCTTCGCCGTCGCATAGTCGTTCTTGAGCAGCGGCGCCGACACGAGCGACGACATGCAGCCCGACAGCACGATCAGGCCCTCGTTGTACTTCGCCAGCAGATCCATGTCGATCCGCGGCTTGTAGTAGTAGCCTTCGAGGAAGCCTTTGGAGATCAGCGTGGTGAGATTTTTGTAGCCCACGTCGCTGGCGGCGAGCAGCGTAATGTGCGCCTCGTCGCGCACGGAGCGGTCGAGGCGGCCGCGCGGCGCGATGTACGCTTCGCAGCCGATGATCGGCGTGAGCCCGATCTTCTTGGCCGTGTCGTAGAACTCGACCGCGCCGAACATGACGCCGTGGTCGGTGAGCGCGATTCCCGGCGCACCCTGCCGCTCGGCCGTCTGGCACAAGGTGTCGACGCGGCACGCACCGTCGAGCAGCGAGTACTCGGAGTGCACGTGCAGATGGACGAACGAGCTCAACGAAAAGTCAACCTACGAGGGAAGGGCGCGGTACCGTCAAGTGTACCTGGGACTTCGCCGCGCGCCCTGCGAAGGACACCAACCCTGTTCGCTCGCCAACAGTTCCTCTTCCCTTGCCTGCTGCCCGCCGCACCGTGACGCCAACCGACGACGAGCTTTCCGCGCTGCGCGCGGAGGCTGCGCAGCTGCGCGAGCGGGTCGCCTCCCTCGAGGCCGAGCGCGACGAGCTCGCGCACCAGAACGCCGAGCTGTTCGTCCTGCAGCAGGTCCTCTCGACGCTCAACTCGAGCATGGAGATCGACGACATCCTGGGGACGGTGCTACGCGGCATCCTCCAAGCGATGGAGTTTCGCCACGTCGTGCTGCTCGACGTGCTGGACGGCGGCGCGACGGCGCGGCTGGAGGCCGACGCGGCCGGCGTGGTGCGGCAGCCGACCGGCCCGCGGGGCCGCGTCACGGACACGCCGACCCTGCGCGCGATGATCGCCGGGAAGCTCGAATTCGCGACGGGGCCGACGGACGGCCCCGAGGCGCCGCTGGGCAACGCGCCGGGCAGGTTCTGCATGGTGCCCCTGACGAGCCGCGCGACGGTGCGCGGCATCCTGTACGTCGACCGCGCCGACGCCGAAGAGATCGGCGAGGTGCACCTGCGCATGCTCCTGGACTTCGCCGCCCAGGCGGCCGTCGCGATGGAGAACGCGCGCCTCTACGGCGAAACCAAGCGGCTGCTCGACGAGACGCGCGAGCAGGCGGCGACCGATCCCCTGACCGGCCTTGCGAACCGCCGCGCGCTCGAGGCCTTGGCCGAGCGCGAACTGCACACGGCCGGCCGCTACGGCGGGCTGATGGCGCTGCTCGTGCTCGACGTCGACGACCTCAAGGAGATCAACGACCGCGGCGGCCATCGCGCCGGCGACGACGCCCTCATCGGCTTCGCCGTCGCCCTGCGGTCGGGAGCACGCCGCGGCGACCTGGTCGCGCGGTACGGCGGCGACGAGTTCGTCCTGCTCATGGCGCAGTGCGGGCGGTCGGGCGCCGAGACGGCGCTGCGGCGCCTGTACGCGCTCCTGGCCGAGCGCGGCCTGCGCTGCTCCGCGGGCGTCGCGGTCTTTCCGCAGCACGGCACCGACCTCGCCACGCTCTTTGAAGCCGCCGACCGCGCGCTGTATCAAGCGAAGGCGGCCGGGAAAAATCAATTTCGGGTCGCGGGATAGGCGAAGCAGCGAGGAGACCGCCGTGCGACGAAGGTGGTGCGTCGCGGAAACGATTTTCCTCTACACTCCATGCGAACGACTACGTCCTCGAGAGGGGCGCGAACACCAAGGTGATCAAGCACGACATCGTCGTGGTCGGCGGCGGGCTCGCGGGAATGCGCGCCGCCGTCGAAGCGGCGGAACGCGGAGCCGACGTTGCGATCGTCTCCAAGATGCACCCCGTCCGGAGTCACTCCGGTGCGGCGCAGGGCGGCATCAACGCCGCGCTCGGCAACCGCGAGGAAGACTCGCCGGAAAACCACGCTTTCGACTGCGCCAAGGGATCGGACTACCTGGGCGACCAGGACGCGATCGAGGCGATGGCCGAGGACGCGCCGCGCCAGATCATCTGGCTCGAGCACCGCGGCTGCATCTTCTCCCGCATGCCCGACGGCCGCATCGCGCAGCGCCCGTTCGGCGGCGCGGGCTCGCCGCGCACCTGCTACTCGGCCGACGTCACCGGCCTGGTGATCCTGCACACGCTGTGGGAGCAGCTGGAGCGCTTCGGCGTCAAGGTGTACGAAGAGTACTTCGCCACCGCGCTCTGCGTCGAGGACGGCGTGGGCAGCGGCATCGTCGCGTACAACATGCGCAACGGCGAGCTCGAGCTCGTCGCCGCCAAAGCGACGATCTTCGCAACGGGCGGTCTCGGACGCGTCTACCGCAAGACGACGAACGGCTACGCGTCGACGGGCGACGGCATGGCGATCGCGTATCGCGCCGGCATCCCGCTGATGGACATGGAGTTCGTCCAGTTCCACCCGACCTCGCTCAAAGAGAACGGCGTGCTGCTGTCGGAAGCGGCGCGCGGCGAGGGCGCGTACCTGCTCAACAAAGACGGCGAACGCTTCATGTTCAAGTACGCGCCGAACAAGGGCGAGCTCGCCTCCCGCGACGTCGTCAGCCGCGCCGAGTGGACCGAGATTCTCGAAGGCCGCGGCGTCGACGGCTGCGTGATGCTCGACCTGCGGCACCTCGGCCGCGAGAAGATCCTCGAGCGCCTGCCGCAGATCCGCGAGCTCGCGCTCGATGCGACCGGCAAGGATGCGATCGACACGCCGATCCCGATCCTGCCGGGCATGCACTACGCCATGGGCGGAATTTCGACCGACAAGTGGGGCGCGACACAGGTTCCGGGCGTGTACGCGGCCGGCGAGTGCGCGTGCGTCTCCGTGCACGGTGCGAACCGCCTGGGCGGCAACTCGCTGCTCGAGACGATCGTGTTCGGCGCCCGCTCCGCGCAGCACGC
Source organism: Vulcanimicrobiota bacterium (assembly GCA_963818845.1). Classification (GTDB taxonomy): domain Bacteria; phylum Vulcanimicrobiota; class Vulcanimicrobiia; order Vulcanimicrobiales; family Vulcanimicrobiaceae; genus Vulcanimicrobium. The sequence goes on along the minus strand of CAWFTO010000001.1, from coordinate 20,324 downwards.
CGCCGACTACATCAAGGGACTCGGCGACGTGCGTCCCAGCGAAAAGACGCTCGCGAGCGAACGCGAGCGCATCGACGGGATCCTCGCGCGCACCGGCGGCGAGCGCCACAGTCACGCGCGTAAGGCCGTCAACGAGGCGATGAGCGATCACGCGTTCATCTTCCGCGATGACGCCGGCCTCAAGGAAGGTATGGACAAGCTGCGGCAGGCACGCGAGATGGCGGCTTCAATGACCGTGCAGGACAAGTCGAAGACGTTCAACACCGACCTGGTCGGCGCGCTCGAAACCGAGTTCCTCGCCGACATCGCGCAGCCGATCATGCTCGGCGCGCTCAAGCGTCAGGAGTCGCGCGGCGCGCAGGCGCGCACGGACTTCCCGGATCGCGACGACGAGAAATGGATGGTCCACACGCTCATGCGCTACCGCGGCGCGACGACGGACCCCGAACCCGACTTCTCGCGCAAAGTAACGATCACCAAGTGGCAGCCGATGGTGCGGACGTACTGACATGGCCTATACCTTAGACATCTTCCGCTTCGACCAGGCGACCGACGAGATTCCGCACCGGGACCGCGTCGAGATCACCGAGCTGCCGGACACGGTGACCGTGCTCGACGCGCTCGAGCACGCCAAGGCCGAGATCGACGGATCGATCACGTTCCGCCGCTCGTGCCGCTCGGCGATCTGCGGCTCGTGCTCGATGAACATCAACGGCACGACCGGGCTCGCGTGCAAGACGCCGGTCCGCTCGGTGCTCAAGTCCGACCGCACCGTCGCGATCGACCCGATGCCCAACTTCCAGCCCATGAAGGACCTCGTCGTCCACATGGACCCGTTCTGGGACAAGTACACGCGGCTCAAGCCCTACTTGCAGCCCAAAGACAAGGACTCGGATCACGCGACAGAGCGCCGCGTCTCGCCCGAGGACATGAAGAAGCTCGTCGCCGTCGCGAACTGCGTCATGTGCGCGACGTGTTACGCGCTGTGCCCGGTCGTGTCGGTCGATCCGGCGTTCGCCGGACCGGCCGCAATCGCGTACGCGTACCGCTTCATCGAGGACGTGCGCGACTCCAAGCGCAAGGAGCGCGCCGCGCAGATCAGCGACGACTACCTCTGGCTGTGCGCGCACTGCTACGCGTGCTCGTACTGCCCCAAGCACGTCGACCCGCACGATGACATCATCGCCGTGAAGCGCGCCACGATCGAGGAAGGCATCACCGACGCGCCGGGCCCGCGCCACGCGCTCGTCGTCGCGAAGACGATCAAGGCGACCGGAATGCTCCACGAGAACGAGGTCGTTCAAGGCACGGTCGGACGCTTCAACATCAAGGGCATCATCAAGGTGGCCCCGTTCGGATTGCGTCTGGCGCTCGCCGGCAAGATGCCGCCGCTGTTCCTCAAGCCCGTGCCGAAAGTCGACGAAGTCCGGACCATTTTCGATACTCTGGAGGCTCCGACACTCTGATGACCGCCACACTGGACAAGCCGCAAATTCGCGGAAAATCCAAGTCCGCGCAGATGCGCAAGTACGGGTTCTTCCCCGGCTGCGTCGCCAAAGAGTCGTGCAAGGAGCTCTTCAACTCGACGATGCACCTCGCCGACCGGCTCGGCATCGAGCTCGTCGAGTTGACCGCCGCGTCGTGCTGCGGCGCGTCCGTGCTCAACGACACGAATCGCGACGTCGCCCGCGTCCTCAACGCGCGCACGTACGCACAGGCCGAAGCGCTCGGCCTCGACGACGTCATCACGATCTGCTCGACGTGCACCGGCCACATGCGCGCCGCGAACAAGGAGCTGCTCGAGGACGAAGGCCGCATGGGTCAGGCCAACGCGATCCTCGGCAAGTTCGGTTCGAAGTACGACGGCACCGTCATGGTGCGCCACCTGCTGTGGCTGCTCATCGACGACATCGGCCTCGACGAACTCAAGAAGATGGTCGTCAAGCCGCTCAACGGCCTCAAGGTGGCGGCGTTCTACGGCTGCCACATTATCCGGCCCGAGTCCGTGAACGGATGGGAGTCGTCGCGTAACCCGCACTCGCTCGAAGACCTCATCACCGCGCTCGGCGGAGAGGCCGTCGACTACGCCGGCAAGACGCGCTGCTGCGGCTTCCACGTCCAGCTCGAGAAGGACGGCATCGCCGCGAACATGGTCGGCCAGAACATGCGCATGGCGAAGGACCAAGGCGCCGAGGCCGTCCTCACGCCGTGCCCGCTCTGCCACCTCGCGCTCGACGGCTACCAGGCGGACTCGGTCGCGCGGTGGGGCCGCACGGACCTGCCGATCTTCCACTTGCCGCAGCTCGTCGCGCTCGCGCTCGGCGTCGATCCATCGGTGCTCGGCATGAACAAGCACATCATCACGCCGGGCCTGGTGCTGCAGCAGCACGACCTCGCCCCCGCGCACGTCGCATAGGACCGCTGGTATCGCCGGCATGGAGCGGCGATACCAGCTGATCATTCGGTTCGCAGCGCACGATGTCGTAACCGCGGAGCCGGCGTTGGCCTTCGAGCGACGCCTGGGCGAAGCGCTTTGCGGGGTTGCGCACGCGGAGACCGTCGTACGCGGGTGGACCGGCGATGCGGTCGACGTCCTCGTGCGGACTGATGCGCCCGATGAGGTGTGGGACCTCGTTCGCGGCGCTGCGGACGCGCTGAACGTATCAGACCGCATGTGCGTCGCGTCGCGCGCCGTCGATGCGAACGACTGGACCGTTCGCTGGCCGCCCGGCGTCACGCGCTTCGACGAGCCGACGTTCGACTGGGGATTCCGCGTGACGCTGGAGCTTCCGTTCGGCGGCGGTCCCGACGCGCACGCTTTGTCCTCCGCGCTTGACGATGTCGCGGCTCGCGTTAGAGGAGCATTCCATGACGTTGACGCCGCAGAGTGCGGCAGCCCGTCGCTTGCGTATGACGACGCAGGACGACCCGTCGTTCGCATAGAGATTATGACCGCCGCGCCGGACGCGGTATTGCGGCGGTTACGCCACGTCCTTGCCGAGGGAACTCCGCCCGGCGGCTTCCGCGTCTCGTACACACGCGCTCGCGGCGGACCGCGCGCGATGCTGCACGATGCGACGACGGAACCGCCGCGGTCGTCGAGCTCGCGGCACGCCGCCCGCGCCTTTCAGCTCGTGATCCAGTTTACCGCCACTGGCACGGATCTCCAGGCACTGCGCCGCCTCACCGATCTCGAACAGCGGGTCGATGAGATCGTGTCGGCCGCAGGCGATGCCGTCGACGGGCATGACAACGGGTGCGGTGAAATGAACCTCTTCATCCAGACGGCAACGCCGTATGAGACCTTCGAGCAGATTCAACCGCTCATCGGGGAACTCGGGCCGAAGCCGACGTACCGCGCTGCCTACCGTGACCTCGATGGCGACACATACACCGTGCTGTGGCCTTCGGGACTCACGACCTTCTCAGTCGCCTAATCCGGGGAGCGACTACACCCGGCGGCGGTCGTTGCGGCGCTCTTCGACGAAACCGCCCCAGTAGAGCAGCGCCGTGATCGCAAGGGTCATCACGACCAGGAGGACCGGGATCAGGACATAGTCGGGCACGGGAGTGTTCTTTCCCCGGATGCGCCGCTCGCCCTCCGAGCATGCGAGCCCGGGGTGACGGTCGCGTCCGCCGGGTACATCGAGCGATCATGGACGTTGAGATCACGCTCAAGGTCAACGGCACCGTGCGCCGGCTTTCCGTCGACACCCGGACCACGCTGCTCGACGCGTTTCGCGAGCGCCTCGGGATCACGGGACCGAAGAAAGGCTGCGATCACGGGCAGTGCGGCGCGTGCACCATCCTGATCGACGGGCGACGGGCGAACAGCTGCTTGGCCCTCGCGGTCGCGCATCAGGAGGCCGAGCTGACGACGATCGAGGGCATCGGCACGCCCGACGCGCTGCACCCGCTGCAGCGCTCGTTCATCGAGCACGACGGCTTCCAGTGCGGGTATTGTACGCCGGGTCAGATCTGCTCGGCGGTCGGCATGATCGACGAGGTGCGCGCCGGCTGGCCGAGCCACGTGACCGGCGACATCGCCGCGGAGCGCATCGAGCTGACGGACGACGAGATCCGCGAGCGCATGAGCGGGAACCTGTGCCGCTGCGCCGCGTACGCGAACATCGTGCCGGCGATCGCGCAGGTCGCACGATGACGCCGTTCCGCTACGAGCGCGCGAACGACGGCGCGGGCGCCGTCGCGACGCTGACCGCGCAGCGCGACGCCGCGTACCTCGGCGGCGGCACGAACCTCGTCGACCTGATGAAGCTCGGCGTTGCGACGCCGGCGCTCTTGGTCGACGTGGCGAAGCTGCCCTACGACGGCATCGAAGAGCTGCCCGACGGCGGCCTACGCATCGGCGCGACCGTGAAGAACAGCGAGCTGGCGGCGCACCCGCTCGTGCGTAGGCGGTATCCCGTCCTCGCGCGCGCGCTGCTCGCTGGCGCGTCCGGGCAGCTGCGCAACCTCGCGACGACCGGCGGCAACTTGCTGCAGCGCACGCGGTGCCTGTACTTCCAAGACACGACGAAGCCGTGCAACAAACGCGCTCCCGGCAGCGGCTGCTCGGCACGCGAGGGCTATCACCGCAACCTTGCGATCCTGGGCGCGTCGGATGCGTGCATCGCGACGCATCCGTCCGACATGGCGGTCGCGCTCGCCGCGCTCGACGCCGTCGTGCGCGTGCAGAATCGGGACGGCCAGCGCACGATCCCCGTCGTCGACCTGCACCGGCTGCCCGGCGACGAGCCGCAGCGCGACACCGTGCTCGAGCACGGCGATCTGATCACCGCAGTCGACCTGCCCCGGCTGCCGTTCGCATCGAACTCGGCGTACCGCAAGGTGCGCGACCGCGCCTCGTACGCGTTCGCGCTGGTCTCGGTCGCGGCGGCACTCGACGTCGCGGACGGCACCGTGCGCGACGTGCGTCTCGCGCTCGGCGGCGTCGCGCACAAACCGTGGCGCGCCCTGCGCGCCGAACAGGCGCTGCGCGGCGGTCCCGCGACGGAGGACGCGTTTCGCGGCGCGATCGAGCGCGAGCTCGACGCGGCACGGCCGCTGCACGAGAACGCGTTCAAAGTGCCGCTCGCGCGCAACGTCGTCGTGCGCACGCTGCTCGGCCTGGCGGCGACGCCTTAGGCCGGCTCGATGCCGTCCTGCGTAAATCGTAGCGGCAGCGAAAGGAGCGCCCGAAACTCTTTGTAGCCCGCCGCGCCCGGATGGTACCCGTGAAGGAACATGGTCGGCGTACCGTCAGGCGCGTCCGCCACCGAGGGATGCCCCGGACCCCACCACTGCGACGTGGACTGCACGAACGGTCGTGCGGATTTGGCGTACGGGCCGAACACCGAGTCGGCGACGGCGACTCCGACCCCATACTGCGACGTCGAAAAGTCGTTGCCCGAGTAGAGCAGGTAGTATCGGCCGTGTCGCTTCGTCAGCCAGGGGCCTTCAACGAGATGACCTTCCCATGGCAAGTCGTTTGCGAGCACGATGTGGCGCTCGCCGTACAGTGTCCCGCTCGCGAGGTCGAGTCGCTGCGCGAAGATCCTTGTCTCCATCGCGTCGATGATCGCTTCGAGGAGGCTGCGCCGTCCGCCGGTGGCCGTGACTCGCGCACGTTCGAGCGCGGCTCGTACCTGGGCGTACCGCGAAACCGCTGTCGCGATGAAGACCTGTTGCACGAAGAACCGCTCCATCGGTTGAAGCGTTCGCGTCCACCGCGACAGTATCGCGGCGAAGAACGCCGTTCGCGCGTCCGTCGCGTCGGGAAAGAGGCGCGCGATCAGCGAGGGATCGTCATACAGAAGCTCGCCCAGCGCGCCCGGCCAGACATCATTGTCGTCCTGTTTCCAGCTCAGAATCACGGTACCGTCGTCGTCGACGAACATGTTCGGGTCAATGGCGCCGCCGCGAACGAGCGGCTCGTCGCGCGCGATATACGGCCCGAGCGGATCGCCCGACGTAGCGAGGCCGATTGCAAACTCGCCTCCGAGCTGACGCGCTGCGAAACACACGATGAACCGCCCGGCGATGGAATGCAGTTCAGGCGCCCAGAATTCGCCGCCTTCATCGACCGGCGCGGTCCACGCCGGGTGCGAGCCGCGCGGGAAGACGAACCCGCGAAGGCTCCACGAGCGCAAATCAGGCGATTGCAAGATGGGACATGCTTGCGGCGCGTCGTTGGATGTGACGACGACGAAGTATTCGGGCGTCCCGGCGGTGACGACGCGAAGGGCAGCAGGATCACCGTAGCCGTACAGGACGTCTTGCGAGACGTTCGTCGTGAGGACGGGGCGGAGCGGAACATTCGCCCGTGCATCGAGTTCGAACCGGCCGCCCGGGGACCGCGTTCCGAAGTCGCGCGCGACACGCTCGAAGAGGTCGAGGTACGAGCTGTGCGCCCGTGCGCGAACATGGTACGCACGTCCGGCCGCGGCAGGAGACACCTCGGTCGGCGTAACGCGAAACGTGCGCTGCTCGGCAGACGGGTCCACGCCGTCGATCTCGACCGAGAACGGTGCATCAGGGTGAGTGAGGATCACGGCCGCATATCACGTGCAGGACTTCATCCATCCATCCGAACGGGACCCGGCGCTTCCCGTGCGCACAGGCCGCCTCCTGTACGAAAGGACCGCTCCCTCGATTGGGCCCGACCGGCGCCGCAAGCGGGTAGAGTCTGACCATGCACGTTTCACGCGCGCGTACCCGCGGTGCGCGACGTCGGCCGCGCCAATGATCGCGACACGTACCGCGGGCGCCGCGATCGACCGTATCGACGGGCCGCGCAAGGTCGCAGGGCTTGCGACCTACGCGTTCGAGTACGCGGCGGACAGAGCATCGTACCTGTATCTCGTTCAGAGCACCATCGCGAAGGGCCGGGTCGCGTCGATCGATGCCGGCGCCGCGCGCGCGATGCCGGGCGTGATCGCTGTCCTCACGCACGAGAACGCGCCGCGAATCGACGTGTCCGATGAGGATGCGACGCTGCGCGTGATGCAGGACGACGCGGTCAACTACGTCGGCGAGATCGTCGCCGCCGTCGTCGGTGAGACGTCCGAGGTCGCACGGCACGCCGCCGGCCAGATCTCGGTCAGGTACGAGGAACACGCGCACGATGTCGATCTGTCCGCGGACCGGCCCGATTTGTACGCGCCGGAGAAGGTCAACGCCGGGTTCGCGACCGATGCGACGGAAGGTGACGTCGGCGCGGCTTTCGCCGCAGCCGCCGTCCGGCACGACGCGACGTATACGACGCCGTACGAGCACAACAATCCCCTCGAACCGCACTCCACGGTCGCGATCTGGAACGATGACGGGATCACGCTCTACGACGGCAACCAGGGCCCTCACGGAGTTCTCGACGACGTCGCCAAAGCGTTCGGGCTTCCGCCCGAGCGCGTGCGGATCATCGCGCCGTACGTCGGCGGCGGCTTCGGCTCGAAGGCGTTCGCCCACCCCCCGATCATCGTCGCGACGATGGCGGCGAAGGTCGTGCAGCGGCCGGTGAAGCTCGAGCTCACCCGGCACCAGATGTTCTCGCTGGTTGGCTATCGCACGCCCACGATCCAGCGCGTCCGGCTCGCAGCCGACGCGGACGGGCGTCTCACGGCGATCGCGCATGAGGTCGTCGAGCAGACGTCGCGCATCGAAGAGTACGCGGAGCAGACCGCCGTCGCCACGCGCATGATGTACGCCGCGCCGAACAGGCTCACCACGCACCGGCTTGCCAAGCTCGACGTGCCGACGCCCTCCATCTTCCGCGGTCCCGGGGAAACCCCGGGCATGTACGCGCTCGAGTCGGCGATGGACGAGATGGCGATCGCATGCGACCTCGATCCGGTCGAGTTCCGCATCCGCAACGAGCCCGAGATCGATCCCGACACGAAGCATCCGTTCAGCAGCCGCAATCTGGTCGCGTGCCTCCGAGAGGGCGCACGACGGTTCGGGTGGGACGGACGCGACCGCCGGCCGGGCACGAGGCGCGACGGGCAGTGGTACGTCGGCACCGGTGTTGCGGCATCGACGTATCCGACGCGGCGGCGGCCGTCCGAGGCGTTGATCCGCGTCGACCGCCACGGACGCTACGACGTGCTGATCGACGCTTCGGACATCGGCACCGGAACGTGGACGGCGCTGACCCAGATCGCCGCGGATGCTCTCGACGTCCCGATCGAGCGCGTGAAGCTGGCGATCGGGGACTCCGCGCTTCCCAAAGCGCCGAACGCCGGCGGATCGATGGGCATCGTCTCCTGGGGCTCGGCGATCGTCGACGCGGCGCGAAAGCTTCGCGCGCGCCTGCACGACGACTACGGCGGCATCGTCCCGGCGGATGGACTCGAAGCGCACGGCGAGACCGGCCAGAACCCCGAGGCGAAACGCTTTTCGATGCACGCGTACGGCGCGCAGTTCGCGGAAGTCCGCGTCGACGCGGACACCGGCGAGGTGCGCGTGCCGCGCCTGCTCGGCGTCTTTGCGGCCGGCCGCATCATCAACGCGAAGACAGGGCGCTCGCAACTCATCGGCGGCATGACGATGGGGCTGTCGATGGCGCTGCACGAGGAGACGGTACTCGACGCACGCTTCGGGCATTTCGCGAACCACGACCTCGCCGAATACCACGTCGCGACCAACGCGGACACCAACACCATCGACGCGTACTGCATCGACGAGGACGATCCGCACGTCAACCCGATGGGCGCGAAGGGAATCGGCGAGATCGGCATCACCGGCACGGCCGCCGCGATCGCGAACGCGGTTCACCACGCGACCGGCATTCGTATCCGCGATCTGCCGATTCGGCTCGACAAGCTGCTACGCTGACGGCGTCGAAGGGGCGGCGATGAAGGCCTCGCTACGGTTCGGAGCCACGGTCGCCGCTGCCGCATTCGCGATCGGAGCAGCGCCGGCGCCGTTCGACGCGACCGCGTTCGCGCATCCGCTGGTGGCCGGCGAGCGCTTCTTGTACGAGAGCACGCTGGGCAGCACGCTGGGCGACCCCGGGGTCGTGGAGCGCATCGAGCTTACCGTGCTCGCCGTGTCGGCGTCGGGCGCGACGACGATCCGTCAGCAGACATTCTTCGAAAACGCCCTCGTATGGGAAGCGACGATTCAGACGGACGCTGCCCAGCACACGTGGCGCTACACGCACGACGGGCGCGGAGCGGGGACCATCCCGGTCTGGGATCCCGTTCGCTACGGCGCCGTGCCGAAACGCGTCGAAAGGCATTGGACGAGGGCAACCGCGGACGGACTCGCTGACGGGACCCAACGCGTCAGCGTCAGCGGCGATACGGTCACCATCCGAAGCGACGTCACGCAGTCGGCGACGAGCAAGGACCCCCGCCATGACGCCTCCACCGTGGTGCGGCACGACACGACGGTGTGGTCGCACGGCATCCTCCAAGCGGAGGATTCGCTGACCGACGTCACGGTGAACGGCCATCTCGTCGGCTACCACTTTCCGCGATGGGACCGGCTCCTCGAGCACACCGTTCCGGGGCAGCCGAGCGCGCCATGAGCACGCGGCTGGCGCGTCGCTATCTCGACGCGATCGGGCGGTGAAGCGGCGTCTCTTCATTGCCGCCACTCTGGACGACGACGCGCGGGGCGCGTGCGCGGCCGCCGCGGGGCGGCTGCGAGCGACGGGCTGGAACGCGCGCTGGATCCCGCCGGAGAACTACCACCTGACGATCGCCTTCCTCGGCGCGGTCGACGCCGACCGGCTCGATGACATCGTGCGTGCCGTGCGCGACGTTACCGGCGACCTCGCCCCGTTCACCGTGCGGCTGGACGCCGTCGGCGCGTTCCCCAACGAGCGCACGCCGCGCGTCGCGTGGGTCGGCCCGGCGCGGCCGGTTGCAGCGTTCGGCACGCTGTGCGGCGTGGTGCGCTCGTCGCTGGCGTCGCGCGGCTTGACGTTCGACGCACGCGCAGACGCGCACGTGACGCTGGCGCGAGCGGACGGTACGACGGTGCTGCCGCGGATCGCGCCCCCGCGCCACGTCGCCGTCGTCGTCGACGCCGCGGTGCTCTACGAGTCGTTCACGGAGCCGGGCGGCGCGCGCTACGTTGTGCTCGACCGGTTCGGGATCGGCACGTGACGGGCCGCGCGGAACAGCGCTGCTGCCTGCTTCGTACTGTTCGCGCACGAACGCGGTCGTTCAGAGCCGCCGCGAGCCTGCAAACCCGAACACCAGACCGAACGCGATCATCGCCGCAGCGACCCAGCGCTGTACCGCGTCGCCCGACGCGCGCAGATTCGGCGCAGACACCGTCTCGGCGGAGGAGCCGGCGGCTGCGACGCGCACGAGCGTCGAGCGGAAGAACTGCGCTCGACCCGCCGTGCCTGGGTGCACGTTCTCGACGAACGCCTGGCCGTCGGCGCGGCTGAGGTGGCCGCTGACGCGCCGCCCGCTCGCGAAGCGCAGCCTGACGACGTACTCGCGCGAGCGCGTGCGCACGCTGCCGACGTCATACACCGACACTTCTTCGACGACCATCGGAACGACTCGGCAGGCGCCGCGCAGCGGCGGTGCACTCAGATTGGGTCCGCAGCTGGGATCCGTCCGAAACACGTGCGCTGCGGCGTCGTCGCCGGGCGCCTGCCGTAGCGAGACAACCGCGAGCATTATCCCGAAGACGACGGCAAGCGCGCAGATTCCGTACAGGGTCACGGCGTACAGGCGCGTGAGGCGTGCAGTCCGCTTCATGACGGCGTTACAGCCCCGCGCCCAGCGTCGCTCCGAACCATCGCGCGACCGCGCGCACGACGAAGAACAGCACTGCAGCGATGACGATCAGGACGATGCTCGTGGTGCGCCGAGCCGCCGCATGTGCCGCGACGAGTCCGGCGCGTCGGTTGCCGTCAGCACGCGCCCGTCCGACGCGACGCGAACGACCTTGTCGCCGAGCGTCTGTACGCGCACCGGTGACGGACGGATCGCCGCAGCCATTCCCAAGAACATCCCGTCCTCGCCGCCGAGCATGACGTCGAACGGCGTTCCGTCGTCGAGGTGTCCGTGCAGCACACCGGCGGCCGATCCGCCGTTCGGCATCGCCGAACCGCTCACGATGAAGCCGATGCCCCACTGCCGCCTCGGGCCTGGGCTCGCTGCAATGCGCGCGCGTGCGATGCTACGTGCCGGCGGGCGCGGCAACCCAGCTTCTGAAGTACGTCTCGTCTTCGACCGCGGACACCGTCTCCGCGATGCGCAGCGGGCCGTACGCGTCGATCGCCACGGCGAGCTCGTCGGTCGATGCCTTGCCGAGCGACGCTTCCACCGCGCCCGGCTGCGGCCCGTGCGGTGCGCCGGCCGCGTGCAGCGTGACCGACTTCTCCTCGATGCCGCGCCGCGACATGAAGTTGCCGGACGCGTAGTAAATGATCTCGTCGCAGTCGACCGACGAGTGGTTGTACGGCGCGGGCACCGCGAGCGGATGGTAGTCGAACATGCGCGGCGCGAACAGGATGAACGCGGCGCCGGGGGCGTCCCAAATCTGGTGTGACGACGGAGGCTGATGCAGCTTGCCGGTGATCGGTGCGTACTCGTCGGCATTGAACGCCCAGGGATAGCAGTAGCCGTCCCACCCGACGACGTCGAACGGATGGTTCGCGACGACGTACTTCGCGTGGCGTCCCTTCGCGGTGACGCGCACGTCGAACTCGCCGGTCGCGTCGACCGGGTCCTGCAGCACGGGCGCGCGGAAGTCGCGCTCGTAGTACGGCGCGTGCTCCGCGAGCTGCCCGAACTCGTTGCGCAGCTTGCGCGGAATCGTGATCTGCCCGGACGACTCCGCGACGAAGAGCGTCGTCGGCGCGTCCGGCTGCAGGCGGTACGTCGTGCCCATCGGCACGTACAGGTAGTCGTGCGCGCGGTATGCGAGCGAGCCGAACGGTGATTCGAGCACGCCGCTTCCGTGTTGCACGAACAGCATCTCGTCGCCGCTCGCGTTGCGGAAGAAGTAGTCCATCCGTTCGGTCACGACGGCCGTCGACAGCACGATGTCGTCGTTGCCGACGAGCGGCACGCGCGCCTCGACGGCGTCGCCCGTCTTCTTCTGCCGCCCCGTGAACCAGTGGCGGTTGCGCACGGGGTCGTTCGGGAGAAAGCGCACCATCGGGCGCTCCCACGGCCGCACGTCGAGCGTCGCGGTCGGCGGCCGCAGGTGGTACGAGAGCGAATAGACGCTCTCGAACCCCTTCGTCGACATCAGCTCCTCGGCGTACAGCGCCCCGCTCGGCGAACGGAACTGCGTGTGCCGCTTCGCGGGCATGCGGCCCGCGCGAACGTAGAAAGCCACGCGGGAATCCTTCCGCAGGCGGACCGCCCCACCTCGCTCGGCGAACCAGCGGACGTGGAAGCGCCCCGCGACGACGCCACCGAGCTGCTCCTCGCGCTGGGTCGGGGCCTGCATCAGGCCGGCGTGCCGACGGATTCGCTCGAGCAGTCGCTGCGCGACGTCGCGATCAGCAGCGGCATCGCGCTGCAGGTCAACGCGCTGCCGACCAGCCTCACGCTGGCGGTCGGATCCGGCTTCGGGCAGCAACTCGTCATCCTGCGGCTGCAGCCCGGCAAGCTGCACCTGCGCAAGCTGGCGCAGCTCGAGGACGTGGTCGCGCGCGTCCGCCGCGGCGAGCCCGCGGGCCGCGCGCTGGCCGACGTGATCGCGATCGACACGGCGGCGCGGCCCGATCCGCCGGTGCTGACCATCGCCGCCTACGTGCTGCTGGCATGCGGGACGGCGCTGCTGCTCGGCGGAGCGGCGCCCGAAGCGATCGTCAGCGGCGTGGCCGGCGTCGCGATCGGCGCGCTCGCCGCGGCTGCGCAGCGATCGCTGCGCATCGACCGGATGTTCGAAGTCTCCGCGGCGTTCGTCGCGACGGTGATCGTGGCGCTATGGGAGCGCTTCGTCGGACCCGTCGCGCTCTACGTCGTGCTCATCGCGGGCATCGTTCAGCTGCTGCCCGGCTATTCGCTCACGACCGCGCTCAACGAGCTGGCGAACCGGAACCTCGTGTCGGGAACGGCGCGACTCGGCGGCGTCTTCGTCACGCTGCTGTCGCTCGGCTGCGGCTTCGCGCTGGGCGCCGGCGTGACGGGCAACTCGGTGCTGAACGGCCCGACGGTTTCCGCCGGCCATGTGACGACAGCGTCGCTCGCCGGCGCGGCGGTGTCGATGGCGCTCGGCATCGCACTCCTGCTGCACGCGCGCTATCGCGACGCCGGCTGGATCGTCGCCGCGTGCGCCGCGACGATCGCGCTCGGCCACTGGCTGCCCGCACTTGGCATCGTTCAGGCGAGTCCGTTCGCGACGGCGTTCGCGATCGGTCTCGCGACGACGCTCGCCGCGCGCGCGCTCGGCGTGCCGCAGAGCGTCGTGCTCGTGCCCGCGCTGCTGGTGCTCGTGCCCGGCTCGCTCTCGTACGAGAGCCTGCTGTACGTGTTCCAAGCGGACGCGACCGACGCCGTCTCGCTCGCGGTGCGCGCGCTTCTGGCCGCGATCCTGATCGTCGCGGGCTTTCTGACCTCGCAGCTGATCGCGCCGCCGGTTCGGCCCGCGTCGGACGGCGAACGCCGCACGCGCGACCGCGCGGATGCGTAGCGAGCGCCCGTCCGGGTACGATTGCGCCATGCCATACCTGCGCCTGTCCTCGCTTCCCCTCGAGGAGAGCGCCAAGCGCCACCTCGCGGACGAGCTGACTGCGACCGTCCTGGACATCCTGCCCGACGAGAAACCGGAGTGGACGAGCGTGCACTTCACGCCGTTTCAGCCGGACGACTTCGCGATCGCGGGACGTCTCGTCTCCGACGGCGGCATCGCCGACACGCACCTCGAGATCAGCGCGCCGGGCGTCGACGAAAAGAGCTGGTTCGCGCTGCGCAACCGCCTCACCGACGTGCTCGTCGAGGCGCTCGCGATCCCGGATCACGACCGGTGGCACGTGAACGTGAAGCTCAACCGCTACGACCCGCACTCGTTCGCGATGGCGGGCAACGCCGCAGACGAGCTCGAGCAGCTCGCCGCGGACGACGGAACGCCGGCGACACGACCGCGCTGGCGCCGCCGGGCGACGGTCCTGGGCTTCGTGGCCGGCGTCGCGCTGGCGTTCCGGTGGCTGAACGGCCGCATCGCCAACGACGCGGTCGTGGACGCCGCGCCGCCCGTCGGAGCGGGCTCCGGCGGCGGCACAGCGTCCGAGGCGAAGCGCGACGAGACGCTCGCCGCAGCCGCGCAGGCGCAAGAGTACTAACAAGCGCGCCGTTGACGCCGGATCAGCGGCGCGTCACGATCACTTCCGCGTACTCGCTCGGGACGACGATCGTGCCGTCGTCTGCGCGGTTGAATCGCGCGATGAGATCGAGAATGTCGGTGGCGAGCGCCGGCTGCGCCGACTCGGCCAGCACGGCGAATGCCTTGAGCATCGGCCCGTAGTACGTGCGGAACACGGTGAGGAAATGCTCGGGCGAGCGGTAGCGGAACATGAAGTTCCGTTGCGTGACGTCGATCGACGATGCGCCGGCATCGAAGAGCTCCGCCAGTCGAGTGCGCGTGCCCCAGCTCGCCGGCGACGTGACGCCGGCCGGCGGCGGAACGTGCTTTCCGATGGTTTTGAACAGCTGGCCGATGAAGCCGTCGGGTGTCCAGTTCGCGAGGCCGATCTTCCCGCCGGGTTTGCACACGCGAAGCAGTTCCGCGGCTGCGCGCTCCTGATTGGGCGTGAACATGACGCCGAACGTCGACACGACGACGTCGAAGGTCCCCGACGACATCGGCAACGCTTCCGCGTCCGCTTCGCGGAAGTCGATCGTGAGGTGCTCGGCTTCGGCGCGTTCGCGCGCGCGAACGAGCAGCGCCGGGACGTAGTCGGTGGAGACGACGTTGCACCACCGCCGCGCAGCAGCGAGGGAGACGTTGCCGTTCCCCGCCGCGACGTCGAGAACGTGCTGTCCAGCGCGAACGTCGAGGGCCTCGCACAGCTCCTCGCCGACGATCTGTAGGGTCGTACCGACGACCGCGTAGTCTCCGGACGACCACGCCGCCTGCTGGCGGGTCTTGATCGCATTGAGGTCGACGTTCGGCGGGGGAGCCGCGCTGGTGGTGGCGACGATTTCCATGGATTTCTCCTGTCGCGTCTGCGACGGTGACGGTCCGAGGTCGCGGAAGGCGCACACCGAACCGATGGATCTGAATCGAGCGTAGCGCCCGATCGTGGAAGCCAGCGTGGAAGCGCCCGTGGAATTGACGTCACCACCGCAGCGCGCCGACGCTGCGTCCCTGGACCTCCGAATGCTCGGCTCGCTGGCCGTATGTCGGGGGGACGAACCCGTTGCGCTGCCTGCGTCCCGCAAGGCGCGCGCGCTGGTCGCGTACCTCGCCCTTGCGGCGCAGCCGATCCCGCGGAGCCGGCTGTGCGAGCTTCTCTGGGATCTTCCCGACGATCCGCGGGGCGAGCTTCGGTGGTGTCTGAGCAAGCTGCGACACGTCCTCGACCGCCCCGACCGCCGGCGGGTGGACGCACTAGGCGACGCCGTTCGCCTCGACGTCGCGGATTGCCGCATCGACGCAGTCGAGGTTTCGCGGGCCGTCGCGTCGATCGGAACGCTGGATCCGCCGCGGCTACGAGCGATGATCGCGCTCTTCACCGGCGAGTTTCTGGAGGGCCTCGAAATCACGGCGGCTCCGGTGTTCCAAAGCTGGCTTCTCGCGCAGCGCCGGCGGTTTCGCGCATTCCACGCGGCGCTGCTGGAACGCGCGGCGGAGTGCGTTCCGGACGACGAAGCCTTGGTATATCTTGCGCAGTGGCTCGGGCTCGCGCCGTTCGACCGGCGAGCTCACGAGCTGATCCTGGCCGCGTTCGTGCGCTGCAACCTGATTCGCGAAGGCGAAGAGCACCTGGCGTCGGCGGTTCGTGCGTTCGAGTCCGACGGTTTGGACGCGTCCCCGATTCGCGACGCGTGGCGAGCGGCTCGCGCGCAGCGTGCTCCGGCGCCGCGCGGCCCGGCCGTCGCCTCCGACGCGCGTGCCGTGCCCGACGCGCTCGCCGGCAGTGCCGCGGCGATGCATCGCGCGTCGGTAGCCGTCATGCCCTTCGACGACCTCTCGAACGCGCCGGCGGTGCGCGGCGGCATCGGGGACGCGCTCGCACACGACGTCATCACCCGGCTGGCAAAGTTGCGCAGCCTCTTCGTGATCGCGCAGGGAACCGTCTTCGCGCTGCACGAGCGGCACGTCGGCTCCGAAGAGGCCGGCCGCATCCTCAACGTCGACTACGTGGCGGCCGGATCCGTGCGCAGGCACGGCAACGAGCTGACCGTCACGGTCGAGCTGACCGAGACGCGGACCGCTCGCATCGTGTGGGCCGATACGTTCCACCGCACGCTGGAGACGTCCCTCGAGACGCTCGAGGACATCGGCGACAGCATCGTCGCCTGCGTCGACAGCGAGATCGAGGCGAGCGAACGGACGCGCGCGGTGCTCAAGCCGCCCAGCTCGTTGACTGCGTGGGAAGCACACCACCGCGGGCTCTGGCACATGTACCGCTTCAACAAAGCGGACAACGAGCACGCCGCGATGTTCTTCACACGGGCGGTTCAGCTCGACCCAACGTTCGCGCGCGCCTACGCCGGCTTGTCGTTCACGCACTTTCAAAATGCGTTCCAAGGCTGGACGCCGCGCGACCCGCACGTCGCGCTGGCGCTCGAAACGGCGGGGCAGAGCCTCATGGCCGACGATCGCGATCCGTCGGCGCACTGGTCGGTCGGACGAGCGCTCTGGCTGCGAGGCTCGTTCGATCAAGCCGTCGGCGAACTGCAGCAGTCGGTCGAGCTCAGTCCGAATTTCGCACTGGGCCACTACACGCTGGCGTTCGTGCACTGTCAGTCGGGCGACCCGACGGCAGCCATCGCGTTTGCCGACCACTCGCGGCGCCTCAGCCCGTTCGACCCGCTGCTCTTCGGCATGCTCGCGTCGCGCGCGATGGCGCTGATGCGCCTCGGCAGGCTAGACGAAGCCGCCGAATGGGCCGTGAAGGCGGCCGCGCGCCCCAACGCGCACGCGCACATTCGCGCGATCGCCGCCTACGCGCTCGCACTTGCGGGCAGGCTCGCCGAGGCGAGCGATCACCTCGCGTCTCTCCGGAAGGTCGAGGCCGGCTACGACGTCGACGACTTGATGGTGGCATTCCGCTTCGAGCCCGGAGCCGAAGCCCTATTTCGATCGGCCGCGAAGCGCCTCGCATTGCGCTGACCCAAGCCGGCAAACGCAATGAGCCCGCTCGATCGGCTGATCGGCGGGCTCATTGCTACGGATTATCTGGCGGCGTCCTACTCTCGAGGGACCCTGCGGTCCGACTACCATCGGCGCTGGCGGGCTTAACTGCCGTGTTCGGGATGGGAACGGGTGGAACCCCGCCGCCATGGCCGCCAGAAACTTGATCCGCTCCGCGATGCCGAGCCGGAGCTCGAGGCGATCGCGGGCGAAAGCTGCACAGAGAAGAACTTCCATGGCCAAACGCAATTGCGTTGTTATCTTTGAATTGGCGTACTTTAATAAGTTTCCGGGCGATTAGTACCGGTCAGCTGCAGCGATTGCTCGCCTTCCACCTCCGGCCTATCAACGTGGTAGTCTCCCACGACCCTTCACTCTTGCGAGATTGAGATCTCATCTTGAAGTCAGTTTCACGCTTATATGCTTTCAGCGTTTATCTGATCCGAACGTAGCTACCCGGCTATGCCGTTGGCACGACAACCGGTTCACCAGCGGTTCGTTCAACCCGGTCCTCTCGTACTAGGGTCGACACTCCTCAAATCTCCTACGCCCACGGCGGATAGGGACCGAACTGTCTCACGACGTTCTGAACCCAGATCGCGTACCGCTTTAATGGGCGAACAGCCCAACCCTTGGGACCTACTACAGCCCCAGGATGCGACGATCCGACATCGAGGTGCCAAACCTCCCCGTCGATGTGGACTCTTGGGGGAGATAAGCCTGTTATCCCCAGAGTAGCTTTTATCCGATAAGCGACGGCCCTTCCATTCGGTACCGCCGGATCACTTAGCCCTGCTTTCGCACCTGCTCGACCTGTCCGTCTCGCAGTCAAGCTCCCTTTTGCCTATGCACTCGTCGAACGGTTTCTGACCGTCCTGAGGGAACCTTTGGGCGCCTCCGTTACTCTTTAGGAGGCGACCGCCCCAGTCAAACTGCCCACCTGACGCTGTCTCCCAGCCAGATTATGGCTGTAGGTTAGAATCCCAAGATTTTCAGGGTGGTATCCCAAGGTTGCCTCCCCGCGAGCTAGCGCCCGCGGATCGTCGGCTCCCACCTATCCTGTACAGAAAATCTCAAGACCCAACATCAGGATACAGTAAAGCTTCATGGGGTCTTTCCGTCCTGCCGCGGGTAACCAGCATCTTCACTGGTACTGCAATTTCGCCGGGCCCCCCATCGAGACAGTGCCCAAGTCGTTACTCCATTCGTGCAGGTCGGAACTTACCCGACAAGGAATTTCGCTACCTTAGGACGGTTATAGTTACCGCCGCCGTTTACTGGGGCTTCAATTCAAAGCTTCGCTTGCGCTAACCTCTCCTTTTAACCTTCCAGCACCGGGCAGGAGTCAGCCCCTATACGTCCGCTTTCGCGTTCGCAGAGACCTGTGTTTTTGTTAAACAGTCGCTTGGGCCTATTCACTGCGACCCCCCTCAGCTTTCGTCGTAAAGACTAGACCAAAAGGGGCACCCCTTCTCCCAAAGTTACGGGGTTAATTTGCCGAGTTCCTTAACAGGGGTTCTCCCGTCGCCTTAGCATGCTCTGCCAGTCTACCAGTGTCGGTGTACGGTACGGGCACCTATGTCATTGCTAGAGACTTTTCTTGGCAGCGTGGAGTTGATCACTTCGGGCCACAAAGGCCCTCGCACTCGCATCTCGGAGTTGCCAGACGGATTTGCCTATCTGACCCCCTACCTGCTTCGACACACATCCGATAGTGTGCTGACCTATCCTCCTGCGTCATCCCTTCACTTCATAGGCTCTCACGAACACCGAACGGACCACGATCGCTCGAGGCCGGCCGCTGTTCGGAAGAGTCTAAACTGACGTCGGTGGTAGCCGAATATGAACGGCTTGGCCATCGCCTACGCTTCTCAGCCTCGGCTTAGGACCCGACTCACCCTGAGACGATTGACGTAGCTCAGGAAACCTTAGACTTCCGGCGTGCGGGGTTCTCACCCGCATTTATCGCTACTTATACCTGCATTCGCACTTGTCGTTCGTCCACCGATCCTCACGGTTCGGCTTCAGCCTACGCGACAACGCTCCCCTACCGATTAGTTTTATCTAATCCCATAGCTTCGGTTCGATGCTTGAGCCCCGTTACATTTTCGGCGCCGCCTCACTCGACTAGTGAGCTATTACGCACTCTTTCAAGGGTGGCTGCTTCTAAGCCAACCTCCTAGTTGTCTGTGCGAAACGACTTCCTTTACCACTGAGCATCGATTAGGGACCTTAGCTGATGATCTGGGCTGTTTCCCTTTTGACAATGGAGCTTATCCCCCACTGTCTGACTGCTGCGCGATACGCCCTGGTATTCGGAGTTTGATGGGGTTCGGTAACCCGGTAAGGCCCCTAGCCCTGTCAGTGCTCTACCCCCAAGGTTTAATACGCAACGCTAGTCCTCAAACTATTTCGGGGAGAACCAGCTATCTCCAGGTTCGATTGGCTTTTCACCCCTATCCACAAGTCATCCAATGTTTTTTCAACAACAACAGGTTCGGCCCTCCACATGAGGTTAATCATGCTTCAGCCTGCTCATGGATAGATCACCTGGTTTCGGGTCTACTGATACAGACGAATCGCCCTATTCAGACTCGCTTTCGCTGCGGCTCCGGCTCATCACCTTAACCAAGCCTGTACCACGTAACTCGCAGGTTCATTCTTCAATAGGCACGCGATCAGCCTTGCTTGCGCATGGGCCTTTCACGGTTTGTAAGCACACGGTTTCATGTTCTATTTCACTCCCCTTCGGGGGTTCTTTTCACCTTTCCCTCACGGTACTATGCGCTATCGGTCACGACAGAATATTTAGCCTTGGAGGATGGTCCCCCCAGATTCAGACAGGGTTTCTCGTGCCCCGCCTTACTTACGAACGATCGAGTCAGTCCAACCGATTTCGACTACGGGACTATCACCGTCTTTGGTGCGGCTTTCCAGCCGGCTTCGCCTATCGGAAGGATTTCTTACTGACCTCGAGGTGTAGCACCCTCGACTGATCGCCGTGCAACCCCCCTTCACGCAACGCTGCTACGCTTACACGTGCGGGG